>CAWHWH010000029.1:0-229639 GCA_963832865.1 uncultured Pseudomonadota bacterium
ATGGAGAGCATCTACGTTACCACCGGCCGCACCATCTGGCGCGACATGGTGCGGTTCTGGGGTACACTTCGCCATGGGCGTTGCCACTGGCATCACCATGGAATTCGAGTTTGGCACCAACTGTCGCTGCCCGTTTGAAAAGACACTTTTCTCCCCGTTAGAAATGTCGCAGCGCGCAAGGTAGACATGACTCCGCCTCCTTAAATCAGGTCAGCTTTCCAGTTCGGTTGAGGCGCCTGCTTTCCCGTCCCGGCCTGACAACAGCACGACGCGGCGCGCAGCGGAGGGGCGGCGCGGAGGACGGCGAGCACCAAACCTTCCCTGGAGCGAGCACCCCGGCACGCTCGGCTCAGGCTGGAGAAACAGGCGGCGAGGGTTTGTGAGGGTTTAGCCCCGCCGCCACGCGCTCTGCCGCCACCGTAGCCGCGATCTGGCGCGAAGGCCGTCCCTTTGTCGGCTGGCCCGGTGCTTCGAGGTTGTTCGGTGGCCGCTGCTGCGCCGCGTGATAGCGACGCCGATGCGGCTCGTAGGTGTCCTGGTGCTGCTTGACCATTGCCAGTGCTGCGCCAAGCCGCTTGTTCTCCACGATCTCGCCAGGTTCCACGGTCTGGATCTTATCCGGTCGGCGCGCAATTCGACATCGCGACGATGCGTATGGAGGTCACCGACTTCTTCGCCGTGGTGTTCAACCCGGTGGCACAGGGGAAGTTTGTGCATACGGTGTCCGCGGGATGCGTCACCGGCTCGATGTTCGTGCTGTCGATCAACGGCGATTTCCGAGGGTGATAGTCCGGCGGTCGCCCGCTCGGCCGCCTCGGCCAATTTCGCAGCGAGCCGAACCGTGGCTTTGTTCGGCGTGCCCTTCTGACGGCCGCCGGTCTTGTGGCCCCTAGCCATGGCGTCGATCCATCCGTTCTGCTACAGCGCCGCCGCGGGCGCTCTTGGGCAATCATATCACATACGGCACGGAAGTGCTGCGTCGCCATGGCATCGTGCTGAAACGCGGCTTGGCGGAGTCGCCCGTCGTGCGTGGGATTTAGGCTGTCCAAGTATAGCCGTTTCGACTGATGGTGACGGAATTCGGCCGTCTAATTCGCCGGCGTCGATCAGGGCCAGTATGGCCGGCAGCGACATCATTGCTTCCGATACGAAACCGTCAGCGCAGCGGGCGAGCGTCCATCCAGACCAGTGTCGTAACAGCAGCCAGGAGGCCTTTTCCTGCCGGCCTCGAACACGCCGACGATCGCACCCGCCCCCGCGATGCCCCACGGCCGGACCGAAAGATCCATGGCGGCATCGATGCCCCGGGTACCGGCGTCGTCCAGCCAGCACCAGCCGGTCGGCCTCATCGAGTTCCGCGTATGTCTGTGCTCGCGGCACCCAGGTCTCCAGCCCCGGCCGATGGTCAAGCGACACCCTCGCTCGCCGCGAAGCTCACGCCGACCGGCCTTTGGCTTCGGCAGGCTGATCGCGGCACATCGGCGTCCAAACGACCGGGACCAATCGGTATAGGTTGGGCGGCGCCGCGTCGATATCACCTCGTCGTCTGCGGAGCGACAATGTACGTGAACCCGAAATAGGGGTTGGCGAACTGCTGGATGTACTGATTGTAGAACTGATAGACCTCGGCAATGCCCAGCTTCGGCACGTAGACCACATCGTACGGTGCCAACCGGATATCGGCGTTCGGATCAGTTCCTTGGCGCACCGCTTTCCATTTGACGGACAGGAACTCCGGCTTGTCGCCCAATCCGCGGCGAATAACGAACACCGAGGAATTGGCGCTGCTCAGCTTGGTGCCCCCGGCCCGTGCGATCGCCTGTGATAATGTAAGGGTCGGCCCGACAGTGATGAACTCACCCGGAGTTGTCACCTCGCCTGCGACATAAACCCGCGTTGGCGCGAACGACTTGACCACGACCGAGACACGCGGATTCTGCAGATCGCGTGCATAGACGGCACGTAACGAATCCGCGAGGTCCGCCGGTGACCGCCCGTAAGCAAGCATATCCGGCACCGCGGTGGTGGAGATGTGGCCGTCGGGACGGACTGTGACTTCTTCATTCAATTCTGGATTGAGCAGCAGCCGGACCTCGAGCACATCTCCGACCTGGATGTGATAGGCGGGCAAAGCCGTCGGTGAAACTGTCATGGGCCCGGGCACCAGGGGTGCGGGCGGCAACGTCGGCACCGGCGAGCACGATGCCAGTGCGAATGCTCCCGCCAAAACGATCCCAGCCGTGGCGGTTGCTCGGTTTTGCCTAATCGCCTGACTAAAATCATTGCGCTCAGCGAGCGGTGGGATTGCTTTATTCACGTCCAAGGCCCTCATCGGATTGTGCAGCGAGAGATGATTAGGGTGGCTAGCTTTCCTGAGCGCGAGTGGCAACCGGTGAGTGCTAGGTTCGGCGGGACCTTTGAGAAGCGACCTCGAGATTTATGATCACCGGACACATGATCTTTGGCTAGTTCTGCAAGCTGCGTACCAACACTAAGTGGCAGAAATCGGCGACTCTCAAAACGCTCGTTTACGTAATAGCCGCGTCAAGTGTTGCGTCGTCGCTTACTGGCAGCCAAATAAATACGCACATCCTCGCCAGCAAAGCGCTTCGGCCCCGCTGTTGATTAGGCGGCTACCCGTCCCGCCCAGGGCTGGGTCTACATTAGGGCCTGAGCCTGAATAACCGCGTCATCCATCTGGCCGCCTCGGTGCGATGGTATAGTTCCATTCGCCGTGGAAGACGGCGGGTTGGATGTTGAGAGCGGCCATCTCGGCGTCGGTAACCTTGGTGCCCTTCGCATAATCGTTTTCATCGAGCTGACAGGCGACGGTGAGTTCGCTGTCGGTGGTGGTGCTGGCGATCAATTGGACAATGACCAGATAGCTGATCAGCGGCTTGCCGCGCCAGTTCTGGGTGATGAAAGAGAACAGCCGATGTTCGATCTTGTTCCACTTGCTGGTGCCAGGTGGGACATGGCAGACAGTGATCTCGATCCGAAGTTCGTCGGCCAGCACTTGTAGTTCACGCTTCCACAGGCGCAGGCGCGCGCCGTTGCTGCCGCCACCGTCGGCGTTGATCAGTATCTTCCTGGCATCCGGATAACGCGGCGCGCCGACCGCGTACCACCAGCGTCGGATGCTCGCGACGGAGAACTCTCCGGTGTCGGCGCTGATGCCCACATTAACGAATTCGGCTGGAAGCGATCTCGAGATTTATGATCGACCAGACGCATGATCTTTGACCAGTTCTAGAAGCCGCGTACCATCACTAAGAGGCAGAAATCGGCGACTCCAAAACGCTCGTTTACGTAATAGCCGCGTCAAGTGTTGCGTCGTCGCTTCTGGCGGCGAAATAAATACGCACATCCCCGCCAGCAAAGCGCTTCGGCCCCGCTGTTGATTAGGCGGCTACCCGTCCCGCCCACGGGCTGGGTCTACGTTAGCAAAAATAGATAAATACACGCAATTAGACGCCGTCTGGTCACTCAATCCGGCAGTGGCCGGAAACATCATAGATCCCGTAGGGCACAGCCTTGCCGAGTTCAGGGATGGCGAAGTCGTGCACCCGGACCGGCTCCGGGTTCCCCTTGAGCCGGGTGACCCTGATCGTGATTTCGCGGTCGGGATCCCCATCTTCTGATCGCGCAGCCATTTTGGCGTGGAGGTAAGGAGCCGTCTTCTCTGCGATCGAAGCTGCGGAGCGCCACTGTCCGCTCTCCACGTCAAGCCGCATTGCGAGCAACATGACGTCGAGCGGCATCATGGAAGCGATTTCTGGAGATGATTGACCGCACCCGCATCGACGGCGGCGCCTATTGTCCGCGTGCAACCGTCACCTTCTAACACCAACCGGCGCGTGTTGTGGGGTAGGTAGTTGGGAAGGTGGGAGCCGAGCCTCGCAAGCAATTGAAAAACCGGTATTTTTGGCGGAGAGACAGGGATTCGAACCCTGGGTACGCTTTCACGCACACACGCTTTCCAAGCGTGCGCCTTAAGCCGCTCGGCCATCTCTCCCGCAACAGGGGCCGGTCAATACCAGACCGAAGGTCTGGCGCAAACCCTAATCACGCATCCATCTTCAGCGCGGCGAGGAACGCGGACTGCGGGATCTCCACCTTACCAAACTGACGCATCCGCTTCTTGCCTTCCTTCTGCTTCTCCAGCAGCTTGCGTTTGCGGCTGATGTCGCCGCCATAGCACTTCGCAGTCACATCCTTGGACAGCGCGCTGATCGTCTCGCGAGCCACCACGCGGCTGCCAATCGCGGCCTGTATGGCGATCTTGAACAACTGCTTGGGGATCAGGTCCTTTAGCCGAGCGCAGATCTGGCGGCCGCGGTTTTCAGCGGCGGCACGGTGGGCGATGAACGACAATGCATCCACAAGGTCACCATTGACCAGGATGGAGATGCGAACGAGGTCGCTCTCAGCGTAGCCGTCCATCACGTAGTCGAAGCTGGCGTAGCCTCGAGACACTGATTTCAGCCGGTCATAGAAGTCGAACACGACCTCATTGAGCGGGATGCGATAGACCGCCATCGCTCGGTTGCCGACATAGGTCAGGTCGACCTGCTGGCCACGCCGCTCGGTGCACAGTTGCAGCACGCTGCCCAGATACTCGTCCGGGACCATGATCGTGGCCTTGATCCAGGGCTCCTCGACATGATCGATCACCGAACCGTCGGGCATATCGACGGGGTTATGCAATTCCTGCACTTCCCCGTTGGTCTTATAGATGTGGTAGACGACGGACGGCGCGGTAGCGATCAGTTCAAGATCGAACTCACGGGTCAGGCGTTCCTGGATGATCTCCAGATGCAGCAGACCGAGGAAGCCGCAGCGGAAGCCGAAGCCCAGGGCGGCCGATGTCTCCGGATCATAGTGGAAGCTGGCATCGTTTAGTCGAAGCTTGCCAAGGCTGTCGCGCAATTTCTCAAAATCGTCGGCGTCAATCGGATACAGGCCGCACCAGACGACGGGAATGGAGGGCTTGAAGCCAGGCAGAGCCTCAGCGGCCGGCGTGCGGTCATCGGTGATGGTGTCGCCGACGTTGCAGTCGGCCACGGTCTTGATGGCAGCGGTGATGAAGCCGATCTCGCCCGGCCCGAGATCGTCCATCGGGACCATCTTCGGCGTGAACACGCCCACCTGCTCCACCGAGTGCACTGCGCCGGACGACATCATGCGGATCTTCTGGCCGCGTTTGAGCCGGCCGTCCCTGATGCGGACCAGGATGACCACGCCGAGGTATTGATCGTACCAGCTGTCAACCAGCAGCGCCTTCAGCGGCGCGTTCCCGTCTCCCCTCGGTGCGGGCAATCGCAGTACAAGCGCCTCCAGCACGCCCTCGATGTTCAGGCCTGTCTTGGCGCTGATTTCTACGGCGTCTGAGGTGTCCAGGCCGATAACGTCCTCGATCTGCTGCTTGACACGCTCCGGTTCGGCTGCGGGAAGGTCGATCTTGTTGAGGATCGGCACGATCTCATGGCCCGCGTCAATCGCCTGATAGACATTCGCCAACGTCTGCGCTTCGACTCCCTGACTGGCGTCCACCACCAGCAGGCTCCCCTCGCAGGCAGCAAGGCTGCGGCTGACCTCGTATGCGAAATCGACGTGGCCGGGGGTGTCCATCAGGTTCAGTTCGTAGGTCAGGCCGTCCTTGGCGGTGTAGCTCAGACGGACGGTCTGCGCCTTGATGGTGATGCCGCGTTCCTTCTCCAGTTCCATGCTGTCCAGGACCTGAGCGGTCATCTCGCGCGCGGTCAATCCGCCGGTGAACTGGATCAGGCGGTCGGCCAGGGTCGATTTCCCGTGGTCGATATGCGCGATGATGGCGAAGTTGCGGATACGCTCGATGGGAGTGTCGGTCATGAACCTGCTATCGGGAGCCTGCGCTATGGGCCGGTCGAAGACGCTCCGGCCGATCGTGGCGGAGAGATAGAGTGTCCGTCAGCCGGTGTCACCAACTCCCCTAGGTTTCGTAGGCGCGGTAGCCTTGGCAGACGCTCGGCAAGGCCTTCTGCGCGCTTGCGCAGCCGGTAGACCCGCCCCAAGCCGCCGAGACGGCGGTCAAGAAACGCCAATGTGTCCGCGTCGTCCTCCGACATGTCACGCAGCCAGTACAGGATGGTCGCGCTGTAAATCATGGTCAGGGTCGCGCGCTTGGTGTACCAACTGAAGTCGGCGGAACGGTCGCCTGCGGCGTGCCAGATGGCGTCGACTGTTCGAGCAGTGCAGGCGGCCGCCGTCCGGACATTTTGCGGAAGTGCCAAAACCGCCAACGCGCGCCGTACGGCTTCCTTGTATGGCCGGTTCTGCTCTAGCCGCAAGGCGATCACGGCGCGCACGCGGGCGGACGTTTTCGTGGGGGTCAGGGTGGCAGCGGCTTCCTCCATGCGCCGGTCAGCGAGATCGCAAAACGTCTCGATCATGTCGACGGTGCCGAGGGGAAACAGCAGATCGGCCTCGTCTGCCGGCATGCCGGCATGCGCGATCCCTGCCCGCAAGGCCCGCTTGGTCCAGCCGTCGAAGGCTACATTGGGCAGCATCGCCAGAATGGCCGTGTCGCGCTCGGGCAGGCGTTCGGGGTGGGGGATCATTCGCCTGCTCCGGCGCGGTTAAGTTCATCAGTGAAGCCGAAATAGCGAAAATCGGTCATACGCATAGGGTACAGGATGCCGTCCAAATGATCGTATTCGTGCTGCACGATACGGGCATGAAAGCCGGTGGCCTCGCGTTCGGTGACATCGCCATCGCAATTGACACCACGGTAGCGGATGCGGGTGGCTCTCGGCACCGCGGCACGCAAATCCGGGATCGAGAGGCAGCCTTCCCAGCCCATGACGCGCTCCTCGCCAATCAGCTCTACGGTGGGATTGATGAGGACGGTGTTGTTCAAAATCGTGTCGTCCGGATCCTGGGTTTCCCGACCACCTGGCACGCGAAAGACGAACAGGCGCAACGACTGATACACCTGCGGCGCGGCCAGCCCGACACCGGGTGCATCCATCATCGTCTCCATCATATCTGCGACGAGGCGGCGGATCTCTGGAGCTCCGGGGTCGGGCACCGGATGGCATTTTTGCAGCAGAACCGGGTGCCCCATACGGGCGATCTTCAGAATAGCCATATGCGTGCCATGTCCCTGACGGCGGAAAATCGCCTTGTAAGTATCTGCGACCATGTTATAGCACCAATCCCTGCATCGGGGACCCCGATGACGGGGGCGTTTGCGCACCCGGTCGGCGGGAGCGCCCTTGGAAAGGAGCAGGCTGCCAAGTGCAAGTTCTCGTGCGTGACAACAATGTCGATCAGGCGCTCAAAGCGCTCAAAAAGAAGATGCAGCGGGAGGGGATTTTCCGTGAGATGAAGTTGCGGCGGCATTACGAGAAGCCGTCAGAGCGGCGCGCCCGCGAGGCGGCGGAAGCTGTGCGCCGCGCCAGGAAGCTGGAGCGCAAGCGGCTGGAGCGCGAGGGCTTCTAACAAGCCCCATTCGGAAGTGCGGCCTGGAGGATGTACCTCTAGGGCGCCCGCATCCGTGTTCTGTTGCTGACCTCGCACAATGAGGTCTAGGGTAAGTCGATTGGACCAATCGAACCTAGCGGAACCCGATGCTTGCACCGGACCAAACGCGCCAAAGCGCTGTATTTGACCACCTTCGTCACAGCATTTTGAGCGGTGCGCTGCCCGGTGGCGGCCGGCTCCCGCCCAGCCGCTCGTTGGCACAGGAACTCGGGGTTGCCCGGCAGACCGTGGTGCTGGCGTACGAGCGGCTGGCGGCTGAGGGGTATGTCCGAGGGCGCACCGGAAGCGGGACCTATGTAGCGACGGATTTGCCGGATCAGGCCCCTGCCCCGGCTTCGACTCCACTGGTTTCCGCTGTCGCGCTATCGGCACGGGGTGCCCGGCTTGCCCAGATTCCGGCAACAGCCAGCGCGCGAGACCCCGCGTCAGGATTGCTGCTGGCCGGCGGCCTGCCAGCCCCTGATCTGTTTCCGATCAAGGCCTGGGCTCGTTGCGCGTCGCGGGCTCTGAAGCCGCTTTCCGGAGAATTTTCCAGTTATCCGCCACCGCAGGGTCTGCTCGTGCTGCGGGAGCAGATTGCCGCACATCTGGCCGCTACGCGGGGGCTGATCGCGGACCCTGGCTGTATTGTGGTGACTGGCGGGACGCAGCAAGCGTTGCGGACGGCGGCGGACCTGCTGGTGGATCCGGGCGATTCGGTATGGGTCGAGGATCCAGGTTACATTGCTGGCCGGGGCGCGTTGCTTGCGGCGGGGGCGATGATCGTGCCGGTTCCCAGCGACTCGGATGGGCTGGATGTGACGGCAGGGATGCGGATCGCGCCGCACGCCCGCTTGGCGCTGGTGGCGCCATCGCATGCCACGCCGCTGGGTGGTGCTTTGCCGATCGGGCGTCGGCTGGCGTTGCTGGAATGGGCGGCCCGAGCGGGGGCTTGGATATTGGAGGACGATTGTGACTCGGAATTTCGTTGGGAGGGCAAACCACTGCCCCCTCTGGCGACGCTGGATAAAGCGGGGCAGGTGATCTACTGCGGCACATTCAGTAAGACCCTGGCGCCGGCGCTGCGGATCGGGTTCGCCATCGTCCCAGCGCCACTTGTCGCGGCGTTCGTCCGGTTGCGGACGCTGAGCGATCGTGGGACGGACGCGTTTACCCAGGCGACCCTGGCAGAGTTTATGCGTCTGGGCTTGCTGTCGCCGCACATCCGCAAGATGCGCACAGAGTACGGCCGGCGTCGGGAGGCGCTGCTCGAGGCGATAGCTCGGTTTGTGCGCCATGCTTCGCCGCTGGCCGCTCCTGGTGGGTTGCACATGGTGGCGCGATTGCCGGAGGAGATCGACGAGGCGGCGGCCGTGCGATCGTGCCGAGCACGAGATTTGGCGGTGTCGCCGCTGCGAGCTTACTACGCCGGGCCGCCGCGAACGAGTGGGTTGGTGATCGGGTTCGCGGCCACGCCCGTTGCGATGGCGGCAGAGATGGCGCGGCGGCTGGAGTTGGCGCTTACATCTGTTGCGCACGCCACGGCATCCTGACGTCTGCGAGGCCGGTCATTGACTGCAGACGGGTGCCGGAGACGACGCGGCCGGACATACGTGGGTGGATGGACCGGTCGATCGCGTGGACTTATCAGGCAGCTTGCTTTTCAACCGGCCGAAAATACGTCATCGTTCCACCAGACGGCGTTCGCGCCATGATGCGGAGCATACGGATGACGGAGGTCCACCCCCAGGTCGCACGCGCGCTTGCGTTGCATCCACTGCTCACACGGGAAGGGGACGAGATCGACGGGCGCCGCGAGCTGACGCCGTCGGTTGTCAAGGCACTCAAGGAGGGCGGATTCTTCCGCATGCTGCAGCCCCGCTCGATCGGCGGCATGGAGATGAAGCCATCTGATTTCGCCCGCGTCACCGAAGCAATTTCCGCGGCCGATGGTTCGACGGCTTGGGTTGTATGTCAAAGCAACGGTTGCGCGATGTCCGCCGCATATCTGGAGCCCCGGGTGGCGAAAGCAATTTTTACACCGGTTGACGGCATCCTCGCCTGGGGACCGCCCGGGGCACCGTTCGAGGCCGAGCCGGTCCCGGGCGGACACTGCATTTCCGGCACCTGGCGCTTCGCCAGTGGCAGTCAGAACGCCACTTGGCTTGGAGCGCATATGAAAGTGAAGGGCTGCAGTGAGATCCGCACTATGCTATTTCCGAAGTCCAGCGCCACGATGGTGGATATCTGGCATACGCTGGGGCTGCGTGGCACTGCGAGTAACGAATACGTCGTCAAGGACCTGTTCGTCCCGGCAGAACAGTCCATGCTGCGCGACGCCGCGATCGACCGGCGGGAAGACGGTCCGTTATATCGTTTCACCAGCAACCAGCTTTACTCGTCTGGGTTCGCCGGCGTCGGACTGGGATTGGCGCGCGGCCTGATCGACGCGTTCCTCGAATTGCCCGCCACGAAAACTTCCCGCGGCGCCGCCAAGCCGATGCGGGACAATAACGTCGTACAATCGCAACTCGCACAGTCAGAAGCGAAGTGGCACTCGGCACGGGCGTTTCTGCACAACACACTCGACGATATATACGAGCATGTCATCCGGTACGGGGAAATGACCGAGCGCCAGGCGGCAATGCTGCGTTTGGCGTCAACGTGGTCTATCCAGCAGTCTCGCGATGTGGTTCATACGCTATACCATTGCGCCGGATCGGTCGCGATTTTCGAAGACCAGCCCTTCGAGCGCCGGTTACGCGATATCAATTCGGTATCACAGCAAGCTCAGGGCCGTCAGCTTCACTACGAATTGGTCGGGCAAATCATGCTCGGCCTTTCTCCAGAAAACCAGTTTTAGAAGGAAACGAAAAATGCCTGCACAATCGTTGAACCACTACACAATCAAGGTGCGTGACCTGGAGCGTACGAAGGACTTTTATGAAGAAGTCGTTGGCTTGAAAGTTGGTGAACGACCGCCACTGCCGTTCCCTGGATACTGGTTGTATTGCGGCGGCGTCCCGACAGTGCACCTGATCGGGCACCGAGAGGAAGACCCGGCGATCGCGGATGGGCCGTCTGATCCGGCGCCGACGGGACGGTTGGATCACATCGCTTTTTCCTGCGACGGGCTGAAGGACATGCGTGCGAATTTGCAGGCTCGAGATATCAAGTTCGATGAGCGCGTATTGCCTCGGTTCAATATGACGCAATTGTTCTACTTGGATCCGGATGGGATCTCGGTGGAGTGCAACTTTGAGGCGGCCGAGACGGAAGCGACTGGGATGAAAGGGTATTAGGCAAGCGAGATGAAATGACGGCTTCGGTCATCATAATCCCCAATGGGATAACGATGACCGAGGGAGGCTCCCGCCACCGGGCCGCTCGGCGGGGCCGCTCGAATTAGACCCGATATGGCATCCGGACACCCGGATCGTCGGGACGGAACCCCTTCGTGTCCCTGGTAACAAGCAGCATCGCATGGACCTGAGCGGATGCCCAGACGATCGCATCCGGCAGCTTCAGCCGATGCTCTCGCCGCAATGTTACTGCGCGTTTGGCCACCCTCTGATCCAACTCGATCAGCACAAATCCGTTGAGGAAGTCCCTGGTGCTATGCACTGCCGCCATAGGCGCTCCCGCCATGACCTCCATCCAAGTGATGACGCTGATGGCTTTGTCGCTGTAGCGGTTCAACTCGTCGCGAGCCGCGGGTACGCCACGCAGAAAATCGATAAGAATGTTAGTGTCCAGGAGCGCCTTCACCACTCGGTGCGGGCCTTCTCCTGGTAAGCCAAGCCGTCGGTTCCCTCCGCACCCCAAAGACCATAGGCCGAGTCCATAGACCTTACAGCATGGCGTTCAAGGAACTCGGCCACCGCCTCGCGAATGATAGCAGCACGCGGCTGTCTGACCCGCTCACACAGGTCGGCCAGTGCCCGGATTTGGCTGTCGGGAAGGTCGATGAGCGTACGCATAGTCCAAATCCATATATGATATCGGCATCATATATATTGTTTGGATAAACGTTCAACTCCCAAATTTCAGACTTCTAGCCACTCCTGCCGGATGCCCTGGTTAGCCGCCAACTCAGCCGGCGAACCCTCGAAGACAATTTGGCCATGGCCCATGACGTACAGACGGCGCGAAATCTTCAGCGCTATTGTCAACTTCTGCTCTACGAGCAGGATCGAGACGCCGCGGCTGGCGATTTCGCCCAGAAGGACGCCCACCTGCTCGACCAGGAGAGGAGCTAGGCCTTCGGTAGGCTCGTCAATCAAAACCAGGCCGGGATCGCCCATCAGTGTGCGGCACATCGTAAGCATCTGCTGCTCGCCGCCGGACAATACCCCGGCCGGGTTGTTCTGCCGGGCCGCAAGGTTTGGAAATAGGCGGAAGACGTCGTCGAACGTCCAGCGGCCGAAGCGCCCTGCCCGCTTCAGGCCGAGTTCCAGGTTTTGCCGTACGGTCAACGTCGGGAATACCTGCCGATCCTCGGGCACGTAGCCGATGCCGGTCTGAGCGACGAGATCGCTGCGGAGTCCGGCTAGCTCGCGGCCTCGGAAGGTGACGCTTCCTTGCGGGGTCACCAATCCCATGATCGCCTTGCAAGTAGTGGAGCGGCCCACACCGTTACGACCCAATAAGGAGACGATTTCGCCCTCGTCGACGTCGAGATCGATGCCGTGGAGGATATGGCTCTGCCCGTAGTAGGCGTGCAGGCCGCGGACTTGCAGCATCATCGCAGCGGCTCTGCCCGACGCCTTTTATGCGTCGCTGGCCGCCAGTTCGGCGATATTGCCTTCGATGTCACTCCAGTGCCCCCAAGTAGGCTTCTTGCACCGCTCGGTTTGCCCGCACGGCGGCCGGCGGACCGGAGGCGATAATCTGGCCGTAGACCAATACCGTGATCGTATCGGCCAGATCGAAGACGACTTTCATATCGTGCTCCACCATGACCAATGTCTTGCCCTGGGTGAGGCGACGGATCAGCGCCATTGCGTAGTCCGTTTCGGTATTGCTCATGCCGGCTGTTGGTTCGTCTAGCAGAATGACCGACGCCCCTCCCGCGATGGTCATGCCGATCTCGAGGGCACGTTGCTCGGCGTACGACAGCAGCCCGGCGGGCACGTCGCGCCGACTGGCGAGGTTGAGGTCTTCCAGAAGTTGTTCGGCTGCTTCGTTCAGCGCTTTTTGACGCCAGAGCGGAGACCAGAAGGAGTAGCGGTAGCCGCGGCTCCATAGCAATGCGCAGCGAAGGTTCTCGAAGACCGAGAGGCGGTGGAAGATGGAAGTGATCTGAAAGCTGCGTGAAAGACCGAGGCGGTTGATCCTATGCGGCGGCAACGCGTCGATACGCTCGCCATCAAGGCGGATTTCCCCTGAAGTAATTGAAAATCGTCCGCTGATGAGGTTGAAGCACGTGGTCTTACCGGCACCATTCGGACCAATCATGCAGTGACGCTCGCCCGAGGCGATGTCCAGGGTGACGCCGCGGATGATTTCGGTCGCGCCGAAGTTCTTCCGCACGTCTCGCAGAGACAGCGCGGTCACCGGCGGATCTCGGCGCTCAGGTTTTCCCAGACGCGGTGAAAAGCGGCGGCTTCCCAGCGCAGCCAGAGGGCGCCGAGGATCAGGCAGGCTGCGGAGATTGTCCAAGGCAGCGTCGCATGTACGTCGACGGGGTGAGCGAACAGGACCAGCTTCTTGCCCTGCGCGGCGCCGATGGTGAGGAACGACATGAGCTCAACCATGCCGACAAATCCCAGCACCACGCCCAGGGAGGGGATGATCAGGCGGAGGTATGGGACAGCAAGACCTCTTAGCCGGCCCGCTCGCCTGATAGGTCCGTGCGCCTTGATGATTCCGGCCAGGCCGGCTGGAGCAAAGATCACCATGGCGATGAACAAGACCCCAACGTAGACCAACCAGGAGTTTGACAGCAGGCTTACCCCGCTCTGCAGCAGCGTGATCAGAACTGCGCCAAGGATAGGACCCCCAAATACTGTGGCGCCGCCGATATAGGCCATCAGTAGGGCGTTCGCCGACAGGGGCGCGGCCAGTGCGTCGAATGTTACGATCTCGTAGGTAATCGCGTAGAGGCCGCCGCCAATGCCCGCGAAGAAGCCGGACAGGGCGAACTGAAGGAACCGCACCGTTCTAGGATCATAGCCGATGAATTGGGCCCGCTCGAAGTTGTCGCGGGTGGCATTGGCCATGCGACCGAGCGGCGTCAAGGTCAGGAAATACATCAGGGCAGTGGCGACGACGGTCCAGGCGAGGATCAGGTAATAGACCTGGAGGCTGGAGGCGTAGGTTAGTCCGAACAGGCTGTTATCGATCATCCGGTTAGTGGTGACACCGCCCTCGCCGCCGAAGAAATGATGGAACATGAGTGCGGATGTGGCCATGAGTTCGCCGATCCCGAGGGTGATCATGGCGAAGGCTGTCGCGCGTTGTTTCGTCGCCATAGCACCGAACAAGATAGCGAGGGCGAGGCCGGCGAAGCCGGCGAGCAGCGGCATGATTTCCATCGGAAGAGGCAGGTCGCCAGCGCCTGCCGCATCCAGGAAGTGGATCATCGCGTAGCCGCCAAACCCAAAGAACGTAGCGTGGCACAGGGAAAATAGACCGGCTTGCCCGAGCAGCATGTTATAGGAAAGGGCTAGGATGACCATCATGCCCATTTGGCTGAGCATGGAGATCAAGAACCCGGCGTGCCGATGATGCACCCAGTCGTAGAAGCACCAGGGTAGCGCTACGGCAACGACGACAAGAATGAGGATGAGCCAGCGGGGTTTCATGCGCGGCGGCCGATCCGATGGTCACGCCAGCTATGATACCCACGGTGGATCATGTGTCGCGCGTCCCCATCAGACCTCGGGGACGAAAGAACAGGATCGTTACCATCATGACGAAGGGCAGCAGTGCGCCGATGCGGGCGACTGGGACGGTCATGATCTCGGTGAACAGCGTGTCGCCGGACAGAGCAATTCCCAGGGGGGCGAGCAGATCAGCGACCGAATAGTCGATGACAACGGCGAAGGTTTGGATCATGCCCATGATGATCGAGGCGATGAAGCATCCGGCCAGTGAGCCGAGGCCTCCGAACACGACGACCACGAACACGATCGGCCCCATCGAATCCGCCATCCCCGGTTCGGTGGTTTGGTAGTTTCCGCCGATCACGCCGGCCAGACCGGCGAGAAGACATCCGCCGGCAAAGACCGTGGTAAATACGCGGGGCACATTATGACCCAGCGCGCTCACCATGCTGGGATGGGTTAGCGCGGCCTGTATGATCAGCCCGATCCGGGTCTTTTTCAGCAGCACCCACGTCCCAAGAAGCATCGCGCCGGACACCAGCAGCATGAAAGCTCGATAGGCCGGGAAGTTGACGCCATACAGCGTGAAGAGCGGGAAATCGAGCGAGGCGGGCACGCGGTAGGGCATGGGAAGCATGCCCCAGGTCATCTGCACCAGTCGCTGGATGATGAACACCAGGCCAAACGTGAACAGCAGCTCGGCGATGTGGCCGTTGTGGTGGACCCGGCGCAGCCCCCAGATCTCAATGCCTGCACCGACAAGCCCGCACAGGATAGGCGCGATGATCAAGGCAGGAAAGAAGCCAATGAACCGGCTGATCGTGAAGGCGAGGTAAGCGCCCAGCATATAGATGCTCGCATGAGCGAAATTCAGAACGCCCATCATACTGAAGATCAGTGTCAGCCCGCTCGCGAGCATGAACAGCAGCATTCCGTACACAAGGCCGTTCAGCACCGAGATCAGTATGGTTTCCATTGTCGGAACCAGTCGGGCTAGGAGGTCGGGCGCTTCATTTTGCAGGTCGTCGGCAGGGTAAGATCCTCGGCTGTCGCGACAAAGTCGGTCTTCCAGCCAAAGCCTGTCTTCTCGGAATCGTATTTCACATCGCGCGAGAAGGTGGCGGCATAATACGGCATCAGAAGCTGGTGGTCTTCCTTGCGCATCTCCACTGGGGAGCCAACAAGGTCTGTCGCCTTCATGCCTTCCAGGGCAAGGGCCACCTTCAGCGCGTCGGTGGAACCGGCTTGGTCGATCGCCTTAGCCAGCATCTGGAACATGGTCAGGAAGGGCACCTCGGAGAAATCCGTGTCATGGTTGGCGCGCCAGCCGGTGATGAACGCCTCGGCGTCCGGCTTTTGGAGCTCCACCGGCACGTTGGGATCGAACTCGGTAATCGTGGACAGGCGATTTTGGCCGGCCGCACCGATCGCCGTGGGGCCGCCGATCAGGTGCGCTAAATAGGTGTCGAAACGAACGTTCAGGCCGTCGTCGACCGCGGCCTTGATCAGCAAGTTCAAGTCGCGGTTGTAGTTGCCGGTGATGACCGATTGAGCGCCAGAGGCCTTGATCTTTTCGACGTATGGCGAGAAGTCCTGCACCTTGCCGAAGGGCATGAGTTCATCCCCGACAACCTGAATATCCGGACGCAGCTTGGCCAACCATTTGCGCGTGTCGTGCTGCACGGATTGGCCGAACAGGTAGTCCTGGTTCAGGAGATAGACTTTCGTGACATCTTTCGGCAGCGCCTTGACACGAGCCGCGGCGCGCATTTCGACGTTGCCGGAGAAGCGGAAGTGCCAAAAGTCGCAGTGGTCGTTAGTCAGTTCGGTCGCCAGTGCTCCACAGTTCAGATACAGAATGCGGTTGTCTGGATTCCGGGCATTGTGCTTTGAAACGCCATCGAGCAGCGCTGCACCGACATTCGATCCGGTGCACTGCATGACGAAGGGAATGTTCTGGTCGGTGATATTCTTCAGCGCGATCAGCGCTTCCGCTGGTTGCAGCTTGTCGTCGAACGACACGATCTCGAACTTTTTGCCCAGCGCGCCGCCGTCCGCGTTCACCTTGGCCACGATATAGGCGAAGACCTTGAGGAACTCATCGCCACCGGACGCGAATGGGCCGGAGAATGGGTCGATGTAGCCGATCTTGATCGTGTCCTGAGCCACGGCCGGGCGCGCGATAATGGTCGCCGCAAGTGCGAGCAATACGAAACAAAGACTGCGAAATAGCGATGTCATGTCTCCCCCTGCGGCTTCGCGACGGCCTGCTATTTATTGGCTAAAGCAGTAGGCATCGGGTAACAGCCGGAGTCAATCGCGTCGCTACGGGCGTCGTGACTGCCAGCGCAGACAGTGATTTAGCCACGGTCGGAGAAGTCGCCGCCGCATCATCAGGGCGCGGCCCGGCCGCGGGCTTTTTAAGCCGGGACAGACAAGCCTTTACTTCGCTCGGTACGCCTTGTGGCAGGCGCCACATTGCTCGCCTAGCAATTTCGTGTCGGCAGCCACCTCGTCGGCGTCTCCGGCCTTTGCGGCGGCAGCCAGCTTTGTCGCCGCATCAGTCGCGGCGGCGGCGATCTTCTGGAACCCGGTCGGGTCGGACCAGACTTCCGGCAGGGCCCTGGTATCCCCGCCGTTCTCGGTGCCCTTCGGGAATAGGGTGGGGATCACCGCGGTCGATTTGATGATCGCCTTGGCGGGAACCTCCAAAGGTTTGACATCGCCTTTTGCTGCCAAAACCGCGCGGATGTAGGCGAAATCGCCACCCTGCAAGGACATTACCGCTTGCCGCACGGCGATCGGATCCAGACCATCGGCCTTCGCGGCACCCGACCCGGCAACGCCCGTCGACGCCAGCACGACTGCGGCACAAAGAGTCATCTGCCTTAGCATGCGGTCAGGCTCCCATCCGATTTTGTCCATGACAATGCAACGATCGCAAAACGCCATGATGATTCGCTAGCAGATTTGTCGGGGAACAGACAGACTGGAAGCGCTTAGATAGAAGGATATTTATGACGGCTATACGTTCTCTCGCCGTGTTTTGTGGCTCCCGCGTCGGCGTGAACCCGATCTATGCCTGTGCCGGGCGCGCCCTGGGTCATGGCCTCGGACAGGCTGGCATCCGTCTGGTGTTTGGGGGCGGCCGGATCGGCATCATGGGCGTCGTCGCTGATGCCGTGCTGGACGCTGGAGGGACGGTTCTCGGTGTCATCCCGGAGTTCTTGACCCAGTTGGAAGTGGCGCATGAGCGGGCGACCGAGATGGTGGTCACCGACACCATGCACACGCGAAAAACGCGGCTTTACGAGGAATCCGACGCATTCCTGATCATGCCCGGTGGGCTCGGCACCTTTGACGAGGCATTCGAGATCATTACATGGCGTCAGCTTAGGCTGCACGACAAGCCAATCATCCTTTGCAACGTCGCGGGTTCGGTAGGTCCATTGGTTGCGACGATCGAACATGCGATCGAGCAGGGCTTCGCCGATCCGGCATGCCGCCGGCTGTTCGAGGTGATCGAGGGTGTTCCGGCGGTACTGGAGCGGCTAAAGACCCTTCCGGCGGGGACCAAAGGCCATGCGGAACGAATGTAGCGTGCCGGCCGTCCCCGGGGGGAACCCAAGACGGCCTCACGCAATCCGAACTAACGGTGCTCGGGGGCGACGCGGACCAGCAGCTTGCCAAAATTTCTCCCGCTCAGAATGCCGATCAGCGCGTCCGGGGCGTTTTCCAGTCCGTCGATCACGTCCTCCCGATACACAAGGCTGCCACTGGCGACCAAAGGCTCCGCCACCGTGCGCCACTCGGAGATACGCGCCGGCCGATCAGAGACGATGAAGCCCTGGATGAGCACGCGCTTACCGACGACGAAACCGAGGTTAGGTCCGGGCGGCATGGTTTTCTCATTATACTGCGAGACCATCCCACACATGGCGACTCGGGCGAACGCGTTCAGCTGGTCGAACACCGCGGCCTGCACCGCGCCACCGACGTTCTCGAAGTAACAGTCGATACCATTCGGGCACGCGGCGTGAAGTTCACGCCGCAAATCGTGCGAGCGGTGGTCGACGCAGTCATCGAATCCCAGGCTGTCCTGGGCCCAGAGGCATTTCTCGGATCCGCCGGCGATGCCGACGACGCGCGCGCCGGCTCGCTTGGCAAGCTGGCCGGCGACCGACCCGACCGCGCCTGACGCGGCGGAGACGACGAAGGTCTCTCCGGCCTTGGGCTTGCAAATTTCGGTCACGCCGGCGTAGGCCGTCGCACCCGGCATACCGAGGATGCCTAGATAGGCGGACAGCGGCGCCGCTCCCTTGGCGATCTTGTGCAGTTGCGCGCCCGGACTGACCGAATGGGTCTGCCAGCCGCGCGCGCCCACGACAATCTCGCCCGGGACGAAATCGGGATTGGTGGAGGCGACCACTTCGCCGATCGTCTCACCTGTCATTACCTCGCCAATCTGGATGGCGACCGCATACGTTTGTTCCTCGCGCAGGCGCCCACGCATGTACGGGTCAATGGAAAGCCAAAGGGTGCGGGTGACTACCTCGTTCGGTCCGGGAGTGGGAATCGCGTCTTCCTGGACGCCGAAGTCGGCCGCGGTCGGTTCGCCGTGCGGGCGTCGTTTCAGAACGACGGAACGACGGAGGCCGGCGGTGGCCATCACGCGGCCTCGGCTTTCAGGACGAGACGGCCAGTGACCTTGCCGTCGCGCAGGCGACTAAGCGCTTCATTTGCCTGATTTTGCGGAATCGTGGCAACCGGAAGAGCCTCCAGGTCGCCGGCCTGGGCCAGCCTGACCAGTTCGCGTAGTTCCTTCGGATTGCCGACATAGCTGCCCTGGACGGTCAGCGCGCGCATCGCCATGACGGGTAGCGCGAGCGTCAGTTCCCCACCGAACAGTCCGACCTGGATCAGCTTTCCGCCCTTGTCGAGCGCCGCATATGCGAAACGGGCGGTGGCGGTGCCGTTGACCAGATCAATCACCGCGGGAACCGGTCCGCCAGCGGCCTCCACAATGCGCTTGGCGACGCCCTCGCCGCTGCCGTCAACCGTCTTCGTTGCACCGGCCTTCATGGCGGCGTCGCGCTTTTCGGCACTGATATCGACGCAGATGATGTTCTCGTGCTTCAAGGCCTTGAGCACGGCGATGGCATTCAGCCCGAGACCCCCTGCCCCAACCAGCACGATCGGCTGTGTCGGCTTCAGCGGCATTACCTTCTTGATCGCGGAATAGACCGTGATACCGGAGCAAGCGTAGGTCGCGGCGACAGCAGGATTGAGGCTCCCAGGATCGACCAGGTGCCTCGGATGGGGGGCGATGACATGGGTGCCGTAGCCGCCGTTGGCGAACACACCCAGGCTTTTGGCGGCGACGGTGCACATGTTGTCGTCTTCGGAGAGACACTTCTCGCACTTGCCGCAACCGAGCCACGGAAAGACGATACGGACATCGCCCGGTTTGACGCCGCTTGCGTCCGGACCGAGTTTGACGACGCGGCCGACGATTTCATGGCCCATCGCCAGCGGCAGAACGACGCCGCGATCCTTCAGCGACATCTTCTGGCCGCCGCCGACATCGTAATAACCGTCCCAGATATGCAGGTCGGAATGACAGACGCCACAATAGGTAACCTCCAGGAGCACCTCGCTCCCTTTGGGTTCGGGGGTCGGCAGGTCGATTTCCTTCAGGGGTTGCCCGCTTTCGATAACGGCCCAGGCGCGCATGTCTGTCTCCTCCGCTGCGTTCGGCGGATGGATAGCGCGTCGCGCGGATTAAGCAAGGCTAAGGGGCCACTCCGGCGCAGCCCTTTGATCTATTTGGCTCAGCCCTTTGATCCATTTGATTGAATGGGAGCAGGAGAGGCCGCTCGGACCCGCACCAGTCACGCCCAAGCGTAGTGCCGATGCAGGCTCCGAAATCTAGCACGACGATGTAACGCCTCTTCGGCGTGTTGGCATGGCCTGTAAAGGGATGCTGGGCACGATATACCGCGATGCGGTCGCCCCCCTCCTACGCTGCTTCAGCCATCGTCGACCGTTCGCAGGCGACGGTCGTGCGATGCATATCCCTCACCTCCTTGGCGTCGAAGGGCCGGGCGCGATGCATCGTAGCGCGGTTGTCCCACATCACCAGATCCCACTGCTTCCATTCATGTGCATAGACCAACGAGCGCTGGGTGGCGTGCTCGATCAGGTCGCGCAACAGAGCACGCGCCTCCGGGATCGGCCAGCCGACGATGGTGCCAGCGTGGGAGGCCAGATACAGTGACTTCCGTCCGGTCGATGGATGCCGCCGCACCAACCGTTGCAGAACAGGCCTAAAACGGATGCGGTCCTCGTCTGTAAAGTCCGTAAATCCCAAGATAGACCGAGAATAGAGTTGACTGTGCTCGCAAACCAGGTTTTCGATTTCGGCTTTCGTTGCATCATCAAGCGTATCGTAGGCTGCGCGCATATCGGCGAATTCGGTGTTCCCGCCCGCCGACGGGATCAGACGCGCGGACAGCAGGGAGAACTTCGCCGGGACTTCCTTGAACGAACTGTCTGAATGCCAGAGCCGGTTTCCCAGGCTGAACAGCCGCCTGCGGTTGTCCCGTGCCAGAACCTGATTGTCGTTATCCAGGTTGGAGATGTCGTTCACCAGCCCGGACTCAATGCGCCGCGCCTTGCCCCAGTCTAAGGTCGCCGCTGGCTTCTTCAAGTCTTCCGAAGTTGCGGGAGAACGCCAACTGAGTTTCGTCATCGAACTTTTGGCCGTGGAACACCAGCACGCCGTATTGATCCATGCCTGCTTCGATCGCTGAGGCCTGATCGGGCGTTAGTGGCCTCGTAATGTCGATGCCAGAAACTTCCCCCGCGAAAAACGGGCGGGAGACTGGGTCAACGGGCTGTATCTTAATCGTCATGATAGCATCCCTAATTCACTGCAGTTCAGCTAACCCAATGGCGTGGCCGAAGCGGCGGGAAGGCTCCTGCGGGTCGCCGTATTTGCGGTGCATGGCGGTGTGATAGGCGGCGGCCAGCAAAAGACGGTCCCGGTCGGGCTGCCGGTTGGTGCCGAAGTCCATCAGCATGCACTGGGCGATCTCCTGGTTGTGCGGGTCATTGCCCATCTTGCAAGCGGACAGTGCAATCCGCTGCACCAGGCTGTCGCGTTCGGCCAGATTGTCGCAGTAGGCTTGGGTCCAGGCGATTGCCTCGGCTCCGTTCAGCGCGCCAATCGCGGTATCGATGCGGTCCAGAAGCTGGGCGGCGCTGAGCGAACCGGCCCCTGACGGGACTTGCAGCACAACGGGATGGACCTCACCAAGGCCTTGCTGGTGGTAAGCCACCCGGTTGGCGAACATCGCGGCGACATACAGCAACCGTAGACGGCGCGGATGGTCAAATGTGTCGTAGAACCAGGCGAGTGTGTTCTGATACTCGTAGCAATGATGCGGCATGTTGAAGGTAGCCGGATCCTGCGTTTCCAGCACGATCTGCGCGACCGTGACTTGCAGCACGTCGAGGATACGGCGCGGGTCCTTGCCGGCTTTCAGCAGTCTTGTTAGCGCCTCCAGTGTTTCGATCTCGCCCTGTCGCAGGATCGCGTTGGAAAGCTCAACGGCTTCGTGCTGGTTTACAGATTCGTTATTTCGAAGTATCGTCAATTCGGCCTCGCTGACGCCGCTGTAGGGAACCGCGTGCAGAGCCTCGCCTTCAATCATCATCTTGATGTAGTTGCAGGCGACTTCGTAGGTCGAATACCAACGCGGACCGACTGCAATATCGAGCGCGCCGGCGTAGACAACATTTCGGGCGTTTTCCCAGCCCAGTGCATTACCGATTTCGACTGTCGAACGGGCACGATAGGCCTTGTGGCCGGTTGTGTACGAGCGGTTGTGCAGCAGGCGGTCCTGCACATCCATCAGGCCGGCAAAGCACATTTCGGCCAGAACCTCCTTGCGTTCGGCGGCGTTCTCCATCAGGCCGAGGAAAAGGCGGTAGGCGTTGATGACCTCGCCGCGATGCACTTGCGTCATCCAGTTGTTCAGACGCTCCTTCAGCGGGCCGGTCTGCTGGATTGGCTCCTGATCCGGCCAGTAGACGACGGGAGCGGGCGGGGCTTCAATTTCGCCGAGGTTGCCGCGATGGCGCGTGTAGTGGCCCGGAGCTTTGTTTATCTTCTGGTTCCAGATGTCGAGCCCGGTCGGGATATACCAGATCGTCTGCGCCATCGGCAGCATCGCGAGGTGCTGGGGCAGCATTCGGTTCAGGTTAATGGTAGCCCGAGCGGACAGCAGACAGTGGTCATTGTTGACGAAGTTGGGGTAGCCGTCGTCGATCCGCTCGTGATAGGGGACGTGAGTATAGGGGGCGTGGATGCGGACGCCCTCGGCAATGATTTCGGTCAATGGCCGTCCGGCGCGAACCAGGTCATAGTAGACGTCACTAGCGCCCTTTTGGTCGCGCATCAGACAGCGGTCCTCCAGCTTGTCGTAGAGGCCGCTTATCTCCCGACTGCGAGGCTGTGAGGCGACGTTGGTATCCATTCTGGTTCCTCCGACAGGGTCGTCCGTTGCCACGATCCTACGCTTGACATGGCGGCGGCGACAACCATCGTGCGGGTTCAAGAGGGATAATCGGCATGAACAAGACGCAATCCGGCGCCGAATGGGCTGTCAGCATCGTGGCTGGAATCGGCGAGCCGGGTTATTCCGGGGACGGATCGTTGGCGCTCGAAGCCCGCTTGAACAATCCGTTCGATCTGGCGTTCGCCCCAGATAGCAGCTTGGTTTTCTCGGATACGTTCAATCATTGCATCCGCCGAATCGATGCGGCGAGCGGTGTTATTTCAACGATTTGCGGCACTGGCGCGAAGGGATTTTCTGGCGACGGCGGCCCTGCTGTGCGTGCGCAATTGAATGAGCCCTATGGCGTGGCGATTGACCGCTCCGGCCGAGTGTTTTTCGCCGATCGCCTGAACCGGCGGGTGAGGATTATAGACACTACGGGAATCGTCTCGACGTTGGCTGGGGATGGATCGGGGGTGTTCAGCGGCGATGGCGGCCCGGCCGCGCGGGCTGGTCTTGTGGAGCCGAACGGCCTTGCGCTAAGCCCGGATCGGTCGCGGTTGTTCATCGCCGATGTAGCGGGACACCGCGTTCGCGTGGTCGATCTTACCGCCGGCACTATCGAAACCTTCGCGGGGACCGGTGAGGCTCGGCACCACGGTGATGGCGGCCCCGCTGCGGAGGCCGCGGTATTCGGAGCCCGCGCGGTGACGTTCGCACCGGACGGGTCGCTGTACGTGATGGAGCGGCAGGGAAGCTGCATCCGCCGCGTTCGGGACGGGATGATCGAGACCGTGGCCGGGACCGGAGAACGCGGTTATTCTGGCGACGGCGGCGATGCTCGGTCGGCGGTGTTCGATGCGCCGAAGGAGATGGCGGTCGATCACGAGGGAAACATCTTCGTTGTGGACACTGAAAACCACGCAATCAGGCGAATCGACGCTCGGTCTTGGATCATTACTACAATCGCATCGGGGTTGGCACGTCCGCATGGAGCGGTGGTCGCACCGGATGGCAGCGTGCTGGTTGGCGACAGTGAGCATCATCAGATAAGGCGTCTCACCGAGGCGATAGGCTCGTTTCACGATCTGAGAGCGAGACGCTGAAGCGAATCCGAATTCCCCACCGGCTAATGCTGGTCGCAACGACGCACCGGGTTAGACGGTTTCGAGTAGGCCTGCCCCGATGAACCCGCCTTCACGGACGCCACCGGGGCACGCGAACAATCCGCCTCCCGTATGAGTCGTGAATTGATTCAGCATGTCGAATTTAGCCATATCGTCAAAGAGTTTGATGAACCCCGCGCGGGGGTCACTCTGGTAACATATGAACAGCAATCCAGCGTCGTACTCCATGGCTTGGCGCCATGGTGGCCAGCGTTCGGCGACGAAGTTGACACCGTCGTTGTAGGAGTAGCCTCGGCGCAATATTTCGGCCGCCCCGAGATTCGCCGCGTTGGCCATCCGCACATGTGCATGTTCGGGAATGATCGGATTCTCATCCCCGTCGGCGCGGTCCAGACCTAGCGGCGCAAACTCATCCTTCAAGCCCAACGGCGCGCCCGACAGCTTGTGGCGGCCGATCGTCTGCTCCTGAAAATCGATCTTGGTGCGATCCCAATGCTCCAGCGCGATGCGAATACGGCGCACGATCAGGTAGCTGCCGCCTTGCATCCATTTCGGCCCCTCGTTGCCGACCCAAACGGCTTTGTCTACTGACTTCGGCACCTGGGTGCCATCCTTGAAGCCCATCAGGTTACGCGGGGTCGTCCCGTTTGCCGGCCTGGACAAAAAGCCGGTCTGTGCCCAGCGGATTTCGGCCACGCCAAAGGCGATCTGGGCGAGCTGGCGGACCGCGTGAAACGCCACTTGCGGATCGTTAGCGCAAGCCTGAACCGAGAGATCGCCGCCGGTCAGGGCCGCAATCAACTGGTCGCCGTTGAATTTGGGCAGGTCGACAAACGCCTCTGGCCGCCGCGATGCAAGACCATAACGATCCAGGCCATCCTTCGCGAACAGCCCTGCACCGAAGCCGAACGTTACGGTAAGCCGCGCGGGAGCCAATTCGAGTGTGTCACCGCTATCGGGCGTCAGGGTGCCCGGATCCTGGTCGTAGGCCTGATCCAATTTGACCGGTTCGATCGGCTTGCCCTGGGTCAACCGAGCGGCGGCGTTGGTCCAGCGACGCAGGAGGCTGGCGACGTCGTCGCGCTTCGTGGTCGTCAGATCGAACGCCGCGAAGTAGGTGTGCGATTGAACTGGCGTGACGATACCGCCTTGGTGCGGGCCCCAAAAAGCTTCGATATCAGCGTTGGGTTTCCTGACGGCTTCGGCCGAGCGCGCGCCGAAGCCGGATCCGGCCGCCGCCAAAATTCCGCCGGCCGTAGCGAACAGCCGGCGGCGAGACGGCCCGGCAGTGGTCTCGCCGCTCATTTTGCCTCCACAATCGTATTCACTTCGTCCTCGACGTAGTAAAAACCTTTGCCATCAGGTTTGATTGCGAGTCCAAACAAGTCGCCGTTCCCAGGTGGCGATTGCGCCTGATTGGCATCGATCCATTGGGCATAGATCTGCTTTCCCGCGACCGGGTCGATCTCGACCACCTGCCCGTTGCGCCCATTGACCGCGAGCAAATGTCCGTTCGGCGCCATGATCAGCGCCAGCGGCCGCTGCAATAACCCGCCTTTGGTGACTTCGCGTCCGGTGCCCGCCGTTGTGGTGCGCGTTGTCGCATCGGCGATGGCGACCACGCGGTTCTCCAGCGCGTCGGATACGTACAGCGTGTTGTCGGGGGCCAAGACAAGGCCAGTCGGTCCAATCAGAAAGACATCCTTGTCGGCGCGCTGGCCAAAGCCGTTCGCAACCACGGTCCTGGACGTGATCACCGGCTTCTGGCCGTCCGGGATGGAAAGATTGATCCGCAGCACGGTGGCTTTCGCGACTGTTACCGGGAAACCGGTTGCGGGATCTCGCACTTGCGGGCCCGGCACGTCGAACCCTGCCATGCTGACGAACAGCGTCGCGGTCGTTCCGTTGTCGCTGACCGCCATATTGCCCCAGGGACCGTTGATGTCCGGCCCTGCCCAAACATCAACCAGCTTCCCATTGGCATCGAGCACGAGAAGGCAGCCGTTACCCTTGGTCCGCGTGGTACCGTCCTCGCTCGGAGTGCTGCCGACAATAACCCAGCCAGTTTTGAGCATCGTCATAGCTGTCGTCAGGCCGACGCCGCCCGGACATTGCGGGGTGTGCCGTGGAATCTCCGCGAAGAGTTTCGTCTTCCTGGTCACCGGGTTAATGTCGACGATGGTCGTCCCGAGGCCCTGCAAATTCGACAAATTGTTGAAGTTGTCGATTAGAATGTCGTCCTTCTGGATGGCACCGGCCGAGACCGGGGCGACGACGACAGCGTAAGGGTTCTGATCGCCGTTATCAGCGACCGTGGAGGTCACGGTCACATGTTTCTTGACCGTTTCCAAAAATCCACCATCTGCGCGGACCGGTCCGGCTGTCAGGATAAGGCTGCCGAATACCAGACCCACGATGGCCAATGAGGGTATGCCACGGCGTATTTTTGGACGTTCCATCAACCAATCTCTGCTTGCCACTGGCGCCCCGCCCTCGGAATACCCCCGCTTGAAATTGCGAGTTATTCGCATTTAAAGGGTCCTTTCGACCGCGTCAAGGGCGTCAGAACAGGATATTGGTGCGAAGGCCCAAGACAAGCTCATTGCCGACCCGCGTCGTCGGATCGTTCGGGTTAGCAACCCCGCCGCCTGGGTTGAACACGTATTGGATGTCGGGCTGGAGCTGCCACCAGGGCGCCACCTGATACTGATAGGAGACCTCCAGGTAGGTTTCGCCGCCGCGCACCGGCACAAAGGAGTCGGTAAAGAACGCGGTTTCCCTGTCGAGGCTGGCGGCGCTGCTGCTGACCTTCGTGTAACCCATGCCGATCGCAAACGTGTCGTCGTCGCGATGGCGGAACGGCTCGTGAAACGTCACGCCGGCATTCATGCTGAAGGTGATCAGGTTCCGATCGGCCTGCGGCGCCCACAGGATTCGGCCGAAGACATTTACATTTCGGTCGCTTTCGGTGGGATCGACCCACACCATTTGGTCCATGGTCGCGTAGACGCCGTAGTTGCCATGATGCCCCAGGGGTAAGCCGTTGCTTGCCGGGTTGGCGAGCGAGAGGCCGGTGTTGTCGAACTGCTGGTCGGCGAAATTCTGCGAATTGAACCAGCCGCCGATCTTGTAAACCCGAGCCAACGACTGGGCCTGATTGGCATAGAGCATGGTACCGAGTGAGGGATAAGCGTATTGGGCTTCGGCGATAACGAGGACGCCTCCGTTCAGGGGGAAACTGGTGCCTGAGGGGTTTTGCTGCTGCGCATCGCCGGAGCAGCAAAGGCCCGTGTTTGGCGAGGGGCTGCCGTTGAAAACGCCAGTCAGCAAGGTCACGGAATCGATTGGACGATAACGCGCCCTCACGCCCAGGGCCGATAGAGGGTATGCGGGGCCGCCTCCGGGAAGATCGGCTGAAGGCACCATTGGCCAGCCAAACATCGTGTTGATGAGATAGGCACCGTTGGCGTTGACCATGAACTCCTGGTCGAGGCTCTGCTGGCCTATTTTGATGTCGAGACGGTCTTCCTCGAGAAACTTCTGCTGGTACCATAGCTCCCACAGACGGGTCGCCCGGTCCGCCTCGATGCCGCTGGCGGTTTGCAGGGTCAACAGATTTGTGGAACTCAGGTTTGTTCCATGGATCTGCAGCGCGCTGACGTTGAACAGGCCACCATACCATCCGAAGGCCCGGTTGGTCTCGAGTTGCAGTGCCATCTGCGTCAGGCCGTCGTAGGCAGCGCCTCGTTTGGCTCCGCCGGTGACGTTGCCTAACACTTCACTGGTTTCCTGCAAAGCGAAGGAAATGCCGTATTTGGCCAATTCTGTCCGGAGGCCCCACATGTCACCGAGCATGAAACCGCTGCGCGATATGCCGTTGAGGAAGCCGAACGGACCGTAATCGGGGCCGCCGGGCTCAAATGTATCTTCCGTCGGAATCTGGATCGTGGGTGGAGCGGCTAGTCCGGGTCCTAGCCCGAGAACCGTCGCCACAGCGATTATGGGACCCAACAGTGGGCGCCCCCCGTCCGTGAAGCCGGTCGATCTGCTTGTCATTTTCATTCCACAATACGAACCCCGGAGATCAACCTACGTGCAATTGAGAATGATTTGCAATGTCTAATTGAGAATGATTTGCAATATCTGAGTTTGACGGCTATGATGGGGGTAATTGGAGGAGGATCTGCGCCATAATTACGCTTCGCTTTGGACTGCCCCGAGCCGTGTCATTTGCGATTGTGATTCTAGGGCTTTGCCTTGGCCGGACGGCTTCGCCGGAGGAGCCTGTCAGCATCGATGTGACACTGAAGGACCATCGGTTCTCGCCGTCGGAAATCCACGTGGCAACGGGAAAGCCGACTGTGTTGAGGATCAGAAATGAGGATACGATGGCGGAGGAATTCAATTCATCAGCGCTCAAGGTCGAGAAGATTGTCGCAGCCGGCGCTTCCGTCACCGTTCGGCTTCGCCCGCTAGGTCCGGGGCGTTTTCCCTTCATGGGGGAGTTTCACCCCGACACCGCGCAGGGCGTCGTGATTTCTGAGTAGACGGGCCTCTGCGCCATCGCGGCCTATTCAGACTGTGACGTTCACGTCACCGGCGTTGACCGAGACTACCTTTTATTTCGCTCAGTTTCTCGGCCAGTTTGGCGATCAATCGGACGCTCTGAGCGGCCAACATAATGGTAACAATTCGTTCGGTGAACCCAAGATCGGACGGACTGTCGCCCAGGGCCGGCCCCGCGTCAGGTCTTGCAGGTTGATTCGCCCGATCCGGACTAAGTTCGGAGGTGCGCTCGACGCGGACCCGGCTGACAGCGAAATCCTGCCGGGTGCAGGTCGCCAGAATCTCACTGAGCGTATCACGGCTGTCGAAAAACGACACCTGTAGCTAAGGACGGTGTCCATCTGGATCTTGGCAGGCGCTGTTCGAGAGCCGGAAAGACAAAGATCACAAGATCACGATGAAATCGCCGCCGGTGACCACGACCGCAAGGATCGGCAGCCCCGCGCCGCAGGCCATACCGACCGCGGCGGTGAGCCACACTGTCGCGCGGTGGTCAGCCCACGAACCGCGTCCCGGCGGCTTCCTACTCTTGCTCCGGTGCTGAACCGGCGTTCAGCAGAATGTAACGCTCGATGCCGATCTGCTTGATCAGATCAAACTGGCGGTCAAGGAAGTCAACGTGCTCTTCTTCGTTCTCGAGAATGTGCATCAGCAGGTCGCGCGAGACGAAGTCGCGCACAGTTTCGCAATAGGCGATCCCCTCGCGTAAGTCGTCGAGGGCTTTGTCCTCGAGGCGCATATCGGCCCGCAAAATTTCCTCGACAGTTTCTCCGACCGCGATCTGATTTATCCGTTGCACGTTGGGCAAACCATCAAGAAACAAGATGCGCTGGATCAACTCGTCCGCGTGCTTCATCTCCTCAATCAACTCGGCGTATTCCTGCTTTCCCAACTTCGTCACGCCCCAGTGCTCTAACGTTCGGGCATGCAGAAAATACTGATTGATGGCGGTCAGTTCATTGGTAAGTTGGGTGTTCAGGTGTTCAATGACTTTTGGATCGCGCAACATAGGCATCGCCTTCCGGATAGATCGGTCGATCTTGCGCGCGCATCCACCTTGCGTCGAGGCCGTTATATCAGGTGGCGGGTTGGATCTCGCTTTCGATCTCAAGCGCGTGATCACGAACCAAACGCAACACCGTTTGGACGCATCTACCACATTGCGCACGGCAACCGCAGGCTTCGTAAACGTCCACGGGCCGTCGGCTGCCGGTCGCCGCAACGGCCTGCTTCACTCGTTTATCGGTCAGCGCGTTACACAAGCAGATATACACGGATTGGTTCCATTAAGCGTCTGGTCAGGGAGATACCCTATTTGAGAACGCCTCGCAATAGCGGTTTATACGTACGTCGCCCGCTCATTCGGTCCGCGACTGGCTACCTGAGACGACTTGGCGCATGAGCGCCACGGCTTCTTCGATCTGCGCGGCGTTAACGTCGAGATGAGTGCAGGCGCGGCCGCGATAGGTATTCGACAACGAGACGGTCACCCCAACCAGGCGCATTCGCGCCGCGAATTCCATCGCGGTCAGGCCGGTGCCAGCGGTATCGAAGAAGACCAGATTGGTTTCTGGCGTCTCGACGGCGATCCCCGGAATCTGCCTCATGCCGCGCGCCAGGGCCGTAGCGTTCGCATGATCCTCGGCCAGACGTTCGATATTATGTTGCAGCGCGTAGATACAGGCAGCCGCATTCATCCCGCCTTGGCGCATAGACCCGCCCAGCCGTTGCTTCCAACGCCAAGCCTCGCCGATGAACTCGCTCGATCCGGCCAGCACCGCACCGAGCGGCGCGCCCAAGCCCTTGGTAAAATCCAGCCAAACCGTGTCGCAGTCCGCGACGACGTCTTTTGCCGCGACGCGTAGAGCGACGGCGGCGTTCAGGACGCGAGCGCCATCCATGTGTACTTTCATGCCGTGCGCATGCGCGATATCGGCGACCGCTTTTAGCTCGGTGGTTTTCCAGCAGGCGCCGCCCCCTCTGTTGGCGGTCTGCTCGACCTCAACCAAACGTTGCGGAGGTGAGTATCGGCTGACAGGGCGGATCGCGGCTTCGAGCGTTTCGGAAGTGAAGATCCCTCGCTCACCGGGCAGGCTGCGGATCATCACGCCGCTGATCGCGCCCGGGGCACCGGCCTCGCTGGACTGAATGTGGGCGTCGGCGTGCGCCAGGACCTCGTCGCCCGGCCGGCAATGCGTGGCAAGCGCGACCTGGTTGCACATCGTGCCGGAGGGCATGAACATCGCCGCCTCCTTGCCCAGCAACGCTGCGGCCCGGTCGCAAAGCTCCCATACGGTCGGATCCGACCCTCCCTGTTCGTCGCCCACTTCCGCCGCCATCATGGCCTCTTTCATCTGGCGCGACGGCTTCGTTTGAGTATCCGAGTAAAGGTTGATGCGGACGGGAACAGAAAAGTCGGCCCGCTTGGGTGCGTAGCTCATGCATGGGCTCCATCGGTCAGGGGCGGTGGTACCAGACGAGCCATTGCCTGCAAAGCACCTCCATCAGATGTTAACGCTGTTTGAAAGGGCGCCGATGAGGTTCTCCAACTTTCTGTTCCCCGCCAGCGCGTCGGCCGCCGATGACGGCCGGATTATCGACGAGACCTTGCAAGAGGCTCGGCTGACGGACGCGCTGGGCTTCGACACGATCTGGCTCGCGGAGCATCATTTCGACGGCATCGTCGCTTACGTCGATCCGGTTGTCTTCGCAGCCGCGCTGGCGGTGGCAACGACGCGGGTGCGGATTGGTTTCGCCGTTGCACAAATGGCACTGCATCACCCGATCCGGTTGGCGGAGCAGGTGGCGCTAATCGACCACATCAGCAAGGGTCGCCTGATCGTCGGGTTAGGTCGCGGGACGGCCTACAATATTTATGACTACCAAGGTTACGGCATCGATCATACCGAGGCTCAGGCGCGCTTTGAGGAGGCCGAGGCCATCATGTTCGAGGCGTGGAAGGGCGAACCGGTGGATTGGCACGGACGTTTCTTCCATATTCGGTTACCGGAACTGCGCCCTGCTGTCCTTACGAAGCCGCATCCTTATGTGATCCGAGCCGCGGCGACCGAGCACGGGATGCTCGAGATCGCTCGACGGGGGAACCCGTTTATGATGAACGTGCAGAGTAATGCGGTGACGTCCGCCCGTATGGCGTTGTACCGTGACACGCTGCGCACGATCGGCCTGGACGAGGCGACCGTCGCGGCCAAGCTCGATGAATGCTGGGTTTGGCGCAACGTCTATGTCGCCGAGACCGACGCGGAGGCCGAACAGGTCGCTTTGCCCGCCTTCGTCGCTATGCACGAGCATCGGATGGCGATGCGCAACCGCATTTACGCTGAGCAGAAAGCGTCCATTTTGCCGATGCCGCCGCCAGGGGCGGCACCACCGGCACATGCCTCAGTGGAGCACGCGCTGGTCTATGGCTCGCCGGCAACTGTTGCGGAAAAACTGGCCCCGCTGAAAGCGACTGGGGTAGGTGGCCTGATCATGCAGTTTCGACTGGGGCCGATGAACCTTGAGCAGACGGCTGCAAGCTTGCGATTGTTCGCCGACAAGGTGATCCCCGCGCTGTGACCGAGGACGAGGGCACTTCAGACTGGAGGCGTAACCTCTGGGTTTGTGTGTTCGGATCCTTCACCACGATAATCGGGATGACCATATTGCTGCCGTTCCTGCCGCTATATGTAGAGCAGTTAGGCGTTACCGATCCCGTCGCTATCGTACAATGGTCCGGCGTGGCGTATGGCGCGGCGTTCCTGACCGCGGCAATTTTCGCTCCGCTTTGGGGGCGCCTGGGGGATCAATACGGCCGCAAATTGATGCTGATCCGTGCAAGTCTCGGCATGGCGGTGGCGATGTCGCTGATCGGGCTCTCGCAGAACATCTACCAGCTTGTTGGCCTGCGCCTGCTGACCGGCCTACTAGGCGGCTACTCGTCGGGTTCCACCGTACTGGTGGCGACCCAGACGCCGCGCGCCCGAACCGCATGGGCGATCGGGATGATGGCGTCAGGGAACATGGCGGGGAATCTGGTGGGTCCGCTCGTCGGCGGCGCGCTGCCGCGGTTGATCGGGATCCGGATGACATTCTTTGCAGCCGGCGCGATCATCTTCGTTGCGTTTCTGGCGACGGTCTTTCTGATCAAGGAGGAGCCCCGCCAGAGGCGGTCTCGGGCCTCCCGGAAACACGGCGCTTGGGCCGCCATATCGGATAAGCGGCCGGTGGTGGCCATGCTGGCCATGGGCATGCTGTTGATGTTCGCGAACATGTCGATCGAGCCGATCATCACCGTCTATGTCGCGCAAATCACTGCAGATCCGGCGCAGGTGACCGTGGTGGCTGGATTGGTCATGTCGGCGGCGGCATTGGGCAGCATTCTATCGGCCTCGCGGTTGGGAAAACTGGCCGACCGGATCGGGCACTGGACGGTGATCATCGGGTGTTTGTCGGTTTGCGCGGGCTTGTTGGTTCCTCAGGCTTTTGTGAACGCACGGTTGGCAATTGATCCTCTTGCGGTTCCTGATGGGGTTGTCGCTGGGTGGCCTGCTGCCCTGCGTCGCCACGGTCATCCGCCACAACGTTCCGGAACGGAATGCTGGGACTATTTTGGGCTACTCGACGTCCTCGCAGTACGTCGGTCAGGTCACGGGGCCGCTGGTCGGAGGGTTCATCGGGGGACACTTCGGTATGCGCGCCGTGTTCTTGGGGACGTCAGTGCTGATGGCGGCGGGGGCCGCTTATGGGTGGGTTTCGAGGCCTCGGCGCTAGCTGAACCAGGCCCGAACAGAACGTTCTATCTTCGTGACGGAAGTGGCAGCGCCGTCGCCGATTAGGTCGACCCCTATCAAACCATGCTCGGACGCTGCAAGCACGATTGGCCTGGGCGCCCGCGATGCAAGACATCAGCGATTTACTCGCAAGCTACCGGCTAATCCATCGCCGCATGTCCTTCCGCCGGGACGGCCGAGCTCATGCGAGGCCGGCGCATGAGAAAAAGCAGCACAATCGATGGCAGCGTCGTGAATATCATCATCCAGTAGTCGTCGATGTAGGCGATGATCTCTGCCTGCTGGTTGACGATCTGGTCCATCACCGCCGCACCATGCGCGTGCATCGGATTCCAGGCCTGGCTCAACATGCCGCCACCTTGCAGGGCGCGATTGAATGGCGTTACCGACGCACCGATCAACTCATGCAACACTTGGGTGTTGTGAGCCAGCATCGCGGAGGTCACCGAAACTCCTATCGCCGCGCCGATATTCCGGAACAGGCTGAACAGCGAGGCGCCGTCGGTTCGGTATTGCGGTGGCAATGTCGCGAACGCCAGCACTTGCAGCGGCAGAAACACGAACCCTAGACCCGCGCCCTGTATCATGATCGTCACGATGATCGTCCACTGCGATACGTCCGGAGTCCAGCGTGTCATCTCCCACATCGACCACGCAAGCATCAGGATACCGAACGCCATCAGCTTGCGCGGGTCGATTTTGCTCGAAAGCCGCCCGCCGGTCATCATCGCCGTCATCGTGCCGATGCCTCGCGGGGCCATGATCAGGCCGGCCGTTTCCACCGGGTAGTTGGCCAAATTCTGCAGCCAGGGCGCCATCAGCGATGAACTTGAGACCAGGATCGTCCCGGTCGCGAACATGAGCACCAGCCCGGCGGAGAAATTCCGATCCTTGAACAGCACCACTGGAATGAACGGTTTCTTCGCCGTTATCATGTGGACGACGAACAGATAGACGCCGAGGGCGCCGAGCACTGCTTCGACGATAACCTCGGTGGAGGTAAACCAGTCCTGATCCTGGCCACGGTCTAGCATCATCTGCAGACCTCCTATGCCCAAGGACAGCACGCCGAAGCCGATCCAGTCGAAACGTAGATTGAAGTTGCCGAACGACCGCGGCATGAAGAAAACCAGGCCCAGCGTCGCCAAGATCCCGAATGGCAGGTTGATATAAAAGACGTATCGCCAGTTGTACATCTCGGTCAAATAACCGCCGAGAGTAGGCCCCAGGATAGGACCGACCATCACACCGACGCCCCAAATCGCCATGGCCTTCCCGCGCTGCTCGACCGGATAGATATCCATCATCGTCGATTGCGAAAGCGGGACCAGCGCGGCGCCGAAGACGCCCTGCAATAGGCGGAATACGACCATTTGGGTCAGCGACTGCGCCGCGCCGCACATCATCGAGGTGACGGTGAATCCAATCAGGCAGGTGATGAACAGATATTTCCGGCCGAACCGGGACGCCAGCCATCCCACCGGCGCCGTCATGATCGCCGCAGCGGTGATGTAGGAGGTCAAAACCCAAGTGATCTCGTCGTACGTCGCCGACAAGCTGCCCTGCATGTAGGGCAGCGCCACATTGGCAATCGTCTGGTCCAACGCCTGCATCAGCGTCGCACCCACGGTGCATAGCGTGATGATCAGCCGGTGCGGGACGTGTTCCTGCGAAGCCACAGCCATGGACTATCCGCGACCATGGGGCACGGAGCAGCGCGGCAGGTTCACCCCCCGCGACTGAGGCCGTTCAGATTGCCGCGAGACTACGGATCTTGCAACGAAAGTGGCTGCGTCATGACATCCGGCAACGATAGCCATGATCTAGAACAGGTCGCGCCAGCTACGGTGATGTCCCGTGTCGATGTCGGCGACGACGCTCATGCCTGAGCGCAAATCCGGATCGCCGTCCTTGTGCTCGACCTTGATGCGCACCGGGATGCGTTGCACCACCTTGACCCAGTTTCCGGATGTATTTTGCGCCGGCAGCACGGAAAACTCCGATCCACTGTTGGGGGCGAGCGCTTCCACTTCGCCTTTCCAGGTCCGGCCAGGGTAGGTATCTACGGTCACGTCCACCGGCTCTCCCGGCCTCACATAGGTCAGTTCGGTTTCCTTGGGGTTTGCCTCGACCCAGACATTCTCGGTTGAGACCAGACCGAACGCCGCGGTCGCCGCGGCCAAATACATGCCCGGCTGCACTGTCTCCACCTGCGTGACGATGCCGCTGAACGGGGCATAGATCACTGTGTGATCCAACTGCCGCTTGGCTTCATCCACCCGAGCCTGCGATTGCAGGTAATCGTTCATCGTTCGCACATCGACCTCGGGATCACCGCCCAGACGCGCCAGTTGCACACTGGCAGTGACCTTTAAAGCCTCGACGGCCTGTTTGTCCGCCATCAGAAGAAAGCGCGCGTTGTCATAGTCGGCCCGGGTCACTCCGCCGCTTTTGATAAGTCCGGCATAGCGGTCGAAACTCGCCTGATCCGATTCAAGTTGCGCCTGCTTTACGTCGACCTCGCGCAGCATCCGCTTATAGTCGAGCTTCATCGCGTTCAGCGAAGAGACCATGCCGTCCCGGTTCGCGGTTGCGCCGGCCAGAGCGATCTGAAACGGTCGCGAATCAAGCCGCAGCAACACGTCGCCGGCCTTGACCCGCTGACCTTCATGCACCGGAACCGCGGCGACGATGCCGGACACGTCGGTGGAGATCACCTCCTTCGCCGCCCGCACGTAGGCATCATCGATTGACACGATTTGGCCGCCGGTCAGCCAGTAGTAGCCGGCCCCGAAAATGACGGCGGCGATACCGCCCAGCATCAGGATCGGACGCAACGCGCCACGACCGATCCGGCGGCGTGCTGGCGCATCTAGCACGCGGTCCGATACCCGCGGTGACGACTGGGAGATCGCGGCCTGAGACATCAAGCGACCTCCCGCGCTTCAGTCACGGCCGGATCGGCGCTTCGGCGTGATGCATGAGCCTCTTGAGTCAGGGTCGCTTTCATTCGCACCAACGCCTCGGTCATGATTTCGATGGAATCTTCGTCGATCCCGGCGGTCACCATGCGCGTCATGTCGGCGCGTTGATCGTCGATCTCGTGCAGGACGTCGCGCGCTGGACGCAGCAGATGCAGCCGCCAGATGCGCCGGTCCCGAGGCTCCGGACGCCGCTCGACCATGCCGCGTGCCTCTAACCGGTCGATCAAACGGGCAACGGTGATCGGCTCGACTTCCAGAAGCTCGGACAATTCCTTTTGAGAAAGACCAGGCTGGCGGTCTAGCCGGATCAGGATGGCCCACTGCGCCCGCGTCATACCGTGCAGTCGCGCGCGCTTATCGGCGTCAACCCGGAGCAGGCGAGCGACATCGTGTAGCAGGAACAGCAAATCACGGTGGAACTCGGCCAATGGCGCACGCCCTGTTGTAAGAGCTGATCATAAGCTGCGTTATCATATGGTTTCCAGTAATATGTCATGCGCAGAGTGCATGGCCGCTACCCGGTGGGAGCCGTTTCTTGCGCCGAGCCATGGCGCCTTTTCAAGCAAAATGGCCGATGTCAATGTACCCGCGACGCAGAAAAGGTGGTGGCATTGATCGGAGCTTGGGTCGCGGTGGCAGTCGGCGGCGCCATGGGAAGCGTTGCTCGGTTTTGGCTGACGAGCGCCATGACGGCACTGACGGGTCCCCGGTTTCCCTGGGGCACGCTGCTGATCAACGTGCTGGGATCGTTCGTGATCGGCCTGGTGGCCGGGGTCACGCTGATCCCCAGTCGGGTCGGCGTGCATCCCGATATCCGCATCTTCCTGATGACCGGGGTTTGTGGCGGATTTACTACGTTCTCAGCGTTCAGCCTGCAAACGCTGGAGTTGATGCAAGCCGGTGACATGGTCCCTGCCCTGGGTTACGCCATGAGCTCGGTGGTATTTTGCGTCGCCGCCACTTTTTGCGGTTGGGCGCTCGGCCGCCTCTAATCCTTTGCCGCACGTGACCATTTCCAGTAACTCGTCGCTGTGTGTCTGCCGTTCGGCACAAGAGGGCGCCATGGACCTTGTCATCCGAAATGCACGTGTGTTCAGTGGATCCCCGGTCGATATTGGCTTCTCGAGAGACAAGATCGTTGCGATCGAACGTGGTCTTTCCACCGACGCGCCTTCCTACGATGCCAAAGGCCACCTGGCCTGCGCGGGATTGGTCGAGACCCACATCCATCTCGACAAGACCCGTATCATCGACCGCTGTCCGCCCGAGGACGGGCGCAACGCCAACGCCGTCCCGCGCGTCACCGCCGTCAAGGCCACTTTCACCGAGGACGACGTCTATCAGCGCGCCAGCGCGACTCTGGAGAACTGCATCAAGCACGGCACCACACGGATGCGGACCCACCTGGAACTCGACAGCGGCGTGGAGATGCGTAGTTTCGACGCGCTGGAGCGGTTGCGGCGCGATTATGCTTGGGCGATCGACATCGAACTCTGCGTCTTCCCGCAGGAGGGCCTGACCAACAACAAGCGTTCGGACGAACTGCTGGTCCAGGCGTTGAAGCGCGGTGCGCGAGTGATCGGTGCCGCGCCCAACTACGATCCCGACAAGAGCGGCCAAATTCGTAGAATATTCGAGCTGGCGCGCGAGTATGATGCCGACATCGACATGCATCTCGACTCCGGCAACAGTCCGGCGGACATGGACATCCATCTGGTCTGCGAACTGACAAAGAAATACCGCCTCGGCGGACGCGTCGCGGTTGGGCATGGCTGCAAATACTCGACGCTGCCGCCCGCGGATTTGCTGAAACTGGCCGCCGAGATCGCCGATGCGGGCGTGGCGGTCACAGTATTGCCCGCGACTGATCTTTACATGATGGGCCGCGACCAGGACCACAGCGTCCGGCGTGGCGTGGCCGATGCCAATCTACTGGTCGAAAACGGTGTAAATTGCTCGATTTCCAGCAATAATATTCTGAACCCGTTCACTCCGATGGGCGACGGCAACCTGATCCGGATCGCCAATCTGCAGGCCAATGTCTGCCAGATCGGCGACGCACGCCGACTGCGCGAATGCTTTGCCATGCTGACAGAGCGTTCCGCCAGATTGATGAATCTAAAGGATTATGGCATCGCCGTGGGCAATCCCGCCGATATCGTGATCTTCGACGCCACGACACCCGAGGAAGCGATCGCCGAGGTAAAGGCGCCGCTGGTCGCGTTCAAGAATGGCGTCCGGACCGTAACAAGACCCAGAGCGGAGTTGCATCGGCCATGAAACTATCCGACATCGCGCAGGTCATTCGAAGCAAGAACGCCGGGCCCAGACGCCTGACGCTGGACATCATGTTCGGTTCGGACGCGGATTATCAGCGCGTGGTGCAATCCTCGGCGCTGGGCGCGGAGGCGATCGGACGTCTGTATCGCGTGCCGCCAGATCAGGTGACGATCATTCCATATCCGGTGGGCCGTGCAATCAAGATCGTGATGGCCCGCAGCATCATGGCCGGCGATCCAGGGGACTACGATGTTTACGGCGCGCAGCAGCATGCACCGTTATTGGGAATCGAGATATGAGCGCATCCGGCCGCATCATTGACGAATTCCGAAAGGTGCGCCGCCCCCTCCGGCTGCTCGGCGCCTCCGGCCAACTCGGCTATGGCATTCCGGCCGCCGCTTTCAAATCCGGTATCGAGCGCCGCCCCGACCTGATCGGTTGCGACATGGGCTCCGTCGACATCGGCCCGACCTATCTCGGCAAAGGCGAAATGGCGACGGCTCCCGAGGCCACTCGCCGCGACCTGCGCCGCGTATTGCTCGGTGCCCGTTCGTTGGACGTCCCGTTGGTCATCGGCTCGGCCGGATCCGCGGGGGCTGGTCCGCATCTGGACGCGACCCTGGCGATAATCCGCGACATCGCGCGCGACGATGGATTGCGCTTTCGAATGGCGGTCATGCGGGCCGATATTCCCCGCCCGTTGCTGCTCGAGGCTGTTCGTACCGGTAGAGTGATTAGCTACGACGGCATGCCGCCGCTGACTGAGGAAGACGTAACCGAAGCCGCCAACATCGTCGGCCAGATGGGAATGGGACCGTTCCGGAAAGCGCTCAAATCCGACGTGGATGTGCTCGTGGCGGGCCGAGCGTGTGACACCGCGATTTTCGCGTCGTTGCCGGCGCTTTTGGGATTCCCAGTGGGACTAGCGATGCACATGGCGAAGATCATCGAGTGCGCATCGCTCTGCTGTGTGCCGGGCGGCCGTGATCCGATCCTGGCGGAGCTGGATCACGACTGTTTCGTCCTCGAAAGCATGAATCCGGATCGCCGAGCGACGCCGACCTCGGTGGCCGCGCACAGCCTGTATGAGCAAGCCGACCCGTTTACGATGCGGGAACCTGACGGCACACTCGATCTGACGCACGCCCGGTATGAGGCCGTGGACGAACGCCGTGCGCGGGTCAGCGGCGCGACGTGGCGCGACACCACGCAGCCTACGATCAAGCTGGAAGGTGCGCGCAAGATCGGAGAGCGTGCGGTGCTGCTGTGCGGGTCCGCCGATCCTCGCTTTATCGAACAATGCAAGGCGCTGCTGCCGAAAGTGGCCGAACTGGTGCAAAGCTTGGTATGTGAAGAACAGCCGTTAGACTACACTCTGAAGTTCCGGGTCTACGGCATCGATGGGGTGCGGATGGTGACGCCTGAAAACGAACCACTTCCCGGCGAGGTGTTCATCATGGGTGAGTGCATCGCGCCCACCCGCGAACGGGCATCCGAGGTAGTGCGAACCTGCAAGCAATACATGCTGCATTTTGGCTATCCCGGCCGCCTGTCCACCGCCGGCAACCTTGCTTTTCCCTTCACCCCACCGGAAGTTTCGCTCGGTCCTGCCTACCGATTTAACATTTACCACCTGCTGCGCGTTGATGACGGCGAGGCACTGTTCCCGGTCGAAATCGAAACGGTCGGCTGATGCAATCGAGTCTCTGATCACGCCCTGATCGGCGGCTGCCCAATCTCGGCTCGGCAGTCATTGATAATCTGCAACACACGCTCCCTGTACAGGCCGGTATTGTACGCCGAACTCCTGCACCAGACGCGTGTTGTCGATCAGCCAGTTGCCTGAGGCTTCCTTCCCCCCGACTGGTTTGTCGAAGGTGATTTTCGCGTCCGGCAGGTGACCCCGCACGATGTCGGCAATCTCGGCCAGAGAAATGGCCTGGCCGCCGGAGTTGTAGATCGCGTGCCGTGGTTTGTCAGTCATCAGCACGCGGACAAAAACCTCGGCAATGTCGTCGACGTGGATGGGACAGCGCATCGCATCAGCGAAGGGGAAGGAAATCGCCTCGCCCCGGGCGGGACGTGTGATGATGTTCACGTGGTCAACCGAACCGCGCACCTTGTCCGGGCCAGTGACATTGGCCGGCCGGATGGCGGTAATGGTCATACCATGTTTATCAATATAGTCCTTGGCCTGGAATTCGTTGAACGCCTTGTGCGAGCCGTATTGGACCACGGCGTGCTTGTAGTCGTCCTCGGTGACCGGACGTTCGCCAAAGTGACTCTGCTGGCCGTTGACGGCGAGCGAACTGGCGAAGACGGTGTGCTTTATCCCGAGGATACGGGCTGCCTCGAAGCAGTTGTCCATGCCGACGATATTGAGTTTGGTCGCGCGATGCGGCGGCAAGTCCTGTCCGAGATTATAGGACAGGTTGATAACGCGGTCGGCTTTCGACGCTTCCATAACGGAGATGACATCGTCGAATTGCGTGACATCGCCGCGGACGACGGACACTTTTTCGCCGAGGCCGGCGAGCGAGGGCGCGTTCGGGTTGATATCCATGCACACCACCAATTCGCCAAGCGCAACCAGGAGCGGAATAACGCGGATGCCGATGAACCCGGTGCCGCCGATGACGAAGATGGCCATTGTCGTGTCTCCCCTTACCCGGGTCTTCCCCGCTATCGGGTAGGATCGGACCAAGTCGCGGTGCGGGCAAGAGCGGCCGGCGCCCGACCCGCACCCTCCTCGTCATGGCCGGCCTTGTTCCGGCCGACCGCGCTTCGACGATTGGTGCGCGGATGGCCAAAACGAACTCGGCTATGACGCGGGAGGTGCCATTCCGGCCCCAGTGCGTCCCTCGGGTCACCTTACCTGGACGTACCGGTATGGAAAGAAATTATCCGCTGGCTGCGCCAGTTCGATATTCTGTTTCGATCCCCAAACGATAACCTGTTGATGCAATGGAACTGTCGGCACATCCTTCTGCAAGATCTCAATTGACTGACGGATCATTGCATTTCGCTCCGCCTGATCCGTTTCGACACCGATCTTCTCGATCAACAGGTCGAGCGTGGGGTTGGAGTAGCCGCCGGAGTTCACCTCACCCCGCTTGCCGTCGCGCGTTCCCAGCAGCGTGTAGAGCGCGTTGTGGGCATCATACGTCGCTGGCGTCCAACCCAGCAGGTAGAAATCGGTGTCGTAGTTCGGCGCGAGTATTTTGTTAAAGTATTTCGATTTCGTCTGCGCGTTCAGATCGACCTTGATCCCGATACGCGCTAGCATCGACACCATCGCGGTACAGATCTGCTCGTCCATCACATAGCGGTCGTTCGGGCAATCCAATCCGACCCGGAAGCCGTTGGGGTAGCCTGCCTCCTCGAGTAGCTGCTTTGCTTTGGCGGGACTCACCTTCGGCCGCACATCCAGCGCCGCGTCGTAGCCGTTGACCCCCGGACCCCACATCTCCCATGTTGGGTGCCCCAACCCGAGCATCACGCGGCTGGCGATGGTCGGCTCATCGATCGCCAATGCTACCGCTTCCCGCACTCTCACGTCTTTAAATGGGTTTTTTCCCTTCACATCGGAACTCGGCAATTCATCCCGGCTCTGAGCGAAACCAAGATAAATGGTCCGCAGCTCGGGCGTCTCCAGCACCTTCAGACCTGAGGTCTGCTTGATTCGGGCGATGTCCTGCGGCGGAACGCTATAAATCATATCGACGTCACCCGATAGCAGTGCCGCCACACGCGTGGCCGCCGAGCCGATCACGTCGAACTCGACCTGGTCCAGGTTATGTTCAGGTTTGTCCCACCATAGGGGGTTCTTTTCTACCACCGTCTTGCGGTCTGGCTCGCGTGACACGAGCTTGAACGGTCCCGTGCCCATAGCATTATGCAGCGCGTAGTTGTCCTCCTTGCCTATAGTGACCGGTTCGCTCGAGTTGTGCGACTCGCACCAGGCTTTCGACATGATTAGCAGGTTGGTCTGCTCCTGCGGAAGGATCGGGTCGGGCACCAATGTTTCGAATTCCACCGTAAGGTCATCGATCCTGCGTGCTTCCTTCACCGGCGACATCAGCGCGCGCATCGAGGAATTTGGTGACTGGATCCGCTTCAGCGTGAACACCACATCCTCGGCGGTAAACGGCGAACCATCCTGCCACTTCACGCCTGGCCGCAGATGAAAACGCCACACCGTGGGCGAGGTCTGATCCCAAGATGTCGCCAAGGCTGGTTCGAGTGCCAGAGCGCGGTTGCGTCGGGCCAGCGGTTCATAGATATTGGAAAGGAAACTAAGCTGCACTGTCTCCTGCCGCGTGGCAGGGTCCATTGCGTTAACATCGCCGTCGTTGGCCCATCGGAAGGTTGCCGCGCCGCCCGGAGGTGCTGCTAGGGGAGATATCGTCAGGGCGGCCAACAGGACAAGCGCGGGTAGTGGAGTGCGCGTCATGGGGATTTGCTCGTGATCTTCTTGTTCGCCCTGCCTAACCGGACAAAACTAACCGCGCAACACCATCCGGAACAGGGAGACCGCCAATGCAACTCGATCCCCGGACCGACATCCTGGGGTTGATCGACGTCCAGCCCACGTTCATGCCCGGCGGCGAGTTACCGGTGGCGGACGGCGACGGTGTGATTCCGGTTATAAATCGACTTCTTCGGCAATTCGATCACGCGTTTGCGACCCAGGACTGGCATCCCGCGAACCATGCCTCGTTCGCCAGCGCCCATCCAGCCAAACAGCCTTACGACACTATCGAAATGCCGTATGGCAACCAGGTGCTTTGGCCCGACCACGGCATCGCCGGTACACCAAACTCTGCCATTCATCCGGCGATCGATCAGACGCGGATCGAGACGGTCGTCCGGAAGGGCTTTCGCCCGGGACTGGATAGCTATTCCGCATTTTTCGAAAATGATCGTCAGACGCCCACGGGCCTTGAGGCGTGGCTTCGTCAACGCGGTTTCTCGCGGTTGTTCCTGTGCGGCCTCGCAACCGATTTCTGCGTCGCCTGGTCCGCGGAGGATGCCGCGCGTCTCGGCTTCGCCGTGACTATTTTCGAAGATGCCTGCCGCGGCATCGGCCTTCCCGCACCGGGGGGCCGTACCACGATCGACACGGCCCGCCATAGATTGACCGCGATCGGAGTGCGCTTCACCGACAGTGGCGCCATCTAGATTCGAATGGTTCGCCTTATCATCATTGTCGGGGTTTTCCTCGTCAGCCTTCAGGCCCAAGCGAGCGATCCCTTGACTGGCCTTTGGCTAACGCGGGACCACGATGGCATCATCAAGGTCTCCCCGTGTGACGGCGGTCTCTGCGCCGAGATCGCAGGGGTCATCCTCGACCACCCGACAGACCCGACGCCCGTCGACTATCGCGGTGTTTCCCAGTGCCACCTGCAACTGATCTCAGACGCCAAGCAAATCGGGGCCAACCTCTGGAAGGGCCACATTATCAACCCGCGCAACGGCAGCATCTACAGCGTGGAGTTCCACCTCGACCAGCACCGCAACCTCGCGCTACGCGGGTTCATCGGCCTCCCCCTGTTTGGAGAAACCCAGACCTGGACCCGCTATAATGGCAGAGTCCCAAGCGACTGCCGGCTTTTGGCCAATACCGGGGTCGTGGCGCCATCCCGAACATCGCCACCCGGCCAGGGAAGGGCTCAATGACCGTGTTCGCGCATTTTGCGCTTTCCTTGCGGGGACCAGCCTCAACGGCCACACCCGCTCCCCTCCATTCCGTCCTGGTAAGTGACTGGAAAAACGTCAAGGGCGTCTAAATGGGATGTTGCGTGCCCGGACGCAATATTCCTCGTTTCATCGCCTTGCATCGACGTGGCAAACTGCCTGTGCAGCAATTATGTTCGGGAACCCATCAGTTTGCTAAAATCAATGACGGCTTCGGCGGCTCCGTCCGGCGCCAGTTGGTGTGGCTATAACGCTGACCTTCCTGCATGAGTACTTATCTGGTGACAGGGGGTGCCGGCTTCATCGGCTCGCACCTGTGCGACGCCCTTGTCGCCCGGGGCGGTACAGTCCGCGTGCTCGATGACCTGTCCACCGGCCGCCGGAGCAATCTATCAGTGTCCACAACACTCATCGAAGGGGACGTGGCCGACCCAGCCCTTGCCCTCCTCGCGCTAGACGGCGTCGACGGCTGCTTTCATCTCGCTGCCATCGCCTCGGTCGAGAAAGGCGTCACCGATTGGCTCGGTACCCACCGCACCAACATTACCGGCACTATTTCGGTGTTCGATGCAATTCGGCGGCTGGGCACCGAAGTCCCGGTGGTCTATGCCTCGTCCGCTGCCGTTTACGGTGACGCCACCGCCATCCCGATTGCCGAGAGCGAACCTTGTGTGCCGCTATCGGCCTATGGCGCCGATAAGTACGGCTGCGAGTTGCACGCTAGGGTAGCAAGCCACGTCCACGGGATACCGACCGTCGGGCTACGTTTCTTCAATGTCTACGGCCCGCGCCAGGATCCGAAATCCCCTTATTCCGGAGTCATCTCCGTCTTCTGCGAGCGGATCACCTCCGGCCTGCCGATTGCCATCTTCGGGGACGGCCAACAGACCCGCGATTTCGTCTACGTCACTGACGTGGTCCGAGCACTGCTTGCGGCAATGGCCGTGAGGCCGCCGGGGTCGCCGGTATTCAACGTTTGCAGTGGCGTTTCAACGTCAGTAGAAGCCTTGGCGCAGGTGATCGCTCAACTGGCTGGCAAGGATCTCGACGTTCAGACGCAGCCATCGCGCGCCGGCGAAATCAGGCATTCTCTGGGGGTGCCAACCCTGGCAAACAGCGTGCTTGGCATCGAGGGGCGGGTGCCGTTGCACGCCGGCCTGAGTAAGGTCGTGGCGTGGCTGACCGGTTCGACCGGATAATCCGCCGCCGTGAAGCATGTTCTTCTTGCGCTGGCGCTTCCGCCGACCTGTTTCGTGGTCCTCATCGTCATCGGGCTGTTCATGCGCGGCGCCTGGCGCAGAACCGGGCGCCGGCTGATTTGGACCTCGATGATCCTGCTGATCTTGTTCGGCATGCCGGTGATCTCAGACAGCCTGCTGCTTGCCCTCGCTTCCGGATTGCCGATGACGCCTCCGGCCGACCACCCCCCGCAGGCAATTGTCGTTCTGGGGGCGGAGGTGATCCGTACTCACAATGAAAAGCTGGGTATCAGGCCAGGATTGCTGACGCTGGACCGGTTGCGTACCGCGGCCGTCCTATATCGGCGCACCGGCCTGCCCATGCTGGTGACGGGCGGCACAACGCAGCGGAACACAGCCGCGGTCGGTCTGGTGATGGAAGAAAGCCTAACAAACGATTTCCAGACGCCACCCCGGTGGGTCGAGGCAAACTCGGTCGACACGTGGGAAAACGCCCACTTTAGCGCGGACATCCTGCACGCCGAAGGCATCACCTCAGTCTATGTGGTAACCCATTCCTGGCATATGCGGCGCGCCATTCTAGCCTTTCAGGAATTCGGCCTTACCGCTACGGCCTTTCCCACCTCATTGGACGATCCGCTCGGTCTGGACGTTTCAGACTTTCTCCCGCGCGCGAGCGGCTGGCAATCAGGCTATTACGCGGTACACGAGTGGATCGGTTATGCGTGGTATAAACTGCGCTGACCTGGGGATCGCAACCTTCCCCACTATCCGGTCTCTTCCGGCTGACGTGCTGGCCCTGCTCGACGACATCACATCGCCGTTCATGACGCTTCCGTGGTGGAATGTGGTCGTGGCCCACGCGATGCAGGCCCATGCCGAGACCACCTTCGTTGCGATCCGGTACCGTGGCGACATCGTGGCGGTCGTGCCCATGCTTCGAGCGGGCGGCCAGTTGAGCAGCCTGACGACGCCCTACAGCTGCGTCTATCGGCCGCTAATCGCCAGTGGCCTGGATCAAGCCACGCGAATCGCCGCAATGTCCGCATTCGCTCGTTTTTGCCGTCCCGCGGGAAACGTTCGTCTCGATGCCCTGCCGGCGGAGTGGGACGGCCTCGCCGCTTTGGAAATCGGCGCCCGTGTCGCAGGGCTCGTCCCGTTGAGGTTCGATCATTTCGGTAATTGGTATGAGAACGTCGCTGGCCTATCCTGGTCCGCCTATCTGCTGCGCCGCCCCGGTGCGTTGCGAGAGACCATCCGCCGGCGCTTGGGGCGCGCGGAAAAGCTGACGGGCGCCCGGTTCGACCTGCTCACCCGCGTTGATCAGATGAATCAGGCGGCGGAAGCGTTCGAGTCGGTCTATCGCCGAAGCTGGAAGAACGCCGAACCCTATCCGGATTTCAACGTCGCGCTGATGCGTGCGATAGCGGAGCCTGGATGGCTGCGCTTAGGCGTCTGGTCGGTCGGGACCGAGCCGGTTGCCGTGCAGTTCTGGGTGGTGCACGCGGGGCAGGCGATTGTGCTGAAATTGGCTCACGACGAGGCTTTCAAGACGCATTCGCCGGGCACAGTGTTGACTGCCATAGTGATCCGGCATCTTTTGGATAACGAGCATGTCGCGCAGATTGATTTGGGCCGCGGTGACGATACTTACAAACAGGCCTGGGCGGTCGAGCGGCGGCAGCGCATCGGCGTTTTGCTGATTAATCCGAGGCGACCGGCCGGACTGATAGCGCTGTTGCGCCACGCGTCCGGCAGGATCGCCGCCTCCGGGCTGAAGCTGCGGAGTTGACCGGCGGACACGTAGGAGACCGGTTCAAGCCGGGGCGTCCCACGCGTCGTCGTGGACCATGCCGGTGGGCTGCTCCCGAGCCGCTATTCCTGGTCGCCCGACCAACTCAGCACACGCTACAATTCCTGGTCAGACAATGCCCTCCGTCATCTCTAAAGTCATGACTATTTCTATCTAAAATTGAAAGCAGGCTACTGGCCCCTCGCACCCTCGAATTGTTGAAAGACCTTCAAGAAATATTAGCTCGAAGCAATCTGACTGCCATGGAGCTGTAACCATCCTGTCATCATCAGCCGTTAGGCTGGTGGACGAGATCAGTTACATCACGGATCAGATGTGGCGTGATCGTGTGAGTGTGGAGGAAAAAAATGACTGTCCGAAGCCGAACGAAATTCCTTAGTCTCGTAACGTTGTTATCCATGACAACGGCGTTGGTGCCGCCGGCCGCGTTTGCCGACCCGCTGCAACCCAACGACAATAATACAACGACACCGATTAAGCATGTCATTGTGATCTACGGCGAGAACCGCTCGTTTGACCATCTGTATGCCACCTATCAGCCGAAATCCGGCGAAACGGTGAATAATCTGTTGTCAGCGGGCATTATCAACGTGGACGGAACACCGGGGGAGAATTCCGACCAAGCAACTCAATTTCGCGCGACCAACCCCGATACTTTTCAAATTGCGCCACCCAAGAACGGACCGTTCGCAACCCTGCCACCGCTGACAGCGGGTGGACCAAAGACCAACAGCGATACCAGTCCGCCGTTTAACACCTTCGCTCAGGCGCAGAACGCCACCAGCGCTCTCTACCAGAAGGATTTAAAACTGCTGCTTACCGGCGCGACTGGACTGAGCTCTGGTGCGCTCGACACCCGGTTGCCGAACGTCAGCAACCTTCCGAACATCCCGTACTTCCTAACGCCGGGTATTTCCTACAATGCGTATGCAGCCAGTCCGGTGCATCGGTTTTACCAGATGTTCCAGCAGATGGATTGCGATGTCAGCCATGCGAGTGCGACCAATCCAAGCGGCTGCTTGAATGATCTGTTTCCGTGGGTGGAGATCACCATCGGCGCCGGCACCAATGGCGCGCCGCTGACGCCGGGTGGAATAACGCCCTCGGGCGAAGGCTCGGTGTCAATGGGAATATACAATGTTGCCCAGGGCGATATGCCGTACTTTAAACAACTCTCCGATAGTTACACGACCAGCGACAATTATCATCAACCGGCCAAAGGCGGCACCGGACTTGACAGCATCATGGCTGGGTTTGGTGACGCGATCTATTACACCGATGGCAAGGGCAATGCAGCCACTCCGCCCGTCGGGCAGATTGAAAATCCCGACGCCCAGAGTGGCACGAACAACGTCTACACCAACGATGGATATGGTGACACCGCGACCGGGAAGGGAGGCTCATACAGCAATTGTGCCGATGCCAGTCAGCCCGGGGTGAAGCCGATCCTGGACTATCTCGCGGCGCTCCCCGAAAAACCCAATCCGAATTGCGATCCGGGCCACTACTATTTGCTGAACAACTACAACCCGGGCTACCTGCAAGATGGCAAGGTGGATACCTCCACGTTCACGATCCCGCCCACCTCGCAGCCCAGCATCGGTGATGTGTTGCTCGCCAATTCGGTCTCGTTTGCGTGGTTTGGTGAAGGCTGGAACCAAGCGGCGGCCAACCCCACAAGTCCGGACAATGTGTATTGCAATATCTGCAATACGTTCAATTACCAAACCCAGTTCATGGCCACGAGCCTGCGCGGCACGGTCAACCAGGATACGACCGACTTCTACGCCGATCTGTACGCGGGCACGCTGCCGGCCGTTTCGTTCGTCAAGCCGTCCGGGTTGAATGACGGTCATCCAGCCTCGTCGAAATTCGACATCTTTGAGGCGTTCACGCGCAAGGTGGTAACCCAACTGCAAGCGAACCCGGATTTGTGGGCGAGCACTGCCGTCTTTATCACGGTTGATGAAGGGGGCGGCTACTATGATTCGGGCTACATCCAAACGCTTGACTTCTTTGGCGATGGCACCCGCATCCCGCTGATTGTTGTTTCGCCGTATTCAACCGGCGGACACATCAATCACAGCTATACCGATCACGTGTCGATCTTGAAATTCATCGAGAAGAACTGGAGTCTGCCGCCGATCTCGAAGCGCAGCCGCGACAATCTGCCCAATCCACAGCAGGACAGCGGTAGCTATGTGCCGACCAACCGGCCAGCAATCGGCGATCTCATGGACATGTTCGACTTCTCGCCCAGCTAAATAAAAGAGACGGCCATTTGGCCGCCCTCGAAAGGGGCGGCCACATCGGCCGCGATGCATAGCACCTTATGGGCACTCGCTCGCTCAGAACTCGGCGCGCCTTGTACTAAGAATGAATGGAGAGCGAAGCGGGCTCGGCCGCCGACCATGGTGGTGACGAATCAGGGACGCGAGGGACTTACCGGAACCGCTGCACAACGGCCCGAGCCAGTAACCGCGGCGACCAGAAGGGCCCCAATTTTAACCAGAATTGCGGCTGCGACTGGTTGGCAAGGCTTCGTTTCAATTGGTTGCTGCCTGCCAGAAAATCGTAGATGTCAAGCCCGAGATCCAATGCAGCACGGATCGCCGCGTAGTGGCACGTCACGCCGGGTTTTGCCTGCCCCTCCCTGCCTGGGTAGGCGAACCCGCTCTGGTAGGCCGACATCCGTCCCTTCCAGACGAAATTATACAGAAAGCCGATAGTCGTGTCTCCAGACAACACTTTTAGCAACGCAATCTCGCCGCGAGGGATGCCGACTTCGATCAGTGCGTAATGGAACCGGCAGAAAAACAGCGCGGAAAAACTTCCGGGCTTGCCTCGCGCCTCCCAGACCGCCTGATGCAACTCGGCCATTCGATCCAGCATCTCATGGGCAGACCTCACCGACCCGGCGCGTTCGAGCCTGATCGGACCGCCTCGCTCGTAAAACCGGTCGGACCGTCGAATTTGCTGGCGCGTATTCGCACTCCGCCCCGCCAGATACTCGCCCCCAGCACGCCGGATCGCGGCGAGGTCGATGAACGGCGAGACTTGGCTGCGTCGGGTCAGCACCAGACAGGCCGCGAGCTGTGCCGCCACGAACACAGGTGCACCCACGCCGGACAAGACCACATCATGTGCGGCGGCCAACGAGCGCAGGCACAGCGCGGTCAAATCGGCGTCGCATCCGGCTTCTGTCAGAATGCCGTTCTGCTCAACATAGGGACAGTCGAGTTCGGCCGTTCCATTCTCCGCCAGGAACAGCGTGGGTGGCCCGACCCAGTCTCGAACGCGGTTGAACAAACCGAGAGCGACCGTGCGTCCCGCCTCGGTTGCCTCGACCAGCACCGCGTCTGAAAATCGTTCGGCGGCGAGGCAGCCGACCCAGGTCCAGCTCTGGAAGAACGAGCACTCCGATCGCTGTTCCAGATCGCGCCATCGCTCGCCCACCGCGGTGAAGTCCGTGACCTCGGAGACGCATACGCTAGCCACGCCACAGCGCACCATAGGCGGCGAACATCGCGGCCTGATCGAAATAGCATTGAGCTCGTGCCAGATTGGCCTGACCAACCCGACGGCGACACTCGCGGTCGCCGCTGAGCGCGGCAAGCGCGCTGCCCAAAGCGGCCTCGTCCAGGGAGACGATGAACCCGGCATTCTCCGTCGCCACCATCAGCCGAACATCACCAACCGCCGTCGACACGACAGGCAGACCGCTGGCCATCGCCTCGATCACTGAAAGCGGCATCTGTTCGGTATCGGAGGAGAGGGCGAAGATGTCGAATTGGGCGTAGAATGCCGCCGTGTCCTGGTGGTGTCCGGCAAACTGCACCCGATCCGCGACACCAAGCGATCCGGCAAACGCCTCCAAAGCCGGACGCTCCGGCCCGTCGCCGATGATGACCAGGCGACCAGCCGGCAGCATGGCAAAGGCCCGCAAAAGTCGGGAAATATTCTTTTCCGGGCGTAACGCCGCGACGGTCCCGATGACCGGCTCGTCGGAACCACGCCGGGTCCCATCGGTCGCGAAACGGACCAGGTCGACACCGTTGGGGACATAGCGCATGACCTTTGGCGGCAGCTTCCAGATCTCGCTGGCAATCCGAAACAGGTTGTGCGAGGGCACGACCACCGGCGTGCTCCTGAGCGCAATCCGTCGCAGCAGCACCCGGCGCTGGAGTTGGATCGCGCGTTCCTCCGGCCCGAACCCGTCCACGACGTGCAGATGACGAGTGACCGGCACGATATTGGCCAGGGCGAACTCAATCGCCCCCCAGTTGTACGTCACCAGAATATCGGGCTTCCACTCTTTCAGCAGGCGTCGGTGTCGCCAGGCGTTCACCGCCATCGCACCCTTCGATGCGCTCACGCGAGTAAATGTTACGTCCAAGATGGGATCCAGCCTCTGTCGGCATGCCAGATTTCCGTCCAGGGAAACAATAATGTGGCGAAAGGCCGCCCCAAAATGGTTCGCGACGGCCGCGAAGCGCGCTTGTGCGCCCCCCACCGCGAAAGTTGGGAAAACATGCGCCACCAGGGGCTCGGAGCGATTGGCCTGCGTCTGCGCGGTTGGCGGTGACACGTTGATCCACCCCAGGACTCATGACTCGGCTCTGCCATAGCCCACTTATTTTCTGGACCGCAATGTTTAGTCTCCGGCGACTGTTGCCCTGGCGGGTTGGAACCGTGGACGAACAGATGCTCGCCGCTTGCTACCGCCTCTCGAGGTTACAGCGGGAAGGACGAAGCGGAGTTCACTCGCTGTGCGGCGGAATAACGTTCTGTGCCCGCGGTCCCAGCAGGGCCGCGCGCATAGTTTCGGCGGACTTGATGCGGATGTCGTCCCAGGCTTCCGGCGTATAGAAGGCCGAGTGTGGCGTTATGATGAGGCGGCCGAGCGTCCAAGCCTCGCGGGCTCGATACGCCCGCATGAGTTCCGGAATTGGCTCGACCGGCGGTTCCACCGGCACCACGTCCAGGCCGACACCGGCCAGGTGGCCACTCTTGAGCAATGTTGCCATAGCGTCGATATCGATGATGGGGCCGCGCGCCGTATTCACCACCACTGCGCCCGGGCGCAGCAATGAAAGTTCTTGCAACCCGATCATCCCGCGGGTTTCCCGCGTCAGCGGGGTATGCACAGACAGCGTATCGGTTTGGCTCAGCAACGCTTCCAATGTCGAGACTCGATGCACACCCAGCCCAAGCTCCACACCGTTCGGCAGGTGTGGATCGTAGAACACCACTCGGAACCCGAATGCCTTCGCCCTCAACGCCACAGCCGTCGCGATCCGGCCCATCCCTACGATTCCGAATGTTTGAACAGACGACCTGCGCACCAGCGGATCGTCAATGTACCGCCAGATCGCAGGCGGGTTAGCACGCTGAGTCTCATGATGCAGGAGCAATCCGCGCCGCAGAGACAGAGCCAGAGCCATCGCATGGTCGGCTACTTCGGTCGTGCCGTAATCAGGCACGTTCAAGACCATGATTTGGCGTTCCGCCGCCGCGACACGATCAATACTGTCGTAGCCGACACCCATCCGGCAAATCGCCCGCAGCCGAGGAAAACGCTTGATATCATCAGCACCGACTTTGAAGCGGAGGATCATCAACCCCTCCGCCGCCGCGCAATCCTCATCCGGCAAGGCCGTCAGGGAATCCGAGGCCTGGGGGAAAATGACGCGGACGTCAGGGCCATAGATCCGCCGCTCCACACTGTCGTCGGGATAGTTGGCTTCCGAGTACAGTACGGTGGCGGCGGTCATGGTGGTTGGTTCCCTGGAACTCTTTCAACGCTCTATAGCGGCCACATGTCCGACGCAATCCGCGGCTATTGCTGCTTCGATTCTTCGGCCTTCTTGCTCTCGTGGTGCGCGATCGCCCCCCCAGCGGCCGCGCCGGCCACGGCATGCCCGCTGCCCGTCTCATGCCCAACGACCGCACCCACGGCGGCACCTTTTGCTGTCCCAGCGGGTTTCTGATCTTCCGCATAGGCAGAAACCGTGAAACCAAGGAGGACAGCCGCCAAAATGATCTTTCGCATTCAACTCTCCCAGTTGCCGTGAAGTGTTGCAACGCAGTTGGCCCGCGGCTGTTCCCGCCGCGTCCAAATCAAATCAGTAGGTGTTGCTGATCTGCCCCGGGTCTGACAGCGCGACCGCGACGAACTCGGTCGGTGCCTTCATTCCGCTGAGTTTCGTCCCGGCCCTATTGACACGCCGCTCAAATCGAATCTCCGCAACGAAGGACGGATCATGGCGCGCTCGCTCTCCGGTTTGTGTGGGCGGCAATGACCGGGTTAGTCACGGCCAGCCAGGCATCAACCGCTTCGTCTGAGCGATTGGACGGCGTGATGGTGTGTTTCCATTCGCCGGGAAAAATCTGCTTGGCCGATGTTTACAGTGGCCAGTTCCTGCTCGAGACGGCACCGAAGTCGCTGGGCCGGAAATTCTGTCACCTTGGATTGGCATCTTAAATCGCCGTTTGTCTCCAAAACCATCAAGATCACAGGATTGTTTTTTGCGGTATCAAATCTAATTTGATATAGATACGACCACGCCACTTATCGTGAGGAAAAGGCAATGTCGGCTACTCGACCAATTCTCATCGTCGAAGATGACGACGCTCTTCGACAAGTTCTGGCCGATCAGGTCGCTGCCAGTGGCGTATATCAATCCGTTGAGGCCGCGACACTGGACGAGGCAAGCCGGTATCTCGGGGCGGCGGAAGCTCGGTTCGACTCGATTATCCTGGACATAAACCTACCGGACGGCGATGGGCGCGATTTCTGCGCGCAGGTGCGCCGCCTCGGTCACACGATGCCCATCATCATGCTGACCGGGTCGTCGGGCGAGGACGATATCGTCAGGGGCCTCAACGCGGGTGCGAACGATTATATCGCCAAGCCGTTCAGGGCGAACGAACTGCTCGCTCGCCTGCAAGCTCAGCTCCGCGTGTTCGATAACAGCGAGGACGCGGTCTTCACCATCGGGCCCTTCACGTTCCGTCCCGCCGCAAAAGCCTTGATCGGACCGGACAAGAAGCGCCTGCGGCTTACCGCCAAGGAGGTGGATATCATCAAATTCCTTTACCGGCACGCCAATCTTGTGGTCTCGCGCCAAACGCTTCTGGACGAAGTCTGGGGTTACAATGCTGGGGTCACTACACACACGCTCGAGACCCACGTCTACCGTCTGCGGCAGAAGATTGAAGTCGATCCGACGAATTGCCGCTTGCTGGTAACCGCGCCCGGCGGCTACCGGCTGGACCCGACCCCAGTCTGACTATTGCGATCAATAGCATGCCGACCCCGGGCTGAGCAGGCATATTAACGACCTATCGTAGGCCGTCCCTGGCGCGGGCGGCTCGGGTCAAGCCGGCTGGCGAAGCTGCGAAGATGATCCTCGGTATGGAGAATTCTGGAAACGCCAGGGGGCACTGGACTTCAGAATTCCGGCGTGCGACCCATCCGCGAGTAGGCACGCAGCGAGGAATCTGGTCATGCCGAAAATCCACTACAGAGTCGTCCAGCACGATGGCGGGTGGGCTTACACGCTGAACGACGTGTTCTCGGAACCGTTCCGCGATAAGGCCACCGCGCTAGCCGCGGCAAGGCGGGTCGCGGCCGAACAACGTGTCCCCGGCAACACAACGCACATCGAGTTCCAGGATAACGCCGGCGTCTGGCATACCGAGTTGTCCGAAGGCGACGATCGACCGGATGCCGATGTCACGTCCTGACGAGCAGTTCGGGCCGATTGTTCTACCAACCATACCTTCTATCACGTTATGTGCTCCCTCGATTGAGGCGCTCGCCCGCAAAGCGTGATCAAGGTCTTCGCCAGCCGCCGCGGGCTCTACGGCATGACAGTTAGGTGAGCGTTCGGTGGAATCGGCTGGTTCGTTATTCCCTCCGCCAGCAAGGCACCGTCCGGATGCCAATGCCGCACCGGCAGAGGCTCAGACGTCACTTTGCGGATCGGTCGCCGCCGGGAGATGCGGCATCTGCCATTGCATCCGGCCTGGTCGCGATTCGTTGAATTCCGACATCGCCGAGAACCCCAGGCCGTTACCTCCGAATCCCTCGTCTGGAATATCGACCGGTCCGGCCGGCCGCCGAAACCGATCGTTTCTTAGACATAATGGTGCCACGCGAATGTCGAACCGCGTGAATGACTCATCGATCAGCCTGATGCAACGCCTTCCAACATGCGATACCATGGCTTCAGCCTCGTCAGTAGCCCGCGGCTCGGTCCACCACCTCCTTCAGCGGCTTTCCTTCCAGAAAGCGCCCGAGGTTGTCGACGAAGAGCCTGGCCACAATACTGTCACGTTGTGGATGCGGGCCACCGATATGGGGGAGGACGACGATCCCCTCTGTCGTCCAGAATTGGTGCTCCTTCGGCAACGGTTCCTCCCGGAAGACGTCCAGCACGGCGCCAGCGATTGTTTTCGCCTTCGCGGCCGCAATCAGGTCGTCATCCTGAATCACGTGCCCACGACCGAAGTTGAGCAGCCACCCGTTCGGTTTCATCTGGTCTAGACGTTCCGCGTTGATGAAATTGCTTGTCTCCGGTGTGGCAGGCAACAGCAGCAGAACGAAGTCGGATTGCGCCAGCACCTCGTTGGTGCGTTCAGGCGGGAAGACCTCGGCGAGGCCCGGCATCGGCGCAGCACGCCGCCTGGTGCCGATCACCCGCATCCCCAGCGCCGTCGCCAGGCGCGCGACCTCCTGACCGATCGCGCCGAGGCCGAGGATGCCCAGTGTCTGGCCATTTAATGGTGTCGCAACGCGGTTGCGCCACAAACTGCGCTTCTGGTCATCGGCAATCGCCGCATAAGGCTTGGTGATGTGAAATAGCGCGCCGAGGATGTTCTCCGGCATGGACTCGCGGTGCGTGCCGCGCGCGCAGGTCAAGGTCAGACCGGGAGGCAGATCGGGTAGTGCCAGCCAGCCCTCCACTCCGGCGGTGAGCGATTGAGCCCAGCGGAGGTTGGACATCGTCGACAGCAGCCCGGCTGGCACGCCCGCGGCCAACAATATTTGCGTCTCGGCTTGCTGAGTGGCCGACGGTTTGGCGGAGCGTGCCACCGTATCGATAGTCACCCGGTCGGCCAACCCTGCCTTCCGGATCCCTTCGATGTAGGGGCTGGGCGAGTCGGTCCAGAGTAAAAGGTGGGGCGTGTTACGCATGAATGGCTCCTGAAACGATCCTGTCCAGATTAGACCGACCTGAGCCGCTCGGCCATTGGCTGCGGCCTCGAGCGCACCAAACCGCGTTGCCAAAATCCCGTGCCTAATCATGGGTCGGACGTGCTTGAATGGACGAAACAGCGTAAGGCTTTCCCGTCCGGACCTGAGCGAGCCTGTTCCTTGACAGTCCCGTTACCCGCCGCTACGCCCCCGCGCCGATCCTCGTCGTCGCTTTGAGAGACACCGCGCCATGCCGGTCCACGCGTTTATTTTCCCAGGCCAGGGTAGCCAGGCTGTCGGCATGGGGCGCAACCTTGCCGCCGCCTTTGCCGCGGCCAGGGAAGTGTTCCAGGAGGTCGACGAAACCCTGAAGCAGAAGCTGTCGAAGCTGATGTTCGAGGGGCCGATCGAGGAGCTGATCTTGACTGAGAACACCCAGCCGGCGCTAATGGCGCACTCACTGGCGGTGTTGCGGGTACTGGAGCGGGAGGGTGGCACCACGTTGCAGCGCAAGGCGCTGCTGGTGGCCGGTCACTCGCTGGGCGAATACAGCGCCTTAGCCGCTGCCGGGGCTTTTACCATCCAGGCCGCCGCGCGGCTGTTGAAACTCCGTGGCCAGGCGATGCAAAAGGCGGTGCCGGCCGGTATGGGAGCAATGGCCGCTTTGCTGGGCGCCGACATGGCACAGGCTGCGGAGATCTGCCGCGAAGCCGCGCCCGTGCCAGAAACCGGCACCCTGGAGATTGTGCAACCGGCCAACGACAACGGCGGCGGGCAGGTGGTGATCTCCGGCCATCGTACTGCAATCGAGCGGGCGGTGGAAATCGCCAAGACCAAAGGCGTCAAACGCGCCTTACTGCTGCCCGTGTCGGCTCCGTTCCATTGCGCCCTGATGGCACCGGCCGCGGACGCGATGGCCGAGGCGCTGGAAAAGTCACCTCCCGATGCTCCGTGTGTACCGCTGGTGGCAAATGTCTCGGCCAAACGCGAATCCGATCCTGGGCGAATCCGTGACCTATTGATACAGCAGGTAACCGCGACCGTCCGCTGGCGCGAATGCGTTTCGGCAATGACGGAGATGGGGGTCGATAGCTTTATCGAATTGGGGGCCGGCAAGGTGTTGACGGGTTTGACCAAGCGCATCGCCCCGGATGCGTCCGGCATCGCTGCCGGCACGCCGGGCGAGATCGAAGCGGTGCTAAAGATTCTCTGAAAGAAGGGAGCGCCGATGTTCAGATTGGACGGCAAGGGCGCGCTGGTTACAGGTGCATCGGGTGGCATTGGGGCGGCGATCGCTCGAGCCTTGCACACCCAGGGAGCCAATGTTGCCCTTTCCGGCACGAGGCGCGATGCGTTGGAGGCACTAGCCATTCAGCTTGGTGATAGGGCGCATGTATGCCCGGCTGATCTGCGCGATGCCTCCGAACCCGACGCTCTGATCGAGACGGCTGAGAAGGCGACCGGCCCGCTCCATATATTGGTGAACAACGCGGGGATGACTCGGGACATGCTGGCACTGCGCATGTCGGATCAGGACTGGCAGGGAGTGCTGGATGTCGATCTGTCGGCGCCGTTCCGCCTGACCCGAGCGGTCCTGCGTGGCATGCTGCGGCGGCGGGCGGGGCGAGTAATCAATATCTCGTCTATCGTCGGCTCCACTGGGAACGCCGGGCAAGCCAATTATGCCGCCGCGAAGGCCGGCCTTGTGGGCATGAGCAAGGCACTGGCACAGGAAGTCGCGTCCCGCGGAATCACCATAAATGTCGTGTCGCCTGGTTTCGTCGTGACCCCCATGACTGATGTGCTGAGCGAAGCACAAAAGCTCAAACTGACCGAGGCTATCCCGATGCGCAGACTCGGCCGGCCGGAAGACATTGCCGGCGCTGTCGTCTATCTGGCTTCGGACGAGGCTGGGTGGGTCACAGGCGCCACACTGCACGTAAATGGCGGAATGGCGATGATCTAGGCCGGGACGCAGAAGCCGCTGTCTTTCGCGTCTTTGGGAAACCATGCTAAGCGCCCGCACGCTATGTCTGGTGCGGGCTCGCTTTGTTGACCGGGACAAGGCGCCGGCTACGAAAGAAAGCCGGATAACGACCATAACCGAACAGTAGTTCAGGAGTTGCGGAGCCGATGAGCGAGATTGCGGACAAGATCAAGCGGATCGTCGTGGAACATCTGGGTGTGGATGAATCCAAGGTGACACCAGAAGCGTCATTCATCGACGACCTAGGGGCGGACAGCCTTGACACGGTCGAACTGGTGATGGCTTTCGAGGAGGAATTTAACGTTGAAATTCCCGAAGATGCCGCCGAGAAGATCGCCACCGTGAAAGATGCGATCGACTATATCGAAAAGCAGAAGCAGTAGCAGCTGCTTTCTGATCAGAGTGAAAGGCCTGCGGTGATGCGGCGTGTGGTGGTGACGGGCATGGGCATCGCCTGTCCCCTCGGCGTTGGCGTAGAGCACGTCTGGCGTCGTCTCATTGATGCTGAATCCGGCATCGGCGTCATCACGGCGTTTGATGCCAAGGATTCGCCTTGCCAGGTTGCTGGGCAGGTGCCGGCGGGTTTCAAGGAGACGGGCGGTCTCGATATCAATGAGTGGATACCGGTCAAGGACCAGAAGAAGATGGATCGCTTCATTCATCTGGCGATGGTCGCGGGAACCGAAGCGGTCGAGGACTTTGGATGGGTACCGGAAACCGAGGACGATCACTGCGCCTCTGGCGTGATGATCGGGTCCGGCATCGGCGGCCTCGATACTATCTATAATGCCTCTATCCTCGTGCATGAGGGCAAGGGGCGCCGGCTGTCGCCGTTCTTTATTCCCTCAGCGCTTAGCAATCTTGCGTCCGGGCATTTGTCGATCAAATACGGCTTCAAAGGACCGAATCATTCCGTCGTGACGGCGTGCGCTACGGGCGTACACGCGATCGGAGATGCCGCCCGCCTGATCGGGCTCGGCGACGCGGACGTGATGCTGGCCGGTGGGTCAGAAGCGACGGTGTGCGAGATTGGCGTCGCCGGGTTCTGTGCATCCCGCGCGTTGTCCACCGGCTTTAACGACCGACCCGCTGCCGCCTCTCGTCCGTGGGACAAGGACCGGGACGGCTTCGTGATGGGCGAGGGCTCCGGTTGCGTCGTGTTGGAAGACTATGAGCACGCGAAAAAGCGCGGCGCTAGGATGTATGCCGAGGTATCGGGTTACGGCATGTCCGGCGACGCATATCACATCACCGCACCGGCCGAGGGGCATGACGGGGCGTTTCGCTCGATGCGCAACGCCCTGAAAAATGGCGGCTTCAGCCCCGTGGATATCCAGTACGTGAATGCGCACGGCACTTCCACGCCGCTGGGCGACGATTTGGAACTGGAGGCAGTCGAGCGCCTGTTCGGTGAGTCTGCTCGCGGCCTGGCCATGTCGTCGACAAAATCGGCAACTGGCCACCTGCTGGGGGCGGCCGGTGCGATTGAGGCGGTGTTCTCCATTCTGGCGATCCGCGACGGCGTGGCGCCGCCAACCTTGAACCTGGAGCACCCGACCAGGCAGAGCGTGATTGATCGGGTGGCGAAGACGGCCCAGGAGCGGCGGATCAAGGTAGCCTTGTCCAACAGCTTCGGCTTCGGCGGCACCAACGCCTCGATCATCTTCCGCGCCGTCTGATCCGTTGCCGCCGCTCCAGCGAAGGCTGACGCGCGTTGCGTTCGGCTTGGGAATAATAGCTTTGCTTGGCGTTGGCGTGTTTTGTGCTCTACGCGCTTGGAATGCTGTCCTGCAGAAGCCTGGGCCGCTGCCCGAGGCGCGCGCAATCATCGTGCCACATGGAGGCACCAATCAGCTGGCGGAGGCGCTGGCGGCCGACCGGGTTGTCGAGGGGACGCTGGTGTTCCATGCAGCTGTCTGGCTTACCCGTGGCGACGGCCCACTGCGCGCTGCCGAATTCGCTTTTCCAGCGCATGCGTCCATCATCCAAGTGCTCGCAATCCTCCGCACTGCGCACCCGGTTGAGCACCACTTGACCATCCCCGAGGGCCTTACCGCGCAGCAGATTCTGGCTGTGCTAGCTCATGCCGAGGCAATGAGCGGCGAGGTAAAGGCAATTGTCGAAGGCTCAGTGCTGCCGCAGACTTACGATTACGAGTATGGGGCCGAGCGAGTCGCTCTCGTTGCGCGGGCTCAGGCGGCAATGGACAAGGAGTTGACTACTCTCTGGGGGGACCGAGCGCCTGGTTTGCCGCTGGCCAGCCCTCGTGATGCCCTTGTCCTTGCCAGCATTGTAGAACGGGAGACAGCCAAGCCGGAGGAACGGCCTCGCGTCGCGTCGGTCTATCTGAACCGTCTACGCCAGGGTATGAGGCTGCAAGCCGATCCGACGGTGGCGTATATCGCCAGCAATGGCGCCGGCGTGCTGGATCACCAACTCACTCGTTCGGAGCTCCAGCGGGACGACCCGTTCAATACTTATCGCAGCGCTGGTTTGCCCCCGGCGCCGATATGCTCACCTGGGTTAGACAGTGTGCGGGCGGTGTTGCATCCGGCCGCCAGCGACGACCTTTTCTTCGTCGCCGATGGATCGGGCGGCCACACTTTTTCACGTAGTTACGAAGCGCATGAGGCCGCGGCGGCTCGCTGGCGAGCACTCATTCCGTCAACGCAGCGTGGAAATTCGGATTAATTTATTTTGGAAATCAAAGCGGCCAGTAATGCTCTTTTGGCGCTCGGCTGTGCGAACGAAGCATTGCCAAATTTTCGCGGCACTAATCGCACGACTTATGCGGGCGTCCTGTCAGTCGCGAGTTACCGCACGAGGGGTTGTGTGGCGCTCAGCGCCGCCACCTCGGTCGAGGTGAACCCGGCAACGCTGGTCCCAAGCGCGACGATCTGCCGGGAGGTGAACGGGCCGGTCTGGGCGGGGCAAGCGCGGTAGCCTGACTGCTGCTTGCGCGGCGCCAGCGGCGATACTGACGCCGACGATTTGGCTGGTCTTGAGATTGCCGATTTCTAACCTATCGGAGATAATCGGAGATCTCTGCCGAGTGGTCCCGATTTGCCTAGCAGCCTGTCGGACTTAAGCACAAAGCACGGACAATCGGAGATTTGTTTCAAAATCCATCGTTTGGCGTAACACAGGAATCCGGATATGGCCGTTGGCGACATATTCTCCCGCAAATCGCTAACTCCGACAGGCTGCTAGAAAACGGTTTGGCCGCGATTCCAGAGTCAGGCAGTTCCCAAAATTGCTTCTTCCACGTCTCTCAGCCGGTCCTTGCCAAAGTAGATCGCGTCACCGACGAAGAACGTTGGCGATCCGAACGCACCGCGCGCGACCGACATCTCGGTGTTCGCGATTAGCTTTGCCTTGACCGCCCGATCCTGGGTTTGCGCCAGGACCGTGTCCGCGTCCAATCCCGAGGTGGTCAGCGCCTCACGGAACACCTCGGGATCGTCCATTTTTTTCGGTGCTTCCCACATGTGATGAAACATCGCTTCTATATACTGCTCCAGCCCGCCATTGATCTCGGCCGCGGCGGCCCCGCGCATCATCTGCAACGTGTTCACCGGAAAGAACGGGTTGCGCACATAGCCTTCGATGTGGTGGCGGCGAAGGAAGCGCTCGGTTTCCAGTTGCTCATACTCTGGCTTGTTGCGGATGCCGGCAAACGCCTCGATGGGGGAGCGGTTGCCGGTCGCCTTGAACACCCCGCCCAGTAGCACCGGCACGTAGCGGAACCGCGCCCGTGTCCGTTCCTCGATGGCTGGGATCACGCGGTGGGCCAGGTAGGAATTCGGACTGCCGAAATCGAAATGGAATTCTACTTGCATGACGTTCCCTCACCAGGTTTCGCGGCTGGGCCGCAGATCGAGTTCGTGGGTCCACGCGTCGCGCGGCTGCCGATGCAACTGCCAATACGTCTCGGCGATCGAGGTAGGACTTCATCAGGATGCGATCCTCCGCCGAGCTACCAGCAGCGGCAATCCGTTGGCGCACCCATTGGGTATCAACGCCTGCATCAATCACCAAATGCGCAACGTGGATGTTTCGCGGGCCGAGCTCCCGCGCCATGCTTTGAGCGACAGCTCGAAGCCCGAATTTGGCGCTGGCGAAAGCGGCGTAACCATCGCCGCCACGCACGCTCGCCGTCGCACCGGTGAAGAAGATCGAGCCCCGCCCGTGCGGCAACATCCGCCGCGACGCCTCCCGCCCGGTGAGGAAGCCCGCGTAGCAGGCTAGCTCCCAAACTTTTCGGAATACCCGCTCTGTGGTTTCGAGCAGCGGAAAATTCACATTGGCGCCAATGTTAAATACCGCCACTTCCAGCGGCGCCGCCTCATCCGCCAGGCGCATGAAATTGGTGACTGCGTCTTCCTGGCGAGCGTCCAACGAAAGGCCGCTGCAAACGCCGCCGGTGGCCTCGATCTCAGCGACCAGAGGCACCAGCTTGTCGCCATTTCGCCGGCCGGCAACCACGTGGTAGCCCTCTCGTGCGAACCGGCGGGCGATGGCGCTCCCGATGTAGTCGCCGGCGCCTACGACCGCGACCGAAGCGGTACATTGCGACATTGATTTTTTCCTTCAGATGGCCAACTATCAACATTGTAGTTTCAAGGCGAGTGCTTGTAAAATGCAGAGGAAGAGTTTCAGCGACATGCAATGCCCCATCGCGCGCGGGCTGGAGCATGTCGGCGAGTGGTGGAGCATCCTGATCCTACGCGACGCGTTCCGCGGGTTATCGCGCTTCGACGAGTTCTCCGAGAGCCTGGGCATTGCACCCAACATGTTGACCCGCCGGCTTACGGCCTTGGTGGAGGCTGGTTTGATGCAGCGGCGGCGTTACAATGAACGCCCGCCGCGCGATGAGTACGTGCTGACCGAGCGGGGGCGGGATTTCCGCCCAGCGATGTTGGCGATGCTGGTGTTCGGCAACAAGCACTTCCCGCCGGACGACCGCACCGTCCAGATCGTCAACACCACGACGGGGCAGATTGTCGACCCACTCCTGGTCGATCCGGCGACCGGGAAGCCGGTCGATGGTCCGGGCTATCGGGTCGTTACGACCATGTCGCGGCAGGAAGCCGCATGATTCGCGGCCCCACTGAGGGCATGCGCAATCCGCGCCCAGGGAAGCTGACGGCGGATCTCAGCCGTCCGTTGTAGCTGCAGCGCCAACACGCAAAGCCCTAGTTCCGTATCCGGAGGCGCTGTTCAGACTCAAGCACGACCGAGGCGGCATTCGATCCCACTCGTCAATCCGGATACCGGCGATCGCATCCGGACGATCACCCAGAACGCCGAAACCGCCGGCTATCGCGGTCAAATTGGTTCAAAGCTATGAGTTCAAGAACGACACGTATGTCCTGCTAAGCGACGGAAAGCTCGACGCAGAAGCTGACCCGTGACCAATTGCTGATCAAGCTGGGTGCCGCCCGAAAAGAGGCTAGGCCGGCGGCCTGGGCGGCAACGTGATGGACTTAATGGCCGCCCGCAAAAAGAGCCTCGGCCAATGACCCAGACCCCAAACGCCAACGCGAAGCCGCACAAAGGGCCCGACAAAGAAGGCTAAATCGGCGCGTGGTCAGGCAGCCAGGCCGGCACGCAAACGCGCTTGATCCGCGAGCGGCAAATCAGGCAGCCAGCGCTGCAGCGTGACCAGAAGCCTCTCCTCGTGTTCGCAAATCTCGCAGTAAATCTCATGGTCTTTTGCAAGATGGCCCAGTTCGCGATCACCCATCCCGCATTCAGGGCAATAAAATTTCCAACAGGCCTCAGAAATGCGTGGCACAGACCTCTCCATTCGAACGAACCGGGGACACCAGCTAGACAGGCTGTCGGAGTCGTTCCAACAGATTTATGGTCTAGGAGCCCATCGCCCTGAGGCGGTTGCCAGCCCCCGGTGCCCCCGCCGCCGGTGTCGTCCCAAACGTTTCGCGAAACGCCGCGCCGAAAGCAGGCACGCTCGAATACCCGATGGCCGCAGCCACTTGAGCCGGAGGTACTCCCTGCGCGATCTGAGCCAAAGCCTCAGTCATGCGCAACTGCCGCCGCCACTGACGGAAACTCATCCCCGTCTCGGTCGCGAACAGCCGAGCCAGCGTCCTCACCGAGGCACCGGCGACCGTCGCGAAATCATCCAGATCACGGGGATCGGCCGGATTGGCGACCAATGCCCTGGCGACTCGAACTAACCTTGGGTCGCGGCAAGCCGGCAACGATAACGGCCGGGTTCCCGCCCGTCCGATCTCGTGCAGTACCAGCGACGCCACCAGCCGTATCGGCCCGCGCGCGTCCCACACGACGGGCTCTTCACAGACTGTCAGAATCAATTCCCGCAACAGCGGCGAGACTGCGATCACAGTGGTGACCGACGGCCCCGAGGCCGCGGCGTCCGCCCGAAGAAACAGGGCGCGCATGCACACCACGCCGTCCATACGCACGCCGTGAAGCGTATTGGCTGGCACCCACAGCCCAGTCCCGGGTGGCACGGTGAACAAGGCCGCCTTGGTGCCGATGCGCATCACCCCGGCGATGGCGAACAACAACTGCGCGCGCGGGTGCCGGTGCAGCCCGGTCTCATGACCAGACAGATAATCATTCGCATATCCCACCATCGGCCGCGGTGCCTGTTCGAAAGGCTGCACCTGGGTTTGGCCGTTACGCGACAGAACTTGGCCAGACGTCGCCATAGCGACACCCTACATTGCGTGCGTACTGAAGGAAACCACCATGACCCCAGCCGCCCGCCAGATCTTATTCATCAACACCGCTCACACGATCACCCACTATAGTCTATTGATCCTGCCTACCGCGGTGCTTGCGATGGCCGTTCCCGGCGGCTTGTTCGGCGAGTCTTACGGCCGGATCCTGGCGCTCGCGACGGGCATGTTCGTACTTTACGGCCTACTGTCGCTGCCACAAGGCTGGCTGGTGCAGCGGTTCGGTCGCAAGGCGCTGATGACCGCCTTCTTCCTGGGGACTGGCAGCAGCCTGATAGCCGCCGGGTTGGCACACTCGCCGGCGGCGCTTGCCGTGATGCTCGCCTGCGCGGGAGGGTTCGCCGCGATCTATCACCCGATCGGGACGACGATGCTGGTGGAGGCCGCGGGCGACAAACCTGGCCGCGCCATCGGGATAAACGGTGTGTTTGGCAACCTCGGCGTCGCATCGGCTCCTGTAGTGACCGCCTTCCTCGCCAACGCAGGGGGATGGCGCGCTGCCTTTATCGCCCCCGGTTTGCTCTGCGCCGCCGCCGGGTTGGCATGGATACGCAAGCCCCTCGCGCCCGCCAGCACACACATCAACCGGCGCCCCTTCCCGCCGATCCCGCAACTTCTGGTCCGGCGCGCAGTGATCGTGCTGATGCTGATCGCGATGTCGTCAGGCCTGGTGTTCAACGCCTTCACCTTGTTGCTGCCGAAACTGATGCAGGAGCGGCTGGCCGGAAACGCCACGCTGCTGCCGCTCGTCGGCCTCACCGCGTTCTTGGTCACGCTTTGCGGAGCGCTAACACAGTTTTCGGTGGGCCGGATGATCGACCGCAACACGCTGAAGAAAGTGTTCCTCCCTATCAGTATCGTGCTGGCTCCGGCGATGCTGGCGTTGTCCTTTGCGCAAGGCTGGCTGGTGTTGCCGCTGGCGGGTGCCGTGGCCGCCTCGATCTTCGGCCAAGTCACCGTCAATGAGACGATGGCCGCCCGCTATATCTCCCCCGCCTTGCGCGCCCGCATCTATTCGATACGATTCTTCCTCGGCTTCCTGGGAGCAGCCGCCGCCGCGCCGATCGTCTCTGGGCTCTACGAGCGCACAGGAAGTGTCGCTGCGGTGACAATCGTGCTGGCCGCGTTCTCGATCGTTACCCTGGGCTGCGCCCTGTTCTTCCCGAATCGTCCAGAGGAACTAGAACCGGAACTGTGGGCTGAGGCGGTGCCGGCCGCAGCGGAATAACAGGGTGAGATCAATTTGAATGAACGCCTCGAGCCAAAATCGAGCGTCGCGCGTAGCCTTCAATCGCTGCTTCCGGGCCCCTGGCTGACCGTCGGTGTCGACACCCTGATCGAGCCGATGCCCGCTTCATTTTGGGGATCGAGTCAAGATATCGCCTTGTCTCCCAGCGGCCGCGTCGTGTCCGGTCCGACTTTCCGAACCCTCCAGGCGGCTTGGTCGGATGGCGTGGCCGCGATGGCTCGAGGGGGTGCCGCGATCATACTCGACGATATTCCTGAGCGGGGCCGCAGCTCAGAGGCGTTGGGCGACCGTTCTAGACGGTCTTCCCGTCCTGTGGGTCGGCTTAAGATGCGATCCAGACGTGGCCGCAGCGCGCGAGGCCACACGCGACGATCGTGTGCGTGGGATGGCTGCCTCGCAGGCCACGCTGGTCCACCGAGGCGTGATCTATGACATCGAGATAGATACTACCCGGACCTCCCCGCGGGACTGCGCTCAGATCACTGTTGATCGAATCGGGTTGAACGCTGGTTGATACGAGGTGAACTGCAGCGGATGCCAAGGTATGCGACCGCGTCTCGCGGGCATTCAGATCGATGAGTGACCGTCCGGGATAAGGATTTGCAAATCGCGCACTGACACGCCACATCGATCCACATGTTTCGTCGCCGTACTCTCCTGCTCTCCGCCGCCGCGTGTTTGCCAATAAGTCTGCCCGTCATCGCGGCCCCCGGAGCCAAATTGTCGGCTCAAGATCAGGCGGACGCCGCGCGAATCGAGGCCTATCTGAACAGCGTCAAGTCGCTGAAGGCGCGCTTTTCGCAGGTCGCCGGAGATGGCGGCGTCTCCCAGGGCACCGCCTGGCTAGAGCGTCCTGGCCGGATGCGGTTTCAGTACGACCCGCCAGCTCCATTTGTGCTGATCGCCGCTCACGGCCAACTGATCTTCCACGACGAGTCGCTTGGGCAGACCAGCAACATCCCTTTGAGCCGCACGCCGCTCGGCATTCTGCTCGCGGATCATGTCGCGCTTTCCGGCGCGGTTACCGTGACTGGGATGCAGCGTCTGCCCGGCCAGATTCAGCTTACGCTGGTGCGCACGGACAGCCCAGGAGACGGTTCCTTGACGTTGGTTTTCGCCGATCCGCCGCTGACGTTGCGGCAATGGACCGTGGTGGACGCCCAGCGCCGCGAGACCCACGTTACACTCTACAACGCCCAGACCGGCGGCACTTTCGACCCGCAATTATTCGAGCAGCTCGTACCTGCCGAACTATAAACCGGGGTAACGCCCGCCAGCATGACGGTCATGTGCCCGCTCGAGACGAAAAAGCCTTCTTTTCGCCGCGAAAGTGGGGGATGATCTTTGCCGACATGAGGTCTCCCCGCGTTCTCAAACCGTTGATCGGTATCAGTTGCTGCACCAAGCAATTCGGTGTTTTCGGAATGCCAAATCATGCTGCCTCCGACACGTATGTTCGGGCCACTGACGAGGTGATCGGCGCCGTCCCAGTCTTGCTGCCGGCAAATGGCCCGACCGCCGATATCGAGACGTTGCTGGACCGCCTGGACGGCATCGTCCTGACCGGGAGCCGCTCAAACGTTCAGCCAACCCTTTATGACGGTCCCCCGCATGCCGAGGGTACTCCTGAAGATCCCGCCCGCGACGGTATTACGCTGCCGCTGATCCGGGCGGCTGTCGCCCGCGGGGTTCCGTTGCTGGCGATCTGCCGCGGCTTCCAGGAAATGAACGTGGCTTTTGGCGGATCGCTGCACCAACGTCTTCAGGACCTGCCGGATCGAATGGATCACTCCGCGCCAATGCAGCCCTCGACCCGCGTCCGTCAGGCCAAAGCGCATGCGATCCGCGTGACCCCCGGCGGTTGGCTGCATCGTCTGGCCGGGACGACGGAGATCGCGGTCAACTCGCTCCACAATCAGGGCATCAATCAGCTTGCTCCCGGGCTGCTTGCAGAAGGCATCGCTCCGGATGGCACGGTCGAGGCAGTGCGTATCGCCGCCACTCAAGCCGGTCCGGCCATCGGTTATGCTGTCGGCGTGCAGTGGCATCCCGAATATGACTGGCAAACCGATCGGTTGTCGAAAGCGATCTTCGAGCAATTCGGCGCCGCGGTCCGCGCTTATGCCGACGCCGCCCGGCTCGGCGGCGTGTCGATCGCCGCTGATTAACCGGCGCGCTGCCAGCATTGCCTCTTGTCAGTCCACCGGTTTCGACCGATGTATGCCCGCATAGAGACTGGACCGTTGCGGTCCGGATTAGCCATATTCAGAACAGGATAGGCCACAGACATGTTCATCGAGACCGAAGGCACGCCCAATCCCGCCACGCTGAAATTCCTTCCCGGACGCGACGTCATGGGCCTCTCGACAGCCGACTTCGCCTCGCCCGTCAGCGCCATCCGCAGCCCGTTGGCCACAGCGCTCTTCGCCCTGCCTGGTGTCGCCCGCGTCTTCCTCGGCGGGGACTTCGTCACCATCACCAAAAATGATCAGTTATCGTGGCAGGCACTGAAGCCACAGGTGCTTGGCGTTATTATGGACCATTTCGTCGGCGGGCGGCCTGTGATCGAGAGCGACGACGCCGGCCTCGATGAAGAAGACGTCGACGAAGCCGACCGGGAGGTTGTCGACCAGATCAAGGAGTTGCTCGACACACGCGTTCGGCCCGCCGTGGCCGGTGACGGCGGCGACATTGTGTTCCGAGGCTACCGTGAGGGCGTCGTCCGCCTCCATATGCAGGGCTCTTGCTCCGGATGCCCGTCCTCCAGCGCGACGTTGAAGCATGGAATCGAAAATATGCTGAAGCACTACGTCCCGGAGGTTGTCGCCGTCGAACAGGTCGAGTTCTGATCAAGCCCATTCAGGCGGTTGACGCCGGCGGGGTCACCTCCCACGTTGCGCGGCGACATTGCTCAGGAGTGATCTATGACGATCGACGCCGCAGGTCATGACCTGCTGTTCAGGGAAGCGCGCACCCATAACAAGTGGCAAGACACCCCGGTCGCCGACGAAACGCTTCGTGAGCTTTACGACATCCTGAAGTTTGGCCCGACTTCCGCCAATAGTTCGCCCGCGCGCTTCGTGTTCATCCGCACGAAAGAGGGCAAGCAAACGCTCGCGCCTGCTTTATCGGCGGGGAACATGGAAAAGACCATGAACGCGCCGGTCACCGTGATTGTCGCCTACGATCCAAAATTTTACGAAAAGTTGCCGACATTGTTTCCGCATAACCTCGATGCGATCTCCTGGTTCACCAGCAACAACTCGCTGGCGGCGACTACGGCGTTCCGCAACGGCACTCTGCAAGGCGCATACCTGCTGATCGCGGCACGGTCGCTGGGTCTGGACATCGGTGCCATGTCCGGTTTTGACAATGCCACGGTCGACGCGGCCTTTTTCGCCCGTAATGGTTGGCGGTCGAATTTTCTGGTTAATCTCGGTTACGGTGACCCGGCCGGCCTGTTCAATCGGTCGCCGCGCCTTCCGTTCGAGGAAGCCTGTCTGATGGCCTGAGCCTTCCTCTTTGAGCGCGACGATAGCTTGAACCGACGATGCTCATTCTTGCCCTTGACTCCGCGGTCGCCCGGTGTTCGGCGACCATCGTTGCGGCTGATACAGTCGTCGTTGGGTTTCGACAGGACCTTGAGCGCGGTCACGCCTCCGTCCTGCCCGTCATGGCACGGGATTGTTTGCACGACGCTGGTCTCCATGCCGCCGAGCTTGACATAATCGCCGTAACGGTAGGGCCAGGGAGCTTCACCGGCATCCGTGCGGGCGTGGCGCTGGCCCAGGGCATCTCCGTCGCGGCCGGACGTCCTGCGATTGCTGTTACAGTGGGAGAAGCCCTGGCCGAGTCACTCCCGCAACTCGGTGCTCGGACGCTGTGGTGCGTCACCAAGAGCCGGCGGGGAAGAATTTTCCTGGAAATCTGTGACGAAATCCGCTCGCTTGCGGTTACAGATTTGCCGGATCCACGGGGTCCTATCGCCATTGCCGGTCCGGCCGCGTCTGATGTCGCCAGCCGGCTCGCCGCTCGAGGGGTGAACGTCATGCTGACGGACGCCCGTCTGCCCACCGGCCGACTTATCGCGCAGGTAGCGGAGCGGCGTTTCCTGGGCGCGATCCGACCACTGCCGTTGGAACCAATCTATGTCGATCCGCCCGAGGCGAAGCTGCCGGGTGGCTCAAGTCCCCATTCGCTCGCTGTCACTTAAGGCGAATGCTGCGTCGCGCCATACACGCCGACGTCGAAGTAATGGCGGCTATTCACGCCGCCGCCTTCGCTCCAGCCGACGCCTGGAGTGCCGAAGTGTTCGACCTGCAATTGGCGATGCCAAATATTTTCGGGCTGCTGCACCAGAAGGGCGGATTGATCCTGGCTCGTGTCGCGGCGGATGAGGCGGAGATCCTGACGTTGGCAGTCGTCCCCGCTGTACGGCGCGCTGGCCTGGGGTTTGCGCTGCTGGCCGCGGCAACTGAACTGGCGACAAGCCTTAGCGCTCGGGCGATCTTTCTTGAGGTTTCCGCCACGAATATTGCCGCTCAGGCGCTTTATACCAGGGCTGGCTTTATCCATGCCGGCCGGCGGCGGCGATATTATTCGGATGCATCCGATGCTTTAGTGTTACGGCTCGATATTAAGCCGACTTCTTAGCCTTGGGCCAGTGTTGCCTATTTGCCCCGCCGAATCAATAAGCGACTGATTCCACCTGATTCTGCCTCAACGGATAGCACCTCGTGCCCCTGCTCCGTTGCCGTACGAGGAACGTTCCGCAACGGCTCTTCCCCCTGGAGCCGTACAAGAAGAGTCTCTCCTGGCGACATCTTGTCCAAGGCCAGTCGTGTTCGGACGAATGTCATCGGACAAACATCTTTTGTAATGTCGATTTCGCGGGTTGCATCTTGCATAGACGACACGAGTCCTCATTATTCTCAACGTCCAGTCGATGATAGATATCGGCCGGGCAGTTGCTTATATAGGCGTAGCATTAGAGAGCAGGAAGGTTCGAAATGGCTGAAAAGCCGGCTGACAGCGCTATCCTTGGGCTAACGGCCCAGATAGTGTCCGCCCACGCTGCTAATAACGAGCTAGGCGCAAGCTCGTTGTCAGGTGCGATCCGGGTGGTATATGATGCATTGGTCAATATAGGCGATGCGCCCGCCGCTCCAGTTGAGAAGGCGCAGCCAGCGGTACCGGTCCGCAAGTCGGTCTTCCCGGACTACATTGTCTGCCTGGAAGACGGGAAGCGGCTGAAGATGCTCAAGCGGCATCTCTCGACATCATACAACATGACTCCTGAACAGTATCGGGCAAAATGGGGCCTGGACGGCAGCTATCCTATGGTCGCCCCGAACTACGCAGAACGGCGGTCTGAACTCGCCAAACAAATTGGACTAGGGACACACCGCGCCTCCGCCCGGTAAGGTGAGGTGGAGAAGCGACCCCACGACAGCGCGTGAAGGTAGCAAGGGCCGTCTACGACGGTGTGCGTTGATCAGCACCGCACTCAATCGACGCCCGTCTTGACGTTAGGGGCGGACCTTTTGCGGCGAGCCTGGGCCCTCTTGCTGCATTGCCCTTTCGGATCGGCGGCAGGCCTTCCCTGGCTATGCCCTGACATTGTATGCGGTGATTTCGGGCTCACTGGAGATGCTCCGACGTACTGACCGCAAGGAACCGAATGGAATCGCGCATCGAGCGCCTGTGTATCGAACGTGGCCTCAAGATGACCGGCCAACGCAGAGTTGTTGCGCGCGTCTTGTCAGAGGCCGGCGATCATCCGGACGTCGAAGAGCTTTATCGGCGGGCTTCCGCGCTCGATCAGCATATTTCGATTGCAACGGTTTACCGCACTGTCCGCCTGTTCGAGGAACAGGGCATCCTGGAGCGCCGCGACTTCGGCGGTGGGCGTGCCCGTTATGAACCTACCGAGGACGGCCCGCATTACCACCTGATCGATGTCGATACTGGTAAAGTCATCGAGTTTCAGGACCCGGAACATGAACGGCTGATGCACGCGATCGCTGATCGCCTGGGCTTCGACGTCGTTTCCCTGCGGCTTGAGCTGTTTGGTCGACGCCACGGCCCGGAAAGTGGTCCCCAATCCGCTGATCCCGAGCCCCCTGTCGGCTCCGACGTCGTCGACCAAAATCCGCAAGTCTTTGGCGCAGCCAAAGGAGCGAACCGGTGAGCCAGGACAGCGCCCTTTCCGAACCGCCATCCCGACGACTGCTTGAGATTAGGAGCGGGAATCTAGGTGTCCGGATCGCCGCCGGATCGACTGAGATCGATGCCGTTCAGGCGTTGCGCTACCGGGTGTTTTATCAGGAGATGGGCGCACGCCCTGATGACGCAACCATGGCGTCGCGACGAGACCGCGATATCTACGACACTGTCGCCGATCATCTGCTGGTCGTCGATCACGGTCTCGGCGAGGGTGCGGAAAACGTCGTCGGCACCTACCGGCTGATCCAGCGCGAAGCCGCCAGACGGATCGGACAATTTTATTCGGCAGCCGAATACGATATCGCCTGCATCGAGGCAAACCCGGGTCGGATTCTGGAGCTGGGGCGCTCCTGCGTTGACGATGGCTACCGCAATCGAGCGGTTATGCAGCTCCTGTGGCGAGGAATCGCGGCGTATGTGTTTCGGAATAAGATCGAACTCATGTTCGGCTGTGCCAGCTTGCCCGGCACCGACCCTGATGCACTGGCGATGGAACTGACTTACTTATACTACAACCATCTCGCGCCGGTCGCGATCCGCCCGAGGGCTCTGCAGCACCGTTATATCGACATGCGGCGGCTGAATTCTAAGGAGACCGACTCGCGCGCCGTACTGACCAGGCTGCCTCCGCTGGTCAAGGGATATTTGCGGCTGGGCGGCTTCATCGGCGATGGCGCCGTGATCGACCCGCAGTTCAACACGACGGACGTCGCAGTGGTGGTTCAGACTGACCTCGTCACCGACAAATACTACAAGCACTACGAGCGACAAACCCGCGAGGGGCCGGACTAGATCGGCTGCCGATGGCGCTCGCATGGACTGCACGGGTCTCCGCGCTACGCGGATGGCGAGCCGACGTTGCCGGGTTCGTGTCGGGTGCGGTGGCGGCGCTTGCGTTGCCCCCCCTGTATGTCCTGCCGGGTCTGCTGGTGGGGATACCCGTGCTCCTTTGCCTGATCCAGGGCGCGCGCGGACCAGTGGCAGCAGCTCGGCGGGGCTGGTGGTTTGGTTTTGGCCTACATCTGGTCGGCCTGTACTGGATCACCGAGGCGATCCTCATCGAGGCTGCGCGTTTTTGGTGGCTGGTACCCTTTGCCGTGCCTGCACTGTCCGCCGTGTTGGCGGTGTTCATCGCCGTTCCCGCTGCCGTGACATGGTGGAGCCGGCCGGGTTGGCAAGCCGCGTTCACTTTGGCCGGAACCTGGGTGCTTTCCGATCTCGCTCGCCAATTTGTCGCGACCGGCTTCCCTTGGAACTTGCTCGGCAGCGTATGGGAGTTTCCCGGGCGTCTGGGTGATATCATGATCCAGCCGGCCTCGGTGGTCGGAGCTCATGGGCTGACGTTGGCCACGATCTTGTTGGCGTCATTGCCTCTGCTGGGTTGGGCCTGGCGCTTTGGCGGCCTCGCGCTGCTTGCGGCGTGGTTCGGTTGCGGCCTGCTGCGGATCGACCAGCCGGTGCCCTCGCCGCCTGACCTGACCGTGCTGCTGATCCAGGGCAATGTTGCACAGGGCCAGAAATGGGATCGCGCACTGATGGTCTCGATCTTCCGCCGCTATCTGGACATGACCCAGCAGGCGGTGACCGAGGCCGGCGCCCTACCAAAGGTCGTCGTTTGGCCAGAAACCGCAAGTCCGGCGCTGCTGCAGACCGACACGGAGGCACGAAAGCTGATCGCCGAGGCGGCGGACGGAGCGCCCCTGCTGATCGGAGCCGTCCGATTCGACGACACGGGACATCCCCGCAACAGCCTGTTTGCGCTGGGAGCCGGCGGCCTGATCGAGGGCATCTACGACAAATGGCACCTCGTCCCGTTCGGCGAATATCAACCCGATTGGCTGCCGGCGAGTCTCCAACTTGTTCCCGGCGGTGGCTTCGCCCGCGGCCCTGGCCCGCGAACCCTGCATATCCCCGGTTTACCCGCAGTCGGCGTGCTGATCTGCTATGAGGCGATCTTCCCAAGCCAAGTGGTCGATTCTGGCGATCGGCCTGACTGGATGGTCAATGTCACCAACGATGCCTGGTTTGGAAACTCGACGGGTCCTCGCCAACATTTGGCCGCTGCCCGGTTTCGCGCAGTCGAGGAAGGTTTGCCGTTGCTTCGCGCCGCGAATACCGGCATATCGGCTGCATTCGATGCGAAAGGACACGAACTGGGTCGGCTAAACCCACAGACAACCGGTATACTGCCAGTGCGATTGCCAGCGGCAATTTCAGTACCGTTGTATGCAAGAGTTGGCCTACTGCTACCCGGAGGCGTTGCGTTTGTATTTACAATGATTGGTTTGATCGGGAAACCAAGGAGACGAGCGCTCTCACGTGCTAATTTTTATACAAGTTAAAGTATATACTACTTTGTTACATGAAATTTCGTGCCGGTTGACAATTTTTGGTTGCATCCTTAGCGGCCGTGTTCTAGCCTGTTGTATGGTTCTGATTTTAACCCGCAAAGGACGCGGAAGGGAGGAACCTCGCAAGTGGACCGCCGCGTACGGAGGATCGAAGGCATGGCAGGGGCCGAACAAGTGGTGGGCAGCGAACGAGAAAGCCGCCCGAGCCCTATCGACGTGCATGTGGGCTCGCGCATCCGTCTGCGCCGTACTCTGCTCGGAATGAGCCAGGAACGTCTAGGGGAATCTCTAGGTCTAACCTTCCAACAGGTGCAGAAATATGAACGCGGCGTCAACCGCGTGGGCGCGTCCCGTCTGTTCGATTTGTCGCGAGTGCTCGATGTGCCGATCAGCTTCTTCTTCGACGACATGCCCGATAGTCTTGCCGCCAATTTCGGAGGGCTGCCGAGCCGGCGCCCGGGCGGTCATTCCGAATCACAGGATCCATTTGGGGACGACACGCTCAGCCGGCGGGAGACACTTGAACTGGTCCGGGCATATTACCGCATCACCGATCCCTCGATCCGCAAGCGCGTATTCGACCTAATCAAGTCGATGGGTCCGGCTGACTCCTGAAAATCCCCCGCTAACCGCGCAGTTGAGGGTTATCGAATCGCGGATTGTTGACGCTATGGAGGGCATTTTCCAGCGACTTGAACAGTGAAGCCTTGTCCGGTTCGTGGAGGAACGCGCCCACCTCACAAATCCGGCCGTGACTGCTCAGCACAACGCTGGAAGTTCCATTCGTCGCATTGAGATCAACCCTTAGCCAAGCGGCCGGCAAGGCTTCCTGTCTGCACCGACCGGCTGGATCAGTTCGAAGCACTGTGACTTGCGTTGCATCGAGCATGATCAATTCTTTCGCCCGCGCCCCGCGCATGTTGATTGTAAGCAGAACGACAAGCAGCGGAATCTCAACACAGGCGAACACCAGGACTGGCCAAGCGCCCAAAAGCCAAAAGCGGAGTGCCACCGCAGCAGTCATCACCACCAGTGCGCCCATTACAATCACGGCACCCTTGGTGGTGAGGCTACGATACGGAACAATCAGAGCCTCGAAAATGGGCGCTTCTACGGACGACATCTGGTAATCCTATCAGAACCATGGTCGACGCATCCAGGGCAGTGGCCGATCAAATCCGCTAACGGACGATACCCTTGTCGCCGACCCCGAAACCGCCGGCCGCATTTGCGAGCCGTTGCAGATCCGTGCGCGAGAGCAATAGGTTAGCCGACGCGCCGCAGTCTCCGGTCGTTTTCGCAGTCGCGGAACCAGCCCAGTGGACGCGATATTGCAACGACGGCTTATCCTCCACGCCCTCGACGACCAAACTACCTCCGTTTCCGGACATTACGTTAGGATCAAGAGAGCACTTGGCCAGCGGCGAGCCTATCTCCGAAACCGAGGTGGCTGGAATAGCGATCTGCCACATATCGGTGTCTTCCGACCCTGATTTGAATGCGACGATATCCCCAACCTTAGGTCGAAACTCATCCAACTGAAGGACCAGGAACGTGCTTAAACACCCCGTTATCATAATTGCCATCGCCGCGAGGACAGGAAGCCAAACTGCGAGCGACGTCCCTCCTGGCGTGTTGCGCCGCCTCGGCTGATGCCGGTTGGGTGACCTCATGGGGCTTGGTCCTCGATCACGAATTCGCGAAACTACTACTTGACTCATATTGTGCAGCGCAACAATTAAGACAACCGTCATGCCTGGCATCGGCGGCATAGCTGCCCCACATTTGGTAGAGGACGGAGCGAAGGGGCTGCAGGAGGTGTGGATGGCCAGCATTCGATCCTGGCAATTCGAAACGTTCTGGGGTCGCATTTGGTTCTTTCTGGTTCCCATCCCCGCCCCGCGTGGATCTGGGCCGCAGCAAAAGGTGCTGCGCAATTCCTTCTGAGCTTCGGGCGCCAATGAATTGAGAGCAGCGTCGGTCTTCGCCACTGTCATCAAGCGGACGCTTGCAAACTCTCCGGCACCCGCCTATGTGGGGGCGCCAAGTAGCGGAAAGGCTTGCCCGCCGATGGCACTCGACATCCCCCAGCAGACACTTGTTTCGCCAAACCACGAGGAGATAGTGTCCCGGGTGCAAGAGGCCCTGGCGTTCGACGACGTTCTTGTCGTTCCAGCCTATTCGCAGGTGCTCCCGTCGTTGACCAGTACCTGTGACCAAGCTGACGAGAGGTATCACTTTAAACGTCCCGCTGATTTCCGCCGCGATGGACACCGTCACGGAAGCTGAAATGGCCATTGCCATGGCGCAGCTCGGCGGCATGGGCGTCATCCACAAGAACATGACGCCGGACGAACAGGCCGCGCAGGTCCGGCGCGTCAAGAAATTCGAGTCTGGAATGGTGGTTGACCCGCTCACCATCCACCCTGACCAGACCTTGGCCGATGTGAAGCTCTTGATGACAACGCAGCGCATCAGCGGGATCCCGGTGGTTGAGCGAGTTACCAATCGTCTCGTCGGAATCGTTACAAACCGCGATGTCCGCTTCGCCACCGATCCAAGCCTGCAGGTTTATGAGTTGATGACACGAGAGAACCTCGTCACCGTCACAGCGGACGTCGGTGCGGATCGTGCCCGGCATCTGCTACACAAACATCGAATCGAGAAACTGATCGTGGTTGATGATGCATATCGCTGCATCGGCCTGATCACGGTGAAGGACATGGACAAGGCGGAGTCGCACCCGCTTGCCAACAAAGACGAACTTGGCCGCCTGCGCGTCGCCGCCGCAACGGGTGTTGGGCCGGATGGCGTGGCCCGGGCACGTGCCCTGATCGCCGCTGAGGCGGACATCATTGTGGTGGATACCGCTCATGGCCACTCAGAGGGCGTTTTGCGTGCGGTGGAAGCGATCAAGAAGGCTTCGAACACGGTACAGATAATAGGGGGAAATGTAGCGACGCCCGAGGGGGCGCGGGCGCTCATCGCAGCAGGCGTTGACGCGGTGAAGATCGGAATCGGGCCCGGCAGCATCTGCACGACGCGTATCGTTGCAGGGGTCGGCGTGCCGCAGTTCACGGCGGTGATGGAAGCCGCGGCGGCCTGCAAGGAAGAGGGGGTCCCGTCGATCGCGGACGGTGGCATGCGGACCAGCGGCGATGTCGTCAAGGCCATTGCGGCTGGTGCCGATTGCTGCATGATCGGCAGTCTGCTCGCCGGCACCGACGAAGCCCCAGGGGAGGTGTTTCTGTACCAAGGCCGCTCCTACAAATCATATCGCGGCATGGGTAGCCTGGGCGCGATGGCTCGAGGATCGGCCGACAGGTATTTCCAGCAGGACATCAAGGATCAGTTGAAATTGGTGCCTGAGGGCGTCGAAGGGCGAGTAGGGTATAAAGGACCGGTCGGCAATGTCGTGCATCAATTGGTCGGCGGGTTGAAGGCGGGTATGGGATACACAGGAAGCGCGGATATCGCCTCCTTGCAGGTGAACACCCGGTTTCGGCGGGTGACCGGAGCCGGGCTGCGAGAAAGCCACGTGCATGACGTAGCGATCGACCGCGAGGCGCCGAATTACCGGCAGGACTAGTCCATAATCGCATTGAGCAAGAACGGCCCTCGGCCATCACGGCCAAAACGGTCTGGAAGCGCGTGCTCAATTCGGCTTCTCCGCCGGTTGGCCGGAGTAACAACTTATTAACCTTGCCCTGATAGGCTGGGCGCTATGTTGTCACCCTCGACGTTTATCGGGATTGCAAAGGCCATCTCGCCGACCGATGCGCCCGCCCGCGCAGGTCCTGAAGCGACGGGCAAGGCGGCTTCATCGCCTCCGGCTGGGTCTGGACAAATTCAGCGCGCGCGCATTTTATCAACTCCGCCGGTTGGCGTCGGCGTCGGCGCCGCGCCTCAGGGAGGGACCAGACCGCCCGCGACAACTTCCCCGAACTCCTCGGCCACACCACCGCGCAACCTGCCTCGCGGATCGCTCCTGGACCTCAGCGTATAGTTGCTGTTTTCCTGCAACGACCGCATGTGCGCGTGCCCACTTTCCCAGTTGTTCCCGGCGGCGAGGCTCGCCAAGTGAACAATCATGTCGTCATTCGTTCAATCCCCAATGGTAACAACCTCTAGCCCACGGTCTGCACCGGCTGTGGCCACATGGCCCATGAAAACCCGAAGGTCGTCGTAGGCGCCGTTGTAGTGTCCGACAACCGGATTTCGATGGCATCCTGGGTGTCTTCCCTATGGCGCGGATAGGCCAGGTTCAGGTGATCTTCCGGGCTCGTTTTGCCGACGCCGGCTCGCCGATCTTCGCTCCCGGTGAGGAAAGGGTGGAGGTGCGCCTCTTTGGGCCGGATGAGAATTCCTTGGAATGAAATCGCCTTCCCTTCGGTATACTCGGCTCTGAACGAATGGCTCGAGTCGGGTAACGCGCCGCTCGGCAAGACCGCCGTCAATCCGTCGAGCGAACCGACGCGGCGTGTATCAGATGCAATCGCTGCTTCAAACCTGCCGGTGAGGCCCGCACAATGAGAAGATTTTTACTAGTCGCACTCGTAACTCCGTGCTCGTTTGCGATGGCGGACGACCTGCCGGTTCCGCCGGTTCCTCCGGATCGTCCTCCCCTCGCCGACGCCGCCCCCGTTCCCAACGTGGATGCCGAGGCGCCGGTCGCCCCTACGTCAGCCGAGCCTAGCGTTAACGTAAAGCTTTACCGCGCCAACATTTATGATCCGGGCGTGGCGTTCGTTCCGGGGTCGCGATATCAATCCACTGACGATAGAAAGCCCATCCCGACCCCCGGATTAAGCATCAGCGTGCCACTCAAATAGATCAATCAACGTCCCGATCGCTGGATGCGCGGTATAATGGTTGCGACCGGCTTCTGATGAGGCCCGCGGGGCATCGAGCTGAATGCCATTGCCATCTTCGCTATGTCATCCAACGGGTACCGCCAACCGTTTGAATAACGGTGATTAAGCAATTGTTCCCCTACAGGATGGATTTGGGCCATTTTGGTCCACTCCGGTATAAGCCCAGTCGCTTTTCCATCGTTCAATTGATCATGGAGAAAGGCCCGTCATCCTCGCTTTTTAGATTGCTAACGGGATCGTATCCAAAATGTGAAGTCCCCAAACAGCAAAATACCCTCGCATTAGAGCACGAATCCGTGTTCTAGTCCGTGTCGGTATCGGCATCGTGGCCGTTTGGAAACCATGGCGCGTTCGTTCATACGAGTGCGAGTTTGAGGACGAAGGGTCGCGGGTTGCGCAATCAAAAGCCGGCGCCCGTCGTGTCGACATTCCAAGTGTCCTTCCGTGCAGAAGCGGCGGATCGGAGCTTGCGAGTATGAAGCTTTCTACGCGTCTTGTTCTGCTGGTTGTTGGGTGCTTGGTGCCGATCCTGACGGCGCAGGTCTGCTCGCAGATCAATTTGTATGCCAAGCAGCGTGAGCAGCTGAGCGGTCTCGCTTTAAGGCAGGCAGAACTTGCCAACGCAGACATGGTCAGAATTATCGATAGCGTGCATCAGCTAGCATTTTTTGTCGGACAATTTCCGTCCGTGCTTACGCCGGGCGAACATTGCGAGCAAAGCCTAACCGAGATGCGGCACGGTTTCGCCCAGTATCGCTTCCTGGCTATCTACACGGCGGCGGACCGGTCCATGCTTTGTGCCTCGAACGATGCCCCGGAGGGATTGGCGCAGGCACATTCGGCCTGGGTGGCCGACCTGCTGATGACCCCAGATTTGACCGTGGGTCGATTGATGACCGACCCAGCAAAAAAAACCCATTTCCTGCCCATCTCGGCGCGAACAAAGGGCGTTGAGAGCGGTGCTAAATCCTACGTATTAATCGCCGCCTTAGATACCGACTGGCTGGTTCAGCACCTCGAAACTGCCACAGTGGATCATCAGACCGCCCACGCCTCCCTCATCATGGCGGATCGCGAAGGCAATGTCATCGGCCGAGCCCCCGACGACAACGCGACCGTCGGACGGCAGGTGCCAGATTGGGCGCGCCCGCTGCTCAGCCGGCAGAGCGCGAACGTCGAGACCTTCGCCGATGCGGAAGGGCACGCCATCGTGGCGGCTTACGTTCCGAGTGCGCTCGGATTGACGGTGATAGACACGTTGGTTTTGCCTGACTTGATTGCGGATATCGACCAGGCGAGCTATCAGAATCTGCTGGTCATAGGGGCCGCCGCTCTCGTTGCAGTGGTTCTGGCTTGGGTCGCTGGCCGGCGATTCATCTATCGGCCGACCGAGGCACTGTTGCACGCCGCCCGTAAATGGCGCGAGGGCGATCTGGGGGCGAGAGCGACCCTGATGGACGCCGGCTCCGAATTCTCCGCCCTCGCAAAATCGTTCAACGCGATGGCGGCGGGCCTCCAAGCACGTGAGATGGAACGGCGGATGCAGTCCAGCTCCATGGAGTCACAATTAGCTGAGCGCGCTCGGGAGTTGTCGGAAACCAATAATCGGCTCCAGGTCGAAATCGCGGGACGCGAAAAGACCGAGGCAGCTTTGCACCAGGCGCAAAAATTGCAGGCAGTCGGTCAGCTTGCCGGCGGAATCGCTCACGACTTCAACAATATGCTCGCGACGGTTCTGGGCAACTTGGAATTGATGGAGCGGCGGGTGTCGCAGGCCGGCGATGGTTGGACTCAGTCCGACGGCGAACGTCTGCTGCGACTGATCGAGCGAGCCACAGGGGCTGTCACGCGGGGCGGCCACCTTACATCCCGTTTGCTCGCCTTTTCCCGGCGCCAACGGCTAGCGGCCCGTCCTACTGACCTTAATGCGCTGCTGGGCGAACTTATTACCTTGGCAACCAGCACCCTTGGGCGGCGGGTTCAGGTGGTATCTGAACTGTCCAACGATTTGTGGCCGGCGATGGTCGATCCCAGCCAAGTCGAATCGGCGATCCTAAACCTCTGCCTAAATGCCCGCGATGCGATGCCGGATGGCGGGCGCCTGACGATACGCACGTCGAATCGGATGGTTGTCGCTGCCGGTCAGTCCGAAGGCGATAGTCAAATTCCGCCTGGGGCGTATGTGCAGGTGTGCATTCTGGATACCGGCACGGGAATGTCGCCGGAAGTAAAGGCCCGAGCGTTCGATCCCTTTTTTACGACCAAGGGACCTGGTGCCGGTTCGGGGCTGGGATTGAGCCAGGTTCAAGGCATGGCGCGGCAAGCCGGCGGCAGCGTCTCGATCGACAGCACGCCGGGTGAGGGAACTCGCGTCACCCTGTGCCTGCCCCGCGCGATTGCCAATGAGGATGTTGGGACGACAACAAGAGAGAATCGGGTCGATCTGCCTAGGCCTGGTGCGTTGGGAGAGCTGATTTTAGTCGTGGATGACGACAATGCGGTCCGGCAGGTCACTGTCGAGATGGCGCGCGATCTTGGTTGCGACGTGGCTCAGGCGTCCGGCGGCGAGCAAGCACTGGCCCTGGTCGAGAAGCTGACACCGAAGCTCATTTTGCTAGACTACGCGATGCCGGGAATGAACGGGCTGCAGCTTGCCCGCGCGTTGCGGGAGCGTGGACTAACCGCGCCGATTGCCTTGGTGACCGGCTATGCGGAACTATCGGAGGCGGATGTCGCGGCGGCCGAGCTTGGGGGCTTGCTGCGAAAGCCATTTACCATCCGGGAATTGCAAGGCCTGCTGACCCAGCTTCGGGCGGCCGCGGACGCTGAGACGGCCTGCCTGTAGGTGGGGTTGCGTTAGTAATGATGACCCTGGCAACGGGGTCCACTCGAAAGAAATGGTGAAATGCCCACTGCTACCAAACGAAACGCGGCAACGTCACTGTTGGAGTGACACCAGCCTCGTTTGCGGCCGCTTCGGCCATCGCGGCGTCGAAGCTCCCATCGGACGCCTTGAGACCGGCACCATGGATGCCGTCGAGAATCCAGCAGGCGGCCAGATCAACGCCAATGGCTCCGGCGATGTCCGTGCGGAGCAAATCGCCCACCGCCAATACCTGATCCGGCGGTAAGTCAAGTTGTTCGAGCACAGGCTGATAGATAGCGGGATCAGGTTTTCCCAAAGAGCGGACATCACCGCCAAGTTCGGCGTAGCGGACCGCAAGGGCGCCCGCGCAAAGCACGCGAACACCGCCACGTATGACTTCAAGATCAGGGTTGGCGCAGATCATCTTTAGCCGGTGCCTCGCGCACTCGACCAGCATCGGCTCGAATTCCGCCAGGTCACTGGGGTTGCGATGGTCATCCGGGCCGGTATTCAACACAAAATCGGAGCCGGCCGGATCGCCGACGACGGTAAAGGGGAGCCCCTCCAGCACCGGCTTGTCGCGGTCGGGACCGAGGTGAAAGACTCGGCCACCGAGTTCAGCCCACCATAGATCGGGAGGATCACGCAACGCGCGCCGCACTGCCTCGCCGCTGGTGAGGACGCCTGTATATAGAGTGTCCTCGATTCCCATCCGGCGCATCATCCTCTGCACCGCCGCATTCGGGCGTGGCACATTCGACAATAGCAGCGTCCGCTTGCCGGCGTGTCGCAGGTGCGTGAGAGTTTCGACGGAATGGGGGAAGGCGTTCACCCCGTCATGGATTACGCCCCACAGATCGAGGATAAAGCCGTTGTAGCGATCGGCGAGCGGGGCGAAGCCAGACAAATGCTCCATCAAATGGCCAATTCCTGTGCACGTGTGCCAACCGCATCCTGCACATTCGCGAACCCGCCATCACGCAAGCCGGTCAGGAGTTCCGTCTTCAGTTTCGGGATCAACGACGGGCCGTGGTACACCAAGCTGGTGTAGAGCTGCACAAGCGAGGCGCCCGCCTGGATCTTGGTTAGCGCATCTCCGCCGGTGAAAATGCCGCCCACGCCGATTAGAATCAGCCGACCTCGGGACAGCAGAAAAGTGCGAGCGAGCGTGGCGGTGGACAGAGGCCGCAATGGCAGTCCGGACAGACCGCCCGGTTCTCGTGCATGGGGCGAAATTAAGCCCTGTGGCCGCGAGATCGTGGTGTTACCAACGATCAGGCCTTGAACGCCCTCCTCCACACATGTCTCGACAACTGAGCCAAGCCCGTCCTGCGACAAATCCGGTGCTACCTTGACGAGGATGGGTAGGCGGGACTTGACTGCGCGAACGGCTTGCAGGATCGAACGAAGCTGGGCCTCGGATTGCAGATCGCGCAGACCGGGCGTGTTCGGGGAAGAAATGTTGATGACGGCATAGTCGGCCAGCATACCGACAGCCCGTATCAGCGCGGGGTAGTCCCGGACGGGCTCAGCCCCTTCCTTGTTGATGCCGAGATTGGCGCCCAGCGGGATGGTCCGGTTCGACAGCTTCGCGAGGTTCCGGAGATACACCGCAAGGCCAAGGTTGTTGAAGCCGAGGCGGTTGATGATGCCGAGGTCCTCCGTCAGCCGGAACATTCGCGGGCGGGGGTTGCCGATCTGCGGGCGCGGTGTGACCGATCCAGTCTCCACGAATCCGAAGCCAAGCCGCAGCAGCGCGGGGCCGACCGCGGCGTTCTTGTCGAAACCGGCAGCTAGGCCGATCGGGTTGCTGAACTGGCGCCCGAGCACGCTGATGCCCAGCGCGGGATGGTCGGGTTCATAAGGTCCGGGTGCCAGCCCCCAGGACAGCCCGCGGATGGCCAAAGCGTGCGCCCACTCGGGGTCCAGGAGGCGAAGCGCCGGCAGCGCCGCGGAGACAAGATGCCCAAACATTGCTCGGGCTTATGCCCGCAATCATTGCTGCCCGAAAGGGTCCAAAATTGGGCCGCCTCGATGCGGGTGGCTGGCAACACCCGCGGCCAGCCGCCGGCCCGCATACAGGTCCGGCACCGCCGCGATCCGCTCACCCACCCATGCGCGCCGATAGGTCCGGGTGTCATCCCGGTATTCTATGAAACGGCAAGCAGCACACAATACAATATTCAACATGGCTTGGTCTTTTTACAAATGCAGGTAATTTATCAGCAATAGATCAATCGCCCTTGGTAGCCAGGAACACCTTGAGCGCGTGCAACGCCATACGTGCTTTAATCACATCGATTTTCGGATATTTATCGTTGACCCCATGCAGTCGCATTTGAGTGATCGATATATCTAAGTCGCGCGCAAGAACAGTCAACTGATCAATATTGTCGGCTCGACTGGATTTCCAGGCGACATATCCGACCGCCTGATCGAGCGCCACAGTCGCTTCGGTTATCACCTGTGGTGGAGTCAAGGAATCCACATCCGATGGCGTTTCCTCATGTGTTGCGTTCTTCCGTGGAACGCTTGGAACCGGTTTGACAGGAAAGGGTCCAGTCGGTGGTTCGGTTATCGGAGGTGGTAATGCTTTTCCCTCGCAATGTACAGCGCAATCGGTCAGTAACATACAGCACATGGCTGCCAAGATTGCCATGTGTTGCATCATTTCGACCGTGTTGCACTGAGTAAAAAAGTGACCTGCGCTTCTACCCTAGTCAATCGCTGATCCAGAGCATGTTGTGCCTCCGAATTCTGACGGATCTGCTCGTTCTGCGCTGTTTGCTCTGCGGTCAATTGCAACCGCTCATCTGTGAACTTTTCGGCTAACTGCAAGGCCCGAGATTCTTGGCTGGACATATACCAAGCGCCGCTGCCGATCAGCGGTGGAAGTCCGATCAACACGCTAAACACAAGGACACGTGGCACGTAAAAGCCATTATTGACAGCATTATCTGAGCGAGCAACAGTATCATACAATTTGTTATTATTCCGCGCATCCATTGCGGCTATTATTTGGTCGGCAAATCCCTTGGCATTGAATGATTCTGCTTTGTTAAGGAATCCGTCAAATCCCTGGGAACGCCAAACCGCCCCTGTCATTTGAGCCACTGTCATCGCTACGATGGGCACTTGCCCGCGACTACCTGGAAGTGCGCGTATGAGTCGGGTTGCTTCTATACCGTCCACGTTCCCCGGCATCCGAATATCCATCAGAATGAGGTCGAAATCATCTGATGAGGCCGCTGCAACAGCGGCCTCGCCATTTACGACCTCATGCACTTCATGCAACGCGGACTGCAAATAGCGTTTCGCAATTCGCCGCTGCAAGTCGTCATCTTCAACCAATAAGATTTTCATTTGTGCTAATCTACGGGGTCACGACGGTGGTCTCACGAACTTCTGTAATGCAGCCGGCTGCTCCCAACCCGTCCATCCTAGGAAAGGGATCCTTGAGGCCAGGACCGGTAGAACGTTCAGGGTTCTGCCATTTCGGGTGAATTCTAGCGTGCATCGTAATGTCTCATCCCCTCTATTGTGCAATGGCGTCAGAGATAGGATGTGATGTACATCCCATTGTTGTGTCACAGAAAATTCTTCCTAATCATCATTGACTGTTCAAATTCCCGTTGTATCCAGGTAATATCACTCGAACTAACAGCAGCAACGGAATTCAGGTGGGCGCTGACTGCGAAGGTTGAACCACCATACGTATTCGGTGAGTGCCGAAGCGTTTCCTTCTCGATCTCGACTTTCCTTGTTCAATTTACGCATTCTCGGGGGACATCAGCGCGATGCGAACGCCGGGCGCTCCACGGCCTCGGATTTTGCTACATCAGCGCTCATTTCGATCGGGGTACGCTCGATTGTCCTGCGGATCATTCGCAAATTGATCAGCTAGGCGCCAGGCCGTCGGTTCCGGCGGCAAGAATAGCCCAGAGCGAGGCCTGCATGGTCGGAGAAGAAGAGTGACGGGTCCAATCAGATCAGTCCCTGATCTGGCGGACGATGGCGATCGTAGGAACGCCGAAGGCGACGATCGCGTTCGCGGCGGAACAGATCTATCAGGGATGTCCAGAATAGATCTCCGTTGACGGGCGTTGGCCAGATTTCGATAATCGCCGGACCGGACGTCGGATCCCGTCATCACCCGTTGCACCCGTAGCTTGGCCGGACTTGCCACCTATCGAGCCGAGAGCTTGCTTTCCAGCGCCGCATCGAGAAGCTTTGTCGTCGTGTGGGATCAGCCTTACCTGGAGACATGTTGCCGTTCAGCGTTGCACCGGCTCCGGCTCAGCGGCCGAGCGGGCCGCCCGCCGGATTTGCTGGATGGTAAATGCCTGCTACGGCTCGTATCCATGGAGCTATGCGATCAGCGGCCAGATGGGCGTTTCGTCATCAGTGCGGAGGGTGTGCGCCGGCATGCCGCCGAGGTGCTGCAACGTCCCTCGCTCAGGACAACGGCGCAGTGATCACTGTTTCGATGTCAGCCAAGGTGACGCACAGGATACGCGCGCCGTCGGCGGCGGTGACCATGAGCAGATCGCCGGCCGTCAGCATATCGCTCGCGTCGGCCAGGTAGTTCCCGCTGCTGACCGCATCCAGCTTGTCCTTGCCCGACTTGTAGTGCCAGAGCGTAAAGCCGTTCGCATAAGCAAGAACTGACAGATTTCGGATGGCGAAAGCCATATTGCGCGCCTTTCCATAAAAAAAGCCGCCTCCCATAAGGGACGGCGGCCGACCAAGTCTTTACAATTGGGGAGATTATCGACGGACGCACCTCGCCCGTTGACAAGAGCACATTAAGAGAACATTAGGTCCGATGTCAACGACATTTTTCCTATTATCGTAATCAGACGACGATGCCCTTTACCCGAAGCGGCCACTCAAGCCGCTCCAGCGCGTCGATCCACAACTTTCTATCCTGCCGTTCGGCGGCTACCACTGGGCTGGGCGGCATCTGACGCTCTCCCCAGACGCGCAGCACGCGGGCATGAGCAAGATCGATTCGCCTTTGCCGGTACAGTGCGTCGAGGCATTTCACCACATCATCAGGATCACACGGACGGGTCACCGCACCCTTATTGGCAGTAAACCTTGCACCTTCACGCCGAGCGATAAGCGCCGCCATCGTCCAAAGCCACGCATGTTCGGCGTTGCAGAAGGGTTGGGTCGGCGGATTAAGGCCCGGCGGAAGGCGGATGGCGACTGGTTGGCGGGCAACGTTGGGCATGAAGAGGGTTTCCGATCAATTCACAGCGGGTGTGCTTGCACAAGTGCATGTAACCATAGGTTGCACACAATTGCAACCAAAATGGTCGATTTTCCTATTTCATTCGGCACGAATTCCTAGGATAATCATCTGCAACCGATTCCCCAAACCGCACCCCACCAGGGTGCAAACTTGGCGGAGCGTTTGCGAACAGGAGTTGCCCGATGAAGCACGAGGATGTCTGGCGAGCCATCGACACACTGGCCGCCGAAAATGGATTGTCCGCCTCGGGCCTCGCCAAGCGCTCGGGTCTAGACGCCACGACCTTCAATCCGTCGAAGCGGACCATGCCGGATGGACGGGCACGCTGGCCAAGCACCGAGAGTGTGGCAAAGGTCCTGGATGCAACCGGTGCATCGCTCGAAAGTTTCACCTCGCTGGTCTCCGGTGCTCGAGCGCTGGCCAGTGGCGGCGGGGCGCGCACGATGTCCCGCCGGGTGCCGTTGATCGGTCTCGCCCAGGCGGGCGGCGAAGGCTTTTTCGACGACGGCGGCTACCCAGTGGGCGGAAGCTGGGATGAGGTCAGCCTGCCGGAGATCGGCGATCCCAACGCCTATGCGCTGGAAATCAGCGGCGAATCGATGGAGCCGGTATATCGCGACGGCGATCTGGTTATCGTCTCGCCCTCGGCGCCGCTTCGCCGAGGCGATCGCGTGGTGGTCCGTACCGCGGATGGCCAGGTAATGGCTAAGCAGCTGGCTCGCCGCTCCGCGCGTCGTGTCGAGTTGAAGAGCTTGAACCCGGAGCATTCAGACTACAGCTTCGATTTGGCCGATGTGAACTGGATCCACCGCATCATCTGGGCCAGCCAATAGGCATCCTGGGATCCCTGCCCGTCAGTTCGGGCGGATTTCCTTTGACGAGATGCCGCTGCCCGGCGTCAGATCGATAACTGGAGGACTGCTCCGATGGGCCGGATCGCCTTAGCCGTGCTTACCGCGTTGCTGCTGCTACCGCTGCTGCTTGCAACCCCGGCAAGAGCGGATGACGTGGATGTCGCACTGGTGCTCGTGACAGATGTGTCGCGCAGCATCGACGATAGCGAGTTCGCACTGGAAAAGAACGGCTACGCCAGCGCGTTTGTTAGTCAAAAGGTGCTGGAGGCGATCCAGGGCGGACCCACCGGCAGGATCGCAGTCGCGTATGTTGAATTCGCGAGCAGCTTCGAGGTCCGCACCGTGCTGGATTGGACGGTGATCCGGGACAAGGCCTCGGCTCAGGCGTTTGCTGATCGGCTGACAGCGTCGCCCCGTTCATTTTGGGGCCGCACCGCTATCAGTGCGGGTGTCGACCAGGCCGTCCAGCTTTTGGCCGAATCCGGCATGACCGCCGCCCGTCGCGTGATCGACGTTTGTGGTGACGGCACCAACAATGCTGGCCGAGAAGCGGGCGATGCTCGGGATGACGCCGTGAAGGCTGGCATTACGATCAACGGACTAGCGATCATCAACGACCACCCCGTGTCCTGGACCTTCGCGCACGTGCAGCCGCCCGGCGGCCTGGCGAACTATTACCGAGAGAACGTAACAGGTGGTCCCGGTAGCTTCGTCCTGGAGGTGCATGATTTCGCCAGCTTCGGGGAAGCGATGACCCGCAAACTGGTCGATGAAATCGCATCGGGACTGTCCACGTCCAAATTAGCAATTGAATTAGAATTGCCCGGTAGGATGAGAACGGGGGACTGAATGGGACTGATGATCAACGGCGTGTGGCAGGAACGGGAACCGGAAACGACTAAGGACGGGCATTTCGAACGCGGCGAGACTGCGTTCCGCAACTGGATAACACCGGATGGACGCCCCGGACCAACCGGACAAGATGGGTTCAGAGCAGTAGCGGGACGCTATCACCTGTACGTCTCGCTAGCTTGTCCGTGGGCACACCGAACACTGATCATGCGCGCGTTGAAGGGCTTGCAGACAATCATTCCCATCTCCGTAACGCATTGGCTGATGGCCGATCACGGCTGGACCTTCGCGACAGGAGAAGGTGTAATCCCGGACCCGCTGTATAACAGCCGCTATCTCCATGAATTGTATGCTCGAGCCGACGAGACATATTCGGGACGAGCATCGGTACCAATCCTGTGGGATCACCACACGCAGACGATTGTCAACAACGAGTCGGCCGACATCATACGCATGTTTGGGTCCGCATTCGATCAGGCGGGCGCGAAGCCGGGCGATTATTACCCACAGGCCTTGCGGGGTGAAGTCGATGCAATCAACCAGCGGGTCTACGACACGCTGAACAACGGAGTTTACAAGAGCGGCTTCGCGACCACGCAGGCGGCGTACGAGGCGGCGGTCGTGCCGCTGTTCGATACCTTGGATTGGCTTGAAGACCGACTGTCTCGCTCACGCTTTCTTTGCGGCGATTCGTTGACTGAGGCGGATATCAGGCTGTTCACAACGCTCGTTCGGTTTGACGCAGTTTATCATGGTCATTTCAAATGTAACATCCGGCGAATCGTCGACTACCGACAGCTGTGGGGCTACACACGCGACATTTTCCAGATTTCAGACGTCGCCCAGACGGTCGATTTCGGCCATATAAAGCGGCATTACTATATGAGCCACCGACGCATAAATCCGACCGGGATCGTGCCGGTCGGGCCGGCGCTCGATTTTGATCTACCGGCCGAACGGGGGCGCGACGTGGACAAGTTGATCGTCTTCTGAAAATTTTGCGCCAGGCGGCGGTCCGCGCGGGGGCGGTGCAGGTGTCGGCCAGTTGATAGGCCTAAATCGCTCCGGCGCCTTTCAGCGCCTCGACCCTCTCCAACCCAAGGCCCAGCCATTTCCCATAAACCTCCAGATTGTGCTGACCCAACGAAGGACTCGGTACCGGCTGCACTCGGTCGGACCCATGAAGGCGCAACGGCGAATTCGGCAGAATGACCGATCCTAGCGACGGATGGTCGATCCGCTGCAGCATGCCACGTTCGTGCATATGAGGATCGTTCATCACCTCGACCGCGTTGCGCACCGGGGCGATGGGGACCTTGTAGCGTTTCGCCGCGGCGACGACCTCCGTTTTGTCGAGGCCGAGGGTCCATCCGGTGATCAGGGCCTCTGTCGCGTCCATGTTACGGGTACGCGCGACGCTGGTCTTGAAGCGCGGATCGTCCGACAGTTCGGCGCGCCCCATTGCCCGAAGCAGATTCTGCCAATGGCGGTCGGTGACGACGTGGACAGCGACCCAGCCGTCCTTGGTCTGAAAAGCGTTGTACGGCGCGCTCGATAACCCCGCTTGGCGGTTGCCGGCGCGCGGCGGTATTTTTCCTGTCCGCATATGATAGTCGTAACTCGAGGCGAGGGTCGGATACACCGCCTCCTGCATCGCCACCTCAACCAGCTGGCCTCGTCCGGTGGCGATCCGTTGCAGCAGAGCTGTCACCACCCCCGCATAGAGGTGGATACCGCCCATGAAATCAACCAGCGTTGGGCCGGCCTTCATTGGCGGCCCGTCGGGATCACCTGTGATACTCATGATGCCAGAAGCGGCCTGAATGGTGAAATCCATTGCCAGATTGTCGCGATCTGGGCCGCTGATACCGAAGCCGGTGCCTGTGGCGTAGACCAATCTTGGGTTGATGTCCTTCAGCACGTCGTAGCCAACGCCGAGACCGTCCAGCGTCCCGGGAGAGAAATTTTCCAACAGCACGTCAGCGCGGGCGACCAATTGCTTCAGCAGGTCCTTCCCGGCCTCGGATTTCAGGTTTAGCGTCACCGCGCGCTTGTTTGCGTTCAGCATCGCGATCGGCAGCGTGGCGTCGCCGCCGGTTGCGAGCACCCGCCGACGCAGCGGTTCGCCGCCGGGGGGTTCGATCTTGATCACGTCCGCGCCGGCTTTGGCCATCAGCATGGTGGCGTAGGGGCCTTGATAGATCTGGCCGAAATCAAGGACGGTGATGCCAGCCAGCGAAGTCGCCATCGGATTAGACCTCATGTCGTTTCGTTACGGGCCGCGACGCTATGCCGGTCCACGTTTAATGGCGACAGCGCGCGGCGTTCGAGCCCCAAACGAATGAGGGTCACGAACACCTCACGGCAACGCAGCGCCCTGGGTGTTGACGTAAAGGGCGTAGATGGAGGTGCTCGCGCACATATAAAGGCGGTTCCGCAACAGCCCGCCGAAGGTCAGGTTGGCACAGGTCTCCGGTAAATGGATCTTGCCAATCAGGTCGCCGTTGGGCGCGTAGCAGCGCACCCCGTCCTCGCGCGGATCGGCCCAGCCCATACTCGTCCAGACGTTGCCTTCGATATCTAGTCGGAGGCCATCAGTGAACCCGGGCTTCGGAATATCATCGACGAAGACTTCACCGCCGGTCAGCCTGCCCAACGCGACATCGACATCGAAGACGCGGATATGGGTCTCTCCACCGTGGGTGATACCGCTGTCAACAATATAGAGCTTCGTTTCGTCCGGCGAGAACGCAAGGCCATTCGGCTGAGTGAAGTCGTCCACCACCATCTTCACCTCGCCACTGCGAGGGTCCACGCGATAGACGTTGCACGTGGGCTGTTCTTGCTCCGCTTGAAGCCCCTCGTAGTTGCCGCCGATGCCGTACGTCGGATCGGAAAACCAGATCGAATCGTCCGAAGCCACGACCACATCGTTAGGCGCATTAAGCTTTTTGCCGCCGTAACGGTCGGCGATAACGGTAACGCGACCGTCGAACTCCGTCCGCACCACTCGTCGTCCACCGTGCTGGCAGGTGATCAATCGGCCCTGGCGGTCCACGGTGTTGCCGTTCGAATTGTGCGAAGGCGAGCGGAAAACACTGAGGTGGTTGTCGTCCTCCAACAGTCGCATCTGTCGATTGTTCGGTATGTCGCTGAAGATCAGATAGCGGCCGGCAGGGAGGTAGGCTGGACCCTCGGCCCAACGGAAGCCGGTCGCCACGCGTTCGACCGCACCGGTGCCAGGGCTGCCCTTGAAGCGCTTGGCGTCGATCGCTTCGATGTGCGGATCGGGATAACGGGACCCGGGCAACGGCCCAAGCGGCAGTTGCTCCCTCGCAGAGACTGGCAGTGGAGCGCCCGTTTGGCCCAGCAATGGCACCTCCGTCGGAGTGGCGATTCGTTGCGTGGCTGCCGCTGCTCCGGCTGTTGACGAAGTCCGGGATTCGCCTTGGTTCATTTAGTTCCCTTTTCCTGGGCGCCAGTATTCAGGCACTTGGTTGGAGCCGTTTGGCGCGCCAGAGCCGCCGCTACTGGATCAGCCGCGCGATGACAGCCTTTCCTTGGCTAAAAACCAAGCACCACCCCGGGTCGGATGTCCACCCTTGGGTGAGAGGTCCCAACGGCATCAGCGCCAGATCACGACCGTGAAACAGCGAGGGATCAGCACAAACCCGGGGACTCGCGCGTTTGTCATGACATCTGACCCAATACTATGGGGCAACGCCTTGCGAGGGGCGATGAAGTTGGAAGGATCATGGATATCACTCGCAAAGGCATGAGCTGATGGTCCGCACCGCGCTCGGGCGCTACGCCCTCTTAACCGTTGCTCTGGCAGCATTCGTTACGCACCCGTCGGTCACACGTGCTAACGAAGATGGCACCGAAAGCAGCTTTCCAATCCGGTTTGTTGTCGTTACGACATTCGATACCGGCGACGACACGGGGACGGCGCCAGGCGAGTTCAATACCTGGGTGGTCAATTTCCCGCTGCCGTCCATCCTTCCCTTCCCGCAGGGCTATCACCACCTGCGCTACAATCCGGCGGAGCAAGTATTGGGGATCGAAACCGGCGAAGGGCCCACCCACATGGCGGCCTCGATCACCGCCTTGGCCAACGACCGCAGGTTTGACTTCAGTCACGCTTACTGGATTCTCGCGGGCATCGCCGGCATCGATCCAAATGCTGGTCCGGCCGGTTCGGCAGCCTGGGCCAGCTACGTCATCGATGGCGACCTCGCTTACGAGATCGATGCACGTGAGATACCGTCAGACTGGAGCACGGGCTATGTTCCGCTCGGACGCTCATCCCCGTATCAGCAGCCGGTGCCGCCTGCGAGCTCGATCAACGGCGTAAACCTGTTCCAGCTCAACGCGCCCTTCGTCAACTGGGCCTATCAGTTCAGCCATGCCAGCGTTACACTTCCGGATACCAGCAATCTGCAGACCCTCCGCGCACTGTACAAGACGTTTCCGGCCACCCAATCTCCGCCGCAGGTGCTGAAGGGTGACGTGCTTGCCGCTGGGACGTTCTGGATCGGCGAACTTATGAACAAATCGGCGGAAAACTGGGTCACGTATTGGAGTAATGGGAAAGCCGTGTTCACGATGACCTCGGAGGAAGACGCCGGATATGCGCAGGCGTTGACCTTTCTCGCACAAGCTAACACGATCGACTTCAACCGTGTACTTGTGCTGCGCTCGGCAAGCGATTTCTCAGTACCATATCCAGGTCAGACCGCCGCACAGCTCCTGGCCGGCGATTCGAGTGGAACGGGCTATTCCGCGTTCCTCGAGAGCTTGCAGGATGTCTACCTGACCGGCAGCGCCGTGGTTAACGAGATCGTGGACAACTGGCCGACCTATCGTGATCAGGTGCCGTCGGCACAATGAACGTTCCCTTCCTGACTGCGTAGGTCGTGCTGCCGCCCGGAGGTTACGCTGCCAACCGGCTGAAACTGACGCATGCCGCCACGCCGGCGACGCCAGCAGCTATGAACAGCGTCACCGTCGTACCATTCTGCGGAAAAGCGGTGAACACTAGCGCAACGAGGGCGGCGCCCATCGATTGCCCGAGCAGTCGAGCCGTCGCCTGCATGCCGCTTGCCCCACCCGTCCGGATCGGTGGAGCGGACGTGATGATCGCTCGGTTGTTTGGCGTGTTGAAGAAGCCGAACCCAATCCCGCACACGGTCATTCGCCAAACGATGTCGAACGTCGTTGGATGATCGGGCAACAGGCTCATTGCCAACAGCCCCAGCCCCATGACCGTTAGCCCGCAGCCACCCAGCATGCCCGCGGGATACTTATCCGCCAGCCGCCCGGCAAACGGCGCGATCACCGCGACGACCAGCGGCCAGGGCGTCATCAGCAGCCCTGTCATCACCTGATCGAACTGAAACCGGTGCTCGAACAAGAAGGGCATCGACACATTTGCGATGGCCTGGCCGATAAACGCACAGACCGAGGTCGTCACCGACAGCGCGAACAGCGGGATGCGCAGGAGATCGACGGGCAGCAGCGGCGCGGTCCGGCTGAGTTGCCTGACGACCAGCACAAATCCCGAAACGACGGCGATAACCAGTTCTACAACGATATGGACCCACGAATCGCCATGGCCCATCTCCGACACGCCGAACAACAGCGTGCCAAAGGCGACCGCCTGCAGGGCTGCGCTGGTGAAATCGAACTTGCTGCCGGACAGCGGCGTCAACGGCAGCGTCCGTAATGCGATAACCGCACCCAGAACGCCCAATGGCACGTTCACCGCGAACAGCCACGGCCACGGCGCCACGGCCAGGATCGCCGAGGCAACCGTTGGTCCCAGCGCCGAGGCGATCGATCCGACGGTGGCATTCAGTCCGACTCCGCGGCCAAGCCAGCGGCGGGGATAGATGAAGCGGATCAGGGCGCTGTTGACGCTCATGATCCCCGCGGCGCCGAAGCCTTGCATCATGCGCGCGACGATCAGCGTCGGCAGCGAGGACGACAGTGCGCAGGCCAGCGAGGCGATCGTGAACAACACCAGGCCCGCCTGGTAGATACGCCGGTAGCCATAGATCTCCCCGAGTGACGACAGCGGTAGCAGCGAGATCGTCACCGCAAGCTGATAGGCGTTCACCACCCAGATGGAGTTCGCCGGCGAGGTGTGCACTTCCCGGGCGATCGTCGGCAACGCGACGTTGGCGATGCCGCCGTCCAGCACGGCCAAGGTCAAGCCGAGGGCGATAGTGAGGATCGCCCACATCCGCTGTGGCATCGGCACGCCATCGGATGCGCCGGCGCCCGTCCGCTTGGCGGGAAGCGCGACATCGGCCATCAGCCGGGCAGTTCCCGCAAGACCGCCTCAACGGGTAGGTCGGCGAGGTTGGGCTGCTGCAAGATGCGGGTCCAGCGCCCGACAGGAGCGCATTGGGCAGGATTGGAATCCTTCGAAAACAAACTAATAGAGGGACATCCAGCAGTTGCGATCAGATGCATTGGCCCCGTGTCGTTGCCCACGGCGAACCTCGCCGCTCGGGCTAGGTCACATAGGTCGCCAAAGCCGGTCTGGCCGATCAGATTGATCGCGGCTGGGATGTGCGCCGCCAATCCCTTTTCCGCGCCCGCGCCGACGATGACCGAGGCGATTCCATGTTCGGCAAGGCGCTGCACGAGGGCCTGATAGCGCGCCGCCGGCCAGCGCTTGCCCAGTCGGTCCGCTGAACTGCCCGGAACCAACAGTGCGAAGTTAGCTGGTAGGTTGAAGCGAACGATATTGCCCGAGCACCAGGACAGGTCGGCCGGCGGAATTTCGAAAATCCCGGCCTGACGAAGCTGCCCTTGTTGCCGCACGGTGTCGTGCAGGACGTTGCGCCGCGGATCGCGATCCGGGTGCGAGCAGCCGAACGCGATTCCTGACCACTCGGGCCTGTGCCGCGCCGGGAATAGTGAGAAATAGCGGGAGGACCGGGTGGAGGTTTGCAGATCATAAACCCGGTCGAAATGGCCGTTCGACAACATCCCCGACAATCGTCGCGTTGTGGGCAGGTCCCACCAGGCCGGCCGTGGATCAACCAATACCTCGTCGAAATAGGGAAACGTCCGCAGCCAGTCCGCATACGTCGGCTTGGTCAGCACGCTGACCCGGGCGCCTGCATGATGCTTGCGGATGGCGGCGAACGCAGCGAGCGAGAGGATGATATTGCCGAATGCCCCCAGTTTGACGATCAGGATATTCTGCCGAACGTTCGTCAAAGGTGAAACGTTTGTTTCCGTCTGTACGGGCCGAAGCATGAATCTCCGTATCAGCGTGCCGAGGCTCCGGCAACCAGTGCCAGTGCGAAAATTGGTTGGTTGAACACGGTTCCGTCATCATGCGCGATCGCGAACATCAACTGCGGCACCAGGCTTCAGTCTCATTGGACGGTGCGCAAATATCACCCCGATCGCTAACCAGGTAACGAAAATGGGCAAGCCGCTGTATCCCCGACATACCTCCTCGCCACACAGAGCTATCCTACGGCCAATCTCGCCCAAATGGGGGCACCTTGCTTCCGGTGGCAACTATGATCTTGAGGTTAGCCGGCATTCAGCCAGTGGCCTTCTTAGGAAAATTATCATTGACATGGGATCAAATTCCCGGTATTGCTTTTAGGGTCAACTGGGGAACGGCGTCATGCGCAAACCTCCTCCCAAAATCGCAATCGCAGCAACGTTGGCGTCGCTGCTTTTCTCGGTCGGGCGCGAAGCAGTCGCTTCATCGTTCTCCCCGGCTCCCTCATAAAAGGATACAGCATGACGATCACGCTTACGGTCACCGGCCCCCTAGGCGCGGCCGACGCACCTCTGCTGCTCGCCGCCTACAACCAGGCGCTCGATATTGGGACGCCCAGCACTGCGACCGCAACGCCGGCGACAGTAAACTACTTCCCCAGCAACCCCGCGCTCGCGCCGTTTCCTTCGCCAGAAAACAGCCAGCAGCTTGTCTTGAGCGGCGCCGTCAGCGGGGCTCCGTATCTAAAGGACAACCTGGGCCAGGTGCATACGTTAATTATCCAGGGCGGCGTGGCAGCCTATGAGGTCAATGGCGTGGTGCTCGACCTTTCCGGCTGCTCCAGCACGCCGCCCGGTGAGTTGATCGTGCGACAAGGAATGGTGTACCTGATCCTGAGTGGCACCGGCATCGTGCAAGCGCTGGCGGCGAACGGCAGCGTTTATGGCGCTACCCTGCCCTCGGCCTGGGCACCCGGCACGACCTCCGCCGGCATCCCCGGCCTGCCGGCGCTCGTTCCTCCCCCGACACCTTCACCGATCGCCCCTGGCGGCAGCGGCAGGATCGTCAAATGCGGCCTTGCCACGCCAACGCTGCCGACCATCACTGCCGGGCTCAACGCCTGCGTTGCCGGCGATACGCTACAGATCGATCCAGGGACCTATAAAGAAACCTTACCGGCCTGGCAGGTGCCGTTGCACCTGGTCGGCACTGGCGTGACCATCGATGGCACCGGCCTTGACGCATCACTCGCCCGAGGCAAGGGGATGATGGTGCCAGCAGCCGATAGCATCATTGAAGGATTCGAAATCCTGGGCGTGGGTCTGCAAAGTGCATGTGCCGATTTGACCTCCGCCATTCGGCCGGATGTCGGATGCGGCTATCTGACGCTGCTGGACGTGCACTTGCACGGCAATCAGTGCGGCCTCGGTCAGGGCGGATTTCAGTGCGTCATGGCGATCGAGAACAGCCTGCTTGAGATCAACGGCTGGCCAGCCACTTCACCGAACGCCGGATACAGCCACAACGTCTATGTCGGGAGCGGCTCGTTGACCTTGACGAACACGCAATCCATCAACCCGATGGGTGGTCACGCCGTCAAATCCCGCTGCGCCAGCTTCTCAGCCGGCGGCTGTGCATTCTCCGCCGCGAGTGCCACCTGCGTCGAGATGCCGGACGGAACGACAACAGTGTTCTCAGTCAGCGACTGCACTTTTACCAAAGCTGTAACGGACACCAATTACGGTATTCTCGGTTATTGTGTCGAATCGTCAACGAATGGAGCAGCCGGTGGCACGATTACCGGCGGCAGCATGAGTTTGGCCTGCCCGACCCCGGCGATACTGACGCAGGGCGGAACGATCACGCTGAGCAATGTAGCACGCAGCGGCAATCCGCTCACGGTGCAAGGTACGGGCACGGTAATCGGCCTATAATTCCGACTGCTCCAGTGATTCCCTCGTGGCGGCGATGCCTCCGCGGAGGCAACTTGAGCGGCCTTGCGCCGGAAAAAACTTGGGCAACTGGTCCAGCGCGGCCCACTACCAGTCGGCGTTTGCGTCGGTCGATCGCGCCACTATACGTCGAAAATCCGCACGCACTCATTGTTCAGGCAGGGCTGCATGCTCTACGAACTCATCCCAACCATGCCGGATCACAAACTATCTCCGCTCATGGCCCGCTTCGCCGAGACCATATCAAAGTGCCGCTCGTGCAGCGGACTTTTCGAGGTCATTTGAAATGAGGGGATAAGTGAGACTCAAGAGGGCCTGGAAAGCGGTCGTCAAGGCAACAGCGATGATAAAGGCAAAACCCCAGAACGGCGTCAGTAGCAGCAGCACGATCATCGCCGATGCCAAACCGCCGATGGCGGTGACCTACACATTGATCTGGCCAATCCGCGAGAGAAGATTGAGAGCCTGGGCGATCCTTTCGAGACGGCGCTCTGGGAGCCGGTCAGGTCGCTCAGCTGACCCAGGATGATCAGACCAGACAAAATCAACAAAATCAACACCGAAGCAGCTCGGTGCCGGGCAATCGGGTGAAGAGGTCCGTGACAAATCGCCCAATTGTTGAAGCTACGCCGATCCTCTATTTCAAGCTGTGGAGGCGATGGACGATCAGGGATTCTGTCGCATATTTCTTGGTCGAGCCGATCAGATCCGGGAAGCTTGGGTTAATTCATGGCGCCACCGAATAGAGTCGTGGTGCTGGATGCAATTGACCTGCCGGATCTCAATGCCGGATTCGTGCTCCGTGTTGTAGCTTTCGATCAGCCACCATGTTGGCGCCGCTTTTGTGGATGGTAATCTTCCTTCGGGTCAGGGTGCCCGAGGGTGTTCAGGAACAATACACCGAATGGCACTCAGCGACGGTTCCAACATGATGCCTGATCCCTCCCAAAGAGCATGCCGCACGCGCGACCGCGGACTCCCCTCAATGGTCGGTATTGGAACCGCGATCTTCGTGGTCGCCGCGCTGGGCGTCGCACGCCCCGTCTTCGCACCGCTGACTTTCGCGCTGTTCATCATCGCAATTGTTTGGCCCTTGCAGGTTCGACTGCAGGCGCGATTGCCGAAGCTACTGGCTCTTGCGGTGTGCATGCTCCTGACCATCGTGGTTATCGGCGCTTTCGCCTGGACGATCACTTGGGGATTCAGCAGAGTCGGACGCTATGTCGTCACCGACGCCGCGCGGTTCCAGCTTCTGTATAACCAGGTGGCCGAGTGGCTCGAAGGGCACGGCATCGTGATTGCCAGCCTCTGGGCCGAGCACTTTAACGTGGGATGGCTGATCCTGGTTTTCCAGCAGATCACCAGCTGGATAAACGGCACTCTGAGTTTCTCGCTCGTCGTGCTTATCTATGTCGTCCTTGGTCTTCTGGAAGTCGACCCCGCCGCCCGCAGACTCCGCAGCATGACGAACGGGGAAGCTGGCAAGGTATTGCTTGCAGGGAGTGTCAGGACCGCCGTGAAGCTTCGGAGGTTCCTGCTTGTCCGCACTGCTATGAGCGCGGTGACAGGTATCCTCGTCTGGGGCTTCATCTCGCTCTGCGGACTCCCGCTCGCGCCCGAGTGGGGGGTGATCGCCTTTGCGCTGAACTACATCCCGTTTATCGGCCCGTTTGTCGCAACGGTGCTGCCGACACTCTTCGCCATCGCGCAATTCGATGTCTGGCAAAACGCGATACTCGTGTTCGGATGTCTGAACCTGATCCAGTTCCTGGTTGGAAGTTATCTTGAACCGCGGATAGCCGGCAACATTCTTTCGATGTCGCCGTTCATAGTGCTGTTCGCCGTGTTTTTCTGGACCTTTCTGTGGGGGATCGCCGGCGCGTTCATCGGCGTCCCCATCGTGATTGCGGCCCTGACAATCTGTGAACAGCACGGGTCGAGCCGATGGGTGGTGGAACTGTTCGGAACACCCGCCGCCGAGCGGGACTGATGGGCGGCCAGCTCGCGGATGACCAGTAGGAGGCGAGTGATGAGGCCAATTCTCGATCCTCGTAATGGCGACATCGAGGACGATGCTTCCAGCACCAAGCGGCGATCACTGATCTCATTGGCAGGGAGCCTGCTCGCGGAGATCAGTCTTTCGAGGTTCGCCATCGCCTGGATGCTTCTGATCGGCTTCCCGGGTCTGCTGCTTGGAGCGTTGCCGCTTGTTGCATCGATCTGGATCGCCGCGGCCTGGTCCAAAGCTACCAATATCTTCACCGAAATCTGGCCGGCGTTGCTGCTGCCGCCAGTCGTGGCGCTTGGCTGGTTCGCAGGCCGGCCACTCCTGCGGCATGCCGAAAACAGCTTTTGGTCAATGAACGCCCTGGCCGTCCAACCCGCCTACATCGTGTTTCGTGAAGGACTCCGGCACATTGTGGAGCAATTGCTTGCACGTCGGATGAATGAGTCGCGACGCACCTCCGTGCGCGCAGGCACCGCCGCCGTGTCGGGCTTCGCGATCTGCGGCCTCGGGATCGGCGTCATCGTATTGGCGTGGCCCGCTTCGCGATGGGTTGGCAGCCTGGCGGACCTCACGTCGCCGCTACGGCTGGTGCCTGTCGTGCTGGCGAATAGCGTTGTACTCATCGCCAGCTATTTCGCGGCGGCCGCGGTGATCTGGGGAATCGCCGATGCGACGATGGTCCAGCCACGGGATCTCCGCGGCTTCCACGAGCGGCCAACCGGCGGTCGAACGTGGCGTGTTGCCCATCTGTCGGACATCCACACGGTTGGCGAGCGTTACGGGTTTCGCGTCGAGAGCGGACGGTCCGGTCCTCGTGGCAATGCGCGGCTGAGGCAGACGCTGGCGCGATTGGATGAGATCCATGCCGCGCACCCGCTGGACGTGATCCTGATAACCGGAGACTTGACCGACGCCGGCCGCTCCGCGGAGTGGGCCGAGTTTTTCACTGCATTAGCATTGCACCCGCGTCTGGTCGAACTGGTCGTCGCGCTGCCCGGCAACCACGATGTGAATGTGGCGGACCGCGCCAGCCCCGCCCGGATCGAGCTTCCGACAAGTCCCGCGAAGCGGCTGCGTCAGGCCCGGACAATCTCCGCGCTCGAAATGTTGCAAGGCAGGAGGCTCCGGGTGGTGGAGAGGAAGCCGGGTCAAATAGGGGGGAGCCTGACCGATATACTGAAACCGTATGCCGCCGACATGGCCGCCTTCGCAGACAATGGATCGGCGCGTCTATCGAGGTCGTTGGCCGAACTTTGGTCAGCGATCTTTCCCATGGTGCTACCGCCGGACACGGAAGATGGGTTGGGGATCATCGTGCTGAACTCCAACGCCGAGACACATTTTTCGTTTACCAACGCGCTCGGCCTGGTATCGGCAGAGCAGGCCCGCGCCTTCGAGATTGCCACCGAACAATATCCACGCGCCTGCTGGATCCTGGCGTTGCACCACCACGTAATCGAATATCCCCGGCCGGCCGAGGCATTGTCCGAGCGGATCGGTACAGCTCTGATCAATGGCAGTTGGTTCGTCCGCCGGTTACAGCACCTCGCCGATCACGTCGCGATCATGCACGGTCATCGGCATATCGATTGGATCGGAGAGTGTGGCGGCCTCCTGATTGTATCCGCGCCATCGCCAGTCATGGAAGCGGACGATCACCTGGAAACCTATTTCTACGTGCATACTCTTGCCGTCGGAACGGATGCACGACTTCAGGCTGTTGGAACCTGAGCGTATCAGCGTGCGCGGGCAGCAGGTCGCCGACGAAGCATGGACCATTTAGCGTGCCACCGTTGATCCAAGAGGGCTTCACGATGAAAAAGCAAATCCCCTGAATTCCGCGCCTAAAGATCTTTAGTTCCCCGTTGGCCCTGACAAATCAGGGAGATAGTCTGCGTTTGCGAATCGACAACCATCACCAACGGGGTGGGGGATGCTGCCACAGGGCGTGCTGGGGTTCCAGTATGAAGCGGATCGTTCAAGCGGCGGGCTGACCTCGCTGGCGGGCCTGCCGCTCTATCTCGATCTGGTGGAAGCCATCGGTCTTGGCGCGGCAATCCGCCGACGTGCATGTGGCTGGACCGCAGGGCTGGCTGGACATTCAGATGGTGCTGGCGCTGATCTTGTTGAATCTGGCCGGCGGCGACTGCTTGGAGGACCTGGAGCGGCTGGAGGCGGACCGCGGCTTGCGGCGATCGTCCAGCCAGCGCATCAGGCGCAGATCGTCCACGCTTACCGGCAACGGCCGGTAATACGGCGTCGAAAGGGCGACTTTCAGCAGCCGGCACGGTGCCGCGATCGGCAGGTCCGATTCGGACCGCTCAACCAGAGGACAGCGTGATCAGGCACCAGACCTCTTCCGAAAAAGAATCCCGCTCCACCGTCAATTCGCCGATCTTGGCACACAGCAACGCCAGTCGTGCCTCGTCCGCCGCCGACGCGACAGAGGGTTCGGCTTCGCTCCGAGCAAACAGCGATGGCACACCGTCCAGCGCGGTCTTCTTCCAGCCATGGATCTGGCTCGCATGGACACGATACCGGCTCGACAGCTCCGCCACTGCACCGTCCTCGCGAAGTGCGGCCATCGCTACCTTGGCCTTGAAGTCAACACCGTGTTTCTTTCGTACATTCGCCATCGTTTGTACTTCGCAACCATGCCAGTTTAGGGGCGAGAGTCTCTCTTAGCTACCTGTCCAGTTTCCGGGGTCCACCTCATGCCCAGTTGATCGCGCCATTCCGGACAGTCTCGAGATCGACAACCAAAGCGCTTCGAAGAACCTCTTGCCGACAGAGCAGATTGCACTCAGACTGCCGTTACATTCCGGCCGTTTGCGAGTGAACAGTCATGAATTCTACTCTTCACCGCGCGCGGAGCCGTTTGGATCGCGATTTATCTATTTTTCATCCTTGCGCCGCTGTTTGCGCTCATACTTTCAGCGTCGCCCCCTGCACGTGATTTCTGGACGGAGTTTTCGGTCGCGCTAGGTTATGCAGGTCTGGCCACGATGGGCCTGCAATTCGGCTTGACCGCCCGCTTTCGCTACGTCACCGAGCCATGGGGCGAGGACGTTATATACCACTTCCATCGGCAAATATCGCTGGTGGCGGTAGGGCTGGTCGTCGCGCATCCGCTCATCCTGTTCGCCGTCCGACCGGAGTTGCTTGCACTGCTCAACTCCTTCACGGCTCCATGGCGCGCCCGCTTCGCGGCTCTGTCAACGTATTCGCTCATCGTGCTCGTGGCGACGGCGCTGTGGCGCGCAAAGTGGAAGATCCGCTACGAAACTTGGCATCTGACCCACATCATTTTGGCCGTCGTGGCGATCGCTGCTGGGCTGCTGCACATGGTCGGCTGGAGCTTTTACCTGAGCGCACCGTGGAAGCGGGCGTTGTGGATCGGCCTGACACTGTTCTGGATCGGCTTGCTGGCTTACGTTCGCATCATCAAGCCGCTCTTCATGCTCCGCCGCCCTTACCGTATAGCCGAACTGCGCCAGGAGCGTGGCGACAGCTGTACGCTGGCAATGCAGCCCGACGGTCACGCTGGCTTTCGCTTCAGCCCGGGTCAATTTGGCTGGCTGACCGTTTTTGGCGGTCCGTTCAAGATCACTGGGCACCCATTCTCGTTCTCGTCGAGCGCCGCCGCGACAGACGGTCGGGTCGAGATGACGATCCGCAATCTAGGTGATTTCACAAGTACGATCGGCACAGTGCCGGTCGGACAGCGGGTTTACCTGGACGGGCCGTATGGCGCATTCACCCTCGACCGCAATCCGGCGGACATGCATGTGCTGATTGCTGGCGGGGTTGGCGTGACACCCATGATGAGCATCCTGCGTACCTTCGCCGATCGCGGCGACCGGCGGCCGGTGATTCTGCTCTATGGGAGCCGGGATTGGGACTCGATCACCTTTCGCGAGGAGTTGGAGGCACTCGCGCCGCGGCTCGATTTGACTGTCGTCCACGTGCTGTCGAACCCGCCGGAAGGGTGGACGGGCGAAAGAGGCTTCATCAACGCCGAGATCTTCCGACGTCATCTACCGCCACCGTACGCCGACCATGAGTATTTCATCTGTGGACCGGACGTAATGATGGACGCAATCGAGACCGCACTCGGCGAGTTACGCGTGCCGATGGCAAAATATCATTCTGAACGCTACAGTTTCGTGTAGGGAGGCGGTCGATGCGTCGTCTGTTTGCCGACCGGCTGGTGCTGGCTACAGCCGTGGTGGTAGTCGCGATGGCAGCCATCTTTGCGCTGCTGCGAATAAGTGGTTAGTCACTTATCGCCCAACTCTTGACGCTTTCTGCAAAAAATCCATTGCGGTCGAGAGGCTGCGGTGAAAGTAGTGGCCTGAACCTGAATGGTTCTTTTTCTTGCGAATCATACACCTATTCGTTGGTGAAGCTGGCGGAGTCTGCCTTTTTTCTAGGCCCGATCTACGCAAACATGGAGCGGGATCATTCGACCGAAAGTGCTGGTCAGAACGGCGAAGGTGGTGGACGCCGCATGAGCGCTACCAGCAGAAGACACAGGAACGCGCCGCCTGCGGCGGCCGTGAAGCCATCGATATAAGACAAAACCGACGCCTGCTGCGCGACCGTGGTGGCCAGCAGCTTTGCGGCACTTCCGCTGGCCGCAGAAAGATCGGCCGTGTGGGCGCGAAGGGCCGCGCCGTACGCGTTCAGCCGGTCGATCGTCAGGCCTGCCGTGCCATCAACATGCAGACCGACCAGGTTCGAGTGGATCTGTTCGCGGACCCGCACGAACGTCTGCATGAACGCGGTGCCGATTTCGCCGCCGAACAACCGGCTAATCTGCAGCAAGCAGCCGATCGCCAGCGCGTCGGCCGGATTGATCGAGCGGATGATCAGCGTCAGTAGCGCGGTCAGCGCGAACGACTGGCCGATCGCCTGGAGAATCTGCGAAGGGAGGAAATCGTCGGTGGCCCACTGACTGGTCAGGTCGGTCGCCATCCAACAGGCGACGCCGATCAGCGCGCTGCCGAGGGCCAGCACCCAACGGCCGTCGATCCGTTTCAGCAGGTTTGCCAGCGGCAGGGCAATGACAAGCTGCGGTAGGGCGATCCAGAGCAGCACGCTGCCGACCTGAAGCTCCCGGAAATTTTGCACGGTCTGAAGGTAGGTCGGGATGATGTAGGCAGTCGAGAGGATGATGAATCGGAAGCCAGCCAGCGCCAGCATCAGCAGCAACAGATTGCCCCGTAGCAGCCGGCCCAGGTTGAGGAACGGCCGCGATATAATCAGTTCGCGGGCGATGAAGGCCAATGTGACAAGGCTGCCGGACAGCAGCAGGCCGATCACCAACCCGCTGGTGCTCCAGCCCAGCCGGTTGCCCTGGTCGAGGCCGGCGTAAAGCAGGCCGAAGCCGATCATCGCATAAACAATGCCGGGCCAATCCAGGTCGCGCATCAAGGCGGTGTTAATTCTCTCGCGGGGAACGCCGTACGAGATGCAGGCGAACATCACCGGCAACGCCAGGCAGTATTGCCAGTCGATCCATCGCCAGGACAGGTTATCCGACCACCATCCCTCCAGCGAGGCCGCGACATTCTGCGACAGCTCGGAATTCATCGCGTAGAGCGATATGCCGTAGATCACCAGGCTGGCGGGCAGGCTGCGGATGATGAAGCTGATGGTGAGCGGGATGAAGGTGCCGGACCCGACGCCGCCCATGAACTGCATGATCAGGAAGGTTTCAAGGTTGGGGGACAGGGGACCGAGTAGGACTGTCGTAAACACCAGCACGATGCCGAGCAGCAGGACGCGCCGAACGCCGAAGATGGCGCCGAGATAGGGCGAGCAGACGCCGGCCACCATCTGGCCGATGCCGAAGGCGGTGGTGATCCAGGCGCCTTCGTCAAAGCCTGCGTGCAGACCGCCGCGCAGATCGGCCAGGCCGAAGGTGGTCACACGGCTGGCCAGGACGGAGGCGATGGAGCCGATCAGGACGCCAAGAATGCCGATGTAGGGGCGTATCGTATCAGCCGACATTCGCGGATGCGGCACCGGCAGCGCGCGCAGCGCTCGTCCCGCGGCGCTCACCGGCGCCAGATGCAGGCTCATTCTGTCTTCGCCGGAGGCGTGGTCGTAACCGCCGGACGGTTGGAGTGGGGTTTCATGGTGGAACCGGGCGTGGGTTCTCGGTTCTCGACGGGACCGGTGTCGATGGTGGCCTCGACCGACAGGCCGGGACGGACCAAGGTGCCCAGTGCCTCATTCGGATCGAGCACGATCTTAACCGGGACGCGCTGAACGACCTTGGTGAAGTTGCCGGTGGCGTTGTCGGGCGGCAGCAACGCGAACGTGCTGCCGCTACCGGGCGACCAACTGTCCACGTGGCCAGTGAGCGCCAGATCAGGAAAAGCATCGACTGCGACGCGCGCGGGATTGCCGATCCGCACGTTTGTCATCTGCGTCTCCTTGTAGTTCGCGATCACCCAGATATTCGGTAGCGGCACCACCGAGATCACTTGTGTGCCGATATTCACGAACTGGCCCTGACGAACCTGGCGCAGGCCGACCAGCCCGTCCGCCGGCGAAACAATCCGCGTGTAATCGATGTTGTTGCGTGCCAGCGTCACCTGCGCCTCGGCTGCGCGAACTTGCGCCTGCAACTGATTCTCTTGCACATCGAGGCTGGCCAATAAGGCCTTCTGCTGATCGAGTTGCGCTTTGTTGAGCTCCAATTGGGCATCGGTGCGACGTGCGTTGGCGTCCGCCTGCTCGACCGTTTGCTCGGTGCCGGCGATCCTGGTCTGCAACAGCTCGCGTTGTCGTTTCGCTTCAAGGCTATAGCGTAGTTGGTCTGCCTGGGTAGCCTGGATGGTCGCCTCGGCCTGACGGACCAGCGCACGCTGGACGTCCTTCTGGTTCGCCAGGTTGGCCAGGTTGGCCTGTGCGGCAGCGAGGTTTGCCTCGGCCTGCATGAGTTGAGCGCGATAGTCGGCGGCGTCGATTTCGACTATCAGGTCGCCCTTGTGCACGACCTGATAGTCGGCGACCCCGACGGTGGCGACATAGCCAGACACTTTCGCCGATAGCGGGGTGACGTCGGCCGCGGTGTAGGCATCGTCCGTGGATTCGTAGCGGACCGCGCCAGTCCAGCGGTTCCAGTGCCCTGCGACATACCAGGCGAGGAATCCAGCTGCGACTACCAGTAGAACGCGCAGCATCGGGAACACCCAGCCGAACCGGGCAGCCCGCGTGGCCAACGCAGGCTGGGGTGCGGATTGCGTAGTTTCGTTGGCGTCAGGCATCAAAAACTTCCCGATGCAGTCGGAGGGTCGGAATGACGGGTTTTTCCTCTTCGGCCGCGCCGCGCTCCTGTGTAACCGGGGTCGGACGCTAGGCGGAAACGACGGATCGCGGCAAGGCATCCCCTGGTGATCGGTCGTTGGTCCCGCGACGCTCGCCCGCGCCTGGACGATGGACCGGTTTTCACGCACGCTCGGATTTTCAATCGAGGACACAACGCATGTCCTATCGTCCGACGGTGTTTGGCACGCGGCACGCGATTTCGGCCGGCCACTATCTCGCGGCCTCGGCTGGATTTTCGATCCTGGAGGGCGGCGGCAACGCGATCGATGCCGGCGTGGCGGCGGGGATCGCGCTGGGGGTGCTGCAGCCCGATCTGGTGAATTTCGCTGGTGTGGCGCCGATCCTGATCCGCTTGGCGGATGGCACAACGGAAAGTATCGCAGGTCTGGGCTGGTGGCCGAAGGCGCTCCCGGCCGATCTGTTCATGCGCGATCACGGCGGGACAATCCCGGACGGCGTGCTGCGAACTGTCGTTCCTGCCGCGCCCGACGCTTGGATCACCGCGCTGCGCAGGCATGGCACGATGCGGTTCGCCGATGTCGCGGCTTCGGCCATCCGTTTTTCTGCCGAAGGATTTGCCGTTTATCCGCTTTTGGCACAATCGATCGGTGCACACGCGGCGGAATATCGCCGGTGGGAGTCCAACGCCGCGGTATTTTTGCCTGGGGGACGGGTGCCCGCGACCGGGGACAAGTTCGTGCAGACCGATCTGGCAGGGACGATCAAGTTCATGGCAGATCAGGACCGCGCCACGGGATCGGACCGGATTGCGGGACTCAATGCCGCGCACCACGCGTTTTATCGCGGCGATATTGCTCGCGATATCGTACACTTCCAGCGGCAGGAAGCCGGATATCTGTCGATGGAGGATATGGCGGCTTACAGTTCCGCTATCGAACCTGTCGTGCGCCGGTCGTGGCGCGGGCACGAGTTGGTGACGTGCGGGGCATGGTGCCAAGGGCCGGCCCTGCAGCAGGCTCTGGCACTAGTCGAGCAGGTCGGCCTCGGTGGGCTGGCACATAATTCGGCCGACTATTTGCATCGGCTGGTGGAGTGCCTGAATTTGGCTTTGGCCGACCGAGAGTACTACTATGGCGACCCTCGGTTCACGGACGTGCCGCTGGACTGGCTGCTCGACCCAGCGACGATCGCGCGGCGGGCGGCGGCGGTGCGTGACGACCGAGCATTCGGACAAATGCCGGCTCGGCTGGAGCTGATTCCCGGATCGAATCCTCAAGGGCGGCCGCACCCCCGGGGTGACGATGCCGATCTGCCAAAGATCGAAGCGGATACTTCGTATTGTTGCGTCGTCGATCGTTGGGGGAATGCCTTCAGCGCGACCCCGTCGGACGGGTCATGGAACGTGCCGGTGGTGCCTGGGCTGGGCATTGCCCCCTCGGGCCGCGGGTCGCAGAGCCGGCCGGACCCTCGACATCCGGCCGGGGTGGCGCCGGGCAAGCGGCCGCGCCTGACCCCCAATCCGGCGATCTTGGTGACCGACAGGGGCGGCGTTATGCCATTCGGCACGCCGGGCGGAGACGTGCAGATCCAGGCTATGCTGCAGGTATTGTTGAACGTGATGCACTTCGGGATGGACCCGCAAAGCGCGATCGAGGCGCCACGCGTGGCTTCATATTCGTTCCCCTCGTCGTTTGCGCCATTCGAGTATTTTCCCGGCCGGTTGGCGGTGGAGGGGCGGATCGACAAGTCGACGCGCAACGAACTGGCGGCACGCGGACACCGAGTTCAGGACTGGCCGGATTGGACGTGGCTGGCAGGATCGGTGGAAGCAATTCTCACCGATCCAGAGACGGGGATGATGGGTGCTGCCGCGGACCCCCGCCGGCCAGCCTACGCCATCGCGATTTAACTCGTCCGCGCACGCTGCCAGCGCGTCCGGCCAGAGTTCGGTTACCAGTGCGTGTTGAAACCGGCGAAGGTATGCGGAATGCGGCGGATGTCGGTGATCAATTCTTTCATCAGATCCGTCGGCGTGGCGGCAGGGAAATGCAAGTCGATGGAATCCGCCAGTCCGCCAAAACGAGCCTCGACTTCCGTCGCGAGCGTGTCGTAGGTGCCGCAGGCGGCGAAGATCCGCACGGTATCGTCGGAGACCTCGGCGCCCATCCGGTCCCATTGTCCCTCAACCGACATACGGTGCAACTTTGCGCCGAGATCTTCCAGCCCATGCAGCGCCAGGATGGGCAGATAGGTGCGGGTGGAACCGTAAAAACCGATCCGCCGCCGAACCTTTTCCATTTCGGCCGCAACAGTCGCCTCGTCGGGACCGGTGCAGACAAAGCCGCCCCCGTGGATATCGAAGTTGAGGCGGGAGCGGCCGCTGCGGCGCATCCCCTCCATCATCTGCGGCAGGCAAACTTGTTCTAGATAGGTCCGGGAGCATAACGGGTGCAACCGAACGCCGTCGCCGACTTGGCCGGCTACGCGCAGCATCGCCTCGCCCACCGCCGCGACGGTGACAGGCACCATCGGCAGGCCGGTGGGTTCGGGAGAAAAATCAGGGGTCATCAACGTCAGCTTGTAGTGCGGGCTGTCGAAGTTCAAACGACCGCGCGTTTCCCAGGCTTTCCAGACCGCGCGTAGTGCCAGCACGTAGTCGCGCATTCGCGGTGCTGGCGCCGTCCAGGCGATGCCGAAGCGGCGCTCGTTATGGCCTTTCACCTGACTGCCGAGGCCCAGAACGAAGCGTCCGCCGGAGTTAGCCTGCAAGTCCCAAGCCTGCTGCGCCAGCGTGGTGGGGCTGCGCGGGAAGGCCACCACTACAGATGGCGTCAATTCGACACGGGACGTCTCCAGCGCGGCGAAGGCGAGCGGCGCCAGCGGATCGTGGCCAAGCTCGACGGTCATCAAAGCGTCAAAGCCGGCGGCCTCGGCATCGCGGGCAGCGGGACCGGCGTCGCGCCAATGCGCCTGTGGCAGAATGGTGTAGACGCGCATGCGGTTTAGCCTCGGGCCAGGCGGCGTTGGACGAATTCGAGCCGGTCCTGGCCCCAAAATATTTCATCGCCGATGACATAGCTTGGGGCGCCGAACACGTTGCGGTCCAGCGCGTTCTGAGTGTCGGCGAGACGCAGTTCGGCCCATCTCGGATCGCTGCCCAAATTCATGATGGATTTGGCATCGAGACCGACGTCGGTAATCAGGGAAGCCAAGGTCGCAGAATCGGCGGGATTCTTTTCCTCCTGCCACAATGCTTTCAGGATGCGGTGAGCCAGCTTGATCGCCGGATCGTCGCCAATTGTTTCGCGCGCCGCGATGACACAGCCGGCGGAAAGCTGTTCGTTGGCTGGGAAAAATTTAGGCCGGATATGGATGGGGATATTTAGATGATCACGCCAGCGGGCGAGTTCCTGCAGCCGGTAAGCTTGGCGCTGCGGGGAACGCTGCGGCAAAGGCAGGCCACCCGACTTGGCGAAAATAGCGCCGAAGTCGACCGGGTAGATGCGCGTTGTCGCATTGCTGGCCACCGCCATAGCCTCGATCCGAGCGGCACCGAGGTGCGTCCATGGGGAGTTGAGGGAGACGTAGTAATCTATGTGCATCTGTTTCCTCCATGCGCTTGTCGACCATCCTGAGGGACGGGCCGGATTGGCACAAGACGGACGAACCGGCGTAGGATGGCGCCACGACGGGAGGGCGGCATGAAGTGGGCGGTTGGCGACGTCACCGTGACGAAGGTCGTCGAACTGGAGATGACAGGCGGCACGCGGTTCCTGCTGCCTCAGGCCACGCGCGAAGAGATCCTGCCGATTGCGTGGCTGCGACCGCATTTCGCCGACGAAGAGGGGCGGCTGCGGATGAGCATCCACAGCTTTATTGTCGAAACGCCCGACCGCCGAATTGTTGTCGATACGTGCTTGGGCAATGACAAGCAGGACCGACGGATCCCGCACTGGAATGATCGGGATGGACCGTTCTTGGCCGATCTGGCGGCAGCGGGATTTCCGGCAGAGTCGATCGATACGGTGTTGTGCACGCATCTTCATGTCGATCATGTCGGATGGAACACACGTTTGGTCGACGGCAAGTGGGTTCCGACGTTTCCGCGAGCTCAATATCTGATGGGGCGCGCCGAATATGAGCATTGGCGTAACGTGAAGGACCGACCGGACATGGAACATATCATGGCGGACTCGGTAACGCCAATCGTCGAGGCGGGGTTGGCGACCATGGTCGAAACGAATGCGCGAATCTGCGAGGAAATTTCACTGATCCCGACACTTGGCCATACACCCGGTCATGTCAGCGTAATGATCCAGTCGAAGGACGAGCAGGCGCTGATAACCGGCGACTTCATCCACCACCCTTGTCAGATCGCGCATCCGGAGTGGAGCACCCTGGCGGACAGTGACCTAGATCAGGGGATCGAGACGCGACGGCGAATGTTCCAGCGCCTGGCGGGGACGCCGGTGTTGATCATTGGCACCCATTTCGCTGGTGCGACGGCCGGAAGACTTGTCACCGACGGCGCCGTCTATAGGCTGGAAGTTTGAACGACAGGAGACTTCAATGACCTATCTACGCAGCGGCATCTTTATGGCGCCGTTCCATCCCCTGCAGGAAAACCCTGTCCTGGCGCTGGAGCGGGACATGGAGTTGCTGCAGCACCTGGACGCGCTGAACTACGATGAGGCCTGGATCGGCGAGCACCATTCCGGCGGCTTCGAGATCATCGCCAGCCCCGAAATGTTCATCGCGGCGGCGGCCGAGCGCACGAAGCACATTCGTCTCGGAACCGGCGTCGTTTCATTGCCCTATCACAACCCGTTCATGCTGGCGGATCGGATGGTGCAACTGGACTACCAGACGCGCGGACGAGCGATGTTCGGGGTTGGCCCAGGGGCGCTGGTCCACGACGCGAAGAAAATCGGCATCGATCCCGCCGACCAGCGGCGCATGATGAACGAATCGATCGACGTCATCGTCGAGTTGCTGCGCGGCGACCGCGTTACCCGTAAGACCGACTGGTTCGACCTGCGCGAGGCTGGGCTGCAACTGCCGCCGTACACGCGCCCCCGGATGGAGATGGCGGTGGCCTCGGCCCGGTCCCCGGCTGGGGCGCTGGCGGCAGGACGGCACGGGCTGGGCATGCTGTCGATCGGCGGCACCAGCGACGATGCGATGAAACATCACGCCAGCAACTGGGATGTATACGCCTCCACCGCCAAGGAAAATGGGCATGTGCCGGACCGCAGGAACTGGCGGCTGGTCACGCTGATGCACATCGCGGAAACGCGGGAGCAGGCACGGGAAAACGTGAAGTGGGGCCTCGATCGGTTCTGCGACTATTTCCGCGATGTCGCGACCTTCCCGATCGTTCCGAACGAGATTACCGATCGTTACCAGTTCATGATCGACAGCCGCTCGGCTTGCATCGGCACGCCGGACGACGCAATCGCGTTTATCGATAAACTGCTGGAAGGCTCCGGCGGCTTCGGCGTGATCATGGAATTGGCACAGAATTGGGCCGACTGGCCGCAGACCAAGCGACACTACGAGCTGATGGCTCGGTATGTTCATCCGCACTTCCAGTCGTCCCGGGAATGGCGCAAGGGAAGCTACGATCAGGCTTTGGGGCACAACGACGAGTATACCGCACTGTCCGCAGGCGCGGTGCAGGCGGAGATCGACCGGCTGGCGGCGAAGCGCCGCGCGGCGGAGTGAAAATACCTGAATCGCCCAAGGTATCGGCGAAATGGTCGCTTAAGGCCCGACGAGCGTCTTCCGCATGAACAGCGTGTCCGGAACCGGGGTGTTGTAATAGGCTGGCGTGGCCTCAAAACCCAGGCTGCGATACAGCCCCTGAGCCGAAACCATAGGCGGCAGGGTATCGAGACACATGGTCCGATACCCTGCCCGCTTGGCGGCATCAATTGCGGCGACAGCCAGCGCTCGGCCGAGACCCATACCTCTTGTGCTTGGCGCTATGTAAAGACGCTTCATTTCACAAGCACCGGCTTCCGGCAGTTTGCGAACCGCGACGCATCCTAGCGGATTTGCTGGCGGGGAGATGACGATCAAGAGGGCTCCGTCCGGTGGAGCATAGAGACCGGGAAGTGACTTCACTTCGGCCTCGAATCCCTGATATGCGAGGTCCACCCCCACGGAGGCCGCGTAGTCCCGGAACAACGCCGCGACGGCCGCCATCTCGTGCGCGGCCGGCGGGCGGATCGAAACCGGGTGGTCCATCCGCAACCGCTCAGCGTCTGGCGAAATCAATCAGCGCGGCAAAGCCGGTTTCCGTGCCGACGGCAAGTTGGGTGCCGTCCGGGCTCCAGGCCAGGGCGCTGATCGGCCCGTGATCAGGCGGCACAACCGGTAAGATGCGGGACGACGTAATGTCCGCCACCACGACCAAGCCGTCGGCGAACCCGCCCGCGGCGATCTCATCCTGAGGGTTACAGGCAACCTGAGTGCAGATGATGCCATCGCCCCCGGCGAGTTCCAGTGGCGCCTTTCCCATCGGACCGCCGCCGAAAAACGGCCACAGCACCATCGCATCGGCGCCGCTGCTCGCCATCCATTTGCCGTTGCGGGTGAACGACAGGCTGGTGGTCTTGGCGGGATAGCCGCTCATGCGCATGTGCGCGCCGTCGGGTAGTTTCCAGCCATGCAAAGCGTTTTCCTGCATCGCCGTAACGACCGCCTCACCTTCCGGATGGATGATGATGCCGGTGTGGCTGCCTTTCCATTCCAGCTTCCTTGGGGTGTCTACCTTTGCCGCCACGAACCAGAGCGAGGCGCCGTTGTAGTGGGAAGCCCCGATGCGCTTGCCTTTTCCGTCAAACACCAAACCGGTAACAGAAGAGGGGTGGGCCAGCTCCTTAAGGATCTGGCCAGACTGGTCGAACAGACGCACGATCTTGCCGGCACTAGCGGCGATCAGACCTCTGCCCTTCTCGAGAGCGTAGGTGGCGACATGCTCCACCCACTTCATGCCGAAGCCGCCGACATTCGACACCGCACCGTCGGCGGAAACGCGGTTCAGCTTCCCGTCGTCTCCGCCCGAGATAAAGCCATCTCCGGTCGGATCGCAGGCGAAATCCAGGATCGCACCGTCGTGGACGTTGACAGCGGTCCAGTAGTGCGATGCATCGACGGCTACCACTCGGACGGTTCCGTCGCCCATTGCGAAGCCGGCGTGGCGCCCATCGCGGGAAAAGCGGGCGGCAACCACGAAGGCGTCGAGGTCGCGGGACGTGCCGCGGGATTTCAGCAGGTAGGCGGCCTCGGCAGATTGGCTCATGACCGCTCAGTCCGCCGCGCAGCTTTCGAAACCACGACGCAACTGCGGGCGGTTCAGATTGCGGCCGATGAACACCAGTCGGCTGGTCGTCGCGTCGCCTTCCTTTGCTGGACCGATAAAGTCGCCATCCGCGATCATGTGCACCGCCTGGAACGCGAAGCGACGATTTTCATTCGCATAATGCAGGATGCCCTTCGTCCGCAGCAAATCGGCGCCCTTGTCCTGTAGCAGCACGCCGATCCAGGCGTTGAACTTCTCTGGGTCGATCGGCTTCTCGACCTCGAAGCTCATGGAGGAGACATCCTCGTTGTGCTCGTGGTCGTCGTCGCCATCGAGGAAATCGGGTTGCATTGAAAGGATGCGTTGGAGGTCGAAGGCGCCGCGGTTCAGCACTTCCTCGATCGGAACGCCGGCGCGCTCTGTACGGTGAATGATGGCGAAGCGATTGATGCCGCGAATGGCCGCTTCCACACTGTCCAGTTCCTCCGGCGTCACCAGATCGGTCTTGTTCAGCACTATAACGTCGGCGAAGGCAATCTGGTCACCGGCCTCGTGGCTATCGGCCAGGCGGGCAGGCAGATGCTTGGCGTCGACGACTGTGACGATCGCATCCAGCCGGGTCTTGGCCTTGACGTTGTCGTCGACGAAGAACGTCTGCGCCACCGGGGCAGGGTTCGCGAGGCCCGTGGTCTCGATGATAATGCCGTCGAACTTGTCGCGCCGCTTCATCAGACCCCCGACGATGCGGATCAGGTCGCCGCGCACGGTGCAACAGATGCAGCCGTTATTCATCTCGAACACTTCCTCGTCGCTGTCCACGACAAGGTCGTTATCCACGCCGAGTTCGCCGAACTCGTTGATTACCACAGCGTATTTCCTACCGTGTTGCTCGGTCAGGATGCGGTTGAGCAAAGTGGTTTTACCGGCGCCCAGATAGCCGGTCAGCACTGTCACCGGCACTTGCGTCGTCGAGTCAGCCATGATTTCGGCTCCCAAGATGTTTGGAGCAGCAATATAGGTGTGGCGCGACCGGTCAACCATGCCGACCACGCAGTGCTGCTTGTAGGGCGAAACCGGCCCGCCAATGTCCAAAGCACCTCCCGAGTTAGCGGGCCGGGAAGCTCGATCTCTGTGTTTAACACTAATTCGGTATCACTGCTTGCATCCGCAGCGCCGCCAAGCGAGCCGCGATCGCCGGCACGTCGAACTGTCGCGCGCGTTCGCGGCCGGCTGCAGCCAGCGCGGCGCGGCGGCCTTCGTCGCTCGCCAACGCTCTTATAGCTGCAGCTATCTCGGCGGGTCGATCCGGATCGGCATAGATAGCGGCGTCGCCGGCAACCTCCGGCAGACCGCCGCGCGGGGAGCAGATTAGGGCGGCTCCGCTCGCCAGGGCCTCCAGCGCCACCAGGCCGAACGGTTCCGGCCAGCGGCTGGGCACCACCACGATAGCGGCTCGGGCCATCGCGATGAGCACTTCGGGGTGGTCGCGATATCCAAGCATGCGGACATCGCCGCTTTCGGCGGCGGCACGTACCGTTTGGACGAAGCCGGTGTCGGGGCTGTCAAAGCTGAACCTGTCGGCGCCGATGATCTCCGCGCTCCAGCCTGGCAAATGCGGCAACGCGGAGACACAGGCTGAGACGAAGGCGTCCGGTGCCTTGTCGGCGACGACTCGACCGGCGAACAGGATCAGCGGTTCGCGCTGGCGCGGCGGGGGAAGTTCGCTGAGGTCCAGACAGTTGTGCAGGACAACAGGGTCCCTCGCGGGTGCGCTTACCCCCTCGAGAACGCGCTGACGCAGATACTCGGACGAGGTGATGACCCGGGCCAGGCGGCGCAACATTTCGGCGCGTTGGGCGGGAGACACCGCGTCGCGCATCCCTTGGGGGTCGTTGTTCAGGATCAAGAAAACGGGTATTTTCGGCAGACGCGCCGCGAGAATCAGGGCGATTTCGGGACGGTTGTGGACCTCGATCAGGCCAGGGTTAAGCGTCCTCAACGATGCGCTGAGCGCCACGGCGTAGCGAATGTTGGCGCCGCCGAGCCGCCACGGCCCGGGTGAGACGTGGCGAAAATCGATGCCGGGGAAGACAGGACCGTCCTGCTTACCGCCGAAGACGATGGTCTGAAATCCGGGCGTTTGCACCAGTCGGCGAGCGAGTAGGCCGATGGCCCCGGTGCGCCCGGGACCAAAACCCTCACGCGGGGGGAGAACGACAGCCACCGTGGTTGAGGTTAGGGACATCGGCGGCTTTCTATTACCGCTGCGCCGGGCTCGGCACCATCACGAGCAAACTGCGCCGCGGCACGATGAGTAAGCCTATATAGAAGCGGAACGATCTTGGAGTTGGCCATGAGTATCGCCTTTGCCGTCGTCATCGTTGTCATCCTGTTCATCCTGGCCCGATCGGTCCGCATCGCTTCAGAATGGCAGCGGGCGGTCATCCTGCGGCTTGGACGGATTCACAAGGTGAAGGGTCCCGGCATTTATCTTGTGTTTCCGCTTATCGATGCCGTTGCCCAGGTGATCGACTTGCGGATCCAGACCACGATGATCACCGCCGAACAGGCGTTGACGAGGGACACCGTGGCGGTTGGCGTGGATGCGATCGTATTTTGGCAGGTAGAAGACGCCGAGTCCGCCGCGATTCGCATCGCCAACTATCGCGAGGCGATCGAGCGGGTGGCTCAGACCAGCCTACGCGAGATGATCGGCGCCACCGACCTGTCGAAGCTGCTGTCTGACCGCAAGACCGCGGATGAACAGCTTCGGGTGACGATCACAGCGAAAACCAGCACCTGGGGCGTTACCGCCCGCAGCGTAGAGATCAAGGACGTGTCGATCCCTCGCGAACTGCAAGACGCCATGAGCCGCCAGGCCCAGGCAGAGCGGGAAAAGGATGCGCGCGTGACGTTGGCCTCGGCCGAGAGGGCTATCGCCGAGCAGATTCTGGAGGCGGCTCGACTGTACGGCAGCGAGCCGAACGCACTGAAGCTGCGGCAGATGAACCTGCTTTATGAGATGAACAAGGAGCGCGGAACGACGGTGCTGATTCCGACCGATATGGCTAGCAGTTTAGGAACAGTGGTTGCCCTGGCGAGAGCAACTTCAACCGATTCTGCCTGATATACAGGCGTAGCCGGAGGCTCCATTTGGCGGTGCCCGATTATGTGGCAATTTTGCAACGCTTGCGACCACTAATTCAGGATATGCTGCGTCGCAGCAAAAAAGCGCTTGCATGCCGCTGGTCGCGAAGGCCATTCTTTAACTGGCAGACGCGCTTAGGCGCACTGCTTTCTTGGACGTTTCCTCCCTAAACTTCGGCGGTGCCAAAAGCACCGCCGTTTTTTTATGTGCGTGACGCCGATCAAGGATAGCACTGGCCAGTGCTATCCCGCGCCCGAGCCGATGCTCTGCTAGAACGTGTCGTCTGAGCTACCGCTGCCGCCGTTATCCCAACTGCTGTCGCCCGCCGCCACTGTTATCCGTCCACGACGAATCGCCGCCGGTGTTCGGCTGGTCCCAGGTGCTGTTATCGACGTAGTCCTGGTTGCCGGCCGGAGCAGCACCGCCCCCTTGCCCCCACGTTCCGGTATCAACGTAGTCCTGGCTCGGTGCCGCCGGTGTAGCCCACGGACTGCCCGCCTGCGCGCCACCGAATCCGCCGCCACCAAATTCGCCGCCAGCACCCTGACGCGGCGAAAACAGGCTCATGAGCGCATTGCCAGCGACCACGCCACCGGCCACCCCAGCCGCTGTCGTTAGCGCTGACCCTAGGAACCCCGAGCCGCCGCGCTGCTGAAACATGCCCTGCTGATAATTGGGCGGATACTGCGGCGGCGGCGGGGCCGCCTGCTGGTAATATGGCTGTTGCGGCTGCCCACCCGGATAGCCGGGCTGTGCCCCCTGCCCGCCCCACCGCGGATCGCCCTGCGCAGGTCCCGGCTGCGGTCGGTTTCCACCGCCACCGAAAAGCCCACTAAAGAATCCCCCTGGCTTCGTCGATTGCTGCGCCTGCTGGGCTGCCTGCTGCGCCTGCTGCAACTCCCACTCCAACCGTTTGATGCGGTTCTGCGCCTCCACCAGAGCGTGCTCCTGCACGAAGGCCAGCTGCGTGATGCGGTAGCGCGCCTCGGGATACTGAGCGAACATCTGCGCTATTAAGGCGTCAGCGTCCCGGTCAATTGGGGGCAGTGCCGGCTGTGTCGGCACGCCCGATCCAACGGAGACGACCGACTGCTGGCTGGCGCCTCCAACGCGGGCGATGAATTGGGAGATGATATCGCGTTCTTCGTTCGTCATGGGGAATCCCCTATTGGTCGGCTTAGAACGACCCGAATACCGCGAATGTGGCGTCGATCCAAGTTCGGTTCAATGGTGAGTTTGGCGCGACGCGGATCCGGCGTATCGTAGATCCCGCGTATTGTAATTTGTCTCTTTGAGAATGCCATCGTCGCCGCAGAGGCGGCGGGACAGAAGGCCTCAGTGGCAGGTCTTAATCGGCGACTTCAGCCTCATCGCAATCTCGGTTTGTGAATCATGCTCAGATGAAGCCGCTGATTCGATAAAAAGATATTCGGCGCGTGAAATTGATCGTGAAGCAGCAGGCGAGCCAATAATATTCTGTTCCTTGAACTCGCCGTCAGGGGGCGACGTCAAGAGAACGGATAGTCGGAGATAGGAGAACTGCCAGCCTCCGGCGATTGCGATGACTACGGGGAAAAATGAATATCCGTTTTTTTCGCGACGCAGATTGGGGCGCATGCTTTGCGGCCCGCAAGGCTCGGGACCCTGATCTACCCGAACGGTTATATTACAAATACTATTACGAATTAGCTTTCAGTCTGCAAAATAGATGTATATCTTGGCTCCGATAAACGTCATGATTACGCCCTATGAGGTTCTATCGCGCCTATGTGCTCGATAACCAAGGCAACATTCTCCTTAGCGAGGATGTGCAGGCGGATGATGATGCCGCCGCGGTTGCCGCCGGCTGGCAACTGGTCGCCGCCCATTCCGCGGATTTGCCGACCCCAGCCGAAGGCGTTGAGATATGGAGCGGCGATCGACTGGTTTTCAGCACTCATCCGCGATCAGGGTGAGGAACCGGTGCAAAGTCGTGCGACCCAGCGATGTTTCGGCTTGGAGCTATTCCTTAGCAGGCCAGGGCACCCAGCGGAAGCCGGTCTATTTCGTTAGCCCCAAAACCACACCATCAGGTCACCTGACCAGTTGCCACCACTCTCGCCTCTTAAGGGCTACAAATTCAATTGGCGCAACACTCAATCGGGTCGGAACCCACCGGCCGTCCTCTTCCACCGTGTAGACAAGTCTCAGAACATAAACCCGAGGCTTCCGTTGCGCATTGACCTCCCAATACATGACGGCGAGAACTCTTTTATGTCTGACACCGCTGCTCCGTGGATCCTGAGCGAAGGTCTGGCCGGCCTGCGCTCGCAGGCCCTCGGGCTGGCCGAGGCCGCGGGCATCTCAGCCGAGCTTCGCGAATTGAAGCCCGTCGCGCCGTGGAAGTGGGTCGCCGCAAAGTTGTGGCCCGATCCACTGGCCGCGGTGGCGGATGCGGTGCACGCGCCTCTACCGTCACTGGCGATTGGCTGTGGCGGCATGGCTGGATGCGTGCTGGCGGCGCTGCGACGAAAATCTATGCGCGTGGTTCAGGTGCAGAACCCGCGCATGGATATCGGCCGCTTCGACCTGATCATCGCTAATCACCACGACGAGTTAACGGGGCGGAATGTCTTCGTCACGCGAACCGCGCTGCACCGGGTGACCCCAGAGCGACTGGCGGCTGAGGCTGCGATCTGGCGCGACCGTCTCGCGCCTTACCGGCGGCCGCTGGTCGCGGTACTATTGGGGGGAACCAACGGCCGATACCGCCTTGATCGTGACGCAGGCGCTCGGCTGGCGGCTGACCTGGCCACCATGGCTCAGCGGGACAAGGTAGGCGTGGTTGTTACGCCCTCCCGGCGGACCGATCCCGCGGTAACCGAGATGATCCGCACTGCGTTAGCGCCCAGCGGCGGCTGGGTCTGGAATTTCGTCGGCGAAAATCCCTATTTCGGGATGCTGGCATTGGCCGATCTGATTCTCGTGACGCAGGACAGCGTCTCGATGATCTCCGAGGCTGCGGCGACGACAGCGCCGGTATTCGTCGCCCAATTGCCTGGCTCGTGGCGGAGGCAGGGTCTTTTCCTGAAGCCGCTGATGGACCAAGATCGTATCCGTCCGTTCCATGGCCGATTCGCCACATGGAAGGTGTCGCCCTTGAACGATACACCTCTTGCCGCGGCCGAGATGCGCCACCGTCTGGGGCTTTAGAATATGATCGCTGGCCGAACGTCGCCGGTGAGCCTGTAAGTCGGCCCGGTACCCCATCTAAGGATTGCTATGCTGCGCATTCAGACCTTCGACGCCAAGGCCGGCGGTAACGTTATCTATAAGGCTTTGGCACATCCGTTAGCGGCAGAGGCGATCGAACGGCTTTATGCCCGCCTCGATGGCCCGGTTGCCCTGTACGATCCGGACGGCATCGCCGATGCGCTTGTCGCGATGTATCCTGCAGGCTTCGACAACCTGTTCGTGCACGACGTCACCGCTGTAGGTCAGACTCGCGGCGGTCTGACGGCTCGAGCGCTGACTGAAATCGGTGGTAGCGGTGCCCGCACGATCCTGGTGGCGACCTTCGATGCTGACAGGATCGTCGCCCGAATCGCCCATCTGCTACCGGACGGCGCGGCACTGCTGACGCTGGACGATGTCCGGTTGCCGGACACCTTGCTCACCTGCCGGTTGCGATATCTGGATAAGCTCAACTTTGCTACAAATTTCGCTTTTTTCCGGGATGCGGATGGGCTGCATACTCGACTGGTGTCGGCCAATTACTGGGCAGGGTACGGTGCCTCCGACGTGCGCCTGTGGCTGCGGCTGTTCGATGCGGATGGCACGGTTCTGGCGACCTGGGAGCAAATTCTGCCATCTGGTCCAGGTGGATTCTCCATCGATAGCCGGCAGGTGCGGGAACGGTTCGCATTGGCGCCTTTCACCGGCCAACTGTTTATCCATGCGGTTGAAGTCGCCGGCCACGACGTGGTGAAATATGCATTGGACACCTATGCGTCCGATAACGGCGCCTCACTGTCCTGCACCCATGATGCCAATGCATGGCCCTCCGATCGCTTCGCTGGCCTGCCTGCGCCGCGGCCGGATGAAAAGGTCATTCTCTGGCTACAGAACAGCCACGCTGTACCGATTCCGGCGGGAACAGTCTCGCTCGACCGCATGGGGGCGGAGCAGCCGGTTTACCTTAGCGAGGCCGTCGGCTCATTCGCGACCATAGCCATGAATGTGGCGGACTATTTGCCCGGCCTGCGATGGCCGGCACAGATAGAAATCCGAGCGGGGCGGCACGTCGTACGGCCACGGTATGAGATCACGCAGAACGACCGCGTACGCATCGCACATGTGAATGTGGAACGTGACAATCTACGAAATGACCCAAACATTCCCACCCTGCCGAAGGAGATGGGCCGCGGCTACTTGCTGCCCTTCCCCATCCTGCCTGAGGCGCAATTTCGAACTGTGTTCCAGCCGACCCCGATGTCGACAGCGCAGACGACGCTGCCGATTCGCCTGGACGTGTTCGATGCAATGGGAATCCTGCGTGCGAAGCGATTTCTAGGGTGCCTGACCCGCGACCATAGCCTGGCGCTGGACATGGACGAGTTCGGCGTGGATCAGGGTCATGCCGAATTGGTTTATGATTTTCGCGATGGCGGAGAAGCTGACGGCTGGTTGCACGCGCTGTTTCGCTACGAGGACCGTCACTCCGGCCATGTCGCGGAATCAAGCTTTGGCGCCCATATTTTCAATACCGCGATGACCTATCGCGACGAACCGCAATCATATTCCGGCCCACCGCCGGGGCTTTCGACGCGCTTGTTCCTAAAGCTGGGGGACCAGCGCCGGCATTGTTTCGCCGCATTGATCTACCCCGCGTCCGGACCGTGGCACGCCGCATCCTCTACTACATTGGTGCTGCATGACGGAACCGGAGCGGTGGTTGCAGAGAGGCCGATTTCGATCGCCTGCGGCGGGTCGGTTATCATATGGCCCAATACGGCGTTCGAGCCCCTGGCACTGGCGGCGGCCGGGCCCGACGGGTATGTGCTGATACGAGATCCGACGTGCCGATTGTTCGGCTATCATGGGTTGATGGACAACGCTGGCGCATTCTCGTTGGACCATATGTTCGGGTTCTGAGCGACGTCAGAACGACCTTATTTTCCTGTTGCGGAGCACACGGCAAATACGGCAAGAATACGGCACATTTAGTCACAATGCCGTGACCATGGACTGTTATCCGTTAACTCCGCGAATACCTTGGTCCAGCCTATACAATCTATTACACGGAAGGAAGAATCATGGCGCACTCCACGCCCTTGGCGGTCGAAGAGCATGTGCATGGCGAAACGGTTTGGATCGCCGTCCGCTCCCGCGGCGCCGAATGGTCCTGGTTAACCCCAGATGAGGCGGTCGAACTCGGGCGTGTTTGGATCGAGAAATATAGCCGGCACGCGCAAGCGGCGGAGTGATGAGAGCGGCCTCCTGTTTAGATCCGCTCCGCCAGTGCTGGACCAGGTATCTCGACGACAGTCGAGATTTTACCCACAAAGCAATGAATGGTCCTGACTGCCTCTCCGCGGCCGGCAGCCGGGACCTGCACCATTACCATGCACGCACCGCCCGAACGTCGAGTTCGGCGAACAATCGCCTTCCCATCGGCCACGAACAGCGGTACGTCAAAACGTTCCCAGGCCCATGATGCCGTCCATCACATCGAAGTCGCCAACGATCTTCTTACCGATTAAATCACGTAACGTTTCCGATGCGCCGCCGCCAATCGAGCCATACCGCGCGCCGCGATAGAGGCGGGAGACCGGGTATTCGTCGGTGAAGCCAAACCCGCCATGTACCTGAACAGCCTCGGACGTCACACGCAATGACATTTCGTTGCAGAAAATCTTAGCGGCGGCGGCCATAAAGGGGTCGGGGAATGGATTGGCGGTCAGGCACGCGCGATACAACAGGCCGCGCCCGGCCTCGATATCGTTGAACATGTCGGCGAGCTTCCAACGAATACCTTGAAAATCGGAGATCGGCTTGTTGAACACGGTGCGCTCCCGGACATAGTTCACCGCCTCGTCAAACGCGCCTTCCGCCAGGCCGAGGGAAATCGAAGGGTTCAGGCAGCGCTGCGTATTGAACGCCGAAAGCAGATTTCGAAATCCATCCTCGCGAATGACCAGATTCTCCAGGGGAATGTCGCAGTCGTCGAACTGGATCTCGTGCAGATTCTCTCCGCCCATCGTGTGGTACGTGGCGGTGACCGAGAAGCCTTTCGTATCGGGTTCGACCAGAACGCAGCCGATCCCTTCCCGGCCCGGCTTTCCATCCACTCTGGTGAACACCACGAACATCCCAGCCTCACGCGCTCGGCTGATCAGGGTCTTTGTCCCCTTCAAGATTACCCGGTCACCGACGACACGCGCATTGGTGCGATAGTTGGCGACATCCGTCCCGGCATTGGGCTCCGTCATGCACACGGCCAGGATGCAATCGCCGCTAACCACCGCCGGCAAGATCCGCTCGCGGATCGACGCCGGGGCGTAGCGCGCAATCACCCGCGTTTGGACGCCGGCTTCGCCGAGCACGGCCATGGCGGTCACGTAATCAACCTTGGCGATTTCTTCGAGGATGAGCGCGGTATCCAGTATTGCCAGTCCAAGGCCGCCATATTCCTCGGGTACTGACATTCCCAATACCCCAAGTGCCGCGAGTTTCTTCATGTTCTCCCAGGGGAATGTACCGTCCATCCAGCGCATCGCCTTCGCCTTGAATTCCGTCTGCGCCAAAGACCGCACTGTGGCGATCATCTCCCGCTGCTGCGCGCTGATCTGGAAGTCCACGTTGACGCTCCCTCGGGCGATCGGTTGACGGCGAGTGTAGCCGGAGGCCGGGGATGTGCAATGTTAACCGGACCGAAGCCGCCGCCCAATGTCGGACCCTTGCACGCGGGTCAAACGCCTGAAGGCCATGAACAACATGATGTCCGCGGGAAACCGGCCGCTGGCATCGAGGCGGTTTCGATCGCCGCCGCCAACGCGATTGATCGGGCCATCGCAGTGGACGTGGCCAACAGATCACAACCGTCTCCGCCGCGCGCTTTACCATGGCGTTGACGGAAAAGGACGTGCCGATGGCAGCCCTGAACTGGGGGTGTCGGCGGAGATATTCACGAGACGCTGCGGTTTGACGAGCGATTGACGGAGGATAATTGCACGGGCAGCCTTTATTTCAATCGCCGCCGGAGAGTCCTCATGCCCTCGGAATTCCTCGCCGCCACTCCGCGTTCGCTGATCGCTACGGCAGGTATGACCCGGCGCCGGACTATCGAAATTTCGCAACCTCGCTTTGTTCGAAAACTGATCGCCGCGCCGTATGCACGGGGGCAATGGTTTGGATCGAGTTGGAGGTCGCTGATTCATGATTAAAGTCAACGGCATGGCGCATGTGATTCTGACCGTCAGCCGGTGGGAACAGGCGCGCGCGTTTTATGCCGAGTTGCTGCCCTTCCTGGGGATGACGAAGGTCTATGACGGCAACAATTTTCTCTATCACGTGGGCGGCCGCACCGCTGTCGGGATACAGCGTTGCGCGCCGGAGCACGTGAACGAGAGATTTTCCCAGAACCGTGTGGGCCTGCATCATCTTTGCCTGAGGGCCCGCTCGCGCGAGGATGTCGACGCAGCAGCCGACAAGGTGCATGCAATCGGCGGTCATATCGATCGCGGACCCATAGAGGGCGACTTCGCGCCTGGCTATTACTTCTTTGTCTTCGAGGATCCTGATGGCGTCCGGCTGGAGGTGAATTTCGTTCCTGGCAAGGGCTTGCTGGTTTCACCTGATAAACCGTTGATCCCAAGCAGCGATCCGGACTGGAATCAAAACCCCTGACGGTGCTCGGCCGGACATCGCCGGCTTGCCGCGTGTTCGCAGTGTTTTCGCCGGCTGAAACTTGTTTGCACGCGGGAATGAACGATCAAATAGTAACACAAATAATAGATCTGGGAGTGGAGACCATGAGGGCGGACTACATCATCGTAGGCGCGGGATCAGCCGGGTGTGTGCTGGCCAGCCGTTTGACCGAGGATCCCAACACCAACGTCATCCTGATCGAGGCAGGTGGCCGCGACCGCAACCCGCTGATCCACGTGCCCGCCGGCTTCTTCAAGATGCTCGACCACCCCACGTTGACCTGGAAATACCGCTCCGAGCCGGATCCCGGCACCAATGGGCGCGCCATCGTCTATACGCGTGGCAGGGTGATCGGTGGTTCGTCCTCTATCAACGGACTGGTCTACATCCGCGGCCAACCAGAGGACTACGAACACTGGGGACAACTCGGCAATCGCGGCTGGACGTGGGACGATTGTCTGCCGTTCTTCCGCTCCGCCGAACGATGGGAGGGCGACGGCAACGCCGTCCGCGGCAAGGACGGACCCTTGTTCACCTCAAAAACGGACCGCTCCCCAATTTGCGCGACGGTCATTGAGGCCGGCAAGCAACTCGGGCTTGAGTATCGCGAGGATGTAAACGACCTACCTCGTGGCGCCGGGGCGAGCATCGGCTGGTGCCAGCAGACAAGGGGCGGCCGCAGACGTGCCAGCGCCGCACGCAGCTATTTGCACCCGGCGCTGAAGCGACCGAACCTCCAACTGATCACCGATGCGCTGGTCCATCGCGTTCTGTTTCACGGCAAGCGCGCGACCGGCATCGAATTCTCGCGTAGCGGCGGCGTCGAGAAGGTCGAGGCCGAGCGCGAGGTAATCCTTTCGGCGGGTGCGGTCGGCTCGCCGCATATTCTGCAACTGTCGGGCGTCGGCAATCCCGAGCATCTCGGAGAAATCGGCGTGCCCATCCTGCATGAACTGCGCGGCGTCGGCCGCAACATGCAAGATCATTATACCGCGCGCGTCTCCTACCCGGTTGTCGGCATGGCGACCGCCAACGAAAAGTCATATGGGCTGCCGCTCGCGATGGAGATCATGCGCTGGGTGCTCACCGGCAAAGGCATGCTAAGCTACAGCCCCTCGCTCGTTGCTGCCTCGGTCAAGGTGTTGGAGACGTCGGCAACACCCGACATGCAGATATCCTTCGCGCCAGGCAGCTTCAAAGGCGGTCAGATCGGAGAACTGGAACGAACCCCCGGCCTTAGTGCCGGCGCGTGGCAGATGCGGCCGCTCTCGCGCGGCTATGTCAAGGCGACGTCAAACCAGCCAGGCGAGATGCCGGCGATCAACCCACGGTATCTGTCGGACGAAACCGATCGACGCGCCATCATCGGCGGATTGCGCTTCGCGCGGCGGCTGTTCGACGCACCAGCGCTGAAACAGTTCGTCCGGGAGGAGAGCCTGCCCGGCCGCGACATCCGGACCGATGATGAACTGCTGGACTATGCCCGCCGCAACGGCGGCACCTGCTATCACGCTAGTTGCACCTGCATGATGGGTTCGCACGCGATGAGCGTCGTCGACAGCGAGTTGCGCGTGCACGGGCTCGAAGGACTGCGCGTGATCGACGCCTCGGTCATGCCGGCCGTCACCTCTACCAACACGAACGCGCCGACCATCATGATCGCCGAAAAAGGGGAGGCGATGATAAGAGGCGCGGCTCGGCAGAAGATGGCGGCGTAGGGACAAATGGGTGTGGTGTCATAAGGCCTGATGCCGGGTCAGGCGTCTTACCGATCGAGGATCGCTGGCGTTATAATACCGCATTTAGAATTGCTGGTGGAATGGCGACTTTCCCCTTTGGATGGGAGATAAATCCAGTCGTCTACGAATGTCGGGATATTGGTGGCCGTTCCCGCAGGTAACCTCTTAATGGGAAACTTGCTGCGGGTGATCTCTTCCTGGGGCCGCATGCCAGTGGGCATCATGATCAGATGACGGCGTGGTGAGCTTTGCGCGCTCGCCAGGTTGGCGGCAGCAAGCCGTCCGCGGCCGCCAACGATCGCCGGTTCGGCGTCGCGGGCGGCCAAGACGGCGACGGCCGCCTCCGCCTCGTCCTATAAGCCTACAACAACCGCAGCGTGCTCATCCGCCACAACGTACAACAGATCCCACATCGCTTACGATGATCGCAGCCATCCTGTTGTGCGACTCCTCCTCTTCATCGGCAGCGGATATGAATGGGAGGCGCTCGCCGGTCCACCGCATTTGCACCCGGTTTTCTGGCACCTTGCTGGCATAAACAAGAGCCTCGAACACCGCTTCGGCGCGTCGTTGGGACAGGTGCTCATTGAAACCCGGAGATCCAACCGAATCGGTCTTGCCAACGATCGTGGCGATGAAGGTCGGGGTGCTCTGCAGCATTGCCGCTACGTCGTGTATGTGGTCTTGGTCTTTGGGTGTTAAAGCATGGCTGCCAGTGGCAAAATAAACAAAATGGGTCGTACAATTCTGTGGCTGGGTCTGTTGTGCTGTCGCAGCATGAGCTGCAAAAAGGCCCATAACCGCCGCAGCTGCAAGGTTCTTCGTTACTAAGCTTCTTGACATTGGACGCTCCCTGTTTGCTGATTTGAGCCTATTTTCGACTGTCACTTTTATAGAGTCCGTAGACAATCACTGTAATAGAACACGTCTTCGACTATCACTGTGATAGAACACGTCTTCGATTATTACTGTGAAAGAGCCCCTCCACTACGGATTGGACATAAATCAACGGACTTCAAGGAGTAAGCCCGGATTTCTCTCGCGGGTCAAGTGACAGCCCGGCTCTTCACCATCAGCTCGTGTCGCCAGGCGGTGGAGCGGCGAGGTCCGCATGCCTTGTGGTATAATATCGGTTGATGGGTTCGGCGTGCTATCCAGTCCTGGATCGCTGTCGTGGTCGACGGACGCCACGATGCCTGTGAGCAAGCCCCGATCCGTCAGGCTGTTCGCATTTATCACCGCCAAAGCTTCGGCTTCGAGCCCCCAAACCGCCCGATGAAACGCCGCACCGCCGGCAAATCAGAAAGTCGACAAAGCAAGAACCTATGCCCCACGCTCCACCAATCAGGGACACACGGATTACGCCGTGCCGAGGCATCAGTACACCGGCGACCATCCAGGCGATAGCTGACTCGCTCGCCCGGTTGGCGCTCAGCGCGACGATCTTCCTCGCCTGGACCTGCAGTGAAACGTTGCACACCGTCAGTGCGTCGTCATTGGCGCAGGCCGGGCCGGGGGCCTCCGCCACAGCTCGGGTTGCATGCGGCAAGCGTCGCGTTTCGATCGAGAAGTTTCACAAGTTGTTGTGGTATCGGACCGGTGGCATCACCCCCGGACCGTCCGCGGCAAAGGCGCAGCTGGTACCAGAAGTTTAGTCATGCTTCACCGCGGCGGCGTAGTTCTGGTTGCGGAACCACGTCATGTAGTCTGGATAGGTCATCGGTTCATACTGCGGCGGGTTGTCAGGCCCCTCGCAGGTCGGCACGCATTCCATCCGCCAATCGTAACTGCAATCCATGAAGAACGGGACGGCATAGCGATCCTGGCCCGAGCGATTGATGACGCGATGGGGAGTCGCAAGGAACCGGTCATTCGTCCAGCGCCGCAACAGGTCTCCGCCATTGACCAGAATCGAGCCGGGCAGCGACGGTGCATCGAGCCAACGACCGTTTGGCAATCGGATCGAAAGGCCGGGGATGTCGTTCTGAGCGAGTAGGGTCATGAAACTGGTGTCGGAATGCGGGGCCAGTCCAAACTCATTTTCCTCTACGACGTCCTGACGGGGATAATGGGCCAACCGCAGCGTGAACATTGGTTCGGCGAAGGCCTCGTTAAACCAGTCGGGCGGCAGATCCAGGGCTGCGGCATAAAGGGGTAGCAGCGATTTTCCCAGGGCTTCCATCGCGTATTGATAGGCTAACACCGCGTCACGGAAGCCGGGCAGGTCGTCCGGCCAGCGATTGGGCGCACGGAACGGCTGCACCTGCGCATCCTCGGGCGTTTCGCGCTTGGTGAAGAACGCTTCGACTAGATTCGGCCTGTTGTTGTCGTTCAGTTTGGAATGCCGGGTCACCGACGATTTGAACGGGAGATAGCCGATATTGTGCTGGTTGATCCGCAGCGCCAACTTTGTTTCTTCCGGCTGGTCGTGAAAGCGTCGCGCAGCATCGAACGCGCCAGCGATCAGCGATTCCGGTACGCCATGGTTTATGACGAAATAGAAGCCGACGTCCTGCAATGCGTGCCTAAGTTCGGCGGTGACTTGGGACAGGGCGCCTGGGGCGCCGGCACGATAATCGCTGAGATCGACAACCGGAATTTCATCAGGCGCATCTTGGCGAATGGGAGCGAGCGACGGGGCGTAATCGTTCACGGCAATCTCCACGGCTATTGGCCCAGTGCGGCGCGAATTGGCCGTGCCGTCAAGCGACCGGGTCAGGACCGCCTGGGTCAGACATCAGACATATCGTATCGGTAAGGACATCTAGGCACGGAACTGTGGCTGATGTCAGCGCCAACCGCGAGCGAGCGCGACGCGGTGAGAACCACCTCGACAACATATGAATATCGGCGACACCCAGTTGATTAGGGGCCGTCAGGAGCGGCGTGTCGGCCTCGGCGACGGCCTCGTCCCTCCCCGCACCGTGGATTAAAGTTCTACTCCGCGACCCCCACCCCTCGATGATTCCATCGTCGTATCCGATGGCATGGCGCCACTACGGGACGAAATGCGTGTTGATGCCAGGAAGCTCGCCGTCAGTAGCTCCGCATCAGCGCGACGATCCGGCCTTGTACCTTGACGCGGTCGGCTGGGAAGATGCGGGTTTCATGCCGTTCGTTACAGGGCTCCAGCGCGATTGAGTTGCCTCGGCGGCGCAGGCGCTTGAGGGTGACCTCCGTGTCGTCGACCAGGGCTACGACTATCTGGCCATTCTCGGCGGTTTCGCCTTTTAGGATGATGACGGTATCGCCCTCCAGAATTCCGGCCTCGATCATCGAGTCGCCGGCGACCTCCAGACCGTAGTGCTCGCCGGGGCCAAGCAGGGCCATCGGTACTTCGATGAAACTGCTGGAGTCGCGTAGGGCCTCGATCGGCAGGCCGGCGGCGATGCGGCCATACATGGGAAGCTGAATCGCGCCGACATCGCTGGTGGCGCGCACCCCCGGCAGGCGCTGTGTGAAATCGCCGCGAATGACGTTAGGGGAGAACCCAGAGGGCACGTCGGCTTCGGGCGGCGAATTCGCAGGGGTGTCTCGCGGCACCATGTTGTCCGGCAGTCGCAGGACGTCCAGCGCCCGCGCCCGATGATGGCGGCGCGCAAGGTAGCCGCGTTCTTCCAGTGCCGAAATCAGGCGGTGTATACCCGACTTTGACTTCAGGTTCAGCGCGTCTTTCATCTCCTCAAAGCTTGGGGAGAACCCAGTCTGCTTAAGATGGCGGTCAATATAAACGAGCAGTTCGTATTGCTTGCGCGTCAACATAGCGGTCTTCCTTGAATGGCCGTCGGAACAAACCGGCAACCGTCATGGCTGTTCTATGTTGGTTCTGCGCCCTTCGTCAAGCGAAACTGTGGGCAAATCTGAATGCTCCAGGATTCCAGCGGATTTTCTTGAACTAATAGCGTCACAAACCCAGGGAATCGAGTCGGATGATGCCGACCTCGGCCCCTTCCGGGAGGGCGGGAGCATGCGGTGCGCGCAGGATCAGCGCGTCGGCGTGGGCCAGACGGCGGAGCATCGCGGAATCCTGGACTGCGAACGGGATGGCGACGATGCGGCCGGTTTCGTCCGTGCGGATAGAGGCCCGCAGGTGATCAGCGCGCTTGTCGTTCGCCTTAACCGCGGCGCCGAGCAGGGCGGTGGAAATTGGCGGGGGCGCGGTGGGCAAGCCAGACACGCGGGCCAAAGACGGCAGCAGGAACAAGATCGCGCACACCATGGCGGAAACCGGATTGCCTGGCAGCCCGAGCACGGGGGTGGCGCCGAGCTGACCGAACAACAGCGGCTTGCCTGGGCGCATGGCGATTTGCCAGAAATCCAGGGTCATGCCGCGCGCTTTCAAGGCCTCGATGACTAGATCGTGGTCGCCGACCGAGGCGCCCCCCGTGGTCACCAGCAAATCGACTCCAAAGAGAGAATCGGCGACCGCGCTGATCGCTGCGTGCTCGTCACGCGCCACCGGCAGGACGATCGGCTCGGCGCCCGCGGCCCGCACCAGAGCGGCTAAGGCGTGAGAATTGGAGCTCACAATGCCGCCCGGGGGAATGGGTTCGCCCGGCATGGCGATCTCATCGCCGGTGGCGAGTATGGCGACGCGCGGGCGGCGATGAACCGTCAACCAGGGATGATTGGCGGCAGCGGCCAGTCCGACGTCGCGGGCGGTGATCCGCCGGCCGGAGGGAATCAGCAGATCGCCCGCCGCGAAGTCCTGGCCGGCGCGGCGGATGTGGCGGCCGGCGGTGACCGCCTCGTTGACCTCGACGATATCGCCGTCGCGTGCCGCATCTTCCTGTAGCAGGATCACGTCGGCGCCAGACGGAACCACACTGCCGGTGAACAAGCGCACGGCTTCCCCAGGGCCGATGCGGCCATCGAATGGGTGCCCGGCGGGCGCGGTGCCGATCACTTTCAGCCTGGCACCCAGTGCTCCGTCTGTGGCACGCAGCGCGTAGCCGTCCATGGCGGACACATCGGCCGGAGGCTGTGTCAGCCGCGCGGTCACGGCTGTGGCGGTCACGCGATTCCAGGCGTCGGCGAGGGCAACAACCTCGGCCGGCGTCGAGCGCATCGCCTCCAGAATGCGCGCGCGGGCTTGTTCGACGCTGATCATTTCGGCGCTCCGTTTGGCCATCAGTCCGTTTGGGCGAAGCAAGTGTGGGCGAAGCGGAGGTCCGCCTCAAGTGAGCCGTGGTGGTTTGGCGTTGAAGCAATCCGCGACGCGCCGACCACAACTCATCTTTTCGTGATCACCTGATCCGTGGAAGACAAATGATCGTAGAAAAACGTCCATCCAGACAAACGATACCTTTTTCCACGGAGAAAAATCCATGTCCAAGCGTGCCGTTACTTTGTTGCTCGCTGGCTTCGCGGTCAGCGGACTTGCCGCCATCCCTGCCATCGCGGAGACCCCGATGGCATCAGATACCGTAATGGTTGGCGGTGCACCGATGTATGCCGCAAAGAATATCATCGAGAATGCGGTGAATTCGAAAGACCACACCACGCTGGTCGCCGCGGTCAAGGCGGCCGGTCTGGTGGATACACTGGAGGGAAAAGGTCCGTTCACCGTGTTCGCGCCGACCAACGAAGCGTTCGCGAAATTGCCGCCCGGAACGGTGGAGACCCTGCTTAAGCCGGAGAACAAGGCTACCCTGACAAAGATACTTACCTATCATGTTGTCGCCGGCAACTATACCGCCGCTGACCTGATGAAGATGGTTCAGGCCGGCGGCGGCAAGGCTACACTGAAGACGGTGGAAGGCGAGCCTCTGACATTGAGTGAGAACGGAAAGAAGTTGTTCATCACCGGCGAAGAGAGCGGTGTCGCCGAGGTGACGATTTCGAACGTGAAGCAGTCAAACGGCGTGATCCACGTAATTAATACCGTTCTTCTGCCGACCTGATCTACGCGTGATGGCGGGCGACGAAGCCCGCCATCACGGATCCACGGAAAAAGCCTGGCGCTCGCGCCAGTTTCGTGACCCGCGATGGGGCCTGTCGGGCTCGCATGGTTTTGGTCTGGGCGATGATCCTCTAAAACCATGATGCTTTCGGCCAAGATCCGTTTCGCTGTATTTTCACGCGACAAGCGCGTCGCTTGGCTCCATGCTGCTTCGATGCGCCGCCTTCTGCCTGTGTTGTTGCTTGTCGCACTCGTTGTCGCGGGGTTCGCGCTGGTGCATGGCGTCGGTTGGGAAGGCCTCTCACGCCATCAGGCAGGGCTAGAGGACTGGGTCGGGACGCATCCGGTGATATCGGCCGGGATCTACCTGGTTGCCTATACAATGACTGCGGCATTGTCGTTGCCACACGCGGCAATACTAACGGTCGCCGGAGGGCTATTGTTCGGTGAGGTCCTTGGCTCTGTTTTGACCGTCGCGGGAGCCACGCTCGGGGCGTCGGCCTTGCTGGTGATTGTTCGGTCGGCCCTTGCCCAGATGCTGAGCCGGCACCGGCATCGGATACCGGAGACCGTGCGGAATCGCCTGGCGACCGACGGGTTCAGCTATCTGCTGGCGCTCCGATTGGTGCCGCTGTTTCCGTTCTGGATTGTCAATCTCGCCGCCGCGGTCGCCGAAATACGGTTGGCCGTATTCGTGCCAGCCACATTGATCGGCATCGCGCCAGCCAGTTTCATTCTGAGTTCGATCGGGGCAGGTGTCGGCACGATCCTCGCCGAGGGTAAGACACCGGATTTGTCGGTGCTGTTTTCGGCCCGCATTTTCCTGCCACTGGCCGGGTTGGCTTTGCTGTCGCTGCTGCCCACGGTGTTCCGCCGCCGCCCGGATAGCCATGCCTGATTTTGACATCGTCATCATCGGGGCCGGGGCTGCCGGGCTGTCCGTTGCAGCCGGGGCCGCGCAGCTTGGAGCCTCCGTGGCGCTGATCGAGCGGGGGCTCATGGGCGGGGAGTGCCTCAACACCGGGTGCGTCCCGAGTAAGGCGCTGCTTGCGGCGTCGCGGGCGATGCGGGAGGTGCGACAGGCCGCGCGGTTCGGCATCATTGCCGCTGAACCGGCCGCCGACTGGGATCGCGTCCGCGCGCACTTGCGCGGGGTCATCGCGACAATCGCTCCGATGGATTCGGAGGCGCGGTTTCGCGCCCTGGGCGCTAAGGTGTTGCGAGGGGAGGCTCGCTTTCTCGACCCTAGGACCATCGCATTGGATGGGCGAACCGTTACTGCGCGGTGGTTCGTCATCGCGGCTGGAAGCCGAGCGGCGGTGCCTCCGGTCGAGGGCTTAGACCGCACGCCTCATTGGACCAACGATTCGTTATTCGATCTCAAGGAACGACCCAGTCACTTGCTGATCCTGGGGGGAGGCCCCATTGGCCTGGAGATGGCAGATGCGTTCTCGGGCCTCGGCTGCAAAGTCACGGCGATCGAGGCTGGGCGGATCGCGGCGAAAGAGGATCCAGAGCTGGTGGCTGGGTTGCGCAAAGCCCTGATTGAGCGCGGCGTCAGCGTTCGAGAAGGAATGACCGTTACTGCCGTGGCGCCGGGTCTGGCGATCAGCCTTGCGGACGGGACACGGATCGACGGTTCGCACCTTCTGGTGGCGGTGGGGCGGACACCAAATCTGGCGGCGCTCAATCTGGCGGCGGCCAATATTCAGGCCGGGCCTGACGGCATCGCTACCGACCGGGGCCTGCGCAGCGTCAGCAACAAACGCGTCTTCGCGGTGGGAGATATCGCTGATCCGGCGGGGATCGGGCCGCGCGCGTTCACCCATGTCGGGTCGTATCACGCCGGTATCGTCATTCGCCGACTGCTGTTTCGCCTGCCCGCGCGGATCGATTACGCGGCGCTGCCTCGGGTCACCTATACCGATCCGGAGTTGGCGCAGAGCGGCCTGACAGAGGCGGAGGCCCGAGCCGTCGGGCTGAGACCGCGGATCCTGCGCTGGCCGCTGGCGGAAAATGACCGCGCCATCGCCGAGCGGAGGACTGCCGGCCTGGTCAAGCTGATCGTTAGCGGCAGCCGGGTGGTGGGAGCTGGGATACTGGCGCCTAATGCGGGCGAGATGATCAGCCAGTGGACGCTGGCCATAGCCGAGCGCACGAAGCTTTCCACACTGGCCGGGCTGATCGTGCCCTATCCGACCCGCGCTGAGGCTGCCAAGCGCGCAGCCTCCAGCGCGTATGCCGCGAGCCTGTTTTCGCCGCGAACCAAGCGGCTGGTACGGCTGCTATCCCGGCTGCCTTGACGTGCGCTGCTGGGTAGGCGGGCGGACGCAGGCCGTTGTCAGGCGGCCGCGGAAGCCGAGCGCTTTTCCCGCGCCTTCTGGATGCGGCGCTTCAGGGTCTTGCCTTCAATCGTCAGCTTCGTGTTGGGAGTGCTGAGCAAGAAGGCGTCGATCCCGCCATTGTGTTCAACCGTGCGGATGGCGCGGGTGGACAGGCGCATACGCACTTCATGCCCCAGGATGTCCGACAACAACGACGTCACCTGCAGGTTGGGCAGGAAACGACGACGGGTCTTGTTGTTGGCGTGGCTGACGTTGTTGCCAGACAGAACGCCTTTACCCGTGATTTCACAGCGACGCGACATCGCACCTAATTCCTTGAGACATATCGGAAGGCGCGGGTTATGGCGATACAACACCCTGGCGTCAAGGAAGACGGCGCCAGAAAACCGGGGTCAGTGGCCGTTATGATCCTGATGCGCTCGCAACTCGCCGGAGCGGACGCTGCCGATCGCGTTATTCAGGACCCCGATGATGGCCTCGTCCGACATCGACCGGGCCAGCAACGCCATCGATCCCCCCAGCAACGCGGAGGCAATGGCCAGTGAACTGAGGTTCTGGCCGATCATGTGTTCGATCGCCTTATCGACCACGGCACCGGCGTGGCTGAGATGGGCGGGGCTTTCGTTCGCGTCGTCGGACATTGGCCTGTTCCTTTATCGTGTGGTCTTCATCGCGATACGTGCCGGCGTTGGCGCGGACCGGCATCAGCTCTCTCTCGGCGCGCCGCCGGCGGCGAAGTCGACCGGTTTCATTTACACTTGAACCACGCTGTGCCCAGTGCCGTCATGCTCGAGATCGTGCTCGACGGCCTGCAGCGCCCACATCCGGGCATAAAGGCCACCTCTCGCCAGCAGGGCGGCATGGCTGCCGCGTTCGGCTACGAGACCGTCATCAAGAACGATGATCTCGTCGGCGTCGACGACGGTGGATAGCCGGTGGGCGATGACCAGCGTGGTCCTGCGGTGCGATACAGCGTTCAGCGCCGCCTGGATGTCCTGCTCGGTGCGGCTGTCCAGCGCGCTGGTTGCCTCGTCCAGCACCAGGATGCGCGGATCCTTCAAAATGGTGCGGGCAATGGCGACCCTCTGCTTCTCGCCGCCCGATAGCTTCAATCCGCGTTCGCCGACGCGGGTGTCGTAACCCTCGGGCAGTTTCAGGACGAATTCGTTCACCTGAGCCTGCTTCGCCGCCTCCTCAATTTCGGCCTGGGAGGCACCGGGCCGGCCATAGCCGATGTTGTATCTTATGGTGTCGTTGAACAGCACGGTGTCTTGCGGCACGACGCCGATCGCGGCGCGCAGGCTGTCCTGGGTGACGTCGCGGATGTCCTGACCGTCAATCAGGATGCGCCCGCCGGTCACGTCGTAGAAACGGAACAGCAGACGGTTGATGGTCGATTTGCCCGCGCCGGTAGGGCCAACGATCGCCAGCTTGCCACCGGCAGGCACGGTGAAGTCGATGCCCTTCAATATCGTTCGGTTGGACTGATAGCCGAAATGAACGTTGTCGAACACGACCTCTCCGGCGGACGCCTCGGACAGATGTCTGACCAGCGCCTTGGCGCCAGGTTTGTCGGCGATTTCCTGCGGGACGCGTAGCAGGGTGAACATCTGCTCCATGTCCACCAAACCCTGCTTGATCGTCATGTAAACGACGCCGAGGAAGTTGAGCGGCTGGTAAAGCTGGATCAGATAGGTGTTGATTACGACGAACCTGCCGACGGTCATGGTACCGTCGCGCATCCCGGAGGCGGCCAGCAACATAATTAGCGTCAGGCCGGTGGCGATGATGACGGCCTGGCCGAGGTTCAGCATATTCAGCGAAACCTGCACCCGGACGGCGGCGCGCTCATAGCGGGCGAGGGCGTGGTCGTAGCGTTGCGCCTCGTGCGCCTCGTTGCCGAAATACTTCACCGTCTCGTAGTTGATCAGGCTGTCCAGCGATTTGGTCGAGGCGTCGTTGTCAGTGTCGTTCATGGTCCGGCGGTAGCGGCCGCGGCGGCCGGCCAGGATGGTTGTAAAGCCGATATAGACCAGCACCGCGAGGCAAGTCACGACCGCGTAGCGCCAGTCGAACATGTGCCAGATGATGGCGGTGACCATCGTCAGCTCCAGTGCTGTCGGAACAACATTGAAGACGGCGAGGCGCAGAACCGACTGCATTCCCAGCACGCCACGATCGATGACGCGCGACAGTCCACCGGTCTGCCGGTCCAAGTGGAAACGCAGGCTGACCGCGTGCAGGTGGCGGAAGGTACGCAACGCCAGCAGCCGCACAGCGCGCTGCTGAACCGAGGCGAAGAGGGCATCGCGGATCTCGCCGAAGCCCGCCGATCCCACGCGGATCGCGCCATACGCAAGGATCAGCGCCACCGGGACGACGAAAATGGCGGCATCCTTGGGCGCCAGCGAATCGACGATGCGGCCATAAATGACCGGAACATAGACGGTGGCGACCTTGGACAGCACCATGAAGACCAGCGCTACCACGACACGGATGCGTGCGCCCGAGTTGCCGACCGGCCAAAGGTACGGCAACAGCGACAGAACGGTTTGCATCGTTGATCGCTGCACCCGCAGGGCGGGTGGCAAATCCGCGGGTGCGGGTGTGCGGTTGCTTCGTCTCATGCTGCGCATGTGGCATGATGTGGTGTTGTTTGAAAGGCGAGTTGCTTGCAGCGGCATCCGAAAGACTCTCGATTTCAACGCCATGTGCGCGCCTGCAACAACGCCGAGTTACCAGGAACGAGGAAACCGTTTCTGATCGACGGGCAAGCTGTTGGCTGGGTGCCGGCGCGGATTGCTGCGGCGTTGGCGGACATGCCGGGCGTCCGCCGTTTACGGGATCAGGTGCTGCTGGATGATCCGGCCGTGCTGCCGGCGATCGCCCAGGCATTGGCGGAATGTGGTTACTATCGCTGGCGAAACGAGGCATTCGATGTGAGGGCTCGGCCGTGGGGGCCGGTCTTGGCAAGGATCGACCGCGGGGCGCTGCCGTCTTTCGGGATCCAAGCCGCTGGAGTTCACGTTAACGGGTTGGTCAGACGGCGCGACGGACTGCATCTGTGGGTGGCTCGTCGAGCCATGGACAAGCATCTGGACCCGGGAAAACTGGACAATATTGTCGCCGGCGGCGTGCCTGCCGGCCTGGGTCTGATGGAAACATTGATCAAGGAAGCCGCGGAGGAAGCGGCCATTCCGCCTGAACTCGCCGCGGCGGCGTTTCAGGTCGGGGAAATCGAATACGCGATGGAGCGGCCCGAGGGACTACGACGCGATATTCTGTATTGCTACGATCTGTCGCTGCCCGAAGACTTCGTGCCCGCGGCGACCGACGGAGAGGTCGAGGCCTTCGAACTCTGGCCGATCTCACGCGTGGTCGAGACCGTACGCGAGACCGACGACTTCAAATTCAACGTCGATCTCGTGTTGATCGATCTGTTTCTCCGCCTGGGCCTGATCGCGGAGGCGTAGCGGTCGGCTTACCCGTGAGCGCCAGCGCGCGAAGATCGGGTCAGCCTTCCGGTGGCGAAGCGGCGATGGGGATCTCGCGAGGTTCCGGTTGGTCGCCCAGTCCGGGCGTGCGTTGGTCCGAGCGCTGTTCGGCGTCTTCAGGCTCGGCCGGAGCTTGGCCATCGTCGTTGCCCTGGAAACCCTCGTTTTGCTGGTAATTGCGGCGCTGATTTCCCTGCGGATGTTGTTGCTGGCCCGCCTGGCCGTTTGGCTGCCCCTGCTGCTGCGCCTGGTTCATGGCGTTCAGGATGCGGAAGTAATGTTCCGCATGCTGGAAGAACGCTTCCGCCGTTACCCTGTCACCGCTACTGGTCGCGTCGCGCCCAAGTTGCAGATATTTCTCGAAAAGCTGCTGGGCAGTGCCGCGGATGCGGATTTCGGGCCCATTGCTATCGAAAACGTGGTTGCGATTGAGCGGAACTCCGCCGCCCGAATGATGGCGGATGGCACCGCCCGATCCTCCACCGCCACCACCACCGCCCGAGCGATGGTTGCGGCCACGCATGCGCTTCATGTTCATACTGTTGCCGTCGAGCTTTCCCATTGTCGGTGGACCTGGAAAGTGTGCAGCACCCGCTTACAGGTGTCCGCCGGGTCTTCCCTTGGCCAACCACGATCCATCGGCGTTGATGGTGACACGCGATTGACCCAAAAATGGCCATCGCGATTTAGGGGACCGGCTATGCGACACCCCCTGCCACTTGGTTACCGTACACCCGTCATCTACGACTGCCAAACAATATTTTGCGATCACGGGCCGTCAAAACGATCGCACGCGGGATGGCTGCCAAATCGGGGTGAAGAGTTGCCACCAGACCGGCTTCCCGCGCACGTTCCGCCACGTAAGTGGCCTGCCCGTGGCCCAGTTCAAGGACTGCCGCGCCGTTCTGCTCAAGGTGTTGTCGAAGGTGTGGCAGGATCACCCGGTAGGCGTCGTATCCATCCGCGCCGCCATCAAGCGCGGTCCGAGGCTCGTGATTGGCGACCTCCGGCATCAACAAGTCGATGTCCGAGCGTTTGATGTAGGGCGGGTTGGAGACGATCAGGTCGAAACAGGTGCCTATGGGATTGGTCCAATCGCCCACCGCGAATGCGGACCGATCAGCCAGACCAAGTCGCGTGGCGTTCGCTTTGGCCAGTGCCGCGGCGTTTTGGGTGATGTCGAGCCCGATGCCGAAGGCGGATGGGAATTCGGTCAGCAGCGTCAGCAGCAGGCACCCAGTGCCGGTGCCGAGATCGAGTATGCGGCGCGGCAATGGACGGCCGGCGAAGGCGGCAAGCGCGGCTTCGATGAGGGTTTCCGAGTCGGGACGGGGGATTAGCGTGGCGGCAGAGACCTGGAATTCCAAGCTCCAGAATTCGCGGCGTTCGATGATGAGGGCGAGCGGCTCGTGGGTAATCCGGCGGGCGAGGTGGGTCTCGTAGATGGTGGTGTCGACCGGTAGTGTGGGATGGCGGATTAGGTCGTTCCGTGTGAGGCCGTTGGCGTGCGCGAGGAGAAGGCGGGCTTCCCGGTGCGGGTTGTCGGCGACCCCCTCTAGCCGTTCGGCGCCGTGGCGGATTGCCTGGGCGATCGTTGTTATCGTGGTTGCCTTCATGGGCGGACTTGCCCGCCGGCCGGAGGTGAGCGGAGGGTCACGGCAAAGGTTCGTTGATGCCTCATTCCTCCGCGGCCAACCGTGCGGCCTGGTCTTCGGCGGTCAGGGCGTCGATGAAGTCGTCGAGGTCGCCCTGCATCACGCGGTCGATTTTGTACAACGTCAGGTTAATCCGGTGGTCGGACACCCGGCCCTGGGGGAAATTGTAGGTCCGGATGCGTTCGCTGCGGTCCCCCGTGCCCACCTGCGACTTCCGGTCGGCGGCTCGAGTCGCAGCCAGGGATGACCGCTGCTGCTCATACATCCGGGCCCGAAGAATCTTCATCGCCTTGGCGCGGTTCTTGTGCTGGCTGCGTTCCTCCTGCATCGCCACGACGATGCCGGTGGGGATATGGGTAATCCGGACCGCGCTGTCGGTCTTGTTGACATGCTGTCCGCCCGCGCCCGAGGCGCGATAGACGTCGATGCGCAGGTCGCCCTCGTCGATCTGAACGTCGACCTCCTCGGCTTCCGGCAAGACCGCGACCGTCACGGTCGAGGTGTGGATGCGACCCTGGTTTTCAGTTGCCGGAACGCGTTGGACCCGGTGCACGCCGGATTCATACTTCAACCGGGCGAACACGTTGCGGCCGGTGATTTCGGCTGTAGCCTCCTTGATGGCGCCGAGGCCGGTGTCGGCATACTCCAGGATCTCGAACCGCCAAGCTTTGCTCTCGGCGTATCTCTGATACATCGAGAACAGTTCCGCAGCGAACAATCCGGCCTCGTCACCGCCGGCCGCTGGCCGTATTTCGAGGATCGCCGATCGGGCATCGGCCTCGTCCCTGGGCAGCAGGGCTAGGCGGATCTCATGCTCAAGCTCGGGAATCTGCTCTTTAAGTTCGAACAGTTCGGCTTCGGCCAGATCCTTCATTTCCGGGTCGGCCAACATCGACTCGGCCTCGGATTGGGCGCGTTCAGCCGCCCTCAGGTCGCCAATTCGGGCCACCACCGGCTCGATGTCGGAGAGTTCCTTCGAGGCCTTCACGTACGCTTCGCCGGAGATGCCTTCGGACAGCAGGGCGCGCAATTCTTCGGCGCGGGCGGCGATGCGGTCGAGTTTGAACGCCAGATTCATCTTAGCCGGGACGGGATATGGGAGAAGGGGATGGCCTCCTGGGTGCCGGCGGCGAGGTCTTTTACCTGCGCCACGCCGTTGGCAATGTCGTCGTCGCCCAGGATGACGGCAGCGCGGGCGCCGGCGCGGTTGGCCCGTTCCATGCGCCGTTTGAGGTTGCCTCGGTAGGCCATTTCCGCTCGAATTCCATTGTTGCGCAGCGATTGCAGCAGTTCGATCGCCATCGGTTCGGCGGCGTCACCGACCGGGATGACGGCGACCGGCGCTTGGGTGGCGGGTGCCATGGGCATCAGCATGGCCAGACGTTCGATTCCCGCGGCCCAACCGACGGCGGGGGTCATCGGGCCGCCCATCTCCGCCACCAGCCCATCGTAACGGCCGCCCGCCATCACGGTGCCCTGGGCACCGAGCTTGGAGGTGACGAATTCGAAGGCGGTGTGGCCGTAGTAGTCGAGGCCGCGGACGATGCGCGGATTTTCCACGAAGGGGACGCGGAAGTGGATCAGGTGATCCTGCAGTTTCTCGTAAAAGGCTCGCGCGCCGTCGGTCAGATAGGGGGCGATGGTTGGGGCATCGGCGATGATACGGCGATCGGCCTCGTCCTTGCTGTCGAGGATGCGCATCGGGTTGCGGTCGAGCCGAGCCAGGCTGTCCTCCGACAAGCCCGCCCGATGTTCGGTGAAAAAGGCGACGAGGGCGGAGCGGTAGGCGTCGCGGCTGGGCTTGTCGCCGAGAGTGTTCAGTTCGAGCACCGTATCAGCGGCGACTTTCAGCGCCTCCAGGATAGCCCAGCCACAGGCGATCACCTCGGCGTCGGCGAGCGGTTCGGCGGGTCCGATCAACTCGGTGCCGATCTGGTGGAACTGGCGGTAGCGGCCTTTCTGCGGGCGCTCGTAGCGAAACATCGGTCCGGCGTAGAAGACTTTCTGGGGCAGGGACTGCGTCAGGCCGTTGGAGACGAGGGCGCGGCAGACGCCGGCGGTGCCTTCGGGTCGTAGGGTGATGGATTCGCCGCCGCGGTCGTCGAAGCTGTACATCTCCTTCATGACCACGTCGGAGGTCTCGCCCAGCGTGCGGGCGAAGACACGGGTATCCTCGAAGATGGGGGTTTGCCATTCGTCGAAACCGTAGGTGGCGGAGACGCGGCGGGCGACGTCCACCACACGCTGGAAGCGCCGCTGTTCCTCGCCGATCAGGTCGTGGGTGCCGCGGGCGGGTTGCAGAACGGTCAACGAAGGGTCCTCGGTTCGTGTGCCCGGCCTTATATAGGGGAGGCGGCGTTGGAAGCTACTCGGGTTAGTTTGCGAGGCAAGCGGGCGCACGCTTCAGGCTTGCCTTCTGCATCCCCGATCTCATGCTCGCTTCTGCAAGGCATCGCGAAGCCTGCGCCAACTCAAGGATCGCACTTCCGCGCCCGGCGCCATGGCTTTGATGTCAGCCTGCAACTCACCGCGCTTCTCGTGGATCGACGCGATCACCGGCCCCATCGGGATACCGATATCAACCAGAACCGCTTCGGAAAGCTGCAGGCTGGCCTCCACCGTCTCGGGCACCGCGTCCGAGGCACCACTTTTGTAAAGTTGCGCCGCGTGCCTGGCATCGCGGGCGCGGGCGATTATGAGCAGATCCCGCCGCTCTGCCCGGGCGCCGGCAACCAGCCGCTGAGCTACATCCGGGTCGTTCAGCGTGATGACAAGTGCTCGCGCGTTCTCCAGGTGGAGCCCGTGAAGCAGTTCCGTCCGCGTCATGTCACCATAGTAGATCTTTCGTCCCCGGTCCCGCTGTTCGGCCACTAGGTCTGGGTCCTCGTCAATCGCCACGTAGGGCACGGTATGGGCATCGAGCATCGCTGCGACGAGCTGACCGACCCGACCGAATCCGGCTAGGATAACCCGCGGCGGCCCATCCTGAGTGGCCGGCAACAATAATGTGGGGTCCATCGGCACCTTCGTGACGAGGCGGGGCGCGAGCACCTGCCCGAGTTTTGAGAGATATGGGATCATAGCCATCGTTAGTGCGACGACGATCAGAACAAATCGGCCTTCGGTGCCCGTCAGGAGCTTTTCCGATCCGGCGATGGCCAGGATGACAAAGCCGAACTCCCCTCCCGGGCCAAGCAGCATTCCGCTCTGCACGCTTTGGGCCCAAGGCAGCCCGAATGCCCGCGCCAGAGGTGCTATGACCAGCGCCTTCACCATTATCAGTCCGGCGGCCGCGCCCAGAATCGCCATCGGGTGAGCAATGAGCAGTTGGATGTCGAAACCCAGGCCGATCGAGATCAGGAACACGCCAACCAGGAGGCCTTTAAACGGGTCGATCGTAATCTCGACCTGGCGCCGATATTCAGTGACGGCCAACAACAATCCACCGATCAGCGCGCCAATCGCCATCGAAAGGCCTGCTGCCGCTGTCGCAAGCGCGCTGGCAATGACGACGAACAGGCAGGCGGCGACAAACAGCTCGACGCTGCGGGTGCGCGCCACGCTGCGAAAGAGCGGGCGCAGAACGAGGCGGCCCAATGCAACGATGCCTGCTATGGTCAACAACGCCTGGCCCATCGCGATGCCAAGGCCGGCCGCGCTGACGGCCCGAGCGTTTGGGTCCAGGGCAGTGACCGCGAACAGCGCCGGAACCACCGCGAGGTCCTGGAAAAGGAGAATTGAAAAGCTGCCTCGGCCGGCTGGCGTGTGGAGTCGCTTCTCCTCCGACAACACCTGAAGGATGACGGCGGTTGAGGACATGGCCAATGCGATCCCGGCGATGACGGCGCTGGTCGGGCTCAGGCCCAACAGGATACCAGCCCCGGTCAGCACGGACGCCGAGATGGTAACCTGTAGCGCGCCAAGTCCGAACACCAGGCGGCGCATCAGCCATAGGCGTTCGAACGAGAGCTCCAGGCCGATCATGAACAGGAGCAACGTCACGCCGAGATCGGCGACTGGTTGGATGGCGTGGGGGTCGACAATGGTGACTGCAGTGAGCCAGGGGTAGCGCGCAGTAAGAGCACCAAGACCGAAGGGTCCGACGACGATGCCTACCAGCATGAATCCAAGTACCGAGCTAATCTGCAGTCGATGAAACAACGGGATGACAACGCCGGCAGCGCCCAAAACGATCAGTGCTTCTTCGTAGAGCGTTATATTGGGTACAGCTTCCATTCCAGCTCTGTAGCAGATCCAGCGGACTGGGGGGACTGAACTGACTTTATCAGCGATGGATGTGCCGTCAGCCTGAGGAGCGAACGTAAAGATCCCTTTTGGGATATGGAATTCGGATGCCTTCCTGCTGAAACAGGCGCCAGATTTCATAGAGCACCTGGCTCTTCACGTTGTGCACCCCATTCTGTGCATCAGCGATCCAAAAGCGCACCTCAAGCTCGATCGCGCTTTCGCCGAACGTGATGATGAGAACGGTGGGCGATGGCGACGCCAGAACGCGTGGGGGCACCGCGGCTGCCTCCAGCATCAGGGCCATGACCTGATCGAGGTCTGAATCATGCGGCACACGCACCGGGATTTTCAGCCGCACTCTTTCGTCGTTATGTGACCAGTTGATGACCTGTTGGGTGACGATGTCTTCGTTCGGGATCAGAAATTCCGTCCCGTCGCGCGTCTCGACTGCCACGTAGCGCGCGCCGAGCGCCGAAACCCAGCCGTAGGTTCCGCCAACTTCGATCACGTCTCCCGGCTTGATCGACTTATCGAGCAGCAGAACGATTCCACTGAACAGATTTGACACGGTCCGTTGTAGCCCTAGTCCGACGCCCACACCGAGCGCGCCGGTGAAAAGGGCAAAGGTCGAGAGATCGACGCCGATGCTGGCCAGAGAGAGCACCACCGCAAGGGTCACCAGGGTGGTCTTAAGCAACTTACCGAGAAGGACGCGTGCCCGCGGCGTTATTTCCGAGACGCGAGTCATACGGCGTTCGAACAACGCTGAGCCGACGGTGGCCGCCCAGAGTAGAACAGTCAGCGAAAGTACGCCCTTGACGACGGTCAGCAATGAAACTCGGAGCCCGCCGACGAGGACCGCCGCGCGGTCAAGCAAATCAAGCGTGGGACCCAGCAGATGCACGATGTTCAAGGCCGCCACCAGCCACGCCAGCACGGCAATCACCTGGGCGAGCGGGGCATTCGGAACCAAATCGGCTGCCAGGCGGATCACTAGCCAGGCCAGGACCAAATTTATCGCTATGTGCGCGACGGCATGGGGCCAGCCCGCCTGTTGCGCAACCGAGACGGAAATCCACAGCCCTGCGACCCAGGCGATCGGGGTAACCAAAGGTATCAGCCGGTCGATCACCCAGGAGCGGTGTTGCTCGAGCCAATCAAGATGATTGACGTGAACTCGATTGAGCCAGTCAGTGAGCCAGGCGCGGAGCGGACGACAAAGCAGCCAGGCGATTGCCGCGGTGAGCACCAGGGCTGGGATTTGGATGATATTTGCCCACCCCAAGACATCGCCGAACAGCCATTGGGTAAACTGCTCGAGTTCTCCTAGTGACAGCGATGTTGGCATGAACGCGTCGATCGCTTCTTCCTCCGGCCGTCAGCGGTCCATTTACCCACCGAGCGTAGCACGAGCCGCCGGATTCAAACAAGTCCAGCCCCGAGCGCCGCCGCGGGTCTGGCGCTCGAGTTTGATTTGAATTTCGGCCGTTTGCAAACGAAGGGGGCAGTTCCTTTGACACGCGGTTCGGGTGCAGACTTACTATCCCGATCAAGGAGGTTGGCATGCCCGATACTGTTGAGGCTACTCCTTCGTTTGAGGCTTCTTCGTCGCAGGTCCCGCGGGTTCCCGCGGTCGCCGCGCTCACAGCGCTTGGTGTCGTCTATGGCGATATCGGCACCAGTCCGCTTTATGCGCTGAAGCAAGCCGCGGACTCAGGCGGAGCGCTGTCGCCGGCCACCGTGTTCGGTATCGTCTCGCTGATCTTCTGGGCGCTCGTGCTCGTCGTGTCCCTCAAGTATGCCATTCTGATCCTGCGGGCCGACAACCGCGGCGAGGGTGGCATCGTCGCCATGCTGGCGCTGCTCGATGCCAGACACGCACGGGCGGGAAGCTGGCGGGCCTCGCTTCTGACGGTGGGGTTGATCGGCGCCGCGCTGCTCTACGGGGACGGTGTAATAACGCCGGCCATCTCGGTGCTTAGCGCGGTTGAAGGGTTGAAACTCGATGCACCACAACTGTCGGCTATGGTTGTCCCTATCAGTGTGGCCATCCTCTTAGGGCTCTTCCTGGTGCAGCGCATGGGCACAGACTTTATCGGCAATATTTTCGGACCCGTCATGCTGGTGTGGTTCGTCACCATTGGCGTGCTTGGCATCGCAGGCATTGCACGAACCCCAGCGATTCTCGCGGCGCTGAGCCCGCATTACGCGATCGTCTATCTCGCGCACGCGGGTCCGGGTATCGGGTTTGCCGTGCTCGGCGCCGCCTTTCTGGCGGTAACCGGGGGCGAGGCAATGTATGCGGACATGGGCCACTTTGGCCGGCTGCCGATCCGGCTGGGTTGGTTCGCGATTGCCCTTCCGGCACTGACACTCAACTATTTTGGCCAAGGCGCGTTGCTCATCAGTGATGCGCGGGCGGTGGAGAACCCATTTTACCTGCTGGCGCCAGGATGGGCACATTATCCGCTGGTGGCATTCGCAACGGTTGCCACCATTATCGCATCGCAGGCGATCATCTCCGGCGCGTTCTCGCTCACTCAGCAGTCTATCCAACTGGGGTTCCTGCCGCGCATGCGGGTGCTTCATACGGCCAGTCATGAGATGGGCCAGATCTACATTCCGCTGGTCAACTGGCTCCTGGCCGCCGGCACGCTGGCAGCGGTGCTCGAGTTCGGTTCGTCCGATGCGCTCGGTGGGGCCTACGGTATCGCTGTGTCGATGCTGATGGCGGTCACCACTGTGCTGGCCGCTCTCGTCGCGCTGCAGTGGGGCTATAATCCGTTCGCCATTGCGGCGGTCAACGGATTTTTCCTGGCGGTGGATCTGATCTTCGTTGCCGCGAACAGCGCGAAACTGTTCGAGGGCGGCTGGTTCCCACTTCTGCTCGCCTGCATCGTGGCTTTTCTGATGCTGACCTGGCGCACCGGCTGGCTTCTGCTCGAGCGCCAGCGGTCGACAATGCGCCAACGCGAAGACGAGTTTATCGAGTGGGTGCTTGATACGCCGCCACTCCGCCTGCCCGGTGCCGCGGTCATATTCACGGCGGCCAACACGGGTATTCCACTGGCCCTTACGCACCACCTCCGGCACAATCGCGTCTTGCATGAGCGTGTCCTGCTCGTATCCACCACTACGACGGATGCGCCGCGGGTGGATCCGCCACGGAGGGTCAAACTTGTGACGCTGGGCGCCGGAATCACTAGGGTTCAACTTCAATATGGGTTCATGGAAACCCCGCATGTACTGGATGGTCTGAGGCATGCCTGCAGCAATCCCGGGCTGTTGGGCATCGATCCCGAGCAGATCACATATTATTTTCGCCGGGTGATGGTGGTTCCGAAGGGCAAGGTGCCCGGCATGGCGGTCTGGCGGAAGGGCTTGTTCGCGGCGATGCATCTCAACGCCAATCTTCCGGCGACCTATTTCGGTGTACCGGCTGCTCAAGTCGTTGAGGTTGGGATGGAGGTTGAGATCTGACGTTAGCGCGTCGGGAGACCGGTCGAGGTACTGAACCCTGTGTGGGCCGATGCGTTCCTGGCGCTCATGCTGCCGCGCCGACCGAAATCTAGACGAAAACCAGGCGTCCAGGTCAATGAACCGGCGACTACCGTGTTCGAACCTTACGAAAGCCCCGCCGGCGGCTGGGGCCCACTCCGCGCTACCGCAGAAGCACTGCGCGAACAGAGTGTTGTCCTGAAGGGCTCGAAGGCACTGCTGTCGATGAACCAACCTGACGGCTTCGATTGCCCTGGCCGCGCGTAGCCGGATCCGAAGCACACCAGTTCGTTCGAGCTCTGCGAAAATGGCGCGAAGGCCGTTGCTTTCGAACTCACAAAGCGAAAGGTGACGGGCAGAACCCCGGCACCAACAGCCCGCGTATGATGACGTCGTTGCGTGAGGCGTCCCGCCGCGGCGTCCCGATCGTGGCGATGAATCCTCTGCGGGAACGCGCGCTGGAGCGGTTCGCCGCACCGCAGGACCCAATCGAGATGGCAACGTTTAGATCGACACGGATTGCCAGCGAATATTGCCAAGTCCGTGTCGGCGGCGATGTTGCAGCTTGAAGGGCATGATGAAGCTCATTCTCGAGGCGCACGAGGCGGCCGTTGGGGCAGGCGGTGAACCGGTGCTGGATCTCCCCTTCATCGAGCAGCATACGACCGGCTTCGAAGCGTTGGCGGAAAACCTGCGACGTACGGGCTGGGATGACATCCTGCGCGTCTCGGGGGTTTTGGTGCGGTCGATGGGTAAGCAAGCTGCCTGATTGTTTTCCGAGCAACTTTATCAGCCCGACTGTTCCAGTCAGGCTGATGTTGCTCTAAGTGCTCGGCAAGTTACTGTTGAAAATATCTCTGTGCAGTTTCCAGTGCCCATCCACCTTTCGCCAAACCACGATGTATTTGCCGTGGTCGGGTTTCTTACCTGGGGTGCCGGAAAGCGTGTACTTTCCAACTTCATACGCTATGTCACCAGAGCCTTCCACCTCGACCGTCTCGAGCTTGATCACCGTGTCGCCCTCGTCCCAAAAGCTTTTAAATAGTTTCTCGAGCGCCGGGTGACCGGCGACCGCCTCGGTGTTCGGCGGCATGATCTGCGCGTCAGGTGTATATAAGGCTGCCAGGCCCGGCGCATCACCCCGATTGTATGCCGCCATAAACGTTCTCTCTACAGCCAGAATGGCGTCGTGGATCTCTTTTGACTTCATTTTAATCTCCTCTTTTGCTGCTTTTGCTGCTCTGGCCGTGCCGAGCAGGCGTGGAAGTTCGCTTAATTCTGGAGTGCGTCGAGGAGCACTCTCGCCTCCCTGAGATCTTTGGTGTCGAACCCTTCCGTGAACCAGCCATAAATCCCCAAGAGCATCTCGCGAGCCCAGGCGCGATCGCCCCGATTGGCAAGCAGCTGCGCGTAAGTCGTCGTACTGCGCAGCTCCCACGACTTTGCCTTCTGCGACCGAGCGACATCGATCGCGGCACGAAAACCAGCCTCCGCTTCCTCCGGGTGTCCTTGCAGCATGAGCACCCACGCCCGCAGCCGCAGCAACTCAGCGTAGTGCGCCCGCTCTTCTCCACTTTCGGTGGCCAAGACACTCGCGTCAATCAGCGCCCTCGCCCGCTCAAGGTCTCCGGTCAGAGCAAGACCCTCCCCCTGCAGGCCTCTCAAGTACCGCACCCAGAGACGGTGGCCGGTTGCCTCGAGCCGCCCGATCGCCTTCTCGAGTTGCACGACGCTGTCGGCCGCACGGCCCGCGCGCAATGAGACGATGCCGCGACTGATCTCGGCCATAATTTCCCCCAACAGCGCGACGCCGTGGGTGTTGCAGACCTGTTCTGCCTCCTCGGTTCTGCGAAGTAATTCTTCGGGTTCGCAGAGATAGTCGAAGACCTGAGCGCCAAGAGTGAGGGCAAAGGCGAGATCGAATGGGTGGTTGCGCCGCCGCGCATGCTGCGTCTTTCGCGTCGCTCTCCGCCCGCGCTTGCTCTGGGTAACCCAGCATCCAGAGATATTGTCCGCGGTATATCCCATCGCCGGTCAGTGGGTCGGTGATGGTCAGCTGAGCGATGTGCCAATGGCGCTGGGGGTCGTACATCGCACGAAGGGCATCTCCGTTCCGGCGCGCTGCGGCAAAATCGCCTAGCCAGTAATGCGATCCCACCGCCGCCCTGTGGGCGACAAGCACGAGACTGTCATCCCGCGCGGCCGCGCCGGCAGCCAGGAGCTTTTCCGTCGACTTGAGCGACAAGGCAAGCTGATCCACGCACAGATAATGTACCCACAACGAGTGGAGGACCGGGGCGTAGGCTGGCCGGTGATCCAGCGATTCTACCAACGACCATGCCGGTTCGAGAATACGGCTGACCTCACTATGCGCCCAGCCATGCTGTGCCACAACGGCGGGGCCCAGCACCGTGCGCAATTCGAGTTCCAGGAGATCGCGCTTAGGCCCAGGGGGGATCTTCTCGATCAGCATCAGGCCGTTGTTCAGATGCGTGATCGCCTCGGAAAGCACAAATCGCTGCATGGCCAGTTCGCCCGCCCGCCGCCAATACGGGGTGGCTGCCTCAAACAGCCCTGCTGCCGTGTAATGGTGAGCGAGCAGCTCCGGGATAGTGTCCCGGCTTTCGGGCCGCCTTTCGAGCGCCTGCGCGATCCGGGCGTGCAGGGTCATTCGCTGGCTCTTGAGCAAGGAATCGTATGCGGTGTCCTGTACCAGAGCGTGCTTGAACGTATATACCGACTGCGGAATCTCCCCACGACAGGAAGCCAGCTCGGAGGCAACCAGACGCGAAAGCACGTCCGCAAGAGCAGCCTCGCTCATCATTACGATCTCGGCGACGAGCTCGTAAGTGAACTCCCGTCCGATGACCGAGCCGACCTGCGCAATTCTCTTGACCGCCGCAACGCGGTCGAGGCGCGCCATCAGCGAGTCGCGTAACGTGTCCGGGATGGAGACCGTGTCGGACGAGCCGGCGTACAGATAGCGATCGCCCCGTTTGATCAGGTCGCCGGACTCCGTGATGGATTTCGTCAACTCTTCGACAAAGAGCGGAACACCATCAGTCTTGGCGATGATCTGCGCGACCAGTTCCGCTGGAAGCGGGTTCACGCGGGTCAGGTTCGATACAAGTCGCCTGCTCTCTGCTTGGTCCAACCTGGCAAGGTTCAGGCTCGTCACGCAGCCATGTGTCAACCAAGGCGGTTCGAACTCGGGCCGGTAGGTAAGCAGGACCAAAATCGGAATGCTGTCCAGGCGCTCAATAAGAACGCTCAGCGTTTCTAGGGTGGTCGGATCGGCCCAGTGCAGGTCCTCAAAAAGTATTAGGGAGGGCTCAGCGAGCACCGCGGCCTTCACAGTATTGATCAGGACGCGGATGGTTTCTTCTTTGGCGAGTCGGGGCGTCAGCGTTATCGGCCCGTAACGGCCCTCGTGAGGAAGGGAAAGCATGGCGGCGATAAACCGCACATCCTCCAGGGGCAGCCCATAGGTATCGACAAGGAGAGTTTCCAGCTTGTCCAGTCTTGAGTTCGGCGCCTCGTCACGGCCAAAGTCGAGCATCCGCTCGAAATTGGCGGTCCACGGATGAAAGGCACTGTTAACGAAAAAGGGGGAGCATTGAAACTGCAACGGCTGCACGCCGTCTGCCGTCAGGCGCTCAAGCAACGAACGGGCGATGCGACTCTTGCCTAAACCCGGCTCACCCGATAGCAGCACCGTTTGGCCCGCATTGTGATCGCAGACCGAGTGCCAGCGATCGAGCAACGTTTCCATCTCCTGCGCCCGTCCAACCAGGGGCGACATGTTCCAGCGGACGACAGAGTCAAATCGACTTGCCGCCTTGCCGATACCGAGCACGACGTAGGCACGGGTGGAAGCGCCGATACCCTTCAGGTCGAGCTCGCCCAGGCTCTCGTACTCGAATTCGCCGCCAGCGAGCCGATAGACCCGCTCACTTACCACGACGCTTCCAGGTTTGGCCGCCCCCTGCAGCCGCGCTGCGAGGTTCATGGTTTCTCCGAAGGCACCTCGCTCGATTGTCGCTACCACCGTGATCCCAGTGGCAATGGCAATGCGCACGCTTAAGCGCCCGACCTCCGGTACGTCCAAATGCGCCATCGCTTCGATTATTTCCAAGCCCGCCCGGATCGCGCGTGCCGCCTCGCCTTCGTGTGCGAAAGGAAAGCCAAAAAAAGCTATGAGGCCGTCGCCCTGGCGCTGATGAATGTAACCGTCATAGCGGCTGATGCATTCCGCGCAGGTGTCTTCGTAGAGCCCGATGATGGTTTGCAGGACTTCGGGATCAACCAGCTGAGCCAACTCGGTGGAGCCGACGATGTCACAGTATAGAACCGTAAGCTGTCGCCGCTCGCCGTCCGGGACGGTCTCCTGCTTCAGGGCGTTCAGCACCCGCTTGCGCGGCCCGAACGGCAGCCCGAGTTCCTTCAGGTCAGCATCGGTAAGGTCTCTGAGCGTCCCCAGGTCGAGCTCGTTCTCGACGAACAGCCCGGTGTATTCAGCGAGGCCAATCTTGACGAGCCAGTCCGCTATCGGTGCCGTCATCGCCCGCCCTCGCTTGGACCGCCGCCATGGGAAACGAACAAGCCCCTGTCGAGCATCCAGCCTGCAATAACGATGGCCCGCTCGAACGGCATCCGGTCCGACCATAATCTCGCAATCTGGAGAGGCGTCAACCCAGCTGGAAGCTGCTGCAGCAGCGGCGCTACCTCGCGGTCGCCTAGATAGGCCAGCGGACCGTCGAGCGCGGGATGCCGCACCGCTTGTTTTACGATAACAAAGTCGCCATCGATGCAGGGGAGGTCGACGAACTCGAGCAGCGGCGACAACGCGATGACGGCCGAGGTAAGGGCGCGATTGCCGAGGGTTTGGGTAGCAGGCGCTGTGGGTGGCGGTGGTTCCAGCTGCGCGCCTGCGGCGCGGCTCTGCCAGAACGGGCCACCACCCCGCTCCGCGACCTTGCTGTAATGGCTCGCCGCCCAGTGGCGGTGGCGCTGGGAGGCTTCTTCGAGCCCCGCACGACGGAACTGCAGCGCCGCCTCGGCGTGCTCAGGCCGGCGCAGCAGCGTGTTGGCCACGATCCCCGCTGACAACGCGCCCTGGATTGCTTTCTGCACTCCGCTCGACGACAGCGGATCGAGGGCCAGGGCGGCGTCTCCCACGGTGAACGTAACGGCCGACGCGCAGGCGTCATCGACATAGGCGGTGGCGTCGATCGCCGCCGGAGGCCCGATCATCTCCGCGTTCCGTAAGCTAGTCATCAGTTCAGAGCGTCCGAGCAGGTCGAGAAACCGCGCGGTGAGTGTGCCCTCTCCCGCTGCGCGGAACTGCCGTGCATCGACGAAGGCGAGCGTGTTGTATGTGCCGTCGGGCAGAGGCACACCCCAGTACCACGCCTCGGCGCCGGCCTGGATGCGCGGCGCCGTGGGCAGCGCGGCGCCGCGCCAGTAGGCGTGAAGTGCGAGCGTGCGGACACCGGTCCACCGCCTCGTACGCCCGACGGGCCCGGCGCGGCCCCTTGCATCGGCCAGGAAATCGGCCTCGACATGGATGGTGCCGCTGGGTGTCCCAACCTCAATGTGCCATCGGCCACTATCATACCGGTGGGCGCGCATCGTGCCCGGCTGCACGAGCCGTACGCCTCGCGCCAGTGCCCGCCTGAGCAGTATCTGGTCGAATTCGCCGCGTCCGACAATAAGGCCCTGTTCGCGCGGATCGTCGCGCAGCTCCTCGTCGCCCTCCCAGCGGACCAGGACGGTTCGCACGCGCCGGAACCCGGCCGCCTCAACGGCGGTGCGGGCACCTGTCATATCGAGCAGCGGCAAGACGCCAGGACTGAGCGACTCGCCGAGCTGCCGGCGAGGGAAGACGGCTCGCTCGACCAAGACGACGTCGTGACCGAGTTGAGCCATCCGCGCCGCGAAGGTGCTACCGGCTGGGCCACCGCCGATGACGCAGACGGCGCTCACGCCGGGCCGGTTAGCGGCCGAAGGCGGCGGGGTGCACCTGCGACAGGCGCAAATACGCCTCGATGCAGTAGTGCAGCCAGCCACGAATGTAGTCGCAGGCGGGCCGGCCGCGCCGGATGACCTCGTGATGGCAGCCGCCACCGCACAGGTAGCGTGCCCAGCACGATTGGCACGGCTCCTGCCTGTGCACATGACGCGAGGCCAGCCACTGGGCCTGTCGCCCGCGGTCGATGCCCGAGGCGAGCGAGCCCATCGCGCCCTCCTCGTCGCCAACGAAGCGGTGGCAGGCGGCGATCTCGCCGTCGGCCGAAACGCCGAGGTAGCCGGCGCCGGCCCCGCACGGATATGGCCGGTGCGTGCCGCGGTGCAATTCACGGAGCGCGTTGTCCAAGTTGGCGAACGGATAGCGCTCACCCGCCAGCACGCGACGCTCGTATTCCCGCCCGCAGTCGATCAGTTCGCCCAGCATTGCCTCGAGATCGCCGGCTTGCATCTCTCCCTGGCCGCCAGGTGAGGCCAGCATCGGGGCGAAGCCGACGCTATGGAAGCCCGCGGTGACAAAATCATCGAGCGCCCGTCGCAGGCCGAGGTTCGCCGGCGTGACCGTGACCCGGGCTGAGACCTGCATGCGCCGCTGCCGCGCCAGTAGGGGCGCAAGACGACGCATGATCACGTCGAAGCTGCCGCTGCCGTTGCGATAGGGCCTGAGCGCGTCGTGCGCGTCCCGCGGTCCGTCGAGGCTGACCGTAACCGCGAAGCCGTGGCCCTCGAAGAAATCGGCGTCTGCCTCGGTCAGCAGCGTGCCGTTGGTGGTGATCGAGAACGTGATGGCGACGCCTTGCCGGGCCGCGAGATCGCTGGCGCGGCGCGTAGCGGCTTGCACCACTGGCCGGTTTACCAGCGGCTCACCGCCTAGGAAGGCGAGGTTGAGGCGAGCACCGGGCCTGGCGCCGAGTACTAGAAGATCAACCGCTCGATCGGCCTCCGCCTGGCTCATGTTCTTAGCCGGCCCGCCGAACTCGCCCTGCTGGGCATAACAGTAGGTGCATCCGAGATTGCACTTCTGCGCCACTGCCAGCGATAGCGCGTGCGTGTTGGGCGGCGGCAGCGGGTGATCGTCGATCAGCGGGCGGCCGGCGAGGCCCATCCGGTGCAGCAGGCCTCCGACCTTGTCCGGGGTCCCGCTTGTCATCGCGGCCTCGAGTTCGCCGAACAGATCGGCCTCGACGTCGAATAGGCGGCTGCCGTCGGCGACGAACAGATGCCGCCCTAGCGCTGTCTCGACCAGGTGCGCGTGCGGGGTAAGCGACGCGGACACGTCCATGTAGTAGCGGGCGTCGGCGCGGCTCAATTCCCGTCTTCCGCCTCGCGGTCCCGCGGGCTGTCGCCGGGCACATCGCGGCCGCCGACCTGAAACCTCAGCAGCTTTTCCCAGTGCAGGAACAGGTCGTCGTAGTGGATAAGCCGGGAGTCCCTATAGTCGTCCGGCACGTAGTCTCCGGTTCGCTCCTTCTGTAGCCAGTTGTCGCCTTTGCTCAGTCCGGCCGGCGTCGGCTCGACATTGACAAAGTCCGGCCGAGCCGACGCCCAATAGTAGCAGGAGCATTCTCGATAGTCGTTCTGCCACGGCGAACACAGGCCCTGCGTCAGCTCGCCGGCATCAGCCAGGTCCGGCGAGATCACCGCAGTGTCGCCGTCGAAGAACGCCCGAATCTCGAACTCCTCGCTGATGGGGTGGTCCAGCGGATCGGTCAGGTCCTCGAGGTCCCACACCGCGTCGCGGGTGAATTGGCAGCGCACGCGGCGGCCCTGGTGCTCGGCAAGCACGGGGGCGAGGGCGTTTGACCATTCCAGCGGTGCCAGCCCGGCAGGGTTCAAGTCAGTGGTCAGCACGATCTTGCCGTTGGGGTCGGACGAAGCCGGTCCCTTAAATTGGGTGACGACCGGGATGCCTTCCGGATCGTCCGGGCAGGAAAACGCGCAGCATGCGGTGGCCCTTCAGCCTTTTGATCTCCGGCTCGGCGTCGGGTTCGACATCAACAACGAGACTGTCGTATTCGCGTAGCACCAGCCCCTTGAACATGCGCCGCCATACCGCGCGGAAGTCGACCTCGAGGCCGGGGCAGCAGTTGGCGACCGCGGCCTCCGGGCGCGAGCTGACCGGGTTGCCCGTCGCCACGTAGTGGATTTGGGCCGAGCAGGTTCCGCGGGGTGAGGCCTGTCGGCGGCGGGGCGGCGGCGGGGAGCGTGGGCGTCGTCGGCGGCGGGCTGGCGGGGTCGAGCGTGAACAGCGTCTCCTCGCCGGCTTTGCGGATGGTATCGATCTGGCGCCGCGTCAGCGCCAGGTAGTTGTTGTCGGCGCCGCACATCAGTGCCGGCATCTTGCGGCGACCTCGGTCGGTGAAGTCGGCGACTTCCTCCGGCCGGCGCAGCAGGCGCAGGAACCAGGGAGCCGCCCGGCCCTGTAGCGCGGCATAGACCTGCTCATGCAGGGCAAGTATAGCGCGCGTATCCACCGTGGCGGGCGACATCACCGGGCGGATCGGACGCTGGGTGTCGGCGGCCTCCTCCTCGGGCATCGAGTTCGAGCAACAGCGCTGAGCGGCCCTTGAAGTTATTACCGTTCATCACCGCGACGTTCATAAAGCGCACGGTCTCGTATGCCCGCCGCACGATTTCGGCGGCGCGCTCAAGTGTGTCCACTTCGGGCTCATCGTCCGGCACCTTAGGGCCGAGGAGGACCTGGTCGAGGTCGTCGGCGAGATTGCGCACGAACAACGAATCCGGCACCACGGCTGGCGGGCCAGCGCAGATTCTTGCCTTTGCCTTGAGCACGGAGCCGGCAACGGTCAGCCGGACCTCGACGAAGCCGTCACAGGCATCGTCGATATAGCCGCGGCTGATCGCCTTGTTGTGGTTCAGCCACGACGGCGCAGGCGGCTCGATCGCATAGAGCGCGGGCGGAAGGGTTTCGTTGGAAAACTTCTTGTCCCCTTCAGGGCCTTTGGGCGCGGTCTCGGGCGAGGCTTTCCCGCCGTCATCGTCAGCGTCGTCGCCGAAGCCGTGCCAACTGCCCTTGGAGCTGTCATAGATCGCGCGCGGGGCGGCAATCACCGGATCGGACTTTTCCGCGGTGACGTGGGGCCCGTAGATCAGGCCGTTCGCGGGTGTGAAGCGCAGCCGGATCTCGGGGAAGTCTTTGTTCGGCTTAATATAGCGCACGTGCCCGAAATCGATGAAGCTATCAGCGGAAATGAAGTTCTGGCAGTTGCCCTTCAACTGATGCGGCGCATGGTCCGAGAACCAATCGGTCTTTGCCTTGACGACATCTTTTAAGTCATCGGTGCGCCGGAAGACCTTGCGGTTGGCGACCCGGGTCCGCCATGAAATGTTCGTCTCATCCAGCCCGTTGCGGTGAAGGAGGTCGAGCGTCAAGGGCTCCAGGTGATCCGCGCCGGTGACAGCGAAGACCTCAAGGAACGGCGCCACAGGCCGGATGCGATCGCCTTGCTTGAAACGTCACTTTCTTCGACACACGCTGCTCGCGGATCTCGCCGCTCGTCTCGTCGACGACCAAGGTCGGTGCGCCGACGATTTGGCGGAAGCCGAGCGGGTTCTCGCGGTCGTCCACGATCGTGTAGTTGTCGAGCGGCTCCGGTGCGGAGCCCAGCCGCCCGATGGCGAAGGGCGGAAGGATGCGAAGTTCCCGGATCGTCATGGCTGCGGTCCTTCCATGGAGCCAAGGCCGGCGGGGAGGATGCGCTCGGCCCAGGCCTGCGCGTCGCGGTCGATGGCGAGGAGCGCCCGGAGATAGGCATGGCCGCCGCGGTCCTCGTGGGTCGAGCATCTTCTTGCAGTGCTGCTGTGCCATGGCCAGCAGGTCACGGTGCGAAGCCCAGATATCACGCTCGATGTCCGGCAACGACAGAGAATACGGCATCTCGAACGGGGGGCCGGCGCGCGTGCTGCCGTTGCTCAGCGGCTGGCGCACGATAATGGCTGCGATTGCCTTGAGGTTGTACATCTCGCCGAACACCCGATGCATCACCATGGACCGCAGGTTTGGGCTATCGCCATGCTGGGTGCGGGCTAGCCTGAAGGTGTGACCGAGATACTTGAGCAGCATCCGGTACCGCAGGTTGAACAGCTCCGCCCAGTCGCGCGAATGCCGATCCGCGATATAGCCGGAGTAGCCCCCCGGACGGTCGAGCGTTGAGGGATCGGCTACGACTGGGCGCGAGGGGCTCCAGGGTGGGCACCCCAGGTCTTTGAATTGCTGATAAATCTTGAGGAAGCGGTCGAAGTGCGACAGCTGGCTCGACCCACCGGTGCCTCCGACCGGTCCCTCGCCCTGGGCGCTTAGTTCCTCCAGTGCCTTCCGGACCTGGGTGCGGGTCGCAACCGGATAGATGAGAAGATTGGCTGCGCGCCCGGTGCCCACGGATTTGCCGGATTTGTCGACCAAGCTTCCGTCGGCCGTGACCAGCCGTGGATCGGGTCGATAGCCGCGGCCCCAATCGTCAGCCGAGGCTTGATGGGTCAAGGTCCATTCTTGGAATACCGAGTCGGGTATGAGGTGGGGTTTCTCGACCAGCTTGGCGAGATGCGAATACAGGAAGCCGACGCGGTGCGGAGTGGGGTCCCGCTTGCGGACCATGATCTTGATCTGCTCCCGGTCGATTTCTCTGAAGCGCTTGTAGCGCTCCAGCAGTTCGTCGCGGGGGTCGGTCTCTCGGATCAACGCGTCGAGCTCGTCGTCGGAGGGCATCTCCGCGAAAACGTAGAAAGCGACGGAATCCAGCGTCAGTTGCTCCAGCCGAAACATACCGGGGTGGTACGGGACGTCCCAGGGCAGGTCCTGGCGATCGAGGTTGATCGGGGCACCGATTAACATCAGTATGTTCTGCACCGTCAGCAGGTGCCCCATCTCCTCCCTGGCGACGGCAAGAATGTCTTCCTGCCAGCACCGCACCATCTCCCGCCGCCCCCGGGGCACCTGCTCGCCGCCCAGCGAATAGGCGGCGTAGAGATACTGCACCATCAGACTGTGCTCGATCTCGGCGGCGATGTGCAGCAGCATACTGAGGTGGTCTTTCCAGGTCATGCTGGCGATCTTGGCTACGCCGTTCTCGGCGGCTACAAGGCCACTGGTGACAAGGCCACTATAGATGCGGTGCTTTGACATGGACCGACGCCTCCCACGGGCGTTGCCCGAGCGAAAAAGCGATAAACCTGACGCTATAGCCACAGTATAGGAGCGACCTGCGGGGAAGACAACGCAGCGACATCACGGCGCTTCGCAGGGGCAGGTTGAGTTGAAATCAGCCTGCGAAGAGGCCATGGCGACGATCAGCACAGTCGCTCGGACGGAGGTGGTTTCACGGACTGCGCTTGGCAGCAAATCGGACGTGGGCGTTGCTTCTCGATTGCGGCATAAGCAGAATATGTAATGATAAAGAAACATAAATGCGGAGCCGGCTGGCGTGGATAAACGGTGTGGTTCGACATGTGCGCCCATATCTGCACGATTTGCTTGGCCGTCCCAACACACCGGACCGGATCCTGACCGGAGTTCTCTTTCTGTCTCTAGCCTGATATTGTATGGCGATGCGCAAGATCATCCACGTCGACATGGACGCGTTCTACGCGTCGGTCGAACAGCGCGACGATCCGGCGCTCCAGGGGCGCCCTGTGGCGGTCGGCCACGGCGCCAAGCGGGGGGTGGTCGCGGCGGCAAGTTACGAGGCCCGCGTCTTCGGCGTGCGTTCGGCCATGCCGTCGACCACGGCGATGCGCCTGTGCGCCGAACTGGTATTCGTGCTGCCACGTTTCGATGTCTATCGCGCCGTCTCGCGTCAGATCCACGCCATCTTTTCGGACTATACGGCGCTGATCGAGCCGCTGTCGCTCGATGAGGCGTACCTCGATGTCACGGAAAACCGGCGTGACCTGCCGACCGCGTCTGCTACCGCCAAGGAGATTCGCGCCCGCATCCTCCAGGAAACGGGTCTGACAGCCTCGGCGGGCGTTTCCTATAACAAGTTTCTCGCCAAGCTCGCGTCCGGTCAGCGCAAGCCGAACGGCCAGTTCGTCATCACCCCCGAGATGAGCGGGGACTTCATCGCATCCCTGCCGGTCGCCCGGTTCCACGGCGTCGGACCCGTTACCGCGGCAAGGATGCAGCGGCTCGGGATCGAAACGGGCGCGGATCTGAAAGCGAAATCGCTCGCCTTTCTGCAGCAGCATTTCGGCAAATCCGCCGCCTGGTATCTCGGCATCGCCAACGGCGCGGACGATCGGCCCGTTGTCGCCGATCGTCCGCGCAAATCCTCCGGCTCCGAGACTACTTTTGGTCACGATCTGACTACATCCGCCGAAATCGAGGCCGGCGTCGAGGCCATGGCCGACGAAGTTTGGGCCTGGTGTGACAAGGCTCAGGCCTTCGGTCGGACGGTGACGGTGAAGGTGAAATTCGCCGACTTCCAGCAGATCACCCGCAGCCGCAGCTTCCCGGCGGCAATCGCACACCACGATCTGCTGCGGCGGGCGAGCGTCGAATTGGTGCGCAGGTTGCTGCCGAGCGCCAAAAGCGTCCGGTTGCTTGGCGTCACCGTATCGAATTTTGGCTCGGCGCCGGCCAATGCCGACGAGGCTCTGCCACTGTTTGGGGTCGGCGCGGACTGCGAGCCATCCGTCGCCGTCGCAGGCGCGCCCTGATGGGACGGGCGTTGCGGGCAGCGCCAACCTCCCGGCGGCGGCCACGTGCCCGATGGCTGGGCGACCGCATGACCCGGTTCGAGGCGATGATCACCTAGTCCTTGACTACGGCCGCGGCTAGCTTCGCCGCATTCCGTCGACGAACACGTCTACCAGGCGGAGCACGTTGCTCTGCCAACCCGGCTTATCATGTGTGTAGCACAGGCCCACGATCGTCCGCAGGATGTCCTCCGCGCCGATGTCGTCTCGGATGACCCCAGCCTCCACCGCCCGCCGCACCAGCGTCTCTAACGCCCCTCCCAGCCGATCCATTGAATAGGCCGTGAGGTCTGATCCAGCGTGCACAGCGATGGCGAGAGCGGTGGACATGCCCTTCTTCGTCGCCACGAACGCGACATTGGCCCGCATCCAGCCGCGCAGCGCCTCCAGTGGCGGCAAATCCGTCTGGAGTTGCTCCGCCAGTTCCACAAGCTGCTCCACCTCGTGACGGTAAACCGCTTCGAACAGGGCTTGGCGGGTCGGGAAATGCCGGTATAGCGTGCCCACGCCGACACCGGCCTGACGTGCCACCGCCTCGAGGCTCGCCTCGGGGCCGCCGGCAGCGAACACAGCCTTCGCCGCCTGGAGCACCCGCTCGCGGTTTCGGACGCTGTCCGCGCGGGGTTTCCGCGCGGACCTGGCTGGCACAACACCGTCCATGCCGATTTGAATTCGCTCCTCTTGCAAAGCGGAGGGTGCCTCCGTATCTGCCGTCACATCACAGCTCTGATCGGAGTACCGCATGAGCCTGTCAATCACTCTCACGATCAACGGCGCCGAGCGGGTCATCACGCTCGACGACCCGCGCATCACGCTGCTGGACCTGCTGCGCGAGCGGCTGGACCTCACCGGAACCAAAAAGGGCTGCGACCGCGGCCAGTGCGGCGCCTGCACCGTGCTCATCGACGGCCGCCGGGTGAATTCCTGCCTGGCATTGGCGCTGAGCCACGACGGCGCCGACATCCTTACAATCGAAGGCGTGGCGCAGGGTGGGCAACTCCACCCCGTCCAGGCCGCGTTCATCGCGCACGACGGCTTTCAGTGCGGCTTCTGTACGCCGGGCCAGATCATGAGCGCGATCGGCATGATGCGCGAGGGCCAGACTTGGGGAAGCGGGACCGGCGACGATCCCGAACGTGTGCGCGAGGCGATGAGCGGCAATCTCTGTCGCTGCGGCGCGTATATCGGGATCACCGAGGCGATCCTGGATGCGCAGCGGACGATTGCAGCGTCCGGTCGGAGGGATGCGGCATGAACCGCTTCGAATACGCCCGCCCCGCGACACTCGCTGAGGCCGTTGCAGCCGCGGCCGTCCCAGGTGCGGCTTACCTCGCGGCGGGCACCAACCTGATGGACCTGATGAAGGGCGGCGTGATGCGCCCCGGCCACCTGGTCGATATCAGCCGCCTCCCCGGGCTAGACCGGATCGAGCACCTGAGCGATGGCGGCGTGCGGATTGGCGCGCTCGTGCGCAATGCGGACCTGGCGTATGACGCGGACTTCGCCCGGCGGTTCCCGGCCGTGGCCGAAGCTTTGCTGTCAGGCGCCTCCGCCCAGTTGCGCAACGCCGCCACCGTGGGCGGCAATCTGCTGCAGCGGACGCGCTGCGCGTATTTCTACGACACCGCCAGCGCCTGCAACAAACGCGACCCTGGCGCCGGCTGCGACGCGGTCGGTGGCGAGAACCGCCTGCACGCCATCCTGGGATGGAGCGAGCACTGCATCGCCACCCACCCCTCCGATTTCTGCGTTCCCCTCACCGCCCTCGATGCCGTGGTGGAGCTGCAAGGCGCCGGCCGGACGCCGCGACATCCCGCTCGACAGCTTCTACCTGCTGCCCGGCACGCACGCCGGAGCGGGAGACGATGCTCGAACCCGGCGAACTGATCACCGCGGTGCGCCTGCCGCCGAAGCCGCAGGCTTCGCCGCCCATGCGCGCTACCTGAAAATCCGCGAACGCACGTCCTACGCCTTCGCCGTCGTCTCCGCCGCCGCCGCGCTCCGCCTGCAAAACGGACTGATCGCGGAGGCCCGCATCGCGCTCGGCGGTGTCGCACTGAAACCATGGCGCGCCCGTCAGCGGAGGCAGCACTGGCCGGCGCCCGCCGGACCAGGCCGCCTTCCGTCGGGCGGCCGAGGCGGCGCTGGCCGATGCCAAACCGTCCGGTGACAACGAATTCAAGATCGAACTCGCCCGCCGCATCGTCGTGCGCGCGCTCACGTTGGCCGCTTCAGGCACGCCTGAGCGTATGCCCGCACTCCCCGCCTCGCCCTTCTCCGGAGCCGCTACCCATGCCTGAGATCGCTGTTACGCAAGCGCCCGCGCATATCCGCATGGGGTCGAACATCGGCCAGCCGCTGACCCGGCGCGAAGGCGTGCTGAAGACCACCGGCGCCGCACGCTATGCCGCCGACAACCACCCGCCCGGCATGGTCTATGCCGCGCTCGCCGTCAGCAGCATCGCCCGCGGCCGGGTCGCCGCGCTCGACGTGGCAGCGGCCAAGGCGCATCCCGGCGTGATCGAGGTGATGACGCCCGCGAACGCGCCCAAGCTCGCGATGGATCCGGACGCCAAGGACAATCCGTTCATGTTCCGGATGGACGTGCTGCAGAATGACAAGGTGCGCTACGCCAACCAGCCAATCGCCGTCGTGGTGGCGGATACGCTGGAGGCCGCGACCGAGGGTGCCATCCTGCTGGCCCCGCGTTACGAGACGGAGCCTGCGCGCACTGGCCTAGATTCGGACGACAGCTTCGCGCCCCAGTATGTCGGCCCCGGCATGCCGGCCGAAGATAGCCATGGCGACGTCGGAGCCGGGCTGGCCGCAGCGTCGGTCCGGGTCGAGGCGGTCTACGAAACGCCGGCGCAATACCACAACGCGCTGGAGCCCCACGCTATCGTGGCGGCATGGGACGGCGACACCCTGACCATCGACACGCCGAGCCAGGGTATGGCGATGGCGCAGGCTCGAATCGCGGGGCTGTTCGGGATCGCGCCGGAGAGCATCCACATCCGCAGCCCGTTCCTCGGCGGCGGCTTCGGGTCGAAGGGGCTGGTCAAGGGGCCGCAGATCCTCGGCATCATGGCCGCCCGCCTCGTCGGCCGCCCGGTCAAGCTGGTGCTGCGGCGAGAGCAGATGTTCGGCCCCGTAGGGCACCGCGCCCCCACCCGGCAGACGCTGCGCCTGGGCGCCGACCAGCAAGGCAGGCTGACGGCGCTGAGCCACCACGCCAAGACCGCCACCAGCACGTTCGACGATTTCATCGAACCGGCAGCCAACGCCTCCCACGCGCTGTATGCCAGTCCGGCGATCAGCACGTCGCACGAGGCGGTGCGGATCGACACCGGGACACCGCTTTTCATGCGCGCGCCCGGCGAGGCCCCCGGCAGCGCCGCGCTGGAGAGCGCGATCGACGAGATGGCACTGGCCTGCGGCATGGACCCACTCGCGTTCCGGCTGAAGAACTACGCCGAGGTCGAGCCGATGAGCGGCAAGCCGTTCTCCTCCAAGGCGCTGCGCCAGTGCTATCAGCAAGGCGCCGAACGGTTCGGCTGGGCCGCCCGCCCGCTGGCGCCGCGACAGATGCGGGACGAAGCCGGCATGCTGGTCGGCTGGGGCATGGGCACTGCGCTCTTTCCGGCGATGATGTTTCAGGGTCACGCGCGGGCGGTGCTGCGGCGGGATGGTTCGGGCGTGGTGGAGATCGGTGCCCACGACATGGGCCAGGGCGCCTGGACCGCGCTGGCCCAGATCGCGGCCGACGCGCTCGGCCTCGACCCTGACCGGTTGGAGTTTCGCTCCGGCACTTCCGACCTGCCGGATGCGGGGATCGCGGGCGGTTCCGCCCACACCGCCACGGCCGGGGCCGCAATCCACGACGCCGGAGGCGAACGTGATCGCCAAACTCGCGGATCTGGCAACGGGCGACCAACGCTCGCCGCTGTTCGGCGCCGGCAATGCCGGCGTGATCGCGCGGGGCGGCCGGCTGCACCGCCGCGACGACGAGGCGCAGAGCGAGAGCTATGCCGACATCCTGACCCGCGCCGGGCAGGACGAGATCGAGGGTCGCGGAACCGGGGCGGCCGATCCGGCGGCGCAATCGGCCTATGCCATGTACGCGCATGGGGCAGTGTTCGCCGAGGTGAAGGTGGACCCGGATTTTGGCCAAATGCGGGTGACCCGGCTGGTCGGCGCGTTCGCCTCCGGCACGGTCGTCAATCCGCGGATGGTCCGCAGCCAGTATTACGGCGGGATGATCTGGGGCGTGTCCTTCGCGCTGCACGAACACGCCGTGATCGACAAACGCACCGGCCGCCCGATGAACCCGAACCTCGCCGAATATCATGTCCCGGTGAACGCGGACGTGCCGAACATCGAGGCGATCCTGGTCGAAGAACGCGACGTCCACGTAAATGCGCTCGGTATCAAGGGCGTGGGAGAGATCGGGATCACGGGCACTGCGGGCGCCATCGCCAACGCGGTCTGGCACGCGACCGGTGTGCGCGTCCGTCAGTTCCCGATCACGCTGGACCGTCTGATGGGAGCTTAAGGCAAAGCCGAGGCGGCTGGGGGACTACAGATGGTGCCGCTCAACAGCGCGAGCATGCGTGCCGTTGGCGAGGCGGCACGGTCCGCTCAAGGCCGAAGCGGTGTTAGGATGCGCCAGTCGGCGAAGCGTGAGCCTCTGGACACATACCTTCCATGGCCGCCAAACTGTCGTGGCAAGGAGGAGCTTCCACGATGACAATCATCGATTCCCAGGTCCACGCCTATGAGGCGAACACCGCGAAGCGCCCGTGGCACAGCGTGCCGAATTGGCCCGATCATGTCACGGGTGACGAGATGGTGCAGGCAATGGACAAAGTCGGCGTCGACGGCGCGATCTTCATCTCCGCCTTTTCCATGTACCGCTTCGACGCGAGCTATGCGGTGGAAGTCCAACGGGCCCATCCAGACCGGTTCGCCATCGTCAAGCCGGTCGACCCGGACGATCCGGCGGTGGCCGATGTCATCGCCGACTGGAAGAAGACGCCGGGCGCGGTCGGAGTCCGCATCATGCTGCCAAAAGAGGCGCAACGCGAGCCGAACGACCCTGGCCTTGACCGCATCCTGCGCGCGGCCGCTCGCCACGATTTTCCGGTCAACATCCTCTGCTGGGACAACCTGGACACCGGCACTGCGCTCATCGATCGCCATCCCGACACGAGATTCATCATCGACCATCTGGGCATCCTGCAGCCGCGCGTGCCGCCCGCGCCACCGCAGCCCTGGGCCGATCTCCCGAAGGTGCTGGAACTCGCCAAGCGTCCGAACGCAGTGATCAAGGTCAGCGGCGCCTGTACGCTGTCTCGAGAGCCGTATCCCTTTCCGGACATTTGGGACCCGCTTGCCCGCGTCTTCGATGCCTGGGGTTTCGACCGCTGCTTGTGGGGTACGGACTGGACGCGCGCGTTTGCTGTCGTCAACTACGAGCAGGCCGTCCAGGTCTTTCTTGAAACTGACCGCCTGAGCGACACGGAGCGAGCAATGCTCATGGGTGGCGCCTGCGCCAGGGCTTATGGCTGGTCACCGCGGAGAGCTTAACGGGGCTTTCTCGACCAACCCGCTACGCCACCCTGCAAACTTGATCAGGCAAAGGTAGGGTAAGTCCCCATGAAAAAGATTGGGTTCTTCTCGCTTTGAGTGTTTCGGACATTTTCGCGCGCACAGTTGCGCTGATTGGTGGCGCTGCGCTCCTGCTGCGGCGGTCGACAGGGGGCGCGCCCGAGCCGGCCTGGGGCGGCACACCGGCGATTCCGGTGGCAAAGTCGCAGGGCAGTATCCCGACCCTTAAGATGCCGACGGCCAGGGGATGGACCTCGGGGCAAACACCGATTGCCGCACCCGGGCTGAAGGTCAATGCCTTTGCGACTGATCTCGATCATCCCCGCTGGATCCAGGTATTGCCCAACAGCGACGTACTCGTCGCCGAGTTCATGACCGCGGCCAGACCGGCCCGATCCATCCTCGACTATGCCATGGTCAGTACGATGAAACGCGCCGACGCCATGGGGGTCAGCGCGAACCGCATCACGCTGCTGCGCGACGCAGATCGAGACGGCATGGCCGAAACCCGGACGGCGTTTCTGGAGGGGCTGAACCAGCCGTTCGGCATGGCCCTGGTAGGCGACACGTTCTACGTCGGCAATACTGACGGCGTAGTTGCCTTCCCCTACGCGCCGAATGCGACCCACATCACTGTGCCAGGGCGAAGGCTGACTACGTTCATGCCCGGCGGACATTGGACACGGAGCCTGCTGCCGAGCGGGGATGGGCAGAAGCTGTTCGTGGGCGTCGGTTCGCTCACCAATATTGGCGATGACGGCATGGATGTGGAGAAAGGCCGAGCCGCTATCCACGAGCTCGATCTTGCTTCCGGCCGGAGCCGAATCTTTGCCTCCGGTCTGCGCAACCCGGTGGGCCTGGCATGGGAGCCTCAGACGGGCGTGCTCTGGACGGTGGTCAACGAGCGCGACGGGCTGGGGGACGAGACGCCGCCCGATTATCTGACCTCGGTGCGTGAGGGAGGCTTCTACGGGTGGCCTTATTCCTATTGGGGGCAGACGGTGGATGACCGGGTGCCCCAGGATCCAGCCGCAGTTGCAGCCACCATCACACCCGATTACGCGCTGGGCGGCCACACCGCCTCACTGGGCCTGTGCTGGCTGCCGGCCGGCACGCTTCCCGGCTTTCCGGATGGCATGGCCATCGGACAGCACGGCTCTTGGAACCGCAGCACGCTGAGTGGCTACAAGGTCGTCTTCGTACCGTTCGCGAACGGGAATCCGTCCGGGCCGCCGCGCGACATTCTGACCGGGTTCCTCTCGCCGGACGAGCGAGCATCCTACGGACGACCGGTCGGGGTGGCGATCGGCCCTGACGGCGGCTCCGTGCTGGTGGCGGACGATGTAGGCAATGTTATCTGGCGCGTGACTAGCGCGGAGTAGGGTTGAGCAGATGAACAGATGCTCGCGGACTATGATCGCGTAAGCGCTTCGAAAACGATAGCGGCCTTATCGAATCCCCTCGAACGATTTATCCGTGACCGCCGTCGGCTACACAATGAGTGGCGGCGGTCGGCGCCGGTTGAACCAAGGAGACCTGGCAATGCGTTTGATTAGGTTGGCTGGTGTGGTGACAGTAGCGGGCACGCTGATCGGGTGCTCCGTCGGGTTTCCTATCAGTAGCAGTGAGATCGGTTCCCCCCCACCCAATTCGGCAAGGCTAGTTATCTACAGACCATCTGGTTCGATGTTGGTGTTCCGGTCACCAAGCGTGGATGTGAATGGTGTTCCAGCCTGCGATCTCCCGCGCGGCGGCGGATTCAAAAAGGATGTCGGAAGTGGACAGGTAACCGTGGCAGCACATTTGTGGGACAATCCCGAGACGAGCAGCCTTTCATTGATGGCGGAACCCGGGAAGACCTACTACATCCGGGTGCGGGTGGCGGGGGAGGCATCGCCTGGGGCAGCCGGAGGATTGTTTGGCGTGGGTACCAACCCGCCTAAAGGGTCACCTGGAAGCTCGGGTCCGTTCGAGCTCGATTTAACGGACGAAAACACCGCGATAGCCAGTCAGGTGGATCTCGCGGACGCGGACGGCAAATTTGGCTGTTAGTGCGGGTCGCACGGGAGGTCGCGACAGAGGCCCCAACGAAGATACGCTCGGGTATTTCGAAGAACGTGGCCGAATTCTTGACGTGTACGCCGAAACCGCGCGTTAAGGGCATCGACAATCGCAACCTCGGCCGGCCCCGATGCTTGCGGATCATCGAGGTTTGCGGGTTCCCGCGATTGAGCATGAGCACGCAAACCTTGTCGCCGGACGCCCTAAACCTGCTTGTGGCTGACACTCGGTGACCTTTGGTTGAACGGTGCGAGACATCCGCGAGAAGCGGTAGAGGCGCTGGAGGTGCGGCGTCGTTCGAACCGATGCAGGGGTGCCAGCGTATCGAACAGCGCGTTGGGCTGCGGCACCGAAATTCTCGTCTCGCGTTCCACCCCGAGACCTGTCAGACCCAGTAGATGGACCACGCGTGATGCCGGACCTTCTCTCCTATGTCAGTGCCGTGTTCGTTCCAACGCTGGTCTTCACCCTGGCGTGGATTGCCATCGGCGTGACAGTGTTTGGCTTGCTGCATTGGATGCTCAAGGCCCAGAAGCAGCCGTTTTGGCGCAGCGACATGAAGACGGACCTCGCCTACTGGTTCTTGGCTCCGTTCCTTTACGGCTATGTCGCGCTTGTGGCGCGCAGCTACGCCGTGGACTATGGGCACCTTGATCGGATCGTATCGACCTTCTCGGCTCCTTTAGCCAAGCTACCGATTTTGATGCAGGCCGCCATCATCTTGCTCCTCACGGACCTGCTGCAATACTGGGGTCATCGGCTATTCCATCGAAACCCGCTATGGCGCTTCCATTGCATTCATCATGCCCCAACGCGGGTTGATTGGTTGACCTCGGTGCGAATACATCCGGTCAACTTCGTTCTCTATTCTACCCTGATCAATTTGCTTATCGGCCTTCTCGGATTCAGTGCTGAGACACTCTTCTTTCTTGTGCCGTTCAATACGCTTTACGCGTGGCTGGTGCATGCGAACTTGAACTGGACATTTGGCCCATTCCGCTATGTTATCGCCAGCCCGGTGTTTCATCGTTGGCATCACACCTACGCTGAACAAGGTGGGAACAAGAACTTTGCTCCCACCTTTCCATTCCTCGATCTTGCATTCGGCACCTTCTATATGCCGAACGGCCAATCGCCGTTGATTTTCGGCACGCCCTATAACGATGTCCCCGATCACTTATTGGGGCAGTTGCGCTACCCGTTCGAGCGACGAGTGCCGACGCCCGTAAGACAGGATAACCGCGTGTGATTTAAAGATTCGGCCCCTCACATGATCAACCAGATTGCGGCTGAAATGCGCGTTGCCAGGCCCAGAATCCTTCATAGCAATAGCGAAGCCGGCCGAGGTAGGGCAGTGTTGAGGGGTCCTTTATTCCCATTGCCTTCCACACGTCCTGATCCTGCGGGTTCGTGCCCCGGTTCAGTCCGATCATGCACTGGCTGACCATATCCGGCCGGCGAACCCAGTCGGTCAGCAGGAATGAGTAGGACGGATTCGTGCCCGACCCATGGGTAAATCCGACAATCGCCAGCGACACCGCTACAGCGGTGAGGGCGCCCCATATATAACGTCTCACATCATTTCTCTTCTGTGGCTCCCCCCGCCGTACCGGCGCGGGATCGCATGCAAGAAAGACACGCCGCGGTCGGTCTGCGGGACCACGGTGGCCATTTATAGGTGATGATGTCCTCTTTCATAGCCTGCCACGCCGGCGACGGCGGTTCGCGCGAAGAGCCGAGTCAACATCGACCATAGCTTCTGTCAAACGTCCGGCGCTCCCAACGTGGTTCGAGGTGGCGTGCCTCCTGCGCCGCGACCGCAGATACCCTGGCTCGATCCGCCTGGAGGGTGACCCATCCAAGAGGCGCCAGCGTACGGTAGGTTCAACCCTGGACCGCAATACCAAATCCAGAAGGTGGAATGAGCAAGCGCCGGTCGAAGGCGAGGAAAGCGACGTCAGCCACCGCAGCGTCCAAAACATATGGGGACGGCGGTGAAGGAACGAAGCGGGCGTTCGCCGATTTGCACGAATGTGCAAACGCGACACCGCCGACCGCCTTCAGAAGGCTCTGGTAACGTCCGTTTTGGCAAAGTCACTCCCGGCGAACAGCAGCGGGCAAGCACGCTGCCGGGCAAGGACGTAGGCAAAGCAGTCGCCGTAGTTCAAACCCGTGGGGTGAACGCCCCTCCCCCACTGCGTGTAAGCCTCCGCTACCTTGTAGGCGTCGTATTCAGTCACCGGCACGACCTGACACCCAAGCCCGCTTATAAGCCGCTCGATGGCAGGACTTACGTTACGGCGGCCGGCGACGATCAGAGTTTCCGCCAGGGTTCCAGCCGAGACAATGATCTCCTCCGCTCTTGCCATGACATCGCTGCAGGCTTCGGCGGCGGGCTCATCCAACGCCACGGCCATGAAAGCCGACGTGTCGACCACAATCATAAAGGCAGGCCGTTCACATCGTATAGAAAATCCTGGCTTCGATCGGCACTCGGTCCTGCCGTGGCTTTCTCCCGGCCTTCGGCTCGTACGGCGTTCAGGATGGCACGGCGATCCGCCTCACTTGGCTGCTCCACGATAGCGACAAGTCGCGCCACCGCGCGGCCGTGGCGCGTGAGGACGATATCCTCGCCATGTTCAGCACGTCTCACGAGATCTGTTAGTATGCCCTTGGCGTCACTGACGGGTATGTTCATGCGACCAGTTTTGGACCATTTATTGGTCCAATGTCAAGGCGTGGCCCGAAAGCAAGCCAGCTAACTCCTCCGCGATGCGGCGATCCGGCGCCGACAGGACCCAGCTTCCGGTCCACCCGGCTCAGCCGTGTGGATTTCCATCGCCACCTGTAGTTTGCTCACCCAAAAATCGAGGAAACCCATCCTGCCCGACCACCATCCCGCGCCAAGCCGCCGCGACCTGCTCGCCCTGATCGGCGCATCGGCGGGCGGCTCGGCCATGTATCTCATGATGACCGCGCTAGGGCATGCGGCGGAATCAACATATACTGGCCCGATCCGCCTGGAGGGTGACCCAAAAGGCGCCAGCGTCCTGGTGCTCGGCGCGGGCGTCGCCGGCATGGTGGCCGCCATGGAGCTGCGCCGCGCGGGCTACAATGTGACGATCTTGGAGTACAACGACCGCGCCGGCGGTCGCACCTGGACGATTCGGGGTGGCGACCGCTTCACCGAAATGGGTGGCGCGATGCAGGATTGCGTCTTCGATAAAGGCCTCTACATCAATCCTGGCCCCTGGCGCATCCCGTACCATCACCGCGCGATGCTCGATTACTGCAAACGGCTCGGCGTGGCGCTCGAGCCGTTCGTGCAGGTCAATCACAACGCTTATGTTCACGCAGCCGGGTCGTTCGGCGGCAGGCCGCAGCGCTATCGGGAGGTGCAGGCGGACTTCAACGGCATGGTGTCCGAGCTGCTCTCCAAGGCAGTGCGAACGGATGCTCTGGAGGGCGCGGTGGACTCCGAGGACACCGAAATTCTGCTGGCCGCGCTGCGCCGCTGGGGCGCGCTCGACAAAGACTACCGCTACAGTATCGGGGAAGACAGCAGCGGGAGACGCGGCTGGGATAAGCCTCCCGGCGGTGGATTGTCCGGCCGGCCAGTGCCATCACAGCCGGTGGCACCCTCGGAGCTACTGCACGGGCGGCTATGGCGCGCGCTGTCCGCCGGGCTCAACATCGACTTCCAAACGACCTTGTTCCAGCCGATCGGGGGCATGGATGCCATTGCGCGCGCCATGACGCGGGAGATCGCTGATCTGCTGCAGCTCCGGGCCCAAGTCAGGACGATCCGGCAGGACGAAAGCGGCGTCTCGGTGACCTGGCACGACAATGCCGCCGGCGTGACAAAACAGTCCCGTGCCGACTGGTGCCTGTGCACCATCCCGCTATCCGTGCTGAGCCAAATCGAGATGAATGTCTCGCCGGCGATGGAAGCGGCAATAAACGCCGTGCCCTATGCCGCTGCTGTCAAGATCGGCCTGCAGTTCCGCCGCCGATTCTGGGAGGAGGACGACGGCATCTACGGCGGCATCAGCTACACCGATCTGCCGATCTCGATGATCGGGTACCCGGCCCACGGTTATCTGGGCAGCGGCAAAGGAGTCCTGTTGGGCGCTTATTGCTTCGGCGCGTACGCCTACGAGTTCACCGCGCTGAGCCCCGCCGAGCGGGTGCGCCGAGCCGTGGCCTTCGGCGCGCAGATCCATCCCCAGTACCTCGCGGAATTCGAAAACGGAGTGGCGGTCGGCTGGCACCGGGTGCCATGGACGCTGGGTTGCTACGGCCAGTGGACGGACGAAGCGCGCGAAAACCATTACGAAAACCTGTGCGCTCTCGACGGTCGGATTCTTCTGGCAGGCGAGCATGCATCTTACCTTCCAGCCTGGCAGGAAGGCGCCGCGCTTTCTGCCCTGGACGCGGTCAGGCGGCTGCACGCCAGGGTGATGGCGACATGAGAATCGCGCTGGCGCTGGCGATGCTAACTGCGGCAGCTCACGCGGAGGAAATTTGGCCCACCTTCGGCAACCCGTACAAGTTCACCGAGCAAGGAGGCGAGGCGATTTTCGACGCGGCGTGCGCGGGCTGTCATATGCTGGACGGTCGCGGCGCCAGCGGGGCCGCGACATATCCTTCCCTGTCCGGCAATCCCCGGCTGGCTACGCTGAGTTACCCGATTGGCGTGGTGCTAAGAGGACAAAAAGCCATGCCGCCGTTCAGGTCCTTCCTGACAGACGAGCAGATCGCCGCGGTGGTCAGCTATATTCGCACCCATTTCGGCAACAACTTCGCTGACGCCCCAACCGCTGCGGAGGTGGCGATCGAGCGCTGACCGCCTGCTGGGCCTCTACGTGGCGAAGTCAATGCGGCGAGCTGCGCGTGGGGATGCGCGACGCGACGCATTTCTCAGTCAGCGAAGGTGTCGCGCTAGGCCGCGTGATGGCGCTCGCGCAGGAACTGGAAGAATTCGATACCTTCGCGCAGCCGGCGCTTCATCATCTGCGGACTCCGAGCCATCTCGCCCACAATCGATGCGATCTTCGGGGCTCGGAAATAGAAGCGCCTATAAAACGTCTCGACATTGTCGAAGATCTCCGTGTGAGACAAATGCGGATAATGCAGCGGCGCGATCTGCACGCCGCTGTCGTCGACCAGTTCTGCGTGGTCGGCGTCGAGCCAGCCATTCTCCACCGCCTGCTTGTACAGAAACGTGCCGGGATATGGTGCGGCCAAAGAAACTTGAATGGTGTGAGGATTGATATCAGTGGCGAAGCGGATCGTCTCCTGGATCGTTTCGCGTGTCTCGCCCGGCAGTCCCAGGATGAACGTGCCGTGGATCTTGATGCCCACTTCGTGGCAGTCCTGAGTGAACTTGCGCGCGACTTCGATCCGCATGCCCTTCTTGATGTTATATAGGATCTGCTGATTGCCGCTCTCATATCCCACCAGCAGCAATCGCAGCCCGTTGTCCTTCAAAACCCCCAGCGTCTTCCGCGGCACATTTGCCTTGGCGTTGCACGACCACGTCACTCCCATCTTCCCAAGTTCGCGCGCGATCGCCTCGGCCCGCGGCAAATTGTCGGTGAAAGTGTCGTCGTCGAAAAAGAACTCCTTTACCTGCGGGAACATCTGTTTCGCCTGCCGAATTTCCGCGGCGACATGCTCCGGCGAACGTACCCGGTAGCGATGACCCCCGACCGTCTGCGGCCATAGGCAGAATGTGCAATGGGATTTGCAGCCGCGGCCCGTATAGAGGGACACGTACGGGTGCATCAGGTAGCCGATAAAGTAGTCCTCGATCCGCAGATCACGCTTATAGACCTCGGTCACGAAGGGGAGCTGGTCCATGTCCTCCAGGATCTGGCGGTCCTTGTTATGGATGATCGACCCCGCCTTGTTGCGATAGGAAATACCGTCGACGGATCCCCAGTCGCGGCCTTCGGCGATTTCCTTGATGGTGAAGTCAAACTCGTTACGCGCGACGAAATCGATCACACCGCCCTGTGCAAGGCTTTCCGCGGGCTGCACCGCGACCTTCGCACCGACGAAGCCGATCTTCAGCGACGGGTTGGCCGCCTTCAACGCCTCCGCCACCCTGACGTCCGACGCGAACGACGGGGTGGAGGTATGCATCACGCACAGCTCATAGTCTCGGGCCTGGCGGCTGACCGCGTCGAGTGCCATGCGGGCCGGTGGGGCGTCGATCAGCTTGCTGCCGGGCACCAGAGCGGCGGGTTGAGCGAGCCAGGTAGGAAACCAAAACGATTTGATTTCGCGTTTCGCCTGATAGCGGGCGCCGGCGCCACCGTCGAAACCGTCGAACGAGGGTGGATGCAGGAACAGGGTCTTCATCATCGCGCTTTAATTCCCTCGATCGGCGGCGGGGTATCGGCCTCTAAGCCGTAGCCGCGCCAGATAACGTGGCGCCCGCCATAGCTGGCCAGCATAACAGCCACCGACATGATGTCTCGCAGCGGCAAAAGCCAGACCGGGCACGAGAATGCAAGAGCAGCCTCGTCATCGCGCCGCTCTCGGCCAATAGTCCGTTCTCGCGCCCACAGTGACGCCAGCGCACCGTTCACGACGAGGGCGGCACGTGCCCTCAACATCCAGACGACCATGAACAGAGCGATCGACCACAGCGCGCCGCCGGCCAAAGCGATCGTCAGCAGACACCACGCCAACGGATACTGCACGATCGAGGCCGCAAATCCAACTGGTTCCAACGCCCGTATCGTCCGCGCCCAACGTAACTCGTGCTGAAACAGCGAGGAAAATCCGGTTTCCGGCACCGTCGTCAGCGGCACCGTCTGAGCCAGCACAACACGCAACCCTAGCCCAGCGATGCGGCGCCCCAACACGTTGTCGTCCGCGAGGTGGTCAACCAGCGCGTGAAAGCCGCCGATCCGCTCGAGATCCTTCCTGCGGAGGCACATGGTCGCGCCCAGGCAATCCTGACGCCCGATCGCCCGGGACAACAAAGCGCCTGGCAGGAAGCAGTTGGTGATCTGCATAGCACCGAGCCGGCCCGGCAACGTAATTGGGAGCAACGGCAGGCCAACATATAACGTCGTCACTAAACCAACCCCGGGCTGTTCCAAAGCGGCCATCAACCGTTCCAGATAGTCCGGGCGGACATGCACATCGGAATCCGCGATCACCAGCACATCATGCCGAGCTGCCGACATCATATTGATAAGATTGCCAATTTTTGGATTGACCCCGTGCCGAGTGGGATCAACCACCAGCGTCATGTCCACGTCCGGAAATCGCTCTCGCACTCGGCGGACGACTTCCGTGGCGGCATCGGCCTTATCGTTCACACCGAATACAATTTGTCGCTCGGGGTAATCCTGCCGGCATAGCGTCGTCAACGCGGACTCCAACAGCGGCTCGTCGCCATGTAGCGGCTTGAGCACCGTAACCGGTGGCCGAGCGCCAGGCTTGTTCACTGAAGCGCGAACGAAGGACACGACAAGCCGAGATGCCACCATCGCCTGGGCCAGGCCGATGCTGGCAAGGACCGCCGTTGTGCCAGCAATAGGCGCGATCATGAACTCAGTGCGCCGTCCGACAGGTCGACGATTTTGCGGCGCAGGCTAGTAATCAGCGCGTCGGCGTCGCCGCGCGTCAGGATTTTCCGGAAATCCGACCGCTGCACGGCGACCCGGCTGATCGAGCCCTCCAGCAGCACGTCCACCGCCCGCCACGTGGCCCCGTCGTCTCGCATCACATAGTCCACGCGCAGATGATCTCCGCCGGTGATGATCTCTGTTCCAACGATCCGGTCAGGGCCGGCGTCACGCGAACCAGGCAAAATCAAAAAGCGCTCGCCGTCATATCTGTCGAAGTTGGCGACATATGTCGCAATAGTGAATCGGCGATACACGCCTAGAAGGCGTCCCCAACTCTCTGCATCCAGACCGTCCCACCGCAGCCCGATCGATACCTTCAACACCGTTTCCAGGTCGAAAGCCCGGTCAACCACAGGTGCAAGCGCTTCGAAGCGCTGGGCGAACGGCGTTTTGGGTCCGGCGCGCATGGCCCTGTCCAACGCCGCGTAGAGTTCACGCAGCGGCTGGTTCACCGGAAGTTGGGCGGTCTCCGCTCGCACGGGCGATGTAACGGCCGTCACAGCCATCGCCGCTGATAACAGTGCGACGCGTCGGGTAATCATTCCACCTCGTGCCGCTAGCCTGATCATCGTGAGGTAATGACTTTCGTCGGACTCGCGGCGGAAGCTTCGATCCCCATGGCTCTGAGCGCCACGGCAACGATGTCCTTCCCCGACAGGCCGGCCTTTGCCAACTGCTTGGCTTGGGAATCATGATCGATGAACAGATCAGGCATGACCATCGGTCGGATTTTCAGCCCAGAATCAAGTAGACCTTTCCAAGCGAGATGTTGCATCACCTGCGCGCTGAAGCCTCCTATCGCCGCCTCTTCGATAGTTATGAAAACCGCATGATTGCGCGCCAGTTGCTCCACCAGCGCGGTGTCGATCGGCTTGGCGAAGCGGGCATCGGCGACCGTCGTGGGAAAACCTCGCGCCGCGAGTTCATCCGCCGCCTTTATGGCATCGGCCAGGCGGGTGCCGAGCGACAGGATGGCGATATTGTTGCCCTCACGCAAAAGGCGGCCCTTGCCCAAGGTCAGTGCCTCACCCGCCTTCGGCAGTGCAATGCCAGTGCCTTCGCCCCTCGGATATCGGAACGCGCTGGGCCGATCGTCGATGGTGACGGCGGTCGCGACGACATGCATCAGTTCCGCCTCATCCGCAGGCGCCATGATGACCATGTTCGGTAAACAGCCTAGGTAGGACAGGTCGAAGCTGCCCGCGTGAGTAGCGCCGTCCGCCCCGACATACCCTGCTCGATCCATCGCGAAGCGTACCGGCAGCGATTGCAGTGCCACGTCATGCACGATCTGATCGTAGGCGCGCTGGAGGAACGTCGAGTAGATCGCGCAGAACGGCCGCATCCCCTCGGTCGCCATACCCGCTGCGAACGTCACCGCATGCTGTTCGGCGATCCCGACGTCGAAACATCGATCCGGAAAGATCTTGGCGAAACGGTCGAGCCCGGTGCCGGACGGCATCGCCGCGGTTATGGCGACCACCTTTGGATCCTTCGACGCCTCAGCGATCAGCGCGTCGGCAAAGACCTTGGTGTAGCCCGGTGGTCCAGGAGGCGCCTTCGCCTGTTCTCCCGTAATGACGTTGAACTTTGAGACACCGTGATACTTGTCGGGTGACTGCTCCGCCGGCGCGTACCCCTTGCCTTTCTGAGTGATGGCGTGAACCAGGATCGGCCCGGTTTCCTCGGCTTCGCGCACATTGCGCAACACCGGCAGCAGGTGGTCGAGGTTATGCCCGTCGATCGGGCCGACATAGTAAAAGCCCAGTTCCTCGAACAGGGTCCCACCCGTCAGGATCCCCCTGGCGTATTCTTCTGCACGCCTGGCGGTCCGCTCGATGCCGCGCGGAAAGCGCCTAGCCATGCGTCCGGCCAATTCCCGCAACGACAGGTAGCTCCGCGAGGACATCAGCCTTGAAAGATAAGCGCTCATGGCGCCCACCGGTGGTGCGATCGACATGTCGTTGTCGTTGAGAATGACGATAAGGCGCGATTTCAACGCACCCGCGTTGTTCATCGCCTCATAGGCCATCCCGGCGCTCATGGCGCCGTCGCCGATGACGCAGATGACGTTACGGTCATCCCGCTCCAGCCCATTCGTTCGGCGCTCCTCCTCGCTGGCGACAGCGTACTGAGCGTCCTTCAGATCGCGCGAAACAGCCATTCCCAGACCAGCAGAAATCGAGGTCGAGGAGTGCGCCGCTCCAAACGGGTCGTATTCGCTCTCGGATCGCTTGGTGAAGCCCGACAGCCCATCGCCCTGGCGCAAAGTCCTGATGCGGTCGCGGCGTCCTGTCAGGATCTTATGCGGATAGGCCTGATGTCCGACATCCCACAACAGTCTGTCGCGCGGGGTGTCGAAGGTCGCGTGGATCGCGACCGTCAGCTCTACCACGCCCAGAGATGCCCCGAGATGGCCGCCCGTGACGGAGACCGCATCCACCGTTTCCGCGCGCAATTCGTCCGCTAGCAGCCTCAACTGTTCGGGGGAGAAATTGCGCAGATCCTCCGGATATCGGACGCGGTCGAGGAACGGGGTGCTGATAGCGTTCATCAAATCTCCTGTTCTCGATCATCTTCGCCGGGCCGTCACAAAGTTGGCCAACGCCCTCAAGTTCGCTCCACGGTGGCCAAATCCGTCGAGATGGGCAGCCGCCTGACGAGCCAACATATCGGCATGGGCGCGGGCCAATTCCAACCCAAGCACGGACACCATCGTCGCTTTGCCGGCCGCCTCATCTTTCCCGGCAGTCTTGCCAATCTCTGTTTCGTCACCTTGCACATCGAGAAGATCGTCGGCGATTTGGAACGCAGCACCCAGATCACGACCATACGCCGCCATCACATGTCTCTGCTGACCCGTCGCTCGGCCGAGTATTGCGCCGGATTCCGCGCTGTACTGGATCAGCCGGCCGGTCTTCAGCGCTTGCAACCGTGTTACCGCCGGTCCGTCGAGGATCTGCCCCTCGGCAAGCATGTCGATCATCTGGCCGCCCGCCATACCTCGCGCTCCCGCCGCGGCCCCGAGCGCCACCACGAGCTCGCAGCGAGCCTGGGGATCGGAATGGGTATCGTGTTCTCCCAATATCTCGAACGCACGGCATTGCAGCGCGTCGCCCGCCAAGATCGCGGTCGCCTCGTCGAAGGCCTTATGTGTGCTTGCTTTGCCACGCCGCAGGTCGTCGTCATCCATCGCCGGCAGATCATCGTGCACTAGCGAATAAGCGTGCATCATCTCCACCGATGCAGCAACCCGCGCCGCGCAGGTCTCATTGACGCTGAAAAGCGCTGCGCTTTCCATGACTAGGAAGGCTCGCAACCGCTTCCCGCCGCCCAGCGCGGCATAGCGCATCGCCTCGGCCAGCCGGCCTTCCGCCCCCTCGATGGGGGGCAGTAGAACGTCGAGAGCTTGCTCAACTGCGGTGGCGACGCGCGCCATTTCCCTTTGAAGATCGGATGTTGAACGGAAGCGATCAGGCGTCACACGCATCCTCGACAGCAGCGACTCCGACCAGCGGGAGCCAATCCGGCAACGGTTATCACGTCGCTAACGGTTGCGCATGGTAACGCAGACGCGATCATCGTGATTGTTGCAGATTTGCCACACACAGTGTGGTTTGGCATCCGTCCAACTGCTGCATTGATCAGGTTCAGCATAGCAGACGCCGGGAACCGACCCTATGTCTCGTGCTAACAGCGAACAACCGCCTGACGGCAGTTTGCCGCGTTGCAGCAAATGGGCCTACCTGCCATATCCGAGCCCCGAATTGGCTGGTCCGGTATCACTTGGAGACTGTCTGCATGATTCGCGTTGTCCTTGCCCAGCCCCGCGGCTTCTGCGCCGGCGTGGAGAGGGCCATCGAGATCGTCGAACGCGCGCTCAAGAAATACGGGCCGCCAATTTATGTACGTCACGAGATCGTGCACAATCGTCATGTTGTCGAGGATCTTCGGACTCGCGGCGCGGTGTTCGTCGACGAACTGGACGAGATCCCGATGGGCTCAATGACAGTGTTTTCTGCTCACGGAGTGGCAAAGCGGGTCGAAGAAGCCGCGGCGGAGCGTGGGTTGCCGGTGATCGACGCCACCTGTCCGCTGGTTGCCAAGGTTCATAACGAGGGTCGGCGTTATGCGCGTCAGGACCGGGAGCTTGTTCTGGTCGGCCACGCAGGTCATGCAGAAGTCGAAGGCACTATTGGCCAAGTGCCGGCGAAAGTGCATCTGGTGCAGACCGTCGACGACGTGGCGCTGCTGGATGTGAAGGATCCTGACAAGCTGGCCTACATCACCCAGACGACGCTTTCCGTTGATGACACCCGCGGTATTATTTCGGCGCTGAGGGCTCGGTTCCCCACCATCGTTGGGCCAGATGTGCGGGATATTTGCTACGCGACCCAGAACCGTCAGCAGGCCGTCCGGGACCTGGCGCACCAAGTGGACATGATCCTCGTCGTCGGCTCACGCAATTCTTCCAATTCGAACCGCTTGCGCGAAATTGGTCAGGAGCTTGGGAAGCCATCGTATCTGATCGACGATGCGGGCTCGTTGCGACCGGAATGGTTCACTGGGATCGCGTCGGTCGGCGTCACCGCCGGTGCGTCCGCGCCGGAAATGCTGGTGCAAGGCGTTCTGGAGGGCTTGCGGCAGTTTGGCGAGATCGACATTTCAACTCAGGATGGGGTGGCCGAGGACGTTCGGTTCCGCTTTCCCTCACAGCTCGTTGACGCATAGACCATTGTTTGAATTGCATGATCCGAGCGTATGGACGTTTCACCAAGCGCGATCATGGGTAAGGAAGTAGACCAGAATGACTGTTCCGTTGAACCAGGCGCTGCGTGTCGGCGCCTATGTCGTCAAGCAGCATCTGATAGGCCGCAAGCGGTATCCGCTGGTGCTGATGCTGGAACCGCTGTTCCGCTGCAACCTCGCTTGCGCCGGGTGCGGCAAAATTGACTACCCGGCGGAGATCCTGAACCAGCGATTGTCCGTTGACGAGTGCCTCGAGGCGGTGGATGAGTGCGGCGCCCCGGTTGTCGTGATCGCCGGCGGGGAGCCGCTGCTCCACAAGGAAATCGAGCAGATCGTACAGGGCGCTATTGCCCGAAAGAAGTTCGTGATCGTGTGCACGAATGCGCTGCTGCTCGAAAAGAAGATGGACCTGTTTCAGCCGTCAAAGTGGTTCTCGTGGTCGGTGCATCTGGATGGCGGGAGGACCGAGCACGACATTTCCGTCTGTCAGGACGGTGTTTACGACCGGGCGGTCGCGGCGATCGCGGAATCGAAGCGCCGGGGTTTCCGCACGATCATCAATGCCACCCTGTTCAACACCGCCGAACCGGCGAAGGTGGCTGCATTCTTCGATGACGTGATGGCGATGGGAGTGGACGGGATTTCAGTTTCCCCTGGCTATGCCTACGAGCGGGCGCCGGACCAGCAGCATTTCCTCAACCGCACCAAAACCAAGGAGTTGTTCCGCGGCATTTTCAGTCGGCAAGGCAAAGGGATTTGGAAAAAGCAGTGGTCGTTCAACCAGTCATCGATGTTCTTGGATTTCCTTGCCGGCAACCAGACCTTCCACTGCACACCCTGGGGTAACCCGACCCGCACCTATTTTGGTTGGCAGCGCCCGTGCTACCTGTTGGGCGAGGGCTACGCGAAATCGTTCAAGGACCTGATGGAGACGACGGACTGGGATAAATACGGCACCGGTAACTACGAAAAATGCGCCGACTGCATGGTACACTCCGGCTACGAGGCCAGCGCGGTGGCGGAGACTATTCGCAAACCTTGGGCCGCGGTGGCGCAGGCGATGCGTGGCATTCGCACCGAGGGCCCGATGGCACCGGACATTCCGCTGGATAAGCAGCGGCCTGCCGAATACGTGTTCAGCCGGCACGTCGAGACTGCGTTGAAGCGGATCCGTGCCGGCAAGAAGCCCATCGAGGAAGTAGCCGACGCCGCGGATTAGCGTGGATTGGCGGTGTGGTTCACCGCTGACACGCATTTTGGGCATGCTGGCGCCCTTGCTCTGTATCGGCGCCCGTTTGGCTCTGTCGCTGCCATGGATGCGGCGATGGTGGCGCGGTGGAATGAGGTCGTGCGCCCCAACGATGACGTCTGGCACCTCGGCGATTTTGCGCTGAAGATCAGGGCGGCCGAGGCTGGGGCTCTGCTGCGCTCATTAAACGGACGCAAGCACCTGGTAACTGGCAACAACGATCCGCCTCAGACTTTTGGGCTAGGCGAGTGGTCCAGCGTCCAGGCCTACGCCGAGATCACGGTCGAATCGCACCGGCTCGTCCTGTGCCACTACGCCTTCCGCACCTGGAATGGCATGGCGAAGGGCGCGCTGAACCTCCACGGCCACAGTCATGGTCGACTGAAACCGCTGCCTCGGCAAACCGATGTCGGGGTCGATTGTTGGGATTTTCGGCCCATCGCCGTCACCCAAACCCGCGGCGCGGCGCGCTTACCTTAAGCCGGACTTCTCCACATTGCCCGGGGCGATTTAGTCGCAGATGCACCCATCGGTCGGACCAGGCGCCTTGCGGACCAGGTGATGGTCGATCCATTCAGCCACCAACCGACGGGCCTCGTTGATCGAGGCTTCCGGGTGATGGATTCGGTAGAGCGCGGTGCAGGCCTGGAAAGCCGACATGTCGTCGGATCCGATCTGGCGCAGTTCACTGTAGGCGGTGATCACAGCTCGTTCGCACCGGCGGCCGATCTGGCTTTCCTGCTCCATCGCGGGAAGCGCTCCTTATTGCGAGTCATTCGCATGTTGTGGAAGCATAATCAGTCTCGTATCGAACGGCAAGGGCGATCCCGCAACGTCAGCCATTCGTGTTTCGGAGAAGGAGCGATCCTCCGGGACGAGAATATGTACACACGTCAAGCTGAGGGCGTCTATCGCGTGGATGATCACATTCCCGAGGCAACTCGGGGAACGGTGGGGCTCGAAGGCCGGCGTAACAATCCCTCCTCGCACGCGAAGTGGTGGAAAACTGAGCCTCTTACTCTGACGCGGGCTTCTCGGTTCCCGAGGCGGGTCTTGCGGTCGGGGAACGATCAGATACGGCTTCAGGCATCGGCTGGCTCTTCGCGATCGCCCCCGTCATCGGAATGAAGAACACGCCGATGTCCCGGCGCGAATGGATCTTTCCATCAGTATCCTTGGAATAGATATACAGCACCTGCCCGCGCTTGAACGGCTGACCGATGGGAATGATCATGCGGCCACCGGGCTTTAGCTGCTTGAACAAGTCCGGGGGAGCAAAGGTCGCCGCACATGTGACAATGACAATGTCAAAGCCGCCGTCGACCTCCGGCCAGCCGTAGTAGCCATCGCCAACCCGGGTATGAACGTTGTTGTAACCGATCGGCGCGAAGATCTTCCCGACGGCCTTGCCCAACGGTTCGATAATCTCGATCGAATAGGCGGTCTTGACGATCCGCGACAGCAGGCTGCTTTGAAATCCGCTTCCGGTTCCAACCTCCAATGTGACCTCGCCGGGCTGCGGTTTGCAGACCTGCGTCATGTATGCCTGTCCGAGATAGTCGGAGAGCGCCGACCCGTAGCCCAGTCCCCAGGGCTTCGGGTTATCTTCATAGGCGTCGCCCGGTGTCGCACGATGGTCCGGGTACTCGTAGTGAAAATACTCCCGTGGCACCGCCTGAAAGGCCGCCAACACAGCGGGATCGGCGTTACCAAGATGATCCTTCAGATAGGCCTCGATCCGCTTCATCGCTGCCGGCTTGCGCTGCTGGATGGCGTCGAACTGTCCTTCGGTCAGGCTGACCGGCCGGCCGGATTCACGCATCGCCTGCTCATACGCGGCTCTTGTCCAGACCGGCGCCGAGCGGGCGGACGGCGGCAGAACAGATGTCACCGCGGCGGCGGAGATCACTCCGCGACGGGTGATGGTACTGAGATTTCGTGCCAAGCCAGATTTTTCCTCAATGCCGGAAACGCAATCAAGGCGATGCCATAGAGGATCGCCGCGCACAAAAGAACCCTGCTGAATCCAGCCTCGCGCGCAATGAGGTTGGCCAGCGGCGTCGCCACGACGGAAAACGCGCCGTTCAGCCCCCATGCCCAAGGCAGGAACCCACCAGTCCCCGCCCGAGTCAGTCCTAGCGGAAAGGGCAGCCCGAGGGCGACCGACATCGGTGCGATCACCCCAAGCAGCAGCGCTGCGCGGACGGCGAACGGCCAATCGACTGTGTCCAACATGGCCGGTTCCAGAAGCAGCATGACCGCGGCGCACCATACCAACACCACCCCGGTGGCCACAGCCATCCCGTGCCGCGGCCTGGACTTCGAACCACGGCGAGCACAGGCTCCCGAGGCCGGAGAATATCAGCATTCCGGTCAGCACCATCGCGAAACCATTAGTCCGGTCGCCGAGCCAGAAGCTGGCTTTCTCGATAAGATAGATTTCGATGAACAGGAAACCCAGCGCGAGAGCCGGGAAATAAACGACGGACCGCAACACCCCAGAGCGAGAAACCCGGATCCGCCCCGGCGCTGCAAGCGGCACCAGCAGAACCATTGCCGCGATCACCACAGCTTGAGCCAGCACCGCGAGGTTCACCAGTGCTCCGACCTCCGCCTGCGGCAGGATTTCCAGCCGCTTCAGGATGGTGCCGATGCGGTCCAGCCGCAACACGGCATAGAAGAAGGGTTGGTCGAGCGTAATCGGGGAAAGATTGAATTGTTCCCGCGAAGCCGTCGGCTGGCCCGACAGGACGGCCGCCGCCTCATCGGCAATCGCATCGTCGGGACCGTTGGCCTCGACCTCGCCTTTGTCGAAGGAAACCGCCGGCAAGTCGTTGTAGAGACCGGCCCGCGCCTTCGCGACATCAAATCCCGGATACCAGGACAAGTCGAAGGATCGATCGTCGCAGAATTTGCGCGCGGCTTCGATAGTCGTCGCACTCCAGCCATCGCGAGCCACCAGGATGCGGACACTCCAGGCGGACCGATAGACAAGGACGTGGGCACCCGGGTCCGCGATCCCGGCGGTCAGCAGGGCGGCGCGAACAGTTGCGAGCATTCGCAGGGCATACACCGGGAAGTCACGGATCGAGACCGGGATCGAGACGATTCCATTCGGCGCCAGCACGCGCAGATAGGAAACAAGTGCCTCTTGGGTGAAAGCTGTCGCGTTGGTTTCGGCGGCATCGAGAAAGTCCGGGGACAGGTCCACCACGTCATAAATGCCTCGATTGGCATCAGCCAGCGGTCCATTCCCCTTGATATCGATATTGGGTAACGCATCGACTGGCGGGACCGGACCGAGCCCATGGCGGATAGCTCGCAACATTTCCGGTTCCGGCTCCAGCAGACGCACCTGCGACGCTCCTAGCCGAAGCACCTCTTCGACGCGAAATCCGCCTGATGCACCGGCCAGCATTACCCGTGCATGTGGGATCAATTGGTATGGCAGGGCGTCCAGCGCTGCCACCGCATAGCCAGACCGGATTGGGTGGTCCCGCGGCAGGGCCGCAATGCGGTTGCCGTCCCGGTAAAGCCCGAAGCTGCGTGGCGGTCCCTCGACTCCGAGCATGCCCGCGTTGTTCGAAATGTCCGTGTCCACGCGTTCGGTGAAATCGTCGAGCAGCGCGTAGTCGCCACGCGGCGAGTTGACCGACGCCAGGATCCTGGCATCAGGCGTGTGCAGCGGTGCATAGATGGCCTTGAAATCGTTATATTCAGCCTTGTTATCCAGCAGCAGCACGGCATCGGCGGCACAAAGCGCGACCATCGCCGCCACGATCGCCCTGATCCGATGCGGGCCGGCGATGAAGAGGGCCGACGCCGCAAGTGGTACCATCAACAGTGGGACCAGGTTGAATGCGTGCACCATGTACATCATCGCCAGCACGCCGGCGGCGCCGGCCCCGGAGCCCGTTAGGTCAAATGCATAGACCCGGCCGATCCGGCTCGCGTTGAGCACGAAGCTCAAGCTGACGAAGAGACCTGCCAGAAAAAAGAATGGCAGCAGCGCGGCGTAGTATCCGCCGATGTTCCAGATCTGCGGCTGCCAGGTCACCGGATTCTGCAATTGCAGCGGGTTGAAAGGGTTCGTCGTCGTGAAGCGGTATCCCACCGCGGCCGTCAGCACCAGCGCGGCCGGCAGCGACGCCATCAGAACCGACGCCTTACGAACGAAAAGATCTCGCCAAAGTGCGAGGACGACCCCACTAAGAGCGAAGCCTACCATCACGATGGAGATGACCCAGTAGCCATACTCCGACCACTTGGCGACAGCGAAATAGCGGGTGAGCGCGATTTCGTACCCCACCGCAGCGAGGGAGACGAGAAACAGCGGTACCAAGTTCATCGCCAGACGTGCCGCCTGATAAAATCATCGGTCACGCTGTTGAAACGCGCCGCATCGTCGATGAACAGCGCGTGGCCTGCATCGGTAAATACTTCCATCTCGGTATCCGGGCGGTTTCGCATGAGGTTCTCCCCCTGCGCCACCCAGCGCGGCCGAATGACATACAGCAGTGGCACTTTCGTGGCGTAAACTGCCTCCCGCCAATACGATCTGGGCATTGGATAGGCCAGTAGCAAACGGCTGGCAGCTGGCGGAGTTCGCAGGGTCGCTTCGGCTAGCCGGTCAAGATAGGCCGGCGGCTGCGGGCGGCGGAACATGGCGCGAACGAACGCTTTCATTGACTCCGGATAGCTTGGCGGCCGCACGTTCCGGTGCGGCCCTGATCTAAACGGCGGCGGCGCCGGGGCAGGTTCCTCGCCGACCGAGTTATCGACCAACACCAGACCCGCCAGCCGGCTGTCGCCAGCAACATGAATGGAGGCGAGTGTATCCAGCACACCCAGCGACCAGCCGATCACCACCACTGATTGGTTACCCAGGCGGTCAATCAGCTCAGCCACATCGCGACCACGGCGCACAGGTTCGTAGCCACTGGCAGGAGCCGCGGAATCCCCCTGCCCGCGCGGATCGAACGCCACGACGTGATAGCGGCGCGAAAATGCCTGGATCTGCGGCATCCAGATCCAAGCCGGTATGGTCCAGCCTGGAACGAATACCAACGTGTGTGCGGCCGACGGTCCTGCCTCCAGGTAGTGCAGCCGTACACCGTCACTGGACAGGAAGAAATGATCGGTTACGCCGCCTGGAAGGGACTGGGCCAAACACGGCGCGGCCAATGGACCCAGCAACAGGCTCGCAACCAGAAACAGCAGGCGCATTCCTGTCAGAAGACCGCTCGGGATGCGCGGGTCAACCAGAAAATTGCCGTGGATATAATCCGACGGATAGTGCCGCCAGATTATATCCACTAGCCCTTGTTTTGGTGGGCCTATTCACCCGACCGCAAGGATGCTTCTGTCGGGATCGGACCACTAGGGGAACCGCTCACGCCTCGCAAGTCGCCCCGCAGCCTAGATCAGCAGGTACAGCGCCAACGCGAACAACGCCCAGAAAGGGGCCACCATCAATGTGGCGGTTATGATACCCCGAGCCGCCACCAATGGACGCTTCTGATAGTAGAACTGATCGGCAACGGGGCATCCAGTTATCGATTTCGCGACGTCGGGCGCGTCGGAACGGACTCGTTCAACCTCGGCGATCTGCGCAGGCATCTGACATTTCCCTTCGGGCCGAGCGCTGTCCTTTCGGTCACAATACGCTTACCACATGGAAACATGTTTGTATTCGGAATCTGAGTTACAGGGACTATGTTGTCCCGGTGCTCCCGAAGCCGCCCGAGTTGCGGGTCGTTACCTCCAGGCTCTGAACTTCACTCCATACCGCTCGGCTTACCGGAGCCAGGACCGCCTGGGCGATGCGAGTGCCGCGCTCGACGAGAAACGGCTCAGTGCCGCTGTTGAGAAGGATCACCCCGATCTCCCCTCGGTAATCCTCGTCAATGGTTCCAGGCGAGTTCGGCAGGGTGATGCCGTGGCGGAGAGCGAGACCCGAACGCGGGCGAATCTGCAACTCATAGCCGGGCGGCAGCGCGATGGTCAGTCCGGTCGGGATGAGCACGCGCTCGCCTGGTTGGACGGAGATCGGGTGCCGGATCGCCGCGACCAGATCCATGCCGGCCGCGCCAGCCGTGGCATAGGATGGCAACGGCAGGCCCTCGGCGTGGGGCAAACGGCGGACAAGGAGGGGAATCGACATCGGATTATTGTGCCGCACGCGTGCTTTCGTCAGCAAGCCTATCGGGCGAAATCGAGGCAGAGACCCTGGCTTTCGCTTGCCGCGGCAGCCGCGTGTGCGTCGGCGGGTGTGTATTCGGGGTAGCAATCGCGTTTCCGATGCAGAAGCTCGGTTTTTGCCGAGCGCGCGAACATTTTTGCTCGACGAATGATGGTCGGTTTCGTTACTTAAGCGCTAATTTCCAGTGTCGACAAAAGCCGCTTCAGCCGACCCCAGTATGCCGTCATTAGTAGCGATCGCATGACTCGTTCCGCTCAGCACGATCACAGCCTACTCGATCGCCGAAGACGACTTCGCCAGTCGCCGAAGGACGAACTTCTGGATCTTCCCCGTAGACGTCTTCGGAATGTCCCGGAAAACAAACGTCTTCGGGACCTTGTATCGAGCCATGTGCTCGCGACAGAAATCCCGAAGCTCTTCGGCGGTGACTGATGCCCCCGATTTCAGTTCGATGAACGCGCAAGGGGTTTCGCCCCATTTCTCGTCGGGTTGCGCCACCACCGCGGCGTTCATCACCGCCGGGTGTCGATAGAGCGTCTCCTCCACCTCAATTGAGGAAATGTTCTCGCCGCCGGAGATGATGACGTCCTTCGACCGGTCGCGGATTTTCGCATACCCGTCCGGCTCCGTGACGGCTAGATCGCCGGTATGGAACCATCCGCCGGCGAAAGCCTGTTCGGTCGCGGAAGGGTTCTTCAGATAGCCCTTCATGGTGATGTTGCCGCGGAACATGATCTCGCCCATCGTTTCGCCGTCCCATGGTACAGGCTGCATAGTTACGGGGTCGAGGACCGCCATGGCCTCCTGCAACGGCGATCTTACGCCCTGGCGCCCGTTGCGTTCGGCCCGCTTATCGACGGGCATGAAGGTCCAGGATTCGTGTTTGGCGCAGACACTGGCGGGGCCATAGGTTTCCGTCAGCCCATAGACGTGCGTCAATTCGATGCCGATCTGTTCGGCGCCTTCGATGATCACAGCGGGCGGCGCTGCACCGGCAATCTGACCGGCGATGCGGTGATCGATCCCAGAACGCATCTCCGCCGGCGCGTTGATGAGCAGCCCATAGACGATCGGCGCGCCGCACATGTGGGTGACGTGGTTGTCGCGGATGGCGTCGAGCATCGCCTTCGCCTCGACCCGGCGCAGGCAGACGTTCACACCCGCTCGCTCCGCGATCGTCCAGGGAAAGCACCAGCCGTTGCAGTGAAACATTGGCAGTGTCCAGAGATATACTGCGTGGTGCGGCATGCCCCAGTTCAGGATATTGTTGACCGCGTTCAGATGCGCGCCGCGATGGTGGGTGACGACGCCCTTCGGGTCGCCCGTGGTGCCAGACGTATAGTTGAGCGCGATCGCATCCCATTCGTCGCCGGGGTTCTGCCACGCGTACTCCGGGTCGCCCTCTTGGAGGAATGATTCATATGCGGTTTCGCCCAGAAGCGTGCCGTGCGGATGAGTTGGATCGTCAAGGTCGATGACCAGCGGCTTATCGTCCAGCAGCGCGAGAGCCGCCTCGATGACCGGCGAGTACTCCCGATCGGTAAGTAGCGCCTTGGCACCGCCATGGCGCAATTGAAATGCGATCGCTTCCGCATCCAGGCGGGTGTTCAGCGTGTTCAGCACCGCGCCGCACATCGGCACGCCAAACGCGGCTTCGTACATCGGCGGCGTGTTGGGGGCCATGACAGCCACGGTATCATTCTTCCCTATGCCCCGCCGGGACAACGCCGATGCCAGCCGCCGGCATCGTGCGTAGGTCTCTTTCCAGGTCCAGCGTTGATCGCCATGCACGACGGCCAGCCGGTTAGGATAAACGGCGGCGGCCCGCTCAATAAAGGTCAGGGGTGTCAGCGGGGCGTAGTTCGCCTGGTTCTTCGGCAGCTCGTCGTAGGGACTGGTCATGGTGGCGGTTCCCTCGCTCGATCCGGTCGTTCAGATCACTAACGTCCCGAGATAGCGCGCAACCGAGAAAGCCTGCAATCCGGGGGTCGTGTGGAGAAACAACCAATTCGTGCGGCCTCCACTGTCCCCGTAACCTTCCTGGTCTCAGGGCTCCGCGACCCAAGGACGGCGGCGGGTCCGGGTCCGGCGGAACCCAGCCGGGCGGTTCAGCGTCTCCGCCAAGCGCCATCAGCGAGGGACGCGAAGATCACCTCGGGGAGGTGCAGGCAGGCGGGCCTTCGTCAGGGTCAGCCGTCGGAATAATACCCGCGTAGCGGGAATGATTCCAACATATGCACGTATAGGTTGATTTCAAATGATACGCCAACTAGGTTGCCGCCGCTACATCGGGCATGCGATTTGCCGCGCCCGCGGCGCGATTGGTGAAGAGAAATCGGCACTGCCATGGTGGAACGCATCAAGCTCGAGCCGACTATGGAGGAGATTGTCGTGGCGCTTCGCGAGACGCGGCGGGGGGCGGGTGGAAGGCCACCCTACGCTGTAGTCGGCCGGGCGCCCGTGAGCAACTGGCCATCGGGCGCAGCCGGGAGCGCCGACAAAGCAAGCGACCTCGTCAGGGCCGCGGACGCTAAAAGCGGGCCGGGATCGAACGACATCAACGACCTGCGCGACGGCGAGATCGAGCGGCTCTTGGCCGACAATGCCCGCCTCAATGAGCGCATTATATTTCTCCTCAAAGTCATCGAGCGCGGGCAAGCGTCCAACGTTGAGTTCGCCGCCGTTCAGGCCGCGCTCGAGACGGAACGCTGCGCGCTCTTAAGCGACGTGAAGGCGGCCCTAGGGGCGGAACTCCGCCCTGTCTTGCTCGTGCTGCTGCGCCTGCTCGAGAAGCAGCGGGGCGACCCGCCCGAGGTCGCGGCCCGCGGCGCCGGATCCGTAGCGGAACGCCCGCCGACGCCACTTGCAGTGTCTCCAGATTGGATCGCCGACGCGGACGGAAAGTTGGGCGACGAAGGTGAGGCCCGACCAAAGAAGGCGGGCGCCGCAACAAGCGCCATGCCGCAGCAGCCGAAGCTGCGTCAGCGCATGATCCGTGTTTTCAACATGAATGCGCTTTTGGTCTCGCTCGGCGAGGTAACACATTTCCAGACTTCGGTCGGACGCCGGCAGCGCGGATGGCAGGCGTGACAGCGCCGGAGCCCGCCGCCACGGCGCTGTGTCGAGCGTCCCGTTCCCTCGGCAACCCGGTAAACCAGTGGACCTCGATGTTGACCCGTGGCCGGCTCAACGGCCGCCATTATCTATTTGATTTGGCGGCGGCCGCCCCAGCCACCCCGTGCGCATACCAGGCAGCCTTTGTGCGGCTGGTGTTACACTTTGGCGATAAGAAAACGTGCCAACCGGTACCGGCGCACCAGGCGCTGCATGGCAACCTTGCCCATTTTTAATCAGGAGATTTGTCAATGGCCATCGGAACCGCGTCGCAACAAGCCGTCAAGGGGCTCGACCTTGGAACGAGTCAAATCGTCCTCGCCACCCTGAACGGGCAGAAGGTGGATTTTAACCCACAACTCAATGCGTTTGTCGATATCCCGTACAGCAAGATGACGGAGCAGATGCTGACGCGCGAGAACATCCTGCACCAGGTTGAAGGCGCACATATCTACGCCTTCGGCAACCGGGCCGACGAATTTGCCAAATTCCTCAACGGCGACACCCGCCGGTCGATGCAAAGCGGCCTTCTCAACCCTGCCGAACCCAAGAATTTACAGATGATCGAACTTCTGCTGACGCAGCTTTGCGGCAAGGCCGGCCCGGAGGAGAAGCTATGCTTCAGCATACCGAGCGCACCGTCTGGCCACGATTCTGACCTCATTTTCCACGAGCGCTCGGTTCAGGGCATCTTCGAGAAGCTCGGTTATCAGGTGCGGTCAGTCAATGAAGGGCTGGCGGTGGTCTATTCCGAACTCAAGGACGCCAATTTCACCGGCATCGGCATGAGCTTCGGGGGCGGCATGTGCAATATCTGCCTCGCCTATCTCGGCCTCCCCGTGCTCACGATCGCGACGACCAGGGCCGGGGACTACATCGATCAGAGCGCCGCCTCGGTGACCGGCGAGACGCCGACCACGGTACGCCTGCATAAGGAGAACGGCGCCGAGACCGGCTCCGCGCACGACAGCCGGGCGGGCGGCTCGATCGACCGCGCCCTGTCCGTCTATTATGCCGACGTCATCGAAACGGCGGCGGCGGCGCTGCAGACCGCGCTGGCTGAATTCGAAGAAGCTGCCCCGTTTTGCGGCAGCAATCCCGATCGTGTGCGCCGGCGGCACGACGATGGCGGGCGGCTTCTTCCCGAAGCTCAAAACGGTCATCGCCGATACCGATCTGTCGGTCGCGGTCAGCGAGGTTTATCTCGCCAAGGATCCGCGCAACGCCACCGCCAAGGGCGCCCTCGTCGGCGCCATGCTCAACATGTGAGGGTAGCAATATAACATCCATGTGAGCCCACCGAATGTACTTGGCGGGCACCGACGGAAGCGGAAGATCCACAGCAACGGCCAGTCGGTCGGGATATACGGTGGCGGCACGCTCGATAAATGTCAGCGCTGTCAGCGGGGCGTCGATCCTTTTGTATACCGGTGGCAGTTGTAGACGCGGCTGCCTGAGGTCCATCAGGCTTCCTGTGGGCTGGTTTAAGCTAGCGCCGCCTCGACTTCGCGCCCGCGACCGCCTGACGTGAATTCCTCCGCCAGGGAAGGGTTCTGATCCATCCTCAAGCGGTACACACCTTTCGCCGCGTCGATGAGCGCGCCGTTCCTGCCGAGCGCATTATCTCCCATCTCGACGATACGCAGGTTCGGCCAGATCTGAGGCCGGATTCGGAGGATTTCGGCAAAAATCTCATGACCGGAGCAATCCGGGATGGCTTGGGCGATCAGCAACGCCATCGATGCAGACGATCGCGAGACGCCGGCGTGGCAATGCACGAGCAGATGCGCATCTGCCGCGGGTTCACGATCAAGCCCGCGGCCGAATGCGAGTAGTTGCTCTATATGGAAAGCCATCGGCGCCACCGAACCCGGGCGGTCCTCGATCACGTCGTGGAAGCGAAGCTCAAGTTTATCATGCTCGCCAAAGGTGCCGAATACCTCTGGCACCGGCCACTCCGGATCGAGAATGGAAAGAACGTGACTTACACGCGAGGCGCTGTGTCCGGAAAGCTCGTCCAGGCCGCAGACGGTAATTCGAAACGGAAGTTGCATGGGGTGCTCCGGCGGTAGTGACCGCGACCAGACAATTCTGACGCCAACAGCGCGCAGGGGTCAGAAAGGCCCGGCGGCCGGCTTCGTCAAGTTACTGTTCAAACAACGAGGGATGACGGATTCTCCCGCCTGCAGTTTAATTTTTGCAAGCAAAATCGCAATTATCCGGATCAGCTATCTTTTCGACATCGCTCACCGCACTCGCGAAATTGGAAAGGCCACGGCCCTCGCATCGCCCTCGCCGGGCCGGAACGCCTGCAACTCCCGCGAAATCCGCTGGCACGCGTCCACCGCCAGCCGCCCCAGCTCCGCGGCATCCGATTCCGTTACATTTTCCTTCAGCCGCACCAGACAGAGACTAGCCGCCACCGCACCGGGCGCATGAAAAATCGGTGCCGAGATACCGACCAGGGCCTTATCGATATCGCTCGCCACCAGATACCCGGTCTTCCGGATGACCCGCATCGCGTCCCGAAACTCCGTCCAGTTTTCTCCGAGGCCCGCTGCGGCGATCGCCACCTGATGGTTCAGCGCCAAATTGCGCAACTGATAGGTCGGCAGATGGGCCAGGATTACCCGCGACGGAGACCCCTGGAACAGCGGAAACGGCCGACCCCGCTCCATGCTCATGGTGATGTTTGGATCGGTCTTGTCCTGCAGCACGCTCAGCACGCGCAGCCCATAGAACGCGCATAGCAACTGGGCGCCGTTCACGGCCTGCCGCAGTTCCGCCATCACCGGGGGGACGATCTGCAACAGCGGGTCCGCCAGTCTTATGCTGCGGTCGAACTCGATGAACCGAGGCCCGAGCACATACCCAGCGCCCGAAACCGGCACCAAAAACCCAGCGTCCCCTAGCGCTCGGACATACCGATAGACGGTGGCGCGCCCGAGCGCCAAGCGTTCAACGAGCATATCCACCGTCCACACCGGCGTCTCCGGCGTGAAAAGGTCGAGTATCCCAAGCACGCGCGCAATGCTCGTATCACCTTGCGCCGGGCGGGCAAATTCGGAGGGACTACTCTGATCCATACCATCACCTTGCCGGATTGAACCGCGGGTTATGTCCGCCGGTGCAAATCGAGCGATATTCTCTTATTATAAGAAACACAAGATTCCCCTCAATACGATATTTCATTCTTGACCGTGCAAGAATCTCTCATTATGAGGATTTCTAACCATTCCAGGATGATCCTCATCATGGGTGGTGCATCCTTAGGGGAGGAAATCCCAATGGCAGGCCAACAAGAGTTTGACGCCATCGTCGTCGGTGCAGGCATGTCAGGCCTGTACCAACTCTACCGCCTGCGGGAGCTCGGCCTCTCTGTCCGCGTGCTCGAGGCCGGCACCGGCGTCGGGGGCACCTGGTACTGGAACCGCTATCCTGGCGCGCGCTTCGATTCCGAAAGCTACTCCTACGCATATTCGTTCTCGCAGGAGTTGCTGGACGAATGGGATTGGGGCGAGCATTTCGCAGGCCAACCGGAGACGCTGCGCTATTTGAACCACGTTGCCGACAAGTTCGACCTCCGCCGCGACATTCAATTCCGCAGCCGCGTAGCATCGGCCCACTATCAGGACGCAACCCGCAGGTGGGATGTGACGCTGGAAGACGGCAGCCGCTTCATCTCGCGATTTCTGATCACTGCCATCGGGCCGCTCTCGGCGCCGACGATGCCGACAATACCGGGGGTGGATACGTTTCGGGGTCAGTCTTTCCATACCGCCCGCTGGCCGCATGAGCCGGTCAGTTTTGCGGGCAAGCGAGTGGCGGTGATCGGCACCGGCGCCACCGGGGTGCAGACGATCCAGGAAGTGGCCAAGACCGCGGACCAACTGACCGTGTTCCAGCGCACGCCGAACTGGTGCGCGCCGCTGCTCAACAGCAAGATCAGCACCGAGGAGATGGCGAAGATCAAGGCGGGATACCCGGAGATGTTCCGCCGCTGCCAGGAGACATTCGCCTGCTTCCTGCACACGCCGGATCCGCGCGGCACGTTCGAGGTTTCCGATGCGGAGCGCGAGGCATTCTGGGAAAGACGGTATGCTGAACCCGGCTTTGGTATCTGGCAGGGCAATTTCCGCGACATCTTGACCGACCGCGAAGCGAACGCCGCGCTCAGCGCCTTTGTAGCCCAGAAGATCCGCCAGCGAGTAAAAGACCCTGTAACGGCGGAAAAACTAATCCCGAAGAACCACGGATTTGGGACAAGACGTGTACCTTTGGAGACCAAGTATTACGAAGTCTACAACCAGGACAACGTGAAATTGGTGGATATCCTGAAATCGCCAATCGAGCGTGTCACTGCCAACGGCATCAAAACCAGCGATGCCGAGTTCACTTTCGACATTATCATCTATGCGACCGGTTTTGACGCCGTCACAGGTAGCTTCGACCGGATCGATATTCGCGGGGTCGCCGGAGAGCGGCTGAAGGATCGGTGGAGGAACGGGCCAGAAACCTACCTCGGCGTCATGGTCAACGGCTTTCCGAACATGATGATGCTGATGGGACCCCATACCGCGCTTGGCAACATCCCCCGCAGCATCGAATACAACGTCGATTGGGTGACCGGATTGATAGGGTATGCCCGGGACCACGATGTGACGCGTCTGGAGGCCACGAAAGCGGGAGTGCTGACCTGGACCGATCACGTCAAGTCGCTGGGTGTGGGTCTTTTGTCCAACGAGGTGAACTCCTGGATGACCGGCGTTAACACCAATGTCGCGGGCAAGCAGGTCCGCATCATCAACCGCTACAGCGGCAGCGCGCCGGCCTATCGCGCGAAATGCGACGACGTGACGGCGAAGCGCTATAAGGAGTTGGCGCTGAACTAGGCGGCGCTGGGTGCAGTAATGGCGGCTTGTCCGCGCACCGGCGCTCGCGTCAGGCGCCGGCTGACTTTGGTCGCTCAGAGGGCGCATTCTGCTCAGGCGGTGACCGCCTTCGAATGACTGACCTCCCGAAGCGACCACTCGTCGAAAGCATTAACCCAGCGCTCCCAAGGCCGATTGCGACGCCAAGATAAAGACCGCCAATGACATCCGATACGAAATGATAATTCGCTCCAATCAGCCCGATGACAACCATGGCAACTATTGCGGCCCAAAGAATTCGGAGCTCGGGCCAGAGGAGCCAGAGGAGCGTCGCCGCGGTCGTAATGACTGAAGTATGCCCCGACGGAAAGGAATGCCAACCGTTACCGCCGTGGAATGGAGAAAATTCGAACACACCGTCACGGATCCAGGACGGATTGTCGCCCAGCCAGCTTTCAGGCCATGTTCGCCCAAACACGATCTTGATTTCACGGTTTACTTCGAGCGCGACGATAACCGATAGGCAAACGGCCAGGACAGCGCGCGCGCGCGCTTTGGGACGCCACCCTGCCGTGGCGGCAAGAGCCAGGAGCACGAGCACAAAGAGAGCAAGTGGCCCGAGCGCCTCGGCCGGGCCGGCCATAAAACTGAAAGGGCCGATCGGCAGCAGATGACCATCACGATTTAATCTCAACCAGGCAAATCGCGAATCCCCGAGGTGTTCATGCACCCAGGTGGCAACTGGCCGGTCGATTAGCCGTACCGAAATGACGACAAGACAGGCGCAGGAAACCGCCGCGCCAGCTATACGTACTACCGGCTTATGGAGTTGGTGTGACAGGGTCTGCAGTGACAGGGTTTCCCTATGTAACATTTGCGCTCCTCAGAACTGAGCCTGACCTTTGGCCCTTTCATGCAACGCAGCAAGCTAGATCGGTCAAAGTGTTAGGTTGCGGTGAAGGGTTTTCCACCTGATCGAAATTCGCTGTGACCCTGATAGATTGCCTTTGGCTCATAGCGGAAATGGCCAAGGTCCCGCAGAGAGGGTCGCCACATCGGACTTCAGTCTCCGCTCAGCAGGTGCCGTTGCGCGTTTAGAAACCGCTTCTTTACCTGCCGTCCCGTTTTCGGAGGCATTTAGGTTATTTTGAGCTAGTATCGGAAGTGACTCCACGCATACCTGCAACAGCGGGCTCAGACGGGGCTCATCATCCGGTAGACCTGCGACCGGTTCTCAATAGGTCGAACAACCCTATCGCCACCCCCGCAGTCGCGTCGCGGCCTCCCGCATATCCTCCTCAGAGCCGCAGTAGCTGAATCTGACAAAACGGTTGCCACGGGTCCGGTCGAAATCCACGCCGGGACTGGCGGCGACCCCCGCCTCGTCCAGCATCCGAGCGCAAAAGGCAACGCTGTCGTTAGACCGGTCTCCGACGTCAGCGAACAGGTAGAACGCTCCCTCGGCGGCGGACAGTCGGTTGAACCCCGCGTGAGGCAATTCGGCCAGAAGATGATCGCGAGACCGCCGATATCGCGCGACGTTGGCCTCCAACTCGGCATGACAGTCGAACGCCGCCTCGGCTGCTATCTGCGAAATATAAGGCGCGCTGATGAACAGGTTTTGCGCCAGGCGCTCTACCGGGCGTACCATTTCTGGTGGCAGCACCAGCCAGCCAACCCGCCAGCCGGTCATGGAGAAATACTTCGAGAAACTGTTGACTACCACGGCGGTGTCGCTGAACTCGGCGGCCGAGGCGATGGGATTGTCGTAGTTTAGTCCGTGATAGATCTCATCGCTGATCAGCCGGACGCCATTGCGGTCGCACCAGATTGCGATCGCGGCGAGTTCGTCCCGGTGCAGCATCGTGCCGGCAGGATTGCACGGGCTGGCAACGATCAGGCCATCCGGCGGCGGATCAAGCGCCGACAGCATCGCCACGCTGGGCTGAAACCGCGTTTCCGGCCCCGCCTCCAGGATCACAGGGATCATACCCAGCGCGGTGAGGATGTTGACATAGGGTGGATAGAACGGCGCCGTCATGGCAATCCGGTCGCCCGCATCGAACGCGGCGAGGAACACCAGCGGAAACGCCCCTGACGCTCCGACCGTCACAGCTATCCGCTCAATCGGGAGGTCCAGCCCATACCATTCGCGCGCATGGACAGCGATCCGCTGACGCAGGGATCGCAAGCCGAACGCCTCGGTGTACCCGAGCGGATGCCCCGATTGAAGGGCAGCCTGGACAGCGGCGACCGCACCGACGGGCGCACCGGTCCCCGGCTGGCCTACCTCCATTCGTATAACCTGCGGCGCACCCGCTGGTAGCACGGCCTGTCGGGCGTTGGCGGCCGCGATGACGTCCATCACCAGGAAAGGCGGCGCCGATGCGCCCTTGCCGATCTTCAAAGCCATCCTGTCACTCCGCCCAGTCACTGCTGCCAATAACGCGCTCTTCGGCCGCGCTGCGCTACCCAATCTCACGAAGTGCGGCATCGCAGACGATCCGCGCTGGTCCGACGGCCGGCAACTTTGTCCGCGTGGCACCGACAAGTCGCACGAAAGGCCGACGGGCAAGCCGGCTCAGTTGGCCCCCATAGCCAATCCTGACTCACGCGGATCGTTAGCCCAGCGGCACTCGCTGTTGTCCCCTGGCAGATATCGGCCGCAAGCGATCACGTTCGCCCGTCCCGGATCAGGGACCGGCACGCTCATGGGCTGATTAGTCTTCAGAGTATTCATCAGCGCGAGCGCAACCGCTAAGGGCGCGCCTGCTTGCCCCGATCCACCAGCCGCAGCTCGAAACGCCTTGATACTGTCATTCCAAACCAGGCCGGCCGACAGCAAGGGCGGCGGCACGGCAGCCGGTGAAGCCGCGGCCAGGAAGCCAAGGCCAGGTAGGATGCGCCCGGTGCCAAACAGGTTGTCCATCGTCAGCGCGCACGCCACGGCGTTTCCCGACCGATCCAGGGTCGCGAAACTGGTCGACGCCGGGAACGCCGACGCGCCGACCGCGGGCAGATCTTTCGCCGCAAGGGCCTCAGTAGGCGTGATTCCGCCAGCGCGATACCGCGAAACAACCGCCAAGTAATGCGCGATGGCTCCGGCAATGTCGTTCGGATTATCGGCCAGCACGTCAAATGCCGCCTCCGCCGCCAGGCCACCGTCAGCCGGCGGTGGCAGGAACGCGACCTTATCTGCCTGAAAGGGGCGGACCAGCGGCGGCGCCAGCTTCGGCAGCGCGGCACGCAGATCAGCCAGCGCGATTGGGCCGCCGGCATCTACCGAAGCGCGCGCTATTCGTTGAGCCAATGCGCCCTGATACATGTCGCCGACGCCGGCGACGCGAAGTTGCGCCAGCGTCCCGCCCAGATCGGGTTGGCGCAGAATCTGGCCCTCGGTCAACGGGACGCCATCCTGGCTGAATACCGCGCGGGCATTGGGATCGGCCATCAAAGGGCCTGATACCAGGGCGATATCCTTTGCTAGCGCTCGCGAAGTTGGCACACCGAAGCGGGCCAACTGCTCGACCGAACCGAGCAGCGATTCAAATGGCACCAAACCGTAGCGGGCGTGCAGCAGAAACAGGCCGCGCGCCATCATTGGCACGGCAGCAGGTCGATCGGCGTCCGTTCTGGCCATGGCAGGCGGCAGTGGCGTGAACATCACTGCCTCGGGTTCACCGCGATTTGGCGACTTCACATTAGGCATGTATGCGATACAGGCGCCCCCGCCTCCAAGTCCGGCGCGCGAGGGAAGCGTGACCGCCAGGGTCAAGCCCACAGCGGTCGCGGCATCGGCAGCAGTGCCGCCGGCGGACAAAACCTCCCTGCCTGCGAGGACGGCGCGCGGCTCATCCGCTACGACGCCGCCCAAAAAACCGGCGATGTAACCGGGCTGTCCAGGCTGCGGACCGCCGCGACCGAGGACGGTATCGGAGACCTTCCCCACGGTCGAACAGCCCGACACAAATACCAGCAAGATCAGAAAGGCCCCGACCGACACCAGACGACTGGGAGATGGCCACATCCGGGCAGCCGCAAAATCGGTCATCGAGCCGCGACGCATGCGATCCATCCTGTCGGTCCAGTCAATCCTCGGATTCGCCAGCCCTCGGGACCGCGTTTCGCCATTAGAGGACGGTGCCATAGACGGCTTCGCCATCAGCGGCAACCACGCCCAGCACTTTGACTTGCGCCGGAAGTGTCCCCGGGCTTAACCGGATGGTATGCCCCTCCGAAGGACCTAAAATGATCCGCATGTCCCTTGCCCCTCGCCTGATAATGCCGATCTTGCTATCGGGTTTAGTGCTATCAGGTTCGCTAGCGACCCGCGTCGCTGACGCGGCCGAGTTCACGTCGAGCCAGCGGGCTGAGATTGTGGCTATCGTGCGCGACGCTCTGAAACAGGACCCGTCCATCCTGCGAGACGCGGTGGTAGCGTTACAGGCCGATGAGGGCGAGCGGACGCAGGCGGCCGCGCGCGCGGCCATCGCTCACCACCAAGCGCAGTTGATAACTCCGGCCGATCCGGTAGCCGGCGATCCGCATGGCGACGTGACGATTGTCGAGTTCTTCGATACGCGTTGCCCGTATTGTCGCCGGTTGGAGCCCGTGATGGACAGTTTCCTGGCAAAGGACCGTAAGGTGCGGTTGGTGTACAAAGACCTGCCGATCCTCGGCCCGGCCAGCGTGCTGGGCACCAAGGCACTTTTCGCGGCCCAGAAACAGGATGCATACGGCAAGATGCGGGAGGCGGTGATGAAGCTGCCGCCTGATACGACGCTGCCGCAAATCGAGTTCAGCGGCACGTGCCCTCGGGCTGGATTGGCCGCGGATGTCGCAGGATATGCAGGATCCGGGGGTGCAGGCGCGGATCGATGCGAACGTCAAACTGGCGCACGATTTGGGCATCCAGGGAACCCCGGCACTCATTATCGGGAACGATCTTGTGCCGGGGGCGGTCGAGTTACCGGATCTGCAAAAAGCCGTGGCGGAGGCCAGGCGGGGCTAAAGGGTGCCAATGAATCCAGCCTGATCGGCACGTTGAGAGGATACCTCAGGTCAGACCATCGTGGATACCTGTCCAACATGCCACGGCAGCGGGCGCGGCCTTCATGTCAGTCCAGGCAAAGTAGCGGACTAACCGAGTTCCAAGTCACAGCATTATTTTGTGGAAGGGACGGAGGACCGAGGTCGACAAAGACATAAAGTTGACCTGGATCAATGCGGCTCGGAAGGTGCGCGGCTAGCGGTGATGCCAAATTCAACTGGGGATCGTGCTATGCGTGCTTCAGACGTGATGACGACCAACGTGATTACCGTATCGCCGGAAACGTCTGTTCAAAGCCTGGCTGGGCTCTTGGGACAGTACGGGATCAGCGGCGTTCCGGTGGTGGACGCAGACAACACTCTCGTCGGCATCGTTAGCGAAGGCGATCTTCTGTTCCGAACAGAAACGCACGTAGAGCGACGGACAGAACCGCGGCGCTCGAGGTGGTTCGATGTCTTTGCACGCGAACGAGACGCCGCGCGAGATTATATAAAAGCCCACAGCCGTAGCGTCGGCGACATCATGACTCGCCAAGTGACGACGGTGAGCGAGACCACCGAACTGCGTGAAATTGCCAATCTGCTCGAGTCCAAACGAATCAAGCGAGTGCCCGTCCTCCGCGATGGAAAGGTGATCGGTATCATCAGCCGGGCTAACCTGGTGCGCGTTCTCGCAGCGGCAAAGAGCCTGCCCGCCACCGTCACCGACATGGATGACAGCAAAATCCGCGAGTCGCTTCTGACGGAATTGCGGGGGCAGACATGGGCAAAGATCTGGGCCGAAGACATCATCGTTCGAGACAAGATTGTGCACATCTGGTGCTCGGATGATCGGCCAGAGTCGGAACGGCGCGCGCTTCGGGTCGCTGCGGAAAACACGCCTGGAGTGACGGCGGTGGAAGAGCACCTCGTGCCGGTGCCCGTCATCCCGATGGTATAGAGCGGGCCCGACAAGGGGCTGCGCCTCAAGGCTCCTTCGAGGGCCGCTGCCCGTCAACAGACAGCACGCCCATGGGCGCGCGCGTCACCTGTTCCTTTGCCTCTCAATCCGCTATCCGGGACGGATAAGGAGCCCGCCATGACCTACCTTGTCGCCGACGACCTTCCCACCGCCCCCGCCGGAGAACGCTTTCGGTCGCTGCTCGGCCGCCCTGGCATCCTCCAGCTTCCTGGCGCCCATAACGGCCAGGCCGGTCTTCAGGCAAAGCAGGCGGGGTTCGAGGGTCTGTATCTCTCCGGCGCGGCCATGACCGCGTCCATGGGCATCCCCGACCTCGGCATGATCACCGTCGACGAAGTCTGCTTCTTCATCCGTCAGATCGCCCGTGCCACCGGCCTTCCCCTCCTTGTCGACGGCGACACCGGCTACGGTGAGGCGCTAAACGTCATGCACATGGTCCGCAGCTTCGAGGACGCCGGTGCCGCCGCCGTTCACATAGAAGACCAGCTACTGCCGAAGAAATGCGGCCACCTCAACGACAAGAAGCTCGCCGACGCGCATGACATGGCCGCCAAGATCGCCGCCGCCAGAAAGGCCCGCCGCCACCTCTACATCATCGCCCGCACCGATGCCGCTGCGTCCGAAGGCATCGATGGCTGTATTGCCCGCGCCAAACTGTTCATGGACGCGGGCGCTGACGCGATCTTTCCGGAGGCGCTGAATACCGCCGATATGTTCAAGGAGGTCGCCCGCCGCCTGCCCAACATCCCACTACTCGCCAACATGACCGAGTTCGGCCGCACCCCCTTCTTTACCGCCTCCGAATTTGAGGCAATGGGCTATAAGATGGTCATCTGGCCGGTCAGCAGCCTGCGCGTGGCGAACAAGGCTCAGGCGAAGCTGTACGCCGCCATCAAGAAGGACGGCGGAACTCAGAATATGGTCGATCACATGCAGACCCGGTCGGAGCTATACGCCACCATCGACTATCACGCCTATGAGGCGCTGGACGCGTCGATCGTTACCACCATCGTCCCGCAGGCAATGCCGCAACGGGCGTAACCATCGCTTCCCCGCCCCTTTGGCTCCTTCCCCCGGTCATTCATGACCCCTCTCTACGTCGGGAGCGAAATCTACCGGCATTCGAGCTATGGACCGAAGCACCCGCTCGCCGTCCCGCGCGTTTCGGTCTGCACCGATCTAAGCCGGGCGCTCGGCTGGCTCCCTGACGCGGTTTACCTCGACGCGCCAATAGCAACCGACCAGGAACTGACGCGCTTTCACGTCCCAGCCTACATCGCGGCGTTGCGCCAGGCTGAAGCGGATCAATCTGTCACCGAGGATATTCGCACCCGCTTTCGCATCGGCGCGGAGGGCAATGCTGTCTATCCCGAGGTCTACCGACGCCCCGCAATATCCGCCGGTGGCGTCATGATGGCAGCGCGGCTGGCGGCGGAGGGACGCATCGTGCACTGCCCCGGCGGGGGCACGCATCATGGGCGCTCCGACCGTGCCTCGGGATTCTGCTTTCTGAACGACCCGGTGCTGGGGCTGCTGACGTGGCTCGACCTCGGCCTGGAGAACATCGTCTATCTCGATATCGACGCACATCACGGCGACGGCGTGCAGGATGCGTTCCACGACGACGATCGAGTGTTCACGATCAGCCTGCATGAGCGGGCACGTTGGCCGTTCACCGGTGCCGCGGACGACCGTGCCGGTGGTGCGGCGCGGAACTTCCCGCTGCCGGCGGGATGCAATGACTCCGAATTTGCCTACACGATGAACCACGCGGTCCTGCCGCTGATCGAGGCGCGCCGCCCACAGGCGATCATGCTCCAGGCCGGCGCGGATGGCCTGGAGGAAGACCCGCTGGCGAGACTGTCGCTCTCCAACAACACGCACCGCGCTGTCGTCCAGGCGGTGATGCGCCTTGCCCCCTGTCTGGTCGTCTTAGGCGGTGGCGGCTACAACCCCTGGACTGTGGGCCGATGCTGGGCCCTGATCTGGGGGACCTTGAACGACTTTCCTATCCCCGATCGTTTGCCGCCGGAGGCCGAGGCCATCCTCCGCGCCCTGCGCTTCGACCGAGCGGCTGGGCGCAACCCACCGGAACACTGGTTTTCGACATTGCTCGACGCGCCTCGCGACGGACCGATTCGCGATGAGATCCGGCAACTGATCAAGGAGAGCTTATCCGCATGAAACGGCGTACCTTGCTGGCGCTCGTCGCCGTTTTCCCCTTCAGTGCCTGGGCGGACTCACCCGAACCGACCGGGCCGCAGCCCGAACTGCCGAAGGAAAAACTGGTAATCGTCAGCCACAACGGCGCGGAGCACGTGTTCAACGTGGAAATGGCCACAACAGAAGAGCAGCAGACCGTTGGCGAGATGTTCCGCAAGAGCGTTCCACCCGATGGAGGCATGCTGTTCGATTGGGGCTTTCCGCGCTCCTCGGAGATGTGGATGCGCAACACGTTGGTGCCGCTGGATATGGTGTTCATCAACGCTGACGGTACGATCCGTTCGATTGCCGAGAACACGACCCCACGCAGCCTGGCGGTGATCGACAGCCGCGGGCCAGTGCGGGCGACGCTGGAACTCGCTGCCGGGACAACGGCCAGACTCGATATCCGAGTCGGCGATAGGGTAAAGCAACGTATTTTCGGCAACCCGCCGTAGCGGTTGCCCCAATTTCGCGCTCGAGCCCCGGATTTGCGGCGATCGTTACTGCTGCCGCAAGGACCCGTCTATAGCGAGCGAGACCGCGCCATCAGCAATCGCACAAACCCGACATTCCAACGCACATAGCCCGGCTGCAGGACACCCAGCTTTGCCCGGATCAGCCCATGCGCATCGACCAACCGGTGAAACGGGATCGACGGAAACAAATGATGCTCGGCATGGTAGGGCATCTCCCACATCAACAGCCGGACCGGCGCGGAGGTCAGCGTGGTCCGAGTATTGGTCAACCCATTCCGATCTTCTGTACAGCCCGTATGTTCGGCCAAAAGATAGGCACGCAGTGGTGGTTGTCCCAACAGTTGCGGGCCGATCCAATACAACAACGGCGTCGCCCATCCAAACACCAGCCCCGCCGCAGCCGCACCGCCCACCATGATGAGTGTCATCGCCCGCACACTGCGGACGATCTTCGGCGCCGCGGCGACCGAGACAAATGGATACGCCTCGAGATCGCCGCGCCAACAATCCCACACGACCCTCAACCGCAACGTCCAGAACGGCACGCCAAGCACCCGCAAAACATACCCGCGCACCGTGGCCGGCGTCTCGGCCATCAATTCCGGATCCAACCCGCGGACTTGCGTGTGCCGGTGGTGGGCCAAATGAAACGCCGTATAGAAATGCCAATTCAGCAGTGACGGACAGGACGTCAACCAGCCGACGATGGCATTTGCCCGCCGCGAGGCGAAAGCGGTCTGATGCATCGTCTCATGCGCCGGCGCGAACAGCGCAACCTGCACCAGCCCCAGCACGAACACCGCGGGCAAGACCATCCAGCCGGACGACACCGCCACAAGCCATCCCGCCGCGGTCAGCAAGCCTGCGTGAATCCCTAGCCGTTCCCAGCCCTTTAGATCTGATCGGCCTTGCAGCGTCCGAAGCTGCTGTTTGCTCAGCACACGGTCTGAGATCCCGGACATACGCCACCTCCTGCTAGGCGGTTCGGCACAAACCGCGCTCACGGTTTGACATGCGGCCTGTGTGCGCGCACCACCGCCAGGGCCGCAAGCCCCAGGCCACTTCGGGCAGTCAGCGCAGTATGGACAACGCGCCCACCGTCGCGTCCAGACCAGGATGGTTCAGCAGGAAGCGCGGCAGCGCATCCTCCGCCGCTTTGAGTTCCGAGCCATTCCGTGCCTGCCAATCCACCACAGGCGTGACCGTCACGACCATGGGGGCATAATCGGATCCAATCAGGCTGTTCAGCGCCATCCGCACTCGCATCCCAAACCCCGGCCGGGCCGGTCTTCCATCGATCCAAACCGACGTCGCGATGACATATGCAGGATTATTTGATTTCATGACCCGCCATGCGTTGAAGGTCCCGTCACTCTGGTCCAACCAGTGCTCCTGAATTCCTTCGGTTCGAGCACCCGCCACCATATTCCGTCGCGCCGACATCAACGGCGCTGCGGTAGAGCGCGGGGAAAACGCCTCCCAACTCATATCTAACGCAACGGCGCCGCACAGCACGCGCTGGCTCCTGACCATCGCCCCTTCGGCCGAGGCCACCGGCCGCACTTCGCAGTCGGGCTCGACGTCGATCCGGGACGGTGTGACCACAGACGTCGCAGCGGCCATCGTCAAGCCTGCCCCAACGACCGGACCGACCGCCGCGACTGTCGCGATCCCCGCGGCGACCGGGAAAACCCCACGTAACGAAATAGCCGGCGCTTCGACAAAGCGCGAAGCTGACCCCGTCGAGACCTCATCCTCCCGAAACGGTAACCCAAGCGCGATCAGGAGCAAGATGACAAGCGAGAAGAAGATCCAGCCATAAAGAATGTGGTCGACCGCCGCGGCTTCCGCGCTGCCGAGGAAGTATCCCAGATAGACGGTGCCGATGGCGCGAAGCCCATTGGCGATGATCGGCACGAGGATCGAGACCAGAATGAACACTGCGCGCCGCAGCGGGCTACGGTACATCAGCAGAGTATAGAGGCAGCCAAACGCCATAGAGGCGATCAGAAACCGTAGCCCCGCGCAGGCTTCCGCGACAAAGAACGTGCCCTGGGGTATCTCGATGACGTAGCCGTCGATGTAGGCGGGAACGCCAAGTATCTCCAGCCCATGACGGATGAAGAACGTGGTGATGTCCTGCAATCCGGGCGTCAGAAACTCACCGAACGGCACCAGGAAATACAAGTACAGCAGCGGTCCGGCCACTGCCCACCACAGCCGCTTGCCTAGCATCGCCAGGAACAGGACCTCGACAAAACTGACGGCGGCAAGTTGCCTTCCCTCCATTATGCCAAGCCGCTCCGAAACCAGCCAAACCGCGGCCAGCGGCACACCCAGCAGCAATGCCATCGGCATCAACTGTCGGGGAACGCCGACCAACGCAGCGCGGCGATCCCAAAGGAGATAGAACGCAATCGGAATGACCAGAAAACAATGGTTGTAGGCGGTCGAGTCATTCCAGGTCTGGACAGCTGCCACCACCTCCCCGTGGAACAACAGGCCCAGCACGACAACCAAGAGCAGCAGCGTCCTATACCATCCCACTGACACCGCGCGCGGCGGCGCCTCAATCAGGACTGGCGCGTTCACGATCCGCGCCGTTCAAATCCAAACCACAAGGCCATCGGAACGTTCCTCATACGGCGTCCATGAGGCGACCCGCCGGCAGCGGGCGCAGCAGGTCGTCGAACCGGCGCAACCGCGCGGACCAGTCATAGTCGCGCACGATCCGGGCGCGAGCCGCTGCGCCGATCGCCACCCCGTCGGCACTTGTCGCCAACCGGCAGCAGGCAGCGGCAATCTCTTCGACGCTGTCGGCCAAGATGACGTCCTCGCCTGGCACTGCCTCGATCCCTTCCAACGCGCCTGAGGTCAGTACGACAGGCCTTCCCATCGACATCGCCTCCAGCACTTTGTTCTGGATGCCGCGCGCTATTCGCATTGGCGCCACCACGGCGGTGGCATGCGCAACGTACGGTCGCACATCACGCACGCGGCCAGCAACAAACACGCCCTTGAGCTGGACCAGACGCTTAACCGTGGCGTTAGGGCAGGTGCCGACGATATAGAATTGAGCGGCCGGAACTGTGCGGCGGATCATCGGCAGGATTTCGGTCGCAAACCATGCCACCGCATCAACATTTGGGGGATAGTCCATCGTGCCGGTGAACACATAGGTTGGCAGTTTCGGGTCGAAGAGCGGGGCATGTGCCGATGCTGGATCGAAGTATCGGTGATCGACGCCGCTGCTGACACCGCGAATTCGAGCGGCGCAATCCGGGATCAGGCGAGCGAACAACGATGCCTCTGCCTCCGAAACGAAGCTGACCACATCGAACCCATCGGTGATCCGCCGCTCCAACGCGCCTACCTTCCGCCACTCCCGCCGATAAACCAGACGCATCGGCCCAGTGGTGGTATCGGCATAGGCACGCCACTTCTCAGAATCCACATCCGCCAGGTCGCAGATCCACCTCTCGCGTTTCGGCAGATCAAGCACGTAAGATGCCATGTTGCCCGAGTTGACGAATATCACGGACGGCCGAATCGTTTGGACGACATCGCGCACCCAGCTCATCAGTGTTGGGTCACGAAAGAAGCTGACACTAAGCGGTTCCCCGGTCAGGAACCCGCGCAGGCACGTCAGCTTGGCCACCTTCTGCTTTAGCGGCGCGACATGGATACTCCGGCACATCGGGCGAATCGTATCGACATGCCGGGCATCGGACACCTCGTCGATGAAACATCCCAGATGCACGTCGTACCGCTGGACGAGGTACTTCAAGATCTGCAGTGGACGGATCTTCTCCCCCTTGATCGGCGGATACGGCAAGCGCTGAGTCAGGAAGAGGAGATCGGGCATCAGTTCGCTCACTTCCGCCCGAAATGCTCCAAAGGGAATGTCGCCCGATTGCTATTCGCATCCGCATCCGAAGCGGAACAACAAGAGCATGTCACTCTACCCCAACCCTCGCGCGATGAACGGACCTACCGTGTTCGCGACAGGCAAGGGTAGACGTTTCCAGGTCGCGATGAGCATTCGGTATTTCGGGTTCAGCGGATTATGCTCTGCGATTCTCTCCCCTGGCCTCAGACGGAACCGGTAGTGCAGTTTTGCGGGCTCGAAACCCCAGTTGTGCTTGAATAAGAACGAACCGGTTCCGATCTTGCTACGCCCAAAATCGAACAGCCGGCAGCCACGATCCGCCGCGCGCCGCATCGTCTCCCAATACAGAAAATCATTGCCTGCCAGCTGACGCGCCAGCAACGTGCCGCCGCCATAGTAAGGCAATACCTCGTCGCGAAAATAGAAGTTCATCACAGACGCGATCGGCGTCTCCCGGTCCAGGATCGTCACCACATCGGCGTTCTCCCAGAATACCTCCATCAGTGCCCGGAAATACCGGCGCGAGAAGACCGGCGTCCCCAAATTCCGCACGCTTGCGGCGTATACTCCATACACCCCATCGGCATCGCGGCTAGCAACCGACCTCAAACCGTTTTGGATGCCCTTGCGCACCATGGCCCGCTGCTTGCGCGGGATCGCCTTCATGTTGCCCTCGTGATCCGCCTCAATCTCTTTCCGAAACGTCACATAAAGATCCGGCCGTTCGATCCATCCCTCTGCTTCGGTTTGTGGCGTCAGATGCCGGAGTTCCAATGCTTGCGCACCCGTCCTCACAAGCAGGCCTTGCGCATGCCTGGTCAACGCGGCCTCGCTTTCGGCATCAACCGAGAGCGGGCCGCCATAGACGCAGAACGGATTGGAGATAAGCGTGTCACCGAATAACAAAGTCCTCACCCGTCCGAGCGGAAGAACGCCGGTGATCACGCCGTCCCGCTCGGCGAAGCTGAAATGAGTGTCATGGCCGAATGCGGTTTCGATCACCCTCGCCCAGCCGGCGCGATGAAAGAACGTGCCCGCTGGCATCGCCTCCACGAATCGGTCCCACGCCGTTTCGCTGGCAGCATCCAGGGCGCGAATGGCAATCGGCATACAGTCAGGCTCGGGCGGTTTCGGCGACGAACGGCGCATAGACCCTGTCCATTCGATCCCAGGCGAAATCCCGCAGCAGCCCGTCTACGGCCGCCGTCATGCGCGAGAGGTTGGTGTAGTGCCGCAATCGCGATTTCCAACTCGCGTTGGGAATGCGCGGCTGGTCTGGATCGATCTCCCACGGGTGGAAATAGAAGATGCCTGGCCGTCGGTCATGACGGTTCACGCGCCCCAACCCTGCTCGGTAAAGTGCTGTAGGCAAAAGGCGAAAATAACCGCCGCCCGAGCACGGCCAGTTGCGACCCATCAAACGCACAGTCGTCATTGGCAATTCCACTACGCCGTCCGGATCGGGCCGGAACGGTAAGCGTGGTGCGGCCGGCATCCCGTAAAGATCGTGCCTGATCGGATTAATACTCGAACTATAAGCGTAACCCTCCTGCCGCAGGATCGGAAACACCCACATGTTCCGCGCGCCAATGGAGAACGTCGCCGCCCGATACCCGCTCACGGGAGCACCCCCAGTGTCTTCCAGCAGCGCCTTTGTCCTCCCCACGTCGGAGCGAAAACCGTCGGGATCCTGCAAATCCGCCCGTGTATGATCCCAGCCATGACTCGCCAACTCGTGCCCATCCGCGACGATCCGACGGATCAGGGCGGGAAAACGTTGCGCTACCCAGCCGAGGGTAAAGAAAGTAGCCTTTACCTCGGCGCTTTGGAACTGCTCGAGAATCCGGTTGGTATTGAGATCGACCCGCCGCGGAAACGCGTCCCAATTCGAACGGTCGATACAATGGGCGAACCCCTGGACCTGGAAATAGTCCTCTACATCAACGGTCATGGCGTTGGATATAGACGTCATAACTGCCCCGTCACGTTGGCTTCCAGAAAATCCATTACTCGCTTGAACACCTGCCCCTGCGGAAAAAGCGCTCCGCTCGAGCATTTCGATCCGCTGCAAAAGGCCGCGACTGTCATCTGCCCCGAGGCTGTCGGGCGTTAACACGAAGGGCGAGCCGGAAAGGTTGTAGAATTTCTTCAACACAATAACAATCAGAAGGTTTTCGAGATGCCAAGAATCAACATGTTCTGGAATGCGTTATATACCGTGATCGGCGACTTCTGCTCCAGAAATGAATATCGCACATTGGCGCGTAGTGTGTCGGAAATCTGATACTGCCATGCTAGACTCGTCACCACCGAGGTAGAATTCCCTGAGTTGAAAGCCCCGACGTTACCGGTGGTGTTGTCCTGAACAGCGAAGGAAAGCGCCGCACTGACCGTCATATCCGGCCGCATCTGGTGCAGCCAGCTGGCATTGACGCTTTTGCTGCTGTTGCCGCCTGACATCGCGACGCTTTGCGAATTCGTCTGCTTCGTCAGCAGCAAATTGAACGCAATGATATCGCGCTCTAACGACGTGCGCGATCCGACGTTTAGTGCATCGGTTCGGAATACACCATCCCGCGCCGGCAGCGCATTGGTGGCGCCGAACAATGCACCGCCGGTTTGACCGTTTATTAGCGCGCCCGTGCCGTTCGTTGCCGCCAGGTTGAGCTGATTCTGCAGGTATTCGAGTTGGGTACCGAGGGTGCTGCCATACGAGACCGTTAGCAGAGTGCGAGCGGTGGCCTGATAATGACCATCGACAGAAAACGAATTATAGCCGTTCTGGTGCCCGTACGCCAGCGTGAGGCTGCTGTCGGGACCCGGCGTCCAGATCCCGCCGAAGCGCCAGGTCAGGTCATGGATCGATATCCCGGGGACGTTGCTGTAAGTGTAGGTTGGCAGAATGGCGCCATCGGCACCAGAAATCCCGGTAGCGCTACTGACCGTTTGATTCGAATAGGTGATATCCTCGTGACCGCCCGAAACGAACACCTCCAGACTCCTGGTCAGTGCGTAGCTCAAGGTATCGGTGGCTATAATTCGGCTGGATGTGGAACCGTCTAACACTGGCGGACTTCCCACGCCCACCACCGCACCGGCTTGGTCTATGCTAGTCCGCCCCTGCAACACGTCCAGATCGATGGTATTCCTGAGTAACTTCAGGATGTCCCCGGTGGCGAAGTGGGCAATCGCCTCATTCGACGAAAGGGTTTGGCCATTGCTACCACCCGTCGGAAGCGGCGCTGACGCGAAGCCAGTCGGCGTGTCCGATCGTGTCACGCCAAGCGAGTAACCTACCTTGCCGGTTCCCCAGTCGCCGAAGTCGTGCAGAAGGTATGGCGAAATGGCGAAGCTTGTCGTCTGCACCTCGTTCATCTTGTTCAGGCCCACGGCATTGCCGGCCAATGTGGGAATGGCCGTCTGAGCTGTAGCCCCGGCACCCGCTGGGGCTCCAAGCGTGCCGATCCCGCCCAGACCACCATACAAGTTATGCACGCCCGACAGCGCTCGGACATCGACATACGCCAGATCAGGCATTAGAGTAACAGTGGCGAGTCCATTGAGCTGATTAGTCACCGAATCCAGCGAGCCTGTTCGCGTGTAGATCGCCAGCGTCGGAACATAACTCAACGCGACCTGCAAGCGGGGCAGATCGCCAGCTAGACTGAAACCCGGGGCGAAATACGAGACAAGATCGGCTTGTCTGGGGCTGTGCTGCTCCTCCACGTTATCAGTAAGCAGCTCTTGAAAATTGATCCCCGGCACAAACGTCCAACCGCCGCCCGGCGGCGCCGTCAGTCCATTGGCAATCTGCAATTGGTGCTGCAGGTCCTGCGCGTCCGGCGCCGCGAGTTCGGCACCCTGCGGCACCTGATCCTGATTGGTGAGATCGATCAGCGGAAACGCCAAAACGCCGCTCGTGCGCAGCAGCCACAACGTCACGGCGATGCTCAATGCGCCAAGGCGCATGAAACTTCCGGCGCGAAGGCGGACAAAGTTAAGCTTGCCGAAGCCGATCAGACCGGAGCCCCGCTGCTGCACAGTGGCCCCTAGTGGCCGATCTTGTTCCTCGATCACCTTGCTCCGGTCATCCCATTGGTCAGGGGACCGACGGCTCAGGACGAGTAATAGGACGAATAGGCGCCGAACGTGTAACGAGAGGAGATTTGCTGCTTGTTCAAGACCATCGTAATTGTTGGGCAGGACTGGATCAGGTCCAGTGAAGCCTCAACCTCTTCACGTTGGGTGCGGTTCGCCTCCACCACGAACAGGATCTGTCCGACGACCTGCGCCAATACCGCTGGATCCGACGTGGATAGACAAGGCGGCGCATCCAGTATCAGGAGGCGGTCCGCGAAGCGCTGGCCCAGGCTCTGGATAAGCCGAGTCATCTCCTTGGTCGAAAACAGCTCAGCGCTACGATCGCGTTCACGCCCCATGGGCAAGATCGACAGCCGCTCGATCGGCGTTCTCACGATAACCTGCGACGGGTCCAACTTGGCGTCAGCGGCAAGATCCAGCAGCCCGTGAGCTTGCGCTAGCCCAAGGCTGTAGCAGATCGAATCACGCTTCGAGTCGGCGTCGACCAACAGCACGTGATGGTCACCTTGCCGAGCAATACTGCCCGCCAGGTTTGAGGCCATGAAGCTCTTGCCTTCGCCCGGCCTAGCACTCGTGACGAGCAACAAATTAGAGAAGCCCGGCTCGGCGCTCGGACCGAAGGCGGAGCGAATTATTTGCCGTTGCACCAGCCGGAACTCCTCCGAGATGCGGGTGCGGGTGCGGGACCAATCCATCATGCCGGCCCGCTCAAGGGATATAGCGTCTATGGAAGACGGACCGTGCAACGGGCCCGCTGAAGCCGCGATCAGCCCATGCAAAGACCCATCGGACGCGGATGTCATGGCGACCGCAGCCTGGTCCTGCTCCGCTGTCGGGATCGCCGCATCGCCGAGCGCTCGCCCCTGCTCCACGATCGCTGCCGCGGCAGCAATGGACTGCCCAACAGAAGTCCTGGCAGCGGCTCGCTCCGGCGGCGCGACTAAGGCAGAATGTTGCTCTGCGTCGGCAGGTTGAGTAATGGTTTCTGTAGAAAAATGCTCTGAGGTACTCGCGGCCACCACATCCGGCACCGCGGCGCCATGTCGACGCAAGAGTTGCGCTGCCAACTCGTCCAGAGCGTCGGATCGCAGGAGCCTTTCAGCGACGCGTTCAACCAGGTGGGACACCTTTGGAATAAACATCAAGCAGACATTGCGCCGATGTGTGACATCATCAGATCAGCGCCGCCGACCGCAGTATGTGGGCCATGAGACCGCCATACACGCCGCCAAGCATAGCAACAGCCGCGCCGAACCGAACCGCAACCATCATTTGTTCCCGAAACGATATCAACCCGAGGATCGAAATACCGCCCAATACTGGTAGACCCAGACTGCGCAACTCATCCACGGTGGCGAATGACCGGTCGAGCTGCCCGAACAAGACAGTTAACCCCCCGCCGGTCGTCAAGCCGCCCAGCAACACCCCGGTCACCAGCAGCAGCCGGTTTGGTGCGATCGGTAGCCGCGGGATTTCCGGCGGGTCGATGACCTGCAACTTGACCTTGTCGGCCTGCGTATCCGCCGCCTGAGCGATGTTTGCAGATTGCAGCCGGCTCAGAAGCTCTTCATAGTTTCTGCGAAGAACGTTGTAATCTCGGTCCATGTTTTGATATTCGGCGATCAGGCCGGGCTGTTCCTGTTGCGCCTTCTCCAGCCGGTCAACGTAGCGCACCGCACCATCGTGTTGCCGCTGAAGCGAGGTAATGTTGGTTTCGGACTCTATCAGTTTGATCTTCAACTGATCGTATACCTGATTTGGAACCGACCGTTTTGGCGTATTCCCCCCATTGTCGCGCGCCGAGGTAGCGTTCTTGGCGGCACCAGCGACTGCACCGCCGTGCGGTGAATTTTTCAGCGAATTTATCAGTTTCCGCTGCTCAACCACATCGGGATGCCGTTCGGTATCCTTAAGCAACATCAAGCTCAGTTGTTCCTCGGCTTCCTGCAGCCGCGTCTTCGCGGGCGTGCTGGAAAAACCATATTGGCCGCCCGAGCCCCCGCTCTCCACTACGAGCATGGACGGTGTTTTTTCCACCTCCTGCTTCATCGCGTTTCGGAAGATCTTCGCATCTTCCAGTTTGCCATCCAGCACCTGCACTTGGTTTCGCGCGGCCTCTAGCGCCGGAACGTTGGGGGTGTCGCTAGCCGGCAGGACTTCGACATACCGGGCACGGAAGTCGGCTCGGCGCCTTTCCGCTCCACGAAGCTGCTGCTCATAGGACTGAATTTGCTGCTCCAGAAAGCGGCGCGCATTATCCATGTCCGAGCGCGACCCACCCGTCGCGCTCTCGACGAAAATAGTCAGGAGAGCTTTCACCACGTCGTGTGCCAGCGTCGCGCTTTTGTCGCGGTAGGTAATAGTGAATAGGTTCTTGGTCTGTGGAACGACCTTGACCTCAGCCGCAAGACGGGTCAGCAGCCGTTCGCGATCCGACGGACTGTTCAGGGTCAGTTCGAGGTCAGTTTTCGACACCAGCTTTTCCATGTTCGGCCGGCTGAGCAGAGTGCGCTGCAGAATTTCCAGCTGCGTGGTCGGTGACGAATCGGCTGCGAGACCACGTAGCAATGGCGTCAGGACGGCGTCCGCATCGACAAACATACGGGCACTGGATTCAAACTGATTCGGAATCGCATAAACTAATACCCAGCCGGCACCGCACACCATCCAGGCTACCGTCACCCCCATCCAGCGCCGACGCCATGCCGCGTGCAGGTGCTTGAAAAGCATGCCACGTAGTGCATCCATGAATGGCTGCCCCTCAGAACCAGGACTGTGGGACGATCAGGGTATCGCCAGGGTTCATCTCGATGTTTTGGCCGATGTCACCGTCTTTGATCAGATCGCTCAGGCGCACCTTGATGGTCTGCCGCTTGCCGTCCGCATCGGTACGGACGACTACCGCGCGGTTGCCCGCGGCGTATTTTGTCATCCCGTGGGTCGCTATCATAAGATCCAGCAGCGTCATATGGTCGCGGTACGGAATCGCAATCGGATCGGTCGCTTCGCCGATCACCCGCACCTGCCGATCAGACGGCCCGATGAAGCCGCGGACAATGACTGTGACATTAGGCTCGTGGATATACTTGGTCAGCCGCTGCTCGATTTCACGTGCCAACTGTGTAGGCGTCTTACCAGCCGCCGAGATGTCCTCGATCAGCGGGGTGGAGATACGGCCATCCGGTCGAACAGCAACAGCGCCTTCACTCAGATCTGGGTTGCGATAGACAAAGATGCTCAGCGAATCTCCCGATCCGATGAGATAATCATCCGGCACTTTCGACGTTGACCTCTCGACGACGGGCGGCTCGGAGTGGGTGTTCAAGAGACCGCCGTAGCCACAGCCAGCCAGCGCGAGGACCACGCCGAGCCCGTGGACCGCCTGAACACCAGCGCGCACTCGACCCCGGTCCGCGCCTGCCGCGGAACGTTCCTGTGGGCAACTGCCGTCTTTTTGGGTTTGGGCAAACCAAATCTTGATCACGTCAGCCTCTGGATGGACCCAGGCACCACTTCAGCAACGCCGGCTGTGTCCTCCAGGACAAAAGCAGCAGTCCTGAAATCCCCGCGCAGCGTATCCGGCGATCGCGGGCGTCGGCGACCGTTGATAGGCGCGGAAGGAATCGAACCCCCTTTTCTGCCACGTTAAGGCAACGCTCTGCCAATGATCTACACGCCTTCCTTTTTTCGCACACAAGCGGCGGAGGTAAGACTGCGTCATCTACGACTTCGCCACTCCATGAGATTTCCCATAACACCCCGATATGTACCGGTTCAACTCGAAGATGCGATCACTAGAAGGATCGATCAGACGCTACCCCGGTTGATGCACGACAAATGCTGTGACAAGCGATTTCTCCGAAATCAATACTTTTCGCAATATCAATCGCCACGGGCAATTATGGTCAAATTTTCAAAGTAACAATGAGAATAAAAAAATTGACGACGCCTACCAGAGTATGCAACGTTGCGTTTTGTTATCACTTTCCCACCAGGAACCTGAATATTGCCTAGCGATATGCAACTCATCTCGGTCCCGACACCACGACTGCGCTCTGCCTCTGATCCTGGCCGGCCCGACTGAAAAGGGGAAGTCGTGATGCAGCGTGCGATAGGACGCCATCTGACCCGCGAAATGGCAGCCTTGAGTCTGGTCGAGGCCGCTTTGTCGTTCGCGGCAACCTACACCGTCATAACGCTGGCTGGCTCCTCGCTGTCGCTCCCGGATTTCATCGAGAAGACGCCTCATGATCACCTGGCCTTGGCCTCCGTCCTCATTCCCCTCGCCGGGGTTATCGGCCTGACGATCGGCCTCTGCCGCACGTATATCTCCCTCGACCGCAAACGCCTTTTCGCCACCAGCGGTCTCGCCGCCGCCACGGCCTTTGCTTTCCTGTTGGCCGTGAGCGGCGACGCGCGCACGGGATTTTCTATCGGCCACGCCTTGTTCATCGCGAAGCTGCTGGTTGCGTGGCTCACTGCCATGACCCTGATCCGCCTGATCTATGGCCTGACCGGTCTCCGCGCTGCCCGGGCGCACCGCATCCTCCTCGTCGGGAATGCACGCCAGACCAAGGCGTTCAGTAACCGGCTACGATCCAGCCGGGATCACACTTTCAACCCCATCGTGTTCAATGATCCAGAAATTTCCTGGGCTTTGCTGCGCCAACATCGCATCTGGGGCGTTATCATCACCTCGGAGCCGGACAGCTCGAGGGTCCAGACGTTGCTCGATTGTAAGCTGCGGGGCATGAAAATCTACAGTGCCGGCACATTTTATGAAAGCCACCTCGGCCGCATCGATCTGGACATGCTTAGTGCCAGCGAATGGTTGATGACACCGGGCTTTCCGGCCGGCGGCCTTACTGCAGTGTTGAAGCGCCTGAGCGACATCATCGTTGGCCTTGCCCTGCTCTCGCTGACATTGCCTCTGATGGCACTGACCATGCTGGCGATTAAAATCGATAGCCCAGGACCTGTTTTCTACCGTCAGCAGCGCGTCGGGCGATTTGACAAACCATTTACTCTGCTCAAATTCCGCAGCATGACCGCCAACGCCGAGGCGGGCGGCAACCCGGTATGGGCGCAACGGAATGATCCGCGCGTGACACGGGTTGGCCGTTTCATTCGTGCGACGCGAATCGATGAACTGCCGCAACTCGTCAACGTGCTCGTCGGAGAAATGAGTTTGGTGGGACCGCGGCCGGAACGCCCGCATTTCGTCGAGCAACTGAGCCAAGCGATCCCGTTCTATCGCCAACGCTCGTATGTCAAGCCGGGCGTCACAGGGTGGGCACAAATCAACTTCCCCTACGGCGCCTCGGTCGAGGACGCCCGTGAAAAGCTCGCCTATGACCTTTATTACGTAAAGAACCGCTCACTCCTGCTCGATGCAGCCGTCCTGGTCTCGACCGTTCGCGTAGTGCTGTTCGGCGAGGGCGCGCGTTAGAGAGGAGCGTGCCGATCTGCGTTTGAGCGAAATCTCCTGGACCCGATCCGGCCAGGAATGCCATTGACAACGGGTCGTGTGGCGATAGGACGGCGAAGCAACGATCATGACCCCGAACGTTCTGTTGTACGGTGCCGGCGCAGTGATCTACGCCTTGCTGACTGGGCTAATTCTCGCGCGCTCCCCACTCAGCCGGACCGGCGCGTGGCTGGTCGTCGCCTGCGCGGTCACGGCGATCTGGGCGGCAACCTTCGCCCTCGCGTGGCAATTACCGATCGGCCGCATGACCGCCTGGCTGGAAGTTGGGCGCTCCGCCGCTTGGTATGGTTTTATCCTTCACCTCTACCGTCGAGCGGTCTTCACAAACGAACAGGTCACAACGGCTTTCAAAACGATGGGCCTGGTGGCCCTGCTTATGCTGATCTGCATCCCAGTGGTAGAATGGCAGTCCAGCTCGGTTGCGCCCAGCTTTCAATCCCTTGGCACCGTCGTGAGACTTGGATTCTCTATCTGCAACGTGTTGTTGCTGGAAAATCTCTATTTCAACACACCTCCGGACTTACGCTGGCACATCAACCTGCTCTGCGTCGGCCTGGGGGCGTCATTCCTGTACGATCTGTTACTTTACGCGGACGGTGTGCTGTTCCACCGCCTTTCCTTTATTCTTATGGAGGGTCGGGCGCCCGTTATCATACTGGCCGCCCCGCTGATCGCCCTCACCGCCGTCCGCAATCGGCGCTGGGCAGTCGACATCCACGTTTCACGTGACGTGGTCTTCCAAAGCTTCACACTGATCGGCAGTGGCATCTTCCTGCTGGCGATCGCCCTGATCGGGGGGATTTTCCGCCGTGGTGGCTCGGAGTGGGGCAGCGTCGTCGAAACGTCGATGATCTTCGCCGCCATTCTGGCCATCGCGATCACTCTGACGTCGGGATCCGCCCGATCTCGGATCAGATCCGTCCTGGTGGAGAACTTCTTCAGCAGCCGATTTGATTACCGCCGCGAGTGGATGCGCTGCATCGACGCACTGACCGCGCCGGAAGCTTTCGTCGCGCTGCATAAACGAGCCATCCGCGCCGCCGCTGAGGTCGTTGACAGCCCCGCCGGCGCGCTGTTCGTGCGGCCCCCAAGCGACGTCGCGTTTCAATGGGCAGGCTCCTGGAATTTGCCCGCGGCGACCAGCCCGGTTGCGCCTGGACATCCTTTGGTCACGTTGTTCAGGGACGGCAACTGGATCATCCGGTTGGACGAGCATGCCGAAGCGAATACCTGGTTTCCCGAAATGCCGCGGCCCTGGGTGGTGCTGCCGCTCAATCACTTCGGCAACCTGATCGGCTTCGTCGTCCTGGCACGCTCGCGGGCGAATTTTAAACTGGACCGTGAGGCATACGACCTCCTACGAGTGGTTGGTCTCGAGATCGCGAGCCGCGTGGCGGAACAACGTGCCACGCAGGTTCTGACCCAAACCCAGCAGCTTCGCGAATACAGTCAGCGCTTTGCCTTCGTCATCCATGACATCAAGAATGTTTCTGGGCAGCTCTCAATGCTCCTGACGAACGCCGAACTTTATGCCGACAATCCGGAATTTCAGCGTGATATGCTTGCGACAGTGCGCGCTTCTGTCGGCAAGATCACCCGTCTATTGTCCCGGCTGCAAGCCGAACGGCAGAAGCGCGATCACGCTCTGACCACGCCAGCAGAACGACTGCGGGACCTGATCGGAGCTAGCCGCGAGGCCAGCCACCGAGATATCGGCTTTCGAGACGATGCCGGGGGCGCCGGCGCCGCCATCGACCCGGATGCGTTCGATGCTGTCGTCACGCACCTGCTGAGCAATGCGATCGATGCGTCGAATGCGAACACCGCGATCGAGGTCGATCTAAGACTGGAGTCTAATGGCGTCGTCGTCGATATCATTGATCATGGGACAGGCATGCCGCCGGAATTTGTCCGCGACGATTTGTTTCGCCCCCTGCGCACCACCAAGGATGACGGGCATGGCATCGGCGCCTACCAGGCCAGGGAGTTGATGCGTGAAGCAGGTGGCGACCTGCTCGTGATCAGCAGGCCAAAGACCGGCACAACGATGCGGCTGATCCTCCCCTCAATAAGGCCAAGCGTCGCTGAGCCTGCTAGGGCCGAAGCGTGACCGCGCATGCCATGTCGAAACCGAAACTGCTGATCATTGAGGATGATGAGGGCCTTCGCTCGCAATATCGTTGGGCGTTCCCCGCTTGTGAGCTTTTCATGGCGCATGCGAAGGCGCAGGCAGTGATCCTGGTGAAGCGTGAAAATCCGCCCGTCGCCATAATGGATCTCGGATTGCCGCCCGATCCGGACGGCGTCAGCGAGGGCTTCGCGACGCTCACCGAAGTGCTGCGCATCGCGCCGCGGATCAAAGTGATCGTGGTCACAGGCAATGACGAGCGGAAGAACGCCCTCCGGGCCGTTGGCCTCGGTGCTTACGATTTTTGCGAAAAACCGATCGAGATCGAGATTTCTGCGTACCGTTGTAGAGCGCGGGCTGAACCTCCACCGGCTCGAAGAGGAGAACCGTCAGCTGGCGGCCGTGCCGATGCGTTCTCCAATCGAACGGATCGTCACCGGAAGTCAGCAGATGCTGAAGGTCTGCCGTGACATCGAGAAGATCGCGACAACCAATGTTCCGGTCCTCTTATTGGGTGAAAGCGATGCGGACCCGCATTGCATCGCCTCAAATCGCCATAACGCGCATTAATACTGGCCTTCTTGCGCAGACCCGCTTATAAAGGTCGCCACAAGCCGCCTTGCGGACCCATAGCGGACCCTCCCGCCGGGTCCGCAACAGGTCCGCAGAAATAGGGGCAGCGATGCGATTGAGCGAAAAGGTGCTGGCGGGATTGAAACTCGACACGGGGCGAAAAGACCGTCTGGTGTTCGATGCCACGTGCCGCGGCCTGGGGGTTCGACTGACCGCGAAGGGAACGCGGACGTTCGTGGCGCAATGGACCGATCCTGCCACGCGCCGGAAAGTCAGGGAGCCGTTGGGCGTATGGGGCAGCCTGACACTGGAGCAGGCACGCGATGCGGCACGTGCACGGCTGGGTGCCGTTGCCAAGGGCATTGACGTGCCAGCCGAGCGGTGGGCTCGCAAGGCGGCGGACGAGGCCAAGCGGAGCGAGGCAGCCTTGACCTTCGACAAGTTGGTCAGGGAATGGGCAGCCCTGCATCTCACACATCGCCGGCCGCGCTATGCCGCCGAGGCTGAGCGCGCAATTCGGTTCTCGTTGGACGATCTTCTGAACCGACCGGCAGCGCAGATTACGCGAAAAGAGGCCGTGGAGGCACTCGACGAGCTGGCAGAGGCCGGAAAAACGGCGATGGCTGGTCGTGTGATGGCCTATGCCCGCGCCGCGTTTAGTTGGGCGCAAAAGCGCGGGAAGGTCGAAGCGAATCCGTTCGCTAACTTGCCCATATCGGCCGGCGCCACCGAACGGGACCGGGTATTGACCGATGCCGAACTGGCAGCGATCTGGCAGGCAACCGATGGGCTTGGTATGCCCTTCGCCCCTCTCGTTAAGGTACTAATCCTGACCCTGCAGCGGCGTGAGGAGGTGGCGCGGATGCAGTGGTCGGAGCTGTCCTCGGATCTAAGCCGCTGGACGATCCCTGCAGAACGAATGAAGAACCGCAAACCGCACGACGTGGCGTTACCCGAAGCCGTGCGCATCGTCCTTCGCAACGTACCGCGGCTGGAAGGGTCCGATTACGCTTTCTTGACCACCAGGAGGACGCCTGTTTCCGGCTTCAGTCGGGCGAAGGCGCGCCTCGACACCCTTTCGGGCGTGAGCGGGTGGCGGTTGCACGATCTGCGCCGGACCGGCGTCTCAAAACTGGCCGCACTGGGTTTCGACTCCATCGTCGCCGACAAGCTTCTCGCACACCGGCCGGCCAAGCTTCAAGGCGTGGCCGCAGTGTATCAGCGCCACGACTTTGCTGCCGAGCGCGCTCGGGCGTTGGAAGCATGGGCGATGCATGTTGTTGAATGCGCCGGAGGGCCGGGATCAGGGTCGAACGTGGTTCCGCTGGTGAGAACCGCGTGAGATGCCCCGGAGCGAGCGAGAACGCCCGCCTGGCCCGTTCACTTCCGCTGACCGGATCACACTCGCCGATTTCACGTTCGAGGCGGAGGGGCGGCGGCAGCTTTTGGAACTCCTGACGAAGGCGTCGCCTGCATTGGGCCGCCCATGCGCTGCTCCGGTCCCGGCGAATGAAGCCGCACTTGCAGCCGCTGGCTCTGCTATCCCGGAGACTCCCGCAGAGTGGATCATAGCCGTGACGGCGCAACAAATCCGGCTGCTGTTGAGCGCCCGGAAGGCTGACCCTAAGGCTGCACCTGGAAATCCAGCAAATTATCGAGCGGCAATTCGGCGATTGCGGACGGCGCTGAAACCGTTTGTGGAAGGCTGGGTCGATCCAAAGACCGCCTTGATCGAGGACTGGCGCGCGATCGACGCCGTCCTGGCCCAACGGGATGGGGAACTGGCTAGGATCAAGCGACCGTCGGCATATAAATATCGGGAGTTGCAGTACAATCTCGCGAAGATCGCCAGCTACGCGGCGGGTCATGCACTGAGGGCCGGGATCAAGCTGCGGGAAGACACAATCCTCCGGTTCCTGCACGCCGCCCTATCCCAGGCCAATATCGAGCTGCCTCATCCCGACGAACATCCCGCTCGACTACGCAAGCTCGTGTTCGAATAGCATCCAGATTTGGCTCTACCGCCACCGGAACGGCCATTTTGACCCCTTCTAGTGGCGGGCTTTTGGCCGGGCAACGCGTCAATTTGCGCACCGTGGCGCCCCGCAGTGGGGGCGCGGCGGTAGACGGAGCGCAAGAGATGAATATGACCGCGTTAGGCACATCCATTGGCAAGCCGGATGAACTTCTGCCGGACGATTACTTGAACGAAATCGAATTTTGTAACCGCTACGGCCTCCGTCCGCGGACGGCGCAGCGCTGGCGCGTCACCGGCGATGGGCCTCCCTTCCTCCGGCTTGGACCGCGGCGCATTGCCTACCGGTTGCGCGATTGCGAAGGCTGGGCTGCAGCTCGAACGTTCCGTCACCGGGCCGACGAACTCGCTAGCACCATGACAACCTAAACCAACCGCCGCTCGGCCTGTGTGGACCGGCGGCGGCGGAACGGTATCAAAGTTCGGCAGACCGCGAGCTTTTAACGTTCTGGCGCTTGAAGTTCAAGCGGATTGATCGAGCGGCCTCATCGGCACAGAGGCCCGATATAGACGATTTCGAAGAACGAATCTGCTTGCTGCACGACGAAGCCGGTGGCGCTCTCGCTGTCCAAGTCTACCGTCCTGCCCATGTAGGCGAGCTGCTGGCGAGGTTGATCTTTGGAGATGACCAAGCCGCCACGTTACTCTCGGTAGTCCGGCAAGTATTGAGCGAACCGCCAGCCGAGTGCATCACGTGTGGCAAAACACTGATGAAGGGACAAGTCGCCGCGGTTGGCGTCGTGCTGCCGTTCGTCAGTTCCCCGGAAAATTCGCTGGTTTGCAGTATTTGCGAGACCTGCGGACGTCGCGATGATGGATTGTTGATTGCCGACTTAGCGTCGTACTTGAAGACTTCGGTTTGGCCCGAGCTGCGAATGGTCGATCCGGAGCCAATTGCATCCACGGGGCGGTCGCGCATGAGCGCCGATCAGCTAACCATACTTTCAAGTCGCTGGAGACGGCTTGCGAAGACGGTTACCCGGGATGGAGAGATTATTCCGTATGACCGCGCTCGCATTTTCGATTTTTTCGAGCGGCCAGTAAGTAATCTAACAGATATCGGTGGTTGGCTGAGTTGGCTGTCGGATCGGCAGGACTGCTGCGTCGTGCGCGCAGCAATTCTGGATCCGGCGCGAACCCAAGGAGTGCGTCGCCTGTTATTTCCTGATTCGAAGACCGGAGACCAGGCGACCCTTCGTGACGTTGCTCGTCAGTGGGTTGCGCTGGACTTCGACGACTTGCCGGCCCGGGCGAATGTCCAATTAGGCGATCTCCCGTCGTGCGCGGCCGTGGCAATCGAACGTTTGCCTTCGGCATTTTGCGGCGCGGCCTGTATCGTGCAGGCCACCGCTTCGCATGGGATCAAGCCCGGGATTCGGCTGCGCCTATGGTCCTGGCTAAGCTCGGCCTACCACCGGCGCCGATCTGAAGGCTTGGCTTCGCGCGACCCCGGTCGACAAGAGTGTATTCAACGGCGCGCAGCCGATCTATACCGCAGCTCCGGTCTTTATTGATGGTGCGACTTCGCCCATTAGAATTCGGCTGGCGATGCTGCCCGGTCGCCATGCTGTGGACGTTCCAACGCCGGATGTCCTTCAGGTACGGCCCGTTCAGGTACGGCCCATTGGTGCTTCGCCGGTCGGAGTGCGACCCACGATACCGCAAACCGGCAGGCAGTCATTCGCTGCACTATCGCGCGCCGCCTTGCAGATCACCCAGGCGGTTGAGGGAACTCGACATAGCACGCTGATCGTGGAAGCGAGCCAACTCGCGCGCATGGTCTCGGCCGGTGGTTTGTCCGCCGACGACGTTCGCATGGTTCTTTTGAGTGCCGCGGCACATGCCGGTACCCCGCTCGAAGAAGCCCAATCTGTCATCGAATGGGCATTGGCCCGGGCACCAGCGGCGGCACTTGGGAGCATTGATCGATGACCGGCAGCACTGCCAACGGGATTGGAACGCCAACGGCCAACCCGTCCGCCGGTGCACCGGCCCAGCCGATCATCGCGGCCGACGCCCTCGCAGTCGCCGGTCTCGCCGCGCTGTCTCTCGCGGAATACGACCGGTGGCGAAAGCCAGAAGCACAGCGGCTGGGTGTGCGCGTCACAACCCTTGATGAAATGGTCCGGGAGGCGCGCGGGGGCACGGAAACCGAGACGGGCCGCGGCATCGGTCTGCACGATCCTGAACCGTGGCCCGAGCCGGTGGTGCTGCCGGATCTACTGGATGAAATCTCCGAAGCCGTAAGCAGGCACGTGGTGCTGCCAAATCATGCTGCCGATGTCATCGCCCTTTGGGTTGCCCATACTTGGGTCTATGAGAAATTTGAGCACTCGCCGCGGCTTGGGATCACCTCGCCCGTTGCGCGTTGCGGGAAATCGACAGTCCTTGATGTTCTGCGCATTCTTTGTAGGCGTACACTCAAGGCCGATAGCCTGACCGCATCCGGCGTATTCCGGACGGTGCAAGCCTTCTCTCCGCTAACACTGCTGATCGACGAAGCCAACTCCTTCCTTCCCGACAACGAAGAACTTCGAGGCGTACTAAATTCTGGATACGAAATGAGCGGAATGGTGATCCGGGTCGTCGAGATTCAAGGAGAGCATGTGCCTGTGCCCTTCCCCACCTTTGCACCCGTCGCACTCGCGGCGATAGGTATGTTGCCGGACACGTTGGCGGACCGGGCGATCCCTATCCGATTGAAGCGAAAGACCGCAGCCGAGAAGGTGGAGAAATTGCGCGCGACCGGCAATCGCCAAGCGCTGGCCGATTTGGCTCGCAAGCTGCGCCGCTGGAGCAAAGACGACTCCACTTTGCTCATTCCTAACCCTCTCACTCCAGATCAGCTCAACGATCGCGCGGGGGACATCAGCGTAGTCCTGCTGTCGATCGCGGCGGCGGCTGGAGAAGCCTGGTGGGCGAGAGGGTGTTGGGCGATCGTGAACGTGTTCGGACAAAATGCGGCGGCCGAAGGGGATATCGAGCGAGGAACGATGTTACTAGCTGACGTTCGCACCATTTTCGATGATCCTCTGTCTGACCGGATCCAAAGCATCATGCTGTGCAGTCGGTTGGCAGAGCTTCAGGATCGTCCCTGGCCTGAAAGCAACAGGGGACGGGCGATCACACCGACGCAACTTGCCGGCATGCTGAAGCCCTTTGGGGTTCGCTCCGGTTCGATCCGCCTGGACTCTGGCGACACCCCGAAGGGGTGCTGATCGAGCCTCGTTTCAGGACGCCTGGGACCGGTATCTGCCGGCGGACCAGGGGACCTCCGGGTAATGGGCGATGGAGCCGCCACAACGCCACAATGCAGATGAGATCAGCATTCTTGCCAAAAATGATGGCGCCACAAGGCGGCGCATGTGGGCGGCCCGGAATCTGGAAATGCTGAATTCAATCAATGATGTGGCGCTGTGGCGGCTCCTCCACCCCCCTGAAACCCCGTCCCTGCCGTCGTCGCGGCTACGCTCACAAGCACGCAGTGGTGACATTGATCGAACGCCGACCCGAAGGTGGTCGCGCCCATTACTTCCATGTGGATGGCACAGCCCGAAGGCCCTTTTGCAGAAATGTCGGACCTGGAACTCACGTGATGACTGACGAAGATGGCCAATACGCCCAGCTCACGCCACCGCAGCCAAACCCCAGCTCAGGCCACCCCAGCCAAATTGGACCCCGCCTCCGAAGCGAGCGGCACCGTCGGCGGTCACCGTTACAGGCCCCAGCTTGAGCCGAACCCTCGAGCCACAAAAGATTAGGTGCCGATGAGCAGACGCGAACCTTACTTGCTTCATCGGTCGATGGTTCGGTGCAGGGTCTCACCCACCCCAGCACCAATCCCGCGAAGCGGGTTCGTGCTTGGGTCGAGACTCAGCCGAACCGCTCAGACGGTGTGAATGAACGGCAGCTCCCCGGTCCAACTTGCTCCAGAGCTGCCGTTCCCCTCCGGCCAAGCCAAGCCGCTCCCGTGGTGGCGGGGGGGCGCCCGTTGCGGCCGTTCAGAGGAGCGGCACCGTTTCTCCGAAGCGGTCGTTCGTGGAGGCAGCTGTAAATGGCTTGGCCGGGTGGATAGCTGCCAGTCTGCTGTCCCCCCCGCCGGCGAAAAGAGCGGCGTTCGGCCGGGGGCATAGGTAGAGTAGGCCGAAACCGGAATTCCGGCTCGGAAGTGTGCAAGAGTCGATCTTGTCCACCTGGATTTGCTAGGTGGGTCGCTTCCGTACCGCGACTGCATTGATCTAGATCAATGCCACCCCCTTGAGGCATCGGCATGGTGCGCCGAGGAGTGTCCGACTCTGTTCCAATGCAATGATGACCATCGAAGGCGACGGGCCTGGGCCTCGTACGCCCGCCAATCGTGCTGCAGCCGGTGAGCGGTAACTTGGCAGAACCGACTGAAGCAGAGAGAAGGTCGCATTTGAGATTGCTGACATGCTGACATCCATGTCGAATGAAAATCATATTCGGGACACCGCAGACTTCTCGCTTGTGTTGGGCGGACCACTCTTCCAGCTTCTGCTCCGGGCGCACCTGTCCGACGATGCACTGATGTTGGTGCGACAACGTATTCTCTTCATCTCGTTGTTCGCATGGCTGCCGCTGTTGGGGCTCGCCGCCCTCGAAGGGCGTCTTTTCGAGGGACTTACGAGTGTACCCTTCCTGCTGGACCTGGAGGTCCACGTCCGCTTTCTCGTGGCGATACCCTTGTTGATCGCCGCGGAACTCGTGGTGCATCAGCGCCTGCGGCCTGTAGTGCGGCAATTCTTGGAACGCAGGCTGGTTCCCGAAGGCAAGATGCCGCAGTTCAGAGCCGCCATTGATTCTTCAATCCGGCTAAGGAACTCAGTCGTCGCGGAACTGCTGCTGATTGCCTTCGTGTATGGCGTAGGCATCCTGATTATTTGGCGCCACTACGTGGCACTCGACGCCATCACATGGT
>CAWHWH010000030.1:0-41948 GCA_963832865.1 uncultured Pseudomonadota bacterium
TGGGCGGGACGGGTAGCCGCCTAATCAACAGCGGGGCCGAAGCGCTTTGCTGGCGAGGATGTGCGTATTTATTTGGCTGCCAGTAAGCGACGACGCAACACTTGACGCGGCTATTACGTAAACGAGCGTTTTGGAGTCGCCGATTTCTGCCACTTAGTGTTGGTACGCAGCTTGCAGAACTAGCCAAAGATCATGTGTCCGGTGATCATAAATCTCGAGGTCGCTTCTCAAAGGTCCCGCCGAACCTAGCACTCACCGGTTGCCAGACTCGCGCTCAGGAAAGCTAGCCACCCTAATCATCTCTCGCTGCACAATCCGATGAGGGCCTTGGACGTGAATAAAGCAATCCCACCGCTCGCTGAGCGCAATGATTTTAGTCAGGCGATTAGGCAAAACCGAGCAACCGCCACGGCTGGGATCGTTTTGGCGGGAGCATTCGCACTGGCATCGTGCTCGCCGGTGCCGACGTTGCCGCCCGCACCCCTGGTGCCCGGGCCCATGACAGTTTCACCGACGGCTTTGCCCGCCTATACATCGAGGTTGGAGATGTGCTCGAGGTCCGGCTGCTGCTCAATCCAGAATTGAATGAAGAAGTCACAGTCCGTCCCGATGGCCACATCTCCACCACCGCGGTGCCGGATATGCTTGCTTACGGGCGGTCACCGGTGGACCTCGCGGATTTGTTACGTGCCGTCTATGCACGCGATCTGCAGAATCCGCGTGTCTCGGTCGTGGTCAAGTCGTTCGCGCCAACGCGGGTTTATGTCGCAGGCGAGGTGACGACTTCGGCGAGTTCATCACTGTCGGGCCGACCCTTACATTATCACAGGCGATCGCACGGGCCGGGGGCACCAAGCTGAGCAGCGCCGATTTCCTCGGTGTCCCGGTTATTCGCCGCGGATTGGGCGACAAGCCGGAGTTCCTGTCCGTCAAATGGAAAGCGGTGCGCCAAGGAACTGATCCGAACGCCGATATCCGGTTGGCACCGTACGATGTGGTCTACGTGCCGAAGCTGGGCATTGCCGAGGTCTATCAGTTCTACAATCAGTACATCCAGCAGTTCGCCAACCCCTATTTCGGGTTCAGGTCCGTTGCTCCGCAGACGACGAGGTGATATCGACGCGGCGCCGCCCAACCTATACCGATTGGTCCCGGTCGTTTGGACGCCGATGTGCCGCGATCAGCCTGCCGAAGCCAAAGGCCGGTCGGCGTGAGCTTCGCGGCGAGCGAGGGTGTCGCTTGACCATCGGCCGGGGCTGGAGACCTGGGTGCCGCGAGCACAGACATACGCGGAACTCGAAGAGGCCGACCGGCTGGTGCTGGCTGGACGACGCCGGTACCCGGGGCATCGATGCCGCCATGGATCTTTCGGTTCTCGCCGTGGGGCATCGCGGGGGCGGGTGCGATCGTCGGCGTGTTCGAGGCCGGCAGGAAAAGGCCTCCTGGCTGCTGTTACGACACTGGTCTGGATGGACGCTCGCCCGCTGCGCTGACGGTTTCGTATCGGAAGCAATGATGTCGCTGCCTGCGTACTGGCCCTGATCGACGCCTGTGAATTAGACGGCCCAATTCCGTCACCATCAGTCGAAACGGCTATACTTGGACAGCCTAAATCCCACGCACGACGGGCGACTCCGCCAAGCCGCGTTTCAGCACGATGCGATGGCGATGCAGCACTTCCGTGCCGTATGTGATATGATTGCCCAAGAGCGCCCGCAGCGGCGCTGTAGCAGAACGGATGGATCGACGCCATGGCTAGGGGCCACAAGACCGGCGGCCGTCAGAAGGGCACGCCGAACAAAGCCACGGTTCGGCTCGCTGCGAAATTGGCCGAGGCGGCCGAGCGGAGATCGCCGGAACATCACCCTCGGAAATCGCCGTTGATCGACAGCACGAACATCGAGCCGGTGACGCATCCCGCGGACACCGTATGCACAAACTTCCCCTGTGCCACCGGGTTGAACACCACGGCGAAGAAGTCGGTGACCTCCATACGCATCGTCGCGATGTCGAATTGCGCGCCGACCGGATAAGATCCAGACCGTGGAACCTGGCGAGATCGTGGAGAACAAGCGGCTGGCGCGGCGCTGGCGATGGTCAAGCAGCACCAGGACACCTACGAGCCGCACCGGCGTCGCTATCACCCGGCGCGGCAGCGGCCGCCGAACAACTCGAAGCACCGGGCCAGCCGACGAAGGGACGGCCGTCGCGCCAGATCGCGGCTGCAGTGGCGGCAAGAGCGCGTGGCGGCGGGGCTGAACGGTGACAAACCACATTCGCCGCCTGTTCCTCCGGCCTGAGCCGAGCGTGCCACGGTGCTCGCTTCGGGGAAGGTCCGGTGCTCGCCGTCCTCGCCATGCTCGCGCCGAAGTGGGCGCTGCGCGTGGCTCCGGGCGGCTCCGCTCCTCTCTTCCCCTCCGCTGCGCGCCGCGTCGCTGCTGTTGTCAGGCCGGGACGGGAAAGCAGGCGCCTTGACCGAACTGGAAAGCTTGGGCGGGACGGGTAGCCGCCTAATCAACAGCGGGGCCGAAGCGCTTTGCTGGCGAGGATGTGCGTATTTATTTGGCCGCCAGTAAGCGACGACGCAACACTTGACGCGGCTATTACGTAAACGAGCGTTTTGGAGTCGCCGATTTCTGCCACTTAGTGTTGGTACGCAGCTTGCAGAACTAGCCAAAGATCATGTGTCCGGTGATCATAAATCTCGAGGTCGCTTCTCAAAGGTCCCGCCGAACCTAGCAGTCACCGGTTGCCACTCGCGCTCAGGAAAGCTAGCCACCCTAATCATCTCTCGCTGCACAATCCGATGAGGGCCTTGGACGTGAATAAAGCAATCCCACCGCTCGCTGAGCGCAATGATTTTAGTCAGGCGATCAGGCAAAACCGAGCAACCGCCGCGGCTGGGATCGTTTTGGCGGGAGCGTTCGCACTGGCATCGTGCTCGCCGGTGCCGACGTTGCCGCCCGCGCCCCTGGTGCCCGGGCCCATGACAGTTTCACCGACGGCTTTGCCCGCCTATCACATCCAGGTCGGAGATGTGCTCGAGGTCCGGCTGCTGCTCAATCCAGAATTGAATGAAGAAGTCACAGTCCGTCCCGACGGCCACATCTCCACCACCGCGGTGCCGGATATGCTTGCTTACGGGCGGTCACCGGCGGACCTCGCGGATTCGTTACGTGCCGTCTATGCACGCGATCTGCAGAATCCGCGTGTCTCGGTCGTGGTCAAGTCGTTCGCGCCAACGCGGGTTTATGTCGCAGGCGAGGTGACGACTCCGGGTGAGTTCATCACTGTCGGGCCGACCCTTACATTATCACAGGCGATCGCACGGGCCGGGGGCACCAAGCTGAGCAGCGCCAATTCCTCGGTGTTCGTTATTCGCCGCGGATTGGGCGACAAGCCGGAGTTCCTGTCCGTCAAATGGAAAGCGGTGCGCCAAGGAACTGATCCGAACGCCGATATCCGGTTGGCACCGTACGATGTGGTCTACGTGCCGAAGCTGGGCATTGCCGAGGTCTATCAGTTCTACAATCAGTACATCCAGCAGTTCGCCAACCCCTATTTCGGGTTCACGTACATTGTCGCTCCGCAGACGACGAGGTGATATCGACGCGGCGCCGCCCAACCTATACCGATTGGTCCCGGTCGTTTGGACGCCGATGTGCCGCGATCAGCCTGCCGAAGCCAAAGGCCGGTCGGCGTGAGCTTCGCGGCGAGCGAGGGTGTCGCTTGACCATCGGCCGGGGCTGGAGACCTGGGTGCCGCGAGCACAGACATACGCGGGACTCGATGAGGCCGACCGGCTGGTGCTGGCTGGACGACGCCGGTACCCGGGGCATCGATGCCGCCATGGATCTTTCGGTCCGGCCGTGGGGCATCGCGGGGGCGGGTGCGATCGTCGGCGTGTTCGAGGCCGGCAGGAAAAGGCCTCCTGGCTGCTGTTACGACACTGGTCTGGATGGACGCTCGCCCGCTGCGCTGACGGTTTCGTATCGGAAGCAATGATGTCGCTGCCGGCCATACTGGCCCTGATCGACGCCGGCGAATTAGACGGCCGAATTCCGTCACCATCAGTCGAAACGGCTATACTTGGACAGCCTAAATCCCACGCACGACGGGCGACTCCGCCAAGCCGCGTTTCAGCACGATGCCATGGCGACGCAGCACTTCCGTGCCGTATGTGATATGATTGCCCAAGAGCGCCCGCGGCGGCGCTGTAGCAGAACGGATGGATCGACGCCATGGCTAGGGGCCACAAGACCGGCGGCCGTCAGAAGGGCACGCCGAACAAAGCCACGGTTCGGCTCGCTGCGAAATTGGCCGAGGCGGCCGAGCGGGCGACCGCCGGACTATCACCCTCGGAAATCGCCGTTGATCGACAGCACGAACATCGAGCCGGTGACGTATCCCGCGGACACCGTATGCACAAACTTCCCCTGTGCCACCGGGTTGAACACCACGGCGAAGAAGTCGGTGACCTCCATACGCATCGTCGCGATGTCGAATTGCGCGCCGACCGGATAAGATCCAGACCGTGGAACCTGGCGAGATCGTGGAGAACAAGCGGCTTGGCGCAGCACTGGCAATGGCCAAGCAGCACCAGGACACCCACGAGCCGCATCGGCGTCGCTATCACGCGGCCCAGCAGCGGCCACCGAACAACCTCGAAGCACCGGGCCAGCCGACAAAGGGACGGCCTTCGCGCCAGATCGCGGCTACGGTGGCGGCAGAGCGCGTGGCGGCGGGGCTGAACCCTCACAAACCCTCGCCGCCTGTTTCTCCAGCCTGAGCCGAGCGTGCCGGGGTGCTCGCTCCAGGGAAGGTTTGGTGCTCGCCGTCCTCCCCCTCCGCTGCGCGCCGCGTCGTGCTGTTGTCAGGCCGGGACGGGAAAGCAGGCGCCTCAACCGAACTGGAAAGCTGACCTGATTCAGGCAGCGGAGTCATGTCTACCTTGCGCGCTGCGACATTTCTAACGGGGAGAAAAGTGTCTTTTCAAACGGGCAGCGACAGTTGGTGCCAAACTCGAATTCCATGGTGATGCCAGTGGCAACGCCCATGGCGAAGTGTACCCCAGAACCGCACCATGTCGCGCCAGATGGTGCGGCCGGTGGTAACGTAGATGCTCTCCATGATCGCCAGCAGCACTGACAGCCCTAGCGTAAGCGGTACGAACAGGAAGTGGTACATCGCCGAACTGCAGACGGGGAAAGCTGTACAATATCCATGTCCGTCGCCTATGCACCGACTGTTCGTGCGGCGTTCGCGGTAGCTACGGCAGCGGTGCGCCCGAGTCACGGATGTTTTTGCTCTGGTGGGAGAATACGCGCTTCGTTAGCGGCCATTAGTAGTCGTGGTGCCGGGGCTACGAATATGCCGGTAAGGTGTGAACACCGGCTCCGCCGTTCGCCGACAATGTCACCTCCCCTAGGGGCGAAAATCGAGCATTGCACGGTCGCGAAGGCAGCGTTCCCCGTCGAGGCAGAACCGAATGGCCAGAACCTGCTGCGGCTTTCACGCACGCTTGGCATCAACCGTTCGGCCCATATTCCACCGACGCCGCTCTTTGGCCGCCGGATCATACTCTGAGTGTCGGATAGCCGTTCTCTTCCGCCGGCCACGATCGGCCGGAGGAGAACAGGACGGGATACGACGACCTCAGGAGGCTTGACTGGGGTCAGGCGAGAGGGGCTCGAAAGCTGCCCTGCGCTGGCAACATTCATGTTTCGCCCCCTGCACCGTCCCCGAGTTTCGATGGCTCCAAAGGAGCTTTGTCATGAAACGCGAACGACGTTGTTGGTGTCTCTTCCCTCCCGGTTGGGATACGATAGAGGCCGTTCGGAAGCCAGGGCAGCCAACTTTACGCAGCGACATGCAGCATCAATAGCGTTCCGCACCCGATCGCATTTACCGCCGGCGGGCTTCGCAATTCCGCAAACTGCCTCGGTCAGAGGCGCCCAGATTAAGGAGAACGCATGTCCAGCCGCCATCACGACACGGTCCCAGTGTGGAGTTGGCTGTTTCCCGGCCTCGCCGCGCTGCTGCTCGCAACCCAATTCGGTGGTGTCGTCTCACCTGATGCCACGCCGGCGCAACTTGCGGCCGCGGTTCTTCTTTTCGGTGCGGTGTTCGCGGCCGTCCACCACGCTGAGGTGCTGGCACTGCGGTTGGGTGAGCCGTTCGGCTCCATCCTGCTCGCCGTAGCAGTGACAGTCATTGAGGTGGGGCTCATTGTGTCCATCCTGCTCTCCGGCAAGGCCGGCACCGAGGCGGTCGCCCGTGACACCGTATTCTCGGCCGTGATGATCGTGCTGAACGGCGTGGTCGGACTATGCCTTGTGCTCGGTGCCAGCCAGCATCATGAGCAGAGCTTTCAGTTGCAGGGGGCATCCGCCGCGCTGGCAGTGCTGGCGCCGCTCGCCGTGCTCGCGCTCGTGCTGCCGGACTACACTGTGCGCGCGGCTGGCCCCTATTACTCACCGGTGCAGCTAGTATTCGTCGCCATCATGTCGCTGGTGCTATATGCAACGTTCGTTTTTGTGCAGACCATTCGTCACCGCGACTACTTCCTTGGCACGACGGCCGACGAGTTGGCCCCGCTGCCCGGCGAAGGCGGTCGCCCGTCCCCCCGCGTTAGCGCCGCCAGTGCGGTGCTCCTGTTGGTCGCGTTGGCCACCGTAGTGCTGCTGGCCAAGCTTTTGTCGCACCCGTTAGAGGACGTGATCGCGTTCTCTAGTCTTCCGCGTACGTGTGTCGGCATCGTGATTGCCTTGCTCGTGTTACTGCCGGAGGCGCTTGCGTCGGTGCGCGCCGCGATCGCGAACCGCTTGCAGAACAGCCTCAACCTGGCCCTCGGTTCGGCGATCGCGAGCATCGGCTTGACCATCCCAGTTGTGGCCGTCGTGTCGCTGCTCACCGGTCGGCCGCTGATGCTTGGCCTCGGAAACGAGAACAGCACCCTTCTACTGCTTACCCTGTTCATCACCGGCTTAACGCTCGGCACCGGCACGACGACCGTGCTGCAGGGCGTGGTGCACCTTGTGATCTTCGCCCTCTTCCTGCTGCTCTCCGCGGTGCCCTGACCTCGTGCTGTCTGACCGTGGTAGGAGCTCGGCGGGCAAGATGGCGCCGATCAGTTCGTGAATGGCCTCTTCATCGGGAGGGGAAGCAATTGATGGTAGACCTGACGGACAAAACAGCCCTCGTCACCGACGGTTCCCGCGCTGTCAATGTCCGGTTTCGAGAAACTCGAACGTTCGCGCTTTGACCGGAACGATGAAGGTTTTCGGATGCCGTCAGGCGTCGGAAAACCGCCCAAGCACGAACCCGCGGGGCTGCGGTGATGGTCTATGGGGATTTCGAGTTTTGCTTGGTTGAGGTCATTCCGGATCCGGCTCTGCTCTGGCGTTGGCGGGGACTTGGTGAGCGAGATTTTTCGCCGGGCAGACCGTTCATCGGGGGCTGGCCACGGGTCCTATCCAGGCCTGTTGCGCCGATCGTGGCGAACGGCGCGCCCGGGGGCATTCGCCGCAACTTGGGTGTTGCGGTGTGAGGTGAGCGTAAGCCGAGCCAGGTCATGACGTGCTGCCCGCAGTTGGAGTGGGCGCGTGCGGCGGCGCGCGTGGTTGCCGCCATCGCCCAAAGGTCTCGACGATAGTCATGCGCCCGCCGCAGCAGGGACAGGGTGGGAGCCAATCCGTTGGTTCTGGCGACGGGACGATCTCCAGCGGCGGTGCCACCGCAAGCCATCGCCATCAGTTCGTCGAGCACCTGCTCCACCAGAAACCGCTCCGACACCGCGATCCCGCGCGAGTGGATCCGGCTAAAATTATAGCGCCTCCGGTCTGCCGTCCACTGATTCACCTTGTACAGACCGAGAGGGTGGGCTTACTCCAATTCTCTTCGTTCCCTTTCAGTTGAACATCCTATCGACAATCTAGCAGACGGCCACTACGACAATCAGCCAAAACAACATCGATAGAATGGAGCCAACGAATCGTCCGAGCATCGAAAACGCGATCAGGATCAGCAAAAAGATCGGCGAGGCGTGCATCGATCAGCCGTCATATCTCGGCGAATGTTGATGACGCTTGCCGGACTGACATTGAACTGGCGTACCGTCAGGCGGATGCCGCGACCATCTGCCAGAGCCTTTTGGGTACGGTCTTCTACACCGGCCGGCACAATGGGTCAGCCAATGCGCTTCCCCGCGGCGACAGCTTTTGCCTGCCCGCCACGAATGGCCTCCGAGAGTCTGGCCCGCCGATAGGCGGCGATCATGTCGAGCAAGGCGAAACTGGCGCTGCTGGTGTCGATGCCTTCAGCGTGGAGGTACAGGCCGACGCCAGATCTCGCGGAATGCCGAGGGTCTTGAGAAGGTCGGTCACTTGTTTGCCTGGGAGGTCTCCTGCGTTGGTTAGCACGATCTGATCGACTGTACCGAGATTGGTAATCAGGGCCCGCCATCCGGCACATTTGCCGCGCCCGGTCATCCGGCCGTCATCAACATACATGGCCCTCACCGTGTCACCGCGCCGCTCGACGGGTCCATGGCATCCGAAACGGGTGGTGTGCTGCAACAACTTATGCCGCTTCGGCAGCATAACAAAATGATCGGGACGGACGCGTGGGGCGGATAAACCCTCGATCCTCCAATCTCGCTGTCCGAGCCTGGCTCGCCGCCTTTTCACAGTAGTCATCCAGCCCATTACCGACTGACCACTCCCGGCGGAGAATTCCCCTGTTGCGGGAACGGCGACGTTCGAAACCGCCTACCTTCCTCTTTGAACGACAATGCTTGTCGGCGTAAGACTCCAAACGGCTCGCCGCGATGGTTGCAAACGGCTCGCCGCGATGGTTGCAAACAGCACGACTGATTCGTAATCCGAAGCCTCGTCGGAGGACCTGTGCGCCTGACCCCTGCAAACAGCACTGAGAAAGATCAACCCATGACGCCACTCGAAACGCTGCTTGAGGTGGAGAAGCAGTTGCCTCCGTCTGAGGGATGGATATGCACATACATTACCGCTACATGCGGTGTTCGCATGTGGCACCCCGAACGGGGGGCTCGGATGTGCTGGGTCAATGGCAGAAAAAAGCGCCTGCGCGTCATAAGGACAACCTCCAAATTCGCAAATCTCAGCTATTAAACTCGGCAGCCCAGTTATCAGCCTGATGCCGACCGAGGTCGATCAAATGAAGACGGCGCCGGACCAAACCTCTTGAAGCTTCGTTCCGGCACGTGAATTACCCAGCGATGTCGTTCGGCATAGTCGCGCCTGTGACGCCGGGTTAATCGATCCCCGCCAACACCAGTTGCCTGGATCAACCGCAACCGCCACCCTGCCAAGGATTTCGAGACCACAATCACCTCGGCTGCGGCTTTCCTTTATACCGCTTGCGTCACACTGCTAACCGGGAGGTTGGCTCGTTTTGGTTGAGTCGGACTCTCAGACGCATGGACCCCTTATATCATCCGAACGTCGTGAAGAGGGTTGTCGCTACGCTTCCTTTGCGCTTTCCCGGCTCAGTGCTGCCAGGAAGGCCTGGGCCTCCTCTTTGCGCTCAAATACATGTGGTGCGATGTCGCGTTGCGAGAAGGCTTCGCCCAGCTTGGCGCGCAGAAAGGCGCTGGTCGCGTAACGCGTGATGTTCGTGAAGTAGTGGGCCAGGAAATATCGGTCCATCTCAGCATAGGCGTCGTACATTTCCTGGTTCATCCGGAAGCGATCGTAGTTGATGACGACGCCGACCCGCTTCCCGGCCGCGCGGCAACGCTGCTCGCAGATATCCCAAATCGCCTGTACGTCTTCCGCGACGCGCACGTACATGCCCTCGAAATTGAGGAACAGGATGTTCCGCTCGGCATCATAGGTGGCCCGTTCCGGCAGCGACAGATTGAGTAGTTCCGCCTCCAGGTTCATCGGGCCGGTGCCGAAGATGCGGGAATCCATGACGCCGTACTCGCCGATCACCGGCTCGAAGTCCATGTGCGGCAGGATGTTCCGGGCGACATCAATGCCGGGGGCAACCTCGATTAGCGCCAGGCCCCGCCGCACCCGGCGGAACACGCATCGTTCGGTGACGTAGTAGACCGGCTTGCCGCGGTCGTAGGCGTACTGGCCGTTGAAAGTGATCTGCTCGACCTCCTTCAGGAATTTCTTCTGCCTGCCCTCTGCCAGGATGCGGAGCTCTCCGTTCTCCACCGCTACCTTGAGGCCGGCGCCGGTGAAGCTACCGACGAACACCACGAGCCGCGCACTCTGGCTGATGTTGATGAAACCGCCCGCACCGGTTAGCCGGCCGCCGAACCGGCTGACATTGACGTTGCCCGCGGCATCGCACTCGGCCATGCCGAGGCAGGCCATGTCCAGGCCGCCGCCGTCGTAAAAGTCGAACTGCTGGCTCTCGTCGATCACCGCATCCATGTTGACGCCTGTGCCGAAGTCGCCGCCGACGGAGGGGATGCCTCCGATCACGCCGGACTCCACCGTCAGGGTCAACAGATGAGAAATGTGCTCTTCGCTGGCGACGGCGGCCACGCCCTCCGGCATGCCGATACCCAGGTTGATGATGCCATTGGGCGGCAGCTCGAAGGCGGCGCGTCGAGCGATGATCTTGCGCTCATTAAGGGCGGTCGACACCAGGCTGGCGTGCGGCGCGCGGAATTCGCCGGCGTAGGCCCCGTTGTACCGGGTGGCCACCGTTTGCCTGTGCTCATGCGGCGCAGCCACCACGATGCAGTCCACGAGGATGCCTGGGACCTTCACCTGCCGCGGTGGCAGCGAGCCGCGCTCGGCGATGCGCTCCACCTGGGCGATGACGATGCCGTTGCTGTTCTTAGCCGCCATCGCCATGGCAAGGTTGTTGAGGGTGAGCGCTTCCCGCTCCATGGTGATGTTGCCGAAGGTGTCCGCGGTGGTGCCGCGGATGAAGGCAACGTTGACGCGGCCGACCTTGTAGAATAGCCACTCCTCGCCATCGACTTCGACGAGCGCGACAATGTCCTTGGTGGTGGCGGCATTGATCCGCCCGCCGCCGTAGCGTGGATCGACGAAGGTGTGCAGGCCGATTTTGGAAAAGGTGCCCGGCTTACCCCCGGCGAGGTCGCGAAACAGCTGGCAGATGATGCCCTGCGGCAGATTGTAGGCCTGGATCTTGTTGTCCAGCGCGAGACTGCCGACCTTCGGCATGCGCGCCCAATGGCCCGCCACCACGCGCCGCAGCAGCCCCTCGTGCCCCAGGTGGTTGAGGCCCATGTCCTCGCCGTCGCCTTGGCCGGCCCCGGCGAACAGCGCAAGGTTGCGGGGTGTGCCGGTTGCCAGGAAGCGTCGCTCCAGTGCCGACAGCAGCGCTTCGGCGAAGCCGATCTGGACGAAGCCGGTGCTCGACAGTGCATCGCCGTCGTGGATCAGGGCAATTGCCTCGTCGGCTGTCACGATCTTGCTGCGCACGGAACCCTCGTTGCTCGGTGTTCAGACACACGGGAACTAACCAGGACCGGCTCCCGAATCCCTCTCCGCGCCTCGACCAGATTCCCGCCAGGACTTTCGACGCCACCCTCCGACGATCTACCGCGTCATCGAGGGGTAGGAGACCTTATGCAACTTTTCTGGTCCTCTCAGCCGCACAGACCTACTATCGCACCACCTATGAGATGACGTAAGCGCTCCAAACGCCGTCCTCGCCCAAGATCATGGCGGTTTTCATTCACGGCAACCAACTTGCCCTTGGAAAGGGCTAGCGTGCGATGGATCTGATCGCCGAAACCGCCGGCGGAATGAACGCTACGGCCCACCATACGGCGCCGATGACTGGTGCCGCACCGGGAACGTGTTTTGCCCTGAAGCCGCCAAAAGGCCCCGGGCCTTTTAAGACCGAATCTATTTTGAGCAAATTGACGGCGAAACGCTTCGCTTCCGGTTGGGCGTGGGGTGGTGCGCTGGGCGGTTTGATTCTGGTGATCATTACGGCGAGCCATTCCGGATGCCAAAGCTGGTTGCCGCGTAAAAGGGGGCTGCAACGCGCTCAACAGGATGACCCACGCCGGCGGACTGGCGGAACGCGCCGACGGGTTGCCGCGCCCGACCGCGGACTGGATCTCCAGCCGAGAACAATCGCCTACAGCTGCAACCTCGCCTCCATGACCTCCAGATCATCCGCCATGCGATGACAGGTGAAACCCAGGCGCTCGATGAAATCCAGCATGGGGCTATTCTCCGCCATGATGCGACCGACCACCTCGACCCATCCCTTCTGGCGCCCCCATTCGATCACCCGGCGCATCAGCGCCGAGCCTAGGCCACGGCCTTTCATGTCCGGCTGCACGACCACCGCAAATTCCCCGGATCGGCCACCCAGTTCGCTGATCAGCCTGGCCACACCGATCGTGTCGCCTTGCACGTCCCTGGTGGCGACGAAAGCCATTTCTCGGTCGTAATCCACCTGAGTCAGCCGGGCGATCTGTTCGCGCGACAGTTCGCGAACGGCGTTGAAGAACCGATACCGAAGATCCTGCGGCGACAGCCTGGCCAGGAACGCGATATGCGCCTCGGCGTCCTCGGGACGGATCGGCCGGATGGTCACCGCATCGCCGCCGACTTCGACGTGGGTGACCAGTTCCGCTGGATACGGCGCGATCGCCAGGTGGCCGGGCGGCTCATCCGCCCCGCGCAGCCGGACCCAGGCATCGACCGCCATCACACCGCCCGCATCGGCGAGCAGCGACGGCACGTCCAGCATCGCGATCTCCGGGAAGTCGACGATCAACTGGCTGATCCGCACCAGCGCCTCGGCAACCGCATCGATATCGGCGACCGGACGATCCCGCATCGGCCGCTCCAACAACGCGCCAATGCGGCTGCGGCCAATCAGCGCGCGAGCGAGGGCCAGGTTCAACGGCGGTAGGTCAGCCGCCTGATCCGACGGATGCGGATCGGTGCCGCCGGAGCCGAAACGGATCGCCGGGCCGAATATCGCGTCGTCCGCCACGCGGACCGCAAGTTCCCGCCCCCGCCCGACCTGATATTGAACCAAAAGCTCGGCATCATCCTCGGCCAGACGCCGTGCGGCGGCGGCGACCCCGGTGGCAGTGTGCAGGTCGAGCGCCAGGCCGCCATGGGTTCGGTCTGCCGGAGCGGAGGCCTCGCGCCGCTTGACCGTGACGGGATAGCCCAACAGCTCCGCGGCCGGTACGGCATCCTCCGGACCGGCGACGCAGCGCGTCGGCACTGCCGCAACGCCATACGCGGCCAACACATCCAGCGATTCGTCCTGGGTCAGACCCAGGCGACCGGCAGCGCGGGCTTTGCCGAAAATTGTCCGCACCCATGCAACGTCCGGGGCGACGGTCAGCACGGTTCTGGCGGGCAGTTCGCGAGCGACGGCGCGGTTGCGGCGGTCCTGCACCAGGTGCTCGAACCCGCTCACCGCTTGGTCGGGTGTTGCGAACACCGCGAACCCGGCACGGGCCAGGGTGCTGCGGTGCAATGCCCCGGTGGTTTCCCCCATTACGCAGACCAGAACGGGCGCGCGCTGCTCGGGGTGCTTCCCGATCAAGCTATTGATCGTCGCCTCGTCCTGAGATCCCAGCGGCGCGTGCAATACCAGCACGCCCCCGACATCGCTGCGAGCGGCCATGGCGAAGGCGGTGGAGGCCAGGTCGGCCGGGGCCACCTCCAGGGTCAGGCTTTCGTCCTGATACAGTTCGAGGCCGGCGCGCAGCGCGCTGTCGGTGGCCAATCGCGCGGGGCCGGCGGCGTTGCTGACGATCGCCAGCGTGTCGCAGCGGACGGGCCTGGCGCGCGACAGAGTCTCGGCCGCAGCCAGCAGGTCTTCCAACCGGTTCACGCAAAGGACGCCGGCGCGCCGCATCGCGGCCTCGAATGACAGATTCGCTGCACCGTCCGGGCTGACCCGGCGCAGGCCGGCGCAGATCGCGACAACCGGGCGCAACCGCGCAGCGGCGCGTGCGGCGGAGAGGAACAGGCGGCCGTCCCTGATGCTTCGGATATCCAGTAGGATGGCGCTGGTATCTGCGTCGCGCGACAGCGCGTCCAGGACCATGCCGTGGCCGATATCCAGATGGTCGCCGACACCCACGATATGGCTAAAGCCGACTCCATTCGGTTCCGCCCAGTCGATCAGCGCCCGACTCACCATGCCGGACTGCGACACCAGCGCCAGCCGGCCAGCGGGCGGCGTGATGTGGGATTTCGTGGCGTTCAGGCCGAGCCGCGGGACCGCTAGGCCGAAGGAATGGCCGCCCAGGGCGCGGACGCCGGTGCGCATCGCGTGGGCGCGCAGATCGTCGGCCGCGCCGGGGACGATGGCGGCGAAACAGCCTTGCCGCGCCATCTGGGTCATCGAGTTGCCGATCTGATCCGGCGGGACCGCAAGCACCGCGAGGTCGATGCCCAGGCCGAGCTGGGAGGCATCCCGGAGCGTGTGAATTTGACCCTTGAAGCCACCGACGGAGAGATTGACCAGGATCCGGGTGCCTAGCTCCAAATCCTGGCCGATGACGGCGATGGAGGCGGGCTGCAAGAGGCGGGCCAGATCGAAGCGCCGGGAGGATCTGAGAAGTGGCGCTGTCATGGTGCAGTACAGCACTTAGGGTGGCGAGGGGTGAAAGCAGGTCGCAGTTCCAGGACGCGCACTGTGCCGGCGATGTCAAGCGGGACGCCTTTCGAGCTGATTCCGAGACCGGAATTTTCCGCAAAGGCTGCGTCGCGCGCGGCCAATATGTCCCGACCAATATCATGTTGCGGATCGCTACCATCCACTGGGTCGATGAGGGTGTGGTCCGTTTCGGGAACCGGGATCACACCAACCCCGACCTTGCCCGCCAATAGGCCGCATAAACATTCGCGTCGCTTCGTTCTGACGAGGGTCCGGCCAACATATCGAGGTCGGCCCTCGGTTCCGCAATCAGCTTGGACTCATCGGATACGTTGAGGGCTGCAGGCACGGCCGTTTCCTCCTCGTTGCGCCGATATCGGCAATTATCAAGTTGCTTTAGCAATCTTACTTCGAGCATTGCGCTGTCATTCTCGGCGCGCGCTCTGCCACCCAAGGTCAATCCGCGGGTTCCACCGGGAGGCCGGTCGTCTTGTCCCATCCGTTCGGGCGGTTCGCGCCGCAGGGTGAAGCGGAACACGGTTCCCCCCTCCGGGTTGCTTTCAACCCACAGGCGGCCGCCATGCTCCTCGACGATTGAGTGGCAGATCGACAGCCCTATCCCCATTCCGTTCGGTTTGGTGGTGGCGAAGGGCTCGAACAGATTGGTCAGCACCTCGTTTGGCAGACCCGGCCCAGTATCGGCGACACTGATTTCAACCATCCCCTCCCCCTCTACCCGGGCCGCCACGGTCAGCGCTCGGCGCGGACAGCCTTCCATCGCCTCCATCCCGTTGCGAAGGAGGTTGAACAGAACCTGCCGGATCTGAAGCCGATCGATCTCCACGTGTGTGGCGTCTGGTGCGATCCGTATGCTGAGGGCAACGCCCTCGGTGGCGGTGGCGATCGCGGCCAATTCGGTCGCCTCGACGATCGTGCTCGTCAAATCTTCGCCCCTGGCGGTCGGCGCGCCCTTACGCGCGAAGTCGTGCAGGCGGTGCATGATCGTACACGCTCGGTCGTTCTGCTCCGCGATTTTCCGCAATGCGAATAGCGTACGTTCCGGGTCGTTGAGTGCTAACAGGCGCCGGAACCCGCCGACATAGCCGTTGATCGCGGTCAGCGGCTGATCGATCTCATGCACCATAGCGGCGACGCGTCGGCCAATCCCACTCAGACGCGACACGTGGACGAGTTCCAGCTGGAGTTCTTTCAGGTGACGATCGCGATCGACGCGCTCGCTCAAGTCGCGCACGATCTTCAAAGCCCCGACAATCGTGCCGCTTAGGTCCAGGATCGGCGAAATCGTGACGGCCACGGGGATGGCGCGCCCGTCCTTGCGGCGCCTTGTCGTCTCGAACGTCTCGACCTTCTCGCCGTGCCGAACGCGCTCGAGGATGGTCGTCTCCTCTGTGATGCACTCCGGTGGGGACAATACGACGATCGGCTGGCCAACGATCTCCCTGGTGCGGTAGGCGAACATGACTTCCGCCCCGGCGTTCCAATCGGACACGATGCCGTCCAGCGTCATCCCGATAATCGCATCATTCGGAGATTCGACGATCGTGATCTCGTCCAGCTGGCGTAAGCCGGCGTCAGTGTCGATCTCGGCGCTGTCAATGTTGCGTTTCTCGAATAGCATTGTCATGGCCAGGCTCCGGAAAAAAACAGCACCTTGCCGCCAGCGGCGGCGGCGAGTTGTGTTAGCGGGTGCCGCTATCTACCGCCTTGGCCGCCGGCCGCGCTGTGACGCTCGCAGATTGCCGCTACGTCCGACGGTCTGCTGTGTGGCGGAAGTCGTCTACAGCCAAGAGGCTCGTTGAGCCGTCGGGTCACGGCGATCGGCTTCAATAGGAAAGTCTTGACATCCATAGTGCGCTCACCCGCCTACTTGGCCTCGCGCTACCCTAGATGACTGGAGATCTTTAGCCCCACACTGGAGATCTTCAGCCCTGCACCACAATCGCTCCCATGTCTGTGGTCCACGCCACGGAGCACGTAAAAAAGCGCATCCCACCGCTGTTCACTTTGTCGGGGGCCCACGAACCGTTGCAGATAGCGTAGCTCACAACCTCAAGGGATGATGCGGTTCGGGGAACCAGTTGGCTCGGCGCTTTCGAGCCTATTCCCATCATAAATCGCTCTGGTTGTCGTATCGGACCGACGTGAACGCAATTGGTGTCGGGCTCCCGCGCTGAGATACGCGGCCATGCAGGCCCATCCGAGCATTGATTTAGATCAAGGCGTCGGAGGAGGAGAAGGGGGCATCCATGCTGGAAGCTGCACCGCGACCCGAACCAGAAGCAAACATCATGTTCGATGATGCATCGCACGCCGTTCACTACGTAGACGTAACTTAGTCCGCTACCTCAACGCGGTTCTTGGTTGACTTACCGACGCCTTTGGAGACGGGCCAATCGCCTGGAGGGTCACCTCCAGGAAGCGGCAGTTTCCCCGCTTTACAAGGATCCGATTGTGCAAGTGGCGGCCAGGAAGTGCGGGTGCGGTCCATCGGTGATAGGGGCCACCATGACTCCTCGAATTGTGTCCGCGGCGGTATCGATTCCGTCGCATCCACGGCGGCCTCCCCCGTTGGCGCGCTCATTGTCCCGGACGGGGGATACCGCATTGACAACCCGCAATTAATACTCGTCGCAGCCATCATGAGGTTTTTCCCGTGACAGACACTCCAAAGACCGATCCGGCCAGCCTCTGGCCGAGGAACGAGCTCCCAGCCCAGTGTGTCTATGCACCGGGGATCCAAGAGGAAACGCCCATTCGTTTCGGACTGCCGCCCTCGGTCTCACGGACATTTGAGGACGGCAAGCTGGGAACCAACGCCGAGCTCCTGGTCGAAGAATTGGAGATCGAATTCGAAACGCTGTGGCAGATGAGCGCGCTCGCCTTCGCCACGGTTCAGCGCATCGCGCACGATCAGGCGGAGATTCTCACCGGGGTGTTTGGGGAACTGACGCGATCGCAGCTTGCCCACGCCGATCCGGCCGAGGAGGAACTTCCCTCGACGGTTTACCCGCCAGACGCCGCGCCGATCGTCGGCGATGGCATGATCCGGAGTTACGGCGACATCGTCGCGGTGGTCCAAGAATCCTATCGCGAACTTGTGGATATCCAGACCGAGCGACTCCTGACCTGGGTGTCGACGTTACGGACACTCTCCGGCTCAATCGGACAGACAGATGCAGATCGAAACGACGAAGGTTGACGGCCTGGCCATCCGCTATGGCCGAACCCGAGCGAACAGAAGTGCCATACCGTTGCTACTTTTCAACGGTATCGGCGCCAGCATCGAGTTGGTCGCCCCTTTTGCGAACGCCATGCGAGAGGCTGGATTCTCCTCCATTGCCTTCGATGTGCCCGGTGTAGGCGGATCGGCAACACCGCTCCTGCCGTACCGCTTCTCGCGCATAGCCCGCGCCGTCGAACACTTGCTGCGCGATATCGGCGTCTCCGGCCCCGTCGATGTGCTCGGCGTCAGCTGGGGCGGCGCGTTGGCGCAGCAATTCGTGCACCAGTATCCCGCCCGATGCCGCCGGCTGGTCCTGGCCGCGACCTCGGCGGGCGCGGTCATGGTGCCGGGACGGCCCAGCGTGCTGAAAAACATGCTTAACCCGCGCCGCTATTCCGACAAGGATTTCATGGCGAAAGTCGGCGCCGACTTGTACGGCGGAAGATTCCGTGAGGATCCAGGACTGATCCACGAACACGCGCGGCACATGACGCCCCCAAGCGGGCGCGGCTACCTGTGGCAGATGCTCGCGGGGGCGGGCTGGACCAGCATCCTGTGGCTCCGGCGGATCAAGCAGCCGACCTTGGTGTTGATGGGCCGGGATGATCCGATCGTTCCGATGGTGAACGGGCGGATCCTGGCGGGTCTGATTCCCAATTCCCGCCTGGTGACAATCGACGACGGCCATTTGTTCTTGCTGTCGCGGATTCCCGACATCGTGCCCGTCATCCGGGATTTCCTGAACGCGAACGAAAAGGCGGAGGTCACGAGCTAACGGCAGGCGGCCTCCCCCGATTGGCCGCACGCGCCTCCCCCGTTGAGGGGATATCGCCACAACGGGCAGCGAGAGAAACGCGGCCGACGTCAAGAACACCAACCGACTAGGACAAGTAGGACACGAAATGACCGGCGCCCCCATCCTTCATACGCCATCAGCATACGGACACCCGCTGCTGATCAAGCATATCTTCGGCAGCGCCATGAATTTGCTCTCGGACCAGGAAATCGTCTACGCCGCGCACCGCCGGTTCACCTACCGCGAATTCGGCGAACGCGTTCATCGCCTCGCCTCTGCCCTGTCGGACATCGGCGTTCGGGCCGGCCAGACCGTCGCCGTGATGGACTGGGATACACCTCGTTATCTGGAGTGTTTCTTCGCCGTCCCGATGATGGGTGCGGTGCTGCACACGGTGAATGTCCGGCTGGCGCCCGAGCAAATTTTGTACACGATCAACGGGGCGGACGACGACGTTATTCTGGTCAATGCGGAGTTTGTGCCGGTCCTGGAGCAGATCTGGGATCGCGTCGATCCCGGCAAAAAACTGATCCTGTTGAATGATACGGCGCATAAGCCGGCGACGCATCTCAGCTTCGAAGGCGAATATGAGGCGCTGCTGGATGCCGCCGACCCGGACTATCCGTTTCCGGAGCTGGACGAAAATACGCGGGCGACGACCTTCTATACGACCGGGACGACCGGGCTTCCGAAGGGGGTTTACTTCAGTCACCGGCAGCTTGTCCTGCACACCATGGCCGTGCGGATGGCGTTTTCCGGACCCGGACACGGACGTTTCAACACCGGCGACGTGTATATGCCGGTGACGCCAATGTTCCATGTCCATGCCTGGGGTTTTCCCTATATCGCGACGCTCATAGGCGTGAAGCAGGTTTACCCCGGCCGCTATGTCCCGGATTCGCTGGCCAATTTGATCGCGCAGGAACGAGTCACCTTCTCACACTGCGTGCCGACGATCCTGCAAATGGTCATGGCGGCCGCGAAAAAGCACCCGGTCTCGCTGAAGGGTTGGAAGGTTGTGATCGGCGGCGCCGCGCTGCCGCACCCACTTGCTCGCCACGCGCTGGAGGAAGGCATCGACCTGTTCACCGGCTACGGCCTGTCAGAGACCTGCCCGATTCTGGCACTGGCGCACATCAAGCCGCATATGGAGGAATGGGACATCGATCGCCAGGTCGATGTCCGCTGTCTGACGGGCCGGACGATCCCGATGGTGCAAGTCCGGATCGTCGACGAAGCGATGAACGACCTCCCGCATGACGGCAAGTCGCCAGGTGAGATCGTCGCGCGCGCGCCTTGGCTGACCCAGGGATATCTGAAGGACCCGGCGAACTCCGAGAAGTTGTGGGCCGGCGGATGGCTGCATACCGGCGACATCGCGACGATCGACAAGGAAGGCTACATCAAGATCACCGACCGCCTGAAGGACGTGATCAAGACCGGCGGCGAGTGGGTATCCTCGATCGACGTAGAAGACTTGTTGCTAATACACGACGCCGTCGCGGAAGCGGCGGTCATCGCTGTGCCGGATGAGAAATGGAGCGAGCGCCCCATGGCCATCGTCGTGGTCGAGCCTGGCAAGCACGTGACGCAGCCGGAACTCAGGGCCCATCTGCGCGAATTCGCGAGCCGCGGGTTGATCTCCACCTACGCGGTTCCGGAACATGTGGTTTTCATTGACGAGCTGCCGAAGACCAGTGTCGGCAAGATCAACAAGAACGTTCTGCGTAAGAAATACGCCAAGTAATTTGACCTCATCCTAGAGTTATCCACGGAGAATTCCGATGACCGAATATCGTGCGCCGCTGCGTGACATGAAGGAAGATCGGCCTTGCCATCTGACGCTGAAGGATGCTACGGTTTCCATTACGGTGGATCTCGCGAAATTTGATGCGCCGGGGCAGCGTTATTGCTCCCCCGACGTATAGTGAGGTCGAACGTGAGGCAGACGGAACGAACCCTCGCCTTCGCATCAGCGCCAGATCTGCGCGCACTGCAAGACCTGCGACATCAAAGACCCGACTCAGAACATCGTCTGGGTCGCGCCGCAGGGCGTCGAATCCAGTTTATCCCGATGTGTAAGGAGGAAAGTCATGACGGTGGAAAACCAACCTGGGTCCGCGGTGGAGATGCCTGCCCAGGCCGCGGAGGGGCTCCTGGGGCACAATCCGTTCATTGGCCTGGACCCGTCCGACGTTTTCGCGACTCTCGGCCAGCTGACACGAGAGGCCATTAGCACCCCTGTGCAAGCGGTAGAGCACGAGAGTGCGCTGGCCGCCGCGCTGCTGTCGATCTTGACTGGTAAGGCCGAGATCGCACCCGCGAAAGGCGACAAACGTTTCTCTGACGCAGCATGGCAGAGCAATCCGTTTTATCACATGTATCTGCAAGGATACCTGGCGTGGAGCGGGGCCCTTAACCGCTACATCGACAGCACCAGCTTTGACGATGTCATCAAGCAACGCGCGCGGTTCATCACTTCGCTTATGACCGACGCCCTCTCGCCAACCAACATGTTGCTTGGTAACCCGGCGGCCCTGAAGAAAGCCGTCGATTCCGGCGGAAAGAGCCTGATGGATGGGCTCAGCAACCTGATGACGGACATCGTCTCGCACAACGGGATGCCGTCGCAGGTGAACATGCATGCGTTCCGTGTCGGCGAGAACTTGGGCCTGTCGAAGGGCGCGGTGGTTTGGAAGAACGACGTGATGGAACTGATCCAATACGCCGCCACGACCGCCGAGGTTCATGCGCGACCGCTTTTGATCGTGCCGCCGCAGATCAACAAGTTTTATATTTTCGACCTGGCGCCTGGGAAGAGTATCGTCGAGTATCTGCTTAATAGCGGCATCCAGACCTTTATCGTGAGCTGGCGTAACCCCACGCCCGCGCAACGGCATTGGAACATGGATACCTACGTATCGTCGCTCCTGGATGCGATCGAGGCGATACGCGACATTACCGGTTCCGACGACATCAATCTACAGGGCGCCTGTGTGGGCGCGATAACCGTCGCGTCATTGCTGGGCTATCTGGCCGCCAGAAAGCGCAGGGTCGTCAACGCGGTTACCATGAATGTCGTGGTGATGGATATCGGCACGGAGTCGGTCCTCGGCCTTTTCGCGACAAAGGAAACTATCGCCGCAGCCAAAATGAATTCACAGCGCAAGGGCGTGCTGGAGGGCACCGAGATGGGCCGCGTGTTCGCCTGGATGCGACCCAACGATCTGGTGTGGAACTATTGGGTGAACAATTACCTCATGGGCAACCCGCCGCCCGCCTTCGACATCCTATACTGGAACAACGACTCGACCAGGCTGTCGGCCGATTTCCACAGCCAGCTTATGGATGTTTTCGGCGACCAGCGGCTGCAACGGGCCGGCGGTATGGAAGTCTTGGGCACGCCGATCGATCTCCACGAGGTCGATTGCGACAAATTCGTCGTTGGGGGTGTCACCGATCACATCACCCCGTGGAAGGGGGCGTACCGCGCCGCCCGTGTGTTCGGCGGCAAGACGAAATTTGTCCTCAGCTCCAGCGGTCATATCCAAAGCCTGATCAATCCACCCGGCAATCCGAAGGCGAAATACTTCGAGGGCACGGATCTTCCGTCCGACCCCGACGCCTGGCTCGCCAGTGCGAAGCAGGTTTCGGGGTCCTGGTGGGACCTGTGGCGGGAGTGGCTGGCGGCGCAGTCCGGCGCGATGCGGTCAGCCCCGACCGAGTTGGGTAACCTGCGTCATCCGCCGGGTGTCGCCGCCCCCGGAACTGTACGTTATCGAACCGTGATATCGACATCCCAGGCGCCAACCATGCGATCTCTCCACCCGGTCATGGTCGCATGGTGCCATGACTGGTTGCGCCCCTGGGTCAGAGCGTAGATGGGCGGTGTTGCCGCAACCCGTTCCCGCCGCCGCGAGACATCACCGAGGTGGACAGCGGATGAGTTGGAGAAGCGGCACCGCCTGCGACGCATTAAACTGATCGCGCTCGCCTTGCTTCCGCTGATGGGGATATTGCTTGTCGTCAGCGGACGCTTGAAGAGCACATATCCCGAGTTCGCCGCTGTACAGTTCTTCGCCGAGGCATCGCTGATCGGTGGCCTCGCCGACTGGTTCGCCGTCGTCGCGCTGTTCCGGCATCCGTTAGGCCTGCCGCTGCCCCACACCGCAATCGTTCCGGAAAACAAGGATCGCATCGGCCAGGAACTCGGTCGGTTCATCGAGCAGAATTTCGTGACGTCTGAAACGATCGCGCCGTGGCTGACGAAACAGGACCTCGTAGGCCGTCTGTTGCGCTGGGGCTCCAAGCCCGCGAACATCCAGGCGGCCCTGCGTGCGTTCGCCGACACGCTGACGCCGATGATAGACGAGGCCGGCGAGGCCGCAGTGCTCCAGCTGGCCACGCACAGCATTTCGGCAACCCTGACGCGCACCGACATCTCGGGCTTGATCCGTTTGGCGCTGAAGGCCGTTCTCGCCTCAGGCGTGGATCGCTCGATCCTTGAGCACGCTCTCGAAGCCGTCTCGGGCTGGCTCGATGAAAATCGCTCGGTGGTCACGGCCCGGTTCGGCGCTCATTCGCCGCTGACGCATCCGTTTTTCGATTCGTTCGTCGTCAACCGATTCATTGACGGGATCATCGATCTCGCCAATGACATCGCCGGCGATCCGAACCACGAGGTGCACACGAAGTTCTCGGAATGGCTGCGCGATTTCGCGGAACACCTGGAAACCGATGCGGCGTTGAAGGCGCAGGTGACCGAGATCTTACGCGAATTTCTTGGCCGGATCGACATGGACGCGCTGGTAAGGGATGCCTGGCACGCGATCCAAGCCCGTGGGCCGGGCTTTGAGTTCTGACCGGATCGCCCACCTGATCGCGCGAATCTGCAGGCACGCGGGGCGTCAGCGGGTCATTGTCGACGGCTTCAACAAGCGCTTGGCCCTAGCCGTGGCGTCCGGCCTGAGCGGCGCCGGAATGCGTCTCTCCACGCTGGTCGAGGACGTGACCCGGGCTTGGGATACAGGGTTCATGACCGACAAGTTGGAACTGGAGATCGGCCGGGATCTTCAGTTCATCCGGCTCAACGGGATGCTGGTCGGCGGCTTGGCGGGTCTTGTTCTGCACCCATTGCTGGTTTTGGCGGGAATCGACTGACCCCGTTCGGGTCCGGCGATCCCGGGGACTTTCCTCCCTCAACGGTCCCACCAATGTCCCGTCTGGTTCCCAGTCAGCGGATCAGGCCCATGTTCGTTGTCCCCCCGCCCTTCCCCGGAGGACCAGCAAGGACATGATGAATCGGCCCCGCTGTCGGGCGACCCTGTCCAGACCGGTGCTTTCGATGAAGGTGCGAGTGCATTGGTCGACGCCAGGTAGCCCTGCAAATGGCGCTGGCAGAACGGGTTATCGTTCCAGGGAGGATCCGCGAACCGATTGTCACACCAATAGATCAGCGCCTTCTCTCGCCCCGCGCGACGGGCGATTTTCGGATATTATTGCTCCAGCCAGCGCGGGATCGCCCCGTCCGAGCGTTGCGCGGCGCGACGGCGCTTTGGCGAGGACCAAGAAGGCGATCTGCGCCCTGGCCCCGTCCATCCTCACCGCGATCCACCACATGTTACGTGACAGCACTGTCTACAACGATCTTGGCACAGACCACTACCATCGCCCGGCCGAACTCCAGGCGCACCACCTCGTCAAGCAAATCGCCAAGCTCGGCTTCTCCCGCACGATCGCCCTGTACAGAAACGGGTGCAGTTTCGATTCAGATAGCCTTTGATTTGGCTCAATGACGTGCGCGCGGAAGTGCCTAAGAGTGCGGGCGGTCCGAACAACAACCAAGGGAGTGACCGATGGCACGCGTTGCACTCGTAACTGGCGGCACACGGGGTATTGGCCTCGCGATCAGCCTGGCGCTTAAGGCGCAAGGCCGCAAAGTCATAGCCAACTATCCGCCGGCCGATATTTTTCGCCTCAGCCCCGAGGTGCCGAATGACGCGGCAGCGGAGGCTTTCTCGCGGGAGTACGATATTGGAACAGCCGAATTCGATGTCGCCAGCTTCAAGTCTTGCAAGGAAGGCATCGCCAAGATCATCGCCGAGCACGGTCCGATCGAGGTACTGGTCAACAACGCCGGCATCACTCGCGACGTCACCCTCGCCAAGATGACCCGGGAAGCGTGGGATGCGGTGATCGCAACCGACCTCGGCTCTTGCTTCAATACCTGCAGACTGGCATTTGACGGCATGCGCGAGCGCAAGTTCGGCCGGGTCGTTAATATCGGCAGCCTCGTGGGCCAGGCCGGGCAGTATGGGCAGGCCAATTACGCCGCTGCCAAGTCCGGCATCCACGGCTTTACCATGGCGCTGGCCCTGGAAGGCGCGCGCCACGGCATCACAGCTAACGACATCGCACCAGGTTTGATTGAAACAGAGATGACCCACGCGATCCCGGCTGAAGTGCTGAAAATGATCATCGGGAGAGTGCCTGCGGGGCACATGGGAGAACCCGCGGATATCGCCCGCGGCGTTGTCTTCCTGACCTCGGATGACGCCAAATATATTACTGGCTCGACGATATCGATTAACGGCGGCATGCACATGTACTGAGCGGCTTGGGTGGGCTTCGGCCCACCCGATCGGCTTGCCATGTGCCGCGGGAGGCGTGTCCGCGCTGCAATGATCCGGTCTGCCGGGCCGCGGGTAAGGGGAAAGCCGCCATGACCATTCCGTATGATGAGCTGCCGAAGAATAAGGCGAACTATGCGCCGCTGACGCCGCTGACGTTTATCGAGCGGGCGGCATATGTCTATCCCAACAAGCTGTCCGTGGTACATGGGACGGAGCGGTGGACCTGGAAACAGACCTATGAGCGGTGTCGCCGGCTGGCCTCGGCACTGGCGCGGCGAGGGGTTGGCAAGAACGACACAGTCGCGATCATGGCGCCCAATACGCCACCGATGTACGAGGCGGCGTTCGGCGTGCCAATGTGCGGGGCGGTTCTGAATACGTTGAACACCCGGCTGGATGCGGAAGCGCTGGCGTTTCAGTTGCGGCACGGGGGGGCGAAGGTGTTGATCACCGATCGGGAGTTCTCGCCGGCGATCGAGGGGGCGCTGGCGCGTCTGGATGACAAGCCGCTGGTGATCGATATCTCCGATCCGGCGTGGCCGCATGGGGCATTGCTGGGCGAGATCGAGTACGAGGCGTTTCTGGCGGAGGGTGATCCGGAGTACGCGTGGCAGAACCCGGCGGATGAGTGGGATGCGATCGCGCTGAACTACACGTCGGGCACCACGGGCGATCCGAAGGGGGTGGTGACCCATCATCGTGGCGCGCATCTGAACGCGATCAACAATGTTCTGAACTGGGGGGTCCCGCAGCATGCGGTGTATCTGTGGACGCTGCCGATGTTCCATTGCAATGGCTGGTGCTTTCCGTGGACGATGGCGGAGCGGGCGGGGGTGAATGTCTGCTTGCGGCGGGTGGAAGCGAAGGCGATGCTTGACGCGATCCGGGAGAACCAGGTGACGCATATGTGCGCTGCTCCGATCGTGTATTCGCTGCTGATCAACGCGCCGGCGGCGTTGCGCGAGGGGATCACGCATCGGATCGCGGGACAGATCGCGGGGGCGGCGCCGCCGGCGGCGATCATCGAGGGGGCGGAGGCGATCGGGATCGAACTGACCCATGTTTACGGGTTGACCGAAACCTTTGGGCCAGCAACGGTGTGTTCGAAGCACGAGGCGTGGTCGTTCATGCCGATCGACCAGCGAGCGGAGCGGAACGGGCGGCAGGGGGTGCGGACGCCGTTGCAAGCGGCAATGACGGTGCTCGATCCGGTGACGATGCAGCCGGTTCCGTGGGACGGCGAAACGATGGGCGAGATCATGTTTCGCGGCAACATAACGATGAAGGGTTATTTGAAGAATCCTTCCGCGACCGAGGAGGCCTTTGCGGGTGGGTGGTTCCATACCGGAGACCTGGCGGTGATGCACCCCGACGGTTACGCGAAAATACGGGACCGGTCGAAGGATATCATCATTTCGGGTGGGGAGAATATCTCGTCCCTCGAGGTGGAGGAGACGCTGTACCGGCATCCTGCGGTGCTGAGTGCCGCGGTGGTGGCCCAGCCGGACGAGAAGTGGGGCGAGACACCATGTGCGTTCGTCGAACTGAGGGAAGGCACGTCGGTGACGGCGGACGAACTGCGCGATTTCTGCCGCGAGCATATGACCAGGTTCAAGGTGCCGAAGACGTTTATTTTCCGGGCTATTCCGAAGACATCGACTGGGAAGATTCAGAAATTCATGCTGCGGCGGATGGCGAAGTCTTCGGAGGCGATCGAGTAGCAGCAGGCCCACTGGCCGTTATTTCCAGTTTGGAAGCCGCGATCGCCGTCGCCTTCGCCATTGCTCATGAGCGAATTCATGATCGACGACGCCGTGATGGGTTGGGAGGTTGGCGCGTCGCCGTCGCCGTGGCGTGTTTCTTGCGGTTCTGGAGGGCTTTCTTCAGAAAGCGGCGGTCGCGCCACTTCATGATGACCCTGTTGTGCGAGCAGCAGTCAGCCTGGTCCAGGGCTACTTGCGCGACAGATATTGGGCGCACGCCCCCCAAATGCGCGAAGACGGGTTAAGTCCGACAGGCAGCTAGAATGTGAGTCATAGTCTGCTCGTACGCATCGTGCCCGCAGGACTCACAGATTCGCTCGGCAGCAGAACGCCGGATGCTGACCCAAAGGTCTTCGGACCGGTACAACGCCACGACAAGTTCTGCAAAAGTCTCGAACACCTCAGCAGCCAGCAGATCCCGCTGATTCTCCCAGCCGAGCTGCTCTCGCAGAAGCTCCGTGGCGACGACCGGTACGCCGTAGGATGCGGCTTCGTGCACCTTGTAGGGCACGCCAGCGGCATAACGAGTAGGGGCAACGAATACGCGATGGGCGTCGTATAAGGGAAAGGTGTCAATCACCTCGCCGCGGAGCGTGATTCGGGGATGATCGCGGAACCGCTCTAGGTCCACCCCTTCCCCCATAGACCCTACGATTGTCAGCCGTGTTTCGTCGCCCAATTCCTGCTCGACCAGCGGCAACACCTCGTCCACGAACCAGCACAGCCCATCGTAGTTGGGCGAGTCCGGCGCCGCGAAGGCGCCGACGAACAACAGACCTGAACGATCCTTCCAAGGACGCGGCGTCAGCGTCAATGCCCGCACACAACCCAGCACGTGGACATCGGACAACCCCAGGTCCCGCAGGATTTGCGCTTCCGCCCCGTTCACCGCCACGATGCTTTGGCAGAAATAGGCGTTCGCCAACTCCCGCCTGATCGCATCCTGCTCGTCGAACGGCTCCGTCCAATGATGCAGCGCATGGCGGCGGGCATCGCGGGTGGCTGCTATGGCCTCCGTATCGAGCACGACGTGGACCCCGCCGAGCACATCCACGCCTCCACGCTCGAGGATTGGCTTGACCCGATCCAGGTTGTGGGTCCGGGCAATCCAGATTGTATCGAAGCTGCCGCGCCGGCTGACCAAGAAAGGCTCCAGCGCAGCCAAGCATCCGTCGTGCATGACCTCGACTGTGTCGGGCAGGTCGGCATAGACCGATGCCAGATCGAACGTCTTGCGGATCAACGGGAACACCGTAACGCGATAACCCATCCCCGCCATCACCCGAACGATGTCGTTGCTACGGACAAAGCCGGTGCCCAGGGCGCGCAACGGCACCTGGTCCTCGATGAATAAAATCTTACCGCGCGGCTTGTCGACCGATCGAGCAAACAGTTGAGCGCGACTGTCCGCGGCATAGCGGAAGCGAAGCGTGTTGAGATGTTTCTTGAGGAAAATCTCCCGAGCCTGCGCGATCCGCGCGTCCACGTCCGCTACCGCATCGGTGGAGCCATATTCCAGGTGATGCACCACGACCGACGGATCGTAGACAACACGGTAACCCGCGCTGTGAATTCTGAGGCACAGGTCGGCATCTTCGTAATAAGCGGGGCCGAATGCCTCGTCGAAGCCGCCGCAGTCGCGCACCACGTCCATGCGCGCGAGCAGAAATACCGCCGAGCAGAAATCGACGTCGCGGACGAAATTCGCCTCCGGGCAGAGCGGAGACCGATCGCGCAGGTAGCACGTCGTCCAGCCGTCGCGCCAGATGATGCAGCCGGCCTCCTGCAGCACGCCGTGGGCGCGTATGATCTTGCCACCGACGGCGCCGATGCGGGGGTCGGAGCGCAGCCGAGCCAGAGCGGCGGCGACCGCGCCGGCGGCGAGCTCCACGTCGTTGTTCAGGTACAAAACCGCATCGGCCGCGACGAGTTCGAGGCCGGCGTTGCAGCCGCGGATGTAACCGACGTTGTTCTCGAACCGCACCAGGCGAGCCCCGGTTACATAGCGGGCGATATTGCGGGTTTCGTCGGTCGACCCGGAGTCGACCAGTATCAGTTCGATCGCGCCGCCGTGGCTCTGACGCAGCGATGCCAGCGCCTGGAGCGTGAGGGCGAAGTTGTCGTGCAGGACCATCAGCACGCTGAAATCGGGCGGGCCGTCGAGGTCGAAACACAGCTTGTTGCGACCGTAGGCAGGCAGCAGGGAGGTTGCCTTGGCGCGAAACAGGGATTTCGCCTCGGCCTCCAGCGCCTCGTCCGAGGTGGGCAGGGGTCTGCCGCCGTTTGGCGCTCGGTCGGACAGCGCAATGTGGCGCAGGGCGGAGCGGATGTCGAACGTTCTGGCGCCGTCGAGGCGATAGGACGCGATCGGGTCCAGGGACGGATGCGGGCGAAGGCCGGCCAGCAGCCCGTATTGCACAAAATGGCGCAGCAGGCCGCAGCTGGTGTCCGCGGTGTCATCGAGCTGGGTGCGGTAGTACTCCAGCGAAAACAAGCGGCTGGGATCGATCAGGTCGTGGCACAGCAGGGCGTGCAGGGCCTCGATCGTCGGCTTTTCCGGCAGCAGCGTGGGATCGGTTTCGCGGATGTGACGAAGGTCGATCAGCGGATGGGGCGAACGCAGTTCTGACACGCCCCACCGCATGAAGTGGATCAGCGGATCGACACCGGCAGCCTGGATGTCGGGGTATTTCTGCAGGTGGTAGGCGCGGTCGAAGAACCACGACACGTCCGGGCGGCCGGCGTATCGGGAGGGCTGAGGTAGAGGCGGACAGCCTCCGGATCCTGCTTGCTGCCCCCCAGGCGGGTGGTGAACAGGTCGTCGTCGATGAACGGCGATGCGAAGGTGTCGAGGACGAAAGGTTCGCCAAGTTCCAAATTGGCTATCCACCATCATATACCGATATGATAATATCTCCGTTACAAACTGGAAAGCTAGCGTGTTCTAACGAGGCCTGATCTTGCCCGTATGGCTTCGGATCGGCGTCCCGATGCAGGGGGAGCCAAGAGTTCGCTACGTTTAATAGCCGCCAAGCTGACCGAGCCGACTTTAGATCACCTCAATTCCCTTTAAGTGATTACTCCTTGACCGGGTGCCAAAGAACGTTGGGCGGCGATGTTCGCTCGAAATCGCTCTTCGCTGAAAGGAAGGGCCACGCAGCAAAGGTGCTAAAGAATAAGCCACCCGATGCTACCGCAGAATGGTAGTATTTTCCTCGCCTTATGGATGGAGTTGCCGATCCGAAGCCTCCAATTTCTTCGATGGACAAGCCCACTCCTTGGGCGATCGTGGGCCATAGCACCTCCGGATGGCCAGCCCAACCAAGCCTATACCGCTCGTCGATAGCTCGCATTAGCTCTTTCGAAAGGCGCGTGAACGGCAGGAACGCTCGAATGAGATCTGGATCCTTCATTGATCCGTTCGCAGATACGAAGCTTCCCCAATGCATCCAGGCGGGATTTTGCCGATGGGTCGCCAAGTGCGCGCACAAAAGCGCCGCGCTGGACTTCTGAGAGATCGGCGAATAATTCTCCCCAATTTCCTGTGTATCGAACGTCATACTCCAGGATCCAATAATAGTCGAAATCAGCGTTGCCTCGAAAGAACCGCATTATCGCTAGGTCCGGATTTCTTCGAAGTGTCTTCCAATCAACATTTTCCAGTTGTCGCCCGTAAGGTAGCGCCCGCAGGTCGTCCCGGTGATATGACCTAACGTGAACGTTTGTACTTGCCAGTCCGTCCAACGTAGTTCTCTCGTGGCAGCACCCCATGGCAAACAACGCAAAGTTGGAGTGCAGCTCACGCCGTAGTTTTCCTAGCTCCGCCTTAACCATTTCGCTCACAAAATGCGTGTAGTAGAGAACCGCGTGTGTCGTCATAAATTCCACCTATTTAGTACTCGGAATATTTCCAAGCTACGACTATCGACCTCACTCCTACCTGCCAAAGACGACCGGCACGACGACATCTTCCTGACTTCGGGCGCACAAGCATCCCTACGCCATGACCTCCCAGCACACACCCGCAATCTCGGATACACCACATGGTGGAGTCACCCTCACCTGATATCTCCCGACGTCACAACTCGCGCTGGCGCTTAGCACCCAATAGGACCTCATTTAAGTTAGCCCTAATGCCCAATTCAATATTATCGATCTGAAAATGTTACAAGTAGCCCGTGACGTCGCACCCCCAGTCAATGGTAACGAGGGAGCCGTCCTGGCTTATTGGATTACCATGATACTGAGGTTCAAATGTCTGATAATCATTTATGTTCGGAGTCACTATATTAGGTTGCACCAACGGAATCCTCGACTGGATTGAAGTGTCCACGCCAGCTCGGCAGCTTACTCTCGGGCTTACTCCATGGGAAATCCATTATGACGCCCCTGTTCTCGGTGATCGTCCTCGTCGCTGTCATTGCCTCGTCAGGGAGCCAACGTTCTGGATAGTCGCGGAGACCAGTATAATGGGTGACATACGACTTTCGTGTGAGCGCGACATTCCTTATCGGTGTGCCGGTATGCGGCATATTGCAATGCCAAATAAGGACATCACCCTTTCTTGGTGTAAATATCTCTGGCTGGATATTCTGCTCCCGCAACCGGCTGTCCAAGTAGTCAGCAAACTGCTGACCGTTTTTGGTGCTTGTTTCCGGGCGGCTAACAATGTCGCCTTGCCCCCAATCAAAGAAACCGCTTACCGCCGGCTTGTGGGCGCCGGGGTAATAGGCGAGGGGACCGGCGTCGGGATGTACGTCCTCAAGTGGGATCCATGAGGCCGCCATGTAAGCCAGTCGACGTTGCATACGAACGTAAGGATAATCGATGTGCGTTGGCTGCTGGCTGCCCATCCAAAAGGTAAGGCTCTGCATCGGCGTTGCGGGCGAGCCAAAAATTGCCTCCAGGAATTCGGTCACTTCCCTCGTCAGACTAAGACGAGCAGCGTATAGTGATGACGTGTGCAAGTGGTTGAACTTCACACCACTTCCCTCAATAATCTCGCGCGATACAGCCTTCGACCAAGTCTGCTGACCGCGAACCTCTATTGGTATCAAGTAGTCGTGAAATCTATCGCGCAGGTGATTCACATCGGCGATGAGCTTATCAATAAGATCATGGGAGACCACACTGCGGAATACAACAAACCCATTGCGCTTCCACGATGTAAGTTTGTCTACCAGATCGAACGAGACCGGCGTCTGGTAGGTTTTTGCAAACGCCTCGATATCTGCATCGTCCCGGTCGATCCAGGGTATGTCGAACGTCAACTGATTCATGGGAACCGGGCATTCTTTCTCGGCTTTCACGCTGACCGCTGGCGCGCTCTTTCGCGGGGACCTGCGATCTTCCAGGACCACTGCGGGATTGCCTCCGGCGATAGAGTAGTCTGGTAGGTCCTTGGTTACGACAGCGCCCGCGGCAACTATGCAGTGTGCGCCAACTCTCACGCCATCTATAAGCACGGCGTTTGCGCCAATCCATGTTCCGTCGCACACCACGATACCCTTGGAAGTATGTGGCTGCCGATAAATGGGACGATCTATGGAAGAAAAGCCATGATTGAATCCATAAATAGACACCATTCCGGCTATCCGAACATCGCTTCCAATTGTGACCCTGCCCGCGACGTGCGTCAATGGGTTGATTGAACTGTTTGAACCGATCGTAACGTGGCCGCGAACGATCGCCCCAGCGGCGATCCAGCTATTTTCACCTATTGAGAGATGGTCCGTATAGACGTGTGCACCAGTTGATATAAAGCAGTTAGCGCCAATGGAAACGGCCCCGGCCCTCCGGCGTAGGATATCTTGAAAAGCCTTTTGCTCACTCAGTTCCGTTTTGGTTCGCTCGAGCCAAGGTTGATAGTTCAGCCGGTTACGAATATATTCCAGTTCCGCTGCGCTCAAACTCATCTCTTCGTTCGCGCGATCGCTGGTGGTCCTGGGCTCGTTGAGAAGTCTCCGGCCGTTTGTCGGTCGGTGGCCCCATTTCATTGCCTATCATTGTGTAATCAACCTTTGTTGCCGTTGCCTTTGAGTACCCGCCCAACAGCGTCAAGAATTCCATGATTTAGCCCCTGAGCACTGAACGAAGGTATAAGGGCGCTGCCCCCTTCATCGCACTCATTCCACGAGTAGATGATTACGGTCTGTGCCAAGCAAGACCTAGAATGAGTTCGGACATAAGTCAAAGCCGCCTGAATATGAGCACCTATCTCAGCGGGCCTGCCGGCCGCGACGAAATTTCCCATCCCCAGCATAGGCGTCTTATTCTTTTGCCAGAATGGAGGGTGCTCCTTACGTGGGCGCGTATCCCACCCGGTCATGCATATTGGCACGGTCGGAGCCCCTGTTGCGGCCATCTCTGCCCAGCCGTCCTCCGTCAATGCGGAAAGCTCAGAATAGGTCGCCTGCCTCCCTCTAGGGATAGGGCCGATGTAGCTGCTGATGGCGTCGCCAGAAATCGCGCGCATAATTTCGTTGGCGGTCTTCGGCGAGTTCTGCATTATGACGACGTACGGATGTGCAAGTTTGGCCTCGCTGCAAGCGTCGCCGAGTCGATTGATCGCTGCCCGAACATTGGCCCAATCGCCTCCCCACCCTCTCTTAAGTGGTGCGTCATTGTCCACGAATAGATAGACAAGAGGCCGTCCAACGCCTACCGTTTGATAGTTTTGTTGCTGGAAGGAGCGCACAAAAAAAGGAATACTTTCGGAAAATTTGTGATCTCCCTCAAGCCATCCGAACTGCCAAAGCATACACCAATTCATGTCATTCCGCCGTGCACTGGCCTGATGTAGCCTCCATCCGTTCATCATGGGATTTGAAGGCGGGTACCAGCAATAGGCCCAGTAGATAAGGCCCGCGTGGTTTGCGAATTCGATTTCGGCATCGAACGAGGCCTGATCGGCACAATTACTGAAATCGATTGCATCGGCTGCCGCCGCTCTAGCACAGAAAGGTGACCGGCCCTGATATTTTGCTGGCCCCAGGGTCATCTTGACCGCCGAAATCTTCCTCGCTGTTATTCGCCTCCCAAGCATCCCACCGGATCGCACCCGCGGTCACAGGCAGCGGAAGACTACCGCCAAGCGCCTTGCCAATACTTACCGCAAGCGTCGCCAGGGCGACTTGCATTACCGCGCAACGCCGACTGACCCGCGGACAATTCAAAGCCTCGACCATCTTTACCTCGGCGCCAGGCAGATAAGGGTCTGTTGGGCATCAATTAACGTCGTGCCCATGCAAACTATATTCCATTCGGGAAAGTTGCTTTCGAGATAACCGCGCGATATCGACGTATCACCATAGTTTTGGTCTCGTCCATCGGCTGGCAGGAATGCGAAGCCCTCTCGCATGTGATGAGCCCTGAGTTTGTCGAAATTCAGCCCGCGCATCGTACCTAAGTATTGCCACGAATTCGACCGGCCTTGCTGTAATTATAACTAGCCCAGATCTTGCTATCGACCTATGGAATGCCTTTAAATACATCCTCAGAAGTGACTCTGGCAGATGCGTAAATATAGAAAAGGCATATATCAGATCGAATTTAACGTCCGGAAAGGGGAGTTCATCAAGCTGAACAATAGACTGCGCAATATGACCCGGAACTCCGGCCTCGCTAATGTGCCTCAACGATGCCGCCCAGGCGTCGCATCCATAGAGATTCGACGGATCAGTAAAATAGGGCAACAGACGCATCAATCGTCCCCATCCGCACCCGAAATCGAGGATCCGAGAATTCGAGAGAAGCTGCCCCGTGTGGTTCTGGTAGTTTACCGACATAAAATTGAGGAAGGATATGCTTTGCCGCAAAAGCGCAAGGCCCGAAGCGCCCGTCCACCGCTCTTGGACTTCGTTGGAGGTATTTGCCGGCAGAATCCCTGAGAGATGCTGAAGTTCAGTGTTCGGTAGCGTGAATAGCAGCTCCCCGAACTCATCAAGCGTCATTTCGCGCAGCAATCCGAGTGATGGCTCCAAAGGCAGCCTCAGGCGATCTATTTCCGCGATTTTATCCCATGCCTCCTGGATCACGGAGATGCTCCTTCTACTTTTCAGACCCTTGTTACTGCGCCGGGGCAGACCGCCCGTGTAGGCGTAGCAGATTTAAAATCCATTTCCACTGGGCGGCACTCGGACCGCGGCATTCTGCATCAGCCTTGGAGTGTCACTGCTTTCCAGCGATCGCCTTCTTCCTCTGCCCGGATTAACACCGTTGCAACACGGCGACCGCCTGTGGAAATTTCCCGGGATCATTGATGAACGCCTTCAATACCAGCCCGGATGGGTATGCGCGATCCATGTACTCCTTCGGGACGAGCGCCTCTCCGTAAAAGGTCGCAGGCCGGTGATCCCCGCCACCACTTGCCGCGTAAACGTATTCACCCCGGTCATAGGCAGCAAGACTTGCATCCGGATCGGCAAAGACAGCTGCCAGAGATCGCTCCCAGGGACCCATTTGCTCCTTCGGCTTTCCGGTCAGCCCCTTGACCTGCTGAATGAAGTGACGACCCTGGGTCGTGATGACAAGAAGTCCACCAGGCCTCAAGACCCGCCTAAACTCATGAATCCACGCCAGATGCGCCGGCTCCGCAAGATGTGAAAAAACCGAATATGAGTATATGAGATCGAGGGAGTTCGGCCCAAAAGAGGTGGGGCCGTAAGGAGGCACCGTAGCAAGCTTCGCCGGCAATCCACTTACTTTGCAAAAACCAATTACGTCCGGATCTACATCAACTCCAAAGAGATTTCCTGCGGCAACATCCTTCATGAAAAATAGTAGAAAACGCCCCCATCCGCTTCCGAAGTCCAGGACACGAGTACCAGTCCCAACGGCATTTCCCGTGTGGCCCTGATATTCTGCCTTGACAAACTGGTAGAATCCAGAAGCATCAACTAGCGCGTTTGCTCCGGACATTCCGACAAAGTTCGACTGCCACTTTGGGTCAGGTGGCGCAGAGAAACGTACTTCCGCGGACTATCGGCCCAATGGAGGCCTCCTTAAGGGCATCAAGCCATTGTGCGTCATCGCATTGGGCAGCCAACTCAACGAGCGACGTCGGTGTTATAGTTGATGGCATCGCGTTTGTTCCTACTCGTCTGATATCCGTTGGCGCCTGTTACGGTGGGGCTCATTTGAGGATCGGAGCAATCGCCGCCAGGTTGAGGACTTCGCCATCCTTGCGCCTCCCATCGCCTGCATTTTATCACTGTTTGCTACGCCCACGCGATCGCCTTCTTCCACTGCTCCGCGGCGGGGACGTAGAAGGCGTTCGGGCTGCGGCCTTCCGATGCGCCGATGACCCTGAAATGCTCGGCGGCCGAACCGACCGACCTTGGAAGCAACCGCGTCGGCAACGTCAGGATAGGTACGCAGATACCAGCCTTCATCGACCTCGGGGGTCGCACCACTCCTGCTCTCGAAGTATCCAAACCCGACATAGTGCAGGCGGGCGTCTTCCACCTTTCCCGACTTGATCGCTTCGGCCATGTCGGGATTGTCTCGAAGATACCCGACCTCGTTAAATCGCTGCTGGCGACGGTCACCTGCAGCAGCAGCTTGAGCAGTTCCGTCGGGACCACGACTACAGTCGAATTCTCGAACTCGGCCCTGGTAAGGCCAATAGCCTTCAGGAGCGAATCAAATGGCGGCACGTACATGTAATTTCCTTGCTCTTATCGATTGGTTCGACCGTCCAGACGCCGACCTCTGCCGGTGCTGCCGCACGTGTTTTGTCTCTTTACACGAGCCAGAAGGCGCATCCAATATCCTTTTCGTCGACTCATCATTTCTCGGAACTCTATTTCCTCGTCGCCTTGCGCCTAGAGCGGCGCCGGCGCCTTTACCCTGTCCCGCGACCCGCTCGCCACCTTCTTCGGCTTCGCAGGTCTCCGCACCCAACTGCTGTGCCACCTCCGCCTCATATGCCGCCTGGTTCGCACACACCCGAGCTCGGCGGCGCAAAAACCTGCCGAACGACCTCGTGGCAGCGCGCGATCTCGTCCACGTGCCGGTCTGCATCCAGTGCATGCGTCACACTCGTCGCATGGCGGCGATGCACGTTCAGCGGCTCGGCCTCATACGCGACCTTGGCACCCGGCAGCGCCAGCGCCTCCAGATACAATCGCCAGTCGCCAGCCATGCGGAAAGTCAGCCAGGTCAGCCTCGCACGCGGTCAGCGCCCGCAGCAGAGCATCGCGGCGCCACACCACGGAACTCACGTTCAGAATAAGGTTCTTCACCGACAGGAAGCGCTGCACGAACGCCTTCGCCTCGAACACCTCGGTCTGTTCCAGGCCGCCCGGCGCCACGGTGCCGTAATACGGCTTGTAGCTCGCCCATTGCGGCGCGCCGTCGGCGTCGATCGTGCGCGAATCGGTGAAGGCCAACTGGATGGTGGGATCGCTGCTCAGCAGCGCCAGGGTGCGCGTCAGGAAATCCGGCTCCGACGCGTCGTCCGCCTCGGCCAGCCAGATGAACTCACCGGTCGCCAACTCCGCCGCGCGGCGCCACTGCGCAAAAACCGAGCCGGAGTTGATCCGATTCGGAATGAAGCGGATCTCCCGGTCCCATTCCGCGGCGATCGCCGGGATCACCGTGGCGCTGTCGTCGGTGGAGGCGTCATCCAGCACGATGATCTCATGCACCGGGTGGGACTGCGAGAAGATGCTGCCCAGTCGCAGCGGCAGGTGGCGCGCGTAGTTGTAGTTCGGCACGGCGACGGAGACGGACGGCAACCCGGGGATCGCCAGCTCCAGCAACCGGCGGACATAGGTCCGGAAGCTGAAGCGCTCGGTGATCAATGCCTGGCGGTCCGCGCGCTGCCGGTCGGTGACACCTGCGGTCAGTTGCGCGGCGATGGCGGCGGCCATTGCGGTCAGGTCGCCATAGGGCACGACGTCGCCCTGCTGCGTCTCGCGCAACATGTCCGGGATGCCGCCGGAGCGGTCGAACGCAACCACCGGCAGTCCGGCGCTGAGCGCTTCCAGCACAACGGTGGGGAAAGGGTCCTCGCGGGAGGTCAACGCAAATGCGTCCGCGGCTGAGAACACGGCGTCCATGTCGTCGCGATAGCCCGCCATGCGGAACGTTCCGGTCGCCTCGGCGTCAGCGATCTCGGTGGCGAGCCAGTCTTTCAGCCCCGGGTCGATGCCGCCGATCCAAACCAGGCAGACGCGGCCGCGGCGTTTTCCCGTGGTGGTGGCGGTCGTGCGGAGCAGGCGACATACCTGAAGGAACAGGTCGAAGCCCTTGCGCAGATCCGCGTATCCTACGCCAATCACCAGCTTATCATGCTTGGTAAGGCCGAACTCCGCGCGCAGTCTGGCACCCGCGGCCGAGTTGTAAGAGATGGTCTTGTAGCTGCCTTGCGGCAGAATAAGCGTACGGTCGGTCGATTCCATGCCCAGCAGCGCCAGCATTTCGTCGCGCACGAAGGTGGTGGCGAACAGCGCAAGCCGCGCCTGAAGCGCAGCCCGGGCTCCGGCGAGCAAGTTCTTTTCGCGAATGATGCGCGGCAACTCATGCACCAGGACGATCGGATCGATGCCGGCGTCGCGAACCAGCGGCAGGATGTGACTGGCGGCCGTAGTGTTGATGATGGCGTGAGTGAAGCCCTGCTCGACCAAGGCTTTCAGCTTGACGCGCAAGGTCGTCTCGGAGGACGCGATGGTCAGTGGACCAACCTGTTCGTAGGCGTTCTCCAGCTTGCCGCCATCCAGCAGCAGGAACTGAATGTCCACACCGAAACTGTGGCGTAGAGCGCGGCCCTGGGCGAGCAGATTGAGCTGCGCGCCGCTCGGGAAAGCGTCGTGTCCGATCAGCAGCAGCCGCGGGACGGCGGTGCGCCGCGACAGGCCGGCAACGGCGCGGGCGGTCGCGTTCAGGTAGGCAGACCCGTAGTGCAGGTCGGGTTCGAGGTAGGTGCCCTCGCACCATTCGTTCCAGGCGTTAACGCAGACGATTGGCTCACCGAAAAAAGGTTTCTTGCGGGCAATTTCGCCAAGGCAGGCCAGCCAGTGTTCGTATTTGGCGGGGGAGGAGCCAGTGATGCAAAGCCCGGTGCCCTGTCGCCTCGCGTCGTTGTCCCAACTCGGAACGGCGGTTTTAATCAGTGGATAGGTCGGAGCCGGCTCATTGAGCGACGTGCGAACGACTTCGTCGTAGCTGTAGACGTGGCCAGTGAACTCAGAATCAAGATATTCGAGGCTGGCGTTGATCGGCGGCATGTGCTGCGTAAGCTTGTGCGGCGGAAATTCGATGGCGCCGTCCATGCCATACGGCATCGGATCGATGTCCGTGAAACTCTGTGCCATGATCAGGATCGGGTCTTCGCCGTGTTGCGTCTTGAAGATCTCGCGCCATCGGCTGACTGTCCTCGCCGGCTCCGGGATCAGGCCCGGACGGTAAATCATCAGGAGCGGGCGGCCCTGCACCCGGATATAGCGCGGATCCTGAAAATGCCGAGCGAATTCCGCGGCCATTTTCTCATCGTCGTCGGGCCTGTAGTCTTGCGAGATCAGCACCTCGCTCTCGGCGCCGTCCCATCGACGCGTCCAGTTCTCGTTCGCCCACATGAGGCTGAATGGGATGTCGATACTGCGATCATCCAGGAAGCGCCGGAGCGGTTGCTCTAGCAGTCGCTGTCCGTTGAACCAATAATAATAGAAAACGAAGCCGTAGACCCCGGCGGCGCGCGCCATCGCCGCCTGCTGGCGCATCGGCTCGACGCTATCGAGGCTATAGAAGCCGAGATCCCGCGGCACCCGCGGCTGATAATGGCCTTTGAATCGCGGCACGCCGCGGGGAATGTTCGTCCACTCGGTGAAGCCCTTGCCCCACCATGCGTCGTTTTCGGGAATGGCGTGAAACTGGGGCAGATAATAGACGAGCAACTTGAACTGATGCGCGGCAGAGGGCGGCAGCGGCCGGAAATTCTCAAATTCCGGGCCAGGTTTGGTAAACCGCTTGACCTCACGCCAAACCGTTACTTCCTCATTCGGTATTCGGCCAAACACGCCTGGCTCGTGCTTGTGGACCAGATAGTGAAGGAACGGATTCGTTTCGCTGTCGCCGTTCAGATACCGCTGGGTGTAGAACTTGACGTCGAAGTCAGCCGACGGGTTGCGATACTCCCGATATCCGTAATTGACGAAGTGCTCGAACGGATCGATACCCGCTGCCGCGACGTCAGGATTCTCCTTGAGATAAAATTCAACGTTGAAGTCAGGCAGTGGGCTAAACCGGCCGGTGGTTCGGTTGTTGAGATAATGCCCGAGCCCGCAATCGTCCGAAGCAATATTATAGTTTTTACGATACCAATCAGGATCGAATTTCAGAGATGGACGCCGTCCTTCCTTGTCCCCAACAAAAGCGTAGTGCATGAGCGGTTGCGCTTGAGCTTCCCTCACATCGGCGTTTGTCTCGAGATACCACAATGGCTCAAAATATGGATTTGGGCACCTTCCCTCTCGAAATCCGTGGTCGAAAAAGTGGCCGAAGGGATCCACACCCGCAGTCGCGATATCTGGATAACTCGCCAAATAGAATTCGGCATCAAACAGTCCCGATTTGATAATATATCTGATGGCGGCCTGGACCAACTCGTCTGACCTGGATAAATCCGACGATGCCAATTTTTTTTTGTTAGAGATCCCTGGACTTGACAATTCCGTTTCGCGACGCCGAACGAGTTGAGAGAGAAAGTCGGTCATGTTGACCTAAGTTATGTCTGGCGATGGTGAAAAATCGAAACGGTTTCCAATAGTACATTCGAAACCTTGGCCGACACGCATTCAGTGTCCGAGATTGACAGATCGTCCGCTGCACCCTTTTCTTTTAGAAATTGCGCCAATCCCCAGAAATGAGTCAGTGATTCGTCCTAGGAAAATCCCAAAAACCCATACGCTGTCTCGACACTTTTCCGATTGGAGCTGGCGTTCCCCATCCGACGATGGTGGAAGCATCTAGCCTCTGCAGAATGGCATTGCAATCTTTAAGATCGCAAGCCGCAGCACGCGACCCCTTATCGCTTTCGGTTGAAGACCGTCGACTTCAGGCGAGCAACAAGTCGTCCGATCTGGCCGAACGACTCCCACGAGATGCCAACTTCCCGAACCACATGGTCGATACCCAAGGTGATCTCACCGATCCGGGCCGCCGCACGTCGATTTTTGCGGTGGCACGAGCATGGAGCGTTGGGGCGCGGCCAGGCTGCTCGACAGCGAGTTCGAGGATCTCGCCAATCTTGCGGTGGGACGATCAGCGTGGAACAAGACCCCCTATCGGCATGCAAAAGGGGCCCTTTTCGTTGCGGTTTGTGTGAAGCGGTCGTCGTTTCTTTGTTCTTCGCCCCGAGCAGGTTAGTCGGTGGGCCGTGGGATCATCGCGGCCAACCGCACCTTCCTCGCGCCGGCTCGATCCTGATCGAACGTTGATTGGCGGGAGTGTCGGGTCTGCCCCTGGACCTCGCAAACAACAGCAAGCTGCGTGGAGCGACGTAGCCAAAGTCAAGCCAAAGGTCGGGTGTGACACTCGCACTGGAGCCAGTGCGTGCGGCTCAGCAACGCCCTGGACCGCGGACCATTACGAGCCAGAGGGTTGCCAGCCGATCCAGTCGCAGAACGCTCGGCCCATCACCAGGTCCAGGTCAGCGCCATGCAACCAGGGCAGTTCCTCGGTGAACAGTGTCACGCACTGGCGCCACGTGCAATGCATGCGGGTGATGTCAGTGCCCCAGAACATGCGCCCCGGGCCGAACGCGTCGAACACACGATGCAATGCGTCGTGTATGCTGCGGAACGGATAGGGGTCCAGTGCATACCCAGCCTGACCTGTCGCCTTCACCGCCACGTTCGGATGCCCAGCCAATGCGAGCAACTGCGGCAGGTTGCGAT
>CAWHWH010000031.1:0-267289 GCA_963832865.1 uncultured Pseudomonadota bacterium
CAGCCCTTTGAACAAACCTGCTGCTCGTTTGGCGTTGACTGCGGCCGCGCTCGTGTCGATGGCGGCCGGCGGCGCCGCGGGGTTCGACCGGTCTCACCCGCCAGGTCCGATGAGACACTGCATCTCCAAGATCCAGACGGAGGCCACTGGTGATGACGCGCCGATAGCCGACAACCAGGGGCTACAAGGCGTGCCGCCACTCTCAACCCGGACCTACCCGCGAGCGATCGGACCGTTATACTCTAAAAGATCCAGACGCTCGAGAGACCAGCGGCTCATGTAGCGAACAATGTCGCCGACAGTATCGAAATGCGCAACGGCATCATCAGGAATTTCGACCTCAAACGTTTCCTCAAGATATAGTGCAAGCTTTAAACGCGCGAAGCGGCCAAGCGTCAGATCATCAACAAGCCGGGAAGTGGGAGTGATGCCCTCATCCCCGGTATAGACCGTCTGCTCGACCGCCAGGACGACTTTCTCGAAGACTATATCGCGCGTGTTGGATAGCATTGACAAATTCCCGCTCATGGCACCGCCTCCAGCGAGACGGGAAATCAACCCTGCCAAAGGGGCGAACGTGAGTGGATGGCGAAGGGGTTGTCGTGCCGCCGACAACCTGCTGGTCACTAAGCAGCCCGCTTCGTGACGATCTCAACTCCGCGAGCGCTCTTGCGCGTGGTTTGGGGCAGCTCGACCAGCGCACCGCGGACCGCGTCCTCTATCGTTTCAAGCAACGACGCCCTGCTTCCCAGTGCCGTGCGGCGCTCCGCCGCGAGACCGGGCCGGGTCATGGCCTGTCGCGTGGTATTTGCCAGTAGGGCCAGGTTGGCCTGCAGGAACGCTGCGTGTTTTTGGGGCATGCGAACAGTGATGATGTCATTCGTCATTGATTTGACTCCCGTCAAAGGTAAGCACCAGGCGGCTGGCATTCATCGTTGAAGCTGAGTTTTCAGGGCGTCGCTGAAGCTGGCCAGCGTCCCGGTCTAATGTCCGTCAGGACCACGTGTTGCTTCGCAGCCAAGGCCTCGAAGGCTTCAGCCACGGATACGTATGGTTGTACCCGTCCTATCAAAGGCTGGATGAAAACAGTCTCCGCATCACGCCACATGATCCAATGGCAGAGCGGGCTATCGGCAAGGTGCAAAGCCAGCACTTCTTCGTAATCTTCCGCATCCGAGCCGTGATCCAGGCGGACAACCATCCGAAACCCGTTTGCTTCTGACCAGCTGGCAATCAGCATCAATTCGGCAACGCTGAACGAGAGGCCCTTCGGGGCTTTGGACGGTAGTTGGGTGACACGCATTTCGACCTCACAGATTTCAAGCGATCACGGCGAGGTGAGGATAGCCACACGAACTTGTGATCAGCAAGCAAAACCTACGGTAAATCCGCATTCGAATCGGATAAGAGACGACTTTGCGCAAAGTTCGCTGGATAATCGATTATCAGTATGATATAGAAACAATAGTCGATTGCTGGGTTCGCACTATCGCGTTCCGTAGAACCGATCCCCAGCGTCCCCCAGGCCCGGCCTGATATACCCGCTGTCGTCCAGCTCTCGGTCAATTGCCCCCGTGAAGACAGGCACATCCGGATGCGCCTGGGTAAAGGTGTCAATCCCTTCCGGCGCCGCCAGCAGGCAAACGAACTTCATCGCCGTCACTCCGGCCTGTTTCAACCGCGTCACCGCTGCCGCCGCCGAATGCCCTGTCGCGAGCATCGGATCCACCAAAATAACCAACCGCTCCGCCACGTCGCTCGGTAACTTCAAGTAATACTCCACCGGCCGCAGAGTGGTGTGATCGCGGTAGAGCCCGATATGGCCCACACGAGCGGACGGAACGAGATCGAGCATTCCTTCCAGAATCCCATTGCCCGCGCGCAGAATGGAGACGATGCACAGCTTCTTCCCCGCCAGTTGCTCCGTGCTCATCGGCTCAAGCGGCGTTTCGATGTCAATCGTCTCCAGCGGCAGGTCGCGGGTGACCTCATACGCCATCAGCAGGCTGATCTCCCGCGCCACCTGACGAAACTTCGCTGTTGTGGTGTTCTTGTCCCGCAGCAGCGTCAGCTTGTGACGCAACAACGGATGATCCAGCACAGTCACGTCAGGCATGTCGCTTCTCCGTCACAACGCGCGCTTAGCCACCAGCAACTCGACTTGCCGCAGGTGCCAGATGGCTGAGCACCGTCACGAGAGAGGTTGACCCATCAACTTCTTCAGATTGGCGGCGATCTCCTCGCCTGATTGATCCGCCCGCACGGGCGCGACAAAATCGCCATTCGGGCCCATGAGGTAAAGCACGGAGCTGTGGTCCATCGAGTAGTCATTTGGCCCGGTACCGGTACGATGCTCGGCGTAATAAACGCGATATTCCTTTGCCACTTCGGCAATTTCCTCGGGCGTCCCGGTCAATCCCTCGATCTTGGGGCCGAACGCCGCGGCGTATTGCTTGACCACCGCCGGCGTATCCCGCTTTGGATCGACCGTGATGAAGAGCGGCTGAATACTGGATGCCGCGGGGCCCAGTTTATCCATCGCATCGGCGACTGCATTCAAGGTTGTCGGACAGACGTCAGGACAAAAAGTGTACCCGAAATACACCAGCATATACTTGCCGCGAAAATCCTTGTCGGTAACAGCCTGACCATTTCCGTCCCGCAGCGTGAACGGGCCGCCGATGCCGAGCGGATTGTTGCGGCCACCACTGCTCAGCCACAGGAACCCGCCGGCGCCGATTAACAGTACCGCAAGTAACACGCCCAACGTCACATACAGGATGCGGTTCGGCTTAGTGGTGGTGTTCATGGGAGCCTCCGCTGGGCCGATCGATCGGGTGGGTGCAGATGCCGCGTATCGCGGCTAGTAGGTCGTCGCGCGAATGCCAGCCACTGGTGGCGCCCGGCCGCTGCACCGCCCGCAGCCAGCCATTGGGGTCGACCAGAAACTCGGAGCCGGCCGTCTCGTCCAGCGGCAGATCGGCGAGGATGGCATATGCGTTCCATCCTGCCGGGCTGGTCGCGATGCATGACCCGGGTGCCGGCTTGACGTTGCCCGCTGATGGGTCGCCCCCCGATAACTTCAACGTGATTGCGTCCCGCGACGGGACCGCCATCCGGTCTGCGGCCGCGTCGCCTAGAACCACGAATACAGCGTGCCCATGGAGGTCGGCCATAGTCGATGCGGCCACGCCATCGCACTCGATCGGCAGGGCCGGTGCTCGCACCGGCTGGTCCAGCGCGGAATCCTGCTGCATCGCCACCCCGGCATTATGGGCGCGCACGTAGTCAATCAAGGCCCAGCGATCCTCTGCCGACAAGGCGTTAGCAAAGCCGGGCATCGCCAAGCCACCCTCGGGGTCGTCGATGCCATGGGTCAGCCACCAGAACATCTCACCGTCGGTGTGGTCAAAGACATGCGGTTGCGTCAAGTCGGAGGGTTTTATGTGCAGGCCTGCGGCGGCGGGGCCGTTGCCTTCCCCTTCCGGGCCGTGGCAGCTGACACAGTTTTGCATGAACAGTGCCTGGCCATGCGCGATCGAGGCGGCGGAGAAGCCGGTCGGCGAGGTCTGGAAGCTGGTCGGGTAAGCCTCCGCGGTCAGCAGCGAAAGCGACGGCCCTCGCCACGCGATGATGGCCAACATGACGACCAGGGCTGGCAGGCGGAACCGCCGCAACAGCAGGGTGGCCACCATCAGCAGGACCGCCAGTCCGATCGCAATCACGCTGATGAACACCTCCTGGCGAAACTCCGAGTCTTCCCGCACCGTAACCAGGCTGAGCTGCCAGGAGAACGGCCAGACTGGCGTCTGGTGGGCACCCGGGACCGTGGAGGCGAGGAATGCGGCAGCCGTGACGATTCCCAGGCCGATGACAGTCTCGACGGAGACGGACACCAGCAATTGTCGGCGTGCACCGGGGGCGCCCGCGGCCAGCCGGTCGGTCAGCCACAGACGGTTGAGCGCCGCCAGCGCCAGCGTCACCAGGAACAGCGCGATTTTCAGCAAAGCGATGTGCCCGTAGGCGGTGCCAAACAAAGCGGGCAGACTGCCGATCAGCTCCAGCGCCTGAGCGAACCCGGTACCGGCAAGGACCAGTACACAGGCAAGCCCGACCGGTGAGAACCGCTCGCAAACCGGGGCCGCGGCTGGCGGGGGCAGCGTGCGTAGGCTGATCCAGAGCGGCAGCAGGGCACCGAGCCAGAGGCCGGCAGCGGAGAGATGAAGGAACTCGGAGAGGACGAGGCCCTCGCCGATCACCCCGGCGGTGGCGCCGGCATGGCCGATGACGCCCTGAAGGCCTAGGGCAACGGCGGTGAGGAGGACCGTGAGGTAGACTGCCGCTCGTCGCCGCGTCCCGGCGTTCTGGATCGCGTGACTCGGACTGCGCCGGGCTATGACGCTTTGCGATACGCCCGCGAGGGTGGCGACCAGTAGCAGCGCCAACCGCAGCACCAATGTGGTGCCGTAGCGGGTGTGCTCGGCGACCACCGGCAGGGCAGCCAGCAGATCGGACACATTGTCGGCGCCGGCGATGGCGGCGGATTGCAGCGTGAACCATGCCAGGCCGGCCAGTAGGGCGACCGAGCCGCTGATCCACCAAAGCCGGACCAGGCGGCGGTGGAGCGGGTCTGGGGTGATCCCGCCCGCGGGCAGTATCCAGGCGAGGAAGCCGGCGGTTCCCAGCAGCGACAGAATAGCCGCGAGGTGCAGGCCTCGAACCAGCGCCATCGTCGTGGCGGCGCTGATCATCAGGGCTTCACGGTGAAGGTGAAATGTCCCTCGGTCTTGTGGGTGTCGACCGAAGTGACATGCCACGTCACGCTGTAAATCCCTGGCGGCAAAGTCTTCAGCTTCACGACCAGGATGCGTCCGTCGTCCTGCGTCGTGGGTTTCCCCTCGTCGACGCGGGCTCCGGTTGCGTCGGTGACCTGGACGGTGCTGAACAGTGGCTCCACCGGTTCGGTGTAGGTCAGATTCAGCGCCGGCGGGGAACCGGACACCTCCGACCCTACCGCCGGGGAAGCGCGGTCCAGAAACGCGTGGGCGAACGCCGCCTGACCGATCAGGCAGGCAGCGGCGGCTGCGATGAGGATCTCTTTCATGGGTGTCAGAACCACTCGAGGATCGGTTTGCCCAGGCTGTGCGGGAACATGTCGTCGAAGTAGAGATGGAACTGGGGAATCACCCCCACATGAGAGCCGCTTTCCCGGTTGCCAGGGACCAGCATTTCCACCCCGACCGCGTAGTCGGTGGCGGTATAGTTGACACCAATACCCCACAAATATTGCGTGGTGAGTTGCGTCGGCTTGCTGGCGGGGGAGGACCAAGCCAGTTCCACCACCGGCGTCAGCCTGTTGACGAAGGTGGGCAGTCCGTAATCCTTTACCTGCGAGGAGAGGTAGCGGATGCTATATTGCAGCGACAAACCGCCGGTCCAGGCGTTGGAGATGCCGTTGTTCACCGGCGCGTTGCTAACCGGATCGACCTTCAAGTTCTTGTCGGCGATCTGGTAGCCTAACTCGCCTGTCAGAAAGAACGGGCGCGGCCAGCCGACCGGGATGTCGCCGAACCCCTTGCCGAAATAGAGTGTCGGGATGGTGGAGCTACTGTCGTCATTGCCCAGCACCGCGCCGTTCGAGCCGTTGGCGCCGGTACGGGCGATGACACGCTGGACGCCGACTGAGATGATGAACTCATGCTCGGCGTTGACATAGGGCTTGTATTTCAACGTCACGACGAGGTTCTGCCAGCCGTTCGCGGTCTTCGCGCCGGGCTGGGTCAGCCAGTTGTAGCCGTCGTTGATCGCGAAGCCGAAGTTTTCCGTAATGCGTTTGTCCCACTCAAGGCCCAGGCCGTACTGGACAGGCGTGGGACAGCCATCGGTTGTTTGAGGCAGGAAGCTGAAGGTGGGAAGGCTCGCCTCGTCGGCGACGTTGGGGTCGTCGATCAGCAACGTGCTGATAAACAGGTGGTCGCCGGCGAAGCCGTGGGCGTAGACGTGGTTGGTCAACGCCATCGTGCCGACGGCAAGCGTGGAAAGCAGGTATCGCGAATTCATGGTGATACTCCTGAGGCAGACAACGGTCGGCAGGCTCAGGAGAGGGTCGGCGGGGCCCTTGGCTGGCTGGGTGAACGATGCAGCCCCGGCGGCGCGGTGGAGGGCGGCGGCAGTTCCGGACGCAGGATCGCCTGGATCGGCGGCGTTAGCAGCGCTGCGTCGGACGTCAGGGCGAGCGCCTGAGCGTACAGCGGGGCGCAAAGCGGGCAAATTGGGCAGTCCGAGGGATGGTTCGGCCCGCGCGCCGGCGCGTTGCCGTTGTCGTCGGTATGACACAGCACAGCCGCAGCCGCGACCGGGTCGACCCGCGGGACCGTAGCACCCGAGCCAAGCTGCGCCATCAGTGCCAGCAGCACCGCGAGCAGCCCAAACAGACGGGACCGGCTTGTCGGCATCGCTGCGTGTTTTACAGCTTTCAGCGTGACTCAGTATAGCGAATGCGGCACGTCCGAGGGGTTTGCAGCGTTACCGCCTCCTCTACCGAGGTCGATCGGCGGAGGCTGGCACTCGACAGCCTGTAGGCCGCTATGCGGCGGAGCCTGAGAGATGCTCCTGCAGGCGTGGCATCAGCTCCACAAGATTGCAGGGCCGGTGGCGACTGTCCAACTGGAAAAGCAGGATATCGTCCCAGCCATCCTTTACCGCGCCGGTGCTGCCGGGTAGTGCAAACAGATAGGTTCCGCGGGCGACGCCGCCGATCGCGCGCGATTGCATCGTGGATGTACCGATCTTTTGATAGCTCAGCATGCGGAACAATTCGCCGAAGCCCTCGATGCGCTTTTCCATCACGTGATCGAAGGCTTCTGGCGTCACGTCACGCCCGGTGATGCCGGTGCCCCCTGTTGTGATGACCACGTCGATGTTCGGGTCGGCGATCCATCGGCGTAGCAGGGTCTCGATCGCCGCGGTGTCGTCCTTCTCAATCGCCCGGGCGGCGAGTTTGTGGCCGGCCTGCAGAATGCGGTCGGCGAGCGCATCGCCTGACGTGTCATTGGCGGCGGTGCGGGTGTCCGACACCGTCAGCACGGCGATGTTGACCGGGATGAAGGGGCGGGTCGAATCTAGGCTGGCCATGCGTCGTGTCTCCGGCGGATAGGCGCGCCGGGTATCAGTGGAGCGCCGGCTGCAACACTTTCATTCTGCGCTCCTGCTCCAGCGGCGTGAAGCGGGGGAATTCGCCTGCCGCCAAGTCGTCAAGGCTTGGGGCTGGTAGGTGCATGCGGGCAGCATAGATCCAGGAATAGACTAGCGCATGGGCCACGAAGGTCCGTGTTTCCGTCACCGGAATGGCTTCGATGAACAGCAGGGGATCGCTGTTGTCGCGAATTTCGGGTCCCCAGCGCAAAAAATTTCCGGGGCCAGAATTGTAACTGGCAAGCATCTTTATCAAATTCTTGTCGATGCCATCCTGGCGCGACAAATAAGCGAGGTAACGCTGGCCGATCGCCAGATTCGAAGATGCTTCGTGCAACCGTTCCGGTGCGTAAAGCAGATCGCCGGTAAGATATTGTGCTGTGGCCGGCATGATCTGCATCAACCCGCGGGCGCCGGCGGGAGAAACTGCTTCGGTATCAAAATTGGACTCCAGGCGGGTTACAGCATACACCAGAGCAGGATCGATACTGAAACCTCCTGCCGGCCGCAACCGTGGCATCGGGAAGCCCAATCCGACCCGCCGGTTTCCGTCCCGAGACTGCTGCAGATCGGCCATTTGGGTGGCACAATCGGTGAACCCCGCGGATGCGGCCACCATCATCAGCGACTGTCCAAACACCGGGTCTTGCCATGCCTTCGACCAGAGAGCGCGCATTTCCAATTCGGCCCGAGCAGGCTGGCCGATTTGCAACAGCGCGAACGCTCGCCACCCGTGCGGGGTGGCGGCGACGGCATCCACGTCAGCCTGACTGAGCAATCCCCCACTAAGCAGACTGCCGGGGTCCATTCGCAATATCCGGCGCGCCAGCAGGCCGTGCAGGGTCAAGCGCTCCTCGGCGGCCACCTCCAGCCATTTCAGCGTTCCCACCAGATCATTCAACCTTCGGCTGGCGCGAGACGCCCAGAATGCCGATGCCGCGTGCAACCGTGCGGATGTCTTTGACGCTGTTGCTCCGCCTTCAAACCTGGTACGTGCCAGTTCGAACCGGTGCAGCCGCCACGCCGCGAGGCCCCCAATATAGAACCCGAGAGCGGGTTGCTCCGCGGCGGGGGCACTGTTTACTGCCAGGTCCGCAATGAGCCCCGCGTCGATATCTTCATTCTGGATAAATAATATTTGCGCAACCTCCGCACGGAGTTGTGCGGCATAGGCAAGGGGGATACTTCGGGCGGAAGCGATCAACCTTAGAGCCGAGGCCCAGTTCCCGCGCTGTGCACGGTCAAGAACAGTCCGGTCAAGCACCGGATCGCGGACGATATGGTTATCTGACGGGTCGATATCTTCCGGTACAGGATCAGGTTCGCTGTAGCGGCCGGGAGCCGCGGCGTCCGGAGCCTGTGGCGCGTTGGCCCGGTTCGGCAGCTTGGCCAACAGCAAAGCATGGAGCGACGTCGCGTCCGGTAGATCACTATATCGAGACAGCCAGTCAGATAACTCATCCGCGGTCGAGCGATGAAAGCGGCCGAGATAGCGGTCGGCGAGCACGGTTCCGAGCAAGAGCGGATTTTCTAGTTCCGAGACCGATCGAACTGCCTCTGGAATGTTCCCGGCCGCCTGAAACGCAAAAATTCGCCGCATCAAAGCGATATCGCCGGGCGTCAGCGGTTGCGGAAATGCCACCTCGGGCGCTGCGCGCTGCGGCACGCGCGGAGCGGCGTAAGCAGCCTCATCTGCGGCCCGTGTCCCTTTGCCATTCCCGGATGCAGGCGTTTGCCCATGTGCTGCGGACGTAAACGCGCCGGCAAGGATCGCGGCCCCGGCAATAAATGCCCGAGCTTTGGGAAGGCAAGAGAGCGTGTAATCGACCCCTCTCATGCCGTCTCGCTATGCGCTCTAGCGGTGAGACGCAACCGCCCGATAAGAGAAAAAAATCGATAAGGGAGACGGAGTACAAGATTCAGGGAATTACCCACGGATTAACTTGATGTCACGTTTGCGTTTGGGTGTCGTCAAGCGCCCGACGCAGCAGCCGAACACCGGCCCACGCATCCCGCCGCAGAGGCGGGTTTTTCAGCATTTCCCCAAGGCCGGGAAGGCCCAAGGCCGGTAGCGGGCTGTGCATGCCTGGTATGCTGACCTCGACCCACGCTCGCGGGCCCCTCCGGCGGCTATGCGGTTGCGGCAACACCGCTCGGGCCGCGGTTCCGCCGAACAGCACGATCCGATGGGGTTTCAAGAGCACGATCAGCCGATGCAAGAAGGGTTGACAGATGGCGATCTCGCCTGGGGACGGCGGGCGCCCCCCTGGCGGTCGCCACGGCAACAGCGGTGTCAGCATCAGGTCCGCCCGCTTCAGGCCAACGCTCGTGAGCATCTGGTCCAGCAATTGTCCTTCCGGTCCGGCGAAAGGATGGCCGCTGCGATCTTCTTCGCGGCCAGGCGGTTCGCCGATGATCAGCGTCGTGCTGGCCGGGTTCGCCCTCGGCAAACACAAGATTGCTGGCGGTGTCGCGCAGCGCGCATCCGTCGAAGTTGGCGAGGGCCGCACGCAGTTCCTCGAGTGTCGAGGCCTGCGCCGCGCTGGCCAGAGCCCGCTCGCCGGGGGTGCCCTTTGGCGGCTCGGGCATAGCAACGGGGCGCTGGGCAGGTTGGCGTTGAGGTGGCTGCAAGCGGTCGATGGGGTCGAGTTCGATTGCCTCGTCGGCACCCCATTCTAGCTGGAGCCGCAACAGAGTGAGAGCGTCACCCAAGCAGAGCGGCCCGGAAGCGATCCCGTTCGACATGAGGAACGAGATTCTTTTTCCCGTCGTGTGTCGCCGGGCCTTCGGTGACCCGCAGGAGGATGAAGGTCAAGCCGCCGCCCTCGCGGACCAGTCGGCGACCTTCGGCCATATCGGCCTCGGTGTTGATCACGTGCACAACGGGAAAACCGCAGCCAGCGGCGATGACGTCCAGGCGGACGCCGAAGCCGGTATGGCTTTCCTGGTTGCCGGTTTCGCCGTAGTGGCCGTTGTCGACGCAGATGATGGTCAGGTTGGGTGGGTTCTGCAACGCGATCGTTGCCAAAGCACCGACATTCATCAGCAGTTCGCCGTCACCAGTCGCCACCAGCACGCGCCGCTTGGGCTGGGCCAGCGCCAGTCCTAGTCCCATCATCGGCGCCGCGCCCATCGCACCGCCGAGGCCGAACAGGCTGGGTGCTTCGTGGGTAAGCGCGGACAGTTCCCAGGCCGTGCCGGCGAGGCCGGCGACCATCAGGAAGTCGCCCGGATTTTCTATCAATGCCGGCACCGCTCGACGCCGATCCAGCACCGCATCGGGCAAAGTCGCTATCTGGAGCTTGTTCAACTTGGCCATGGCTGATTTCTAGAACCTCTTGGCGCCGATTAGGCGCTGGGTTAGCAAAACGGCGACCTGGTGCCCGGATTGGAATGCCATGGTGATGGCGGCGCTCACACACGGAATGACGTCGCTCGGCTGTTCTGCCCTCAGCACGATCACGCCCATGGCCTTCAGCACCGGTTCCACGGCCTGGCCCATGGCGAACTGCCAGGGATTACCCTCCCCAAACTCGCCCCGCATCGAGACCAGCGTCAGAAACGGGAAGCGGCCGCCCTGCGTGAGCGACAGCATGTTGATGCAGTTGCCCACCCCGGAGGATTGCATCAACAGTACCGCCCGCTGGCCACCGAGATCGGCGCCAGCGACCATGGCGACGCCCTCTTCTTCGGTGGTCAGCGGCACTGAATACACGTCCGGATCGGCGAGCGACCGATCGATGAGCACCTTATGCCCGGCATCGGGAACGTAGCAGAACTGCGTAACATCGTTGGCACGCAGCAAGTCGTAAAGCGCGGCGGGCCAGGTTTCCTCGGTAGTGGTCTCGAGCATGGTCAATTCCTGGTCTGTGATTGTGATGAACATCCGGTCTAGTTTGTAACCAGCTTGCAGCCGCCCTGGTTCAATGGCCGGAATGCCTGATCGCCCGGAATCCGTGCCAGGACTGTATAGTCGTCCCACCTTGCTTTGGACTCTGCCGGTGTCTTGACTTTGAAGGTGTACATATCGTGCACGGCTCGGCCGTCCTGACGCACCGTGACGGTACCGAATAGTTTGTCCTCGATCGGTTGCTTGCGCATCTGCAAAACCACGTCCTCACCAACGATCGAGTTCGCTGACTTCACTGCATTCAGATAGGCCAGCACGGATGAATATACTCCGGCCTGATTGGCGGTCGGCATGCGGCCATTGAAGCGTTGAGCGAAACGACGAGCGAAGGCGCGGGTATCGTCGTTCATGTCCCAGTAGAACGGCTCGGTCAAAGTCAAACCCTGGGCGGCCTGAAGGCCAATTGAATCGACGTCGACAATCTGGGTGAACAAGCCGGCGAGGCTCTGCTTCTGCATCAGGCCGAATTCGGCCGCCTGCTTCACCGCATTGACGAGGTCGGTTCCGGTGTCGGCCAGCGCAATGACCTTGGCACCGGACGATTGGGCCTGGAGCAAGTAGGAGGAAAAGTCGGTTGTTCCGATTGGGTGTTTGACGGAACCAAGCACCTTGCCGCCAAGGCTGATGAGCACGGCGCTGGAATCCCGTTCCAAAGCCGCTCCGAGCGCGTAGTCGAAGCTGATAAAGTACCAAGTGTCGTCATGGCGCGCGGCCATCGCTCGGGCCATCGTGGTGCCCAACGCGTAAGTGTCCATCGTCCACTGAACTGTAGTCGGCTGGCAGAACTTGCCGGTGAGGTCGGAAGTCCCGACATTGGTGGCGATAAAGGTGCGATGCTTCTCCGCCATTACCGTGTTCACCGCCAGTCCGACACCGGAGTTCACCGAGTCGGCCACCGCGCTGACGTCGTCCCGGTCGACCCACGCGCGAACGATCTGGGCGCCGACGTCGGGTTTGTTGAGGTGGTCGGCGGACAGGATTTCGACCTTGAAGCCGGCCCTTTCTTCCGCAAAATCCTCGGCCGCCATGTGCGCGGTGACGACGGATCCCTTGCCGGACTGATCCGCGAATGGGCCGTTCATGTCATTGAGGATACCGATTTTGACGGTATCGGGCAGTTCAGCCTCCGCGAAAGCGGCTGGCAGCATGAGCGCGACGGCTATGGCCAGATGACGAAATCGCATTTCCACCCCTCTCGCAGGATAACTTTTTGATTCTACATCAGGCGAAGCAGGATGCCAGCATTTGCGCAAACGCTCTGGCGCGATGGCTAATGGCGTGCTTGTCGTCCGGATTCATCTCGCCGAAGGTTTGTTGGCAGCCGGCCGGGACGAACATCGGATCATAGCCGAAGCCCCGGTCGCCTCGGGGTGGCCAGGTGATCGCACCATCGATGCGGCCGACAAACGTCTGAGTGTGGAGGTCGGGCCAGGCGATGCACAGAGCGGCGATGAACCAGGCGCGGCGGTCGAGATTGTCGTCGATACGTTGATGCACGGTCGCCATCGCGGCGGCGAAATCCTTCGATGGCCCTGCCCAGCGCGCCGAGTAGACGCCGGGTGCACCGTGCAGCGCGGCGACGCAAAATCCGGAATCGTCGGACAGTGCGGGCAGCCCGCTAGCGGTTGCTGCAGCCAGGGCCTTGATCCGGGCATTGCCGGTGAAATCGGGAGCGTCTTCCAAGGGTTCGGGCAAACCGAGCGCGGCAGCGGAGATGATCTCGATGCGGAGCGGAAGCAGTAGCGCCTCGATCTCGCGCAGCTTGCCGGTGTTGTGGCTGGCGAGAAGGAGTTTCTGGCCGCGCGCCACCTTGCGAACCATTAGTTATCAAGCGCCTCCCGTTGCATAATGAACAGGGCGTCGGTGCCTTTTCGGGCGAGCGCCAGGAGCTCGAGGAAATCGGCCTCCTTGAAGGCGGTCTTCTCGGCGGTGGCCTGGATTTCGACGATTTCGCCGCCATCGGTCAACACGAAATTGGCATCGGCATCGGCGCTAGAATCTTCGTCATAGTCGAGGTCGAGCACCGGCGAGCCGGCGACAATGCCGCAAGAAACCGCGGCAACCTGGCCGGTCATCGGCATGGTTTTCAGCACATTCATCTTGATCAGGTGTCGGAACGCCAGCGACAGCGCAACCCAGGCGCCGGTGATCGCGGCGCAGCGTGTCCCGCCATCGGCGTTCAGGACGTCGCAGTCGAGCGTGATCGACATCTCGCCCATCGCCGAACGGTCGACCACGGCGCGCAGAGAGCGGCCGATCAGACGCTGGATTTCTTGGGTCCGGCCGGATTGCTTTCCCCGAGCCGCTTCTCGGTCGCCTCTCGTGTGGGTCGCCCGGGGAAGCATGCCGTATTCCGCGGTGACCCATCCGAGGCCGGTGTTGCGCAGGAACGGTGGGACGCGGCTTTCGACGCTGGCGGCGCACAGAACTTCGGTGTTGCCCATGCGGATCAGGGCGGAACCTTCGGCGTGGCGGGAGAAGCCTGTGGTGATCGAGACTCGGCGGAGGGCATCTTGGGCGCGGCCAGAGGGTCGCATGATTTTCGGATCCTTGAGCGATGGAGAGTGGGCGTTAGGTTGGGTGCCCTTACCTTAGCTTAGGGACCGAACGGGCAGATTGTGTTTTTATCGGTTTCCTCGGTCAGAAGGCAGCCACTGGGCTTTGCGTCCTCAGGAGCCAGAACCCGACGAACCTGTTAGCCGTTCGGGCCCTGCCAGACCGCACCCGCAGCTCTGCACCTCGCGTTTTGCCGCGCCGTGCCTGTTCAACATCTGGCAGCTCGACTTCAACCAAGGCCGCCGTTGAAGGCTGCCGGCCTTGGTTACCGAGTATCTACTCCTACGATGTAGGCCGTTTCATCTTGCAGGTGGTTGGCAGGGTCAGTTCCTCGGTGGAGGCGATGAAGTCGGTCTTCCAACCAAGACCGGTCTTTTCCGAATCATACTTTACGTTCTTGGTGAAGGTGACGGCGTAGTAGGGCATCAGCAACTGATGATCCTCTGCCCGCATCTCCACCGGGAAGCCTACCAGGTCTTTGGCCTTCATGCCCTCGAGCGCCTGCGCGACCTTCAGCGCGTCGGTGGATCCCACCTGGTTGATCGCCGTCGCTAGCATGTTGAACATTGTCAGCCAGGGGAGGAATCCGAAATCCGTATCGTGGTTGGCACGCCAGCCGGTGACGAAGGCCTCCGCATCCGGCTTGTTCAGTTCAACCGGTACGTTCGAATTGAATTCCTCCACTGTGGACAGCCGGTTTTCGCCTGCCGAACCAACCGCCGTCGCGCCGCCGAGCACCTGCGCCAGATAGGTGTCGAAGCGCACGTCCAGCCCTGCATCGACCGCAGCCCGGATCAGTAGGTTCAGATCGCGGTTGTAGTTGCCGGTGATGACGGATTGCGCGCCGGAGGCCTTGATCTTGGCCACGTATGACGAAAAGTCCTGGACCTTGCCGAACGGCATCAACTCGTCGCCGACGATCTGGATATCCGGCCGCAGCTTCTCCAGCCATTTACGAGTGTCGTGCTGCACCGACTGCCCGAAGAGATAGTCGGGATTGAGCAGATAGACCTTCGTCACGTCCTTCGGCAGAGCCTTGACCCGCGCGACGGCGCGCATCTCGACATTCCCGATGAACCGAAACTGCCAGAAGTCGCATTTCTCGTTGGTCAGCTCGGTCGCCAGCGCACCGCAGTTCAGATACAGGACACGATTGTCTGGATTGCGGGCATTGTGCTTTGAAACGCCATCGACCAGCGCCGCGCCGACATTTGATCCGGTGCACTGCAGGACGAAGGGCATGTTCTGATCGGTAATCGTTTTCAGCGCGATCAGGGCCTCGGCCGGCTGCAGCTTATCATCGAATGGGACCAGTTCGAATTTTTTGCCGAGTGCGCCGCCCTGGGCGTTAATTTTCTCCAGGATGTAGCCGAAGATCTTCAAGGCCTCGTCCCCAGCCGAGGAGAACGGGCCGGAGAGAGCCTCGATATAGCCGAGCTTGATGGTGTCTTGAGCCGACGCGGGCCGGCTAACCACAACCAGCAAAACCATAAAGATCGCTAAGCCCAGACGCCGCACTAAGGTCGTCATGCTTCCCCCCCGGGCCCGGAAAACGAGCCGCTTTTGTTGGGGAAACACTAGGCGTGCGGCGTAGTACAAGTCAATCAGACCCTCGGAGGACGATCGTTTCGAGGATGACCGAGAGACGGTCCGTGGACTTGCTCTTCGGCGACCTGCCGGTCGGTGTGGCTTGACTCGGCGTTGCCGGCGGAGACGCTTAGCCACGGTACCGCTTCGCACCACTCAGCGATCGTCCCGACCGTCTGAGAGATCGTGTGAAACCGAGGTCACGCTCCGCCGGGGCATTGCATCAGATAGTCCGGGACGGCTGCGTGATGCCGATGCTCGTCGATAGCCGACCCAGGCGGGCCTGCGCGCAACCACCTAATACCCCTTTCGGAAATACGCTGGACGCAATACGTATTTACGCTATACGTTTTCCGGGACTGAAAGACCCTCCATGACAATCATCACCCTAGCCAGCTCCAAGGGCGGTCCGGGCAAAACCACACTGACCCAGCTCATCGTCGGCAGCCTGGCAGCCGAGGGCGTCACCGTTGCCGCTTCGGATGCAAATCCGATCGGCGGTCTGTCGCGCTGGGCAAGCGGGCTCTACGAGGGGCCGGCCTCACCTGCCACCACGAGGCGGAGGATGCCCGTCTTACCCATTCTCATTCACCGTGTCGCCCAGGAGGCCGAGGTGGTGGTAGTCGACACCGCTGGCTTCGGCAACAGGCGGCCACAGTGGCTATGACGGCGGCCGATGGCGTTCTGATCCCGATGGTGCCGGGGGAAGGCGACGTGACGGAGGCAGCGTACAGTGGAGCTGATGGCAGGGGTAGCCTCTGCAGCCTGGCGCGATATTCCATCACGCGTGGTGTTGAACCGGGTCCGGCTCTCCACCGCTCTTTCAAAGCATGCGGCAACCGAAGCGGCCTTCTTACCGAAGCTTGATGCCTGCCTGTCCGACCTTGTCGCCTATGGCGAGATGGGGTTTTCCGGCCGGATGCCGATCGGCAAAGCGGGAGCCGAGGTCGCCGCTCTAATGACAGAATTACGAACGCTCGGGTGGCTGCCAGCTGGGCCCAGCAATACGTCAAGCGTAAATACGAAATACGTCAAGGCGAAAGGGGCAGTGCTTTGAAAGGATTGAAAAGTATTCGGAATGCTCCACCCATCACCCCGGGTGAAATGCTGCCCGTCGCCGGATCCGCAGCACCTCCGCAGCCTCCCGCGATTGCCAGTGTTGAAGGCGGCGACAAGGCAGCGATGCTTTCGGTCAGGATGACGGAAGCGACCTTGGAAGCGCTGGCAGCTCACGCCCTCAACGAAGGCACGACGCAGCGACGCGTCATCGCCGAGGCGCTTGCCAAGCACGGCGTTCGGGTTGCGGCTCGAGACCTTGAGGACCGGCCGCTGCCAAGGCGCCGGGGCGGGCAGAGGGCGGCATGAGCGACTTATACGACAGGGACATCCTCGAATGGTCGGAGCGCCAGGCCGAGCTGCTGCGTCGACACGCCGCCGGCGAGCGGATCAACGACACGGATCTGGATTGGTCCAATATCATCGAGGAGGTGGCGGACGTGGGACGGAATACCCTGCGGGCCTGCCGCTCGCAGCTGCTTCAGGCGCTGCTGAACGACCTCAAGGCGGAAGCCTGGCCGCTTTCACGCGAGGTCGCGCATTGGCGCTCCGAGGCTCGAGTGGCGCGCATCAACGCCGCGGACGCATTTGCGTCGTCCATGCGACAGAAGATCGACGTAGCGGATCTCTACACCAAGGCGCTGCACGCCCTGCCGGAAACGATGGATGGGCAGCCGCCGCTCCCAGTGCCCGTGGTGTGCCCGGTGACACTGGATGACTTATTGGGAGATGATCCGTGATTGAATCGATTGACGTTCCACACCACCCGAGTTCAAGGCACGAAATCTGGTTCTGTTGCAGCTTTGCGGCGCCGACCTGATCGGGTAGACGCGCGTGGGATGACCAAACGTCGACAAGCTGTCCAGGTTACGGCAGGATCACAGCTCATCGCCGGACTGTTACAGGTGGCCGCCTGAGGCGTCATCTCGTCCTTTCGCAGATGGCACCCAGACCAACGCTAAACTTTGCAACAGAACCACTGCGGGCGGACAATGCCCGTATGTTTATCTCCCCCCTAGTTCTAGGCTAGCGTCAAGTCGGACCCGAGGAGAGCTTTTGGGCATCCAGATTTCTCTGATTTAGCAGCATCTATCCAAAATACTGGGATCTGACACAACATGGGAGGTGGGGATGGTTGGGGTTATCGAGCAGCGATTTAACTCAGGTACCGGTCGCTTTTCTTACTGCTTTGAAAATTACAGTACGGCGTTGACGCGCGACACCATTGATGCAGTGGTGGCCCAGTGTTTTTCTTCATGGACATCGGCTCCGATACCGATCGATCTATCGCAAAGACGCGGAGAACGGTCAGTGCAAGTCCGACATCGTTATCCGCTTTCTTAAAACCAGCGATCCCCGATACGACATTTTTAGCAAGCACTCTGCGGAAACCGCCGCCGTGACGTTTGCCGAAGGGTCTGGAGATAACGCCCGGGTCGCAATCGCCGTAAAGGACAGTATCGATTTTCTCGGCACGAACTGGAATAGGAATTTACTTGTCAAGATTATGACGCACGAGATCGGGCACGCTTTGGGCCTGGGGCATTCCACGGTCCTCGGTGCCATCATGTCGCCGGACGTCGCACTTGTGTCTGAGACATTGTCCAGGGATGACATCACCAACGTTCAGGCGATTTACCCGCCTTTGAAGAGCATCATAACCCTGCCAGTGGGCGACACGGTCGATAATTATCAGCTTGCCCTGATGCCCAACATGACTGACACCAAAGACATCTTCCTGATCAAGACGGCGAACACTGGTACAGGGAATGTGGAAGTTCACAGCCTGACCGCGGCAAGCGACTATACCAGTTACCACGTTCAAGCAGGGACGCCGATTCCCCAGGCCGACGCGTACAAATAGTTCGTGCTGGCCTATAACCGCGACCTGTTCTGTATCAAAACCATGGCGACGGGGACCGGGAGCGTCGAGGTTTTCAGCTTGACCGCCGGCAGCAATTACCGGGATTGGTATGTGACGGCACCCACCCCCATGCCGATGGGGCCTCACCCGAAGTGGCATTTCCTGCTTGCCGAGAACAATGACCTGTTCCGAGTCAGCACCGGCGACACCGGTACGGGGGTTGTCGAGGTGCACAGCTTGACCGCTGGCAGCAATTACCGGAACTGGCACGTGACGGCCGTCACGCCGATCACGTTTGACGATGCGTTCAACTACCGGTTTCGATGTGTCCGGAAGCTCGTTTCCGTTGGAACGACGGCGCCAAGCCGGCGGCTCAATGTCGCGGTTGTCGGTTATTCATAGACCTTGCTGTGAGTCGCGAATGGGCTCCCAGGAAGGGAGCATGCAATCTTGTGGGGTTTGTTCCGGCTGCGGTAGCTCTTGGGCTTCCGGAACGGGGGTGAGCTGGTGCCAAAGCTGGTCTGGCGGGTCAAGTTGGTGGCGGAGTTCGAAGCCCGGGAGACGACGGAGGTGGAGGTCGCACGCCTCGAACGCAATGAACAAGCCGGCGTAGCCGACCTCGGGCTGCGTCTCGCTGAGGCGAACAGCTGATGGCCACGATCCAGGCGGAGATTGTCCCGGCACAGGTGACGGTCGCCGGCAGGTCGACGGGACCCGAAGACCCCGCCACCGTAGTTCAGATATTCCCGGCGATCCAGTCCTTCAACTTGCTCTTCGGCAACGCGCCGACCTGAGTTGCCGCCGGCTTACCGTCCTTGAACAGGATCAGCGTTGGGATGCCGCGCACCGCGAACTGATTCGGCGACATCGGATTGTTATCGATGTCTACTTTCGCCACCGTCAGTTTGCCGGCGAATTCACCCGCCAGTTCCTCCAGCGCCGGGCCGATCATCTTGCACGGGCCACACCACTCCGCCCAGAAGTCGACCAACACCGGACCGGCCTTGCTCTTCTCCACTACGTCCGACGCGAAGCTTTTATCCGTCACGGCATAAGTATTTGCACTCATGGTGTTAGGTCCTTTATTTCAGTTGCGGCAAAAGTGGGGCCGATAGCTAATCGGGTCAAGCGGCGTTGCTTGCATGGCCGGGATCGTGGGAATTGAGGCTCTCATCGGGCAGGATCGCCACCCTTGCCTCGCGTGTCCAGATCAAAGCGCAAAGCACTGGCCGGCCAGGGAAAATCGCTCGCAGCACCGCCCGATATGACGCCATCTGCCGGAGGTACATGAGGGGCGTGTCCTCAACGCGGGCGGGCGGCCGGCGGTTGGTCTTGAAGTCCGCGATCAGCACGCGATCCGGCAGGACCGCCAGCCGATCGACCAGCCCGCCCACCACAGCGTCCCCGATCACCCCCGCCAGCGGAACCTCCGCGCGGCTATCCGGCCCAAACAGCGGCGCCAGATCGGGATGCGCCATGACCGCCAGAACCTCATCCGCGACTCGTTCAGCCTCGCCTGCCGGCAGCCCGTGACCGGGCTTATCGAGGAACCCTATAGCGGTCACGCGCCGAACCGCCGCCGGAACCAAAGGCAAATGCTGCAGCAGGGAATGGATCAACTGGCCCCGGCGAAAACGGTTTCCGCCGGCATCCCGCTCCGCCAGCGGCGAGTCCGAGGCCGGGACCGTCCCGAGTTCCACGCCCTCCGGCCGGCTAGGCGCCAGCGGCAGCGGGCGCGGTGGCTCGGGCGGCGGCGGCGCGGCGATCCAGTCGGGCGCCACCCCCATCCATACGGGTTGATTCCCGCCGTGGCCCCTCCGCGCCGCCTGACCCACGATCTCCGCGGGAAGCACCTGCGGCACGCGCAACCGCAGAACCTGTCCCCCCCACGGCCCGAAAGCCTCCGCTTCTGCGCCGGCGGCCTCGAACCCGCGTCGTACCAGATTGTGCCAACACTCATCCTTTGGCGTGTGCGCACCCTGCCAGCCGCACACCAGCAGCCGGTCCTCGGCTCGGGTCAGAGCGACGTAGAGCAGCCGGTTGTGCTCCTCCATCTGCCGCTGCCGGCTAGCGGCGCGCAGGAGGTCGAGCGCGTCGCAGCGAAATTCCTTGCGAGGCGCCCACAGTGGCACCGCCCGGCCGGTCTTCTGGTCGTCCGCCCACACGATCGTCCCATCGTCCTTCGGCAGCCCCGCGGTGTCGGGCACGATCACCAGTGGCGCCTGCAACCCCTTGGCGCCATGCACGGTCATAATCCGCACGAGATCACCGGCCGCCTCCGGTTCACGCTTGACCTCTGCCCCCGACCGGCGAAGCCAATGGAGAAACCCCTGCAGGGAAGGCGGGTGACGGGAGGCATAAGTCAGCGCGGCATTCAGCAGTTCGTCCACCGGTTCCGCTGCTTCCGGCCCTAGGCGGGCGAACAGCCGAGCGCGGCCGCCAAGCGGGCCCAAAGCCTCCGCAAACAGCGCATAAGGAGAAACGTAATCGACGCGGCCGAGCAACTGCCCGAATAAGTCCGCGGCGCGACGCCACGAGGGGTGTTCGTCCGCGCGAGCGCGCAGCGTGTCCCACAGCGTGCCTGGCCGATCCATGGCAATTTCGGAAAGTTCGTCATCGGTGAGGCCACCGAGCGGGCTGGTCAGCAGGCAGGCGAAGGTCAGGTCGTCGGAAGGCAGCAGCAGGGCATCCGCCAGCGCCATCAGATCCCGCACGGCCGGTTGATCCGTCAGAACCATCCGGTCAAGGCCCGCGACCGGCACGCCGCGGCTCTTCAACGCCCGAACCAACGCCCGGCCGAACTCATCGCGCCGGCGTGTAAGTATCAGCACGTCGCCGGCGGTCAAAGGCCGGCCTTTGCTCTCCAACAATACCAATCCGTTGGTCTGGTCCCGAATCCAATCCGCGAGAGTGTCGGCGAGCAACTGGCGGGCGGAGGTCTGCAACTGGTTCTGCTCCGGCACCGTCCAGGGCCGGTGCGGCGGCGGGTCGGGTCGCGGCGCCAGCGGCCATATCTCGACGACCCCCGCGTGACCGGCGCGATCGGCGTAATGTGTCAGGGTTTCCCCAGGCCCGATCACGCCCTGACGCGCCAGCGGATCAGCGAATACGGCATCCACCAGAGCGAGCACCGGAGCCGTGGAGCGGAATGACACGTCCAGGCCAACATCCTTGAACACCTGGCCCGAAGTTTGGACGCGACGGGCCAGTTCCTCGTGAGAACGGTCGAACTCCGCCGTGTCGGCGCCCTGGAACGAATAGATCGACTGTTTGCGGTCGCCCACCGCGAAGACCGTGCGGGTACGATCGCGCGAGCCCGCACCTGCGAAGAACTCCTCGGTCAGCGCATGGGCGATGCGCCACTGTTGCGGCGCGGTGTCCTGCACCTCGTCCAGCAGCAGATGGTCGAGGCCGCCGTCGAGCTTGTAAAGCACCCACGCGGCTCCCGGATCGAACAGCAACGTCCTGGTGCGGTCGATCAGGTCGTCATAGTCGAGCAGCCCGGCCGCTTCCTTCCGCCGGGCATAGCCGCCGGCAACCGGGCCGGCCAGCGCCGCCAGCGCGCCTGACACAGAAGCGAGCCGGATCGCCCGGCGGGCGTTTTCGACCTTCAGAATCCGATTGGCTTCTTCCAGATAGCGGTCAACCACACGGGGCGTGGTGGCGAAGGTTTTTCCGACCAGCGAAGAGAGTGCATACGGCTCGCCGTCTTTCTTCAAAAACAGGTTGCACCAATCGATCCAGTTCACCGGTCGCCGGGCGGTATCCTGACTGAGCCAATCCAAAATCGCGGCGGCGCGCTCGCCGACCGTCCTGGGGCTGTTCGCGAAGACCTCGCGGGCGGCATCGCGCAGCGCGGTCTCGCCCAGCCATTGAACGGCGTCCCCGATCAGCGCTTCTTCGTTCGTGGCGGTCACCCCGAGCACCCGTTGCTGTGCGCGCTCCAGATCATCGCCAAGGTCCAGCGCCGCCCGCAGTCGTCGCCGGTCCGACTGCAGGGTCTTGACGTGGCCGCCGAACGCCTCGGCGGAGGCAAGGCCCGCCAGGATGCGTAAGGCAGTCTGCATCGCCGGTGTGCCGGCACCGGCGAGCATGTCCTCGCGCGCCTCGGTCAGCGCGTCGTCGGCGTCACGGTCGTCGATTAACTGGAAATGCGGCGAGATCGCGGCCTCCAACGGGAAGCGGCGCAGTAGCGACTGGCTGAAGGCGTGGATCGTGCCGATCCGCATACCGCCGGGAAGGTCGAGGACCCTGGCGAACAAGGCCCGCGCCATTTGGCAGGCCTTTTCAGTCGGTTCCACTCGCAGCCGGGTCAGTTCTTCGGCAAGTTTCTCCGGCGGCAGGGTGACCCAGCGGCCGAGCGTGCGCTGCAGGCGCAGCGCCATCTCGGCGGCGGCGGCCTTGGTGAAGGTGAGGCACTGGATCCGTTCCGGGCGGCGCGCCGGTCAGCATCAAGCGCAGCAGCCGGTCGGTCAGCAGCTTGGTCTTACCCGACCCCGCCGAAGCGGCGACGAACGCCGAAATAGCGGGATCGGAGGCGGCTAGCTGCTCACGGTTGGCGCGATCGCGGGCGGTTTCGGCGGCCGCGACTTCATTCATCGCTATCCCCCGCCGCCGACCATTCGGCCACCCGGGCCAGTTGCTCGTAGTCCGAGAACCGCGGTGCCAGCCCGGGATGTGGCCGCGACAGATAGGCGCGCGACGGCTTGTCGAACGCGTCGATCAGGTCGCACAGCCGGTCCTTGGCATCCTGCACCGCGTTCATGATGTCCGCCGGGTTCTTCTTGAACAGCGGCGTAGCTTTGCCGGGGTCGAGGCCGCCCGACAGGTGCCAGTAGATCAGCCCTGCGGTCCTACCCCGCAATTCCGACCCGAATCCGCCCTCGGCGGCGATCGCGGCTTCCAGCAGCAACTGCGGTGCCAGACCGTCATCGACCGCTTTTTGGGTGGGTGGGGAGCCCGTCTTGTAATCCAGGATTTCCAGGGTGCCGTCGTCGTATCGCTCGATCCGGTCCGCTCGCCCGGTCAGACGGAAGCGGCCGCCGGGACGATGCAAGTCGAGCACGCCATTCGCCTCGGTCGCGATCGCCAACGGCGCCCGGATGAACCGCCGCTCGGTTTCCTGCCCAGCCACCCAGTCGGCGATGCGTTCCAGTCGCGGCGACCACCACGCGATCAGCGCTTGCCGCAATCCGGCGTCGCCGAGCGCCTGCGACATCGCCACGCGCAGCGCCCGGGCGGCATCGTCAGACCAAGCAGCACCGTGCGTCCGCAGGAAGCGGTGCAGACCGTCGTGCACGATCGATCCATAGTCCGAGGCGTCCGTTGCCTCATCCAGCGGTTTCAGCGCCGCGAGCTTCAGGATGTGCCGGGCGTGGATGGCATAGGGATCGCGCAGCCAGGTCTCGATCGCGGTGACGCTGAGTTGCCGAGGGCGCTTGTTGACAGGCGGACGGGGAGCCGGCGGTTTTACCGGCGAGGGCTGACCGTCCGGCAGGTCCATGGCGCGAGCCCAGGCGACGGCCGGATGTTCAGGCAGGGCCGCGGCTCCGCCGCCGGTCGCGATTTTGCGGCCGTGGGCTGTCCGATCCGTTTCATCGCCGTCGCCGGCCCGGCCCCGCCAAAAACATATCCAGTCGGGTCAGCCACCGGGCGGGCACCGCCGGAGCATTATCCCGGCGCACCGGGCATGACAGCACCACCGTCGGCGCCGAACAGCAGGCGGCGAGGAAATCATGAGCAGCCTGTCCGACCGCCTCCTCGGGGGCCGGCAATCCGACCTTGGTCCGCATCGGCCGCGACAGCCACGGGCCTGGCTCGACCATCGGCGGCCAGACAGTCTCGGCCAAACCACCCAGCACGATCAGGTCCGCCGACTGCAGCCGGGCTTCCAGCAGGCCCCAGATGAAGATACGGGGATGCTCGACCCCACCGCGTCCCCGCAGCGCCCGGCGGCTGCGCACCACCTCGCCTTCCAGGATCGCGTCGAGTAATCCGGGCAGCACGCCACGTCGCAGATCCGGCATGGTGGCCCAGGCATCGTGCATCTCCGCCAGGCGGGTCGCGACGGCCTCGCCTTCCTCTGCCGCCCATAGCCGCGCGGGGCCACTTGTGTCGTCTGTGGCGGCCAGCCGCTCCGCGGCTTCGACCACGGCGCCAAACGCCTCGGCCGGTGCGATCTCCATCGCCGAGTCAAATCGCAGAGCCGGTTCCAGACACGCTTCCAAGCGCGACAAAAACGCGGCCGTCGAAGAGGCTGGTCCCGCTTCCTTGTCCACAATCCGCCGCAACCCGCTTATGCCTCGCATCGGGCGAGGGCCACGCAGACACAGCGTCTCTAGTGTCCGGGCCGCCTGCCGGCAGGCAATCGGACTCATGCCCGCTCCGCAAAGAGGGTGCTTCAGCAGGGCCAAAAGCGGCACGGGCGCCAATTCCTCGGCCACGGCGCGCACCAGCAGGCGCAAGAACACGGCAGGCGGCGACTCTGCTAACGGTTCCCCCGCGCTGTCGTCGGCGACAATTCCGAAGCGCAACAACGCGGCGGCCACGCGCCCAGCCAGATTGCGATCGGGCGTCACCAGCGCGGCCCGAGCGCCCGGTGTTTCCAGCGCATCCCGAAGCACCAAGGCAATGGCCTGCGCTTCTTGCTGCTGGTCGGCCGCCATAAGTCGCCACAACCCGTCTACGGCAACGGGGCCATGGAGCATCCAATCGTCAAGAGCGCTTGCCGGCAGCAACGCCCGCGACAGCAGCCCGAACCGATCGCGCGGCACGGCGCCCGCTTCACCGCCGACCCACTCCCTCACATCGCCACGGGTCGCATTCAGGTCCGTCAACAACCGCGCCAGACCCGCCTGAGCATGGGACGCTTCCAGCTCTCGCCATGCCTCCTCATCCATTCCGAGGTCGAGTTGCGGCAGCACGACCTGCCCGTTACTCATCCGCGCAACCACACCCAGCAACCGGGCAACAGCGGGAATGCCGGCTGTGGTGCCAGCGATCAGCACCGGGTCATCCGGCGGATCGTCGTCCCACGCACGCGCCTGTGCATGCAGCAGAGCGACCTGTCGCGCGGCGGGGTTCATCACCCCATTCTCGGCGAGCCAGTCCGGCCAGATGTCTGTGACGATGTGCAGAAATTTCAGCGTCTGCGCCCAGTGCGCCGCGTATTCCGGATCCGCGGCATCCGGAAGACGTGCGGCCAGATCGATGCCCGAGCGTTCCGCTTCGTCCATCAGCGACGCCAGTTCGCGGGCCAGAAGCCAGGCGCGGTCGGCGGTTCGCGGCGCGCCAGCTTCGCCTTTCATTGCCAGGATCAGCGTGGACAGCACCGCCAGCCGCTGCATCGGCGCCACGGCCGGCGGCAGGTCAAGAGCTCCGGTCAGCGTCAGAGGCGTTTCATCCAGCGCGCCCAACGCGGTGATCCGCGGCAGCAGCATAGGCCGGCCATTGCCCGCACGCAGGAACGCTTCGGCCAACGCGCGGGCGGAGCGGCGGGTCGGCAGCAGAATGAGGCCCCGGCTGAGCGCAAGGGGGTCCTCACCGTGGGCAAGCCAACCTTTAGCTAGGGCATCGAGGAACGGAACGTGCGGCAGAACCGTGAAGAGGTTCAGCGCCACGTCCAGCGGGCGTCGCCGGTGAAGCGGGCCTCCAGGATCTGCTCGGCTTCAGTCAAATCGAGCGGCGTGGATAAGTGGAACCAGATGCCGTCATGCACGACGGCTCGAAGCCGCCCGGCCGCAAGCGCATCGTCCCAGGCGCGGTTCATGCTGAAGGCGCCCTCCGGCATCCCGGCCAATAGTCGCGGGTGCATCAGTTGCACCCCGGCGTAGATGTAAGGGACGACCTCGCGCTCCTTGCGGCGGCGCGGCTTTCCCCATTTGTCCAGCGCGAAGTCGCCCAGGCCAACATCGGCGTGTACGTGGGACGCCCGATGTACCAGAAGCACGCAGTCGACCGACCCGTCGAACGCCCTGGCCAACCGGAGCAGCGCCGAAATCGGTCCATTCAGCCAGAACGCATCGCCGTTGACCACGAAGAATGGATCGGGGCCCAGGATGGCCAACGCCGCCCGCACGCCGCCGCCGGTCTCCAGCAGGTTTTCTTCACGCAGCAACACAGTCCGGGGTGGCGACGGCCGCTGCTTCAAATGCGCGGCCACCGCATCCGCTTGCCAGTGGGCGTTGACGGCGACCGTTTCCACCCCTGCCTCCACGAGGTGATCCAGGCCGTGGTCCAGCAGCGTTCGGCCAGCGAGCTTCAGCAGCGGTTTGGCGGTTGTATCGGTCAAAGGCCGCATGCGAGTGCCGAGGCCGGCGGCAAGAACCATGGCGGAACGAGGCGATACGCTCATGGTTCAAGTCCTGGCGGGTTGCCACGCACGGCAGCAGGGATCCAACGATCTAAGGCGACGGCAAGCGGTTCAGCCGCCGGTTGGGACATAGCGTCCTCCAGCAGCCGCCAAGTCCGGGGCCCGTGGGCAAGGTATTGCGGCCGGCCGTCTCGCAAAGCAAGCCTTACCCACTGGCCTGCGACCCGAAGATGGCGTTGTGCCGCACAGGCGGCGAATGCTGCTCGGAATTGCGTCGAGTCCAATTCAGGCCTCGCGGTGAGGTATCGGTCCAACGCGCGGCTGCGCGAAGCATCCGGGATGTCGCGACGTGCATCCTGCAGCAGCGACACGAGATCGTAAGCCGGATGGCCAATGGCTGCGCCCTGGAAGTCGATGATCGCGAGTCGCTGGTCCGACAGTCGGAGCAAGTTGCCGGCGAAGAAATCCCGATGGACAAAACAGGAAGGGCCGGCAGCGACCGGTGCCAACGTGGTTGCCAGCGCGTGCGCAACGTCATCGCGGGCCGCCTGAGGCGGCGGGGCGCCGAAACGGGCTGGCCACCACCAGTCAAACAGCGTGCCCGAGGCGGTGGACGCCATCGCCGGCGAATCCCACAACGGCAAGCCGTCGGGCAGAGCGGCTCGCTGCATGACGACCAGCGCATCAACCGCCGCGTCCAGCAACCGGTCCACAGGTTCGCCCTGGTCCAGCAGCACCGACACCAGGTCGTCGCCAAGATCCTCCTCCAGAACGAGCCCGCACGCTTCGTCGGCGGCAAGGATCCTTGGAACCCGCAGCCCGATGCTGCGCAGATGTGCGGCAATGCGAAGAAAAGGGCCGACATCCTCCGGCGGAGGGGCGTCCATCAGCACGGCAGGACGGTCGCCTCGAATCCTCAGGTAGCGCCGAAAACTGGCATCCTGTGCCAGCGGTTCCAGGTGGTCGGGCGGGAAGCCATTGCGCGCGAGGAACAGCGCGATCAGGTCGTCACGATTCATGCCAGACTGTCTCGCTTCGCCGATCCAGTCGACTTTTTTCGGCGCGTCTTGGCGGCCGAGGGGATAAGATGTGCTAGCCGGTCCTCCCACCCGGCCAACGTCGCCTCGCGCGCCTCGCCATCGCCCATCCGCAGCGTGATCGTCAGCGCGTCCGGCGGCTGCAGGTGCCCGAGCCGGTCGGGCCATTCGACCAGCACGATCGTGTCTAGCGCGTCCTCCCAGTCAAGTTCGGCCAGCGAATCGGGCCCATCCAGGCGCCACAGATCGTAATGAAACACCGGACCAATTGCCGTCTCGTAGATTTGCACCAGGGTGAAAGACGGGCTTGGTACCTCCAGTGCCTCGTCTCCCGCCGCTTCCCGCAGAAACGCCCGAGCCAGCGCCGTCTTGCCGGCACCAAGCGGTCCCTCGAGCAGGATGCAATCTCCCGCTCGGGCAACGGACGCTAGCCGCCGTGCCAGCGTCTCCGTCGCGGCAAGATCGGGAAGGGGCACGATTAGCGAGTCGGGCATCGGATCAATCTGAACCACCGCCAGGAGTTGCGTGCAACACTTCGAGTTTGTCCCGCATGCACCCCATGCTACAGGTCGCCATAAATCGACACGGTGGAAATTCGATGAACCAGCATAGCACTGCTGCCAGCACCCAGCGCTTCTTTTCCGCGCCGTTGGCGGACACCGATCCCGAACTCGCGGCGGCGATCAGCGCCGAGCTCGATCGCCAGCAGGATGGCATCGAACTGATCGCATCGGAGAACATCGTTTCCGCCGCTGTGCTCGAAGCGCAAGGGTCTGTGCTCACTAACAAATATGCCGAGGGTTATCCCGGCCGTCGTTACTACGGCGGATGCGTCTATGTCGATGTGGCGGAAAATCTGGCCATCGACCGCGCCAGACAGTTATTCGGCTGCGCTTTCGCCAACGTCCAGCCGCACTCCGGCGCTCAGGCCAACCAGGCGGTTTTCCTGGCACTCCTGCAGCCCGGCGACACAGTGCTGGGCATGAGCCTCGCCGCTGGTGGGCACCTGACCCACGGCGCCGCGCCCAATCTGTCCGGCAAATGGTTCCGCCCGGTTCAATACGGCGTCCGGCCAGGAAGACGGCATTCTGAATTATGAGGAACTCGAGCGCCTCGCGAGGACGGAAAAACCGAAGCTGATCATCGCCGGTGGATCAGCCTACGCGCGCTTCATCGATTTCCCACGCATCCGAAAGGTCGCGGACGAGGTCGGTGCCTATTTCATGGTGGACATGGCGCACTTTGCCGGCCTTGTGGCGGCGGAGCTGTTCCCCAGCCCGCTGCCGCACGCGCATGTCGTCACAACAACGACTCACAAGACTCTTCGCGGCCCCCGCGGCGGCATGGTCCTGACGAACGACCTGGAAATCGGCAAGAAGATAAACGCGGCGGTTTTTCCCGGGCTGCAAGGCGGCCCGCTGATGCACGTCATCGCCGGCAAGGCGGCAGCGTTCGGGGAGGCTCTGAAACCGGAGTTCCGAGCCTACCAGAAAGCGGTCCAGGGCAACGCCCGCGTGCTGGCGGAGACGCTGAAGCAGCAAGGATTGGATATCGTCAGCGGCGGCACCGACAGCCATTTGATGCTGGTGGATTTGCGGCCCAAGCGCGTTACCGGCAAGGCCGCCGAGGCTAGTCTGGAACGCGCCCATATGACCGCGAACAAAAATGCCATCCCGTTCGATCCGGAGAAACCGGCGATTACCTCTGGCGTCCGGCTCGGTTCCCCCGCCGGCACTACGCGCGGCTTTGGCGCGGAGGAGTTCCGCGATATTGGTATGATGATAAACGAAGTTCTGGAAGGTCTCGGCCGGTCCAATGACGGCACCAACGCGGCGGCCGAGAAAGCGGTGGGTGCCCGGGTGAAGGAGATGTGCGTGCGCTTCCCGCTCTACAGACCTCGGTAAGCCGACAATGCGCTGCCCGTTCTGTGGTTCCGACGACACCCAGGTGAAGGACAGCCGTCCCACCGAGGACAGCAGCGCGATCCGTCGCCGCCGCTTCTGCGCCAATTGCGGCCAGCGCTTCACCACGATCGAGCGGGTGCAGTTGCGCGAACTGACAGTCATCAAATCCGACGGCCGCCGCGTGCCGTTCGACCGCGACAAGCTGGCAAGGTCGATTCGGATATCGATGCGCAAGAGGCCGATCCAGGAGGAGCGCATCGAGCGGATCGTAAACTCCGTGGTCCGCCAGTTGGAGGCGTCGGGCGACAGCGACATCCCCAGCAAGCAGATCGGCGAATTGGTGATGGATACGCTGAAAGAGTTGGACAAGGTCGCCTATGTCCGGTTCGCAAGCGTCTACCGCAACTTCCGGGAGGCAAAAGACTTCGAGGATTTCGTCGGCGGGTTGAGTTCGGTGGCGGAGGAATAAGCTGTCTCATCGCTATATCGGGTGCATGCCCGTCGTCCGCGGGTCATGACGATCGCCGCCGACTTTCCCCACATGCGTGCCGCTCTGGTCCTGGCGCGGCGAGGCCTCGGCACGACCTGGCCCAACCCATCGGTCGGATGCGTTCTCGTCCGCGACGGCCGCGTGGTCGGCAGAGGCAACACACAACCCGGAGGGCGCCCGCACGCCGAACCAGTCGCCCTTCAGATGGCGGGTGAACGAGCGAAAGGCGCCACGGCCTACGTCACGCTGGAGCCGTGCTGCCACTGGGGCCAATCGCCGCCCTGCACCGATGCGCTCATCGCCGCAGGCATCTCCAGAGTTGTCGTCGCCGCCACCGATCCGGACAACCGAGTCAACGGCCAGGGACTCCAGCAACTCAAGGCCGCCGGCATCGAGGTCGAAACCGGGTGCTGGAAGCGGAGGCACTGGAAACACTGCTCGGGTTCAACCAACGCGTCACGCTCGGCCGCCCGATGGTTACGCTGAAGCTGGCATCAACCCTTGACGGCCGCATCGCCACCCACGGGGGCCTGAGCCAGTGGATCACCGGCACGCCCGCGCGCCGCGTCGCCCACGCGATGCGCGGCCGGCACGATGCGGTCCTGGTCGGCGTCGGCACCGTCCTCGCCGACAACCCCGATCTCACCTGCCGCATCCCCGGCTTCCGCCCCATACCCAACGTGCGCGTCATCGCGGACAGTCACTTGCGGACGCCCCTGACCTCCCGCCTGCTGACCACGGCCGCCGACATCCCGACCTGGTTCCTGCTGCGCGAGGGCACCAACCTCGCCCGCGAGGATGCCTTCGTGGATCTCGGTGCCAAGCTGATCAAGATCCCCGGTTCGGCGGCCGGCGTGGACTTGAAGGCCGCGATGAACGCCCTCGGCACCGCCGGACTGACCCGAGTTTTGGCGGAGGGTGGAGGGCAGCTCGCCGCTGCTCTATTGCGAGCAGATCTGGTGGACCGCGTCGCCTGGTTCCACGCCCCTTCCGTCATGGGCGGCGACGGCTGGCCCGCGGTTCAGGCTTTTGGGACTGAGACCCTAGACCAGATGCCGCGCTTTCGGCGGGATTGCATAACCGCCATCGGCGACGACATGTTGAGCGAATACACGAGGCAGCGACCATGTTCACCGGCATCATAACCGCGCTCGGCCAGGTCCGGTCCATCGACCCGATCGCTCAGGGTCACGACATGCGCGTTGTTATCGACACGCCCATAGCATTCCTCACCCACCCTCCGGTCGCCCTCGGCGCATCCATCGCCTGCTCGGGCTGCTGCCTGACTGCGGTCGAATTCGGGGCCGATTGGTTTGCGGTGGACGCCTCCGCCGAAACTCTGGCCCATACTAAGCTGGGCACCTGGGCTGTGGGATCGCGCGTCAATCTGGAACGGTCGCTGCGGGTCGGCGACGAACTGGGCGGGCATCTTGTTTCCGGCCACGTCGATGGCGTCGGAACCGCCGTATCCGCAACACCGGAAAACGCCTCCACGCGTTGGAAATTCCGTGTCCCCATCTCGCTTTCCCGCTTCATCGCAGTCAAGGGCAGCGTCGCGGTGGACGGCGTGTCGTTGACTGTGAACGAGGTGCGGGGCGATACCTTCGGGGTGAACATCATCCCCCACACGGCCTCGGTCACAGGATTTGGCACATTGAAGCCGAACGACCCGGTCAATATCGAGATCGATACCCTCGCGCGCTACGTGGCTCGCTTGGCGGAGACCGCCTGATGGAAATGCACATGAAGTTCGTCACCGCCGACCTGTCGCAATATCTTTCCTCCGCCGAGGATTTGATCGAGGAAGCCCGCAACGGCCGGATGTTCATCCTGGTCGACGACGAGGACCGGGAAAACGAGGGCGATTTGGTTGTTCCGGCGCAGTTCGCGACGCCCGACGCGATCAACTTCATGGCCCGCCACGCTCGCGGCCTGATCTGCCTGGCAATGACCCAGCAACGCGTCGAAAAGCTTGGACTGCCGCTCATGAGCCAGCAGAACGGCACGCGCCACCAGACCGCGTTCACCGTCTCTATTGAAGCGCGCGAGGGGGTCACCACCGGTATCTCCGCCGCCGACCGCGCCAAGACGATCGCTGTGGCGATCAACCCTGAAAGCACGCGCGACAACATCACCACGCCCGGCCACGTATTCCCGCTGCTGGCCCGCGAGGGGGGCACCTTGGTCAGGGCCGGCCATACCGAGGCGTCTGTCGATATCGCCCGCAAGGCCGGCCTCACCCCAGCGGCGGTCATCTGCGAGATCATGAACGACGATGGCACCATGGCGCGTTTGCCGGACCTGGTGGCCTTCGCCCAGCACCATAACCTGAAACTCGGTACCATTGCGGATCTGATTGCCCATCGCCGGCTTACCGAACGCCTGGTGCGCAAGGTCGAAGAGGGAACCTACTCGCATCCCGCCGGCGGCGACTGGCGCGCGGTGGTCTATGCCAACACGGTCGAGTATCAGGAACATCTGGTGCTGATCAAAGGCGAGGTCAGCGGGTCCGATCCCATCATGGTTCGCATGCACGCGGTGGATCTGCTGGACGACATGACCGGCTCGCCGCACTGGATCGCAATTCACAACGCCATGTACATGATCGGCAAAGCCGGACGAGGCGTCGTGGTGATGATCCGCGAACATAGGCCTACGGCGCTGGCTGAACGGGTCAGACTGCTGGCTGCTAGCACCCCACGTCCACAGCGAGAGCTCCGCGATTACGGGATTGGCGCGCAAATCCTGCTCGACCTGGGCATAAAAAACATGATTCTGCTGACCAACCGCCGCCGAACCGTCATTGGTCTAGAAGGCTACGGACTGAACATAGTCGAGCAGCGGTCAATCCCGAACGTCGTCGGTGTGGACTACGAAGGATGAGCACGGAGGACGCTGAACTACCGCGAGCGCCGCGTATCGAGGGGCCACCGCCGCACTTGCTGATCGTACGGGCGCCGTATTACCGCGAGGTTGTTGATGGGCTGACCGCTGGTGCCTATCGTATCTTAGGCGAGGCCGGCGCCACCGCCGACACAATCGACGTAGCGGGGGCCTATGAACTTCCGCAGGTGATCCGGATCTCGCTGCGTGGCAGCCGCAAGTTTGATGGGTTCATCGCGCTGGGCTGTATCGTGAAGGGCGAGACCGACCATTACGATTTCATCTGCAGGGCGACCATGGATGGGATCCTTAGCGTCGCGCTGCAATTCGGCATCTGTCTCGGCACTGGCTTGCTCACCTGCGATACGGTCGCCCAGGCTGAGGCTCGCTCCGGCCAGGACGGCCACAACAAGGGAGCCGAGGCCGCCGCCGCGGCACTGCTGCAGATCAACGCTGCCCGACAACTCGGCGCTGTCTGATGGCCCGTCCTCCGAGGACCCGGGCGCGCACGGCGTCACGGGTAGCTGCCGTGCAGGCGCTGTTTCAGGCCGAGCAGGCTGGTGACAACCCGGAAACGGTGATCGATCAATTCGTTCGCCATCGGCTCGGCGACCTGGAAGGCCAGGACGGGTTCGAGGATGGCCGCATCCCCGACGCCGAAGTAACGCTGTTCAGCCGCCTGGTGCGGGAAGCCGTCCGGCGTCAGGATGTCATCGACCCGCTGCTGGTGGAGGCTCTGCCCGGCGACTGGCCCCTGACCCGGATCGACCCGGTGTTGCGGGCCTTGATGCGCGCAGGGGCGGCAGAGCTATCGATGGTGGACGGTCCGCCGGCCAAGGTCGTAATCAACGAATACCTGGATGTTGCGCGGGGGTTCTTCACCGGCCCGGAACCAGGGTTAGCGAACGCCGTGCTCGACCGGCTGGCGCGTAAACTAAGGCCGGCGGAGTTCTAGCGCATGATCGCGCTGAGCGGAGCGTTCCCGGGCGCGTGATTGATGGGATCGCTGAGGCTCAGGTCGCGCCCTTGGCGAACTCGGGGCTTCCGACCTGTTCACGGCGATCGCTTGGCGCATCAAGGAGAAGCTGCGCTGGATCCGTCAAGCGCAATCGGTTCAAGCCGCAGGGCAATCGGGTGAAGGAGTAGGTGATAGACCCCTTAGATGCTGATTCGATATGGCTTCTGTCGATTCGCTCTAAAGGACACCAACCATGGACAACACACTGACCGAATGCGCCGCGGTCGACGAGACAGTCGTTTTTCTAAACTACTTCAAGGATCTCCACGATCCCAGGCAGCAAGGCAAGGTGTGCTATCCGCTGGAGGAAATCCTTCCTCTCCGCCTGTTGGCGGTCGTCGCAGGGGCGGAGACCATCACCGAGGCAAGGTCGCTGGCTGGGATGATGGTTACCTCGCCGGCCCTCTGGTTGCGTAATCGTTACAGCCGATTCCCCTGGACATTGTCGATATACGATCCAGACTGCTGGTTGGCGCCGGCAATACCGGCAGAGAGCGACCACATGCGCCCCGCGAGGCCAGGCGCACTGACAGAAGGGAACGGAATAATGCGGCAAATGGTGATGGTCGGGTTCCTGCAAGCGCAGAACTGCACCACCCTGGCGAGCGCCTGGCGCCATCCGGAAGCCCGCGACGATTTTACGACCGCCGCATATTACCAAAAAATCGGCCAGGTGCTGGAGGAAGGCAAATTCCAGCTTGCCTTCTTCGACGATCGCCTGGCGATGCCCGACATCTACGGCGGCAACCCGGCGGAGGTGGTCGCCAACGGCGTCCGCGTGGTCAAGATGGATCCGGTCGCCACGCTGATGGCAATGGGGTTCGGCACGAAATATCTCGGCATCGGATCGACTGCTTCCACAACTTACTACGAGCCGTTCGACGTCGCCCGCCGGTTCCAGACCGTGGACCACATGATCGGCGGCCGGGCGGCGTGGAACGTGGTGACGTCGGTAAACGATGGCGAGGCGCACAACATGGGCCGCGCCGTCCACATGGAGCACGACCTCCGCTACGACCGCGCCGATGAATTCATGGAGATCGTGCTGAGCTGCTGGGACGGCTGGGAAGACGGCGCGCTGATCGTTGACAAGAAGACCGGTCTGTTCGCCGACCCGTCCAAAGTGCACCGGCTGGAGTATAAAGGAAAATTCCTGAACTCGTCGGGCACATTCACCGTGCCTCGCAGCCCGCAAGGCCATCCGGTGATCATTCAGGCTGGCGCCAGCGCACGGGGCAAGACGTTTTCCGCGCGCTGGGCTGAAACGGTGTTCGTCAGTTACGCCGATCTCGAAGAAGGCAAGCATCAGTATGCCGAATTCAAGACCGAGGTGGCACGTCTCGGGCGCGATCCTGACCTGACGACCGTCAATACGATCGCCTATCCGGTGATCGCCGAAACACGCTCTGAGGCAGAGGACAAGATGGCACTGATCGAGTCGCTGTACAAGGAGGTTGATGGGCTGTCGTTACTGTCCGAGGCGATGAACTTCGACTTCAAGACCAAGGGCATGGACGAGGCCTTCACCAAGGAGGAACTCGCCGGCATGTCCGGCATGCAGGCGATGCGAGACCGGGTGATGCGCGTCATCGGCCACAACCCGACCGTTCGCGACTTCCTGGAGGTCACCCGCCGCGGGCGTCCGCGCGAGTCCGTCGTCGGCAGCGGCAAGGACATAGCCGATTATCTGGAGAGGTGGTTCACCGAACGCGCTTGCGACGGGTTCGTCATCGCCGGCACCCACACGCCCGGGACCTTCGAGGATTTTGTCCGGTTCGTCGTGCCGGAACTGCAGCGGCGCGGCCTGTATCGCAAGGAGTATACCGGCGCGACGCTGCGGGAGAACCTGGGCCTGCCGGTGCCGCAACGAGGCGAGTGGCGGCTGATGGCAGCCGCCAATGAGCAGGGGTGAGATAAGGCCCTGGGACCCGCTCGGGCGGACGCCTCTAGTGGACGGCACCAAGGTAGCTACGGACTTTGCTTTCGCGCAATTTAGAATTGGAATCCTAATAATATCTGGGACTGCACTGGGTAGCCACTTGCGGCGCGCTGTCTCATAAAGCGTAATCGTCTATTAATATATTCTTTTACCAGATTTGTAATTTAACTGCAGCTTTTATGTCCGATTTCTCTGCATTGCGCACGGAATTTTTATGCTCTGAGGCGTTCGCGAGCTTGACCCCCGCGCAATCAGCGTCTTTGAATTAGGGAATGTTTGATAAAAGAGACGGGGAAGGTAATATGGGGGCGATCCGTGCGACGACAGCTGAGGTCTGCGCGAACCTCGCACGGCATATAGACGATTTTGCAGCGGATTCTTTTCTTGAATGATTTCATTCCGAGCGACCAGCTCACGCCGGGTGAGGTCGATGTTGCGCCGGCGGCGACGACGGACCTCGTCCCGACGGAGGTGACCGCTCGCTCGAAGTCCGCTTACCCGCCGTCGTCGGCCGCGCCCACGCAAGTGGGTCCCGAGGGGGTCCGGTTCGACTTTAACCGCGGCTGTCGCGTGTTGCTGCCGCCCCGCGCGAACGGACGGTGGCGCGTGCGGCTACGCGATCTTGATACTGGCAATGTCCTGTTCGAGACGGAGAATCAGGGCGCGTTCGTGGCCTCCTCCAAGCGCTGGTTCGTGCGTTTCCAAATTGAAGTATGGTCGCTCGATCAGGCAGATACGCGTCCGGTCTTTGTGCATGAGTACAATGCGCGCGGGCGCGACGTGCTGATCCAATTCCCGGTTGGCACGTTGGGCGACGTGCTGGCTTGGTTTCCCTATGCCGGACGATTCGCTGCGCTCCACGGCTGCCGCGTGACCTGCGCGCTGTCGGAGCACATCATTCCGTTATTGCGTGACGCTTATCCCGACCTGCGGCTCGTTACGCACGAGATGGTGGTAGAGCAGCGTCTCGCGGAGTTTGCCTATGCCACCTATTCACTCGGCCTGTTCTTCGATGACGCCGATTGCGAGTGGCAGCCTACGGATTTTCGTCATGTTGGCCTGCATCGCACAGCAGGATTTATTTTGGGTGTGGATCCCGGGGAGGAACCGGCTCGGCTGGCCATTCCAGAAGGCCCGCGCCCGATCGAGGAACCGTATGCCTGCATCGCCGTACAGAGCAGCAGTTTATGCAAATACTGGAACAACCCGAACGGCTGGCGGGAGGTGGTCGGCTTCCTCAAGGCGAACGGTTACCGCGTGGTGTGCATCGACCAGAAGCCGGTGCATGGATCCGGGCTGGTGTGGACGCACATACCGCACGGCGCCGAGGATGAAACCGGCGACCGTCCACTGGTCGAGCGGGCGCGGTGGCTGCGGCACGCATCACTTTTTGTCGGTTTGTCCAGCGGCCTGGCCTGGCTGGCGTGGTCTGCGGGGTGTCCTGTAGTGCTGATCTCGGGGTTCACACATCCGAGCAACGAGTTCGCCACGCCGTATCGCGTGATCAACTGGCACACCTGTAACTCGTGCTGGAATGATCCGCGAGTGCGCTTCGACCACAAAGACTTTTTTTGGTGTCCACGACAGCGGGACACACCGAGGCAATTCGAGTGCACGCGACTGATCACGGCTGAGCACGTAGGGCAGATCATCAACCGCATCCCAGGCTTCGGGATGATCGGTAAAAAAGACGCAACGAACGCACTGAGGAGGGAAACGCAATGACGACATACAGGGTGGGTGCCGGCGAGACGACCAGCGGCTTGGTGCTTAGCTCCTTTTCTGACAGCGAAACTGTATTATCTGGCGGCACAGCCATCGCCACAGTGGTCAGCAACGGGGGCGTTGAGGAAATTGAATCCGGCGGAATTGCCAGCGGCACTGTTGTGAATAGCCAAGGCTTCGAGTACGTCGATATAGGCGGCGTGTCGTTCGACACCGTGGTCAACAACGGCGGCTACGTTTTTCTTGGCGGCGTTACGATCGCGGGCGGGAATGTTAGTGGCGGCACAACCAGCCGAACCGTGCTGAACAGCGGCGGCGATGAGACTGTGTTCTCCGGCGGCACGGCGGTCGACACTGTGGTGAGCGGCGGCAGGCTCGAGGTGGACGACCCTGGTTCTCGGTCCCTTAACACCGTGGTTCGCGGCGGGATCGAGGACCTAATCGACGGCACTGCCAGCGGCACCGTTGTGAGCAGCGGCGGCATGCAAATCGTCACCTCCGGCAGCACGGCGATCAACACCATTGTGAGCAGCGGCGGCCAGGAGACCATATACCAAGGTGGCATCACCAGCGGGTCCATCACGTTGGTCGGTCCCGCGACCTTGGAAATCGACGGCGGGTCGTCTCTGACCACACCCGTTAGCGGCTTCGTCGCGGGCGACACGATCGATCTGGCGTTGCTTCCCTATACGAGTTCCGGGACTGCCGTTCTAGGAACTGGGAACGTGCTGACGGTCACCGAAGGCGGCCAGTCCTTCGCGCTGCAACTCGATCCGCGCCAGAGCTTCTCTGGCAAGACATTTGTGCTGTCCCCAGACAAATATAGCCCGAACGGGACCGATGTCACAGTGACCTCCGCAACTATCACCCAGCCCACGGGCATGAATCCGACGCTGTTCAATGATGTCGAACAGATCGCCGGACAAGCCCATCTGGGAACCGCCGCGGAACAGGCGCTGGTCGTGGAGGCCAACAACATCTCCAAGGTTCTGGCCGAGTTCCCCGGGCTGATGCGGTTCGTTCCGCCGCGCCTGCTGGAAGCCGGCATTACCGGCCTGCTGAAAGGAACCACAGGACTGACCACCAGCCAGAGCGATACGCTGGCCAAAGACATTCTCGCCAATCCCTACGTGGGCAGCGTGCCGAGGGTCGCGCAGCCTAGCCAAAGCGCCATCCTCGGGGCATTTACAAGCACCACTGGCGAGGTAAATTTTCTGACGAACCTGATCCATCAGACTTGACGAGTGCGGAGCGAGTTGATCCCGCTGGCTCTGGCGGTTTGATTGATGGCGCCGGAGCCGCGGACGAGACCATGATCGTTTGAGGTTGGCTCACTTTCCTTGAACGATCACGGCCATGATGGGGCGCAGCGAACGCGCGAGGTTCAACGATTTGCGCTTCCCGAGGGCGGCTACTGTGCGAAGAACATCTCGGTCAGAATGTAGTCGAATGCCAGGATCAGGATCGAGGCACTGACCACCGCCAGCGTCGTGGCCGACCCCACGCCCTGGGCCCCGCCCTTGCTGTTGTAGCCCTGGTAGCACCCCATCAGAGCGATCAGAAACCCGAACACCGCGGCTTTCACCAGACCCGACACGACGTCGTCCATCTGCACGAAGTTCACCGTGTTCGTCACATAGACGTCCGCGTTGAACCCCAGCTTGAGCGTGGAGACGATAAACCCACCCATAACCCCCAGTATATCGGCGATCACCACCAACAGCGGCAGCGCGATGATCCCAGCCAACAGCCGAGGCGCCACCAAATACTTCATCGGATTCGTAGACAGCGTGGACAGCGCGTCGATCTGATCGGTCACCCGCATGGTGCCCAGTTCCGCCGCCATCGCCGCGCCGACGCGGCCGGCGACCATTAGCCCGGCCAGCACCGGCCCCAGTTCTCGCGTCACCGACAACACCACCAGATTGGCCACCGCCCCCTGAGCGGAAAATCGCGCAAAGCCGGTGTATGACTGCAACGCCAACACCATCCCGGTGAACACCGCCGTCAGCGCCACCACAGGCAAACTGAAATATCCGATCTCCAGGAGCGCCCGCCCAAACAAACGGCCGTAGAACGGTGGACGCAATAGGTGCGACAACCCCTCCAGCCCAAACAGCGCCAGCGCCCCGGCGCCCCGGCACAAGCCAATTGCCGCTCGGCCGATGGCCGCCAGCAGATCCAAAATTCTGTTCACGCTGTTCGATACACCCGATGAAAGCGGCGGCCCAGGGAGGTCAGCACCTCATATCCATTCGTGCCGGCCGCTTTCGCGACTTCGTCAGGGGACAGATGCGGGCCAAGAATCTCCAGCCAGCAACCCGGTTGCACGGCGGGATGGTCGGTCACATCGAACGTGGTGAGGTCCATGGATACGCGCCCTACCAGCGGAACGGGGGAACCGTCAAAGCGAGCCGATCCCCGGCCAGACAGGCTGCGGTGAAAACCATCAGCATACCCCAGCGCCGCCGTCGCGATTCGGCTCGGCCGCGCGGCGGTCCAGGTGGCGTTATAGCCGACCGAAGTCCCCTGCGGGACCTCTCGCACCGCCAGGACCCGCACGCGTAACCTCACGACGGCCTGCATCGGGTTGGGGAGCGCCGGCGTCGGATTGATGCCGTAAAGCGCGGCCCCCGGCCGAGCCAGATCGGAGCCGAACGCAGGCCCCAGGAAGATGCCCGAGGAATTCGCCAGGCTACACGGCACCGGCGGCAGCATCGCCCGCGCCGCGTCGAAGCGCTGCCGCTGCAGCGCATTGATCGGGTCGTCCGGCTGTTCCGACGACACAAGATGCGACATCACATAGCGGATCGTTAACCCTTCCAGCCAGGTATGATCCTCAGACAGGACAGCCACTTCCGCCGGCGACAGACCAAGCCGGGACATCCCGGTATCGACCTGCAGGATCGCGTCGCGCCCGCGCCCGCGCCACCGCGCGATCTCGTCGAACGACCCCAGCACCGGCGTCAGATCGTGCGCGACGTACTCGTCCTCGGTGCCATGGATCAGGCCGCTTAGGACACCCAACATCGCGCCCGGCACAACATCCCGGATCGCCAGCGCCTCGTTCAGGTAGGCGACGAAGAAATGCCGGCACCCCGCTCGGTGCAACGCGGCGGCGACCTCTCGGGCTCCCAGCCCGTAACCATCGGCTTTGACAACGCCGGCGACCAGACCCGAGGGATGACGGGCACACAACGCCCGCCAGTTGGCGACGACGGCCCGCAGATCGATTTCAAGGACCGCTTGCTCACCCGCCATAGTCGGAATGGATCAGGTCCAAATCGCCGAAGCGGGTAAACTCACCCTCGAACAGCAGCGGAATCGCGCCGGTGGGACCATGGCGCTGTTTGGCGATGATCAGATCGGCACGGTTGTGCGCTTTCGCCATCCGCTGCTGCCACTCCTCCATCGCCGCGTGGTATTTCTCGCCATTGCCGTCGAACGCGATCTCCTTGGGCATCTTCTGCTCAAGGTAATATTCATCGCGGTAGACGAACATCACCGCGTCGGCGTCCTGCTCGATCGAGCCGGATTCGCGCAGGTCCGACAGTTGCGGCCGCTTGTCGTCACGATTCTCCACCTGGCGCGAAAGCTGTGATAGCGCCAGCACCGGGACGGCCAGTTCCTTCGCCAGCGCCTTCAGGCCTTGGGTGATCATGCTGATTTCCAGCACGCGGCTTTCCGGTTTGGTCCCGGCGGCGGGACGCATCAATTGCAGGTAATCGACGATCACCGCCGCCAGCCCCTTGGTTCGCTTCAATCGCCGGCAGCGCGTGCGCAAGGCTGACATGGTGATCGCCGGCGTGTCGTCGATCTGGATCGGCAGCGATGCGATCTCCCGCGATACCTGGACGAATTTGTCGAAATCCCTCTGCCCAATGTCGCCGCGGCGGATACGGTCGCCGGAGATGCGAGCCTCTTCGCTCAGCAAACGGGTGGCAAGCTGTTCGGCGCTCATTTCCAGCGAGAAGATCGCGACGGTTGCCTTGGGGACCCCGTTCGGATCCTTCAACCGAGCCTCGGCTTGCAAGGCCTTGGCGGCGCCGAACGCGATCTTGGTGGCCAGCGCGGTCTTCCCCATCCCGGGACGCCCCGCCAGGATCAGCAGGTCCGATGGATGCATCCCGCCCATTTTGCTGTCCAGATCACGCAATCCGGTTGTCAGGCCGGAAACGCTGCCGGCGCGGCGGAAGGCCCGCTCCGCCCCCAGGATCGCGTCGGTCAGCGCCCGCTCGAAGGTGATGAACCCGCCGGTGGTTCCGTTGTCAGCGGCAAGGTCGAACAGCGATTGCTCGGCGGCCTCGATCTGCAGTGCGCCGTCTAGCTCGGGGTCGGCGCCAAAGGCGTTGTTGACGACCGTTTCGCCGATGTCGATCAACTGGCGGCGCATCCAGGTGTCGAGAACCGCCTTCCCGTAATCGCCCGCATTGATGATACCGATCATGGCGGTCAACAACTGGGTCAGGTAGGCGGTGCCGCCGACTTCCTCCAGGATGCCGGCGTGCTCGAACTCCGCCTTGAGCGTCACGGCGTCGGCAAGCTGGCCAGCCTCCACGCGGCGAGAGATCGCCTGATAGATGCGGCCGTGAATCGGGTCGGCGAAGTGTTCGGGGGCCAGGAATTCGGAGACTCGCTCGTATGCCTTGTTGTTGGCGAGGAGCGCACCGAGCAGCGCCTGCTCCGCCTGGACGTTAGAGGGAGGGAGACGCTGGGAAAGGCCGAAGAGCGGCGAGTCGATAGTGTTCACCCAGGCATCCTAGCCCAGGCTTAGGACCGTGCGCACCGACTTACGGCGTGTTGCGCTGTGGATAGCGGGTGCAAGTTGAAACGAGCCTTTCGCGCGAAGAATCGGCTTGTCTTGCCTCGCGGAGGGGATGATCCGGCGGAATCCCCAGGTCTGCCGGAAGCAGCGCTACCGGCTCCACCAAAATCAGCTCCGGCCGCGATACCTGCCGTACCGAGCTTTCGGCACGTTCGCTGTGGACCGGTTCACAGCCCCGTCTGACGATCTCGCCGATCATGCGGAATACCAGCGGAAGACATCGCCGCCCCACGGTCCAGGCGTCTCCGGGAACAATCGCGAAGGATGGAATTGCAAATGGCAGCCTCGCTGTTTCGTATCGAAGCTGTTGAATACCAACGGACCCGCGCATGGGCCGGAGCCACGACTGCACCGCCCATCGCCACCTGGCTGCTGACCGCCTTCTTCGCAGCATCAGTCGCCGGCGCGACCCCTTGTTCCTCGCCTTTGGTAGTTACGCCCGCAAGGAAACCGTTCCGGGATATCTGACCCCGGTGACCGGCATCGCCAAGGTATCGCCCTCTGCCCCCGGCGTTGTCGCCGAATTGTTCGTCGCGGACGGTGGCACGGGTCCAGGCCGGACAGCGCCTGCTACTGGTGCGATCGGAACGGCACGGGGCGCGATCGAAGTCCAGGCGCCGATATAGTAACGACTAGTCGCTCGTATTTGAGAACGCAAGTTTCTTCATTGCGCCCGGAGAGTACGTCGCGATCACCGGCCCATCGGGCGGCGGAAAAACGACGCTCATTAAAGTCATGCTTGGTCTGCTTCGACCGTCCTCCGGCGATATCCTGATCGATGGCATGCCGCTGCGACAATTCGATATCCGAGCTTTCCGTGATCAGGTCGGGGTGGTGATGCAGGACGACCAACTCCTGTCCGGTTCCGTTGCCGACAACATCTGCTGCTTCGACGAAGCATTCGATGTTGAGTGGATGCAGACCTGCGCCAGGACGGCCGGGATCCACGACGAGATCATGCGTATGCCTGTGGGCTACAACAGCCTGATCGGGGACATGGGCACGTTTCTTTCCGGTGGCCAAAAGCAGCGCGTAGTACTGGCCCGAGCGCTGTATCGCCGGCCCCGTATCCTGTTCATGGACGAGGGCACATCACATCTGGACGTCGCCCTAGAAGCCCAAGTAAACAGCGCCATCAAAGCGCTCGGTCTTACACGGATCATTATCGCCCATCGACCCGAAACGATCGCGTCGGCTTCGCGCGTGCTGACAGTGCGCCAGGGCCTGGTGGTTGACCCTCAACTTCCAGTATTGAATGAGCGGAAAGATCTCTGCGCCGTCTAATCCTACTGAGTTGCAAAACACGAGATCGTAGAAATTCCGCCTGCCCCGACGCGATTGTAGTTTGGTAGCGGTGAGATTCGAAACCTTCGAGGGGATGGGATGGATCTTCGCGATAGGAGCGGCCCGTAAGAAGGCTTCCGGGCCTCCCTGGCCGCCACCTTCCTACAATGCTACAGTCCGCTAGACTGCTAGTGGAATCTTCCACTCACGAAATTCAGGACCGTCGAGAAGGGGAGTTCGATCCAGATGACGGCAGTGAGATGCCTTAGCACCGGTCATTATATGATCCTTTTCGTTCTTTCTTTTTCCCCGGCCAGCGCGCAACTGCAGCCACCGCCATTGCAGCCGGCCAATTACAGTGATGAGAGAACCGGCCTTCTTGATACCGTTCAAAACTGCCTTTCATCACACCCCCCAACATGCACCATTGGGCCACCGCAGCCGCAGCAAGGAGGGTCGCCAAAGTATGTGGTAGTTAAAGATTCCAAGCATAAAAATCAGTTTCTCTTGATCGCAGCTCCTTCTGGTATATCAGGAATTGAGGCCAATGTGGAAACGAATCATCTTCCGAACTATTGGGAGGTTGCCTGGGCCTTGGCGGTCCCGTTGTTAAAACCGAAGAATGCGACGATCGGCCTGGCGATCAACTCTGCAAACGTTCGCGATCAGGATCAGCTGCACATCCACCTCGCGTGCTTAACTGACGAGGCCTCTAATGCGCTCAAAGGCGCAGAAGGCAAGAACGTTACGCAACACTGGCAGTATGCACGTGTCAGCCTTAAGCCACAAACCAATCTGCTGTATGACGCCATTTCTGTGCCGGACCTCTCCGGGCACAACCCATTTTCAGAACTCTTTGGGAACAAGACGGTTCTCGGCCCTCCCCGGCGGATGGCAGATCAGACCGTCGTGGTAACACCAGCACTGGCAGCCGCCTCAGGCTATTATATTCTCAGCAGGCCAGTCGGCTCAGGTGAGGAATTACTCACCGATTGTCCGTCTTAGGTCGGGAATGGAGATGCGATTTAGCCGATTACTTCACTGTGGAAACCCCGAACTGCCGTTTTAAGCAAACGCAAGCGAAGATGCCGTCACCCCGGTTTGCTACATGCGACGAGGAACCACCGCCGGGGACCATGACGGCGGGTGCCATCACGCCGCCCGAACGCTGCTTGTAGTACCTCTTTATGCCGTCTGACGGATCAGCGTCGCCCAGCGATCCAGGATCGGCAGCACCACGTCTTCCTTTGCCGGCGGCAACGCCGCGGTCACACGGTCGATTCCCAGATCGCGGTAGCGCTTCAGCGCGTCGGCATCCTCCCCCACCCCGAACAGCGTTACCGGGCAGGAGGACGCGTCGCGACCCGCCTCGGCTAGCATCGCACGGAACTTCGGCACTGTCTCGAACACGTCGCCAGTTCCAGGACGGCCGGCCAGCGGGATCCAGCCCTCGCCGTAGCGCACCGCCCGGCGCGCAGCCTGCGGAAAGGCACCCCCGACGATCACCGGCGGATGCGGCTTCTGAACCGGCTTGGGCCACGCCATCATGGGATCGAAATTGACCAACTCGCCATGATATTCCGGCTTAGCCTCGGTCCAGATCGCCTTCATCGCCTCGACGCGTTCCCGCACCAGCTTGGCGCGGGTGGTGAAGACGGTGCCGTGATCTTCCATTTCCTCGGCGTTCCAGCCAATCCCTATTCCGAACAGGAAGCGACCCTGCGACACCTGATCAATCGAGGCCACCAGTTTGGCGGTCTGGATCGGATCGCGCTGATTGACCAGGCAGACGCCGGTGCCGACTTTCAGCGTCTTGGTCGCCGCAGCGGCTGCTGTCAGCGTCACAAACGGATCCATCACGTCGTAATACTGCTTCGGCAGTTCGGCCCCGCCGGGCCAAGGCGACCGCCGCGACAGCGGAATGTGCGAGTGCTCGGCAGCCCACACTGATTCGAAGCCCCGTTCTTCCAATGCCTTCCCAAGCGCGGCGGGAGTCATCGAATAGTCGGTAAAGAATAACCCAACGCCGAAATGCATGGTCCGTCTCCTATTGCGTTGCTCATACTCTGGCACGACCCCGGGTCGGGGTCACGCCCTGGCCACCCGCCTCGCCGCCATCACGCTTTGTCGCGCCTTGGGAACGGCACTGGAAGACTGAGGGTTGCGTTAGCAAATGATTTGGAGGGTATTGCGCTCAATGACGACTGTCGGCCTCAACGCTCAGGACCTGATTGATGTGCCCGAGGCGACCCAGTCGCAGGCACCGTCAGCACGCCTAACGGAAACCGCTCGGTGAACGAACCGGCGCCGGAGATTGGCGGTGACCTCAACGATGCCGGTCCGATGGAGGCTGCCCTCGTCCACGCTTTGCTGCTGGAAGAAAGCCCGAGCGACGCGGACAAGCTCGAGATCTGCCTGATCTCCTCCGGCCTCGGCCTTAAATCGCGCCGTGTTGCCAGCCGGCGAGACTACCTGGATGCAATCGATGCAGGCGGCTTCGAAATCATCTTGGCGAATCACTCCCTGCCGGACATCGATGGCCTGACCGCTTTGCGGATTGCCAAGGACCGCTATCCAGATGTCCCGTTCATCTTCGTCTCAGATGCGGCAGGAAAAGAATTCGCCAACGATGCCCGTAAGCAGGGCGCAATCGACTGCGTGTTGAAGCAGGATCTGCCGCGGCTGCCGGTGACGGTGGACCGCGCCCTTGCTGAAGCCCGCGCACGTGGTCAACGCCGGAGCGCCGAAGCCACGCGGCTGGAAAGCGAGATGCGTCTCCGCCTCGCCTTTTCTGCCGCTGGGCTCGGCACTTGGGACTATACGCCCGACCAAGACGAACTGGTCTGGAGGATCGGCGATGCCGAGGAACGACGCACCACGTACGAAGGCTTCATGGCCGGTGTCCACCCGATCGACCGGGCACGCATAGAGCCGGCACTAAGGGCAGCCATGACAGAGGGCGGTACTGGCACCTTCACCGCCGAATATCGGCTGCGGCCGCGGGACGGCTCCACCCGATGGATGACGACGCGCGGGCAATGTTTCTTCCGCGACGGCAAATGCTCCCGGTTTGTTGGCGTGATCCAGGACATCACCGAGCGCAAGACCGCCGAAGCCACGTTGCGCCGGCAAAATCGCCTGCTGGCCCGCGAGGTACGCGACCGCACGCGCGAACGGGACCGCACCTGGTCGTTGTCCCGCGACCTTATGATCGTCTGCGACGTTGCGACGCGGGCTATTGCGGTCAACCCGGCGTGGACCCGCCTCCTTGGCTGGACCGAAAACGACTTGCTCGGCAAGCGGGCAATCGAACTTGTTCATCCCGAGGACAAGGATACGCTTCGACTCAACTCCGAACGCGGCGACGACGACACCACACGGGTCGAATGCCGGATCAGCCGCAAGGATGGCGGCTATCGCTGGGTCGAGTGGACCACTGTGTCGCAGGACGCGCTGATCTATGCCATCGGCCGCGACGTGACCGAAGCAAAAGCCGCAAACGAAGAGATCGCAGCCGCCAACCGCCAGCTTGTGCGCCAGATCGAGGAGCGCGAGAAGGTCGAGACCACGCTGCGGCAGATGCAGCGGCTGGAGGCGGTCGGTCAGCTCACCGCGGGCGTTGCACACGATTTCAACAATTTGCTGAGCGTCGTCCTTGGGAACGTCGCACTCCTGCATCGCGAAATGAACGGGATGGAGCCCAGGCTGATCCGTCGGCTCGATCAGGTGAACAAAGCTGCCGAAAGAGGCGCGAAACTGACCGCACAACTGCTGGCGTTTTCCCGGCGGCAACGCCTTGAGCCGAAACCCATTGACCTCAACGACACCGTTCTGGGGATGCGCGATCTGCTGCAAAGCACGATGGGCGGTTCGGTGCGCCTGCGGACCGAGCTGGCATCGACATTGTGGTTCGCGTTGGTCGATCCAACCCAGATCGAGTTGATTATCCTGAACCTGGCGATTAATGCCCGCGACGCGATGCAGGGCGGCGGCGACCTTATTGTCGCTACCAGCAACACGACCCTGTCCACGTCGCCTTCCCGGCCGGAGGAACCACCGAGAGGCGAGTATGTGATGCTAACCGTATCCGACACTGGTAGCGGGATGAGCGACGAAGTGCGTCAACGGGCATTCGAGCCGTTTTTCACTACCAAGGAGATCGGAAAAGGGTCCGGTCTCGGCCTGGCGCAAGTGTTCGGCTTCGTGAAGCAATCCGGCGGGGGAATCCGCGTGGAAACAGAATTGGGCAAAGGCACGTCCATTCATGTCTTTCTGCCGCGCGCGCAGCCGCTGGCTGAGCGGACGGCGGAGGTATTGGATGTGCCGGCGAACAGAACGCTGGCCGTTCAGGGGACGCTCATCCTGCTGGTCGATGACGACAGTGCAGTCCGCGAGATAACCGCGAAGATGCTGCGAAATCTGGGTTACGACGTCGTTGAGGCTGGCAGCGGCGGTGCTGCACTCGATTTGTTGGCGCGTGAGCCTCGCATTTCATTGTCGGTTCTGGACTATGCAATGCCCGGCATGAGCGGCGCCGAAGTCGCGCACGAGGTCCACAAGCGCCGACCCGGGCTGCCGATTGTATTCATCACCGGTTACGTCGATCTGACTGCGTTAAAGGAAGTGGGCGAGGATCGGATTGTCCAGAAGCCGTTCCGGGAAGCGGATCTGGCCGACAAAATTGGCCGCAGCCTCCGGATGGCTTACGGTTAAAGAGGCCCATTGTCTTCTTTCAGAGCATGACCGCGCTGAGCGGAACGTCTCCGGCGTGTGAATCATGCGATCAAACAAAGAGATAGACCATCTTCGCCTGCCGGCCAGGCTGAAAATGGTCTACCGTTCCTACCGGCGCAGCGGGTTGCTCGCTTCGACCTTGGCCTCGACTGCTTTTCCCGCCTCAACCGCTCCGATATAGTCTCGGGTCAACGGCACCGGTCCATGGCCATGGGCGAGCTGCAACTGCCAGACCATGTGGCCACTGCGACGGAACGTTATCTCCGAAGCCGCCAGATAGAACTCGAACATGCGGCAGAATGCGTCGTCGTAAAGTGTCGTGATGGCATCCCGGTTGGCGGCGAACCGCCGGCGCCAGTGACGCAGCGTCTCGGCATAGTGCAGCCGCAGAATTTCGATATCGGTCGCCATGAGGCCGGAGCGTTCGACCGGCGGTAGAACTTCCGACAGGGCGGGCGAGTAGCCACCCGGGAAGATGTATTTGCGTATCCATGCATTTGTGCTGCCAGGGCCGTCGCTGCGGCCGATGGCATGAATAAGCGCCACGCCGTCCGGCTTCAGGCAATGCCCCACCATGTCGAAGAATTCTTGGTAGTGGCCGATCCCCACATGCTCGAACATCCCAACCGAGACGATGCGGTCGAACGTTTCCGAAACCGATCGATAATCCCGCAGCTCGAATTGCACGCGGTCCTCCAAGCCTTCAGCCGCGGCTCGGGCTCGCGCTTCGGTGAGTTGCTCCTCCGACAGCGTGATGCCGGTTACCTGCGCGCCAAAGTCGCGGGCCAGTGTGAGCGCCATTCCGCCCCATCCGCAACCGATATCCAGGACGCGCAGTCCCGACCGGTCCAGGCACAGCTTGGCAGCGATGTGCCGCTTTTTGGCGGCCTGCGCCTCCTCCAGCGTTTCATCCCCCCGTAGGAAATAGGCGCAGGAGTATTGCCGATCACGGTCGAGAAATAGGCTGTAAAGGCGACCATTCAAATCGTAGTGGTGTGCCACATTGCGGCGTGCCCGCCCTGCCGGGTTATACTGCATTATCCGGCGGCTGACGTTGGCCAGTCGCTCGCGCATCCGTGCAACAGGATGCCCCCCAGGCTGGACCTGCAGGTTGAGTAGCATAGTGTCCAGAAAATCGTAGATGCCGCTGTCTGCAGCCGTCAGGCTGCCGGACATGTATGCTTCGCCCGCTCCGAGCGAGGGATTGAGCACCAAGCGCCGGATGGTTCGCTGGTCACGCAGTTGCACGGCGGCACTCGGCCCATCCGTGCCCTCATAGGTCGAGCGAGAGCCATCAGGCCAAGTGACGGTCAGCCGACCGACGGTAATCAATCGCCCGAGAATGGCATCAAGAATGGCGCGCATGCTTTCCAAATCCAATGTCTGAGCCCGGGAGGCAAACATGGATCAGCATCGCGTCTTTCGTCAAAGCGTCACATAGAAGTCTCGTTCAATACACCGTGCCGACAAGGCCCCGAATGCTTCACAAATCAGCGATGCAAACTGATTCTAGAGCTGATTGTCTTGGGTTGTATGGTCTCGCAAAGACAGTTACCCCTACGTGCAGAATGAGTGATCCCTATTTTTTCTGAGCTGAAGTAAACAATACTTTACCTGATGGCGACCAATCAATCGACCGTTGCTTGCTATTCTCGAGGTTGGAATCCGGATTTCTGCTTTGACCTTATGGTCGCTCACTCACTCGTAGTCGTGCCCACGTCCGGCTGCCGGTCGCCTAGATGGTGGTCCCGCCTCGAACTTCCGGCGCAAGCGAGCCTAATTGGCGTCGGTTCCCTCGCGACATCGCCGCAAGGAAGTCTCTGCCACCTCGTTCGCGAAACCCGGTCGACCTCCGCTGCACCTGCCGTCGCCACTCTTCTACGCCGTGCCAGAACAGAGAAGCGATCGCGCGCGAGACCAGTAGCCCGATGATCGAGGCCGAAAAGGTGCGTTGATCTTGTAACCGACGCCTTTACCCTGGCTGGGTGGTGTCGCCCTCGAAAATATTTTCGGCGGTCGGAGTCTTCCTCTTCCGTCTCGGCGGTGGCCCGCTCGCCGCGAGCCTGGCGTTCCGCCTCTTCCGGGCTGCGGGCGACGTTGACGCTGACTGGGATCGTGACTTCCGGATGTAACGATACGCGAATCTTCGACAGGCCGAGGGTCTTGATCGGATGCTCCAGGACAACCTGGGATCGGTTGATCGTCAGCCCGGCCGCGGTCGCGGCTTCCGCGATATCGCGCGCCGACACCGAGCCGTACAGGCTGCCCGCCTCGCCCGCTTGGCGGATGATCACCACGGACAAGCCACCGACCCGTTCGGCCAGACGTTCGGCTTCCTCGCGGCGCCTGATATTCTGCGCCTCAAGCTGAGCGCGCTGTTCCGCGAATTTCGCCCGGTTGTCCTTGCTGGCGCGAAGCGCCTTCTTCTGCGGCAGAAGGAAGTTGCGGGCGTAGCCCGGCTTCACCTTCACCACATCGCCCATCTGTCCCAGCTTTTCGACGCGCTGGAGCAGGATCAGTTCAACGGCGGCCATGCAATCTGCTCCTTAGGCGACGATGTAGGGCAGCAGCGCCAGGAAACGGGCGCGCTTGATGGCCACCGCGAGTTCGCGCTGCTTCTTCGCGGACACCGCGGTGATCCGAGAGGGCACGATCTTGCCGCGCTCCGACAGGAAGCGGGACAGCAGACGCACGTCCTTGTAGTCGATCTTCGGCGCATTGGGGCCGGAGAACGGGCAAGACTTGCGGCGGCGATAGAACGGCCGGCGGGCGCCAACGGCAGCGCGCCGTGCGGCGGGATTGACTTCGGTATCGGACATTGCGGTCTAGTCCTCCAGCAGGCCGGGGCGGAATTCGTCGCCGCCGAAGCCGTCGCGGGCGCGGAATTCCTCGCGGTCGTCGAAGCCGCGACGGCGGCCGCTCTCGAACCGTCCGGCGGGCTTGGGACCGCGGAAGCCGCGCTCGCGTTCATCGGACTTGCGCGACAGGATGGCGGACGGGGCTTCGTCGATTTCCTCGATGCGCATCGTCATGAAGCGCAGCACGTCCTCATTCAGGCCCAGCTTGCGCTCCATCTCGGTGACGAAGGCCGGCTTCGCGTCCAGGCCAAGCAGCATGTAGTGGCCTTTGCGGTTCTTCTTGATCCGGTAGGCCAGGCCGCGGAGGCCCCAGTATTCGCGCTTCTTGACCGCTCCGCCATCGGCTTCCAGTTCTGTGCCAATGTCGTCGGCGATCGCGTCGACCTGCTGTTGCGTGACGTCATTCCGCGCTATGAGCACGGTTTCGTATAGCGGCATGGATGAACCCCCTATGGCTTGTCTCTGCCCCGGACCGGGTCTGGTCCAGCTTCCAAAGCGGAAGTGGGCATAGCCGGATGCGATGCCTTGGCACCCGGCAGGGAAGCGCGGGCTTGAAGCACGGTTCGGCGGGGATTGCAACACTGCTGATACCCAGGTACTGCGGTTGTCAAAACGGCGCAGAGGTCGCCAGACCATTGGCGCCCGCGACGCCACGTTCGCCTCGATGGCTCGCTCAATGGCGTGCTGCCTATCGCTTTGGTTTCCCGTCAGGGCGCCAGCATGGTGGCTGAAACGCTCCGCCCACGACGCTAGTACCCCCTCTCGGAAAACGCGCCACCGACGATTCTAGGAAGTAACTCCTCGCTGCTTGGTTGGGCATTCGCGAACGGCGTTCAGGCCACCTGAGCAGCGGGTTGTAGTTCGACGCGGAAGCCAAGCCTGGCGAGTTGAGCGACGTGATGCCTGGCTTTGGCCTCGTTCGAACCTATGCCGAAATGATCGGCGCCGAGATCCTGATGGTGCGTCCCGTCCTTCAGCATGTGATAGATCGCGGTGAGCATCGAGGCGGCGACGGCACAGATGGCTTTCTTCGGTCCGCGCTTGGCACGAAGCCGCTTGAATTGCGCCCCGTAGTAGCTGTCCTTCTTGCGCGTGGCTGCCCAGGCGCATTGCACGAGGATGGTCTTGAGCCAGGGCGCGCCTTTGCGCAGGCGCGAGGATTTCCGTTTGCCGGCACTCTCGTTCTGGCCCGGACACATCCCGGCCCACGCGAGCAGGTGTCCCGCGGTTGGAAAGCGGCTCATCTCGCGGCCGATTTCCGCCAGAATGATCGTTGCACCCAGGACGTTGATGCCCGGTACCGAGCATAGAAGAAGGATCAGCCTAAATCCGGCAGTTGGCCGATCCCGTTGTCGGTGATGGCAGGAACGTTGCAACCCGTGGTAGGTGTTCATCCTGGGTTGAGGCGCAGCGGTGGCTGAAGCTGCCGCCCGTGCAGGAAGTGTCGGAGGGCTTCGCTGAGGATGCGGCACCATTTTTCCAGCGGGTTTAACTGCTCTGCATTTTGCCGCAGGCCCGCCAGGAAGCCAGCGATGCGGACATAGGCGTGGCGTGCCTTGTCGCGCAGGCCATGCGTGCTGCTGATCGTCAGCGTCACCTGCCCGGCGTGCTGGGTCTTGCGCGCGATGGCCGACAGCAGGAGAGGCCGGGAAGTGATGGCTTCGCGATGATGCTCTGGATCGGCCAGACGCACGAACAAACTCCACCAGTTGTAGATCAGCGCTACCATCCCGGCGAGCAGCCGGCAGCGTGTCAGGTCCTGTGTCGTGAAGCCGCCCCATCCCCACTGATTCTTCAGTTCATCAAACACGTTTTCACAGTCAGCTCGATCCCGATACAACTGCCCGAGGGTCAGGATTTCGCGATCGAGCGAGGTGACCAGGGCGGCGTATTCCCAAACCGCTTTGTCGGGCCCGATCTCGGCAAACGTCAGCCGCGGTTGCGCGGGGTTCGCCTGTTCGGTGATCGCCAGATCACGGGCCAGCTTGCGGCGCAGCAGGATGACGCGGCGTTGGCGGCTCCAGCCGAGTAGCCGCAGCGTCGTCTCCTTGCCCTGCCAGCCTTGGCCGGCATCGGCCCAGTCGGAGTGCCGCATCGCGCGTTCGAGGTCTCGTTTCACATTCACCGTCATGCGCAGGCGGAACAGATACGCCAGATCATTTTGCTCGGCCCGCGCCATCACTCTCTCGATGCCCCACGACTTGTCGCCGCGCAGCAGGGTTGGGCGGCGGCCAGGCCCCAAATGGTCGAGCAATTTCCACAGGCCATCGGTTGCATGTGCAACGTTATATTCGTCGCCGGGCAGCACATCGACCCGCAGGATTAATCTCAGACTCGACAGCATGTAGGTGTGATAGGCGTGCGAAGGACGGCCGGGTTTGTGCGGATTGTAGCCGACCTCGGCGCCTTCCTGATGCCCGTATAAGGTCTTCACTGTGCTGTCCATGTCGAGCACCCATGGCTCGTTCAGCAGCGGCGTAGTGCAGTAGTCCAGGTGGTTTTGCAGCCAGGCCAGTCCCTTGGCTTCGCCGATCTTGGCCAAACCGCGGCGCACCGCATCCTCGCTGCACACCTTGCGCATGCCGAGCAATGACGGATTTACCGGATCACAGCGCAACGCGGTGATGTGCGCGTAGCGGCGATGGCCGGACAGCACGGACAGCAGGACCGTGCCCAGCAGGTCGCGCTTCTTCGGGGCATTATTGCTGGTCAGCGACAATGGGCAGTCCGCCACAAAGGCGTCAAACAGCCCAGCCTGTTTCAGATAGTCGATGAAGAAAGGCAGTTGCCCGAATGGTGTGACCGGCGCGGTCGCGTCCCATTCGACGTGAACGCGGCCCGCGAAGGTGTCCGCTACTGCTGAACACGGTTCAACTGTCGGTTGTTCACCCAGCAGGTGATCAACGATGCCCGGTTTTTGTGTCCCCATACCGGCAGATTCCGCCAATTCGCCCTGAAAGGGCAGTCCCCCAACTGCCGGATTTAGGTTTATGGGTTTATCGCCAACATCCTGTTCTATCCGATTGAAACACCGCTCAGGCAGTTTGTCGTTGCGCATCCCAATCTCGTTCGTCACTGCAACGCCATCCATGCCGCCGTGACGGACCACTTGGGGCCTGCTGCGAATTAACCGAATCGTGGCCGAGGACGTATCCGCTACGCGACGTCATGGTCGGCGCAGGCCGACCATCCATGGCTTGCGGTCCTGAACTCACGAAATCCGTAGATGGTAGGCCTTCGCCCACCATGACGGGCCTGGGGCGACGGTGCCTCGACTGCAGCATTTGTTTTGCGGCAGGTCCTTAACTCACCCGCGCCAGCTTCTGCAGCGACCGCAGTTCGTGGTCGGGCTTCTTGCCGAACAACTGCGGCCAGTAGGTGTTGGCGACCTCGGCCACGTAGATATCGCCATGGGAATCGACCGCGATGCCGTGCGGGGCAATGAACTGCCCGGGCGCCTCGCCCAGCGGCTGCGTCCCGAGCCGCGCCAGCACCTCGCCCTGCGCCGACAACAGCGAGACACGCGGGCCGAGATTTCCCACCCCGGCGGTCAGCGTGGCCACCGTCTCCGGGCCCAGTTCGCCGACCACAGCCAGCGGAGACTTGCCGCGCGTCACAGTAAGGCCGCAGGGCCGCATCATATTGTGCCACTCACCCTGGTATTTGCCGTTGCCGTCGAACACCTGCACGCGATGGTTCTCGCGGTCGGCGACATAGACCAGGCCGTCGTCGTCGCAGGCGATGTTGTGCACGAGGTTGAACTGGCCCGGGCCGGTCCCCGGCTCGCCCCACGAGAACAGCAGTTTCCCATCGGGCGCGTATTTGTGCACGCGGGCGTTCTGGTAGCCGTCGGAGACGTAGATGTCGCCCTGCGGTGAGAGCGCGGTGTGGGTGCAGCGGTTGAACGGATCGCCGGAGAAACGGGGTGCGGGTTTGCCCGGCGTGCCGATGGTCAGCACGACCTTGCCGTGCGGCGTGCACTTGCGCACGGCGGCGCCGAAATCGTCGGTCAGGTACAGCATGTCATCGGGGCCGGTGGCGGCGCCGTGAGCATTGACGAAGCCGACGTCCTCGCCCCAGGAGCGCAAGAACTTGCCGTCCCGGTCGAACACGATCACCGGATGATCACCGCGGTTGAACACGTAGACGTTGTCCTTGCTGTCCACGCAGACCGCTGCGCCGTCCTTATAGGTGAACCCGGGGGGCAGCACGCCCCAGCCCTCGACCACCCGATAGCGGTAGCGGCCTTCGCCTAAAATGACCGGCTCGGCGGCACCAGGCGAGGCGTCCACCGCCGCCAGAATGGCGAAACCCGCCGCACCGGCCAGCGCCGGGCGGATCGCCGGGGTGGCAAGGCGCTGCGCCACACCGCCGCCGACCGCGGCTGCGGTCAGCCCGCGAAACACTTGACGCCGTGTCATAGAGCAGAACAGGCACATTTCTGGCTTCCTCCAATCCGGCCGCTCGCGGCTATGGGATGTTACCCGACAGTCGCCGGGCGGGGAAAGCCACCGGGGAGCCGACTACGACCCGAGCGGACTTGGGCAGGAGCTGCGGTGATTATAAGTCACGAAATCCGCTTTCGAGGGACATGCGCGACACAATGACCCTTACTTGCTCTACACGGTAGCATCTAGAAAACCGACAATCAATATCGCAATATAGGTCGACCGCATCTTGGACATTATTACGAAATTGCGGTCGGTATTTTGGATGCTAAATAATATGGCTCTCTATTGCTCTATTGCCATCTCAGGCCCAACTTTCCCACCAGACGAAAAAATATGACTTGAAATCAAAGCATTGTGGGGCGCAGAGCGATTTAGGCACCACGCGTGCCAAGGTGGTGGAAGCTCTGACTGAAGTGCGCCGAGCGAAAATCGATGGTCCAGCCTTGATTTTCGACGACCAACTGTGCGAACTGCATTCCTCGAACACCGACGCCAGCACATCAGCGTCGAGCCGGTCAATGCCAAATGTCCTCGGAAAGGGCAGTGATTTCTAGCGCCACAAATCGACATTGGCCTCGGAACCCCGCAGTTTTCTGGGGCATTCCGGGTGTCGGATGCGTAACGGTGGGAAAGTTGGGTCAGGCATTGCAGATGCCATCTTCGTTCCATAAGCCACAGGCGACGGCATCATCAATGCGCCGACAGCCGGGCAATCATCTTCCTGATCACCCCAATCTGCTCGCCACTTCTGGTCGCGAACTGACTGTCGGTGTAGGCGAACCAGTCCCAGCAGCCGTCCGGATTGAGCGGCACCAGGTTGCTCGCCACGACCTGCGGGTAAAGCACGATGATCCTGTTGGTCGCCGCCCACCGGTTGTAACCGGCCTGTGTATAGAATGCGTCGCCGATGACCTCCTGGGACTGTTGGCACCCGTGGAACGCGACGTGCAGGCGGCAGCCCGGCGTGGCTTGGCAGTCAGCAGGCACGAACACATGGCCAACTGGCGCCATGTCGATTACCTCGAACGGCAGAAATTCGGTCTGGTCGAACTCGAGAAGCTTGCCGGTGGACGGATCGCCCGGCGGATTCAACCCGCCGTAGATGAAATCCAAGCAACTCACCCGCCGTGTCGTAGCCGCAGTTGTTGATGTACGGCGAACCAAGATGGCCGCATGCGTTGCCATTTCCGTCCGTGACCATTGCGTGTTCCGCGGGCACGTTGTTGACGTACCGCACGTTTTCCGGCGGGACGAACGCCATGTAGTATTGGTTCAACACGTCCATGACGGATTGTGGTACGATGCTGTCCTTCGTCCCGGAGAACAAGAAGACCTTTGCCTTCGCCAATGACTTCGTCGGATCGATATGGTCTGCCGTCGCCGCATCCTTGGTCGCGGCGATGCTGGCCGCGAGGTCGGGAGGCCCGAGGAACGGCAGGCCATTCAGCGCCGTGTGGGAGCAATACTGCGTTGCCGTAACGGCCGGCAGGAGCAACGGCTGGGTATCGGCGCATTCCCACGGTCCGGCTGCCACTATGCCGGCACCCATGATCTGCTTGGAGTGCGCAACATGATATTGCTGCGCCATGAAGCCCCCGGACGAGATGCCGGAGACCGATATGGCGTTCGGGTCCACCGCGTAGCTGCCAAGTTTCTCGCCACCCCAAACGGGAACGCGCGGCGCGGTCGACAGGACCGCTGCGGCAAGGCAAAGTTTCAAAGCTGTATTCCGCATCGGCACCTCCCAGCCCTCCATCGCATCTCGGAATGGCAGCCAGCATAAAGTTCTGCCGGCCCATAACGGACAGGAGGGGCCTGGACGGCCCAACAAGCTAGAACATATCTATCAAATTGTAGGGACGACCGGGTCAATCGCGGCCCTGTGATGCTGCTGCGGCCAGAACGAAGTTCCAATCCGAAGTCGATATCAAACCCCGCGGAGAAGCAGGCACCCAAGCACTGGATTGCAATCCGAATAACGTTGTTTCAACGCATTGAACCCAGAGCACCGACGCCGAATAGTCTAGGCTGCCTTCGCCTGCCGCACGATCTCGTCCAGCGACTTCAGCGTATCGCGCGCAAACTTCAGCCGCGTCACTACATCCATATCACGCGAGATCGCTAGCTTATGGTCCGGCCGCAGCCGCACGAGACCACCCTTACTCGACAGCCACCGCACCAGACCGGCGGGATTCGAGAATGCATTGCCACGGAACGTCAGCACCATCCCCTTAGGCCCGGCCTCAAGCTTCTCGACGCCCGCCTCCCGGCACGCCCGCTTCAGCGCGACGACACCCAGCAAGTTGTCCACCTCCTCCGGCAGCGTGCCAAAACGATCGACCAGCTCAGCGGCCATCGCATCACTCTCGCCATCAGACGCCAGAGCACCGATGCGGCGGTAAAGCCCCAACCGCACTGGCAGATCGCGAACATAGGCTTCAGGAATCAGCACCGGCAGCCCCAGCGAGATATTCGGCGTCCAATCCCGCTCCTGCCCCGCCCGCTTCCCCTCGCCGACGCGAATATCGGCCACCGCGTCTTCCAGCATCTGCTGGTAAAGCTCGATGCCGACTTCCTTTATGTGACCCGACTGCTCGTCGCCCAGCAGGTTGCCGGCCCCGCGAATATCTAGATCATGCGACGCCAAAGTGAATCCGGCGCCCAGCGCATCCAGCGTCTGCATCACGGTCAATCGTTTCTCTGCCGCGATCGACAACCGATGGTTGGGCGGCCAAGTCAGATACGCGTATCCACGTTGCTTGCCCCGCCCGACCCGGCCGCGAAGCTGATACAACTGCCCCAGTCCGAACATATCGGCGCGATAGATCAGCAGAGTATTCACCGCCGGCATATCCAGTCCGCTCTCGACGATATTGGTCGACAGCAAAATATCATACTTGCCATCACCAAATTCCGTCATCACCCGTTCCAGCTCGGTCGGCGCCAGCCGCCCGTGCGCCTGGATGGTGCTGGCCTCCGGCACGATCTCCCGCAGCCGGTCGGACATGCGCTGCAAGTCCTCGATCCGCGGCACCACGCAGAACACCTGCCCGCCGCGGAATCGCTCGCGCTGCAACGCCTCGCGGATCACCACGGAATCAAACGGCATGATAAACGTCCGCACCGCCAGCCGATCCACCGGCGGCGTCGCGATGATCGACATCTCTCGCACGCCGGTCAGCGCCAACTGCAGCGTCCGAGGGATCGGAGTCGCCGTCAAAGTCAGCACATGCACGTCCGACTTCATCGCTTTCAGCCGCTCTTTATGCGCCACCCCAAAGTGCTGCTCCTCATCCACGATCAGCAGCCCAAGATCGGAAAATTCCACTGACTTCGCCAGCAGCGCGTGGGTGCCGATGACGATGCCGACATCACCGTTGGTCAGGCCCTTGCGGACATCATTGGCCTCCTTCGCGGTGACCATCCGGGACAACTGCGCCACCCGCACCGGCAGCCCGGCAAACCGCTCTGAGAACGTCCGATAATGCTGCCGAGCCAACAAAGTTGTCGGCACCACCACTGCAACCTGAGACCCTGACATCGCCGCAACGAATGCAGCTCTCAGAGCAATCTCGGTCTTGCCGAAACCGACATCGCCACAAATCAGCCGATCCATCGGCTTGCCCGCCGCCAGGTCCTCCAATACATCCGCGATGGCGCGCGATTGATCCTCGGTTTCCGCGAACGGGAAGCGTGAACAAAATTCGTCCCAGGTGCCTTCCGGCGGCGCCATGGTGTCCGCGTCACGCATCTTTCGAACCGCGGCGATCCGGATCAGTTCACCCGCCATATCGCGGATGCGCTGCTTCATCTTCGCCTTGCGCGTTTGCCAGGCGGCGCCACCGAGCTTGTCCAGCGCGGTGCCTTGGTGCTCGCTGCCGTAGCGCGACAGAACTTCGATGTTCTCGACTGGCAGAAACAGCTTTTCGTCGCCGTCGTAGATCAGCCGGAGGCAGTCATGCGGGGCACCGGTGACCTGCAAGGTCGCCAGCCCATCGTAACGCCCGATACCATATTCCTGGTGCACCACCAGATCGCCTTCGGCGATTTCGGTCGCCTCGGCAATGAACTGGTCGGCCCGCTTGCGCCGGCGTGGCGGGCGGGAAATGCGCTCGCCGAGCAAATCCTGCTCGCCGACCAGAGCCAGCCGTTCGGCAACGAAGCCCCGCTCCACGCCCAGTACCACCAGCGAGACAGACCCCGCCGGCTTGCGACGCACACTGGCAAAATCGTCTTCCGCCGCGACATCCTTGAAACCGTGTTCACGCAGCAGATTGCCCAGGCGCTCCCGAGACCCTCGCGTCCAGGCAGCAACAACGATCCGCCGCCCTTCTTTGGTCCAGCGTTCCGCCTGCCCGCGCAATTGATCAAAGACGGTGATCCCCGGACCGCCGCCTGCCGGACCGCCGCCGGCCACACCGCCACTAGATTGGGCGAACACCGGCCCTGGGCGTCCGCCGCCATCAACCCCACCCGCGCCCTCCGGCTTGGCGAACGGGGTAAACGCCAGCAGCGGCCCGAACGACAGCATCTCGTCCCAGCCGTCTCGATCCAGATACAGCAGATCCGGCGGGATCGGCCGATACGGCACCTCACCGTCACGCGGCACGGCCTTGCGCGCCTGAGCGTGGTCGGCGATCATTTCCAGCCGCGCTTCCAGTACGTCGTTGGCCTGGTGATCCAGACTGACCGCAGCATCCGGCAAGTAGTCCAGCAGGTTTTCCATCGTCGGATGGAACAGCGGCACCCAATGTTCCATCCCTGGATGGCGTCGCCCGTCGGATATAGACAGATACAGCGGATCTTGCGCCGCTTCCTGCCCGAACAGATCGCGCCAGCCGGTGCGGAACCGGGCGATCGCCTCCTTGCCCAGCGGCACCTCCGACACCGGCCGCAGCGTCAGACTGTTCCGCTTGCCGGCGCTGCGCTGGGAACTGGCGTCGAACACCCGGATCAACTCGATCGTGTCGCCGAAAAGGTCCAACCGCACCGGATCGGGCTCGCCGGACGGGAAGATATCGATGATTCCGCCACGCATCGCGTATTCGCCGGGCTCCATCACCGTTCCCGCTCGGCCATACCCATTGGCTTCCAGGAACTCGGCGAGCTTTTCCGGTTTCACCTCAGCATTGACGGTCAGGCTAAGGCTGGCGCCGACGAACGTGGTGCGCGGCGGCACACGCTGCACCAAGGCGTTGACGGTGGTCAGAACAATGCGCGGCCCGGCCGGCTTTTCCAGCATCCGGGCCAAGGTGGCGATGCGTTCCGACACCAGGGCCGGATTTGGCGACACCCGATCGTAGGGCAAGCAATCCCATGCCGGAAACCGCAGGATCTCCGCCTCCGGCATCGACGAAGGCCAGCGCTTCGGCCAGCCGGGCCATCCGGGCATCGTCGCGGGTGACATGCAGGATACTGCCGCTGTGCTCGCGGCGGCGCTGGGCGAGCAGGAACGCATCCCACCCTTCCGGCGCCCCCCAAACTTTTATGGCATCGCTCATCGCGCCAGCGAATTCCGCATAAAGTCCCGCATGCGGCGGAGCATCGGCGTATCCTCCTTTGGGGGGATCGGCTCGCGGCCGGTCAGCCATTCGGCCAAGTCGGTGTCGGGCATTTCCATCACCGTCTCTAACGCACCGAGGTCCGCTTCGGTTAAGCTTTCGAGATGGGCGCGCACGAATCCGCCGATCATCAGGTCGTTCTCGAACGTCCCGCGATGCGTTGCTCGAAACAACAGCCGTCGGCGCCGCGTGTCCAGCGCTGAATGGTCTGGTTCAGTCATCTACCGGCTGTCATATAGCGGTGCCCCTAAGAACTGTCAGCCCGTGAACGCCGAGACGCTTGCCCCTCTTTTCGCGCCCCTGACAAGTCTGCGCGGCATAGGGCCCGCCATCGCGGCGCTGATCGCGCGAGCCGCCGGCGGCGATCGGATCATCGATCTGCTGTTTCACATGCCCGAGTCTTACCTCGACCGCAGCGCCCGGCCGACGATCCGCGCCGCCCAACCCGGCATCGTCGCCACGCTCGCCGTGGAGGTCGTACGCCATGAGCGCCCCGCGAACTCCCGCCAACCCTGGCGCATTATCGTCAAGGACGAAACCGGCACCGCGGAACTGGTGTTTTTCCGGTTCACCCGGGAAGCACAGACGCCGCCCGGCGCGAAATTGCTGGTCTCCGGCAAGCTGGACGTGTTCAACGGCCGGCTGACTATCGCCCATCCCGAACATCTGGTTCCATTCGACCAGCCAGACCGTATCCCGACGATCGAGCCGGTCTGGCCCTTGACCGCCGGGCTCTGGCCACGTCAGGTCGCCGCCGCGCTGACGCAGGGGCTGGCGCTGCTGCCCGAATTTCCCGAGTGGCACGACAAGGCGCTGCTGAAACGCGAGAAATGGCCACCATTCGCCGAAGCCCTGCGGACCGTGCAAAATCCTGACAAGGCCGAACCCGAAAAGCGCCTGCGCGCCCGTCTGGCCTATGACGAGTTGCTAGCCGGCCAGGTCGCCCTCACGCTGATTCGTGGTCGTGTACGCGCCCGCTCCGGCCAGCCGCTGATCGGCGATTCGCGGCTGCGTGACGTCGCGCTGCACCGCTTCGGCTTTCCGCCGACGCCGTCCCAGGTCGCGGCTCTGGTCGAGATCGACGCCGACCTGGCCTCCCCCCGCCGCATGCTGCGTCTGCTCCAAGGCGATGTCGGCTCCGGCAAGACGCTGGTCGCGCTGCTAGCGATGTTGCGCGCTGTCGAGGCCGGCAAACAGGCCGCCCTGATGGCCCCAACCGAAGTTCTGGCCAAACAGCATCACCGCACGCTGACCCACCTGTGTCCGCTTCCGGTCGCCCTGTTGACTGGCTCGATCAAAGGCAAGGAGCGCGCCCGCCTGCTGCGCGGCATCAAGGACGGCTCGATCCAGATTGTCGTCGGCACTCACGCCTTGTTCCAGGACGCCGTGGAATATCGCGACCTGGCCTTGGCGGTGATCGACGAGCAGCACCGCTTCGGCGTCACCCAGCGCCTGACGCTCGGCGCGAAAGGCGAGCACACCGACGTCCTGATCATGACCGCGACGCCGATCCCAAGAACACTGCTGCTTACCCAATGGGGCGAGATGGATGTCAGCCGGCTGACCGAAAAACCCGCCGGCCGCCTGCCGATCCGCACCACCCTCCACTCCCTCGGCACCATGGCGACGGTGCTGGAGGGGATCGCGCGCAAACTGGACGAAGGCGCCCAGGTCTATTGGGTCTGTCCTCTTGTCGCCGAAAGTGAGGCGCTGGACGTCGCTGCCGCGCAAGAGCGATTCATTGACCTGAAACTCCGGTTCGGCGACCGGGTCGGACTCGCGCACGGCCAGCAGACGCCTGAGGTCCGCGACACCGCCCTCGCCGCGTTTGCCGCCGGCACGATCCGGCTGCTGGTCGCCACCACGGTCGTGGAGGTCGGCGTCGATGTTCCCGAAGCGTCGGTGATGGTGATCGAGCACGCCGAACGCTTCGGTCTGGCCCAGCTCCACCAGTTGCGCGGACGGGTTGGCCGCGGTGCCGACGCCAGCTTCTGCCTGCTATTGCACGAGGACTGGGTCAACGAATCGGCCCGCCGCCGCCTGACCCTGCTGCGCGACACCGACGACGGCTTCCTCATCGCCGATGAGGATTTTCGCCTGCGCGGCGGCGGCGACGCACTTGGCACGCGCCAGGCAGGCCTGCCCGGCTACCGGTTGGCCGACCCGGTCGAACACGAGCATCTGCTGCACATGGCCCATCGCGACGCCGCCGTGCTGCTGTCGCGCGACCCTAAACTGGAAACCCCGCGTGGCCGAGCAATCCGGCTGCTGCTGCGGCTGTTCGAGCGGACAGCGGCCATGCGCACGCTGGCCGCCGGGTAAACTGGCCTGGTGCGACCGTCATGCTGACTATCCACGCTTGGATGGTCCGCTGCCGGGGGTTAACCGACGACCTATTCGTGCAGCAAAGCGAAGTGATCACACCAGCCATTTTTCGAAACTGGTATCAGTGAGGATCCCGCAGGTGCTCGGTTCCTTGAAATACTGGCAGAAGACGCACTTCTGCCAGTCGTTCGGTGTCGCCTGGTAGTGCACCGCTTCAGGGGTGAATTTCATCGGAGCAGCCGGCTGGGGAGCAGATGCTGGGGCGGACGACTGGGCCGCCGCGGGGTCACTGTCCCCGGCCCGCGCCGAGGCGATCGCGACAGTGCCGCCGGCCAGGGCAAACCCTACCCGCAGGATCCGCCGCCGCGTGGTAATTTCGTCGTCTCGTCTCGGCACTGGCAACATCCCCCCAGACAAATCCCCCAAAAGACCCCGCGACCGCTTCGGACGCTAACTAAAAGCTGATCTGCCGTCCCTCTTTCATTGGAAACGGATCGGGTGCTGAGGCGTTTCAGCACACACAGTATTCGGTGCGCAATATGAAACCCTTTATGGCATTTGCCGCTGGCGCGCTTCTGGCCGCTTCACTCAGCCCATCTGCAATCGGTCAAACCGTCGCCCCCTTGGCCTATGTGCAGCCCGTGCCTCCCGCTGCGGTGCAGGCGGTTCAAGATCATTTGCGTCACGCGGGCGCCTACGGCGGGGCCGTCGACGGTGTTTGGGGACCTGACAGTTCGGCCGCATTGCAGCAATTTCAAGCCAGCCACCAGTTGCAGGTGACGGGTCAACTGAACCAGGCGACCGCCGCGGCACTTGGCCTTGACCCGGGGATCCTCTTGGGCACTCAGCAGGCGGCACTTCCGCCGCCGATGCCCCCACCCGAGACTCTGCAGCCGGGTTCGATTCGCGCCCTTCAGGACCGTCTGCGCAGTTTGGGTTTCTATACGGGCGGCGTCGACGGCGTCTGGGGGCAGAGGACGGAACGTGCGATCGCGCAGTTCCAGCAGAATCGCGGCCTGCAGCCGACCGGGCAACTGACGCCGGCGACGGTGTCGTCCATGGGCCTTTCCCCAGAACTCGCTTGCCTATCGGTAGAATGCTTCCCTCTCGACGGGATAGCGACGCGGCGCCTTGCAATCTCGTTGCACGGCGATGGCGGCGCTAATGCTGCCGGTTCGTGGATCCCCCGCCCGAACCGGCAGCTCTGCGGGTGGAATTTGAAGGCCGCAGGATAAACAGGCGGGTCGCGGACGATGGCCCGAGGGGCACCTAGGGTCTTGGGCGCATCTCGGGCCACCGGATAACTCGATCTTGGGGCGCCGAATAGCTCGATAATGATATGGTCGGGCTCCGGAGAAAAGGCGCGCAATCACTCGGCGCAATATGTCCCCTATGCCTCAACAATAAGCTATCAGCCCAGACTGGCGTAATTTGCGAGTATTTGAGCAAAGACCTGAACGGCGGCCACGCCCAGCCCCGACGCCTGTTTCATCAAGCAAGACCGACACCCCCAGCAGTTTGATAACTGCCCTGGTCACGACTCGAACAGCACCGCCATCCTCTGTATATGCACATCGTGCCCATAGCTCTCGACATCGACCCATCCCTGGCCATCAGGGAAGGCGATATAAAGCGGATCTTCCCCCCTGGAACTCTGAGCGCCGGCCGCTCATACGAGCAGCGTGGCCGCGTGCAGGGCCTGGAGATCGGCGCGCGCGGCGCCGTAATCACTGCGACGACCCAGGGAACCAGCCCCGATCCCTACGTCCAAAGCCTTAAAGTCAGCCGCTCGCCCAACAACGGCATCCGCATCGCCGGCGCCTGTTCCTGCCCGGTGGGCCGAGGCTGCAAGCACCTCGCGGCTGTGCTGATCGCCGCCCAGCGCAAGCAGCTCCAGGTCCCCCGCGCTCAGGAGTTCCAAGCCCCGCAGAGCTCCAGATCCGCCGCCGCGACCGCGCTTCCCTCACAGATCCAAAGCTGGCTCGCCGATTTCGACCGCGAAGAGGAGGAACTGACCGAAGAGTACCCCGCCTCGATCCGCGCCCGAGTGTTCTACGTTCTGGACGCTGCGCCGCAATCCACAGGTGTACCGCAGTTGCGGATCGATGCGATGACGGTAGCGCTCCGCCGGGACAACAGCCCCGGCACGATCAAGCGCTACACCCCGCATCAGATCCAGACGCCGGCGAAGTATCTCCGGCCGTCGGACCTTATCATTCTGACGCGGCTGTATCGCCGCAACAGCTACTCGGGACCACAGGCCGACGACGACCCGGCCGATACGCTACGCCGGATCCTCGCCACCGGCAGAGCACGATGGGGCAACGCGGAAGGCCCGGCGCTGTCCGAGGGTCCAGAGCGGCAGGGACAGATCGCCTGGATTACCAAATCGGACGCGTCGCAGCAGGCGGTCCTGGCGCTGGACGAGGGCCTGATCGGGGTTCGCCTTCCGGCCCCCTGGTACGTTGATCCCAGCGCCGGGCGCATGGGTCCGGTCGGTCTCGACCTACCGCAACGCACGGTGACACGGCTGCTGAATGCGCCATCGATTCCGCCGGAAGCGGCGGCCGAGGTCAGGGAACAGCTGACACGCCGGATGCCGGCGTCGAAGCTCCCTGTGCCGGTGGAAATGCAGCCGCCGGAATTGGTCCAGGAAACGATGCGCCCGCATCTGCGCCTGATCAGCGGTACCCTGCCAAGCGATCCAAGCTACGGCCGGGGATCGGCCAAGCTGCTCGGGCGAGGGCTGTATGCCGTGCCGCTGGCCCGCCTGTCCTATGAGTATGGTCCATTTACCCTCCCGCGCAGTCTCAAGCCGCTCCCGAGGATCACCGTTCGTGACGGGATACTTTTCGAAATTGAACGCGATCGCGCCGCCGAGGCAAAAGCGCTGGCCGAACTGACGGCACTGGGGTTCGGATCGGTGCACGAGGTGGTCCCGGTCTACTACCAGCATGCTCACACCGATGATTTCGCCCTGCGCGAGTACGGCCCGAACCCGACCTGGCTGCAGATCGTCACCCAGGAAGTCCCTCGGCTGCGACGCGCCGGCTGGACGGTCCTCGTCGACAACGATTTCCCGGTGCAGGTTCTCTCGGCCGATGCGGACATCGAAGCGGAACTGGTGGAAGGTTCCGGCATCGACTGGCTGGAACTTCATCTCGGGGTGACGGTTGATGGCGAGCAGGTCGATCTCGTCCCCGCCCTGGTCCGCCTGATCGCGCGACCGGAGGTTGCCGAACTTGTGGAGCGAGCGGACGACAAACCCTTTGTCCTGACGCTGCTCGATGGCCGCCTTCTGTCGCTTCCGATGTCACGTATCCGGCCAACTTTGCAGGCGTTGCTGGAACTTTGGACCACCGGCGGGATCAATGAGGACTCCGGGAAAATCGGGTTCAGCCGCCTGGAAGCCGCAGAACTCGCTGGCCTGGAAGAACGCACCGGCTTAATCTGGCGAGGCGGCGAGGCCTTGCGAGACCTCGGTCGGACGCTGCGCCAGTCGGGCGGAATTCCCAAGGCCTCGGTACCTGCGGCGTTTCGAGCGACGCTGCGGCCTTACCAAAGCCAGGGGGTCGATTGGCTGCAATTCCTGGGATCGGCGGGGTTGGGCGGCGTGCTGGCCGACGACATGGGGCTCGGCAAGACGGTGCAGACGCTGGCGCACCTGATGATCGAAAAGGCAGCGGGGCGCCTGAACCTGCCATCGCTGATCGTGTGCCCGACCAGTGTGATCCCGAACTGGACCGCCGAAGCGCAGCGTTTCGCGCCGCAACTGTCAGTGCTTCCGCTGCACGGCGGCGCCCGAAAGGCCAGCTTCGCGGCGATCCCGAAGCACGACCTCGTGCTGTCCACCTATCCGTTGCTGACCCGTGACGCAGATACCTTGCTCGCGCAGGATTGGCACGCCGTCATCCTGGATGAAGCGCAGTCGATCAAAAACCCCAACGCCGAAACGACCCGGCAGGCGTTGCGCCTGAAAGCGAGGCAGCGGTTGTGCCTGTCGGGCACACCGCTGCAGAACCATTTGGGCGAGCTCTGGTCGCTGTTCGATTTTCTCGCCCCGGGTTTCCTGGGCGGCCAGAAGTCGTTCAAGTCGCGCTATCGCACGCCGATCGAGAAACATGGCGATGTCGAGCGGCAGGATCTGCTCAATCGCCGCATCCGCCCGTTCATGCTGCGCCGGACCAAAGAGGAGGTCATCACCGAACTGCCGCCGAAGACCGAAATCGTCGAACCGGTGGAGATGGAAACCACGCAGCGCGCGATCTACGAGGCGATCCGGCTGTCGATGCACGCCAAGGTGCAGGCGGCGATTGCCTCGAAGGGCCTCGCCCGCTCGGGCATCATCATTCTGGATGCGCTGCTGAAAATGCGCCAGGCGTGCTGCGACCCGCGGCTGCTGAAACTGAAGACTGTGGCAAAATCCAAGGCCGGGTCGGCGAAGTTGGACCGGCTGATGGAAATGCTCAGCATCATGTTCGACGAGGGCCGCCGCGTCCTGCTGTTCTCCCAGTTCACTGAAATGCTGGCCTTGATCGAGGCCCGATTGCAGGAAGATGAGGTCAAGTTTGTCAAACTGACGGGCGATACCAAGGACCGAGCGACGCCGGTGAGGAAATTCCAGGCCGGCGACGTGCCGCTGTTCCTGATCAGCCTGAAAGCCGGCGGCGTCGGGTTGAATTTGACTGCCGCGGACACGGTTATCCATTACGATCCTTGGTGGAACCCGGCGGTCGAGGATCAGGCCACTGACCGCGCCCACCGGATCGGGCAAACCAAGAAGGTCTTCGTGCACCGCCTCGTCACGTTGGGCACCATCGAGGAAAAAATGGAGGTGCTTAAGGAGAAAAAGCGCGCCATTGTGGCCAGCGTGATGGACACGGAGCATGGCGGCGCGCTGACGATGACCGAGGCTGATGTGGAGGAACTTTTTGCCCCGGGCGGCTCGCGTTAGATCGTTTTTGGCCGGACTTTACTTGCTGGTTGTGTGATCGGGTGATTTGGCGGGCGGGCGTTCCGCGTAGCGCGATCGTGCTCTTATGGGGAGGGTTGGACCGGGGCGCCCTGCCGCTGCAACGAGTCCAGCATTGCATTGGCCCAGAGTTCGGGGTTCCACGCCTGGTCCGGCGCTGCATTTGTTGCGAGATGCGGGGCGGTGGCGGGGTGGACGCGGGGGCGCTGGGCGTCAACCTTCGCTTTGTGCTCCTGAATGGCCGCCATTATCTCGGCCTGGCGCATGTCGTCCACGGGCTCCGCCATTTCAGCGGGGTCGGGTGGGAGTTCGCGGGCGAGACGCTGGTCCAGCGCCTTTTCGGTCTGCAGGGCGGAGCGATTGAGGTTGTTGGCGCAGCCGCGGTAACGGAGGCGCATGGATGGTGACATTTCGGCGGTTTTGGCCTCGGCTAGGACGTCGAGGGTGGTCATGCCGAAGGCGATAATATGAGCTGCCTGCAGCATTTCCGCCCTCGTGCGGGTGTCGTAGGAGGCCAGGGTGTCGACGATCTCGGACCGGGCTTCGTGCTTGTTCATGGAGGCGTCCATGAAATACGGCAGCAGGAAAGCGATGATAGTTTCAAGAAACGAGCCAGGTCCGCGAGCCATGGGGTCAATCCGGTGTGCTGTTGTGGGTTTGTTCTAGCTTTGGTTGTGGATAATGTCAAGAACATAACATGAATTATGACGTGGTTCGTATTGATGCGTCGCCGCCGCTGCGACCAAGGAAGGTCCCGGTTGCGTCATCGTGGGAGACCACGGAGCCGGTTTCCGTCCCCTGATCAGCACATGGGGCCTGAACTTAAATCCGGCAGTTGGCCGATCCCGTTGTCGGTGATGGCAGGAACGTTGCAACCCGTGGTAGGTGTTCATCCTGGGTTGAGGCGCAGCGGTGGCTGAAGCTGCCGCCCGTGCAGGAAGTGTCGGAGGGCTTCGCTGAGGATGCGGCACCATTTTTCCAGCGGGTTTAACTGCTCTGCATTTTGCCGCAGGCCCGCCAGGAAGCCAGCGATGCGGACATAGGCGTGGCGTGCCTTGTCGCGCAGGCCATGCGTGCTGCTGATCGTCAGCGTCACCTGCCCGGCGTGCTGGGTCTTGCGCGCGATGGCCGACAGCAGGAGAGGCCGGGAAGTGATGGCTTCGCGATGATGCTCTGGATCGGCCAGACGCACGAACAAACTCCACCAGTTGTAGATCAGCGCTACCATCCCGGCGAGCAGCCGGCAGCGTGTCAGGTCCTGTGTCGTGAAGCCGCCCCATCCCCACTGATTCTTCAGTTCATCAAACACGTTTTCACAGTCAGCTCGATCCCGATACAACTGCCCGAGGGTCAGGATTTCGCGATCGAGCGAGGTGACCAGGGCGGCGTATTCCCAAACCGCTTTGTCGGGCCCGATCTCGGCAAACGTCAGCCGCGGTTGCGCGGGGTTCGCCTGTTCGGTGATCGCCAGATCACGGGCCAGCTTGCGGCGCAGCAGGATGACGCGGCGTTGGCGGCTCCAGCCGAGTAGCCGCAGCGTCGTCTCCTTGCCCTGCCAGCCTTGGCCGGCATCGGCCCAGTCGGAGTGCCGCATCGCGCGTTCGAGGTCTCGTTTCACATTCACCGTCATGCGCAGGCGGAACAGATACGCCAGATCATTTTGCTCGGCCCGCGCCATCACTCTCTCGATGCCCCACGACTTGTCGCCGCGCAGCAGGGTTGGGCGGCGGCCAGGCCCCAAATGGTCGAGCAATTTCCACAGGCCATCGGTTGCATGTGCAACGTTATATTCGTCGCCGGGCAGCACATCGACCCGCAGGATTAATCTCAAACTCGACAGCATGTAGGTGTGATAGGCGTGCGAAGGACGGCCGGGTTTGTGCGGATTGTAGCCGACCTCGGCGCCTTCCTGATGCCCGTATAAGGTCTTCACTGTGCTGTCCATGTCGAGCACCCATGGCTCGTTCAGCAGCGGCGTAGTGCAGTAGTCCAGGTGGTTTTGCAGCCAGGCCAGTCCCTTGGCTTCGCCGATCTTGGCCAAACCGCGGCGCACCGCATCCTCGCTGCACACCTTGCGCATGCCGAGCAATGACGGATTTACCGGATCACAGCGCAACGCGGTGATGTGCGCGTAGCGGCGATGGCCGGACAGCACGGACAGCAGTACCGTGCCCAGCAGGTCGCGCTTCTTCGGGGCATTATTGCTGGTCAGCGACAATGGGCAGTCCGCCACAAAGGCGTCAAACAGCCCAGCCTGTTTCAGATAGTCGATGAAGAAAGGCAGTTGCCCGAATGGTGTGACCGGCGCGGTCGCGTCCCATTCGACGTGAACGCGGCCCGCGAAGGTGTCCGCTACTGCTGAACACGGTTCAACTGTCGGTTGTTCACCCAGCAGGTGATCAACGATGCCCGGTTTTTGTGTCCCCATACCGGCAGATTCCGCCAATTCGCCCTGAAAGGGCAGTCCCCCAACTGCCGGATTTAGGATAAATGCAGGCGTCAACGCTGGTTGGACTTTGCCCGAAGACGTAGTCGTTTGAAGCAACGAGGTTTGCCAAAACCTCCAAATCCGCGATCCCGCGCGCATAGGCGGCCGCCGGCGCATATCGGCCGATGCCCTGAAAATGATAGCGCTGAGCGTTAAAATCCTTTGCTTTTTGGAGGCCTTCTTCCGTCAGGCTGGGGTGCTGCTGGCGCAACGCATCCCGGAAAGACGGCCAGAACGCCTCGTCCTTCCAGCGCGAATAGGACATGACCCAATAGAGGTCGTCGAGCATGCGTATGATAAGATGGCGAATATCGTGGCTGCGCGGCGGTCAAGCCGTTGTCGATGGTCAGACGATACTTGCGGCTAAGATGCGCGATGATTGCATCGCTGTCACCGATAACCTCATCGTCGGGGACGATGTAAGGAAGTTGCCCGCGGGGTGCGGCGGATGCGTCGAAAATGTGTTGGTGATCAAAAGACATCTCGGCCAGCTTGAGGAAAGCAAACACTTTTAGGCCGTAGCCGTTGTTGTCAGCCACGCCGAAAAGTTCGGGGTAGGAATAAAGAGTGATCATGACGGGATGATGTCCTCGATGATTCGACGTGGCCTGCTCGGCGGGACCTGATTGGCTTAGCATGCCACGTCATCCGCCGGCCGGCGTTCAAATGGCCGCGCCTCGTCGCCGTCGAGGCGTAGTCCACCGGTCCAGGTCACGGTCACCCGGCCTGGCTGGTGCCGGTGGCGCCGGCGCTTGGACGGGTGACTATCGCACCTGCTCGACCGTCAGACTGCCGGGCGGAAGGGGACGCAGAAGTTCCGCCTCGGGTTGTTCGAGGTTAAGCCACGCGTCCCAGTTGGAACGCTCCAGCACGACCATCTGCCGGTTATGGATGGCCGCCACGTCCGGGCCGGGTTCGGTCGTCAGCAGCGTGAATGCGTCGCCTGTGCCGTCCGGCATCGGACGCCACAGACCGGCGAAGCAAAACCATCCTTCCCCGGCCTTGGTGAATTTCCATTTGGACTTTGGCGACTTCGTGCCGGTGAACTCGAAGAAATGCGAGGCAGGCACAAGGCAGCGACCCTTGGGAAAGCGCCGCCCCTCCGAGCGGAAATTGATGACCGGCGCTCCTTTGGGACGTGCCGGTGGAAATCCCCAGCGTAGTTGCGTGAATTCTGCGCCGCCCTCCGCCTGCCGGATGACGGGCGCGGTGTCGGTGGGCCAGATGTCCTCGCGCGGCTGAAGGTTGGGCGCGGCGACAGGAAACCGCACGGGAATGCGCGTCTCGCTGAACGCCTCCAGATAGGCGCTGTAGGGGATGTCGTTGCCGTAGTCGTTGCACATGGCCTTCCCATCCGGATGGTCGTGCTTTCCCTCGCATCCAAGCTGATTTGAGGGACGGGGGCCGGTTTTCCATCAATCGCGGTTCGACTAAGCCGGGCAGCGGGACCATGTGGGTTCAGCAGGCGATCGAGCCGCCGTTTCGCCTTGGTCAATGCCGCAGCGACTGGTCCATCGATTTGTCCACCGTCACGTTCAGGTCGGTGACCAATCCGTTAGACAGCGAATAGACCCAGCCGTGGACGAGGAGGTCCTGCCCGCGCATCCACGCGTCCTGTACGAACACATCCGATGCGACGTTGTGCACCTGGCGGATGACGTTCAACTCGCACAGGCGGTTCAATCGGGCTCGGAGGTCCGGAATTGCCTCGAGAGCTTCGCGATTGTCGGCGTATACTTCGCGGATCGGGTGGAGCCAGTGGTCGACCAATCCGCGCCTCTTGCCATCGACTGCGGCCGCGATGCCGCCACAGCCGTAGTGACCTACAACAATGATGTGTTTCACCTGAATGACGTCCACCGCGAACTGAAGGACCGATAGGTAATTCGCGTCCTGCGGCGGTGCCAGGTTAGCGACGTTGCGGTGAACAAACAACTCGCCCGGATCGAGGTCGACGATCTCGTTTGCGGGTACGCGGCTATCGGAGCAGCCGATCCAGAGGTATTCGGGCGCCTGTTGGTCCTCCAACCGGCGGAAGAAGCCGGCGTCGGCAGCGACTTTGCGCCGAGCCCAGTTGCGATTGTTCGCTTTCAGGTGATTTAGCATGTGCTACGAAATGACGAAGCGGCGGATGCGGTCAAGCCCCCTGATGCGTCGGACTGATCGTATGGACGTCTGCAGCCCGCGACGGTGATTGGCTCGCCACGGGAAGACCACGAGATCTGCGCCGGGGGCCAACTGAGTTGCTCGAACCTGGCTGTCTCTGGACGGCGGATCCGGTCGCGTTTGTTGTAGATACCGAGGTCATTGCCTCGTAAGACGCGACGGCGGGGCCGTGGTAGGCACGCTTGACCGGGCTCCTCCAGCGGCACCATAGTGAAACGGCCATCCGCTCTCCATTACCGTCGTTCCAAAACGCCTGGCCCGGCATTTCGGAGACAACCCCGCGTGACCTTGACGTTGCCGCCGCTTGACCCTGCGCTTCTGCCCGAAGGAGTGCGCGCCCGCTTCGTGCCGGGGGTGAACGGACTGACCGTGCACATGCTGGAAGCCGGCGTACATGGCCGTCCCTGTCTACTGTTGCTGCACGGTTTTCCCGAAATCGCCTACTCCTGGCGCAACGTCATGCCGGCGCTTGCCGATGCCGGTTATTATGTCATCGCTCCCGATCTGCGCGGATATGGCCGAACCTCCGGCTGGATCGCCGATTACGATGCGGACCTCTCGCCGTGGCGTCCGACCAACCTGGCGCGTGATGCGGTCGGGTTGGTCTATGCGCTCGGCTACCGCTCAGTGGCGGCCGTGATTGGCCACGATTTCGGCTCTCCGGTCGCGGCCTGGGCCACCTTGATTAGGCCCGACATCTTCTGCTCCGTTGCATTGATGAGCGCCCCGTTCGGTGGCCCCCCCGAGACGCCGTTTGATACCGTTCGCAATCCGCCACCGCCGCCGCCGGAGAACATCAATGCGGCGCTGGCCCGGCTGGCCCGGCCGCGCAAGCACTATCATCACTATTTCGCCCGGCGCGAGGCCAATGCCGAACTGATGGCCGCGCCGCAGGGGCTGCACGACTTTATGCGCGGCTACTATCATTACAAGAGCGGCGACTGGGTGCAAAACAGACCGCATCCAATTGCCGGCTGGACCGCCGTGGCGCTGGCGGAAATCCCAACCTATTACATTATGGACCTCGATCGGACGATGCCGGAGACGGTCGCGCCGGAAATGCCCACAGCCGCCGAGATCGCGGCTAACACCTGGCTGCCGGACGAGGCCTTGGCGGTCTACGTCGCGGAATATCGTCGCAATGGCTTTCAGGGGGGCTTGCAGTGGTACCGCGTTACCACGACGGGCATCTACGCGGGCGAGCTGGAGCTGTTCACCGGGCGCACCATCGACGTACCAAGCCTTTTCCTCTCCGGTAGTCGCGACTGGGGGGTGTATCAGACCCCAGGGGCGTTCGAGCGAATGCAGAAAAGTGCCTGCACCCGCATGTTGATCTGCGAGTTGATCGAGGGGGCCGGCCATTGGCCGCAGCAAGAAAATCCGGAGAAGACTACCTCTCTGCTGCTGCGCTTTCTGAAGGAGCAGGGCTAGCAGCCTGACTGTGCAAGGCAGCAAATGCTCTACCCTCTTGTTTGATCGCATGATTCACACGCTTTGATCGTTCCGCTCAGCGTGATCATGCCCTAGCCGGTCAGCTTTCCTCTGCGTAGCCCGGCCGATAGGCGCGGGCGCGAACCAGCGACGCGACATTGTCCGGCCGCGGCACCCGGGCAAGGCCTTTGTCGAAGATGTAGGTCGCCACCCGCTCGGCGACATGCAACGAGGTTTCCAGTATTCGGCTCTGTGGCGGGTAGATCAGTCCGGCCGCGAGGTTCTCCTCTGTGACCTGCTCGGCGACTGCGTGCGCCGCCACGATGAACATCTCCTCGGTCACCCGGGTCGCTTCGGTCGCGTACACGGCCATGCCCATCGCCGGGAAGATGTAGACATTGTTTCCCTGGCCGGGGACGAACCTGCGGCCGGCGAATTCGACCGGCGGGAACGGGCTGCCGCTGGCAAAGACCGCCCTGCCATTCGACCATTGATACGCTTCCTCCGCGGTGCATTCGGAGCGGGATGTCGGATTAGAATAGGGGAAGATGATGGGTCGTTCGTTGATCTTGGCCATTGCCTCGATCACTTCGCGGTTGAATAGTTTAGGCACGGTACTGACCCCGATGATGCCGGTCGGCCGGATTGCCTTCACCGCTTCGACGAATGTCGGGATCGGCGCCCGATCCTGGACGAACGGCTTTTGAAAATCGGCGAGATCGGTGCGCGAGGAGACAATGAGGCCATTGACGTCGAACAGGGCGCTACGGCTTCTCGCCTTCGAGATGTCCATGCCTTCCATCGCCATAGCCTGACTGATCAGTTCGGCGATACCAGTGCCGGCCGAGCCGCCGCCAAGGAACAGGAAGCGCTGATCGGTGAGCTTCTGCTTGGTGATGCGCAGCGCCGCCAAGATGCCTGCCACCGCGATGCCCGCGGTGCCTTGGATGTCGTCATTGTAAGTGCAAATCTTGTTACGATATCGCTCCAGTATCGGAACGGCGTTGAAGTTCGCAAAATCCTCCCACTGGATGCAGCATTTCGGGTAGAGTGCCTGCACCGCGTCAACGAACTCGTCTACGAACGCCACGTACTCTTCGCCGCGCACGCGCTGCTGGCGTAGCCCTAGATAGAGCGGGTCATCGAGCAGTTGGTGATTGTTCGTGCCGACATCGAGCACCACCGGCAGGCAATATTGCGGTGGTACGCCTGCACACGCGGTATAAAGCGAGAGTTTTCCGATCGGTATGCCCATTCCGCCGGCACCCAGATCACCGAGGCCGAGGATGCGCTCGCCATCCGTCACGACGATGAACCGAACATCTTTTTCCGGCCAGTTGTTCAGGATGTCACGGATCTGGCCCCGCTCACTAATTGGCAGATACATGCCGCGCGGCGTGCGGAAGATATGGCCGAATTTCTGGCAGGCTTCGCCGACCGTTGGCGTGTAGACCAGCGGCATGTACGTGGCTGGGTCCGACATCAGCACGGCATAGAACAACCGCTCGTTACGTGCCTGCATGTCGGAAAGAACGAGAAACTTCTGCAGATCGTCGGCTAGATTTGCGATCTCGTCGTGCCGGCGTGCGATTTGCAATTCCACCGTGCTGACGGCGGGCGGCAACAGACCCTGGAGCCCGTATTTACGGCGCTCCTCCTGGGTGAACGCGGTTCCTTTGTTAAGCCGCGGATCGTGCAGAAGAGCCAAGCCGCGCGGGTGATCGGACATGTGCTTTGCTTTCGAATCTAACGGTTCGAGTTGACGTCAGTTCATGGGAAGTACGATGCGCCCGTCAATGCCAGCCTGCTCCCATTGGGTTGATGTGGGACAGCTCGTCCCACGAGAAATGCGCGCTAGTGGATATAATCTGACGGATAGTGCCGCCAGATTACATCCACTAGCCCTTGTTTTTGTGGGCCGATCACCCGACCGCAAGGATGCTTCTGTCGGGATCGGACCACTAGGGCGCGGTCTCCCGCAACCCCTGGTTGCGCGCGAACGCCTCGTACCAAGCCGCCAGCGTTGGATGCCCCTCCCGCCACGGGTCGGAGCCGAAGCGGAAATCCAGGTAGCCCAACGCGCAGCCAACCGTGATCGACCCGATGTCGATATGCTTATGCGGCGGGTCCGACTCCAACGTGTCCACCGCTCGGCTGATTGCGGCTTTGAACCGGGCGATCTGCGCGTCGCGAGCCGCTTCCGCCGGCCGGCCCTGTTCCCCACGGCACGGCACGGCCGCATCGAGGATGCCATCGCCCAGCGACTGGAACTTCAGCGCCCGCCACCGCGTCGCACCGTGCGAGGGAAACAGCGGAGGGGCGTCTCCGACGCTGTCAAGATACTCGCAGATCAACTGGCTGCCGAACAACGACATCCCGTCGTCGGTAACCAGGCAGGGGACTTTTGAAAGCGGATTGTCCGCGACCAGATCAGCCGGCGAGGCATGCGGATTGGTGGTATGCTTTTCGATCCGGCTTTCCAATCCTCGGACGATCGCACACGCTATGACCTTGCGGACATAAGGGCTCGTCGGCGAGTGATACAACTTCACGTCAGATATCCCCTTCAGAACTTGTCCTTCTTTGCCCGCACTGCCGCGAAGCTGGCCACATCAGGCGCCAGGAGGAACGGGTTGGCTTTCATTTCGTCCGCCAGGACAGACGGCACACTTGGTTGACCGGCGCTGCGCAACTGCTCCACCTTCGCGACGAAGTCGTGCAGCGCCGGATTGTCCGGATCGACCGCAAGAGCAAAACGGGCGTTGCTCTCGGTATATTCGTGCCCGCAACAAACCAAAGTGTTCCCCGGCAACGCCGCCAGCTTGCGCAGACTGGCGAACATTTCCGCCGCCGTGCCTTCGATCAGACGGCCGCACCCCAGGCTGAAAAGCGTATCGCCGGACAGCAAAACCCCGCCGTCCTTGAAGAAAAAGTTGATCTGCCCGCGGGTATGCCCTGGCGTATCGATCACTTCGGCCGTGGCGTCGCCCAGCCGGACGGTGTCGCCCTCCCGCACCGCCTCATCGAGTTTCGGCAAGCGGTGCTGGTCCGCCGCGGCGCCCACGACGGGACAGTTGAATCGTGCGCGGACCTCATCGACGCCGGCGATATGATCGGCGTGGTGATGGGTCAGGAGAATGAGATCCAGCCTTCCGCCAGCCTTTTCGATCGCTTCAATGATTGGCTCGGCGTCGGCCGGATCAACGATGGCGGTGGCGCCGGTGCCGCTCTCACGCAGCAGCCAGGCGTAGTTGTCCTTCAAGATGGGGACCGGGGATGCTGTGACTGTCATGGCGAACAGATAGCACGGGTTTGTTCAGGCGGAAACCGGAGGCACGTGTAGCGCACGATCGCGCTGAGAGGAACGTGGCAAACGCGTGAATTGTCGATCAAACAAATAGATAGGCCATATTCGGCCTGCACACCCGGGTTGGAAGTGGTCTATAAACTCACGCTATGACAGCGGATGCACATATCGCGGCGGAGTTCTATGGCTCGGCTCGCGGTGCCGTGACGGCGCGAATCCTCCGCGAGCGGCTTCTCGCGATGTGGCCAGCCGCAACCGGTGAGTTGGTCCTCGGGATTGGCTATGCCATGCCGTATCTGCGGCTGTGGCGCGATCAGTCCGCGCGCTGCATCGCCTTGACCCCCGCGCAGATGGGTGTGGCTCGCTGGCCCCCAGGCGTTCCCAACCTGTCCTGCGCCGCCGAGGAGGACTGCCTGCCGTTCGCCGATCTGACCTTTGACCGTATCCTGATGGTGCACGGCCTCGAGATGGCGGAGAACGCCCGCCGCCTGTTGCGCGAGGTCTGGCGGGTGCTCAAGGACGACGGGCGCCTGTTGATTGTCGCGCCGAACCGCACCGGCATGTGGGCCTACCGCGAGAACACGCCATTCGGCCACGGCCTGCCTTACTCCACCGGGCAGCTTGGCCGGTTGCTCGCCAGCGGCCTGTTCCGCGTCGAGCGCCGCGAGGCGGCCTTATGGATGCCGCCATCTCGGCTGCGGATCGTGCTTCGCAGCGCACCCTTGTTCGAGCGCGCCGGGCGGAAAATGGCGCCCGGCTTCGCCGGGGTCACCCTGACCGAGGCCGTGAAGGACGTATACGCCGCGATGCCGGTTCGAGCGGTTCCTCGCCGGCGCCTGGTGTTGGCCGAAGCCGCCTAACGCCGGATCAGGACATAGTGCATCGTGAAGTTGAACTCGATCGGCTCGCTACCGCCGCCCGGGTAGGGCGGGATATGCTGATCGCGGAAGAGTGACAGCAAGGCCAGGTCCAGCCACATCGAACCTGATTTGCCTATCAGTTCAACCTCTCTAACCCGCCCGTCCGACGCCGCGAGAACATGCACTTTCGCGTCGCCCTCCTCTCCGTCCCGGCGGGCCTGTTCGGGGTAATACGCGTGCTCCGCCACCCAACGGCTGAGCAAATTGCGATAATCCGCACCCTCCCTGCTTTCATCGCTGTCCGAGTAGGGCGTGGGGTTGGCGAGTCCCTTGGAGGCCGGCCCCAGCGACATGTCGATGGTCCCCGGGACATGCGGCGTGGACCGCGGGCGAGCGGGCAGACGGCGATGACGGGGCGAGAGGCTTGCCGAGGCTGAAATCCATCGGCGCCGGGAAATCCGACGGCTTCGGCGGGTTCTGCTTAACCGGTGGCCGCACGGATGGCGGCTTCTGCGCCGGCACGGGTTTGACCGCTGGTGCGGGAGCCGGTTTCGGCGGGGGGAGCGGAGCCGGTTCCACTGCTGGCGGCGGCAATTCAGGCGCCGACGGAGCCTCGATCGGTGGAATATTCGGTGCTGCTTGTAAAGAAGGTGCCGGAGGCGTCGGCGGCGGCTCGACTGGCGGCGATGGCGTCGGGGATGGCGGCACCGGTTCCGGGACCGGTGGCGAAGGCGTTGCCGTCTGAGGGGTTGGGGGTTGTGGCGGCTCGACCGGCGGGATCGGCGGCGTTGGAAGCGGAGCTTTCTCCGATGGCGGCGTCGAGACTGACGGCGGAGCCGACGGTTGAATTGATGGATTTGGCAGCGTCGGGCCTTCCCGCCGACCGGTCTCGAACAACATCGTCACTGGCGCCGGCGGAGGCAGCAGTTCCTCCGTCCCCTTCCGCTTAATCGTTACCAGCAGCAGCACCGCGATCAACGCGTGGATCAGCAGCGAAATCAGCACCGCAAGCCAAAGCCGCCGCGACCGCCGCCGGGGTGAACGGTTCGCGAGCGCATCCATCCGCCGCGAACCTTTCAGCGGCATGATCCTGGACATGGCCGGGGACTAACGGTTCCGCAGCAGAAACACGCCTTGCTCCCCGAACAGGTTGGCCATGGCGGAGGCTCGCCGCCACGGCGAGCGCCGGCCTGCTTCATCGGCAGCGAACCACTGCTCCACGACGTAGCCCTCTTGCTCGCACAGCGTGAAGAAGTCGCGGATGGTGCAGGGATGGATATTCGGCGTCTCGTGCCACGGCCGGTCCCAGGTCGCGGTCATCGGCATGCGCCCGGTGGACAGCAACTGCCAGCGCACCAGCCAATGGCCGAAATTCGGGAAACTGACCACGGCGCGACGTGCCGATCCGCAGCATCTGGCGCAGCACGGCACGCGGCTTTTCCACCGCCTGCAAGGCGCGCGACAGCACAACGTAATCGAATGCGTCGTCGGAATAGTGCGCGAGGTCGACATCGGCGTCGCCATGCATCACCGGCAGGCCGGAGGCGATCGCCCTCGTGACTTCGGCCATGTCGATCTCGATGCCGCGCGCGTCGCAGCTCTTGGTCCGGAACAGATGGTCGATCAGCGTGCCGTCGCCGCACCCGATGTCGAGCACCCGAGCGCCCGGCGCGATCATGCCGGCGATCATCGCCAGATCGACGCGCATGTTCTTGGCGAGGAAACGAACCGGGTCCAGTGTGCTCATGCCTCCAGGCCCGCGTGGACGGCGCACCCGCGCAGAAAACCGGCCAGGGTGCGATGAAAATCCGGCTCGTCCAGCAGGAACGCGTCGTGGCCTTTGTCGGTCGGGAATTCCACGAATGACACGTTGGCGCCGGCGCGGTTCAACGCGCGGGCGACGGCACGGCTTTGGCCAGTGGGAAACAGCCAGTCCGAGGTAAACGACACCAGCAGGAACCGCGTGCGGGAACCCTTGAAAGCCGCGGCGAGGTCACCGTCGCAATCAGCCGCCAGATCGAAATAGTCCATTGCCCGGGTTAGCGTCAGGTAGCTGTTGGCGTCGAAGCGCTCCACGAAGGTGCTGCCTTGATGGCGCAGGTAGCTCTCCACCTCGAACATTTCGCCGAACAAACTGATCGCCTCGGTGTTGTCCTTCGGGGCGTTTTGCAGCCGGCGACCGAACTTCCGGGTCAGCGCCTCTTCGGACAAGTAAGTGATGTGGGCGCACATGCGGGCGACGGCGAGGCCGCGGGCGGGTATGCGGCCGGAGCGCCAGTACTGGCCGCTCTGCCAGTCCGGGTCCGCGAAGATGGCCTGACGGCCGACCTCCTGGAAGGCGATGTTCTGGGCCGAATGGTACGCAGCCGTCGCGATCGGCAAAGCCGCGAACACCGCCTGCGGATACGACGCGGCCCACTGCAACACCTGCATTCCACCCATCGATCCGCCGATGACAGCGAACAGCCGGTCGATCCCGAGATGTTCAATCAGGCGCTTCTGGGCGCGGACCATGTCCCCAATGGTAACAGGCGGAAATTCGGTGCCCCAAGGCTCGTCGGTCACTGTCCCATCAGGCAGTTCGCGGTGGCTGAGCGGGCCGGTGCTCCCCATGCAGCCGCCGAGGACATTAGGGCAGATGACGAAGAAGCGGTCTGTATCGATCGGCAGTCCGGGACCGACCACCGTATCCCACCATCCTGGCTTGCCGGTGATCGGGTGCTCCTCAGCGACATATTGGTCCAAGGTAAGCGCATGGCAGACCAGCACCGCATTGGACCGATCGGAGTTCAGCGTGCCATAGGTGCGGTAGGCGACGGTATGGCGCCTCAAGTTCGTGCCGCATTCAAGCTCGATCCCATCGTCGAACGTGACATGGGCGTGGCTGTAGGATTTTGCCGAGTCGGATCGTGTCGCGGGCTGGTCCATCGCGGCGTTGCATAGGACCTGCGGGCGCTGCTCGCAACGGGTAGCGGCCGCATGGGTTCTCAGACCGATGCGCGTCCGATGGACCATTTTCGCTCAAGCCGACCCCGCAACAGCCGGCCAAGGCGAATAGCACATAGCTCCTCCGCCCAGTGAGACAGCGGTGCTACGGGTGACTTCCAAGGGCCGCTGGTATAAGTCTGCCACCCCCTTACGGCGAGAACGATGTCCAGCCCAGTTCCAACAGTCGAAGCCACCAGCGAGAAGGAGGAGCCAGCTCCCGTGGATGGCTGGCGTAGTGGTGGTCTGCCCGCGTTGCGGGCCGAACTCGACAGGATCGACGACGCGATCCAAGACCTGCTCATCCAGCGCTCCGGTGTCGTCGAGCATGTCGCGCGTTCGGGGAAGCCTGCGGCGTTCCGGCCGGGGCGCGAGGCGTCGATCATTCGCCGGTTGCTTCACCGCCACCAGGGGTCGTTGCCCTCGGTGGCGCTGGTTCGGATCTGGCGGGAGCTGCTGGCGGGCACCACCGCGATGCAAGGCGAGTTTTCGCTCGCCGTCTGTGATCCGGATCATGGCGCGCCCGTGACCCAGTTGGCGCGCGAGCACTTCGGCGCGCTCACTCCGTTGTACACCTATCCCAGCCCTGGACAGGCCTTGGTCGATGTCGAGCCGGGGTATCGGATCGGTCGCGGTTCTGCGGTACCCGTCAGCGGACGACACCTGGTGGATGGCGCTGCCGTATCACGAACCAAGGCTTTACGTTGTGGCCCGCCTGCCGTTCTGGAAGCCTCGTCCGGAAGGGTTTTCTCCCGCTCAGGCACTGGTGGTGGCTTCGACGCCATCTGATCCCAGCGAAAGCGATCAATCCCTGCTATGGCTAGAATGCGATGCCGAAAACAGTCGCGCTCGGGTGTCGAGCGAGTTGGAGGCGGTGGGCTTGCGGTCAGAGACGATGATTCTAGCTCGCAAGCAAGGGTCGTTGGTCGCCAACATGTTGGTCGAAGTCGACGGGGCTCTGACAGACGACGACGAACGGTTGCGTCATTTGGGGTCCGTCCTGCGCCGACCCGTGGTGCTGGGGAGCTACGCGACGCCGATCCCGGGCGGCGGACGATGAGCGGCCCGGCGCCGCGTCCGGAGATCCTGACGATCCACCCGTACGTCGCGGGCGAGGCGGAATTGCCGGGCGCCAACAGGACGCTCAAGCTTTCGTCCAACGAGGGGGCATTCGGTGTACCGCCATCAGCTCGCGCGGCGATTGCCGAAGCGGCCTCGGAATCCTACCGCTACCCCGACGGCAGTGCCACCCGGCTGCGTGCGGCGCTGGGCAAGCGTTGGGGCCTAGATCCGCAGCGGATCGTCTGCGGTGCCGGCTCCGATGACCTACTTTACCAATTTTGCCTGTCTTATGGCGGTCCGGGGCGCGACATCATCATGTCGGCGCACGGGTTCTCGATCTACGAGATCGCTGGGACATACGCCGGCAGCCGGGTGATCAAGGTTCCTGAACGAAATCTGACTGCCGATCTGGATGCGATGCTGGCGGCGGTATCTCCGGCGACGCGGCTGGTGTTCCTGGCCAATCCGAACAACCCGACCGGGTCCATGGTCCGCGCCGAGGAGGTCGCGCGGTTCCGGGCCGCCCTGCCGCCAGAGGTGCTGCTGGTGCTGGATTCGGCCTACGCGGAGTATGTCACGCACCCGGCCTACGACGCTGGTGTCAGACTTGTGGACGCCGGCGATAATACGGTGATGACCCGGACATTCTCCAAGATTTTTGGTCTTGGCGGGATGCGGATCGGATGGTGTTACGCGCCGCCGGGCGTTGTCGATGTGCTCCATCGGGTCCGCTCGCCGTTCAATGTCTCGGTCGCCGCGCAGGCCGCGGCCATCGCGGCGCTCGCCGAACCCGGCTGGGTTGAGGCCGGGTGCGCTCATAATGCTGAGTATCGGCCGAAGTTGGCGGCTGGGATCGAGGCCGCGGGGCTCAAGGTTTGGCCGAGTGAAGCGAATTTCGTGCTGGCCGATCTGGAGACTGTTGATCAGGCCAACGCCGCCGATGCGTTTTTGCGGGCGAACGGCATCATCGTGCGCAAGGTCGGCGGGTACGGGCTGCCGCATTGCCTGCGGGTGACCGTAGGAACCGCTGAGGAATGCGGGCTGGTGGTGGATGCGTTCGGAGAGTTCATGCGGCAGACCCGTGGCTGATCCGATTTTCAGACGGCTGGCACTTCTGGGCGTGGGGCTGATTGGGTCTTCGGTGGCGCGGATTGCCCGGCAGCGGGGGGACATTGCGGCGGAGATCGTCGTCAATGCCCGCACGCAGAAAACTTTGGACCGCGCGATGGAGCTGGGTTTGGCGGATCGGGTCGAGCTTAATCCCGCCGCGGCGGTGGAAGGTGCAGACTGCGTGATGTTGTGCACGCCGGTCGGCGCATTTGCCGATCTGGCGGAGCGGATCGCGCCGCATCTGGCGCCGGGGGCGGTGCTGACGGATGTCGGATCGACCAAGCAGTCGGTGATCCGCGATGTTGGGCCGCTGGTGCCGGCCGGGGTGCATTTCGTACCGGCGCATCCGATCGCGGGAACTGAATACTCGGGGCCTGATGCGGGGTTTGCCGAGTTGTTCCAAGGCCGGTGGACGCTGCTGACCCCAGTGCCGGGGACCGACGAGGCGGCGATCGCAAAGATCGAGACGTTGTGGCAGCGCTGCGGAGCGCTGACGGAACGGATGGAACCGAGCCACCATGATCGGGTGCTGGCGATCGTGTCGCATCTGCCGCATCTGATCGCGTTTACGATCTGCGGAACGGCGGATGATCTTGCCGACGAGAGCCGGCAGGAGGTGGTGAATTTCGCGGCCTCCGGATTTCGCGACTTTACCCGGATCGCGGCGTCGGATCCGGTGATGTGGCGGGATATTTTCCTCAATAACCGGGAGGCACTGCTGGAGATGCTGCAGCGGTTCATGGAGGACGCGCAGGCGATGGCGCGGGCGGTTCGCTGGGGGGACGCCGCATATATCGAGGACAAGGTGGAGCGGGGGCGGAAGATCCGGCGAAGTTTGATCGAGCGGAAGCAGGCTTAGGGTCGGTCCGTTGACGCTGCCAGCGACTTCGGCATGTTCGCCGGCGCTGAGGTAATGCAGTTCTTCCGGCCTTTATGACGATTCCAAGCGAACAGCAGGACGTTGCGCGGTTTCTGTCCGAATTGGCCGAAGGGCCGCCTCGGGAGACTCATATCTCCGCCGTCTTCATCGGTGGTGATACCGTCTGGAAGCTGAAAAAGGCGGTCCGGCTGCCGTTCCTCGACTTCACCACGCTCGGCGCTCGGGAGCATTTCCTGCGCCGGGAGCTTGAGATCAACATTCCAGCGGCGCCGGGGCTCTATCGCGACGTAGTCGGTATTGGCCGCCGGGAGGACGGCACGCTCCAGCTCAGCGACGATACCCCCATCGAGTTCGTTTTGCGAATGGCTCGGGTACCCGATGGCGATTTTCTTGATGTCATCGTTTCGCATGACGGTCTGACAGACGAGCTGCTGGACGCGCTGGGCGATACCGTGGCTGCCTATCATGCGGGGATCCCGCGCGTGGAGGGCGTGGATTTTGAACAATCCATGCGGCGGATCACCGAGGGCAATGTGCGCTCAGCTTTGGCGGCCGAGCTGCCGGAGGCGGAGCTGGATGCATGGCAAAAACGCATGATGGAGGCAATCGAATCCCATTGCGCTTGGTTTGCGGTGCGTTCCGCCGCCGGTTTTGTCCGCCGCTGCCATGGCGATCTGCACCTGGGCAATATCTGTCTCTGGGAGGGTAAGCCGGTTCCGTTTGACGCGCTTGAGTTTGACGAGGCGCTGGCAACGATCGATGTCGGCTATGATCTGGCATTCCTGCTAATGGATTTGGATCGCCGCGCCAGCCGAGCGGCGGGGAACCGCGTGATGAACCGCTATGTCGCGCGGAGCGGTGATGCGGCGATCGTCGCCGGCTTCCCGATGTTCCTGTCGCAGCGGGCGATGATCCGGGCGCATGTGCTGGCATCGATGGGTCAGGAGCAGGAGAGCGCGGACTATCTCGCGGCCGCAGGGAGCTACCTGGATCCTGTGACGCCTGTGGTGATTGCGATTGGCGGTCTGCAAGGGACTGGCAAATCTACGCTCGCCCGAGCCCTGGCACCGGGGATTGGGCCCCCGCCCGGTGCTTTGGTTCTTCGCAGTGACGAAACGCGCAAACGCCTTCATGGCGTGCCACCCGAGGCACGGTTGCCGCCCAGTGCCTACAGCGCCGCCGCCAATGCGGCCATCAACGAGGCTGTGGTCGAGCAGGCGCGGGTTGCCGCGGGAGCGGGGCACGCGGTGATCGTGGATGCGACGTTCCTTGATCCCGCGGTCCGCGTTGCGTTGGAGCGGGCTGTTACCGAAGCTGGGACGCGGTTTCTTGGTGTCTGGCTGGTCGCGCCGCTGTCGTTGCTGGAAGAGCGCATCGCGGGGCGCAGCGGGGATGCCTCCGACGCTACGGTCGACGTGCTGCGCCGGTCGGCACAGGACGCTCCGGACGCGGGTGACTGGCTGCAGGTGGATGCGAGCGACGGAAGGGCGGCTGTTGAGGCGGTTCGGGGTGCGATCTAGGTTCAAACTCAAACTTGCCCTTGACCATGTTCTAAGTGCCTTGAGGTAGAGAGCCTGGTTCTATTATGCTCTTGCTCCTCCAGGCGGTTGTCTTTGCTTGAACTGCCTCGGGTTTGCCGGAGGCTGTTTGGTTTGAGGCAGGCCGCTATGTGCCGCCGCGAATGGGCTTTCGATGCTCTCCAGTTTGGCGGATCAGGGTCGCAGATCGCGCGAAAGGACAGTAGATTTCTGGCCTTCATGAGGGTGGCCGCGTGCGATCCAACGGAATTTGCGCGTTTCAGAAACGGTACTTTGCTCCTAGACTGACCGTGTCTGCGCTGTTGCTGTATTTGCCGATCAGCACTCCGGATGTTGCCGATGTCTGCGACGTCAGTTCCGCGCCTTCGAAGAAGACGTGCGCGTAAGCGGCCTGCACCGTGAGGTTGGGTAGTATACGGTATTGCGTGCCAATGCCGATCAGATAGCGGTTGCTGTCCGGGACCCGTGATGTCCGGTTGGACTCGGTGACCGGGCTTTGATCGAAGCCGATGCCGCCTTGTAGCATCAGCGCCTGGGTCAACTGATAGTTGGCACCGACGGAGATCGCCACTGTGTTGCGCCAGTTCTCCGTGATTGAGGAAGGAGCGGCGAAGGGGCTTTCCGGTATCACGTTAATCGCCTTCAACAACGACCAGTCGGTCCAGCTGATGTCGCTGAGCAACGCCAGTTGCGAGCTCGCTTGCCAGTAAAAGCCAACCGTTACGCTGTCAGGTAGCGTGATTTTGGTGTTCGCAGGCGAGTTCTGCGCGCTGAGCGCCGCCGCGGTTGGGGGGGACAGCAGGCCCAGCAGCGGCGGGACAAAAACCGATTGGGTGCCGGAGATGCCGTGCCCAATGCGGCTGCGATAATCGAGCCCAATCCGCACGTCCGGTGTGATCTGATAGAGCGCGCCCAGGTTAAATCCCACCGCGACGTCGTCGCCGTGCAGGTCGGCGACCGGATCGCCTGTTATCGCCGACGCGGTGCCGATATTGAGCGCCTGCGTGAGGCGCGCACTGAAGAAATCGATGACTGGACCGCCGCCGACCGACCACTGCTCGTTGATCCGGTAGGCGCCGGAGATGGTGAACTGCTCATCGGAAATCGACGAAACCAGGCTCTGGTAGCGGCCAACGAAATCCCCGGGATTGGTGACTCGCTGGCCAAATGGGACATCGACGGCAAAACCGATCCTGAAGTCGGGATGAATGTCCCACACAGCGTAGAGTCCCCCGGTGGCGGCCGACTGGATCAGATTGCCGCCAGTCGTCCCCGGTGTGGTGGTCCCCGGACCTACAAAGTTGGCCCCGGAGAAATTGATGGTCGGAAAAATGCCGTTCACCGACCCATCGATCTCGCTCGAGTTCAGCCGAACCATGCCGGCCGGGTTCGACCACGCGGTCGATGCGTCGTAGGCCTTGGCGGTATCGCCGGCGAAGGCGTTGGCCATCCAGTCGGTGCTGCCTTCTCTGAGCTCGAAGCCGGCAGCTTGAGCTTTTTCGATCGTTCCCGACACGGCAACGGTGAATATCGCCGCACGCGCGATTCGAGGAATTTTCGCCTGGCGCATTTCTTAGGTTGCCTCCGTGAGGAGGGTCTTCGGGACAGTGTCCTTGACCTAGCGACTGTTCTTTTGCCGTTACTTCAGTCAGTTTGGCCAACCCAGGGCAGAATTGCAAGTTCTATTCAAAGGAAATGAAAATGTGTATCGCCGACCACCGGTGAAGCAGACATTGTTCAACGGAAGATACGCACGGCCGGCGAAGGCGCCGCCATTGACCGCAGGATTTGACCAACCATACCTGCATCAATCTTTGCCTCCCGACCCACGGTGGCCTCTACGCCTGGGAGTTTGAGAAAGGCGGGGCGCGACCTACGGGTGCGGGTCGAGGGGCAGCTCGTGTTCAACGCACGCGAGCCAATGCTCGATTCCGCCCTGTCAGGGGCATCCCAACTAAAGTTCGATAACGCCCCCGCGCAAACCTTTTGCGACCGCCTCCGCCCGGCTGGTCGCGTCGAGCTTGGTGAACAGGGCCTCCAAGTGGAATTTGACGGTGTGGACAGAAATACCCAAGCGTCGCGCCATAGCTTTGTTGCTCAGGCCTTCGCCGATCAGCCCAAGAATTTCCCGCTCCCGCGGGGTAAGCAGCGGCATGTCCTCGGCTGGGGCGAAACCACGAGCCTCCGGTAGGGCGGAGGAGCGGACCAGCAGGCCGGCAAACACCGCCCGCAGCGCCGCATCCAATTGCTCCGCCGTCGCATCCGGCGTGAGCACACCCGCCGGCGCGCCGGCCGGCGAACTCCTGGTCAGTGCCACCACCGGCGCCTCGGCTTCTTTAGGCAGCGGCGAGGCGGCCCGGTCCATGTCGCATAGCTCGACATCCGGGGTATCATCGGTCGGCACGTGGCCGGCTGCCTCGAGCATCGCCGTCAGTCCACGGCGGCGGACCGGATCCGCCGCATGAACCCGGATGCGCAGGCCGCTGCTCATGCCGGTGGTCGGGCCGCGATCGTGACGCTGATCGCCTGCACCGCGCCAGCCCGCAACACGCGTAGCGCAACAGCCTGACCGATCCGCTCAGCCCCGAGGGACGCCGTCAAAGCGCGGGGGCGCCCGGCCGGAGCACCATCGATGTCGAGCACGATGTCCCCAGGCAGCACACCGGCCGTTTCGGCCGGTCCACCCCCAGCCAGCCCCACCACCATCAGCCCGCTCTCCCGTTCGGCGGTCTGGCGGAAACTATCCGGAATGACCACTGGTTGCAGACCAATACCGAGCCAGCCGCGGGCAATCCGGCCCTCGGCGAGCAACGGATCGATGACGCGAGCGACCGTGGCGGTCGGGATCACGATGGTCCTCCGGCGTGGCCCGGATGTGGACATTCCGATCAGAGCGCCCGCCAGTGACAGAACCGGGCCGCCCTCGTCCATCCCGAGCGGCGTTTGCAGGCGGATCAGGGCGTCGATGCGGCCGCCTGCCATGCTTTGCCAAGCGTCCCCCAGCGCGTGCACCATCGCCAACCGGGCAGTGGCGTTGCCTTTTGCATCAGCACCGACCAACAGAGTTAAGGCGCCGACGCGCACCGGTTCCGCGGCACCGGGCAGCGTGCCGCCCAGGACAGTTTCCAGCTTGAGCACTGCGACGTTGGTGCTGGGATCACGTCCGGCGAGCGTCGCGTTGACGGTCTTGCCGGCATGCATGACACGCAGCGCCGCGGCATCGTCGGGCAGCATCTGTTCGGACGCCACGACAACATCCGGCCGCCACAGAATGCCGCTGGCAGGCCGCTTTCCTGTCTCGATGCCGACAGTGAACGGCGCAGCGGCGGCGATCCGGTCGGCCAGGCCGGAGGAAAACTGTTCAATCAAGTCCATACGACAAATCTCCTTTGATGCCGCCACACTGCATCGTTCCAACCAAGGCGGGCATCGGGTGGATGGCCAGGAGAAAGCCTCGCCAGATGGCCGGGTGCAGCCGCATGTCGAGCCTCCCCATTTGGGCGACGAAAGGAAAACTTCCATGCCGCTCGATGGTTTGAACCAGGAACTCGACCCGTATTCCGAACAGGTCGTGCGGGCGTTCGATCGTGTCGGGCCGGCGGTTGTGCATGTCATGGCGTTCGCCAAGGACGGGCAGCCGGCCGGCCAGGGATCGGGCGTGATCTTTACGCCTGATGGATATGTGCTGACCAACAGCCACGTTGTTGCCAACGCCGTGCGGCTCGCCGCCAGCTTGACCGATGGCCAGAGCTTCGACGCCACGCTGATCGGCGATGACCCTGCCACCGACATCGCCGTTCTGCGTCTGTCCGGCGCTGGTCTGCCACATGCCGAGCTAGGCGAGTCTGCCGGGTTGCGGGTCGGGCAATTGGTCATCGCGATCGGCAATCCGCTGGGCTTCACCTGCACCGTAACCGCCGGGATCGTCAGCGCGCTCGGGCGCACCCTCCGCACCCGTGGGGGCGGATTGCTGGACAGCGTCATCCAGACGGATGCGCCGCTCAATCCGGGCAATTCCGGCGGGCCGCTGGTCTCGGGGGCAGGGCGGGTCGTGGGGATCAACACTGCCATGATCGCGCCGGCGCAGGGCATCTGTTTCGCTATCGGCATTGATACCGCGATCTGGGTCGCCACACGCCTGATGCGCGATGGGCGTGTCCGGAGGTCTCGGTTGGGGCTGTCGGCACAAACGGTGCCTATCTCCACACGGGTTCGGCGCTTTCACGGCCTGCAGCAGGCGTCCGGTGCCATGATTTCCGAACTCGCCCCCGACGGTGCCGGCAAGCAGGCCGGACTTGAAGCGGGTGATGTGGTCGTGTCGTTCGATGCGGTTCCCGTCACCGGGGTGGATGACCTGCATCGGGCGCTGACGCAGGAACGCGCGGGTGTCTCAGTGCCCCTTGGGGTGCTCCGCCGCACCGAACTGCTTATGGTCCCGGTTACCCCGCGGGAGACCTGAACGCCCAGCGGCGACGCGCGATCACCACGACGGTCAGCGCACTGGCGAGCATGGGCGCTGACCCTGGCTCCGGGACCGGCTGGGTGAAGGCATAAACACCATCGGCCTGACTGAGGGCAAAGGCGTCGTCGTTCTGGAAGCCCCACGGATCGCCCCCTTGCAACACGAAACTGTCCGTGGTCAGGCCGTGCGTGTCGATCCGCGCTACGCCGGAGTGAATGTCGGCGTCCGCCACCAGCAAGTCGACAGCCTCGCTTAGAGGGCCGTCGGACATTGTGCCGTCGAGGGTGATTTCTACGCCAGGTCGGAAATAGTAGAACGGGCCATTGAACCCGCCCACGTCTTCGGAGTTGTCGGGGATGGCAACCGAAACAGACGCACCCGGGATTAGGCTGGTCGGGGCGGAGGTAAAGGACAGGTCTCCGGCGAAGGAGGAGACGGCAATGGTGCCGATGATACCGGAAAAGGTCGTGTCGCCGGTGTTCGCGATTTGGAAATAACCTGTCATCGGTTCGACGAAGGATTGGTCGATACGGTTCGGGAAGGGATCGCCCGCTGCATAGGCCGTCGTGACCGTGATCGAGTAGCCGACTGCGGCAGCCTTGGCGTCTACCGGTCCAAACAGCCCTAGAATAACATAGAGCACGAGAAGCCGCCACATAAATGCAATCTTAAGTTGTAGTTATGGTTTGGTCAATCAAAATCTGGAGCATGCATATGACCGCGACCGACACGATCACTCTGTTTCATGCGCCCAATAGCCGCTCCACCGGGACGTTGATCCTGCTGGAAGAACTTGGGGCACCGTACGATTTGCATGTGCTGAACTTGCAGATCGGCGACAATCGGCGGCCGGATTACCTCGCGGTCAATCCAATGGGCAAGGTGCCGGCGATCCTGCATCGCGACGCGCTGGTGACCGAGCAGGTGGCGATCTACATTTATCTGGCGGATTTATTCCCGGAAGCTGGCTTAGCGCCGGGTCTGAACGACAAGCGGCGCGGGCCCTACCTGCGCTGGATGGCGTTTTATGGGGCCTGCTTCGAGCCGGCGCTGGTGGACAAGTCCATGAAGCGCGAGCCCGGCCCGCTGGCGATGTCGCCCTACGGGAGTTTCGAGACGGTGTTGTCCACGTTGACCGCGCAACTGGAAGCAGGACCGTATATGCTCGGTCAGGAGTTTTCGGCCGCGGACGTGCTCTGGGGCACCGCATTGCAGTGGACGACGGCGTTCGGACTGGTGCCCATAACACCGGTCATCAAGGCGTATCTTGACCGGACCGGCACGCGACCGGCTGCCTTGCGGGTCAAGGAGAAGGATGCAGCTCTGGTGGCGGAACGCAAACCATCCTGACATTGGAACGGCTTCCCGCGGGTGGATTGGTCCGATCATTTCCTTCGCCTATGAGTGATAACATCGGATCAATTCTCACCCAGGGGCAGTCGATGGCCGACAACAGTTTTCCGATCACCAACCGAAACCGGGTGCGGCGCAGGCCCGAGCGGGGGCGGTTCGACCGCACGACGGTTTACGACATCCTCAATTCCGCGATGTTTGCGCACATCGCCTACACCATCGACGGGCAGCCCTATTGCACGCCGACCGGCTTCTGGCGGGAGGGCGACAAACTGTATTGGCACGGGTCTTCTGCCAGCCGGATGATCCGCAGCCAGTCGGCCGGCGTGCCGGTCTGCCTCACCGCGACCCATTTTGACGCCATCGTACTGGCGCGCAGCGGCTTCCATCACTCCGTCAACTACCGCTCGGTCATGGCGTTCGGAACCGCCTCCCTGGTGACTGACGCCGCCGAGAAGGCCCGCGCGATGAACGGGTTCGTCGATCGGTTCTTCCCGGGCCGGTCAAAGGAAATCCGCCCGCCGAACGGACAGGAGGTGAAGGCGACCAGTTTCGTGGTGATGCCGATCGAGGAGGCCTCGGGAAAGATCCGGGCGACGCATGTCATGGATGAGGAGGAAGACTATGCGTTACCGGTCTGGACCGCGCGGATCCCGGTGCGGCAGGTGCTGGGCGAGCCCGAGCCGTGTCCGCGGCAGTTGCCGGGCGTGGCGGTACCGGCGGGGATGAAGGGATATCGAGCAGGGCGGTCACTGGACGAGGTGTTGCTGGAAGCTTACCGGATGAATTACCCGGAGTGAGCGGGTGGGCCGTCCGGAAGGCGTTGACTGGGTTCGTCAATGCCGCGCCGGTTTTGCACGGCATGATCAAACGAACGGATCAACCCTACCTTTCAGGCAAATCGTCGCGAGAGCGCGCCGAAGAACCGTATATCGTCTGCTAGCAGGTGGCGGAGCTTCGCCATCAGCTTGGTATCGCACAAGACGTTTCCACGCTCCTCTGACGGCGTTGTCACATTTACCTTCCCCTCGGCCGGGATTTCGAGGTCGACAAGGGACGTCACCGCCTTCCGGAACGCTTCTTGCCTTTCGAACACTCCGATCACATCAAAGCGCCTCATATCGTAGCCGCCAAAATAGGAAGACGACATCAGCCGCCGCAGTGCGGGCAGTTCGGCAACCTCCAGCAAACTGAGCCTGTTTGCCTTGACGAACTCGAATATTGCGTGCCCGACCGTATCGGTCTGAAATATCTGGAGCCAGTAATAGTAGATGGATATCAGGTTTTCGACCGGTTCGCGCAACATGACAACTCGCGCGGCTCGGGGCACCAGATCATATTGGCTCGCCGGTAGGTGGCCGTGCACTGCAGTGTGAGGCGCGATTGTTTGCGGACGGTGGTTGAAAAACCAAGATGGCGCTATCCACATGGGATTTGCAGGATCCACGGGATCAAAGTCATAAGCGAGGGCCAGTTTTTCGCTGCCAAAGGCTGCAAGCAAGCTTGCCCGGAAGGCTGAGCCTCCTGACTTTGGAAAATGGACCGATATCAGCGGACGCGGAGGCTTCTGTTCAAACCTGACAACCTTGGGCGATGCACGATTTGCACGGTTGTCATCTGACATACGAGCCCGCCTCCTCTTCTGCTAAAGTCTATAAGTAGATTCATATCAGAAACTATTATACAACGGTATTGTGCGGCACGCACCCGGCGATTGGCGCTGATGAAGTCCGATGGTTGCATGCTGGCGCATATCAAGGCTACGAAGCCGCCATCCTTGGTCTTAGCCTGCGCGAGGATCGCTGATGCAAGCTGTGCGCCGGGTAAGCAACGTACCAGGAGATCGCGTCCGCAGCGCCGACCAGCACGATACGGTCGCAGCGGGGAATTGACGCCACGGCTCTCGCGGTGTTCGCCTTCTCCCCCTGCGGATACCGCAACGGTATTTAACATGCTTGTGCGGCCCGGATTCCCGGAAGCAAGCTTCCCGAGCGAAGGGGTCTTTTCCCGGTGCCCTTGCATTGACTCACACCCATTCGATCGATCATGTGACGCCGCTTCCTTACGCCCGCTCGGAAGGATCATGCGTCCAACGTCAGCCATCGGCCGGAAAACCGCCTAGCCATGCTCCTTGTCGTCGACGCGGGCAACACCAACATCGTGTTCGCAGTCCACGATCCTTCCGGCTGGCGAGGCGTCTGGCGGATCCGCACGGACGCACAGCGCACCTCGGACGAATATGCCGTTTGGCTCAACAGCCTGCTGACGCTTTGCGACCTCAAGCGCGACCAGGTCGGCGCCGCGGTCATCGGCACTGTCGTCCCGGCCGCGCTGTACCATTTGCGCCGGCTCTGCCGGGAGTGGTTTCATGTCGAGCCGCTGATCGCTCGGGCCTCGCTCGACTGGGGTTTCGAGATCAAGGTCGACAATCCGAACGAAGTCGGCGCCGACCGCTTGCTGAACGCGCTGGCCGGCCACCAAAACTTTGGCGGCCCGCTTATCGTTGTCGATTTCGGCACCGCGACCACGTTCGACGTGGTAGACTCGAACGGGTGCATATCTCGGTGGCGTCATCTGTCCGGGCATCAACCTGTCGCTCGAGGCTCTTCACCAGGCCGCCGCCCGCCTGCCGCGCATCGGCATCGGCCGGCCGCAGGCGGTGATTGGCCGGTCCACCGTCCCGGCCATGCAGTCGGGGATGTACTGGGGCTATATCGGCCTGATCGAAGGCCTGATTACGCGGATAAAAATCGAATTCGGCGGCCCGATGAAGGTCGTCGCCACCGGCGGACTGGCGCCTTTGTTCGCCGAGGGCACCCTGATGATCGAGCATATTGAGCCCGACCTGACTTTGGATGGCCTGCGGATGTTGGCGGAGCGCAACCCCGCGCCCACATTACCCCGGGAGAGAACGCGATTGATTGAACACGAATAACGGAACGAAACTTCACATATGGACTCTGAAATAGGCGAACTGGCCTTCCTGCCCCTGGGCGGGACGGGCGAGATTGGCATGAACCTCAACGTGTACCGCTGGCGCGTCGCAGGCAACGACAAATTTCTCGCCGTGGATTGCGGCATCGGCTTCGGCGGCAGCGAACTGCCGGAAGTCGAGGTCATGATGGCCGATCCCGGCTTCATCGCCGACCGCAAGGACAAACTGCTCGGTCTGGTGATCACCCATGCCCACGAGGACCACATCGGTGCGGTGGCCTGGTTGTGGCCGCAGCTCAAATGCCCGGTGTATTGCACCCCGTTCGCGGCCACGGTGTTGCGCCGCAAGCTGGCCGAGGTCGGCCTGGCCAACCAGGTCCGCGTCCACGTCATCCCGCCCGGCGGAAGCTTCGACCTGAAGCCGTTCGCGCTGCGCTTCATCCGCCTCGCCCACTCGATCCCCGAGGCGCAGGCGCTGGTCATAGACACCCCCGCCGGTATCGTTCTGCACACCGGCGATTGGAAGTTGGACGCGACGCCGCTTATCGGGCCGCCCACCGACGAGGCGGCGTTGGCCGCGTTGGGTGAGAAGGGCGTGCTGGCAATCATCTGTGATTCCACAAATGCGATGGTCGAGGGGCATTCGGGCAGCGAACTCGATGTGCGCCGCACCCTGTCGGAGCTCGTGCGCGACCTGAGCGGCCGTGTCGCCGTCACCTGCTTCGCCAGCAACGTGGCGCGAATGGAATCGGTAGCGCTCGCGGCGCAGGACGCCGGCCGCAGCGTGGCCATCGTCGGGCGGTCGCTGCGCAACATGGACGCCGCCGCTCGGGAGTGCGGCTACCTGAAGACCCTGCCGCCGTTCCTGACCGAGGACGATATCGACGACGTCCCCGACGACAATTTGCTGATGCTGATCACCGGCAGCCAAGGCGAGGCTCGCAGCGCGTTGTCGCGGGTCGCACGCGATGACCATCCGCGGGTTTCGCTCGGTGAAGGCGACACCGTCATCTATTCCTCGCGGATGATCCCGGGCAACGAGCGCGCCATCGGCACTGTCCAGGACCAACTGGTGCGGCGAGGCGTGCGGCTGATGACCGACGACGACCATCTGGTCCACGTCTCCGGTCATCCGGCGCGCGACGAGCTGCGGCGGATGTACCGGCTGGTGAAGCCGCGCTACGCCATTCCGGTGCACGGCGAGTGGCGGCACCTGTCTGCCCATGCCGAGCTCGCGCGGGAAGCCGGCGCCGTTTCGTTCATGGTGGAGGATGGCGATATCATCACACTGTCGCCCGGACCGCCCGCGATCACCGACAGTGCCCCGGTTGGCCGGCTGGTGCTGGACGGAACTCGCTTGATGCCGTTGAAGGGCGAGGTGATGTCGGCTCGGCGCCGCATGCTGTTCAACGGCATCGTCGTCGCCAGTGTCGCCGTCGATCAGGCCGGCAACCTGCGCGGTCAACCGAAGCTCAGCGCTCCCGGGCTGCTTGACCCCGACGATCCGGATACCGGCCGGATCACAGGGGACTTCGCCGAGACGCTGCGGGACCTGCCTACAAGCCTGCGTCGCGACGATGCTGGCGCTGGAGGATGCTGCCCGTGCCGCGCTGCGCCGCGTGCTGGGGAGGAAGATGGGCAAGCGGCCGCTGGTGGATGTGCATCTCATTCGGGTCTGAACGCAGATGAACTGGTTCACCGGCCTTGTGCTTTTTGTCATGATCTGGTGGACCGCGTTGTTCGCGGTGCTGCCCATCGGCACGAAGCCGATGGCGCAACCGGATGACAAAAGTGGTTGGCGCGGCGCGCCGGAGCGTCCGAATATCCTAAGGAAAGTGATCGTTACGACGATAGTTGCAAGTGTGCTGTGGACCGGGTCATATCTGCTGATCCGGAGCGATTATATCAGTTTCCGGCACGGATTTTTTGCTGAACCTGATGATTGATATTTCTCGTGCCGCTTTTTTAGCCAACTGCCCCGCCTCGACGGATCGAGGACAAAGTCCTCAAACCGTCGGGCGGATGGCGTTTCCTCCCCAAACCTGGCTTGTCTACTTGCTAGTCTACTCGCTAGTAAGCAACCCGGCGCTTTGTTAGCCAAACTCTGCGTCGCTGTCACGGGTTTTTGTTACTTTTTTGGGCGATAACGCGGAGTTTATTGCGCAAATACATTGTGCGACGCACCAAAATTACCAATTGACCTGACTTTTATCATCTTATGCAACTTGACGCGGATACTCCTGTCGCCGCTCGTGCGAAGCCCGTAGCGGTATGGCCGCAAACGCGATACGACGCTGGCGCCCGACATCATGAACGGAATTCGATCTCGATGCGCCTGTCCCGCGGCTTTATACCCACTCTCAAGGAAACGCCAAACGAGGCGCAGATCGTCTCGCACCGGCTGATGCTCCGGGCGGGGTTGGTGCGCCAGACCTCGGCCGGCATTTACGCATGGCTACCGCTGGGGCTACGCGTCCTGCGCAACATTGAGCGCATCGTTCGCGAGGAACAGGATCGTGCCGGAGCGCAGGAAATTCTGATGCCCACCATCCAGCCGGCGGAACTCTGGCGCGAGAGCGGGCGGTATGAGGACTATGGCAAGGAGATGCTGCGGATCCGCGACCGGCACGACCGCGACATGCTCTACGGGCCGACGAATGAGGAGATGGTCACCGACCTGTTTCGTCAGGCGATCAAGAGTTATCGCGAGCTGCCGCAGATACTGTATCACATCCAATGGAAATTCCGTGATGAGGTGCGGCCCCGGTTCGGCGTCATGCGCGGGCGGGAGTTCCTGATGAAGGACGCCTACTCGTTCGACCTCGACCATGACGGCGCGGTGGTCAGCTATCGGAAGATGATGCTGGCCTATATGCGCACGTTCCAGCGCATGGGGCTGAAGGCGATCCCGATGGAGGCGGATACCGGACCGATCGGCGGCGATTTAAGCCATGAATTCATCATCCTGGCCCCCACGGGCGAAAGCCAGGTGTATTTCGATGCGGCGTTCGAGGAGATCGACTATCTGTCAGCCGGCGCAGGTGGTTTCAGCCACGACAAGCCGGACGATCTCGCGCGGTTTTTCCGGGCCATGACGACCCATTACGCCGCGACTGACGAGAAGCATGATGTAGCACGCTGGGACCAGGTGAATGCGGACCGCAGGCGCGAGGGTCGCGGCATCGAAGTTGGCCACATCTTCTACTTCGGCACCAAATACACCAAGTCGATGAATGCGACCGTTGCCGGCCCCGACGGCAAACCGGTGCATCCGGAGATGGGGAGTTACGGCGTCGGCGTGTCTCGGCTGGTCGGGGCGGTGATCGAGGCCAGCCATGATGACGCTGGAATTATCTGGCCAGACAGTATCGCGCCGTTCAAGGCGGCGATCCTGAACCTGAAGACCGGCGACGCGGCCTGCGACGAAATGTGTGAGCAGCTTTACGCCGCGTTCAACGGAAATGCCCTGTATGACGATCGCTCCGACCGGGCGGGGGCAAAGTTCGCTGATGCTGATCTGATGGGGCACCCGTGGCAGATCGTCGTCGGACCTCGTGGCGCCGCTGCGGGGAAGGTGGAGCTGAAACGGCGCGCCAACGGGGAGAGGGTGGAGATCGCACCGGAGGAAGCAATCCGGCGCTGCGGCGTAGCGTGAGCACGAACCGCGCCATTGTGAACGGCTAAATGTTCGGACCGTTCGAACGCATGGTCGCCGGGCGGTATTTGCGCGCGCGCAAGGGCGAGCGCTTCGTCTCGATCATCGCCATCTTCTCCCTCGTGGGTATCGCGCTCGGCGTGGCGACGCTGATCGTGGTGACCTCCGTCATGAGCGGCTTTCAGGTCGAACTGGTGTCCCGCATTTTGGGGGTGAACGGACACATCACGGTCCAGACCTACGCAGGGCAGAAGCTCGACGATTATCAGCCGCTGGTCACCCAGGTTCGCGCATTGCCGGATGTGGCCTCGGCGACGGCGGTGCTGGATGGGCAGGCGTTGCTGAGCACGGAGGGCGGCGGCGCACGGGGCGGGCTGGTCCGCGGCATCAGCCTCGATGATCTGCGCGCACTGCATCCGATCAGCGACCACATCGTCGCAGGCAATCTGGCCGATTTCACTGGTGACGACGCGATCGTCGTGGGGGTCGGGCTGGCGAGCGCCTATCGGCTGCACGTGGGGGATCCGTTGACGGTGATCTCCCCGGAGGGTGCCGCGACGGCGTTCGGCACCATACCGCGGGTGCGTGCCTACAAGGTGGTGGCGGTGTTCGACGCCGGGCTGAACGATTACAACAGCGGCGTCGTGTTCCTGCCGCTGCCTGCGGCTCAGATATTCTTCCAGAAGCCCAATGCGGTTACTGGGATCGAAATTCGGCTGCACGACCCTGACCGGGTCAATATTGTTGGCGCCGCGTTGGCGCCGCTGCTGCATGGCCGCCCGGTCTATGCGCGTGATTGGCGGCACGCGAACGACACCATCATCGGTGTGCTGCAGGTGCAGAAGGACACGATGTTCATCGTCCTGGGGATGATCGTGCTGGTGGCCGCGTTCAATGTGGTTTCCTCACTGATCATGCTGGTGAAGGATAAGCGGGCCGATATCGCGGTGCTGCGAACGATCGGCGCGTCCAGCTTCTCGGTCCTGCGCATTTTCCTGATGTGCGGCGCCTTCGTCGGTGTCACTGGCACGGTGATCGGGACAGTCATCGGCATTGTGTTCTGTCACTACATCGTCGCCATTCAGCATTTCGTGGAACAGGTGACCGGCGGCCAGGTGTTTGATGCCTCGGTGTTTATGCTGACGGAATTGCCGAACACCGTGGATTGGGCGGACGTCGGGCGCGTGGTGGCTCTTGGGTTGGTGTTGTCGTTGCTGGCGACCTTGTACCCCAGTTGGCGCGCTGCCCGCACCGACCCGGTGGAGGCGCTCCGGCATGAGTGACCCGCTGGAGTTGCGCGGCGTGGCACGTGTCTATCGCGGCGATGCGGGGGAGCTGGCGGTGCTGCGCGGGGCCGATCTGACGGTGCGTTCAGGGGAAATCGTGGCGCTGGTTGCGCCGTCCGGGGCGGGCAAATCCACCTTGCTGCACGTCGCCGGCTTGCTCGATAGGCCTGACGATGGCTTGGTGCTGATCGAAGGGCGGGATGCCGGCGGCTTGCCAGATGCCGCCCGCACCGCCATCCGCCGGGACACGATCGGGTTTGTTTATCAGTTTCATCATCTACTGCCGGAATTCTCTGCTTTGGAGAATGTTGTCCTGCCGCAGATGATCGCCGGCCGGGCGCGCCGTGTCGCCGAAGATCGAGCCCAAACTCTGCTGACGACGTTTGGGCTGGGCGCACGGTTGGGGCATCTGCCGGGGAAGCTCTCGGGCGGAGAGCAGCAGCGGGTTGCGATCGGCCGCGCGCTGGCGAACGGGCCAAAACTGCTGCTGGCGGATGAACCGACCGGCAACCTGGATGTCGCGACGGCGGAGGCAGTGTTCGCCGAGCTTCTGGCGATCGTGCGGGATCACGGGCTGGCGGCGCTGATCGCGACGCATAATCCGGATCTCGCCGCGCGGATGGATCGAACCGTGACCCTTCGCGAGGGGCGCCTGATTTAGACCTCTTGCGGGGCGACCCCTGCCGGGTGAAACGAAATTAACCCGCCGGAAGCTTGAACGCGGCTCGCCGCCTGGGTAAAAAGTGGATGTGTTTTCGTCATGTCTGGAGGCGATTATGCGGTTTTCCCTTCGATCAATGTTAACCGGAACTGCTGCGATACTCGCGGCCGGTGTCGTCACGCCGGCGATGGCCGGAGACGGTCAGGTCCATGTCCTCACGCTCCAAATGCCCGGCGGGGGAGTTGAACAAATCGAATATACCGGAGAGGTCGCGCCTCAGGTGGTCTTCGTGCCCACTTCAAGGATGGTCGCGGTGCCGATGATGGACGTCGATCCGTTCGCGACGCTGAGTCGGATCTCCGCGATGATGGATCAGCAGGCGGCGGCCATGCTGCGAGAGGTGGAAAGTCTGCAGGGCGGCATGTTCCCCGGATTGCCGCGAGGGGCCAGCGGATATTCTTTTGTATCCACGATGTCCGGGACCGGCGTGTGCACGAGAAGCGTGCGGATTACTTACAACGGCGGCAACGCGCCACCGCAGATGGTCTCCAGCAGCTCAGGCGATTGCGGTTCTGATCATCGCCAGCAAGTGCCGTCCGAAGTGACTGTACCGGTACCTTCTGGTCCGCCGAGCCACTCCCCCGGCACGGTCGAGGTCAAGGCGAAGGACCGGGAGGCAGTTCGACAGGTTGCCTTGGCCCGCTAGCGTTCAGGTGCATTGGGCCGGCGACATACCCAGCCGGCCCCCTCCGCCTTCTCTTCTTATACGCCGTGAAAATGTAGTCCTTTGCCTGTGCGATCGCGTGACACGCGACCCCGCACTTCGCGTCGTTCGACTGTGGCGGCGTGTCGTTCTCGTTTGCAGGCGTGAAAGTATCGGACCCGGCGTAGCCCCATCCGTCGCTGTCACCTGTCCGTGAACCGCTGGCTGTCCTTCATGGTGAGGCCGACGTTCAGCAATTGCCCGGCAACGCTGTCGTTGGATCTGGTGAGTCCGCGCTCTTCACCGGAATATTGTGCATCTTCGCGATCTTGGAGCCGTCGGGGAACGGCTAACCGCTGCCGGGGATGCGGGATCAGTATGCCTCGATCATTACGGAATTGGCAAGGATTATGGCGAACGCGTGCTCGGTCTTGCTGACGGAAACGGACTGCCAGTTCTCGTATCCTCTGAACTCCGAGAACGCGAGGCCGCCCGCTACCGCCACCATGTATTTGTCCTACGCCGCCATCGCCATGTTGACCGCAATGGCCAGCAGTACTGCAATAAACCCAAAGATCTGAAGAAGTATTTTATTGTTCAACTTACACACCTTCAAAATGCGCAACGGGCATTCCCCCCGAAGTGAAACCAAAGCCTCGGCGCTGATTTGCTGAAATCTCTGTCGGGGCCTAAACACAATCTCCGCGTCCCAAGCCAAGACGGCGCCAATCGCCCCCGATTCTCATAGGTGTCCGCTCCGTTTCCCAATCGTCACGGCAAACCTATTCCAGTAATATGCCCTTGCGCCGACGAAAACACCGCGAGGCGTCGCGACGGACCTCGACCGCCTCCTCCAGCCGCGCCGTGCGGGCTGGGCAGCCCCGATGTCGCCAGTTCCTAAGTCAGGGTGTGAAGCAGACCACAATCAAATCAAACATAGTGCGATACCATTGGTCGATCTGGTGAACAACCATGCCAACAGGCAAGGTCTCGTCAGATATCAATGAGGAGAGACTGCCATGCCGAAGTCATTGTTTAACTCTCTTGAAGGTTGCAAACAACCTTCAAGTATTTCCGCCGCTCCGAAGCCGCTGACACTGGAGGAGGTGGAACAAGTCAGTGGAGGTCGCATGAAAGTCCCTGGTGGCCCCCCAGTCAAGGTATACTATGACGACGGGATCACTCTGGTGACGAGCGATCCGACGTTGAACACTCTTTAGACGAAGCCGCTGAAAGTCCGTCAGAGTTACGGGGCGGAACAGGGCCTGCACAGTGGTCCACTGAGCGACGGGGGTTCGTCAGGTTGGCGAACCCTCAACCGTCCCCGCCCCCTTTACTCATCTCCAGACGCTCATCTCGAGACACTCATCACACCCCCCTCAAGAGGCCGCACCCGACGCCGCGGCAGGAACAGGACAAGCAGCAATGGGCCGGCGGCTCCACCAGATCCCCCTGCCCGACAGACCAACCCGGCTGGGCTAATCGGCTTTCCAACCTGGTTGAACCGAAGGGACAGCGCCTCAATCGCAGCTAGAACTGCTGGCGCCAAAGTGCCTTTCTTGCGCCCATCCGCGGCCTGACGCATCATCGCCGCCTGGCATGGCGCCTCATCCCCTGCGCCGAGTTCCCGCAACCCAATCCGAGTGCCCCGAGGCTGGAGTGCGACCCGATGACCACGACCGGAGCGCCGAACGTATTACGCGCGATCCCCCAGCCGGTCGTCGCCCCCCTGACCAGCGCCGCGATCTTCCTCGTGGTCGCGATCAACCCGGGCGTTGCCGCTCGCACCGCCGTGCGCTCGCTCTGTGCCGACCTCTCCGGGCTGCTCCGCGCGGTGGGCACCCGTGACCAACAGGGCAATCTGTCCTGCATCATGGGGATCGGCTCCGACGTCTGGGACCCGCTGTTCGGTCACCCACGCCCAGCTGAGCTTCACCCGTTCCGCGAACTCCGCTCGGGGCCGCGCCACGCCGTCGCCACACCGGGAGATCTGCTGTTCCACATCCGCGCCCAGCGCATGGACCTCTGCTTCGAACTGGCCACCCAAATCAGCACAAGGCTGAGCGATGCGGTCACGCCGGTAGATGAGGTCCAGAGTTTTCGCTATTTCGACGCCCGCGACCTGATCGGCTTCGTCGACGGCACGGAAAATCCGGTCGAACAGGAGGCCAAGGACGCCACGCTGATCGGCGAAGAGGATACGGCGTTCGCCGGAGGCAGCTACGTCATCGTGCAGAAATACCTGCACGACATGGCCGGCTGGAACGCCCTGCCGACCGAGGCCCAGGAACGCATCATTGGCCGTACGAAGCTGTCGGATATCGAGCTGGACGATGCGGTCAAGCCAAGCAACGCGCACAACGCGCTGACCTCGATCACGGAGAACGGGCAGGAGTTGCAGATCCTACGCGACAACATGCCGTTCGGCCGGCCGTCCGAAGGTGAGTTCGGGACCTACTTCATCGGCTATTCCCGTTCGCCGCGGGTCACTGAGCAGATGCTGACGAACATGTTCATCGGCCGCCCGCCCGGCAACTACGATCGCCTGCTGGATTTCAGCCGGGCGGTGACCGGTGGTCTGTTCTTCGTGCCGTCCGCGACATTCCTGGACGACGTGACGCCCGACGAACCCTCGCTCGACCCAGTCCCTGCCCCAAAGTCAGGCCCGCAGCCCATGACGCTACCGTCTGACGGCTCGCTCGGCATCGGTTCCCTCAAAGGAAGTCCTGCGCATGAATAACCTGCATCGTGAATTGGCCCCGATCTCCGATTCGGCATGGGCGCAGATCGAGGAGGAGGCGTCACGCACCCTCAAGCGCTATCTTGCCGCCCGGCGCGTGGTTGACGTCGAAGGCCCGCAAGGCCCAACCCTGTCCGCGGTTGGCACCGGCCATCTGACCAAGATCGAGGAGCCCGCCGAGGGCATCCTGGCCCGTCAACGCATCGTCAAACCGGTCGTCGAACTGCGCGTCCCGTTCGAACTGGATCGCCAGCAGATCGACGACGTGGAGCGTGGCTCTAACGACTCGGACTGGCAGCCGGTGAAGGACGCCGCCAAGCGCATCGCCTTCGCCGAGGACCGCGCCGTGTTCGAGGGCTACAAGCCGGGCGGCATCGAAGGGATGCGCCGGGGCACCAGCAACCCGATCATGACGCTGCCGACCGACCTGCGGGACTATCCCGACGTGATCGCGCAGGGCCTGAGCCAATTGCGTCTGGTCGGAGTCAACGGCCCTTACTCTGTGGTGCTCGGCGCCGACGCCTACACCGGACTGAGCGAGACCCGCGACCACGGTTACCCGGTCCTGGAGCACATCAAGCGCCTGATCAGCGGCGAAATCATTTGGGCTCCGGCCATCGCCGGCGGGTTCGTCCTGACCACCCGCGGCGGCGACTTCGACCTACACATCGGCCAGGACGTCTCGATCGGCTATTCCAGCCACACCGACGCCGCTGTCACCCTGTATCTGCAGGAAACCTTCACCTTCCTGCTGCTTACCAGTGAGGCCGCCGTCGCCCTCGCGCCGCCGACCGCCGTGGTTGGTGCATGAACCGAGGAAGCGGGCGCTCGTCAGATTATCACTTCGCACCGCAGAAAGATTGCTCAGCCCGGCATCGCTCCGGCAACCTGGTCCGCAACCTCTCGCGCGGTTTGCAACGCCGTTTCCAGAGTCAGGGTACGGCGTTGCCGGCAGGCCGCATCAGGCGCCGGGAAATCGCTGCGGAAATGGGCGCCCCGGCTTTCGCACCGGCGCAGCGCGGCGACGGCAATCAGCATCGCGACGAGCGCGGGGTCCTTTTCAGGGCTGGCCGATCCGACCAGAGGCAGCAGCGTTGCCACCGCGGTTGCCAAACCGTCGTGTGTGCGCAGCACGCCGGCCGCCCGCGACAGAATGGGCCGAATCGCTTCCGGATCAGCAGCTGCGGGAAGACTGACGGCGATGCCTAGCCGATCCCGCCCGGGTGGCGCCGCCGCGACACTGGCAGCCACCGATTCCGCACCGACAACGGCCTCCAGCAGCGAGTTGCTGGCAAGGCGATTTGCCCCGTGCAGCCCGGCGCCGGCGACCTCGCCACATGCCCACAGGCCAGGGAGCGTGCTACGTCCGTGCCAATCTACCGCGACGCCCCCCATGTGGTAATGGGCGGCCGGACGCACCGGGATCGGCTGCAGGGTGGGATCAATCCCGAACGTCGCACAGACAGCGGCGATGACTGGGAAATGCTGGGCAAAGTCGCGACCGAGCGCGGCTCGGGCATCGAGGAAAACGCGGTGGCCGTCGGCCTGGTGGCGCCAAACCGCGCGCGCGACGACATCACGCGGCGCAAGCTCGCCGCCCGGCACGCCGGCCATAAAGCGTGTCCCCGTTTCATCGATCAGTGTCGCGCCCTCGCCACGCACTGCTTCGCTGACCAAGGTCAGCGGATGACCTCCGGCATCGAGCGCCGTCGGGTGGAACTGGACAAACTCCAGGTCAACCAAAGCGGCCCCGGCCCTTGCCGCAATCGCGAGACCCTGGCCAAACGATCCCCGGGGGTTCGTGGTGTGGAGGAACAACCCGCCGATGCCGCCGGTCGCCAGCACGACACGGCTGGTTGGCAGCAGCATCGGACCGAATGCCGATGCCGCCAGCACGCCGCCGACGATACCGTCGGCGATTATCAGCCGACGCACCTCGAAATTTTCCAGTACCTGTGATCGAAGGTGTCTGCCGAACCGCAGCCGTAAGCGCCCGCATGATCTCCTTACCGGAGCCATCGCCAGTGGCATGAACGATGCGGCGTCGAGCGTGCGCCGCCTCCCGTCCCAGGCGCAATGTTCCAGCCGGATCACGGTCAAAGCGTACGCCGTACTGCAGCAGCATCTGGACAGCGGCCGGGCCGGCTGCGGTGACCCGTCTGGCGACGTCGGCGTCACACAGGCCATCGCCTGCGGCGAGCGTATCCGCGAGATGCAGCGCGGGATCGTCGTCTGGCCCCACGGCGGCGGCGATGCCTCCTTGCGCCCAGGCGCTGGAGGCCTCGGTCTGCAACGCAGCCTTGGCGAGCACAACGACCGGCATCGGCGCCAGACGCAGTGCGGTCATCAGCCCGGCGATTCCGCCGCCGACGATCACCGGCGCCCGGCCGATATGGCGTGTGATTGGGGTCACGGCGCGCATGTCCGGTCCACCCATTTCGTTGGGGCGACGCCCTCGTTCATCCAGTGGGGAACTCATAGCTACGTTCTCCTGATATGCTCCAGGTGAGTATAATTAGATATGCTGGGACGAGCGTAGGGGTTGTCAACCCTGGGCGCGGAAGCGTCATCGGTCACGCCGGTGACGTAGAGCCAGATCGGACGGACGGGGCTGGCAGCATATGACGGTAGAAAATACTATGCTGCGTCTGATTGTATGTGGCAGGAGTTTACATGTTGGCTGAAGATACGGTCAAGTATCAATGGCGCCGTGGCAATGCGCTTTTATACCTGTCGAGACGATGGACGACAGATCCGTCTACTTGACTAAACCTTCATGCGGATTGCCAATTAGACCCCGCAAACGGGCAGTAGAACCTGGACAACAGTATCCGGTCCGGGCGCGAACTGGACGGTCCCGCAGCCCGAACAACCTCTCGCACAATGGCCAGGCCAAGGCCGCTCCCAGTCGTATCAAGTCACTCGACTGGCCGCCGAAGCCTCGTCGGCGCGCCGCACGACGTCAAGGCGCAAGTAATCGGCGACGATCTCGCTCATCGCGGGATGATCCTCAACGAGCAGCATTTTCCGGTATCATGCAGCAAACGCCACCATGCCGCACAGCCCTATCCGCCCTACGAGCCAAACGCGCCGAGTGGGATGGAGGAGAACTCTACGCATTGACAGTCGCTCTGGGATATGCGCCAAGATTGTTGCCAGTCTCGACGATTGCTTCGCCGCCATATAGGGAGGAAAATGATGAAGAAACTGATAATGGCATCCGTTATTCTGCTGGGTTTGACGGGATTCGCCAATGCTGCTGAGTTGACCCAAGCTGACGCCCAAAAGATATGGCAACCCGTGTCAGACCAATTCGTTCAGGCTTTCAAAGCCAAGCAAGGCGACAAGATGGCCGCATTATATTCGAATGATGGCTGGCGAATAACCGATACCGGCCCGATTATCGGCAAGGAAGCCCTGCTCAAACACTTCGAAGGCGTGGTCAAGGTGTTTGACTTGGGGAATAATACCGCTACTGATCAGGTTAAGGTGCTGGGCAGCAATAACATCCAAGCGACCGGACATTGGGAAGGAACACTTAATCTGCCCAATCAGCCGCCCCAACCACAATCGGGCTATTGGGCCGATACTCTGACCAAACAAAATGACGGTACCTGGAAGATTTCGATGGAGGCGTATAACGTGAAGATGGCGCCCGCGCCAGCCGGAAAATAGGTCAGAAAAATCATTTGCTCGGTCGGCCCGGTAGCCCATGGGGCTATCGGGGTTTGGTAAATTAGCAAGCCTTCTTCTGTGCGCGTTGCCAGTAACCGCAGAAGTCGACGCTGGGCTTGCAAGCCTTCGCGAGCGTCGCCACAGCGTTCACCTGTGTCCCATTGTCCAGCCGGATGATGATCCTCTCGCCATGCGCTCTCTTGGGCGTAGCGAAACAGATACAGACCTGCAATATGGTGGTGACACGATCCGTGCGAACTCTCCGTGCCGAAAAGCAAATATCGATTGTCGTCGGGTTTTCGGCGGAATAAGCGCTGGTTGAGCCGTTGGGTCGAAAATCAGTATTAAACGGTCTATGACATCGCGTTCAGCCCGAAGCTGGTCAGCTCGCTGTTCGATCTGGCGCAACTCGCCATCCAACTCGGCGGGCTTGGTTCGGAGGGCGGAAAGGACATGTGGCTCTGCCATACGCCATAGTAGCGTCTGGCGGCCTCGGGGGCTGCTTTGGCGTGGTGGCGTCTGCTACATGATACTGGAATTTTCACATCCCGTCCCCAAGCGCGTCAGCTTCGCGTCAGCACCGGGGGAGATATACACCGGATGACACGACGTGCCGATCCGGTCACGAATGCGATCGTGGCAGCTTCGCTCTGCTGCCTCGGCGTGCTGCAGGGGTGCGCGCGCTATCAGGCTCAGCCGCTTGATCCGGAGGCATCCGCGCGCGGCTTGCAGACACGCAGCCTCAATGATCCGGATTTGCTTCATTTCGTGTCGGTCAGTCTGCACCGGACAGCCTCGCCGGTCCGCTGGGATTTGGCGACCCTGACGGCGGCGGCGGCTTACGAGCGGCCGGACGCCAGGATTGCGTTCGGGCAGATCCAAGCGGCCGAGGCCGGGGAGCGCACGGCGGCCGAGTGGACCAACCCGGTGCTTTCGCTGAGCACGAGCTACTACACCGCGTTGTTTGACCCCTCACCATGGGAAGCCGGACCTTCGATCAGCCAACTGATTCAGACTGCTGGAAAACGCTCGGCGGCGATCGCCGAGGCGCGGGAGCGGACACACTCGGCACGCCAGCAGCTTGCGCTGGCCGCCTGGCAGTTTCGCAGTCAGGTGCGTACGGCGCTGATCGACCTGTGGGCTGCCCGCAAACGGCTGGCGCTGGCGCGTGCCTACAATGAAGCCGCTCATCGGGTCACGACGCTGACCTCGGAGCGGTATGACGCCGGCGCGGTTTCCGCCGCGGCAGTGGGCGCGCAACGGCTGACCGACACGCAGGCAGCGCTCAGTCTCACTGCGGCCGAGCGGCAGGAGCATCTCGCGGCAGCGGGCTTGGCTGCCGCGGTCGGCGTTCCGGTCGTGGCGATCGAGAACTCGCGGATCGACCTGTCCGAGTTGGACCGCCTTGCGCCGGTCACCAATCTGGATGCGTTGCGCGCGTCGGCGCTGACGCAACGGCCGGAAGTATTGGATGCGCTGGCCCGCTATGAGGCCGCCGAGGCAGCGCTGCGGCTTGAAGTGGCCCGGCAGTATCCGGACCTGAGCATCGGGCCGGGCTATCAATACAACCAAGGCCAGCACCAGTTCAGCCTGGGGATCTCCCTGCCGCTCCCGATCCTGGACCAGAACCAGGGGCCTATTGCGAAAGCGCGTGCCGCTCGGCAGGTCGCCGCCGCCGATTTCGAAAAGGCGCAGACGGCGGTACTCGGCGAGGTCGAGACGGCCGTGACGGACTGGCGGGCCAGTCATGAGGAGGCCCAGCGGACGCAGGGATTGCTGCGGCTGGCTGACGAGACGGTGCGGTCCGAGCGGGCCGCATTTCAGGCCGGCCAGATCGGCAGGCTGCAGCTTGCCGGGGCGGAGCTGGCGCGTGCTCAGACTCAACTCGGGGCGCTGGCGGCCAGTGCCGATGAACGCATCGCGCTCGGCCACCTCGAGGATGCGTTCCACCACAGGTTCATCGGTGTGAAGGAGAAATGATCATGCGGAGCCTGCAGTTCGCCGCCGGGTTGCTGTTGTTTGCTCTGCTGTCGTCGACCGCTCGGGGACAGACCGTGCTGGCCCCGGTGAAGCTGACAGAGGACGGCATCGCGGCAGGAGGCATCCAGTTGGAGAGGCTTCAGGCGGTGCGCCATGCGCCGACGGTCGCTGCTCTTGGCCTAGGTGGTCGACCCGGCACGCCTTGCCACGCTGTCCTCCCAGTTCGCCGAGGCGAAGGCGGATATCGCGGCTGCGGATGCCAAATTGAAGCTGGCTCAGGATGAAGCGAAGCGCACCGCGAGCTTGTACCGCGCTCAGGGCAATGTTTCGATGGCCGACTACCAGTCCGTTCAGTCCGCCGAACAGGTGGCGATAGCGAGCCAGGTCGTGGCGAAGGCCAGGCTGCGGGCCCTTGAAGCCGGCATTCGCGCCACTTGGGGCGCGGCCCTGACGGCGGCGATCGAGACGGGGGATGGCCCGCTGGCAGAAATCTGGACCGGATCAGCCTGCCTGGTGCAGGCGACGGCGCCATTCGGTTCGGATCTCGAGGCGCCGCCGCCGGAGGCGATGGCCCGCCCGCCGAGTGGTCCCGCACTCGGGCTTCGGCTAGTGGGTCCGTCGCCGCAGTCGCCGAACGGAAATGGTGTTGGCTATTACTATCTGGGTAGCGGGACGGCCTGTCCGCCCGTTGGGCTTCCGCTGCGCGTGGATATGGCAACCGGCCCGGAGGTATCCGGGGTCATGATTCCGGCCGCCGCCGTGGTCTGGCGCTCGGCCACACCGATCGTCTACCGCAAGAGCGGCAAGACGGAGTTCACGCCGGTTGCCGTCCCCACGGTGGATCGCACCGCCGACGGCTATTTTGTCAAAGACGAGCCCGGCGGAGAGCTGAAGCCCAGCGTGTCCATCGTGGTGGCGGGATCGGCCCTCCTGCTGTCAGAAGCGCAGGCCGCAGGTGGCGGGACCGCTGGATCTGACGACGACGACTGATCAGGGTCGATGCGTCACCTCATCACATTCTGTCTGCGGTTTCCCGGCCTGACGCTGCTCGCGGCTTTGGCGATCGCGGCGCTGGGCGTATTTGCCACGATAACCGCCCGGTACGACGTTTTCCCGGAATTCGCGCCCCCGACGGTGACGATCGATACATCGGTCTCCGGCCTCGCCGCTGAACAGATAGAGGGCCTGGTGACAACGCCGGTCGAGGATGCGGTGAACGGCATCCCTGGCCTTGTCACGCTGCGATCTCAAACCTCGACCGGGCTGTCGGTCGTGAATGCGGTGTTTGATGGGGGCACGGATATCTTCCGAGACCGCCAGTTGGTCGCCGAGCGGCTGGCACCGTTGGCGGGCTCGCTGCCCGATGGCGCAACACCCACTATCGCGCCGTTACGGTCATCAACCGGCGATGTGCTGTCCGTTGGCCTATCCTCACCAACTCTGTCCTTGATGGAGCTGACGGAGATCTCGCGCTGGACGATGCGGCCCGCGTTGCTGTCGGTGCCGGGGGTGGCGGATGTCACGATCTTCGGCGCGCGACCTGAACAGCTACAGGTGCAGTTCGACCCGGACAGGATGATCCAGGCGGGGATTGGCCTCGATCAGCTTACGAACGCGGCGCGGCGGGCGAGCGCAACCTTCGGCACCGGGACAGTCGAGACCCCAAATCAGCAGGTGGTCGTCCAGGCATACGGCCAGACCCTGACACCACGCGACCTGGCCGATAGCCTAGTGGTCCAACGCGATGGCTACACCATCGCCCTGGGTGACGTCGCACATATCGCCAACGCGTCGCCGCCGCCGACCAGCGGCGCCCTGGTGGGACCGCAGCCCGGTGTGCTGTTGGCAATCAGTGCTCAGTCCGGCGCCGATTTGTTGAGTGTCACCGCTGCGCTCGACCGCGAGCTGGCGGTCCTTGCGCCGGCGCTGAAATCGGACGGCGTTGTGCTCTTGCCTGATGCTCTGCGCCCCGCCTCGTTCGTGCTGACGGCGCTGCATCATCTGCGCGATTCGCTTATCCTCGGCGCTGCGCTCATTCTGGCGGTCCTGTTCCTGGCGCTGCGGAACTGGCGCACCGCGGTCATCTCCTTCGTCGCCATTCCGTCGTCCCTGCTGATGGCGATCGTGGCGCTGGACTGGCTGGGCTTCAGCCTGAACACGATGTCCCTCGGCGGCCTCGCCATCGCCATCGGCGAGGTGGTCGATGATGCCGTGGTCGATGTGGAGAACATTTACCGCCGGTTGCGCGAGAACCGGAGGGAAACGCAACCGCGCCCGACGTCTCAGGTCGTTCTGGAGGCGTCGCTGGAAGTGCGTGGCGCCATCATCTTCGCCACGCTGGCGGTCGCCATTGTCTTTCTGCCGGTGCTGGGCCTGTCAGGAGTGGCAGGCCGTTTGTTCGTGCCGCTGGCTATCGCTTACATCGCAGCTATCATGTCTTCGCTGGCGGTGGCCCTGACCATCACGCCAGCACTGTCCTGGCTCCTGCTCGGCAGCGCTCCGCTTACGCCCGCGGATCCTCCATTGGTGGCGCGTGCTAAGCGTGGATACGGTCGTTTGCTTTCGGCTGTCGGGCGTCATCCGGGGCTCGCACTTGGCAGTGTCGCGGCGCTCGTCATCGTGACGTTTGCGAGCGTGCCGTTCCTGCGCACCGAGTTCCTGCCGGCGTTCCACGAGCGGCAGTTCATCCTGCATCTCGAGACCGCGCCCGGTACCTCGCTGGACACGGTGCTGGCCGTTGGCGAGCGGGCGACCCGCATTCTGCAGCAGATGCCGCAGGTGGTCAGCGTGGCGCTGCACGCCGGACATGCCGAACTGTCGAACGAGCATGCAGGCATGAACAAGGCCGAGATGGATGTGACGCTGACCCCCGAGGGAGGCGAGGACGCGTCGTTGCAGGGTCAGATTCTCGCTGCCGTTCGGGGTGCTCCTGGGGTGCGCTGGACCGCCAATACCTTCCTGGTGGAGCGGATCCATGAAACTCTGTCGGGCCAGACCGCTCCGGTTGTTATTACCATCTACGGTTCCTCGCTGACCGAGCTTGACGGTGACGCGGATGGCATTGCCAAGGCGCTGCAGAAGATCCCGGGCGCCAACGGCGTTAGTATTGCCGCGCCGCCTGGCCGGCCGCAGGTGTCGGTGGTTCTGGATCGGACTGCCCTGCTGCAGTACGGGCTGACGGCGGATCAGGTTCTCGGTGCGATCCGCACCATGTATGCCGGCGATACGGTAGGTCGGGTTTACACTGGCGGACGGTCGTTTCCCATTGTTGTTGTTTTGCCGCCCGCGCTGCGAACCGATCCCGCCGCGGTGGGTGCGCTTCCGCTTTCCACAGCCTCAGGCGGGATCGTCCGGCTTGGCGCTTTGGCGCATATTCAGGCCGAGGCTGGGCGAGATCAGATCCTGCACGCGGGTGGCCGGCGCGTTCAGGTTGTCACCGTGAATGTATCGGACAGCGAGGCATCCGCTTTCGTCGCGCGCGCGCGGCAGATGCTATCGGAGATAGAATTGTCGCCCGGCGACTACTTCAGTATTGGCGGGACCGCCACGGCTTCTGGCCGAGCGGAACTTGAGCTGGCGCTGCATGCTGCTCTGGCGATGGCGGCAATTGTTGGCCTTCTGGTCATTGCGCTGCCACAGCCACGACTTGTTGCTCTGCTGCTGGTGAATGCTCCGCTTGCTCTGGTCGGGGGTATCGCTGCGGTCTGGATCGCGGGGCTGACGGTTTCGCTTGGGGCGGCGGTCGGGTTCGTGACTGTATTTGGCATCACGTTACGCAATGCTATCATGCTGCTATCGCACTATCGCTCGTTGGTTGAGGTCGAGCGGCTGCCTTGGTCGGCGGAGACCGCACGAACGGGGGCGATGGACCGATTGTCGCCAATCCTCATAACCGCCTTGGTGACCGCTCTGGGCCTGTTGCCGATTGCACTGGGCAGCAATCTGCCCGGGCAGGAGATCCAGGGACCAATGGCCATTGTCATTCTTGGCGGTCTGTGCAGTTCGACGGCGCTGACGCTGCTCGTTCTGCCGGTGCTGGCGATCCGGTTCGCTCGGGTCGACGGGCGGAAGCATCGGGCACGTTCCCGGGATCGCGCGGATACGTCGGCCTGATGGCTGGATCGACAGGGCTTTGACTGGACGTGACAGCGGCGGGTCCCAGGAGGTCTGCAAAGCCATGCCGGCCAGCAGACCGAGGCTGCCATCGACGTGGCTGTGCTGAACCGGCTGCTGGCGGCCGGACGACCGGATTGCGTCCGTCGCCAACCGGTCATCGCATAGGATTGGGAGTTCTCGCCCTGGACCGCTTATATGCGCCAAGGCCACGAGCCCCCTATGACAGGACGGACATGCTCTTGCCGTTATACACGACGCAATAGCAGCGCATGAGATCTCTTCTTCGGAAAAGTGATGCCAACCTCCTGGGGTGCTATTCGCTTCAGCTGAAGACGAACCCTTTGTAGCCGTCATTTCTGACGGCCTCGAGCTGCTGACGGTAGGCGCCGATGCCGGCCATGTAGAACATAACCGTGTTCTTTTTGCCGGGGATGTTGGCGCCGAAGATCCAGGACTCGACTTTCGGGAAGAGCGTCATGTTGGCGATCTCCTCGCAGGTCTTTGTCCAGCCGTCCTCGGCCTCCCGGGACGGCTCCACGGTCGCGACCCCCGCGCGTTCCGCATGCCGGATGGTCTCGCTGATCCAGTCCACCTGCGACTCGATGCTCGGCGGTAGGTTGGTGAACGGGCCGTTGGGGCCGAGGATCATGAACAGGTTGGGGAAGCCGTGCGTGGACACGCCCAGGTAGCTGCTGGGCCCGTCAGCCCAGCCCTCGTTGATGTGCCGCCCGCCGCGCCCGCGCAGGTCCATCGACCGGTAGTTGCCGTCGACCGCGTCGAAGCCGGTGGCGAACACCAGCACATCGAGCTTGTGCTCCACGCCATCCGCCGTGCGCACCCCGGCGGGCGTGATCGCCTCGATCGGGTTCTCCTCGATCGAGACCAGGGTGACGTTGTCGCGGTTGAAGGTCTCGTAGTAGCCTTCGTTGCACAGCGGGCGCTTGGCGTACAGGCCGGTCGGGGTGAGCTTGCGCGCGGTCTCCGGGTCCTTGACGATTTCCTTGATCTTCGACCGGATGAACGCCGCTGCGGCCGCGTTGGCCTCCGGGTTGGTGGCGATATCGCAGAACGTCCCGAACATGAACCGGAAGCCGTTGCCCTTGTCCCAGTTCTCCTGGAAGACTCGGTCCCGCTCCTGCGCGGAAACGCTCATCGCCTCGACGCCGCTCTCCTGGAAGCCGAAGGCGACTATCGAGTTGCGCACCTGCTGCCAGATTGCGTCGAAGTTCTTCTTGGTCTCGGCGACCTCGGCCGGATTGACCGGGCCGTTGCCGGACGGCACGCAGTACTGCGGCGAGCGCTGAAAGACTGTCAGATGACCGGCCTGCCTGGCGGCGGCGACGATGAACTGAGTTCCGGTGGAACCGGTGCCGATCACGCCGACCCGCTTACCGGTGATGTCGAGGTCGTGCGGCCAGGCGTTGGTGTGCACGAGGGGGCCGCCGAAGCTGTCGCGCCCGGGAATGTCGGGGATGTTGGACTTCGCGAGGAGCCCGAGCGCCGTCACCAGGTAGCGGCTCGTGAATGCCTCGCCGGTGCTCGTGCGCACCTGCCAGAGCTTGCGCTCCTCGTCGAACACCGCGCCCGTCACTTCAGTGTTCAGCTGAATGTCGCGGCGCAGGTCGAAGCGGTCGACGACGTGGTTGAGGTACTTCTCGATGTCGGACTGCTCCAGGTAGCGCGTGGTCCAGTCCCACTCCTGCAGCAGGTCCTTGTCGAAGGAGTAGCGGTAGACGAAACCTTCGGTGTCGGACTTCGCGCCGGGGTAGCGGTTGAAGTACCAGGTGCCGCCAATGCCGCCGCCCTTCTCGAACGCCCGGGCCTTCAGCCCGAGTTCGTTGCGCAGCTTGTGAAGCATGTAGATGCCGCCAAACCCGGCACCGATGACGATAGCATCGAAGTTAGCTTCCGTTCTGGCAAGATTGTTCATGGGGTTCTCCCTTGCGGCACGAGGGGATGGTACCGCGCTTTCATGATCTTATGGGTTGGGTCCCACACCGAAATTGCCGGCGGCGCGACCGGATCAGAGGCTCTCGTACCAGGCGGCGATGCGGCCAAGTTCCTTGTCCGCATCAAGTGTCCGCCGATGGTGAAGCAGAACAGCAGTGACATCAAGGGGCGTGGTTCAAAGCCGGGTCAATGGATTCAACGCGGCAATGGCTCACGATTTGCACGGATCGGTTCACGCTGGTTACGTTGATGCTGCCGTCCCTGGGCCGGTCCAGATGGCCGTAGCCTGACTGAACCAGACCGAGGAGCAACGATGGACGCCCGCCTCCCCTCAGCATTACACCCATCGATCGGCGACGGGGAAACGGTCTTGCAGCGTGCGCGCGCCATGATCCCCGCCCTCCGCGAACGTGCCGAGGAAAGCGAGCGTCTGCGCGCGTTGCCGCAAGCCACAGTCGATGACCTCCGCAGCACCGGCGTGCATCGTGTCTTCCAACCGGCCCGCTTTGGCGGCAGCGAGGCGCATTTCCGCATCGGCGTCGACGTGCTCGCGGCATTAGGCCAAGGCTGCGCCTCCACTGCTTGGGTGGTCGTTCAGAACATGACCCACAACCTGATGGTTGCGCACTGGCCGGACGAGGCCCAGCAGGACGTTTGGGGCCCGCAGCCCGACGCACTGCTCAGCGGCATCCTGATCCCCGGAATGGGGCGGGCGCATCGCGTCGAGGGCGGCTACGTGCTGTCCGGGCGCTGGCCGTTCGTCAGCGGGGTCAACTGCTCCGACTGGGCACTGTTCACCGCGATGGTTCCCAACAGCAAAGGCGAGATTGAGGATCGCCACTTTATCATTCCCCGCCACGAGTTTGAGATCCTCGACACGTGGCATACCGTCGGCCTGCGCGGCAGTTCCAGCAACGACGTCGTCGTCCGCGACGTGTTCATCCCCGAACACCGCTCGATCACCATCGAGGACCTCAAGGGCGGCTCGGTCAGCCCGGGCAGCAAGTATAACACCGCGCTGATCTTCCGTTCACCGGTCTATGCCGTGTTCGGCACCTTCATAGCCGCCGCCGCACTCGGTGCTGCCGAAGCGACCGTAGACTACTACATCGCGCAGGTGCGCAAGCGCGTCACCACCATGACCGGCGGCGCCATGGCGCACTACACCACGCAACAGGTCAAGGTCGCCGAGGCACTATCCTCGGTCGAAACCGCGAGGATGGTGCTCGAAGCTGTCGCCGACAAGGCGATGGCCATTCTACAGCAAGGACGCCTTCCCACCGACGAGGAGCGGACAGGGTTCCGTTGCCACTCCGCCTTCGCCGGCAAACTGGCGATGAATGCCGTGCAGATCGTCTGGGACGCCGGCGGCGGCGCTGTGATCTACGACACCAACCCAATCTCCCGCGGCTTCCGAGACGTCACGACCGCCGCCCGGCACACCACCCAGGCCTGGGATCTGAATGCAGCCACGCATGGCCGCGTCAAGCTCGGTTTGCCCCTGGACAACCCCGCTTTGTGACCGCTTGCTGATGCCGGATTCGCCAGAACCATCGCAGGTTTGATGCGACCGTCGGAGCGGGATGGCACGTCGGAGAACTCGAAGATGCACCTGCAAGCGGAGGAATGATAAAGGTGCACCAGTAATGGCGTTAGGTCCGGCGCCTTCTATTCGGTGTGCCCACGCGGGCTGATGCTTGCAATTACGGCAGTTGGATACTTTTCGGGCAAAGTTAGGAAGGACGCTACAGGGGTCGCGTCCTGAGGCACCCAAGGGGCGATTGGCACGTTTCGTGCTGGCTGATTTGCGAGGCCCATGAACATGCTGAGGTGACCATGTCTGGAGCGCGAGACAAACACGCAGTTTCTACCAAGATCCCACGCCGTGCCGCCTTGCGCACGGCAGCGGCCGCGGGACTTGCCGGTGCGTTAGGCAACGCCGGTCTTATACGCCCAGCGCGCGCCGCCGGAACGACGATCGTATCCTGGGCTTCGGCAGGCCAGCGCTGGGAGTTTCCCGAAAAAGGCGTCTATCCGCTGTTCCAGAAGAAATTCCCGGACATCGAGGTGAAAATATTCGCCGAGCCGATCGCCGATATGCTGCCGAAGACGACGATTGCGCTCGCCTCCAAATCAGACCGCTATGACGTGATTTTCGACGACTACAACTACTCGCCGCAATTCATCGCCGAGGGCGCGCTGGAGTGCCTCGAGCCCTATCTCGACAAAGATCCGGAATACAAGAAGGACATTTTCGCCGACATCCCGGAGAACGTGCTCGACCTGTATCGCGACAAGCCGGCGGCGAAAGGCGGCAAGTTGTATGGGTTGCCGCCGGACAGTAACTGTCAGATGCAATACTATCGCGCGGATGTTTTCGAGAAGGCCGGGCTGAAGCCCGCGGAGACCTGGGACGACGTCATCGCGATCTCTCAGGAATTGAGCCAGGGCGGCAAAGCGCGCGTGGTCGGGACCACCCTGAAGCGCGGCCCGTGGGCAGGCGGGGCTTTTATCACCTTGCTCCGCTGCTATGGTGGCGACTGGTTCGACAAGATGGAGCCGGGCGGCTGGCACCCGACGCTCGACACCGAATACGGCCACAAAGCGATGGATACGATGCTTCGCCTGGTGCCATATTTGGAACCGACATCGCTCAATGCCGCCGATGACGAAGCGAACAGCGCCATGCTGAATGGCACTTGGGCGTACGCACCGTTCGAGTGGGGCGGCTCCAGCATGAATGACCCGAAGTTCACCCAGTTCGCGGATGTGTGGAAGGTCGCGCTGGTGCCCAAGGGTACGGGTAGCGAAGGGCGGCATGCGCCGCACATGGGCGGCCTCGGGCTGATCATGCCGGTCTATTCGCACAACAAGGATGCCGCTTGGGAGTGGATCAAGTTCTGTTGCAGCGGCGACAAGGAGGACCCGGCGATCGGCAAAGCCTGGGTGGAAAACGCCGGGCAGCCGGCGCGCATCTCCTTCCTGAGGCAGTATACGCCTATACGCCCATATTTTGCCGGCTTGATGGAGTCGTTGCCGGTCGCGCATCGCTTCCTGCCGATACCTGAGTCGAACACGTTGTACGAGATGGTCGGCACTCACCTCGCGTCCGTCGTCGTCGGCCAGAAGAAGCCGGAGGATGCGCTGAAGGACATGCAGGCCCAGGCGACGAAAATCATGACAAAGGGTGGCTATTACAAAACCTGAGCGGCACCTCGCGCCATGGACCTTCAGCTGAGCAGTGCTGTGACGCTGAGCCCCGGGACGTCGTCGGCAGCCCGAGCCGGCGGGGACTGGCGGCGCGGGGACAAGATGGTGGCCATGCTGCTACTGGCACCAGCGCTGCTGTATCTGATCGTCATGTCGATCTATCCGACGATCTGGTCGCTGTGGCTCGCATTCCACAATTACCTGGTCTACCAGCCCGACAAAGCCTCCTTCGCGGGCTTCGACAACTTCACCGATCTGCTGGATTCCGAGGTTTTTCGCCAGAGTTTCCGTGTCACACTGGCGTTTTCCGCCATCGCCGTCTCGATCGAATGCGCGCTTGGGCTCGCGATCGCTGTGCTGCTCGACCGCAAGATGCGCGGCGCCAACCTGCTGCGTACTCTGTTGATCGTTCCGGTGATGATCTCCCCCGTCGGCATGGGGCTGACCTTCCGCTACATCTTCGCTCCGACATACGGTCTGCTGACCTACCTGATGCAGAGCGTTGGACTGCCGACTGCTGACTGGACTGTCAGTACAGTCTGGGCACTCCCGGCCGTTATCTTTATCGATGTGTGGCAATGGACACCGTTCGTCGCTTTGATTTTGCTGTCCGGCATGCAGTCGGTATCGGTGGAGGTGACGGAAGCCGCGGAGCTGGACGGGCTGAGCGAATGGCAGAAATTGTGGCGCATCGTGATGCCGCTGATCCGCCCGGTCGTGATGGTCGTCGTGCTGATCCGCCTGATCGACAGCATCCGCATGTTCGACCTCGTCTTCGTCGTGACGCGCGGCGGTCCGGGGTCCGCAACCGAGGTGTTGAGCGTGATGAGCTACGTCACCGGCTTCAGTGAGGGCGACATGGGGTCCGCCGCCGCCATCGCCTGGGTGACGGTGGTTCTGGTCAACGTCCTCGTCGCGATCTTCCTGCGTGCGTTGTCCAAAAGTGTCGACTAACTCCGGTCCAAAACGGCGGATGTTGCCGCGGCCGCTCAGTTTCGCGGCCGTCTTCGTCGTCGGGCTTTGGCTGTTCCCGGTGTACTGGATCCTGCTGACATCGTTCAAACCGATCCGGGAAATCAACAGCGCAATACCGGTCTTCATCTTCACGCCGACGACCGAGAACTACAGTGACCTGTTCGCGAAATTCGATTTCGCACGCGTGCTGATGAACAGTATCGTCGTCACCTTCGTCACCTGTGCGCTGGTGGTGGTGCTCGGCATCATGGCGGCGTATTCGCTCGCCCGCATGAAGGTCCCCGGCGAGAAGCACATCGCGCTCTGGATTCTCTCACTCCGCTTCATGCCGCCGATCGCGGTCGCTATCCCGTTCTATATCAAGTGGCAGGACTTCCACCTGCTCGACACTTATCCGGGTCTCATCATTGTCTACGTCGCTTTCGGCTTGCCATTCGCAATCTGGCTGCTGCGTGGGTTCCTCGCCGACGTGCCGGTTGAACTAGAGGAGGCGGCACTGCTGGATGGATTGTCACGTCTGCAGATCGTTTGGCGCATCGTCGTGCCGGTGATCCTGCCTGGCATCGCCTCCACCGCGATCTTTACATTTGTGTTTACCTGGAATGAATATCTGATGGCGCTGATGCTGACCTCGTTCAACGCGGTCACTGTGCCAGTGACCATCGCGAAATTCGTGATGCCTTACACAATTCTCTGGGGTGATCTCAGCGCCGCGGTGCTGATCCAGGTCGTGCCGATGCTGATCGTGGTGTTCCTGCTGCAGCGGCACATCGTGCGCGGTATGTCGCTTGGCGCCGTGAAGTAACCGGACGGAGCCTGCATGACCCTGAACCTGCAAAGCCTGCAGAAAGTCTACGACAACGGCTACAGGGCGGTGAACGGCATCGACCTGGACGTCGAGGACGGCGAGTTCTTCACCCTGCTCGGCCCATCGGGTTGCGGGAAGACCACCACCTTGCGGATGATCGCCGGGCTCGAGACGCCGTCAGCAGGCCGCATCTTCATCGGCGGCCGCGACTTCACCAACACTCATCCGCGTGATCGTGACGTTGCGATGGTGTTTCAGAGCTACGCGCTGTATCCGCACATGACGGTGCGCGACAACCTTGTGCTGAACTTGCGGGTGCGTCGCGTTCCATCGGCGCAAATCGCGCAGCGGCTGCAGGACGTTTCGCGTATGCTGGCGATCGAGCCACTGCTCGACAAGAAGCCGGCGCAGTTGTCGGGCGGCCAGCGCCAACGTGTGGCACTGGGCCGAGCCCTGATTCGCCGCCCCAATATCTTCCTGATGGACGAGCCGCTGAGCAATCTCGATCTGAAGCTGCGCGAACGTACGCGTACTGAGCTGAAGAAACTGCACGAGACGCTGCCGATCACCACGGTCTACGTCACCCATGATCAGGCGGAAGCGCTGGTGCTGTCGGACCGTATCGGCATCATGAACGGCGGTGACCTCGTTCAGGTCGGGTCGCCGCAAGCGATCTATGACCGGCCGTCGACTGTCTTCGTGGCGAAGTTCGTTGGTACACCTTCGATCAATCTGCTGAGCGTCAGAGCCGAGAACGTCGACGGGATCCTGGTGCTACGACTGGTCGATGGTGGGCAGGTGCTGGGGGGCGCCGCTTTGCGCGCAGCCGCACCAGTTTTTCAGCGACTGGCTCGGGCCGGTGATCGTGCCATCCTGGGTGTCCGGCCGGAGGCGATCGCGCTCGGCTCGGTGGCCTCGCCTGACGCCGTGCCCGCGGTGATCGACGTGGTTGAGCCGATGGGTTCGGTCAACAACATCGTGCTGCGCCTCGACAGCGTCGATACGGCGACGGCGGACGGCGACCCGCTGATCGCTGTCGTCACCTCCAACGAAAGTTTCGTGCCAGGCGCCCGGACCTGGTTGACGCTGCGACCGGAACGGCTGGTGCTGTTCGCGGTCGGTGCAGAGACTGCGATCGCCGTTCTCTCCGACACGCGGGAATGGCAATCCGTCGAGTAGGGCACAATCATCCCGAGCGGAACTCTTCTCCGATTTTTGCCGTCGTCTCGGTGCCGCCTGGCGATTTGTACAGGTGACCCCCTCTTCAATTGATCTGCCTCATATCGCGCGGTGCGAAATGGGGTGCATCAATCGGTCATCTAAACAAATAACGGAGGATTCCATGAGCCGAATGAGCGGTCTCTGGCGGCGGCAGCCTTGGGACTGGGTCTCGGCGTTAGCGCGCCAGCGCACGCTGAGGATCAAAAATTCGTCGGCACTGCAGGCTGGGTCGGCTTGGTCAAAAACTATGAGTTAGAGAAGGGCCACTTCTATTCGTCGGGCGAGTTCAGGAACAACTACTTCAGCGCCAAGGGCGAGGGCGGTTTCCTTAACGGAACCAGCAGTCGATGCCCTGCGGTAGGCGAGGTGGACGTCAATGCCAAGACGGTTAAGTTCACAGGATACTGCATTGTTTCCGATGCTGACGGAGACAAGGTGTACTTTAAGTGGCAGGATGACGGCACCCTGCTGACCCAGGAGGGGAAATACCAATTCGTTGGTGGAAGCGGGAAGTATCAGGCAATCACGGGCAGCGGCACTTACGTAGCACATCTCTCGGTGGCGTGGCCCGACGACACGGTTTCAGGGTACAACACCTTCCTTCCTTGACCCAGGGTGGGGGAACTCCGATGTCGAGCACCGAAGACTTAGTCTGAGCATCCGTCAGGTGACCACTTGGTGGGCATCGCTAGCCGTGGATGCCGGCCTGCGCTGGCATGACGGGGCCAAGTGCCGCGCGAGATCATTCGGCCGCGAGCGATGTCCGATAGAAAGTGTCGGCCGCCGCTTCGGAAACATAACCTTCGCGAATGTCCTCGGCGAGCCGAGCCGGATCGCGATGTTTCGGGTCGCCGTAGCCGCCGCCACCCGGCGTTATCAGCGTGATGCGGTCTCCCGGATCGAAGATCACGTTGGCATACTTGCTGCTGGACACCTTGCCATACAGTTCCCGCACTGTTTGCGCGTGCGTGTCGCCGGCCTTGGTGATCAGCGTGCCGCCGTTGCCGCCAGGTTCGCCCCCGAACAGCGCCCACGGCTTTACTTCGTGGCGGTCGCTGCATTGGCTGCCGGTGATCGGCACCTGGGTGATCAACAGCGTCCGGCGATAACCAAGCCCGCCGCGCCATTCGCCCGCACCGCCTGAATCGGGCACCAGTTCGCTGCATTCGACGCGCAGCGGGAAGCGCGTTTCAAACACTTCGGTCGGGTTGAAGCGGCAATTGCCGTTGATCGCGATGACGCAGTCATTGCCATCCCACCCGTAACGACCGCCCCAGCCGCCGGACATCAGGTCGTAGCAGGCGAAGTATTCATCGTAGTCGGGATGCATGCCGCCGAACACGAAGTTCGTGCCGGTGCAACTCTCGGACGCCATCGCCCGCTGCGGCACGCAGGCCGACATCGCGCCGATGACGATATTGGCCAGCCGAGGATGGGTTTCCGTGTTGCCGGCGACCAGCGGGCCCGGATAATCGACATTGGCGACCGTCGCCGGCGTCGCGACGACCCGGATCGGACGGAAACACCCGGAGTTCTTGGGTATCGATGCATCGGTCAGATGTAGCATGCCGTTATAGGTCGCCCCGGTGGTGACACCCAGCGTCGCGTTGATCGGACCCCTCGCCTGCTTCGAGGTGCGGCTGAAGTCGGCGACAATTTCGTCGCCCTGGACATGGAGGTCGACTGCGACAGTGTACTGCGTCCGCGTGATGCCGTCATTCTCGATCACATCGTGGAATGAATACACGCCGTCAGGGAACGCCGAAATTTCCGCGCGCATGCGACGCTCGGAATAATCCATCAGGTCTTCGCAGGTCTGCTGGAACACTTCGCGTCCATACTTGGCTATGACCTGACCGATACGGGCGACGCCCAGGTCGACGCAGCCGATCATCGCCCGCAGGTCGCCGTAGTTCTGCCGCGGCGTGCGTACGTTCGCCAGCATCAGCTTCCAGACCTCCTCGACATCCTCGCCCTGCTTCTTGATCTTGACCGGCGGGACGCGCAGCCCCTCATGGAAGATTTCGGTCGCCTCGCCGCAGAAGGCGCCTGGAACCGTGCCGCCGATCTCGGCGATATGCCCGATGCAGACAGCGAAGCCTAGCAACTCGCCGTCGACGAAGAACGGCTTGAAGAAGGTGTGCTCCGGGCAGTGCAGGCCGCCGCGGTAGGGGTCGTTGTGCACCAGCACGTCGCCCTCCTTCAGGGTCTCGAACGGGATCTCCTGTGCGCACGTCTTGATCAGCAGCGGCATGCCGCCGATCATGGTCGGGCAGAACTCGGCGCACGCGATCATGTCGCCCTTGGCATCGGCCAGGGCGCAGGTGAAATCCAGGCCCTCGTTGAAGATCGTCGAATATGACGTCTTCATCAGCAGGATGCCCATCTCGCGGCAGATCGAAACCATCGTCGAGTCGAGGATGTTCGCCATCACCATGTCGACGGGTGCCGAACGAGGAGGCGCCGGCGGGCGGGCCATTTCCACCGGCAGCTTGGGCTGCACGATCTTCAGGCGAATGTCGCTGCGGCCGGTCGCTTTCAGGGCCGACCACTCGACACACCATTCCGAGCAAAACAGTGCCGGCTCGTTATGGCGAACGCCGTTGATGCCGTCGCCGTAGATCAGCATGCCGCAGTTGTCGCACTTGATATACTTCTCGATGTAGTAACCGTTGTTCGAAAATCTCATGATCGCTTCCGATCTCAGGATTGGGTTGCCAACAACAGATTTCCATACGGATCGACTGTCAGGGACTGGCCCGGATTCAGGATGGTGACCGAGGCCGCTTCCTCGATGACTGCCGGACCGGCGATGCGATGGCTCGCGCGCAAGGCATCGCGGCGGAAAACTGGGGTATCCAGGCGCCCTTTGGGAAACATCACCGACCGGTGGCCGGCCGGCTTCGGGTCACCGATGGCTGCCGCCAGAGGCTGAAAGTCCGGCTTCGGGGTGATCGAAATGACGGTAGCCGAGAAATTCACGATCTCGATGATCTCGCCGGGGATGCTGAACCCGAAACGCGTCTGGTGCGCCGTATGGAACTGATCCCATAGCTGCGTTGTTGTTGCGGCATCGAATTTGTCGAAGTTGATCGGCAGTTCCAGTTCGTAGTTCTGACCGAGGTAGCGCATCTCGAGAGTGCGGAACACCTCGATGTTGTCGACATAGCCCTGGTCTTGCAGATCCGACACGCCGGCCGCGACAAGCTCCGTCATCACCTGCGTCGCCCGCGCCGGATCGAAGCGTTTCGATGTCAGTTGCATCGTGCGATGCCGGTCGACGCGGGCATCGGCGAGGATGAAGCCGTAGGCGGAGAACTGTCCCGGATGGTTCGGGATGATGCCGTCAGGGATACCGGTGTCCAGCATCAGATCGCAGGTGTGCAGCGGGCCGGCGCCGCCGAAAGCCCATCAGCGTGAAATCGCGCGGATCGAGCCCGCGTTCGATCAGCACGCTGCGCAGCGCGCCTACCATGTTGTTGTTGGCGATCTGGACGATCGCTATAGCGGCGGCATCGGGCGTCATGTCGAGTTGCGCGGCGATCCGTCCGATCGCCGTCTCCGCCGCCTCGACGTCAAGCCGCATCGAGCCGCCGAGGAAGTTGTCGGCGCTGATGCGACCCATGACCAGATTGGCGTCGGTCACCGTCGCCTCCACGCCGCCCGTCCCGTAGCAGGCCGGCCCGGGGCTTGCGCCGGCACTTTGCGGGCCGACACGCAGCATGCCGCCCTTGTCGATCCAGGCGATCGAGCCGCCGCCTGCGCCGATCGAGCGAATATCGATCATCGGGATCTGGATCGGCACGCCCCAGTCGATTTCAAAATTGGTGGTGAAATTCTCCTTGCCATTGACAATCGTCGATACATCTGTCGAGGTCCCGCCCATGTCGAGCGTCACCAGCGAACCGACCCCGAGCAGGCGGGCGATATGCTTGCCGGCGACCACGCCGCCGGTTGGGCCGGAGACCGTCATTTCGATCGGCCGGTCAGCCGCCGCTTCCAGTGTCATCTCCCCGCCGTTCGACTTGATGACGACGGCGTGCTGGGTCACCCCCTCATCCGCGAACCGCTGTCGCATATGACGCAGCTGCGCGCTGACGATGGGCTTGATGTAGGCATCCGCGACGGTTGTCGATGCGCGTTCGTATTCTTTCCATTTCGGTAGCACTTCAAAGGAAATCGACACCGGCAGGCCGGGCGCCTCCTCGGCGAAGATCTCCTTCACGCGGAGTTCGTGCGCCGGATTGATATAGGAGAACAGCAGCATGACCGCGACCGCGCTGACCTCGGGCAGCGCCGCGATCTGACGCGCCACGGCACGGGTCTGCGCCTCGTCGAGTGGCGTTACGACTTCGCCATCGGCGCTCAGTCGCTCGACGATCTCGAAGCAATGGCGGCGCTTGGCCAGCGGCTTCGGCTTTACCCAACTCATGTCGTAATGGAATTTGCGATTGCCGCGCTGGATGAAGAGCACATCGCGGTGCCCTTTGGTCGTAACGTAGGCAACTGTTGCACCGGTACGCTCCAACAGCGCATTGGTGGCGACAGTGGTGCCAAGACGAATATTGGCGATGTCGGCCTTTTGATCGAATTGTTGCAATCCGGCCATAATGCCGTTGACGGGTTCCTTCGGCGCGGACAGTGACTTCCACACCTCCACTTGGCGGGTATCGCGGTCGTAGGCAACGAAATCCGTGAATGTGCCACCGACATCGATCCCGAGCATGTAACGCATCGTGGTGGTCCCCTTGGTGATCTTTACGGCTGCCGTTCTTCGGTGCGAATCACGTCTCTCGTGCGAAGCACGTCTCTGGTGCGAAGCACGCCGTGCAAGTCGCGTGCCCACTTCGATGATCAGCGCCAACATTCCGACGGTGTCCGGGCCTTGTCAAAGTCGCCGTCTATCGCGATAGCCGAACGCGATACCTGCTGCTACTTTGGCGAGCGGAGATGTAGAATGAGCAGCAACGATGGCGCCTTAGTGCTTTTCTCGGGAGGCCAGGATTCCACCACATGCCTGGCTTGGGCATTGGAGCGGTTTCCTTGGGTCGAGACCATTGGCTTTGATTACGGTCAGCGTCATCGTGTGGAGTTGGAATGCCGCAGTCCGATCCGCAAGCGCATGGGCGAACAGAACACAGCCTGGGCCGGGCGTCTCGGAGAGGATCACACGATTGGTTTGGCCTCGCTCGGTGAGGTTTCCGACACGGCGCTGACGCGGGATGCAGCCATCAAGATGGGCGAAAGCGGGTTACCAAACACGTTCGTGCCTGGCCGCAATCTGATCTTCCTGACCTTTGCCGCAGCCTTGGCTTACCGACGTGGCCTTCGCAATATCGTCGCTGGCATGTGTGAAACCGATTATTCCGGATATCCCGACTGCCGAGACGACACGATCAAGGCTCTCCAGGTCGCGCTCAATCTTGGAATGGAGCGTAGGTTTGTCCTGCACACTCCGCTGATGTGGATCGACAAAGCGGCAACCTGGCGACTCGCGGAAACGCTGGGGGGTGGGGCTTTCGTCGATCTTATCGTGAATGAGACGCACACCTGTTATCGTGGTGAGAGAGGCTTGCTTCACGATTGGGGTCGAGGGTGCAATGATTGCCCTGCCTGCGCACTTCGGGCCGAAGGTTACAGACGGTTTAAATCCGGTCCCGCTCTCGCGCGAGATAGAGATTGAATCACAACTTCGCCGACGCCGCTGGATATAGGGGCACCCGGCACCGGCCGGGGGCAGATTCGCGCCGCCCGCCGTTGAGCAGCATGCTAACGCAACGTCTTCAGCAGGTGTCCGGCTGCCTTCAAATCTGCTGTGTCCAGGCCCTCCGCGAACTCCTCGAATATCGGCTTCAGGATCGCGCGGGCACGTTCGCGTTGTCCCTGGGCTGCCCACAGTGCCGCCAAGTCGACGGCAGTGCGCAATTCCCATGCTCGCGCGCCTTGGCGACGGCTCCAATCAAGCGATTGGACAAAGCACATCTCCGCATCATCAGCACGCGGTTTCGGCATGCCCAGATGGACACGTCCCTGAATACGTAGCGCCTCCGGCATGTATACTAGGTCTCCGTTTGCCTCGACGAGACTGATCGTCTCGTTGATCAGAGCCAGGGCTGTGTCGAAGCGTCCGATTGCCACGAGGCCTTCAACGAGAGACAGCTTGAACCCGGTGTTCAGCATCCTGTAACGCATCGCATGGAGTTGCTCGAGGCAGCTCTGCAGGTCGTCAACCCCAATCGTTGCGTCACCCCGTCCAATCGCCAGCGAACCTCTGTAGCCGCGTGCGACCTCGAGATACGGTCGCAGGGAGTGCGATTCGGAGTGTGAGCGCAAGCGGTCTGCATACTCTTCGGCGCTCTGCAGATCGCCGATCCACAGGAACATTCCTGGAGCCCAGGACAAAGCGAGGCCGAGCGACGCCGGATGGTTTTTACGTTCGGCATTCATGATGGTCTGTCGTACGCATTCCGCGGCCTGAGCCGGGTGACCTTGCAACCACAGGTTCCGTGCAAGGCCAATCCCAACCAGAATGTGGTGATCCAAGCCGAAATAGACCTCGCTGGTCCGTTGCGGGTTGGACCAGTACCGGAACGAAGCCTCAAGCTCCAGTCGAGATTCGCTGTGGTCACCTACAAACTGAAGTGCCCGTCCCAAAATGGAATTTGCTAAGGCGGTTGCGGTTGGATTCTCGACGGTTCCGGCAACAGCCCTGCTGAGCTTTGCATAATGCAGCGAGGATTTGAAATCGCCATCGCGGACTTCGAACATCGACAACATTCCGAACAGCCCGACTTGGTTGAGGACGTCACCGCGTGCCTCGGCAATCGTCAGGCTTCTGCCCAAGGCCACACGCGCAGCATCGCTTTGTCCATGAATCTGCATCGACGAAACCCCCAGGCTCGCCTGGAGATTCATCTCCTCGGACCCACCGCGATTGGCATCGTCAAGGGCAAGTATTGCTCGCTGTGACCAACAATGGCATTCGCGGAGCAGCGACATTGCCAAGAAGACCGGCGCGGCCGCCGCGGCGAGCCCGACGCCGATTGCGGGATCGCCGTTGGCCCCGAGGCACCATTCCAATGCCGCGCGAACATTGTCGACATGGGCAAGAGGGGTCGATCTCTTCTCCCACTCATTTTCAATCCGTTCGAGCAGCCCTTTATAATATTCGGCATGCCGTCGGGAATATTCCTGCAGTTCGCCGCTCTCCGCCAGTTTCGAGAGGGCATAAACCCGCGTCGTCTGAAGTAGCCGAAAATAGCCACCACCCGCGGCAGGGTCTGATGTCACCAGCGACTTCGCGACGAGGTTCGCGACACCATCGGCAATATCTGCTTCCGAGGCCGCATCGCGTTTGGTCACCGCGCTGACATCGGCAAGTGCAAAACTGCCTGAGAATATCGCCAGGCGCTGCAACAAAAGGCGCTCAGCATCGGGTAAAAGCTCGTAGCTCCAGTCGAGTGTCGCACGGAGCGTTCGATGCCGCGGGAGCGCAGTTCGGCGGACACTTTTCAACACCGCAAAGCGATCGCGCAGTCCCGCGGCCACCTGCTCGATCCCAAGCGTTGCGGCTCGGGCCGCAGCGAATTCGATGGCGAGCGGTATGCCGTCGAGTTGGCGACAGATGGCTGCAATCGTCGGTAGGTCTTCGGCGCGCGACGAGAAGTCTGAACCGAGCTGGTTGGCTCTGGCGATGAAGAGTTCCGGTGCGCTGTGGCGCAGAATTTGGTCAGCTTTTATCTGCTCTTTTGCTGGCACTTCGAGTGGCGGCACGCGATAGGCGTACTCTCCCTCGATCCGGAAAAGCTCGCGGCTCGTCGCTACGATCGTGGCACGCGGACATAGGCGCACGAACATCTCGACGAGGGTCGCCGCCGCGTCGATGACGTGCTCGCAATTGTCGAGAACGAGCAGGAGTTTTTTGTCTCCGATGGCTCGAGCAACGGCTTCGGCGGAGTCGATGTTCGATCCTAGTCTCAGTCCTAGCACCCGGGCCACCGCCGCTGGCACGAGGTGCGGGTCGGACAGCGACGCCAGCTCGACGAGCCATCCGCCATCGGCAAACTCGGCGACGACGCGGTGAGCGACCTGCAATGCAAGGGTTGTTTTTCCAATGCCGCCTGGCCCCGTCAGGGTCACGACGCGGTTGGCAGAAACGAGATCATGCAACCTCTGCAAAGCTGCCGACCGGCCAATGAGGCGCGTGACGGTAGCGGGGAAGTTGGTCGCCGGAACTTCCCCGGTCACCCGTTTCTGCTGGAGGCCGACTGGCGGCTTCGCTGCGTGCTGACGCCGGATAGTCCAGTCACCGAGCAGGCGATAGCCGCGGCGGGACTCGGTCTTCAACAAACCGCGATACGGGCCAAGCGCCTTGCGGACTGCCGCTGCGTGAACATGAAGCGTGCTGTCCATGACAATGGCGCCGGGCCAAACGCGGTTCATCAAATCGTCTTTAGTGACAAGCTCGCCGGCCGACTGCGCCAGAGCTTCGATGATCTCGAAGGCACGCCCACCAACCGGTACGGGAGAACCGAGAACCCGAAGTTCGCGGCGCGCAAGGTCAATCTCGCACTCGCCTGACGCATAAACCGGTCGAATGCCCTCATCAAGCATTCCAGCGGCCTGTAATGTGACTTTTGAGCTTCCGGTTCTTCATAGCCTCACCTCTGGTTCAGTCCCGCACCATCAGTCGCACTGGATCACTGGTCCGTGATTACTTGCCAAGCCTTTCGGACGATTGAGCGCGCAGGTCCTCTTTAGAACTTTTTAGAAAATGCCCCAGGACTTGCAACTGCTCGCGCACGAGTCTGATCGCGCGTCTTTGACAGACATCCGGAGGATGACCTAGCGGCTGAAGGGACAGGCGATGGCTACAAACCTCATATCAAACTTCCCGTCGGAAATCGTGAAAAAGGCACCCACCGCCTCTGCACGAACGATTTCGATTTGAAAACATTATGAAGGGATGGTCGCCGGTGCCAAGGCAAGCGCCACGCGGTTCAGAACAAACTTTTTTTCCACTTGGGCATACAACCTAATGCTTGCGTTGCTTGAGCCGATTCCGATGTGCCGCCTGCTTCGCACGGTTGCCGCAGATCGCCATGCTGCACCACCGTCGCGCGTGGCCCCTTGTGTGATCGGCGAACAGCAGCGTGCAGGCCGGGCCCTCACAAGCCTTCACGTGCGAAAAATCCTCCGAGCAGACCAGCCGTGCCAGCGCCTCTCCGACGGGAAGCAGAAGCGCGTCGGGGTTACGCCACCGGCGCACGGCCTGAAGCTCGAAGGGCCCGCGCCGCGTCGATTGAGAAACGATCTGGGTGAAAGCTTCGTCACGGTCCAGCAGACGGTTGAGCGGTTCCAGTTCGGCCAGAGAATCGGTCGTCAGCGGGCGGCCCCTATGCCGGCGAACGAAGCCCCTGAACCATTCGCGCAGGCTCCGCGCTTGATCCGCGATCTTGTCGAGCTCGCCGGGCAGGGCGCGCGCGCTCATGTCGCGGAGCACGTTACCTGGTACCAGGCGGCTTTGCTCAAGCCAGCTCAGATACCCCTCACCGTTATCGATCCAATCGATGACGGTATCGACCGGTGTCGCGATCGAATTCAGAAAATCCAGCCCGAGCGAATCGCCGACAAAGATCGCGGGCGGACGGCGGTCCATCATAACTCCTCTTCGGCTCCGGCGGCTGCATGCTCTGAGGGGCTCTCGTGAACACTTGCAACCCATAACCCCTCCAAGGGCACTTGACAAGTTATGCCCCGTACGAGTAACCGCATCCGTGGTATCAAGACAGTTACGGACCTTTTGGTCCCGTTGAAGGAGAGCAAACGATGTCCTCGAGCGATGTGAGCGTTGTGGTCGTCCACGGCGCCTGGGCCGACGGATCGAGCTGGTCGAAGATCATCAAGCCGCTGGTGGCCGAAGGCCTTAGCGTATCGGCGCCGCCGGTACCCCTGACCTCGTTCCAAGACGACATGGCGGCGCTCGATCGCGCTCTGGAACGGGTGCCAGGGCCGGTCGTCCTCGCTGGTCACGCGTACGCCGGCGCGGTGATTGCGGCCACGCGCAGCGACAAGGTGAAGGGGCTTGTCTACGTCGCCGCTCTGGCCCCGGACGAGGGCGAGACCGTCGCCGACGTGTTCTACCGGTGCGAGCCGCATCCGCAGGCGCCCAAGCTCGCGCCGGACGATCATGGGCTAATCTATCTGCCAGACACATCCTTCGGCTCTGCCTTCGCGCAGAACGCTGCCGCGGAGGAGTTGGCGGTGCTCGCGGCCGTCCAGCGGCCGATCTCGCCCGCCTGCATCACCGTCGCGGTGCCGCGGCCGCTGTGGAAGGACCGCCCGAGCTGGTTCTTGGTGGCCGAACAGGACCGGATGATCGTCGAGGGCAATCAGCGCTTCATGGCCGAGCGCATGCGAGCCCGGGTGTACTCGCATGCCGTCGATCACGTGCCGATGGTGACCGCCCCGGCCGTCGTCTTGGACGTGCTCCGCGAAGCAATCGCGGCCGTCCGGGACGAGACCGCGCATAACCTCTAAGTCCGACCTAGAGCGGTTGGATGAACCCCATCGCTAACCATTCCATCCGTTAAAGGAAACGCGTCATGACCGCCATCACTTATCGCACAGCCAACGTCGACGGCTTCAAGATCTTCTATCGCGAGGCGGGCGCGCCGGATGCGCCAAAGCTGCTGTTGCTGCACGGCTTCCCCAGCGCAGGCCACATGTTCCGCGACCTCATCCCGCTGCTGGCCGATCGGTTCCACATCATCGCCCCCGATCTGCCGGGCTTCGGGAACTCCGATCTGCCGGGCCGCGGCTACACCTTCGACAAGATCGCGGAGACGATCGACCGTTTCACCGAAATCGTCGGCTTCGACCGCTATGCCGTCTACGTGTTCGACTACGGAGCGCCGACCGGCTTCCGGCTCGCCGTCAGGCATCCGGACCGGATCACCGCGATCATCTCCCAGAACGGCAATGCCTATGAGGAGGGGCTGAGCGACGGCTGGAACCCGATCCGGGCCTATTGGCAGGACGCGTCGGCCGCCAATCGCGAGGCCCTGCGCGCCTTCCTGAAGCCGGAGACGACCGCCTGGCAGTACACGCATGGCGTTCCCGACGCGACGAAGGTCTCCCCGGACGGCTACTCGCTCGACAATTTCTATCTCGCCCGACCCGGCGCCGACGAGGTGCAGCTCGACCTGTTCGGAGACTACAAGAGTAACGTTGCGCTCTACCCAACCTTCCAGAACTACTTCCGGACCCATAAGCCGCCCTTCCTGGCGGTGTGGGGGAAGAACGATCCGTTCTTCCTGCCGCCAGGCGCCGAGGCGTTCAAGCGCGACATCCCGGACGCCGTCGTGCGCTTCTTCGATACCGGCCACTTCGCGCTGGAGACCCATGCCGCGGAGATCGCGGCGGCTATCCGCGAATTTCTTTCCCATTGATCCCGCAACCCGGCGTCCGCCCCTTACCGGCGAGCCGGGGGCGCTGCGCCGGGCGATCGTGCGGAGCGTTATCGTGCGTGCCATCGTTCTCGAGAAATCGGTGGGCTGGACAGCCTTGTCTACAAGGACATCCCGGAGCCTGAGCGGAAGGCCGACCACGTGGTGATCCGGATCAAGGCCTTCGGGATCAACCACGCAGAGATGCACATGCGCCGCGGCGAGTGGGCCGAGGCGGCGCCGGTCAGCGGCATCGAATGCGTCGGCACCGTGAAATCCTGCCCCGGCGGCGAGTTCCCGGCCGGCGCCAAGGTGGCGGCGCTGATGGGTGGCCTTGGCCGCACGATCAACGGCAGCTACGCCGAATATACCCGTGCGCCAGTGTCGAACGTCGCGCTCATTGAGGCGGACCTGCCATGGGCGGAGGTCGCGTCGATACCCGAGACCTTTGCCACGGCCTGGACCTGCCTGTTCCGCAACCTCGAGATCAAGAAGGGGCAGTTGCTGGTCATCCGCGGCGCCACGTCGTCCTTCGGCCAGTCGGCGCTCAAGATGGCGGTCAACGCCGGTGTGCGCGTGATTGCGACGACGCGTAGCCGGGATCGCTTTTCCATGCTGGATAAGCTCGGGGCCGAGCGTTGCGAGATCGAGCGGCCGGATCTCTCGAAGCATATCCCGGAGGCGAAGAAGATCGATGCGGTGCTCGACCTGGTCGGCAACAGCGTCGCGCTCAACTCCTTCGCGATTCTGCGCCGCGGCGGCCGCTCCTGCATTGCCGGCTGGCTCGGCGGCCTGGATCCGATCCCCGACTTCAATCCGCTGCTGCAGATGCCGAGCGGCGTTACTGACCTTCTTCGGCAGCTTCGTGTTCGGCACGCCGGGCTTCCCGCTGTCGGACGTGCCGCTGCAGGAGATCGCGGCGGATGCCGCCTGCGGCCGGCTCGACGTCAAGCCGGTCCGGGTCTTCCGTTTCGACGAAATCGGTGAGGCGCACCGGGTCATGGAGGCCAATGAGGCCCGCGGAAAGATGGTCGTGGTCCACGACTGAAGTTCAGGGGAGATCAGTGGGGCACGCAATCGCGCGGCCATTCCGCGATACTAAGGCAAATACGGAGAGGAACGAACCATGAGCTCTCTTATTCTCAATCTGTCGAGAAGCAGTGCGCTTCGTAGTGATCTGGATTACCACTTGATTCGCGTGGCAATGGTTTTCACGTTTTACATATTTAGCTATCAGAAGTGGTTTAGCTTCGAGGCCCAACAAATAACCCCGTTCATCGCTCACAGCCCACTGGTCTTCTGGCTGATCCCAGCCTTTGGTGTTCGCGGCGCAAGTTTCTTTCTCGGTACGACGGAGTTGTTTTTCGGTACGCTGATCTTATTGGGCTACTGGAACGCGAAGCTTGGGACGCTCGGGGCGCTTGGTTCGATCTTCACGTTTTTGGGCACAGTCTCCATCATCCCGTTTCTTCCCAATGCGTGGGCAGTAGAGGCAGGAGGCTTCCCGGCAATGTATCTTCCGGTCGCGTTCTTGGTGAAGGATTTCCTGTTCCTTGCGGCATCGTTCTATCTGCTCAAGCAGGATTTCACTCGCGTGGCGATGGAGATCGCACCGATTGGGGTCGGCACCCAAGTCTAGTGCGCATTACCGAAAGAGTTCGCCGATATGTCCTTACGACCGAGGAGTCAGCAAATGTCGGATGCGGTTGCAATTGTGACGGGCGCGAGCCAGGGCATCGGCCAGGCCACCGCTGTGCGCCTCGCACGCGATTTTTCCGGTCTGGTCCTGGTTGCGCGCAACCGTGCCAATTTGGAGCAGACGGCGCAGGCGGTGACCGAAGCTGGCGCCGAAGCGCTGGTCGTCGATGCAGACCTCGCCCAGCCCGAGGCCGCACAGGCGGTGGTCGATCAGGCCCTGGCGGTGTTCGGCCGCATCGACGCATTGCTCAACATCGCCGGCGCGGTGCCGCAGATCGACCTGTTCGAGATGACGGATGCGCAGTGGGAGGGCGGCTTGGCGCTGAAGCTGCACGGTGCGCGGCGGCTGACAATCGCGGCATGGCCGTCGTTGAAGGATGCACGGGGGTCCGTGGTTCTGATGTCGGGCAATTCGGCGCTGTTTCCAAAGGCACCCTATGCGGGGGTGGGCACGATCAATGCCGCGATCGTCGCGCTGGCAAAGGCGTTCTCGGATCGCGGCATCGCTGATGGCGTGCAGGTCAACAGTGTCCTGCCCGGCCCGGTGATGACCGGCCGTCGCCGGTCGTATCTCCAGCACTGGGCGCCGCTGCACAATATGACGGTGGAGGAGGCGACAGCCCGCTTCCCGCAGGAGGCCGGCATCGCGCGCTACGGTGAGCCGGAGGAAATCGCTGAGCTGATGGCATTCCTGGTGTCGCCCGGCGCCCGTTGGATGACCGGCTCGACCCTTCGCATGGATGGGGGCGAGGTGAAGTCGATCTAGGTCCGGACATGGCTCCGATTGGATATACATGTACTTCCTTCAGCAAGGGTGCAGAAACCGGAGGCTTACTACATGGCTGCGATCCGCTCGAGACAAGTGCGATAGATCGCGCCTTATGGGCTGGTGACGCGTCAAGCCAGCGTTTGTTTCGACTGCTCGTATTTACTTTGAAGTTTGAACCCGATCTACAGCGAAGGAAACGGCCATGTCTCAGTCTGAAACTTTCGACGTCGTCATCCTCGGGAGCGGCCAGGGCGGCAAGCAGCTTGCCTGGCATCTGGGGCGGTCCGGCAAAAAGGTTGCCGTCGTGGAGCGCCAATGGGTCGGCGGCTCCTGCCCCGCCGTGGCATGCCTGCCCTCCAAGAACGAATTATGGAGCGCGAGGGTGGCTCATGTCGTTCAAAACGCGGCCGGCTTCGGCACGATCGTAGATGGGGTCAGAATTGATATGGCGCGGGTGCGACGCCGTAAGCAGAATATGATCGATCGTGAGATCGAGCTTCACCTCAGTCTTTACAAGCAAACGGGTGCCGAACTCATCATGGGCAGCGGCCGTTTCATCGGCCCGAAAACGATCGAGGTTGCACTGAATGAAGGCGGCACGCGCCTGCTTGCCGGCAATGAGGTTGTGATCAACGTCGGCTCGCATGCCGCCATGCCGGATGTCCCGGGCCTGAGGGACGTGCACCCGCTCACCCATATCGAGGCGCTCGAACTCGACGAGGTGCCGACGCAACTGATCGTGCTTGGCGGCGGCTATACTGGCATCGAAATGGCGCTGGCCTATCGCCGCTTCGGCGCCCGCGTGACGATCATCGAACCTGGTCCACAAATCATGGCACGCGAGGACGCAGAGGTCGCCGAGGAGATGGGCAGGATCCTGAGCGGTGAAGGCATTGATATCGACCTGAGCGCTCAACCTGTCCGTGTCGATGGTCTGAATGGAGAATCTGTATCGGTAACGGTTCGGACGGCGTCCGGAGAACGGAAGATCGAAGGCAGTCATCTGCTGGTAGCGGTCGGCCGGATCGCGAATACGACAAATATTGGCCTCGACGAGGCTGGGATCGCACTGGACGCGCGCGGCTTTATCCAGGTCGATGATAGGCTGAAGACCACTGCCCCGGGCGTCTGGGCGATTGGCGAATGCGCTGGCAGCCCGCAGTTCACGCACGTTTCTGTCGACGACTTCAGGATCGTCCGCGACAACATGGCCGGTGGTAACCGCAGGACGAATGATCGGCTCATTCCGCATGTGATGTTCACCGACCCGCCGCTCGCACGCGTCGGCCTGTCCGAGGGCGAGGCGGAGGGCCAGGGCATCCCCGTCCGCGTGGCGAAGCTGCCGATGCGCAGGGTCCTACGGACCCTTGCGACCGACGAAACCGAAGGGTTCATGAAGGTGCTGGTTGGGGCGACAGACGATCGGATCGTAGGCTTCACGATGATCGGCGCCGAGGCGGGCGAGGTTATGGCGGCGATACAGACGGCAATGCTCGCTGATTTGCCCTATACGAGGCTGCGCGACGCCGTCATTGCGCACCTCACCTTCGCCGAAGGCTTGGGACCCCTGTTCGAGAGCGTGCCGCCGCGGCCGCCCCTCTGACGCGTCCGGCCTTCCACGACCCCGATCAGAGCGATCGTCTGATCGGGTGCCGTAAGGGCCGCTTTAGGCAGGGGATCGGACATCTACAGCAGCACCATTTTCGGCAACTCTGCTGACAGATGGTCGACGAAGACGCGAACGGACGGGAGAAGGCCCCGCCGGGAAGGAACCCCGAGCCTCCGTTTCGAGCCGCTCGATGCGATGGCTCAGTGTCGATTTGGGAATACGCAACATGCGTCCGGCGGCCGTGAAGCCACCGCGGTCAATTATCTGCACAAAGTAGAAGAAGTCGTTCAGGTCAAGCACGAGCGGCCTCATCGTCCATTGCATTGGACGCTAAGTTTCATTGTCGCCAGCTTTTCGACGGGTAGTCCAGCGACTATCTCCCCGGCCTGTCGCGATCGACAATCGCGACTGGACGCAACCAACCTTCACTTGGGAGAGAATGTCATGTCCGACCCGACCCGCCCTTACGAGCCGCTTACAGCTGAAAACGCCGCTCTCGTTCTCGTCGACCACCAGGTCGGCCTTTTTACTGGCGTTCGCGACTTTTTGACGGGGGAGCTGAAGCACAACGTCGTGGCGCTGGCCAAAGCGGCCAAGGCTCTGCAATTGCCGATCGTCGTGACAACCACCGCCCGCGACAGCATGTGGGGTCCGACGATTCCGGAACTTGTGGAGGCGCTGCCTGGCGTTCCGATCATCGATCGCTCCTCGGTCAACGCCTTTGACAATCCCGTGTCGCTCGGGCTATTAGTGCCCCCGGCCGTACTAAGCTGATTTTCGCGGGCATCTCGCTCGAAGTCTGCGCGGCCTTTCCCGCCATGACCGCGGTAGGCAAGGGTCTCGACGCCTATGTGGCCGTCGACGCCTCCGGAACTTTCAGCGAGACCAAACGACAGGTCGGTCTTCTGCGCATGCTGCAGGCCGGCGTGATCCTCTCCGACTATGCCACGCTGATGGTGGAAATCCTCAAGGACAATGCCCGGCCCGAGGCTGCGGCCGTCTACGACGCGATAGACATGCCGTGGGCCAAGCTCGTGGGGCAGATCGCGCACGCCTACGGCAGGTAGGCGATGCGTCGGCCTGCTTCGGCGGCCCGTGGCCGTAGGGGACACCTGCCTCCTGTTGCACCCGGCGTGTGACCGTTGAATATTGGCGGTCGGCGGCCTCGGGCAGCACTGGGAGTTCACCCCGACGGTGCGGCGCTCCGATGGCCGGATGACGACCCAAGACCCAGTCCGATGGAGGAAGATCGATGTCATTCTACCGAGGCATGACCTGCGAGAATGTGACCATCAAAGGCGACAAAGGAACGCCGATAACGGCTTACGTGGCCAGGCCATCTGGTCCTGGCCCGTTTCCGGGCGTGGTGCTTATCCACCATCTCCCGGGCTGGAGCGAGTTCTACATCGAGACGACGCGCCGGTTCGCGCATCACGGCTATCTCGCGATCTGTGCCAACCTGTACGAGCGCGAGGGTGGAGGCAGCGACGGCAACCCTGACGATGTCGCCGCCAAGGTGCGTGCCGAGGGCGGTATCGCCGACTCCCAGATGGTCGGCGATACGGAAGCCGCCGTGAAGTGGATGCGCGCGCAGCCCGATAACAACGGTAAGGTCGGTCTCATCGGCTCCTGCTCGGGCGGCCGGCACGCTTTCATCTATGCCTGCCAGCGGAAGGACGTCGATGCCTGCGTCGAGCAATGGGGTGGGCGCGTGGTGATGGGCCCGGAGGAGCTCAACGCGAAGACGCCAGTTGCACCGATCGACATGACGAAGGACCTGAGTTGCCCGCTGCTTGGCTTGTTCGGCAACGACGATCGCGCGCCCAGCCCGGAGCAGGTGAACCAGCACGAGGCCGAGCTCAAGAAGTATGGCAAGACTTACGAGTTCCACCGCTATGATGGTGCCGGCCACGGCTTCTTCTACTGGCACCGGCCGCTGTATCGGCCGGAGCAGGCCATGGATGGCTGGAACAAGATATGGGCGTTCTTCGGCAAGTATCTGGCGAAGTAGGAGGTTGGGACATGTGCACGTCCATCATCGAGATCGCGCGCGCGGAGGGCATGGCGAAGCGCGGGGACGAATGGTTTCCACTATCGCGGGCGGTGGTTGCTTATGACCACGCGCGCCACGCGCCGCTAGGCGACGTCATCACGCTTGACTTCATCAACGCGGACCTCGACCCCGGCGCGCGCGCGGGGATCGAGCTTACGCTGGAGACGGCCAAGGAGCTGCGCGCCGCTCTCGACCGGGCGATTGCCGCCGCCGAGTTTGAAGAAGCGGAAGTGCGGGGCAAGGGAGCTGTGCTCAGCCTCGTTCCGGCTGAATGATGAGCGAGCGTGGTTACTCCGGGCGCGTGGGCCAGGGCGGCTGGCCCTAGAGCCGAGACAGAAACAGTGACGTCTCCCGCCCGGCATGCAAGACGTGCCGGGCGTTGCTGACGAAATCCTCCTGTCTGTTCGTCAGCAGGGACTGGGGGCGCCTGCCGGCAGAAGCGCCTTCGATACGAAGTCGCAATCGCTGACTGAGTGCTTTCGTGCGATCTCTGTAACCATGCCCAGTTTACTTGATGGGATAGTCCTTCCAAAGCCACTGCATTGCTTCAGAAAGTGTCTGAGCAGCGACGCGGTCATCACAATGACGGGCATCTTGCGCAATATCAAAATGGTAATGATAGCCCTTGCTCTTGAACGCTGACGCCATTGCACGGTTAGCCGCCTGCCAATCCAGAAAATCTCCAAATTGGCTCCAGTTGATATCTTGGGTACCCACTTCCAGCCATATTCGAATTGGCTTTTTGGGGGAATCTTTGATTAATCGTTCATAGTAGGAGGACGCTCCGTGAGGATAATTTGGGTCTGTTGGAAATTGAAGATTGGTATAGGACCCTGAATATGAAATGATCCGTCTAAATGAATCAGGCTGAAACCAAGCCATCGCGAATGCCGCTGCGGCTCCAGAACTACAACCGATTGCGCCTCTTCCTTCTGGATCTGAAGTAAGCTTTACGGCTTGATCTGGGATCTGCGACTTTGTTTCTGACTCTACGCGGGGCAAAAGCTCCCCTTGCACCCATCGGCCATAACGAGCAGAAACAGTGTCGTATTCAAGATTGCGCTCAGTACCTTGGACGTTAGCAACCCCAATTCCATTGTCGTTGCCACCATTATCGGCGAAAATGATTACGATGATCGGCAGCTTTTTGTCATAAATGGCATTGTCAAGAAGGTTGATAAGCCAAGGACGATAGATGGCGTCTTGGCTTACCATAAAGGGAGCTTTCTCTCCTTTGACATACTGCTTTGGCACATATACCCAAACGCGGCGGGAAAACGCACCTGTCACTCGCGATTGTCCCGGGAAATATAAGCTCCCAGTCGAATCCATTTTGAATTCGATAATAGTCCCTTTGGGGACCTCGGGTCTCGGCGCGAGGGATGGATCGGGAGTATAGGCAGGCCCAATGGAGCGATTGCCGTCGATAGCGATCTGAGCGACTGCGGAGCCTGGCGCCTGCACCAAGGAGAGAAGAGCGAACGTGAGACATAAACAACTTTTCATGGCCTGACCCGGAAAATGATGGGTTAAACCCAGGAGGGAAGACGAAGGAATGGCCTCGATCTCGGACGATTAGCTCCGCTCTCGAGCGGATCGCCGATCATCCGGTGCTCGCCGAGCCTAGGTAGTTCAGCGATTTGGGGATGGACCTTCGTGGCGCGGCTTACAACATCCTCACCTCCTCACGCGCCGGAGCATCCGAAAATGACCTTATCCGGAGAAGAAGGGCACTATGCCGAACCGCATCGTCTGGCACGCCGTCGTCGTGCAACGGTGGCCGAACAAGTCATCGGCGGCGGCCTCACAAGCCTTCTGATGATACTACTACTGCCGCACACGGCCTTATCGCAACCAACGCTACAGCCGCCGGTGACGCCGGCGTGCGTGTCGTCGCCATTTGGCTGGCGGCACGCGGTGGGTCCGCACGCCCCGGCCGGGTTCCACAACGGCATCGACTTGCCGGCGCGGGCAGGTGCCCTGGTGCACGCGGCGGCGGCTGGGACCGTCGAGGTGATCAAGCGACAGGGGCTAGGCGGCGTAACCGTGCACCTGCGGCATCCGGGCGGGCTGGAGACGCTGTACGCCCACCTGGGCAACCTTGTGCCCGCGATTGCGGAGGGGAAGCGTAACGTGGCGGCCGGGGAGGCGCTGGGGCACGTGGCACGCACGGGGGTGACCTACGGCACCCACGTGTTTTTCGCCGTGCTGGAAAACGGGAAAGCGGTGGATCCGCTTGATGTGCTGCCGCCGCTGCCGCGGTGCGGAGGCCCACTATCATGATGCCGGTCGGCGCGCGCTGCACGTATTCGGCTTAGATTGCGTTTAGATTGCGTAGGGTGCTTGGCGGCCTGTAGACGGGCGACCTGCAGCACTGATGTCACCGTGAGCCCTAAATTGAGCCCGCCCTCAAGAACGGGAACCGCGGGACTGCAACGTACGGCGCTGGGAACGTGATCGCGCATTGGACCCTCTAGGGATCGAGCGAGATGCAGCGCTCTTTTGATTTTGTGCCCAAAGTCTGGCGCGTTCCGGGAAGGCACGAGGACTCGTCATGAAATTGGCATTCGGTTCAAAGGCGACGGCGTGCGTTCTCGGCATCACCGCCGCAATTGCCGGACCAAGCCTTCGCATAGCTGCACAACAGCCAACCAACAGCGGCGTTGGCATCGGCCCTGGCCAGGAGCAAGCCCAGCCCCAAGAGCCGGCGCCGCCACCGGCGGGTCCCCCACACCTGTTCGGTGACTGGGATGGGCTTCGGACCGACCTCGGCAATTTCGGCATCAACCTGAACCTGGACTACAGGACCCAGTCTGCCGGGAATGTCGCCGGCGAGCTGCGCCAGGGCTTCGACTATGCGCACCAGATCGGTCTCCAGCTCGATGTGGACTGGGAGACACGACCACAGGTTGACGAGGAGCAACAACGTCGCGATTTTGATTTGATGCCTTGAAGTCTGGCGCGTTCCGGAGAAGGCGGGAGTATTGGTGTCGAGATCTGCAGTCCTGGCTGCTTAATGAAACGGGCAACGTCGGCGCTTAAAGCGCTCCGAAAAGATTTGGTGCGATTTTCGACGCTTTACTGAACTGCCTCCGCCAAGAATTTTTTACACGATGCTGTGTTAGTCGCAACTGACCGAGCCGAGTCGCAAAAGGACCAACCCTCAATCCCATATGGCGCTGGACTCGATGAGACGCGCGTCGCCATCGCTAGTGCTGGGGTTCGAGAATGCTAAAGGATCCAGTGATGCCCTCACCTCTGCAAATCAAACCCGTTTTGAAGATTACCGGATTCGTCTACGCGCTCATCGGGCTGATGCTTGCCGGCGGCGGCGTCTGGCTCGCCGCGCTGGGAGGGTCGGCGTTTTATCTGGCTGCGGGTCTAGGCATTTTGGCCAGCGGGATACTTTTGTTAGCAGGTCGTTGGCCGGCGTTGTGGGTTTACGCGGCGGTGCTGATGGGCACGCTGATTTGGGCGGTGAGCGAAGTCGGATTCGACTGGTGGCCGCTCGCTGCCCGCGGCGACATCATTTTCCCGCTTGGGATCTGGCTGCTGACGCCATGGATCACTCACAACCTCCGTCATGATACATCCTCGCCGCGCGCGCTGATGATCACGCTGCCGCTTTGGGTCGGGGTGGGAGCTGGCGTGGCAGTGCTCGCGGTCGGACTGACGTCGAATTATCATGACATCAACGGTTCGATCGCGGCCGCCGAAACCGTTGCCGAGCCGCAGGAGGCGGCCACGCAGCCGGCCGAAGACTGGCATGACTACGGCCGCACGCAGTTCGGCCAACGGTATTCGCCGCTAACCCAGATCACCCCTGGCAACGTGAAGACTTTGAAGGTGGCATGGACGTTTCGCACCGGTGATCTGCCGGGCAAGAACGACCCGGTCGAAACCACCTTCGAAGTCACGCCGATCAAAGTGCGCGATACCGTCTATCTGTGCTCGCAGCATCAGCGCCTGTTCGCGGTCGACGCGAAAACCGGCGCGTTACGCTGGTCATACGATCCGAAGGTAGAGGATAATCCGACGTTCCAGCATCTGACTTGTCGCGGTGTTTCCTATCACGAAACGGCGCCGGGTGTTACGAACGCCGATGGCTCGCCGGCACCGACGGATTGCCCGCGCACGATCTTCCTGCCGGTTAATGACGGGCGAATGATCGCCGTCAACGCCGATACCGGCAAGGCTTGCGAAAGCTTTGCCGATCACGGGACGCTCGATCTGCTGGTCGGCATGGGGGTGAAAACCGCTGGCTTCTATGAGCCGACGTCTCCACCGGTGGTAAGCGACAAGATCCTCGTGATAGCGGGCGCGGTTATCGACAACTATTCGACGCACGAGCCCTCGGGCGTCATTCGCGGGTTTGACATCCACACCGGCAAGCTGATCTGGGCCTGGGACGCCGGGGCCGCTGATGAAAACGCACTGCCATCCGCCGAATATACCTATACGGAAAACTCACCGAATTCCTGGATGACGGCTTCATACGACGCCAAGCTTGGCTTGGTATATCTGCCGATGGGCGTGCAGACTCCCGATATCTGGGGCGGCAATCGCGGGGACCTGGCGGAGCGGTATTCAAGCGCGTTGGTGGCACTGGATATCAACACCGGCAAGCGCGTCTGGTCCTACCAGACGGTGCATCATGATTTGTGGGACATGGACTTGCCGTCCCAGCCAACGCTGGTCGACCTCTCCACATCCGGCGGCATCGTTCCCGCGGTTCTGCAGCCGGCCAAGACGGGCAATCTGTTCGTGCTCGATCGCCGCACCGGTAAACTGATCGTGCCCGCGCCCGAGTTGCCCGTTCCGCAGGGAGCGGCTCCCGGCGACCATGTCGCGCCGACACAGCCGTTCTCAGAGCTGACATTCCGCCCCGAACGGAAGTTGACGGGAGCGGACATGTGGGGCGCGACGATCTTCGACCAGCTGTCCTGCCGGATCCTGTTCCATCAACTGCGCTACGAGGGCACGTTCACGCCGCCCTCGCTGCAGGGCACGCTGGTGTTTCCAGGTAATCTCGGAATGTTCGAATGGGGCGGCATCGCGGTCGATCCAGTTCGGCAGATCGCGATCGCCAATCCGATGGCGGTGCCATTCGTCTCCAAGCTAATGCCACGCGGTCCGGACAATCCCGAAGCGCCGAACGACGCGCATCCTTCGGGCAGCGAAATAGGCGTGCAGCCGATGTATGGCACTCCCTATGGCGTCGTGCTGCATCCGTTGCTCTCACCTGTCGGTGTGCCGTGCTTGCGGCCACCTTGGGGTTACATGGCTGGGATCAATCTGAAGACCATGAAGATTGCCTGGATGCATCCGAACGGAACGATCCGCGATAGCGCGCCGGTGCCGATTCCGATCAAGATGGGGGTGCCGACGCTGGGCGGGCCATTGACCACGGGCGGGGGGGTCGCGTTCCTGACGTCGACGCTCGATTATTTCATCCGCGCCTATGACGTCACCACCGGCGAGCCATTATGGGAAGACCGGCTGCCGGCCGGCGGCCAGTCAACGCCGATGAGTTATGCGATAGACGGCAAACAATATGTCCTCACAGCGGCGGGCGGTCATGGATCGTTCGGCACCAAGACGGGAGATTACGTGATCGCTTACGCGTTGCCTGACTAGCCGGCGGAAATACAGCATCGCGCGAGCCACAACGGAAGTTATCGAGGCTAGCCAAGGGAGGAACCTCGTGACGAGATCCGCAATCGCGAAGGCGACAGCATGCTTACTCGGCATCACCGTCGTAATTGCCGGAGCTGGCCTTCGCACGGCTGCCCAAGAACCAACCAACAGCGTCGTCGGCATCGGCCCGAGCCAGCAGCAAGCCCAGCCCCAAGAGCCAGTACCGCCACCGGCGGGTCCCCCACACCTGTTCGGTGACTGGGGTGGTCTTCGGACCGACCTCGGCAATTACGGCATCAGTTTAAACCTGGACTATACCACAGAGTCCGCTGGGAACGTCGCCGGCGGACTGCGCCAGGGCGTCGACTATGCGCACCAGATTGGTCTCCAGCTCGATGTGGACTGGGGGACACTCGCGGAGATCCCGGGCTTCTCAACCCACATGGTGGTGGTCAACCGCGCTGGTCGCAACCTGAGTAGCGACTACATCGGCGACAATGTCCTCCAGGCTCAGGAAATCTTCGGTGCCGGTTTCGATATGGCGGTGCACGATGTCTGGTTCTACGGCGAACAGCAGTTGTTTGACGGCCGCGTTGACGCCGTATTCGGGCGCATCTTCCCTGGCATGGATTTTGCCGCCTCGCCTCTCTACTGCAACTTTATGACCCTGACGATCTGCGGGCACCCGCGAGCGCTGACCGCTGAGCAGGCCTTCATCGACTGGCCGCAGAATACCTGGGGCGGCCGTGTCCGCGTGCGCCCCACCGCCGAGACCTACGTGATGAGCGGCATCTATGCGTCGCAGCCCTTCCCCGGCGGCGGACGCAGCGGCTTCGACTGGTCCATTAATCAGATAACCGGGGCGTTTTATGCCACCGAGCTGGGCTGGGAGCCGGTGTTCGGACGCGACGGGCTGTCGGGTCACTACAGGGCCGGCGCCGGCTACGATACCAGTAATTTTCATAACCAGTTCTCGGACACGAACGGCAACGCGTTTGTCCTGAGCGGCCTTCCCCCGGCCACTAGTCACGGTCGCACGCAGGTCTGGGCTACCTTCGACCAGATGCTATTCCGCACCGGGCCGGGGCCGAACCATGGCCTGACCGTGTTGGGGGCGTATGCGCACGACAGCCCCGACAACTCACTCTACCAGCACTTCGTCTGGGTGGGCATGCTGTATTCCGGGTTCTTGAAGGCGCGGCCCGACGATCAGATCGGGCTCGCGTTCACCTATTATCAGGTCAGCCCCAGCTTGACGTCGACCGAGCGCCTGGAACAGGCATTTGGCTTGCCGCCGACTTATCAATTTGGCGTTCAGACCCACGCGATGGTGCTGGAGGCCAACTATAGTATCCCAGTCCACCCCGGCATCCAGATTCAGCCCGAATTCGAGTGGTTCGTGCGTCCCGGCGGCGTGTCGACGGTGCCCGATGCCGTGGTGCTGGGCTTGAAGACGCACGTGCTTTTCTAATCCAGTCGATGTTTGCGCAGTTGGATCGGTGTCCCTCAGGGCTCCGTACCGCCGCTGATGCTCTCCGGCTCCGGGTCGGAATCGGCTGCTCGTGTCGCTTGCGTGTAGGACGGAGTCCGCCGATGCTCTTCGTCCGTTGCGGTCGGCGCGGAGCGGTCGCGAGGCCCGTTCGAACTGGTGACGTCCGTATGGGTCGAGGCGATCTGCGTCTGCTGTCTGGTCGGTACGGGTTCGGCGATTGCCGCCGTGGCGCTTAGACCAAAGACCATCGCGACCGTGAGAAAAACTGTCCGCATGTGTATTCTCCTATCTTTGTCGCCGACAGGGCACCTGACCCGAGCCGCCGCACTGCCTTTGTTCACGGGGCATCTGGTTATGCTGCATTGCAGCACAATGCCGCATTGCAGCATAACGGTATGAATGGTTTTCATGTCGCGGGACGCCAACGCAGACGCGGCCCGTTTCTTCACCTAGCGCGGGGCGGCGCCCTCGTGATTGGACAAAAACCGTGGTGCTTGGACAAAAACCGTGCGAAGCAATTCGACTCTGTCAAACTAGATTAAGGCCCGGATAGGCCACCTGGACGCAAGCGAGGGGCATGCCGGCCGGGGTGGTCGCCGGGGGGAGACTACGGTGCGTGTTATCGTTTAGCATCGCTGCTCCGTTAGCCGCCGCGACCGGCGGACGGGATGATCGAGGACGTAGGACACAAATGGCTAAGAAATTTTCGCACATCGAACCGGCCCACGCTGCATTCATCGCGGAACAGCATATCTTCTTCACCGCATCGGCCGCCGCGACGGGCCGGATCAACATCTCGCCACGTGGTGCCGACGCCTTCCGCGTTCTAAACCCGAACACCGTGGCCTATCTGGATCAGACGGGTAGCGGTAACGAGACCGCCGCGCATCTGCGGGCTTCCGGCCGGCTGACCATCATGTTCTGCGGGTTCGAGACTGTGCCGATGATCTTGCGGCTCTATGGCCACGGCCGTTCTCTATGGAAGGGAACGCCGGAATACGCGGCGTTGCTGGAAACCGCCTTCGGCAACGAGGAAGCGCCTGGCGCGCGCCAGATCATCTGTCTGGATGTCGAGATGGTGCAGACAAGCTGCGGTTACGGGGTGCCCCTGTTCGACTACAAGGAGGAGCGGCCGACCCTGCGCCGGTGGGCACAGAATAAGGGCGAGGACGGCGTTGCCGCTTACTGGCGGGAGAAAAATATCTATAGCATCGACGGGTTCGAGACCGGCGTCGTGGCGGACGAACCAGCAGGCGAAGTTGGTGCCGCCGGGGAAGAAGCCCCCAAGGTCATCTCACCCGCTGTCCCTGCGCTGACAGATAGCGCGGAAACCGTCGGATGAATTCATCCATTCCCGCTGGCTATGCCGCCCCAGACGCCCGCACCGAGAGCGTCACGCTGCCGGCCCGCCCGGAACCGCTGCGGCTCAAGCTCAGCGAGACGGCGGTGATCGTGGTCGATATGCAGAACGCTTACGCGACGGAGGGCGGCTATATCGATATCGCCGGCTTTGACGTCTCCGGCGCACCGGCGGCCATCGCGAAAACGAAGGCGACGCTGGAGGCCGCCCGCGCCGCCGGCCTGACCGTCATCTTCTTCCAGAACGGCTGGGACAAGGACTACGTCGAGGCGGGCACCTCCGGATCGCCGAATTTCCACAAGTCCAACGCCCTGAAGACTATGCGCGCTCGACCGGAGTTAAAGGGGACGCTGCTGGCGAAGGGAACCTGGGACTATGCGATCGTCGATGCGCTCACGCCGCGACCGGGCGACATCGTCATCCCCAAGACGCGCTACAGCGGGTTCTTCAACACCAACATCGACAGCGTGCTGCGTGCTCGGGGGATCCGCAACCTGGTGTTCACCGGGATAGCGACGAATGTCTGCGTCGAGTCCTCATTACGTGACGCGTTCCACCTCGAATATTTCTCGGTTGTTCTGGAAGACGCGACGCACCATGCGGGGCCGCCGTTCGTGCAGCAAGCGGCGTTGTATAACATCGAGAAATTCTTCGGTTGGGTCTCGACCGTCGCCGATTTTTGCGGTGCCATCGGGCAGGCCGCACCGACCTCCAGCACGTAAGGTTTTGCTATGCCCAAGACAGTCGTCCTGCCGCCCGGCACCAGCGCGCCGATCGCTCCGTTCTCGCCCGGAACGATGGCGGACGGGATCGTGTATGTCTCTGGGACATTGGCGTTCGACAAGGACAACAACATCCTCCATGCCGGCGACGCGGCGGCTCAGACACGGCATGTGCTGGAGACCATCAAGTCGGTCATCGAAACCGGGGGCGGCACGATGAACGACGTGACCTTCAACTCCATCTTCATCCGCGACTGGGCAGACTATCCCGCGCTGAACAAGGTCTACGCGGAGTATTTTCCCGGCGACAAACCCGCCCGCTTCTGCATCCAGTGCGGGTTGGTGAAGCCGGACGCGCTGGTAGAGATCGCGACGATCGCGCACGTTGGGAAGAAGTAGCCGATTTCCGTCCCCTTAACGACGAACGGTTTCTGTCCTCGGGTTTGGTAAGTCGATACCAGCCGGGGTTGCGCCGGCCGGTATCCACCTTCAACCGGCGTTAGGCCATGATCGTCCGCACTTCTGTTTCGATGATGGCCTACGCTCATGTTTGATCGCGTGATTCGCGCCTCCGACTGTCAGGCTCAGGCGATCACGCTCTAGACCGAACTTCGCCCTGAAAATTCACCAACTAGCTGATATGACGCTCAATTTCCTTTTTGAGCTCTGTCTACATCGGCTACCCCAACAAGGTAGGTCGAAATTCAATTCAAAGCGGGTGCCTCGTGCCAAGTTGTGTTCGCCGCGATGCATATTCGATCCACCGGACGACTCCTTGTCGAGACATTTTGGAGCCAAAACATGACTACTTCGGAGCATTCGATCCAGGACAACTCGCAACAGTCCGTACCCATGTTTTGAGCTATTTCAATGTATTAGTCGAAAAGGGCGCAAAGTTCGGTCTAGATCAATCAGCCTCGGCCGCGGCTTCGTGGATATCCATCGCCACCGGGTGGAACTCGGCGTAACGCGAGAGATAGAACAGGATCGCCGCGACGCCGAGATACGACACGGCAACGGTAGGCGAGCTGTCGACGCCGATACCCTCCGGGCCGTGGATAAAGCCAAAGAACGTCAGGATGCAGCCGGCGAGGGCGAAGGCGGCGGCTTTCTCGAAGGCGCGGTCGATGATGTAGACCGTGACGGCACCCAGAATGATTCCGGCGAGCGTCGCGCCTCCGCCCAACGTCGCGAGCCCGTCGTAGAGCACGCCGGACTGGGCGAGTTTGGCGGTTCCCACAGTGGCCGCGTTCGTACCGGCGGTGCCAAGGGCACTGTCGATCTGCAGTTTTCCCCATGCGGCAAGCTGGGGCAACAGTGCGAGCACGATCGCCGGTGCGTGGCGGTGCGGGGATTCCTGGAACGCCTGCGAGCCGATCAGCATGCCGATGTACAGCAGGATCGGCAGGATCGCGACGAGCGGGATTAGCGCGCTGACAACCGCGATGATGCCTAACCAGGTCAGCACCAGCACGACGATACCGGTCACCGCCGAGTAGCCAATCCGCCCGCCCATCGCCTTCCAGCCGGGATGACCGATATACACCGCGTTGATAAACGGGTTGCCCATCAGGCAGCCGATCAGGCTGATGACGCCGTCCGCGGTGAGCACGCGGGTGGTTGGAAAGCTGTCGCCGGCGGCGGAGGCGCTCTCGACGTTATCGAGCGCCTCGATCAGGTCGTATATGCCGAATGGGATAGCAGTGACCAGGATCACACCGAGGTACTGGAACCCGCCGAAGGTATGCAGGAACGCCGGCGTTGGCACGGAGAAGCCGAAGTTGGCCACCGAAGCGCCCAGGGTTGCCAGGCTCATGTCGCCGTAGCCCAGGCCAAGCGCGGTGGACACCCAGGCGATGACGGTTCCGACCGCGATCGCCACCAGGCCGCCGGGCACGCCGCCGAAATAGCGCACACCGCCAAACCAGTTGGCCAGGATAACGGCGAAGCAGACTACGCCGATCACCGGGGTGCTGAAGACCAGCGCGGCGGGCCGCATGGAGATGAAGGTTATCGAGATGCCGGCCAGCGAACCGAGCAACGCGGCGCGCGGGGTGATTTTCCGGATATATGGGCCGATGAAGCCGCCGGCCATGAGGACAAAGCTCTGGATAAACACCCAAGTCAGGCCGGCTTCCCAGGCTTGAATCGGATCCTTGGTGGCAAGCTTGATTGGCAGCATCACCACGAAAGTAACCACGAACATGTGGGGGACGCTGATGCCTGAGGGCAACGCGCAAACATCGGTGCGGCCGGTCTTGCGCGCCAGGTTCCAGGCTAGGAAAGCGTAGTATCCTGTGCTGAGAAACAGCATCAACCCGAGCGCGGGCAGGATGCGGCCGAACACTAGGTCATCGGGCATTTGCAGTACGAACCGCAACAGGCCGGTCAAGACCAGTATGTTCACCAGGATGTTCGTGCCAAACCCGAACAGGGCGTTCCAGTCTCCGGAAACCCAGAACCTTGGCCGGCTACCGACTGCTATATTTCCGCTCATTCTGCTGCTCCCTTCATCATGTTCTTGCCCGCAAGCGCCTCAATGACGAGGTCTGAGGGCGCGACCCAGCCGAAGATGCCGCCTTGGGCGGCAATCATGCGCAGTCCCATTTCGTGGAACTCAGGGAAGTACGATGCGCAGCAGTCGGAGACGACGAGGCAGTCGTAGCCTCGGTCGTTAGCCTCTCGTACCGTGGTGTTGACGCAGACTTCGGTGGTGACGCCGGTGACCACGAGCTGCTGGATGCCCCGGTTTTGCAGGATGGCGTGCAGATCGGTGGCGAAGAACGCGCCTTTTCCGGGCTTGTCGATCACCGGTTCGCCGGCCGCTGGATAGAGCTCCGGAATGATGTCGTGGCCGGCCTCGCCGCGGACCAGGATGCGGCCCATCGGACCGGAGTCGCCGATGGTTGTCGCGCTGCGGCCGCGGATTTTCTTCGCCGGCGGCAGGTCGGCAAGGTCCGGGCGGTGGCCCTCACGGGTATGGATCACCAAGCCGCCCGCCTCGCGCCAAGCCGCCAACAATGCCGCATTGGGTTCGATTGCCCGGCGCAGATGCGAGACGTCGTTGCCGAGCATTTCGCCGAAACCGCCTGGCTCTAGGAAGTCACGCTGCATGTCGATAATCAGCAGGGCCGCCGAACCCAAATCCAAGCTGTATTCGTAGGGTTTTGCCTTCACCAGCATGCCCGCCCCCATGTGTTATTGGCGCCCCTGATGATGCAAATTTAAGGCCATCGTTGGGGAACCGGATGGCCATCGACGGAAGCCGAAGCCTGAGGCACGATCCGGTCCATGCATCTTGACCTGAAACTGTGGCGGATGACGGCTGGCCAACGAGGCCGCATTGTCCTGTCCGCCTGTCTGGGCTTGCTTGCGCTGGCCGTCGGAATCGCTCGATTTGCATTTCTCGGGGCCTTTCTCGCAGGTGTGTTCCGGGGCTCGATCGAACTCCGGCCGTTGACCGCCGCCGCCGCGGCGATCCTGCTGCGCGCCTGGCTGGATCACCATCGGACCATGATCGCTCACCGCACGGCCGCACGCGTCCAGGAGACCCTGCGGGGTCGGCTGTTCGACAAGATTGTCGAACTTGGCCCCGCCTGGTTTGGCGCGGAGCGGACCGGTGGGGTAATGCTCTCCATGGTCGACGGTGTGGAGCAGCTTCAGTCGTTCTTCGGACAATATTTGCCGCAGGTGACGATCGCGCTCTGCGCGCCCTTCGCGATTTTCGTATTCATCGCGTGGTGGGACGTGCCGGTCGCGGCCGTCATGCTGGCGGCTGCGCTGTTTACACTGATCCTGCCGGCCACCGTGCACCGGAAAACGGAACAAGCATCCCGCGCGCGACAGTCAGCGTTCAAGTCGTTCGGCGAGGAATTTCTTGACGCGGTTCAGGGGCTGCCGACGCTGAAGGCGTTCGGGCAAAGCTCGGCATACGGACGTATGCTGGCGACGAAGGCCCGAGCGCTGTCGGACAGCACGTTCTGGGTGCTGGCGTTGAACGTGATGACCCGCGGGTTCACCGACCTCGGGACCGCTTTGGGATCCGCCGCAGCTCTGGCGCTTGGCGCTTGGCGTGTCCGGCATGGCGAAATGAGCCTGGAAGCGCTGCTGATTGTCCTGATGGCTGGGACTGAAATCTTTCCGTCCTTTAAGGGACTTAAGGGGGGTTCTGCATCAGGGGCTGAACGGGCAGGCGGCGGCGACGGGGATCAACGCCCTGCTCGACACTTGGGTGGTCGCGCCCACCGGCGATGAGTTTGTTGGATTAGCGCCGGAGATCGTATTCGACGCGGTTAACTTCGCCTATCCCGGCGGCCGCAGGGCAGCGCACACGGGGCTGTCGTTCCGGATCGGCGCCGGGGAGCGGGTCGCCATCGTCGGGCCCAGCGGCGCCGGAAAGTCCACTATCGTGCGGCTGCTGTCACGACTGTATCAGGCGCAGAGCGGGTCGATACGTATCGGCGGACGTGATCTGCGCGACCTCGATCCGGCTCAGGTGCGCGGCATGATTGCCGTCGTTTCCCAGGACACCTACCTGTTCCATGGCTCGGTCGAGGACAACCTGCGCCTCAGCCGTCCGAACGCGACCCACGAGGAGTTGGTCGCCGCCACGACCGCAGCCAATGCGCATGGCTTCATCAACGCCCTCCCCGACGGCTACCAGACCGTCATCGGCGAGCGCGGCACGCAATTGTCAGGCGGACAGCGGCAGCGTTTGGCGATCGCTCGAGCGCTCCTTCGGGACTCGGCTATCTTGGTGTTGGATGAGGCGCTCTCGTCTGTCGACACGGAGAACGAGGCGATCATCCAGCAGGCGTTGGACAGACTGATGACGGCCCGCACGACGCTGATCCTGGCGCATCGGCTGTCCAGCGTGATCGGCGCAGATCGGATCCTGGTGCTGAAGGACGGCGCAGTGGTGCAATCCGGGCACCATCTGGAAATGATCCAACAGGATGGCCCGTATCGCGACCTGATGGGTCCTCAGGTTGGCGAACGCGAAGCGTCACCGCGCCATTGATGGTGGATGAGACCGCCGAGCCGGACGCACCGGCCTCGGGCGCGTTTGTCGGCAGTCTGTCCGCGGAAGCCGGTCAGGTCACCTGGCCGGACACGATCCGCACCCTGCTCCGGGTGGTACGGCCCTATTGTGGCCAATTGGCAGTCACCGTTGGGACCGGGATTGGGCGGGTGGTCGCATTCATTGGAGTCAGCGTGCTTGGGGCGCTCGTCCTGGGGGCGGTGCGCAATGGCTCGCCGACGGGCGCGCTGATCGCTGCGCTGCTGATCATTGCGCCGCTTGCTGGGCTGCTGCACTGGCTGGAATCCTGGATAGCCCACGCGATGGCCTATGCGCTGCTGGCCGACATGCGGATCGACCTGTTCCGCAAACTGGATGCACTGGCGCCGGCGTATCTCCTGCGACGGCGGTCGGGCGATCTGGTGGCGCTGGCGACACAGGACGTCGAGACCGTTGAGTACTTCTTTGCTCATACCATCGCCCCGGCGATCGTCGCGGTGCTGGTGCCGGTCAGCGTGCTGATCGCGATGGCTTTGATCGCCTGGCCGCTGGCTCTGGTGCTGGCGCCGTTCCTGATCTACGCCGGTGCGTCCCCTGTGCTTGGCCGGCAGCGCATCGATCGGCTGGGATCGGCTGCTCGCGGCGCGCTGGGAGCGATGGGGGCGTTCGCGACCGAGACCATCCAGGGCCTGGCGGAACTGGTGATGTTCGGCGCGGCGGGACGACGCCGCGACGGGTTCATGGCAGCGGTCGCGAGCTACCAGAGGCTGAGGCTGTCACTGCTCGCCGATTTGTCGTTCCAGGCGGTTATGCTGGAGGCACTCACCGGTTTCGGCGGTCTGACGGTGGCGGCCGTGGGTGCCATTTTGGTGACTGATGGCATGATCGCCCCGACAACGTTGCCGCTGCTGGTGCTGATATCGGTGGCCGCGTTCCTGCCGGTCTCCGAGATCGCACAGGTGGGACGGCAGCTTGCGGACACGATCGCCTCGACGCGGCGGCTGGCAGTGGTTCAGGCCGAACCGGTGCTGATCCGCGATGGCGGTCGTGATCCAGGGGATGCGGTAGAACTGCGGTTCGAACACGTCGGCTTCGTTTACCCGGGGAGATCGGCGCCGGCGCTGCGGGACGTTTCGTTTGTCGTACCGGCTGGCTCGACGGTGGCACTTGTCGGGCCGTCGGGTGCCGGCAAGACGACGGTGGCGAATTTGCTGCTGCGCTTCTGGGATCCGTCGAGCGGCGCGATCCGGCTCGGCGACATCGACCTGCGGGAGCTCAAGCTGGACGGGCTGCGTGGGCGCATCGCGTTGGTGGCGCAGGACACCTATCTGTTCAACGACACGCTGGAGGCGAACGTCAGGATGGCTCGGCCCGAGGCTTCCGCGGAACAGGTCGCCCTGGCGCTGTCCCGAGCGGCTTTGGCTGATTTTGTCGGTGGTTTGCCGGAGGGTTTGGCTACCCGCGTGGGTGAACGCGGTGTGCAGCTTTCCGGAGGGCAGCGGCAACGCATAGCCATCGCCCGCGCTTTCCTAAAGGACGCGCCGCTGCTGATCCTGGACGAGGCAACATCGCATCTCGATACGATCAGCGAGCAGGCCGTGCGCGGGGCGCTCGACGCGTTGATGACGGACCGGACGACGATCGTCATCGCGCACCGGCTTTCGACGATACGTGCGGCGGACCTGATTTTGGTGCTGCGAGATGGTCAGGTGGCCGAAGCGGGGACGCACGAGGGGCTAATGGCGCGCGGCGGCTTCTATGCGAGGTTGGTCCTGCCACGTGGCAGCGGCACCGCTCGTGCGTACGCGTAAAATCGGCGCTCAGGATCGGCGGCAGGACGCAACACTGCGTACGCTGCTGCCTAACAGTTCGTGCCGATTAGACATTTATAAGCTCGGTCGAGATGCGCCTCGTGCAGCGGTGAAAGCCGCTGGACGCTTGGCAACGTAACCCTCTATCGCGACGAAGCGGGTGGCTATTTGATCTTGGCTTCCTTGAACGGGACGTGCTTCCGCACAACGGGATCGTACTTGTTCAGCTCGAGCTTCGTTGTTTGTGCACGCGCGTTCTTTTTGGTGACGTAAAAAAATCCAGTATCCGCCGTGGATACCAGCTTGATCTGAACGGTGTTCGACTTAGCCATCAGCCTGTTCCTTGAGAGGGCACTTATTAAGCCCGATGAGGGGCGGCAAAATGCTGAACAACCCCGCCGCAGTCAAGATTGTCCGTGGCGGCGGGGGCTTCCGGCGCGGACTCTACCGGCTCGCCTTCAACGAATCCCACCAGGGGCAAACGCCGTTCATCCGATCGTAGTTGCCGTCGAGCACCTGCAATGGCGCCCAATTCGGCTCGGGCGTAGGCATCGGCGGCGCACCCGGCGGAGGTGGACCGTCACCCAGCAACTCGAACAACCCCTGATGGCCCCAAAAACTCTTCACGGCCTTCAACTCGATCGGCTTCCAGTCGGAGCCGATTTCACGGCCACCCCATCCGTGCTCAATCAGAAAGGACGCGGGGGTGCGCATGTAATACGACGTCATAAAGTCATTAGGATGCCGGCCGAGTTTAACCGCGACGCGGTCTTCGCTCTGGGCCATATCATAGCTCTGGCCAACATCGTCGAGCGAGTAAAACTCCATCATCAGATGGTGCATCCGGGGGCGCGACCCCTGAGCGAGGGCGAGACTGTGATGGCGTGGGTTCACGTGCATGAAGTAGACCGAGATCGGCGGCCCAATGAAGTCGCTGATGCGGAAGCCCAGAAGGTCCTGATAGAATGTCAGGGCAGCATTGATGTCAGGCACCACGAGCACGGCATGTCCTACGCCCTGTGCCCCGGTGCGAAAACCTCCGGTCGTTCGCGCGCCCCGGAACGGTTCGCTGGCGATTTCGGCGCCGTGAAATGCCTCCACACGGTTGCCGGCGGGATCGCGGAACGAAATCACCTCGGCGACGCAACGTTGGTCTGCCGCTGCGCCGCCTTCCCGCTGCACCGCGACTCCAGCGTTCTCCAACCGCGCCGCCAGCGTCGCGAGCGCCGATGCATCCGCGACCTCCCAACCGAAGAACTGCTCTCCATCCGGCCGGCCGCCGTCGAAGATCACGCGCTGCTTGCGGTCATCCATGCGAAAAGCGCGCATGGCGCCCCCGCGATCGGTCGCCTGCAGTCCGAGCTGGCCGGTTGCCAAGCTGGTCCAGTCATCGAGCTTGGAGGTCCCGACCCAAAAGTAGCCCATAGCCTGAACGGTCACGGCGAATTCCTCCTTTTTCTGCCGGCGGGTCTTCCCGCCTGATTACGTTTGTTTGCAGCTCTTGGGAGCTTAGCACGGCTGTCAGGATTGGTAACTACCGCACACCCTCAAGATGTTAATTAAGGGCTTGTCGCGAAATCCAAATCGTTGCTGAGGAGGCGTCTGCTGCGCGACGTTAAGGTCGGCGCAGGCCGACCATCCGGGCTCGCGGTGTTGAACTCACGAAATCCGTGGATAGTACGCGTTCGCCTACCATGACGGCCCGCGGCGACGGTGCTGCGACTGCAGCACTTGTTCTGCGGCAGGTCCTAACCGCCCAATACTACATTGCATGGGCGGGCCGGTCGCCACCAGCCTGATAGGCTCCATGACTACGTGGCTTCGCTCGGCGTCGCAGGTCTATCAGATCGGCCCGGTCCCGAGCGGCACTCCGCATCAGCGCGTCGCGGCCGTATTCGTATTGCACCGGGCAGGCGATATCGGCCACGCCGTAATCGGCCGCCGCCCGCGTGACGAACCCCGGATCCACCAGATGCGGGCGAGCCAGGGCGACCAGATCGGCGCGCCCGGCGGCCAGGATCGTGTTCACCTGGTCGGCCGAGGTGATCGACCCGACACACATCGTGGCCAACCCGGTTTCGTTGCGGATCATGTCGGAGAACGGCACCTGGAACATCCGCCCGTAGACCGGTGCCGCGTCGGCTACCGTTTGCCCGGTGGAGACATCCAAAAGGTCGCAGCCATGCGCCGCGAAGGCACGCGCGATCGCGACCACATCCGCCTCGGAAATTCCGCCGTCCGCCCAGTCGGTGGCCGACAAGCGCACAGACATCGGCTTCTCCGCCGGCCAGATTCTTCGACACGCATCGAACACTTCCAGCGGAAAGCGGAGGCGGTTCTCGACTGTGCCGCCGTATTCGTCAGTGCGTGTGTTGGTCAGGGGCGACAGGAAACTGGCCAACAGATAGCCGTGCGCACAATGCAGTTCCAACATATCGAAGCCGCAGCGCTCCCCCCGTTCCGCCGCCTGCCTGAAATCGTTCACGACCCGCTCCATATCGGCCCGGTCCATGCCGCGGGGCACCGGACTGTCCGGGTAATACGGAATGGGGGAGGCGGATATGATGGGCCATCCGCCCTGCTGCAGCGGACGGTCCATGGCGTCCCACATCAGCCGCGTGCTGCCTTTCCGCCCGGCATGGCCAAGCTGGAGGCACATCTTCGCCGCCCCGTGCGCATGGGTGAACGCGACGATCCGCGTCCAAGCGGCCTCCTGTGCGTCGCTCCACAGCCCCGTGCAGCCCGGCGTAATGCGGGCATCGGCCGAGGGGCAGGTCATTTCGGTATAGATCAGCCCCGCTCCGCCGGTCGCCCGAGCGCCGTAGTGCACCATGTGCCAATCCGTCGGCAGCCCTTCCTCCGCGCTGTATTGGCACATCGGCGAGACCACGACCCGGTTCGCCAACCGCATACCGCGTAGCCGAAACGGCTGGAACATCGGCGGCCTTGTTGCCTCGGCCGGTTCGCCGTTGCCTGCCACCTCCCGCGCGAACAGCGCATCCACCTCCTGCACGAAATCCGGCGCCCGCAGCGCCAGATCGTCGTAGGTGATCGCCTTCGACCGGCGTCATCACGCCAAACGCGAACCGCGTGGGATGCATCGGCCAGAACCGCCGCACATGCTCGAACCACACCAGCGAGACATCCGCCGCGTGCTGGATTTTCTCCACTGCTTCCCGTCGGCCATGACTCAAATCGCGCCAGACAATCGGCCACGGACCCGCCCGCCATGACCGCCGCGTGCAGCGCGATGGCGTCCTCCATCGCCAGCTTGGTGCCGGACCCGATCGAGAAATGCGCGGTCGCCTTGGCGTCCCCCAGCAGCACTACGTTCCCTTGAGTCCACCGAGCGCAGCGGATCATCGGAAACTGCCGCCAAAGGCTGCGGTTGGTGACCAGCTTGTGGCCGTTGAGTTCCTCGGCGAAGACGTGCTCCATGAACCGCGCGGACTCCGCCTCGGTGGCGTGGGCCAGCCCGGCGCGAGCGAATGTTTCGGGCTCCATTTCCAACACCCAGGTGCTGGCCCCGGGTTCGTATTGGTAGCAGTGGGCGATGAAGATGCCTTCCGAACGCTCCTTGAAGAAGAAGGTGAAGGCGTCGAACGGACGCGTGCTGCCCATCCAGGCGAAGCGGTTCGGCCGGAGGTCGGTGCGCGGCTGGAAATGCACCTCGGATCGCGTGCGGATAGTGCTGTTGATGCCGTCGGCGGCGACGATCAGGTCGGCGTCGGGAAAGTCCTCCGGCGTCGCCTCTTGGTTGAACAGCAGTTCGATGCCCAGCGCCCGAGCGCGGTCATGCAGCAGCATGAGCAGGGACCGGCGCGAGCAGCCGCAGAACCCGTTGCCGCCGATGCGGTGCACCGTGCCGCGAACGTGGATCTCGATATCGTCCCAATAGGCGAAATTCTCCACGATCGCCCGGTAGCTCGGCACGTCGGCCGCGGCGAACGTGTCCAGAGTCTGGTCGCTGAACACCACGCCGAAACCGAAGGTATCGTCCGGGCGATTGCGTTCGACGACGGTGATACGCGCCCCGGGCCGGTCCCGCTGCAGCAGGATCGCGAAATACAGACCCGCCGGGCCTCCGCCGATCACCGCAACGCGCATGCTTACCTCATTATACTTTAGGCTTGAATAGTTTAGGCTTGAAGGATATCCGGGGCAAGACGTATATCGATAGCAGAAAGTCAACGGTTCGGATTTGAGGGCGGCGCAGCACGCTCCCGTGCTTGACCCGGCAACCCGCTGCATATGACAGCGGACTCAGCCCGACCCAAAAGCCGTGGATGGTGGGCCTCCCCCCACCATGACGATAGTTGGTCGGCCACCACCCACCATGACGATGGGTGGGAACGATAGCGAACGGGAGTAGAAACGGATGGCGGCGGAGACGACGACGCTGGCATCGCCCCTTGCGGGACAGCACGCACTGGTCACCGGCGGAGGGACCGGCATTGGCCGAGCGGTCGCCTCTGTATTGACGGCGGCCGGTGCCCACGTGACGGTTCTCGGCCGGCGCGGAGCACCGCTGCAGGAGGCTGTTAACGCGGGCCACGCCAAGTTTGCCATCGCGGCCGACATCACGGACGAAGCCGCCACGGCGGAAGCCTTCACCGCCGCTGTCCAGGTGCACGGCCCCGTTCTGTTGCTGATCAATGCCGCCGGCGCCGCTGAAACCGCTCCGTTCCAGAAGACCACCGCGGCGATGTTCGAACGCATGTGGCGGGTCAACGTCGGTGGAGCCGTCGCGGCGATCCATGCCGCTCTGCCCGGCATGCTGCAAGCCCGCTTCGGTCGCGTCGTCAACATTGCCTCCACTGCCTCGCTGAAAGGCTATCGCTACGTTAGCGCCTACGTCAGCGCGAAACACGGCCTGCTCGGCCTGACCCGAGCGCTGGCGCTGGAAGTGGCCGGCAGCGGCGTGACCGTCAACGCGGTTTGCCCCGGCTTCACCGACACCGACCTGATTGCCCACAGCGTCGCCCAAATCGTCGCCCGCACCGGCCGTTCCGAGGCCGAAATCCGCGCCACCTTCACTGCGGCGAACCCGCTCGGGCGGCTGATCCAGCCCGAGGAAGTTGCCGCCAGCGTGCTTTATCTCTGCTTACCCGGAGCGGCCGCGGTGAACGGCCAGGCCCTGGCAGTGGATGGCGGCGAAACATGACCCCACACGATGGTCGCCCCTCTGGTCACGCCCCCTCTGGTCACGCCCCCTCTGGTCATGCCGTGGTCGACCTGGAAACCGCCCTTGCTGGCTCACCCCCCGGCCACAAGGCCGATCTCCGTCTATGGCTGCGCATGCTATCCTGCGTCAACCTTGTGGAAGCCGAGATCCGCCGTCGCCTGCGCGAACAATTCGCTACCACCCTGCCCCGCTTCGACCTGCTGGCGCAGCTCGACCGCATGCCGGACGGATTGACCCTCGGTGAGATCTCCCGCCGCATGATGGTGTCCAACGGCAATGTCACCGCGCTCGCCGCCGGGCTTGTGGCGGACGGGCTGGTCGAACGCCGGGCAGAGGCCGCCGACCGGCGGGTGCAGCGCCTATGTCTGACACCTTACGGCCGGCACGCATTCGAAATCCAATCGGAGGAGCATGAAAGGTGGATCGCGGAGCTATTCGCGGACATTCCGAGCACGGACCGCGCCACGCTGCACCGTCTGCTAGGTGTGGCGAAGAGCGGCGTGCGGAAGGCCTTAGCCGAGGGGGAAAGCTGATGAACCTGAGCATCTACAAAGCCAGCATCCTGCTCCCGGCGCGATCGTGCTCAGCAGAGGAGAACGTGCCATGACCGATCTGACCGTCCTGCAGCCCCCCGGCTGGCCGTCGCCGAAGGGTTACAGCAACGGCGTCGCTGGCACTGGCCGCATTGCGATGATCGGCGGCCAGATCGGCTGGGACGAACAGGGAAATTTCCCCGAAGGCTTTGTGGCCCAGGTCGCCCAGGCCCTGCGTAACGTGGTCGCGGTGGTGCGAGAGGCCGGCGGCGGTCCGGAGCACATCGCCCGGCTTACCTGGTACGTCGTGGACATCGAGGCATACCGCTTGTCCCTGCCCCGGCTCGGAGCCGCCTATCGCGATACTTTAGGCCGCTGGTATCCCGCTATGACCTTGGTGCAAGTTACGGCCCTGGTGGAGCGCGAAGCACTGGTTGAGATCGAGGCGACGGCAATTCTTCCGAACTAGTGGATATAATCGGACGGATAGTGCCGCCAGATTATATCCACTAGCCCTTGTTTTGGTGAGCCAATTCACCCGACCGCAAGGATGCTTCTGTCGGGATCGGACCACTGGCGCACGAGTGCACGACGCCGCCCTATGCGTGCCGCTCTTCGCCGGTCCGGCCGGATCAAGGTGGACGCCTTGTAGTGTCCAGCGACGAACATCATCTGTAAGCGCGTTCGGGATTGGAACACTCAACATGGCAGCCGCCGACGTATTCGTATTTAAGAACTCCGGCTTGAATGCATTTCTGTTCGCCGAGGTGGGAACCGAGCTGAACGGGTCGCCGCTGACCATCCTTTCGGTGCTCGCTCGATTGGGGCAGGACCCTTGGGCCGAGGCCGCGAATTGGGCGAAGTTGCCGAAAGCGGCGACCATTGATCAACTGACGCAAAGCATTTCTCAGATGCCGCTGTCTCCCCAGGCGCTTGGCGAGGCGCGCACAACAGCGACTCGGCTGATCAAGCTGTTACCGTCTCAGGTTGCGCGTCCGGCACAACGCGGGGCGGCAAGCAGGAGGGTGGCGCCGCGATGGGTGCTGGTGGCCCTATGTTGCGCGGCTGTGGCGCTGGGACTTGCGTTCACGATAATGCCGGGCTCGACGCCGGCCTCCGTGACGCCGATCAGCGATCTGTCCGGGGGAAGTCCGCGGGCGGCCCCGAATTGACCATCACTCCTCCTTCGTAAGCCGCTTTCGGATTTCGAGCAGTTCTCGGCGCCGCGCCTCGCTCGTTTCTGGATAATGCAGCTTCAAATGCCGCATTGTCTGTAGAATGACGTGGGACACAATCAGCCGTGCGTTTTGCTTGTCATCGGCGGGAACAACATACCAAGGCGCATGATCGGTGCTTGTCGCTGCCAGGCAGTTTTCATAGGCCTTCATGTATTTCTGCCAGTATTGACGCTCTTCGATATCCGCTAGACTAAACTTCCAGTTCTTTTCCGGCTCATCGATGCGGGCGAGGAAGCGCTTCCGCTGCTCTTCTTTTGACAGGTGCAGGAAGAACTTAATGATACGGGTGCCGTTGTCGTGCAGGTGACGCTCCAGGCCCGAGATCGAACGATAACGGCTGTGCCAGATCGAATGCTCATCGGCAATTCCGTCAGGCACCCCTTCATTACGAAGAATCTCGGGATGAACTCGGACAATCAGGACTTCTTCGTAATATGAGCGGTTGAAGATTCCGATCCGGCCCCGCTCCGGCAGGTCGCGTGTCGTTCGCCACAAGAAATCATGCTGCAACTCGGTCGCACTCGGGTGCTTGAAACTGGAGACCTGGCACCCCTGCGGATTGACCCCGGACATGACGTGCCTGATCACCCCGTCCTTGCCCGCTGCGTCCATCGCCTGAAAAATCAGCAGCATCGCAAAACTGTCGGATGCGTAGAGAAGCTGCTGCTGCTCGCTGAGCTCATCAACGGCGTGTGCCAAAAGCTCCTTGTAGTGAGCCTTCGATTTGTAAACGGGATCGACTGTGGTGGGCCACTTGTCCAGATCGACCTTATGGTCTTCGCGAACGCGGAAGTCTTCGGCGTCGATTTTCATGCTGCTTCCGATCCTGCCCGACAAATTATCGTAGTAGCGATAGTCAAGCGAAAGCCGGAGCAAAGGGCAACCGCTATTTGGGTAGCAATCGCTCGGCGTTCGACGGCTTCCCCGAACGCCACCCGTGTCCCAGGGGCATACCCCATCGCCGCGCGGCGCTCTTGACATCCTTATGCTCGTTGCTAGCATTTCCTGACTAATGCTCAGAGAGAGCATAAATCGGAGGAGCCCCATGTCTGCTACCGCCCTTCAAGACCGCGCAGCCCCGCTGTACGACCGGGTTAAGAGGCTGATTCCGCCCATCGAGTGGCCGGTATTTGCTGATGACATCGAGGCCATTCTGCGCCTCAAGCGGCAGCGCGACGCGGTCATCCTGGCGCACAACTACATGACGCCGGAGATCTTCCACTGCGTCGCGGACATCGTCGGCGACAGCTTGGCGCTGGCTCGGGAGGCCGCGAAGGCCGACACCAAGGTGATCGTCTTGGCCGGCGTGCATTTCATGGCGGAGACGGCCAAGCTGTTGAACCCTGACAAGACGGTGCTGATCCCGGACAGTCGTGCCGGGTGCTCGCTGGCGGAGTCCATCACGCCAGAGGATGTAAAGTTGATGCGGCAACGCTATCCGGGGGTGCCCGTTGTGACCTATGTCAATTCTTCCGCCGCGGTGAAGGCGGAGTCAGATATTTGTTGCACCTCCGGCAATGCGCTGAAAATCGTCGAGTCACTTGGGGTCGGCACCGTGATCATGCTGCCGGACGAATATCTGGCGCAGAACATCGCGGCACAGACGCGAGTGAAAGTGCTGACCTGGGCCGGCCATTGCATGGTGCATGAACAATTCACCGCGGCCGAAGTCCAAGCCTTGCGTCAGGATTATCCGGGCGTGACGATCCTGGCGCATCCGGAATGTCCGCCGGAGGTGGTCGCCGAAGCCGACTACACCGGTTCCACCGCCGATATGTCCGCCTACGTCGACCGAGTCAGGCCCACTCGGGTGGTGCTGCTGACGGAATGCTCCATGTCGGACAATGTTTCGGTTCATCATCCTGATATCGAATTCGTGCGCCCCTGTAATCTGTGTCCGCATATGAAACGGATCACCTTGCCGAAGATCCGGCGCGCCTTGGAAACGATGCAGCAGGAGGTGACAATCGATCCGATATTGGCCGCTCGTGCGCGCCGCTCTGTCGAGCGCATGCTGGAGGTCCGGTAGTGGCGTCGTTGCCGATGGTCATGGTCGAACCGGCGGTACGAGCGGCGCTGCTGGAAGACCTCGGCCGAGCGGGCGATTTGACGACGGATGCCATCGTTCCCGCTGAGGCGAGTGCCCGGACCGCTCTGGTCGCGCGCCAGACTGGCGTAGTCGCGGGGCTGGATTTCGCCGCCGCGGCTTTTCGGCTGATCGATCCCGCAGTCCGGATGACCGTTGCGTTACCAGATGGTAGCCGGGTGCGTCCCGGGGATATGATCGCCACCATCATCGGGCCAGCCCGAGGCATCCTCACGGCGGAACGGACCGCGTTGAACTTCCTTTGCCATCTCAGCGGCGTGGCCTCGGCGACAGGCGGGATTGTGGATGCGATCGCCGGAACCCGGGCACAGGTGTGCTGCACGCGCAAAACCATTCCGGGGCTTCGGTTCGCGCAGAAATACGCGGTGCGCGTCGGAGGTGGCTCCAACCACCGGTTCGGGCTGGATGACGCTGTGCTGATCAAGGACAATCATGTGGCGGTCGCCGGGGGCGTACGCCCGGCGGTGGAACGTGCAAGGTCCGGTGTAGGACATCTGGTGAAGATCGAATTGGAGGTTGATACGCTGGCACAACTGCAGGAGGCGCTGACCCTGGAGGTAGATGCCGTGCTGTTGGACAACATGGGCCCAGATTTGCTGCGGCAGGCGGTCGCGATGGTTGATGGCCGAGCAATCACCGAGGCCTCTGGGCGTATCCGCCCGGACACGGCGCCCGCCATCGCAGCGAGCGGGGTCGATCTGCTGTCGGTCGGCTGGCTGACGCACTCCGCGACCGTGCTGGATATCGGCTTGGATTGGTTGGGCCCCGCCTAGTCCTACTGAGGCGCAAAACGCCCAGACCGTTTAGATTAGAAATCCCTTCTGCCGCGACGCCCGCCAGATAAACCGCGAAGCTACAGCTCTTCGAGACTGTCAGTTTGATCATTAAGTGGCGTGGGATTTTGAAGATTAATTGGCACGGTCCATGCTCGGATCAGTCGCGGCATCCTGTCCGGGCCGCTTGCTGCCGCCGTGCCTCTCCGTTTCTCCGTCTGACAATCGTGTCGTCCGATTTGCCGTTGGCCGTCCAGATTTTCGGACACTTTGGAGCTGACCGAAAAGCCCCGAGCGGCTTCCGATGCCACAGTCGCGGCGAAGTGGCCTGGCGAGCCTAGAAGATGAACCAGAAGCGATCGGGTTCCAGACCGAGCAACGCGCGTCCGGCAGTGCCGTAGACGCCGCTGGATTTGGTGGCATGCTGCATCAGCACGTGCACGTCGCGGAAATGCCGCTCGAACGGCGCGCCAAGCCGCACCGACGATGTTCCGACGACATCATCGACGAACCGCACCGCTTCGGCGCAGGCCTCCACCGCAAAACAGGCCGCCAGAGTGTGGCGCACTTTGGCGTCGGAAGACAGCAGTGCGTTGGAGCGTGAGACCTCCTCATACGCCGCCGCGGCCGCCGCATGCAACGTGTCACGCGATGCCGACACCCGTGACTGGGCCTTGCCCATCAGGTAGTGGACAAGCTGTTGATCGCGAAGTGCGACGGTGTTATAGGCGGCCGTCTTGGTCTGGCACAGTTGTACCGCTTGCTTGATAGCGGCCGCGGCGATGCCGATGGACACGGTTGTCTCGCCGAGGAACAAGGTCCATGGCCACAGACGGTAGAGCGGCCCCTCGAACCCGGGTGCCGGATGCAGCAAGGGCCCGACAGGGGCTATCAGGTGATTCGGGATGAACAGGTCGGTCATGGCGATATCGGCCGAACCGGTGCCCCGCATACCGACCGTGTGCCAGGTATCGTGGATGGTTGCGGCGGAACGAGGAAAGAACACCAGCATGAGCGACGGCTGTCCGGTTTGGGGATCGGTTTTCGCCTGGCCCGCTTCCATCTCGATCGCCGGCATTGCCAGCCACCTGGCATTCTGACACCCGCTGGCGAATGGCACTCGTCCGGTGACCCGCCAGCCGCCGTCGGTTCGGACCGCCGCGGCGGGTGGGTTGAACGCCGAGGCGATTGTCGGGACGCCATCCCGGTACAGTTCATCGACGCCCGCGGCCGGCAACCAGGCCGCCAGACAACCGAAGCCCTGGTTCATGTGCAGGTTCCACGCGGCGGCCGCGTCGATTTGTGCGACAGCCTCGATGACCTGTGAATACGCGACCGGGAGGATTTCGTGGCCGCCCCGCGCCCTGGGCGCCAGCATGCCGAACAGCCCGGCGCTGTACATCGCGTCGTAAACGACAGTTGACAGCCGACGGTTGGTCTCGGCGTCGGGTGCGTGTTCCGCAATCAGCGGGCGAAGCCGTTCGACTTCGGCAAGCAATTCGTCGGTATTCATCCTGGCGATCCCTTCTTTATTGTGTTTTATTATGTTTTTTGGAGCATGCGAAACCGAGCGCGCCCTCAGATCGAGGATCGACTAAAACCGGAGCGGAGCGAGCGGACGCCTTCCGGGATTGAGGCTTCTGTGACCAGGCGATCTTGTCAAGCGAGTGTGCCGGAAGGAGTCGTTCTGGTCGAATGACGCCCGAGCGAATTTCACCCAGCGATCGCGAGCTCCGCGCTCAGTGTTGGCCATGGTTCGATGTGTCGTCGATGAGCGAAACAGCGGACCGAGCAATTTGAGAGGCGAGCCGCTTCCTTGGCGTGCGAAAGCGGACGCCTTCATTTCCGCAACACGGTCAAAGTCCCGTCCAGGCAGCCAATTGCTGTTGGTTCAAGGTATCAGCGACCGGCGAGCCCAGTCTAAATCTTGCAGGAATTATGCTTGGGGTTTGCTGCACGCCCTAACCGCCCGGTTAACTGCAAATAACTTGCCGCCTGCCTGTTTTCCAGGCATCAGCATCAGGATGATGCCCCCTTCCGCCAGATGAACCCGATCGCCTGGCTGATCGGCTTGATCCTCCCCGCGTGTGGTTTTCCTGCCGTGGAAGGGTTGCCGACACCAACGCCAATGGACACCGCACAGATCGTCCGCCCGGCCAGCCCGAACACCGCGCTGGCCGCGCCTGAAGGCTTCAACCCGCCTCCTGACACCGTGACCCCATCTTATACGGTGCGGGCCGATCGCCTGTTCGCCCTGATCCAGGCCGTCGCCGCCGGTCAACCGCGCACCTACCAAGCTGCTGTGTACGCCGATCGGCTCCAGGCCCACTACGTCGTGCGCAGCGCGCTGTTCAACTTTCCCGACCTGATCATGGTGCAGGTCACAAAAGCCGACGCGGACAGCAGCAGACTGATCGTGTATTCTCGCAGCGTATACGGCCGTTCGGACTTCGGCGTGAATCGCCAGCGCGTTGCTAACTGGCTTGCCGCGTTGCAGACAAAAATCCCCTCACCCAGCGAGAGATAATCCGTTCATGCGTGGTATCGGTCCCTTTTTGAAGGACGCCTGGCAGCTTTCCCGCCCGTACTTCATGAGCTCGGAGCAGCGTTGGTCCGCCCGCGGCCTGTTACTGGCGATCATCGCCATGAACCTGACCCTGGTCGGGGTAAGCGTGGTGCTGAGCTTCTGGCGCCGCGAGTTCTACAACGCCCTGCAGGACAAGGACTGGAAGGCCTTCCTGGAGCTGCTGTTCCTGTTTCGTAGGACCGCAAGCGGCGTGATGCCTGGGTTCTGCGAGGTCGCGGCGGTGCACATCGTGCTGGCGGTTTACTCGGTTTACCTGAACCAGTTGCTGCAAATTCGTTGGCGCCGCTGGCTGACGAGCAAGTTCCTCTCTGAGTGGCTGGCCGATCGGGCCTACTACAACATCAGCCTTACGGTGGATCGGGCGGCGGTCGGAACCGACAACCCGGATCAGCGCATATCCGAGGATCTGCGAGATTTCACCCAGATGACCTTGTCGCTTTCCCTCGATTTGCTGTCGAACATCGTCTCGCTTTGCAGTTTTATCGGCATCCTGTGGGGATTGTCCGGGGCGATCGAGGCGTTCGGCATCCCGATCCCCGGCTACATGGTGTGGGTGGCACTGGGCTACGCCCTCGTCGGGACCACACTGACCCACCTCGTCGGGCGGCCGCTTGCGATCCTCAGCTTCCGTCAGCAGCGGGTGGAGGCGGATTTTCGCTACGCGCTGGTGCGGATCCGCGAAAACATGGAGAGCATCGCGCTCTATCGCGGGGAGGAAGAGGAACACGTCACGTTGCGGGAACGATTCGCCGGTGTGATCGAAAACTGGTATCAGATCATGATCCGAACCAAGATGCTGAACTCGCTGGTGAATGGATATACCCAGATTGCCATTGTCTTTCCCATTGTCGTCGCGGCGCCGCGCTATTTCGCCGGGGCGATGCAGTTGGGCGGCCTGATGCAGACGGTCGGGGCCTTCGCCCAGGTGCAAAGCTCGATGTCGTGGTTCGTCGATTCGTATGCCTCGATCGCGCAATGGCGCGCCATCGTCGAGCGCCTCTCCACCTTCCATCGCGCCATAGTCAAGGCACGGGCCGAGACCCATGGCGGCTTCGTGAATACCTTAGGGGAGCCGGGCCACCTGCATCTTCGCGATGTGACAATGAGCCTGCCGGACGGAACGAAGCTGCTTGACAACGCCGACCTGACGCTCATCGCCGGCCATTCTATGGTGATCACCGGCCGCACCGGCTCCGGCAAATCGACACTGTTCCGCGTTCTGGCCGGTATCTGGCCATTCGGCCGGGGCGAGATCGAGCTGCCCCCGAACTCGTTCTTCCTACCGCAACGACCATATATTCCTCTCGGAACCTTGCGGCATGTGATCACCTACCCACACGCCGCCCACGCCTTTTCCGATCAGGAGATGGCGCAAACCTTGCGTGACGCCGGATTGCCGCAGCTTTGCGGGCGGCTCGATAGCGATGACAATTGGCCTGCGCGCCTCTCTGGCGGGGAGCAGCAGCGGATTGCCCTCTGCCGGGCATTGCTGGCAAAGCCGGACTGGATCTTCCTCGACGAGGCAACCGCCAGTCTAGATCCCGACGCCGAGGCCGACCTGTATCACGTACTCAAGCAGCGTCTGCCAAACGCTACGCTGGTGTCGATCGCACATCGGCCATCTGTTGCCTCGTTCCACGACTCCCGTCTGGTGTTTAGGCGGGAGGAGGGTTCACCCGGCACCCTGGCGGAGGCGGCCATCGCTCCAGCGGTCGGAGAGTAACGTGACCGCAGTTCGCTTCACCGACATTTTCGAACCACGCCCGACCCGGGACGGACTGACCTCGGCCTACCGAGCGATTGCCGAGACCCTGGATCGTGACCGCGCGGGCGCCGTGGCTGATTGGGACCGATTGCGCCGGCGCTACGACACTTGGTCGGCGCTGGTCCATTTGCGCTTCGCCCAGGACACCACGGATGAAGCCGCCAAGGCCGACCGCGATTATGCCGATGCTCTGTCGCCCGAGGCAGCCGACCTTGAAACTGCGCTGAAACGACGCCTGTTGGCCGACCCGGACCGCCCCGGCGTTGCCGCCGTCGTGGGCGAACACGCACTTCGGCTGTGGGAAACCGATGTCACCACATTCGACCCCATTATCAAGCCTGACCTTGAGGAGGAAGCACGGGTATCCGCGCGCTACACTGAACTGCTGGCCTCGGCAAAACTGGAGATCGCGGGGAATACGGTGAACCTCGCCGGCCTCGGGCCGTACGCCGAGGACCCGGACCGATCGGTGCGGCACGAAGCCGAACAGGTCCGCTGGCGCTTCTTCGAGGCAAACGGCGCGGCGCTGGACGAACTTTACGACCAACTCGTAAAGCTACGTCATGGCATGGCTCGCAAGCTAGGCTTCGAGACCTACACCCCGCTCGGATATCGCCGATTGCGGCGGGTAGATTATGGTGCCGACGAGGTCGCGCGCTACCGCGATCAGGTGGCGCGGCACGTGGTGCCGTTGGTCGGTCGTCTGCTGGAGGCCCGCCGCGTCGAAAACGGCTGGGATAAATTGCGGTTTTGGGATGAGGCACTGATCGATCCCGCCGGCAACCCCACGCCTGCCGGCGATCACGACATGCTGGTGGACGCAGCCGCGGCGATGTTCGACGGCATGGATCCCCGGCTCGCCTCGTTCTACCGCTCGATGCGCAACGGTGGGTTCATGGATTTGAAGAACCGGCCCGGCAAAGCCGGCGGCGGGTTCTGCACGTCATTCCCAACCGCGGGCATGCCCTTCATCTTCGCCAACTTCAACGGCACCCACCACGATATAGGCGTCTTCACCCACGAGATGGGCCACGCCTTCCAGAACTGGGAGAGCCGCGACCTGCCCGGCGTCGACTACCTTTGGCCCACGTACGAGGCGGCCGAAATCAACTCGATGGGCCTCGAATTTCTGTCTTACCCAGGAATTGGCAGGTTGGTGGGCGAGCAGGCCGCCGACCGCTTCCGCCGCATGCACCTGATCGGGGCGCTGGCATTCCTGCCGTACGGCGTTTGCGTCGATCACTTCCAGCACGAGATCTATGCGCACCCCGAAGCCTCTCCAGCGGAGCGCCATGCGATGTGGGCGCGGCTGGAGAAAATCTACCTGCCATGGGCCGACTACGGCGATCTGGCCTTCCTGTCGAAAGGCGGCCGCTGGCAGGCCAAACCGCACATTTATGGGTCGCCATTCTATTACATCGACTACACGCTGGCGCAGTGCTGCGCGATGCAGTTTTGGGTCAAATCACGGCGCGATTATGCCAGCACAATGGAAGCCTACGTCGCGCTATGTGCCCGAGGCGGCTCGGCACCGTTCCAGGACCTGGTCCGGTCGGCCGGCCTGGTATCCCCATTCGTCGACGGCGCACTCGCCGACGTGGTGAAGGAAGCGGAGACCGTGCTCGGGATCTAGAAGCGGCGTTGGGCCTGCAGCGACCCACTTGGGTCTGGCACCCCGAAGGCCGCGACCCCGCAATTGCCGTCCGCCGCCGTCTATTCACAGCCCTGTCAAATTTGTATGAACGTGGCAACGGAATTTTTTGGTTTCGTTGGTGGGGCGTTCCGGTTAATGTCTTCCTTAGGGCCGGTAGCTCAGCGATGGAGCGCACGCTTGATAAGCGTGAGGTCGGACGGTTCAACTCCTCCCCGGCCCACCATTTCGGCCAAGTCACAGCCTAGCGGCTATGTTTTTCGAGCTAGGCAGCGCGACAAGGGACCCGAGGGCGATATCCTAAACGTTGAAACGAAACAGTAGTACGTCGCCGTCCTTGACAACGTAGGTCTTGCCCTCCACCCGCATTCGGCCAGCCTCCTTGGCACCCTGCTCGCCGTGGTAAGCCAGGAAATCGGCATAGGCGATGGTTTCGCATGCAATGAAACCGCGCTCAAAATCCTTGTGGATCACCGCGGCGGCCTGAGGCGCCCGTGTCCCTTTGGTGATGGTCCAGGCGCGCGTCTCTTTCGGTCCGCAGGTGAAATAGGTCACCAACTCCAGCAGGTCGTATCCCGCGCGGATCACTTGATCCAGGCCGCTTTGCGACAGCCCCAAAGTATCCAGGAATTCGCGGCGGTCGGATTCGGGAAGCTGCGACACCTCGGCCTCGATCGCCGCCGACACCACGATGGTCGGGGCGCCCATCGCCCGCACCCGGTCGGAGAACGCATTGCCGGTGGCGGCGGACGCTTCCTCGACATTGCATACATACAGCACCGGCTTCGAGGTCAGAAGTTGCAGCCGCTTCACCGCCTCTTCTTCGCCAGCCGGAATTGCGGTCCGAGCCGGTTTGCCTTCCTGAAGGGCGGAGACCAGCGGTTCCATGATCGCGACCAAACCGATGCTTTCCTTGTCACCGCCGCGAGCCCGTTTCTGCGCCTGGACCAGCCGCCGCTCCAGGCTGTCCAAGTCGGACAACATAAGCTCGGTTTCCACGACTTCGATGTCGCGCAGCGGGTCGATGGAGCCTTCCACATGGGTGATGTCGCTGTCCTCGAAACAGCGCAGCACGTGGATGATGGCGTCCACTTCGCGGATGTTGGCGAGGAACTGGTTGCCCAGACCTTCGCCTTTCGATGCGCCGCGGACGAGGCCCGCGATATCGACAAATTCCAAGCTGGTAGGGACAATCTTGATCGACTTGCCGATCTCCGCCAGCACGTCCAGACGTGGGTCGGGCACGCCGACCCGCCCGACGTTCGGCTCGATCGTGCAGAACGGGTAATTGGCCGCCTGCGCCGCGGCGGTCGCGGTCAGCGCGTTGAATAGGGTCGATTTGCCGACATTGGGCAGGCCGACGATGCCGCAGTTGAAACCCATTAACGAAATTCCTGTGTTCGCAACGCGACGCTGCTCATGAAATCCGGATGCTTGCCCTCCGCCAGCAGATCGGCGGAATCAGCGACCGCATCCAGCAGCGCAATCAGCCACGGTTTGTCGTCCGCCCCGAAGTTCCCGAGCACGTAGCCGAGCACGCGGTCCTTGGTGCCGGGGTGGCCGATGCCGAGGCGAACGCGCCAATAGTCTTGGGTCCCCAGCATCCGGTCCATGCTGCGCAGGCCATTGTGCCCCGCCGCGCCGCCGCCCTTCTTCACCCGCACCTTGCCCGGCACGAGGTCGAGTTCGTCATGGAAAGCGACGATCGCCTCGGGCGGCAGCTTGTAGAAGGCGGCTGCCTCCTGCACCGACTCGCCGGAAAGATTCATGTAGGTCAGCGGTTTCAGCGCCAGGATTTTGGTTCCGGCGATGGAGCCTTCAGCGGTCACGCCCTTGAAGCGGCGCCGCCACGGCGAGAAACCGTGGCGGGTCGCGATCACGTCCAGTGCCATGAAGCCGATATTATGGCGGTTGGCTGCCATCCCGGGCTCTGGATTGCCGAGGCCGACCCAGAGCTGCTGGCTCACTTCTTGGCGGGCGTCTTGCCGGGCGCCCTAGTGCCACCCTTGGCCGGCGCGGCGGGCGCGCTCGGAGCACCGGGGGTGGCGGCCTCGGCGACCACTTCGACCTTCGTCGGTGGCACCACGGTTGCCACCACGAAGTCCCGGTCGATCACCGACTTGACGTTCTCGGTTCCCTTCAGGTCGTGCCAGCGGACGTTGTCGTTAAAGTCCAGCGGTCCGAGGTCGGCGGTGAACTGCTCCGGGATCTGGTCGGCGTCGCAATAGACCTCGACCGCGTGGCGAACGACGTTGAGCACGGCGCCGCGTTTGATCCCGGGGCTGATGCCGTCGTTTTCGAAGTGGACGGGGACCGCCACCTTGATGCGCTCACCTGAGACGAGGCGTTGAAAATCAACGTGCTCCGGCGCGTCGGACACCGGGTGGAACTGCACGCCGCGGATCAGTGCGCGGACGGGTTCGCCGCCGGTGGCGATCTCATACAGGCGGGATTGCCAGCCAGCGCGATGCAACTCGCGGATCACCACTCGGGGGTCGAGTGAGATCAGGTTGGGCTCCTGCTTTCCGCCATAGATTACCGCAGGCACCTTGCCTGCACGCCGAGTCGCCCGCGCCGCCCCCTTACCGCTTCGCGCGCGTACCTCGGCCTCGATTGTAACAACGTTGGCCATAGTATGCTCCTGAATGACAAACGCCGGCCTCCAGGGGTGCCGGCGCGCGGGGCACTTAGCGCAGGGCCGGGCCGGGGGCAAGGGATATAGGGGATGTGTCGGTAGCACACGATATGTCCGGTTTAGGTAGCACACGATCTGTCCGGTGATTCTGGGCTCTTTAGAGAGAGCCTGGATGCGCTGGACGGAAGCCCTTCAGGGTGTGCGAGTGATCAAGTTCCGGAGTGTTTTGGGCCGCTATGAATCGACTGAACTCAACCAGATCGAAGCCGCTGAGTTGCTTGGCGTCACCGAGCGGACGTTCCGTCGCTGGTGCGTTCGTTTCGAGGCAGATGGCGAGGCCGGGTTGCTGGACCGCCGGCTTGGCAAGCCGTCGCCCAAACGGATTTCGCGTGACAGCGAGCAAGAGATCGAACGGTTGTATCGCACGCGTTATCAGGGTTTCACGGCCAAGCATTTTCACGAGCACCTGCTGCGCGATCACCAGTTCACGCACGGCTACACCTGGACCAAGGCGCTGCTGCAATCGCGGGGTTTATTGCAGCATGCGACCAAGCGTGGGGCGCATCGTCGCAAGCGGCCACGCCGTCCGCTGCCGGGCATGATGCTGCATCAGGACGGCTCGCGGCATGAGTGGCTTGCCGGGCTCGACGCGATGGACCTGATCGTGACGATGGACGATGCGACGAGCGAGATCTACTCGGCGTTTTTGCTTCCCGAGGAAGGCACCGCCTCGACCTTCCAGGCTTTGCTGGCGGTGTTTGGCACGCATGGCCTGCCGCTGAGCCTCTACACCGACCGCGGGAGCCATTATTTCCACACGCCCGAGGCCGGCGGCCGGGTCGATCGCACGCATCCGACGCCGGTGGGGCGAGCGTTGGCGCATCTGGGTGTCGAACACATCGCGGCGTATTCGCCCGAGGCGCGTGGCCGCTCGGAGCGTCTGTTCCACACGCTGCAGGACCGCCTGGTGAAGGAACTGGCGCTGGCGGGGATCGCGGCCGTGGACCTCGCCAACCGCTATATTCGGACGACTTATATCCCGGCGCATAACGCGCGGTTCGCGGTGAAGGCTGAGCAGGAGGGATCGGCGTTTGTTGCGATCCCCGGTATCGATCTCGCCGAAATCCTATGCATCCAGGAAGAGCGTCAGGTTGCCAATGACAATACCGTGGCGTTTCACAGTCTTCATCTGCAAATCCCGCTCAGTCCGCTGCGCGCGCACTTCGTGCATGCCCGTGTCAAGGTGCGCCAATACCCTGATGGCTGCCACGCGGTGTTTCACGGGCAGCGGTGCCTGGCGCGTTACGACCGTGCGGGTGTGTTGCAGGAGACGGCTTTGACAATGCTGGGATGAGGCGCGGCAAGCCGCCTGTGGATTTATGGATAACCCAAGCGGGTTACCCACAACTCCACAGGCGCAGCATCAGCTCGAGCGAAGTGAAAGGCATGTTTTTGTAGCAGAAGATGAGCCTCGAGAAATGCGACGATGGGCCGCCCTGATCTGCCGCCAGAGCGAGACCCTTCCCGTTCAACAAGCGCCGAGAACGGGATAGCAACAAGCGGACAATTGATGTGCTACATAAACCGGACAAGTTAATTAGCTATCAACAGGGATATAGGGGATGCTGCCGCGGAACACCGTCTAGAAGCGGGACGTTAACCATAAGCGCTGCGCCGCCAGCCAAGGGTAGACGAGCGGCGAACTTCCCTGATAGTCGATCGGAAGATGCTGGTGCGGCAGTTGCTTAGCAGCGGCCCCTTTGACATAGCAACCGGAACGCCCTCGTCGTGACCCTGATTTTGGCAAGCCGACCAAACGTCTATTCCTCGTCTCCACTCGATCGCATCGCCGCGAGGCGGGAGGACCCGGCCTGGATCATCGATAAAATGGCGGATCCTGAATCGCTGTTCGTTCCGGTTTGGCGGACGAAAAATCTTGTGCGGAACTCCGGTGAGGGCACCCCCGAAGCGGTGTATATCTCCGGCGAAATGGCGCACGCGCTGCGCATGCAGGTTGATGGTGCGTGGGCATTTCTTGGGATTCTGGACGATCGCGCCGTCTTCGCTATCGACATCTCCGCCACCGAGGACCCCGTGCCGCTTCTCCCAGAGTCCATGGGCACGTTCGTTGACCTGCGCTCGGTGGGGTGGGGCGCGCCTCGGCCGGAGGCCTCGGTGTTGGCGCATGCACGCGGCTTGCTGCACTGGCGCCAACGGCACAAGTTCTGCGGCGTCTGCGGGAACGTCTGTGAGGTCAAGAGCGCCGGCCATATAATGCAATGCATCGTCTGCAACGCGCAGCACTTCCCGCGCACCGATCCCGCCGTCATCATGCTGGTGCATCGCGGCGACCACGCCTTGCTGGGTCATTCGACGCGTTTCCCGCGCGCGACAATGTATTCGACCCTCGCCGGCTTCGTTGAACCGGGCGAAACGTTGGAGGAAGCGGTGCGACGCGAGGTGCTTGAGGAAGCGGGGATTGTGGTCGGCGAGGTGCACTACCACTCAAGCCAGCCCTGGCCGTTCCCAGGCAACATCATGCTGGGTTTCTACGCCGAGGGACTATCGGAGAAGATCACGATCGATCCCGAGGAATTGCAGGACGCTCGCTGGTTCAGCCGGGGGGAGATCCGCGACCACAAGCAGCACAGCTTCGAGTTGCCCCGCGTGGACAGTGTGGCCCGGCGGCTGATCGAGGATTGGCTGGTGGCCTGATGGTGGATCTGGCGACGATCGGGTATGAGGGCTGCACGATCGACGGGGTCGTGGGCAGGCTGCGGGATGCCTCGATTGAGCTCCTGATCGATGTCCGAGCAGTGCCGCAATCACGAAAGCCGGGGTTTTCGAAGCGGCAATTGGCGGCATCGCTCGACCAGGCGGGGATCGGATATGTCCACCTGCAGGGGCTTGGCACGCCGAAGGCAGGGCGGCTCGCGGTGCGCGCCGGCCATCCGGAACGCATGGAGGTGATTTTCCGCGAGCACATGACGTCGGACCGAGCGCGCGCGGAATTGGCACAGGCGAAAGGACTTGCTCGCGAACGGCGGGCGTGCCTGTTGTGCTTCGAGCGCGACCATAACACCTGCCACCGCAGGCTCGTTGCGGATATGATCGTTGCTGAAACAAGGCAGGCCGTTGTCCATTTGGCCGTGGAATGACCAAACCCGCCACTAACGGGCCTATGTTGGTACCCCTGGCCGGCCCGCCTAATCGTTTTTCGTTTCAAGAACGACCGCCGGGCGCTCGAGTCAGTAGGGGCGGAGGAAATCGTCGGTATATTCGCCTCTCGAAACCTTCATCGTGATGCCACCTTCGGTGCCGCAGTTCAGTTCTTCCGATCCCGCGGCGCGCCCCGGTTCCGCCAGATCATCCAGACGTTCCGCGAAGCCGGCGGCGAGGTCTTGCGGCACGCGCCAGATGAAGGCGTGGCCCTCGCACTGCTGTATCCCAGCGGGACCTGGCGCGGCGGTCAGCAGCAGGTCGGTTCCCGCTACCTGACAAAACCCGAGTTCGGCAAAAGCCACATCGGCGCCGTCCCGAGCGAAGCGGCGCAGGACGCCACTCAGGGCGCGGCAATCTTCGGCCTCGCCGAGCATCAGGACCATGGGGTTGAAGTCGCTGGGGAGAAAGCCGATGCGCATCATTGGACCTCCAGCACGTCCGTCGCGTGGCACAGTTCCTCAGCGCCGGCGTCATTACCGGACAGCAGACGCACGCGCAGCCACTCGCCGTCGCCCATGTTCTCGATCACCTCGGCGGTCAGACCTCCGGCGATGAGCAGTTTCGTGCCGGCCGCCACATCGTTGACCACAAGCATCGCCCAAGTCCCCTTGATCAGAATAGGATGCTCAGGTTCTTCGCCAGCAGGACGTTCTGCTCCAGGATCATTTCCCGCCGCGCGATCAACCAGGACTGATCATGCCGCCGCAACGTATCGATACGGCGGCCGACGAAAGTGTTGGTCTCGTACTCAACGCGGTTCTGGTAGACCAGAAAGCGGCAACCAACGACGACGTCGGTGGGATCATCTGCCGATGGAGCGACCTCCAGCAGACGGACATTGCTGACCATGTGGGTCACCCGCGACAGCGGTTCCTCAGCGTAATGAACGCCTGTCAGGATCTGCTCGACGCGCTTGCCGAGCGTCCACTTGTCTTCGTCGAACCAGGAGATGCCCTCTCCCTGCCTGGTGTTTTCCTTCTCGGCATGCTGCCCGAATTTCACGTTGCGGCGTATCGGCATGAAGTAAACGAGATCCTCGGCCAGCAGATCGAGCCACTCGCGGAACATCCGCTGATCCAGAAGATCGGCCTCCATGTACAGGAAGTCTTCGACATCCTGCTTCAAGGCGTACCAAGCCTGGGATCGAGGCGGGTTCACTCCGCTGCCTGGCGCTCTGTCTCGCCGCGCCCAAGCAATGAATCCCATCCGGATCCTTGCAGGTAGCGCGCATAGACCCGGTAGTAATTCCGAGCATTCTGTTCGGTGATCTGCTCGCTAACATCGCCGGGTATAGGATCGTTGCGCTTGAAAGCACCCATCGACTGTTGATAATTGAAGGGATATCGGCGCGCGATCGTTCCCGGTGCTCGCCTTCGTCGCATACAGCCAATTCTCCATATCGTCCTGCTCGGTCATTCCCGCCGGGCCGGAGTAGCGCATGTAAAAGTGGCGCAAAACGTCCTTCACCTCGGCCGGCGCGTCGGCATCGACCAGGAAGAAGCGCCAGGCTTCGGTTTCGGTCGGGCTGTGCGGATGCCAGACGCATAGGGCGCGGGGCTGGCGCCCGTGATAGGACGTGTTCGGAAACAAATTGCCGGTGAACGGCATAATGCGCGCCTTGTCGCCAAGACGCTGCTTGCGCTCCTGGAAACAATGGCGAAAATACTCTTCGACGATCGGGTACTGCATATAGCTCGGTTGGTAGTCGAAGCCTTCCGGCATCCAAACGCTGTGCACACCGTGGCCCTGGGGAAAACTGACCCAGACGTGCTGACCCTTGTTGTATTCGTTGTCCCGCCGTCCCGGTTGTCCCGCCCGAGCGCTCGGGCCGATGCCGATTATGTCTACCGAACGGTGCGATGGATTGTGATAGGTGTCTCCCAGAAAATTCTCCGCCGCGAATTTCCAGTTGGCTGGCAGGATCCATTTGTGGACGCCGATCACCTCCGACCCTCCTGGCCGCCCGTCGCGGCAATCGAGCACCTGATCCAGATGGTCCACCACGTCGCCGAGGTAGGTCATGAAATCCGGGGCTTCCGGGTCCCAGGACGCCCACACGGTGCCCTTGTAAACTTGCAATTTTGGCACTTCGATCAGCGACCATTCCGAACGGTCGAGCTGCCCTTCGTACAGGACGCGATAGAGCGGAACGCCCTGTAGCCTCCCATCGGTCGTATAGCTCCATGAATGATACGGGCAGACGAACAATGAGGTGTTGCCCGACTCATACCGGCACACCTTCATCCCACGATGCCGGCAGGAGTTCAGGAACACGTGCACCGCGCCCCGGGTGTCCCGAGCACAATATGACGGATTCCCCGCCCATGCGGGACACGAAGAAATCGCCCGGATTTGGTATTTGGCTTTCGTGGCCGACGAAAAGCCAGGTGCGGGTGAACAGTTTCTCGAGTTCTTCCTGATAGAATTCGGGAGAGACGAAGATGTCCCGGCTGATGGTGCCGCGACCGGTATCGATCATCTGGTCGATTGGCAGTGTTGTTGTCATTCCCGCCATGCCTCCCTACCGTTTAAGTTGATTGCTCAGCCCCAGCGGGCCGCCGCGGCATCGTCCGCCTCACGCGCATCCACCCACGCGCCTTCGCCATCGGCGAAATCCTCCCGCTTCCAGAACGGCGCCTTTGTTTTCAACCAGTCGATCAGGAATGCCGTGGCGTCGAGCGCCGCCTGCCTGTGAGACGCGGCCGCAACTACCAGAACGATGTTCTCGCCGGGCCGCAGCGAGCCGACACGATGGATTACTGTGCAACCTAGCAGCGGCCACTTCTCCGCAGCCTGATCCGCGATGTTACTGATCGCCCGCTCGGTCATCCCCGGATAGTGCTCGAGGGTCAGCCCGGTGACCTTCGACCCCGCATTTTTAGCATCCGCGCGCACCGTGCCGACGAAGCAGCCGATGCCGCCGATGTCCGAGCGGCCGGCGGTCAGCGCCGCGATCTCCGCGCTTACGTCGAAATCCTCGGTCTGAACCTTAACATGTGCCATGAGCCGAAAGCCTATCCCCCGGCGGCGTGTTTGTCATGGCCCGGGCTGCATCCAGGCCGCGAGGTCGATCCGCCGGACCTCGTCCAGCAATTTTGCCAACCGGGCGGCCTGATGTTCCAGGATTGCTCTGCCGATGGCGGCGGTGGCCGCGCTGGCGCTGCCCAGAGCGCCCAGCCGATGCAGGTCCTGCGTCTCCCAGCCGAAGCCCACACCGCCTTCCGGGGTCAGCGTGGTCATCGCGCCCTCATGCTCCAGCCAGGCGCTGCGGAAGTCGATCGCCCGGTCTGTCCGCACCAGGTCGGGACGGAGATGCAGCATGAGACTGGTCTCTACCAGACCGCCATGGATGCCGTAGGCCTGCTCCTCCCGCGTGAGAGTGATATCCGGCGGAAGTCCCAAGCGGCTCGCCATACAATTGACCGCGAACATCCCGTCGCCACGCAGCCGCCGGCAGACGATGTCGACAACCTGAGGTTGGCCGCCGTGACTGTTCAGAATGACCAACCGCCGCGGCCCGGCGCGGGCCACGCTGCGCCCGATCTCGGTCAGCACGGCGATCAGGGTTTCGGCTGACAGGGTCGATGGTCGCGTGGTGAGGATATCAATACGATCCGACAGCGAACCCGCCTCGCTATCGCGTCGTTTCGTTTAACTGTCAGGCGCGGTATTCCTACCTCGGGTGGCGCGGGAAGAACCGCTGGCGCCGCTGTTTGATAATCAGCAGGCCTTGGTTCGAGTCCTTGTGTGACCACCAATGTCCGCGACAGCCCGTTACCGGCGTCAGTAAATGAGGAACCTAGGACCCACCGTCAGCAAAATTGCGTTTGATATTAAGATAATGTTAATCTTTCAATGATAGCATGAAGGGCTCCCCGACCGACTGTGTTCCGGGCGAGGTGGAATTTGACGCTCATTGGTTTGATAACCATATCCTGCGGCGGTAGCGCCCGGAGAAACCCGAAAGGCTGACTATGGCAAGCGAGACGGATACCCCCGATATGGGTTGGCAAGCCCAGGCCTTACGGCTGACCATATTCCTGTCGAAGTCCTCTCGATCTGGGTGTCGCGGCGACACTCTGGAAGACCGCAGTGGGGAGCGACCCGGAAATCGACGATAACCGACCGCGCGAAGGTATTCGGCGGCAGGGCGGCCCATTTGAGGATTGGGTACTTGGAGACCATGATAGCGCCAGCACGTATCGACTGGGTGCTGGCACCCAAAGTCGACCCACAAGCGTCTGATCAGCCCCTGCTGTATCACGGGAGCCTTGATAAGGCCATGGGCGACTTTACTGCCGCCGGACACAAGTGGCTGGCCGCAGGCTCGCCATCCATTTATCGCCTCGGAGTGGGCGCCGTGCTGTTGATGCCGGTGGCTAGCACAAAGGCAGCATACCAGAAACTGGGCGATATGCTTGCGGTGGTGCGAGTTGACCCAGACCATTCTTTAGATTTTTTCTACCAGATCAACTGGCCGCACGCAAGCACGGTGGTGCGTCAAGTCACGCTTAACAGGCTGACGAGGTGGAGCGCTCTCGGGGTCCGCTCCGTGAACCTCAGTAACGAAGCTTGGGCTTTAATGTCTTTATTGCCCACAACGGTCGTGGCGAATATGACAGTGAGCAACACCTCGACTGGCACCGCCTGGGTCGGTAACTCTGCGGCGAGGGTCATCAGTAGCGAAGCTTGGGCTTCAATCTCTGTACCCACCACCATGTCGAATATCTACTCTTCCAGTAGGGAAACGTCGTCACCCGATGCAGCCGAAAATGTTCAGGCAACCATTGCAAGACTGCATCGCCTCATTGAAGACAGCAAGTCCGATCCACATCGTGTCCCGTCAACCCTTAGGGCTATATCGGCAGCCAGGAGTTTTTTGATGAAAATTCATCATTTAGGACTGCCGCTCCCGAGAGTATTGGTCGATGATTTTGGTGAAATTCTCCTATTCGGTAGGCGTGGAAAAGCGTATTTAGATCTCGGCTTTCTCCAAGATGGCACGATCTCGTTTTACGGGTCAAATCGCGAGGGAAAGGAGATTATGGGAGATGGTTTGCTTCCGGAAGACGAACTTCCGGACGAGGTCTGTCACGTGTTGGTCGACATTGCGAGCTAGCCTGTGGTGCTTGCCCGATTTCTAGATCCCGTCGGCGGTCCAGAGCTTCTTGGAAGAGTGTTGTTCGACCCCGATGATATTGACAGCAACGGTCTCACCCCAAGAGCTATCCCCACACAAGATCTAAAACATTCATATAGGGGATGGTCAGTGCAACGAATTGCCTGTGCGCCTCATGTGCTATGTCAGATCGCTTCGGAGCGGATTAACCGACGCAAGGATTTAACTGTCGCTGGTGTCGCAATCGTGTCGGCCCAAAACATCCGACGTATCGAATGCGAAGGCCAGTCGGACGTTGCAATTGTCGATCCGGCCCCAACCCCCGTTCAATGAGGCTCACGCGATTATACTTGGAACAGCCGGGCGGAAAGACTCATTTTATAAAGCTATCAAGAAGGCAATCATGTCGCGCCTGGATGTCTTGTCGGGAGTGGCAGAAGCCGTTGATTTGGCAATGACGCCCTCCACACCAGATTGATACGGCTTCAGAGGCGGGGCAACGCCTCGCGCCACGATTATTCGGAAAGGCTGGCAATGAACAAGTGGGGAGGATGGTTTGCGGGTCCTACTGTTACTGCTAATGCTGATCGCTGCCAGTCTGTTATTGCTAATAATCAAAGCGCCTCTGCTCAAAAGAACAACGAGGAGCAACCCATGAAGTGGTACATCCTCGATGTGCCAAAAACCAAATGCGTCCTCGCTATCGAGGCGGATCGAGGCGGCTCAAGAGGATCATGTCGCAGCCGAGGCATCGCCGGCAGCGATTGGGACGCGGCCGTGGTTTATGAGGACCGCGACATTCTGGAAGCCACCGACCCCGACGCTGCGCTGGACCTGGCGCACCGCACCGAGGCGCACATGACCTCCGATCGCCCGGGATTGATTATGCGGCGCCGGCTGCTGGAGTTGTTAAAGAGCAACAACGACCGGGAGGTGACGCGGGGTTATGTCGTCTCGGGGGTGTAGGTGCGCATCTTCCCCGGATTGAGCAAACCGAGCGGATCGGCATGACGCTTGAAGCCGAGCTGATTGGCGTCGACTTGCTTGTGGCCAACGCCGTCCTCCAGCGTGAAGACATGCGGGTCGGCGATCGAAATTCCGAGCGCGCGATGTTCGGCGATGATCGCGTTCAGCCGCTGCTCGGTGGAGAAGCGCACGATCGGCAGGCCGCTCGCCGTGACTTGCCCGCCCATCCGGAGGAACTCCAGATGCGGGATCAGTTCGTCTGCAAACATAGTTTCTGCCGCAACGACGCTGTCCACCAGCGCGGCGGCCGGGTGCAAGGTCTGCAGGTAGGTGACGCTGCGGTCCCGCTTCAGCATCTGCAGGGTCGTGTGGTTCCAAGTGAATTCGTAAAGTGGGACCTCGCCCGGCCCATCGGCGGTTGGCTGCTCGAAGGTGATCGTTCCGGTCGGATGACGTCGCGACAGCACAGACTTGAAAGCGGGGACAGACGGTTCGGCGATCATCGCGATCAGGATGGCCTGTCCGTCGGGGCAATGCCCGCGCACCTGCCGGAACGAGTCGGGCGTGGGCCAGGCAATCGGCGAGAGCAGCTTCTTCACGATGCCGTCCGCCAGCGCGACCGCATGGCCGAACCGCACTGTGTCGATGAACGTCGGGAACGCCACGATCATGTCGATCCACTGCCACGCCGGCGCCAGCGGCATCTCCAGCGCGGTGATCAGGCCGGTTGTGCCGTAGGCGTGGTTGACAGCCTGCGCCTCGGCTTCGCGCAGTTCGATGATCCGAGGCTCCGCCTCCATCGTCACGATGCGAGCCGCCGCGACGTTGCCCGGTTCACGCAGTCCGCCCCAGGTCACCGAGCCAACGCCGCCGGAGCCGCCCGCGACGAACCCGCCGATCGTCGCGGAACGTTTAGTGGACGGGTGCATCCGGAGTTCCCACCCATTCGGGCGCGTTTCGCGGTCGATATCGATCATTTTGCGACCGGGGCCGACGCGCAGCATGCCGGGACGCTGCCACTCGATGGTATCGAGTGCGGTCATATCCAGCACTACCCCGCCCCGCAGCGGCACCGCCTGACCGTAATTGCCGGTGCCGCCGCCACGCGCGGTGATCGGCACCTTATGGCGGACGCAGGCGGCGACGACACGGATTACGTCTGCCTCATCGCGCGGGCTGATTACAGCATCGGCGGTGCATTGGTGAAGCTGCCGGTTCAGCACCGGACTGTACCAGAAGAAGTCCCGCGATTTCTGCTTCACCAAAGCCGGCTCGGTCGTCAGCGGAATATCGGCGAGGTCACTCAACAGCTTTTCCATTCCGTCTCCGCTCGGTTCGATCGGATGCAAGCATGTCGGATGCCAACATGATTCCTAAATCACTACCGCCCGATTTCTGGTTACGTAACGCCACGGCCCCTGCCACGTTGCTGGATCGCCCGGGCCTGACCGACGCCGAGGGCCTGGCGCGGTTCGATCTGCGTATCACCGATGGCCGGATCGCCGCGCTCGCGCCGGCTGGAACGGCGCCCGACGGCATCGATCTGGACCGAGGCCAGGTCTGGCCTTGCTTCGTCGATGGGCATGTGCATTTGGACAAGACGCAAACCTGGCCGCGGCAGCCCAATCCGGACGGCACGCATCCGGGCGCCAAGGCCGCCGTCATGGCCGATCGCGGCAAACACTACTCGGAAGCCGATATCGAATCGCGCTTCGAGTTTGGCCTGCGTTGCGCCTATGCACACGGCACTGCGGCGATCCGCACGCATCTCGACAGTTACTGGCCGGACGCCAAGACGCACTGGGCGGTCTTTCGCCGGATGCGAGACGCCTGGGCCGGCCGGATCGACTTGCAGGCGGTCAGCATCTGTCCGCTGGAACGTTTTGCCGGCGAAGATGGTGTCGCGCTGGCCGACGAGGTGGCGCGATCCGGCGGCATCCTGGGCATGACCACGACGGGCGAGGGCGGCCAGGCGTCGTCGCCGGAATTTCAAGCTCTGCTCGACCGGTTTTTCGGTCTGGCGGAGGAGCGCGGTCTCGCCCTGGATCTGCATCTGGATGAAACCGGAGATGCAATGTCACGGACGCTGGATGCGGTCGCGCGCACCGCGCTGCGGCGGCGATTTAGGGCGCCGATCCAGGTGGGCCATGTCTGCTCGCTGTCCGTCCAGACAGAGGACGAAGCCATGGCGACGATCGCGACCTGCGCCGAGGCCGGGCTTCGGGTCATCAACTTGCCGATGTGCAACATGTATCTACAGGGACGCCAGGCTGGCCGCACACCACGGTGGCGCGGGATTACCATGGTGCATGAGTTCCACGCAGCCGGCGTGCCGGTGTCGTTTGCGTCGGACAATTGCCGTGATCCGTTCTACGCTTACGGGGACTACGACATGATGGAGGTGTACCGCGAAGCCGTGCGCATCGCGCAACTGGATCATCCGTTCGGGACGTGGACCGCGTCGGTCACGGCAACGCCGGCCGCTTCGTGCGGCTTTCCGGACAGGGGGCGCATCGTTGCCGGCGCGCCGGCCGATCTGATGCTGTTTCGGGCGCGCTCGATGACGGAACTTCTGGCGCGTCCGCAGTCGGATCGGGTGATCCTGCGCCGTGGTAAACCTGTCGACGCAACCCTGCCGGACTTCCGTGAACTTGACGCGATCGTCGGTGCTCCATGACGGTGAATTCGCGGCCACCACTGCCCCGAGTTTTACCAGGAAGAAGACTTGCTTAACCTACGCCAGATGGTCGGTTTCACCCTCGTCTCGGAAAGACTGTCCGCATGATGCCTGCATCCTCCATAGCCAAGCGCGCGGCCGAGTTGAAAGCGTTCCGCATCGCGCCGAACGACAGCAACTACTTCGCCTGCATGCTCGACCCCTTGGCCGACGGCGTTTCGTTCACTCTTGTTGTGGAAATCTTTGAACCGGGCGGCAAAACACCACCGAATACTCATGCCGTCGCGGAGGAGGCCTTCTTCGTCATGGCGGGGACCGGCAGGGCCCTCGCTGATGGACAAAGCCGCGACATCGCCCCCGGCGACGTGCTCGTGCTCCGCCCGGGCACCGAACATGTCGTCGAGAACACCGGTTCCGGCAAACTCTATTGCCTGACGATGATGACCCCGAACGAAGGTTTTGCTGAACTGATCCGGAACGGCGCGCCCGTGGAACTGACGGAAGACGACCGCGCGGTGATTACCGGGACGGGCAGGTGCTAGTCGTCGGTTTCCGGTGGCGGAAGCTCCACGCCGACGTAAAGGTCAGGCAGCGGGAATTCGACGCCAATCTCCGGCATCGCGAGCACCGCGTTGTCACGCAGGATCATACCGATCCATCTGCCGCCATCTCGATAGAACACGGTTCCGGCGATCTGGTTTTGCTCCAGCATCACGTAGCGCTGGATGGACGAAGTCGATTCATATTCCGTGTTCTTGGTCGCCCTGTCCACCGAAGCCGTGCTCGGCGACAACACCTCGAACACGACGACAGGGTTGGGCAGGATGTCGGATTGTCCGTCAATTGGCGAGCAGGTCACCGTTGCGTCCGGATAGCGCACCCTTCCCGCAACGAGAATTTTGACATTGCCACTGAACACTCGGTACGGCAACTTCAGTCGCCGCCTTATCGCGTCGACAGTGTTGTCGCTGATGACTGCGTGGCTCAACGTCCCGCCGGTCATCGCCACGGCCTGAAACCCATCGAACTCGTAACGGAGTTCCTGCCGTCGTTCCCATTCCAGGAACTCTTCAACCGTCATCGGTTTGCGCTGCGTCATGCCCATGCCGTCCGTCATAGCACATCCGAACGCCGCGGTGCATCGGCTTGCCGCCCATGCTGAGCGACGCGGCGCCTGTCAGCGGGTCCGACGGATGCCGTCTGGACGCCGTGCTGAGCGCGCGCCGTTCTACGCCGTCAACACCGCCGCTGACGTCGTCACGTCCGCGAAGAGCTTGATCACCACCGCCATCCGCCACCGTCCGCCCCGCCTTCTCCCGCCGGAGGCGGTCCCATGCGGATCATGGTGATCTTCGCGCATCCGCTGGAGGATAGCTTCAACGCCGCTCTCCATCGAACCGTCGTCACCGCCCTGCGTGAAACGGGCCATGAGGTCGATGACTGCGACCTGTACGCCGAGGGCTTCGACCCCGTTATGGGTGCCGAGGAACGTCGCCACTACCACGACGCAACGCGAAATCGCGCGCCGGTCGGCGGCTACGTGGAGCGGTTGCTGGCGGCCGAGGCCCTGATCCTGTGCCATCCCACATGGTGCTTCGGGCCGCCGGCGATCCTTAAGGGCTTTCTCGATCGCGTGCTGATGCCGGGCGTGTCGTTTGACCTGGTAGATGGCAAGGTCCAGCCGGCGCTGACCAACATCAGGCATCTCGGCGCCGTGGTAACCTATGGCCGCCCGCGGTACATGGCGCTCTGGATGCGCGACCCTCCACGCCGTATCCTGACGCGGTATCTTTATTGGTTGACCGGGAAGCGGGCGACGCGGACCTATCTGGCGCAATACCACATGAATGTGGTGACGGAGGCGCAGCGCAAGCGCTTCATCGCGCGCGTGGACAATGCGATGCGCCGGTTCGGGCGCTAGGTGGTTTCCACTTCAGGTTTCAGCTTCGTCGGCTGACCCCGGGTACCCCAGGCAGAGTGCACAATGCCACTACGGCAGCCGCCATCGCCAGCGGCAGCGTAGACGCCACGATCAGCCCACTCCCGCGCGGATGATCGTGACGCATTTCGTGATCGCCTGGCGTCCAGTCGTCGTTGGGCTGAATCCACGCCCACACGACACCGTCGCGTTCGCCGAGGGAGTAATTGTGATCGCGCGGGACCAGTTGCAACAAAGCCATCAGATCTTCAGACCAGCGCACCGCCAAATCGGACCCCAATCCAGCAGGCAAGATAAAGCTGCCCCGATCAAGGCGTCGAGCGCTCGGCCTCCCGCCGGCGCGCTCTGCAGCGAATTCAGGAGCGTCGTGAAATCGTTAGGCCAGGGCACTGTCGGCGGCACTTCCGGCACACGCGGGTTCTCATCTTGTTCCAACGTCCGATGTTCCTCGGGATTCTGGTTGCGAGTAATAAGTCGAAACGATTAATGCGTCGTTAAGATGGTTCCCGCAACATGCTTCGGGACCATGAACTTCACCCGCGAGACATTGCCTGAGGATTTGCCCGGTTCAGACCCCAAGGCGCTGTGCGCCTGGCTGGCCCCGGGACGCTGGATGATCGAAGCCGGGCACCAGCCCCCACCCAGCCACGATCCAGAGCGTCTTCCGCCTGGCGAAGGCCTGACCGGCGGCCTAGCCCTGAGTCTGAGCAGCGCGACCTTGATGGGGCTGAGCCTCGGACCCGCGTTGGCTGACCGCCTGAGCGCGCTTGGCTTGCGCCTCGGGCCGATGGCGGGACTGGCGTTGCACGAATTGATCGTCAACGCGGTTATTCACGGCAACCTGCGGGTGCAAGCTGGCCGTTGCGTTGATTGGGCGGACCTTGCAAAACGCCAGGCAACCCTCGCCGAGGCGCTGACCGATCCATCGCGCGCCACGCGGATGGTCACTATCGCCGCCTACTGGCGCCCCGGCGGTGTGGTAGTCGCCATAGCCGACGAAGGTGAGGGATACGATGTATCGGCGCCACGAGTAGCTGCGCTCGGCTCAGGGCGAGGTTTGCGGCTGGCGCGGATGGTGGGACGGGTCGACGTCCTGTCCGGGGGCAGCCGGACCACAATCACAATGGAAACGCAACTGCCTTTGAAAGAAGGCACCGCATGATGCCCCCGAAAGCAGCCCCGATCATCGTGATAAGTCCAAAGTCGGATGAGGCGCACGACATCGCCGGCTGGTTGCGCGGCGCCGGTCTTGGCGAGATCTCCACCGTGCGCACCTGTGACGAAGCGATCTTCATGCTTGGCCGCAGCGGTCCTGATCTATTGATCATAGACGAAATGATTTCGGCTGCCGCCGAGCAGCGGCTGTTGCAGCATATCCGGGCTAATGGCGGTGGGGATGGCCCACCTCTGGTCAGGCTGATCGGGGCGCGCGCCCTCGACCCCCTCGCCTCGGGCCGGTCGATGGCGGCGGAGGTCATCAGCAAACCCCTGCTGGCGCACGACGTGGTGCTGCGGGTCGGGGCCGCGATGCAGCGTCCGGATTTGCTTGGGCGCCTGGACCAGTCGTCTGACGAGACCGGTCGAAACTTGGATGTCGCGCGGCAAATGCAGATCGGGCTACTGCCGACCGAGGACCGGTTGCGAAGTATCCGCGAGCAATGCGGTGTCGGCGTGTCTGCTTTGTATCGCCCGGGTGAGGCGGTCGGCGGCGATTTCTGGGACGTCCGGCCCACCGTCAAAGGACGGTTTGCCCTGACGCTGGCAGACTTCACCGGCCACGGGCTGAGCGCGGCGCTCAATACTTTCCGCTTACAGGCGTTGCTCAGCGACCAGACCCTGCCGCGCGGCCAACCGACCCGCATGACGGCCTTGTTGAACGAGCGGCTGCATTTGCTACTGCCGCGCGGCCTGTATGCGACGATGGTCTATCTGCACATCGATGCCCGCCGCCGCCTTGTCGCCTGGTGCGGCGCGGGCGGGCCGCCACCGTTGCTCGTCTCGGTGGATCGGGCAGACGACCTGGAGACCCGTGGACTTCCCCTGGGGGTCAGATCGAATGGGATCTACCGTCGGCGCTGGATGCGGCTTCCCGAGGCGGGAATCCTGGCCGTGTTCAGCGATGGCCTGTTCGAAAGCGGCGGCCAAGATCCGGACGTTCCGCGAGAGGCGATGGCCGGCTCACTAGCCGAGCCCGCGGCTCTCGCGAAACGGGGCGACCTCGCCGCGGCCGCTCAGGAAGCGACGGTCCGGCTGGAGGGTCTGCGCGACCGCTATCCCCGGCGCGGCCACTCTGACGACGTGATGGCGATTTGTGTCGCGTTTGGTCCGGTGACCGGCCGACCGTGACCGCGTCGGCTGTGTCAGGGCCAGGATCTATGCGGCGCTGACAGTATCTTGGAAACCTGGTCGGACAGCGCCAGCAACGACTGGATCGACGCATCGTCGACCGCTAACCGCTCAATGGTATCGATTACGCACAACGCGCCGAAGGGCTGGCGATCCTGGCCATAGACGGGCACGCCGACATAGAACCGAATATCCGGTTGGCCCAGAACCAGCGGATTGTCCGCAAAGCGCGCGTCCACGTGCGCATCCAGAACCACCAACGGCTCCGATTGAAGGATGACATAGCCACAAAACGCCATATCGCGCGATGAATGAGGCACACCGACCCCAACGCTAGCCTTGAAATGTTGATGGGTCGAATCCAACAAACTCACCGCCGCGATGGGCGTTCCCCACAAAGCCGCAGCTTGGCGGACGATCACGTCCAGATCAGCATCCGGGCCGCTCTCCAGCAGCCCCGATGTGCGTAGCGCGCTTACGCGGTCAATTTCATTAGCTGGGAATGGCGCGGCAGGCATCAGTTCACATCCTAAGCCTCAAGGCCCTTGGCATTCATGTCGGCGTTCGCATGTCGAAACGTGGGCCGATCGATTATGGAGTAACGAAAATGGATTAATAATACCTTAAAACGGACCGTCTGCGTGCCGCGGGCGCGAATTAACCGTTCCTTAGGCTTTCGCCCATATCGTCTGCGTGCTTACGGCTATCGTCGCGGGAATCCTCGGGGATCCGCAGGCAGGGCCACCACGAGGAAGATATCTGATGCGACTGCGCCGCCAACGCCGATGATATGGAATCGGGCAACGCTTCGTGCCGTCGAACCGGAGTCGATCGTGGACAGCGATCCGGATCCGTCACCTGAACCGAGCCCGCTTCAGGCTGGAGCGGTCGAATCGCTGATTAGGCGCTGGCTGGAGCTCTCGGAACTTGAACGCCGCGCATTCGCCGCCATGGCGCGGGAACTAACCGCAACATCATCCGTAATCGAAAACAGCACGATCGACCTGAGCCAGCGGTTCCAAACCCTCGCCGAAAACGCCCAGGCTCAGGTGTCCCGGGTCGAGGCAATTGCCGCGACCGCCCGTTCGATCGAGGTCGGCGGGCAGAAAGTGGCGTTAATTGAAGCAACCCACTTCATCGAAAACGTGCTGGTCAAGGTGATCAACACCGTGCTCGCCGTCTCGAAGAACGCGATGCGCTTGGTCTATTCGCTCGACGACGTCACCCTGGAAGTCAAAGGCGCCGGACAGTGTGTCGTCGAGTTGCAGGCGATCAACCGGCAGACTCGGTTCCTCGCGTTGAACGCGGCGATCGAGGCGACCCGAGCCGGCAAGAATGGAGCCGCATTCGCGGTGATCGCGCGGGAAATAAAGGACTTGTCGAACCAAACCGACACGACTGTCAGCAGCGTCAGCAACCGTATTGTGTCGATTTCCAGTAGCGTGAACCGCGGTCACGAGGTGTTACGTGATATCGCCTCTGCCGACATGTCCGAACATATAACTGACAAGGAACGACTGGACTTGCTCCTATCCGGCATCATTGCTCAGAACGCCGACTTGTCCAGCATCCTCGCGGAAACGGCCGACGCCTCAGCGGCGCTGTCAGCCACCATTGCCCCATTGGTGATGGGCCTGCAATTCCAGGATCGTACCTCGCAACATCTCGCTCATGTCGTCGAAGCCTTGGGCACGCTCGGAGAGGCCGGGGAGGCGCTGCGTCAGGTCACGCACGACGCGGTTCCCGGGACCTTCACGCCGGGCGAGGTCGATCGCGGGTTGCTGGAGCGATTGGTGGACAAACAGACCCTCGCCGCGGTCCGCAAACGCTTCCTGGCGCATTTGATCAACGAACCGCCATCCGACGAGATCGCCGCGGCGGCTACCGCTTCGGAGGCCGCCGCCGATGGTGGCGAGATCGATCTCTTTTGACACAAGGACCTCGCGCCATGGAATTCACGCAAGATCCCACGCCGGACGGAATCATCATCTCCATGCGTGGCAGCTTTACGTTCAAGGATCATTATGGCTTCCGCGCAGTGCTCGACGCGCTGGCTGCGACAAATGGAAGCCGTAAGATGCTCGACCTCAGCAAGGTCGAGTTTTTGGATTCCGCCGCGCTTGGCATGCTGATGATCGCCGAGGAAGAAACCGCACTCGCAAACGGCACACTGACATTGCGCAATCCATCAGCTCCGATCAGCCGGCTGTTCGAACTGTCGGCGATGGACACGATATTTAGAATAGAACGCACCCGAGATCCCCCGCTGACCTGATTTCCGCTGTCACGTTAGGAAATCGTAAAGGTTTATTCGTCATGTTGACCGCCTGGATGCAGATCCTTCCTGAGGATACCGGCCAACCATGGGAACTCCTGTGAGCGACAAGGACGACGGGTTTTTTGCGCTGCCCGCCGTGCTCGACTTGACGGCGGCGGAGCCCTTGCACCGGGCGCTGCTTGACCGTGTCCGCGCCGGTGATCCGCTGGTTGTCGCCGGCGCGGCTGTGGAGAGGGTATCGACAGCCGTTATCCAGGTCCTGCTCGCGGCGGCGACGGAGGCGCGTTCGCGAGGAAGTTCGTTTCTGCTTCGCGATGCGTCGCCGGTTCTTACGGACGCACTGGTTGACCTTGGCGTCGCTTCGCATCTCGGCTCCTAGGAACGCTCAATGGCTCGACACATAATGACCGTCGATGATTCGAAGACGATGCGCGACATGGTTTCGTTCACCTTGCGCGGCGCCGGCTTTCAGGTCAGCGAGGCTGAGGACGGTCAGAAGGCCCTGCTCGTCCTGAAGACCTTGACGGTCGATCTCGTCATTACCGACCTTAACATGCCGAAGTTGGACGGGGTGGGACTGATCCGCGCCTTGCGCGCCGATCCGAAGCACCGGTCGGTGCCGATCCTGATGCTGACAACAGAATCCGATCCGGCGAAGAAGGCCGAGGGCCGCGGGGCTGGTGCGACAGGCTGGCTGGTCAAGCCATTCAACCCGGAAAAACTGGTGGAACTCATCCATCGTGTTTGCGGATGAGTGGAGCACGCGGAATGTCCGGCTTTGAACACCTCAAAACGACCTATTTCGACGAATGCGCCGAGCTGCTTGACGCTGCCTACACCCACCTTGCCGCGATCGCGGAAGGCCGCGCCGACGACGATACGGTGAATGCGGTCTTCCGATCCTTTCACTCGATCAAGGGCGGCGGCGGTGCGTTCGGCTTCGATCGGCTGGTGGCCTTCGCGCATGAACTCGAGACGGTGCTGGATCTGCTGCGCGACGGCAGGCTCGCGCTGGCGCCGCCAGTCGGCGATCTGTTGCTTCGCAGTACCGATGTCCTGAGCGACCTTGTCGCCGCCACCCGTGATGGCACGGAGAAGTCGCCCGGCTTCGAGGACGAACTGATCACCGCGCTGCGTACGATTGCATCCGGGGGAGACTCTGCCGCACCAGCCATTCGGCCGCAAGCAACGGAGCAAGCCGCACCGACCCTTGAACTGACGCAGTACCGTGTACTCTTTGTCCCTCGGTCCGGCCTGTTTAAAAGCGCCAACGAGCCGTTGCTGATCATCCGCCAACTGATGCGCGTCGGCCGCGTTCAGGTCGAAGCCGACCTGTCCCATCTGCCGGCGCTCGGCGACCTAGACCCGGAAGAAGCCTATCTGGCCTGGACATTGCGCGTCGAAACAGCGCAACCGAGCGCCGCGATAGAGCAGGCGTTCGAATTCGTCGAAGACGACTGCGACCTGACGATCGAAGTCATTGGCGCGGCCCCGGACATCGACGTTGCCGCCGATACGCCGGCACCGGTTGCCTTGGCTGCCAGCCCCTCCACTGCCCCTCCACCGAGCCCGTCGATCCGGGTCGACGTCGACAAGGTGGACCGGTTGGTGAACCTGGTCGGCGAGTTGGTCATCAACCAGGCAATGCTCGCGGAACTTGGCCTGCGTCTGCCTCCGGAGATGTGCGGCGGATTGCTGAATGGGCTGGACACCATGTCGCAGCACCTGCGGGAACTGCAGGAAGGGGTCATGGCGATCCGAGCCCAGCCGGTGAAGTCGGTGTTCTCGCGTATGCCCCGCCTGGTTCGGGAGGTTTCGGCCCACCTCGGCAAGGACGTCCGCCTGGTGATCAGCGGCGAGGGAACCGAAATCGACAAGACGGTCATCGAGCAACTGGCCGATCCACTCACCCATCTGCTGCGCAACGCGCTCGACCACGGGCTCGAATTGCCGGAGGAGCGGTTGACCCACGGCAAGCCCCGGCAGGGCACGATCCAGCTCAGCGCCGAGCATCGCGGCGGCCGCATCGTCATCGAGGTTGCCGACGACGGGCAGGGCATTCCACGGGCCAAGGTGCTGGCGAAGGCGCAGGAAAAGGGTCTGGTGGCGCGAGACGCCACGTTAAGCGAGGAGGAGATCGACCACCTGATCTTCCTGCCCGGATTTTCAACCGCCGACAAGGTGTCGGATGTATCGGGCCGCGGCGTGGGCTTGGACGTCGTCACCCGCAACATCAAGGCGCTGGGCGGACGAATCGCCGTGGACTCGAGAGAGGGCAAAGGGTCCCGGTTCCAGTTGTCGCTGCCGCTGACCCTGGCGATTCTGGACGGCATGGCCGTGGCGGTGGGCGCTGAATGTTACATCGTGCCGCTGACCAACATCATGGAAAGTCTACGCCCGATGCCGGACAGTATCCATCCTGTCACCGGACAAGGCGACGTGCTGGCAATTCGCGGCGAGTATGTGCCGCTGGTCTATCTCCACCGGCGCTTCGTCGTGCCGGATGCCGTCACCGACCCATGCAAGGGTATCGTCGTCATCGTCGAGAGCGAGGGCGCCCACCGTATCGGCCTCGTGGTCGATGATCTCTTGGGCCAGCAGCAGGTGGTGGTGAAGAGCCTCGAGGCGAACTACGGACCGGTCGACGGCATTGGGGGCGCCACCGTGCTGGGCGATGGACGTGTGGCGCTGATCCTCGATGTCAGCCGACTGCGGGTCGCTGCTTCCTTCGTCCGCCCGGCCGACAGGCGGGTCGCCCATTCCGCTGAACTTCACTGATGCCTCAGGGACTAGCACCATGAACGATCTCACGCCGGGGACCATGCAGACCATGCCGGGGGGGCCACAAGCCGTCGCCGACAACCCAAGGCAATTCATCACCTTCACGCTCGACGCCCAGGAGTACGGGGTCGACATCATGCGGGTGCGGGAAATAAAGGGCTGGACCGACACGACCGCGCTGCCTCAGGCGCCATCCTATGTGCGGGGCGTGATCAACCTGCGCGGCATCATCGTGCCGATCCTGGATCTGCGTGCCCGCTTCGGTATGGGTACCACAATCCCCACGCGCATGCACGTGGTGATCATCGTCATTACGGACACTCGAACGACCGGGCTGCTGGTCGATGCCGTGTCCGACATTATTACTGTCGAACCGAGCACCATCCGGCCAGTACCCCGGTTGGACGATCTGCCGGCCGAGGACAGTTTCCTCGACGGCCTGGTCGCCCTCGATGACCGCATGGTCACACTGGTGTCGCTCGACGGCCTGATCGGACCGGTCGAGCCCGGCGGCGCCGGCGCTCGCACCCACTAACGCAACCCCACCAGCCTCCCCCACGGAGATAAAAATGTTTTTCGGTTTTACCAATTCATCGCTTGCCGGCTCTGGCCTTTCCAACCTGACCTTCGCTTCGCGGCGAATAGGCCGTGACCGGCGGGGGGTCGTGCGGGAGATGGAAGGGCGCATGGTCGCGCTCGATCGCGCTCAGGCGCTGGTGGAACTTGGGCTCGATTGCAGGGTCTTGGACGCGAACGCCCTCTTTGTTGCGCTACTGGGCACGACATCCGATGCGATCCTGGGCCAGCCATACACCGCGTTGCTAACCGAGGCAGAACGCGCGGGACCGGTGTTTCGGCAACTGCAGGACCGGCTGTCGCGCAGCGAACCGGCGTCGGCGCGGCTGCAGCATGTGACGCGGGACAACGGCGCGCTGGAGCTGCGGATCACCTTCATGCCGGTCACCGGCGACGACGGCAAGGTCGCGCGCCTGTTCGGTGTCGCCACCGACGAAACCGAAATCGCACGGAACGAGGGCCAGCTCAGCGCGATCGACCAGGTACAGTCGGTGATCGAACTCGGTATGGACGGGAAAATCCTGACCGCGAACAAGAATTTTCTGGCCGGGGTCGGCTACGCCTTGGAGGAAGTCCGCGGCCAGCACCACAGCATGTTCGTTGACCCACCCGAGCGGGCCACTCCCGAGTATCGCCTGTTCTGGGAAAAGCTGAACCGCGGGGAAACCATCGTCAGCGCGCACAAACGAATCGCCAAGGGCGGGCGCGAGTTCTGGAGCCAAGCCATCTACACCCCGATTCTCGATCAAAACGGCAAGCCTTTTAAGGTCGTGGGTTACATCACCGACGTCACCGAGCAGAAGCTGGTCATGGCCAATTTCCAGGGCCAGCTCGCGGCGATCGCCAAGGTCCAGGCCGTGATCGAATTCAGCCTGGATGGCAAGGTTCTGACCGCGAACGAAAACTTCCTGACCACGCTCGGATATGCACTTGAGGAGATCCGCGGCCAACATCACAGCATGTTTGTCGATCCCGCTTACCGGAGCAGCCCTGAATATCGCCTGTTCTGGGACAAGCTCGGCCGCGGGGATTTCGACGCGGGCCACTACAAGCGGCTTGCCAAGGGCGGTCGCGAGGTCTGGTTGCAGGCCAGCTACAACCCGATTTTCGACGCCAGCGGCAAGCCGTTCAAGGTAGTGAAATATGCCACCGACATCACCGAACAGAAGTTGGCCACAGCCAATTTCGAGGGCCAACTCGCGGCCATCGGCAAGGCGCAGGCGGTGATCGAGTTCGGGACCGATGGGAAAATCCTGACGGCGAACGAAAACTTCCTCGCCACGCTTGGTTATACGTTGGAGGAAATCCGGGGCCAGCATCACAGCATGTTCGTCGATCCCGCTCATCGGACCAGTCCGGAATATCGCCTGTTCTGGGACAAGCTCGGCCGCGGGGAATTCGATGCGGGCCAGTACAAGCGGATCGGCAAGGGTGGCCGCGAGGTCTGGTTGCAGGCCAGTTACAACCCGATCCTCGACATGAACGGCAAACCATTCAAGGTGGTCAAATATGCCACCAACATCACCGAACAGAAGCTGGCTACGGCAAACTTCGAGGGCCAGCTTGCGGCGATCGGCAAGGCGCAGGCAGTGATCGAGTTCGGGATGGACGGAAAAGTCCTGTTCGCGAATGAAAACTTCCTCACCGCGCTTGGCTATACGTTGGAGGAAATCCGCGGTCAGCATCACAGCCTGTTCGTCGATCCGGTCTTCCGGGCCAGCCCGGACTATCGTCTGTTCTGGGACAAGCTTGGCCGCGGCGAGTTCGATGCCGGGCAGTATAAGCGGATCGGCAAAGGTGGCCGCGAGGTTTGGATCCAGGCTAGCTACAATCCGATTTTCGATCTGAGCGGCAAGCCGTTCAAGGTGGTGAAATATGCCACCGACATCACTGAACAGAAGATGTCCACGGCCAACTTCGAGGGTCAGCTCGCGGCGATCGGCAAGGCACAGGCGGTCATCGAATTCGGGCTGGATGGCAAGGTCCTGACCGCGAACAATAACTTCCTGACCACGCTTGGTTACACGCTGGAAGAAATTCGCGGTCAGCATCACAGCATGTTCGTAGATCCCGCGTTCCGGATCAGCCCGGACTATCGGCTGTTCTGGGACAAACTTGGCCGCGGGGAACACGACGCCGGTCACTACAAGCGGATCGGCAAAGGCGGCCGCGAGGTCTGGCTGCAGGCCAGTTACAACCCTATCTTCGATCTGAGCGGCAAGCCGTTCAAGGTGGTAAAATATGCCACCGACATAACCGATCAAAAGATGGCCACCGCCAATTTCGAGGGTCAGCTTGCGGCCATCGGCAAGGCGCAGGCGGTGATCGAATTCGGGCTGGACGGAAAAGTAATCACCGCCAACGAAAACTTCCTCAACACCGTCGGGTACACGTTGCCTGAGGTCCTGGGCCGTCACCACAGCATCTTCGTCGAACCGGCGTTTACCGGAACCCCCGATTACCGCGCGTTTTGGGAAAAGCTCGGGCGCGGGGAATACGACGCCGGACAATACAAGCGTATCGCCAAGGGCGGCCGGGAGGTCTGGCTGCAGGCCAGCTACAACCCGATTTTCGACCTGAACGGCAAGCCCTTCAAGGTCGTGAAGTACGCCACGGATGTTACCGCGCAGGTGCACGCCGCCGAGGCACTCCGCCACGCGGTGCAGCAGGTTCAGACGGTCGTCACTGCAGCGAAAAGCAACGATCTGACGGGCCGCGTTCCACTTGAGGGCATGACTGGCGATATCCACGCATTGTGCGGCGGCGTGAACGGGCTGCTCGATACAATGGTGGGGATGATCGGAGCGGTCATGGAGGCCACCGGCACGATCTCCTCCGGCGCGCGGGAAATCGCGATGGGCAACACCGACCTGTCGCAGCGCACGGAAGAGCAGGCCTCCAGCCTGGAGGAAACCGCTGCCAGCCTGGAAGAACTGACATCGACGGTGCGGCAGAACGCCGACAACGCGCAACAGGCCAACAAACTCGCCAGCACGGCGTCCGAAGTCGCGGTCAAGGGCGGCGGCGTGGTCACCCAGGTGGTGCGCACGATGGACGACATCACCGCCTCCAGCCGCAAGATTTCCGACATCATCGGGGTCATCGACGAGATCGCCTTTCAGACCAATATCCTGGCGCTCAATGCCGCGGTGGAAGCGGCCCGGGCCGGCGAGCAGGGACGCGGCTTCGCGGTGGTCGCCGCCGAGGTCCGCAACCTGGCGCAACGCAGCGCCAATGCGGCAAAGGAGATCAAGGCGCTGATTTCCGACTCCGGCGCGAAGGTCGAGACCGGGTCGAAGCTGGTCGCCAGCGCGGGGCAAACGATGGAGGAGATCGTGGTTTCGGTGAAGCGCGTCACCGACATCATGGCGGAGATTTCGGCCGCCTCGCGGGAGCAGAGCAACGGCATCGACCAGGTCAACACGGCGGTGTCGCAGATGGACAAGATCACCCAGCAGAACGCCGCACTGGTGGAAGAGGCCGCCGCCGCCGCCAAGTCGATGGAGGAACAGACGGAAGAGCTGTCCAACATTGTCGCCGCGTTCAAGATCGGTTCGGCTGCCGCGGCTCCGCTGCCGACGGCACGGCCCACGCCCATTGCGCGAAGCGCCCCAGCCGCTGCCCATCCGGTCAAGGCCACGTCGCAGCCGGTGAAGCCCGCCGCGAAGAAGGCGCCGGCACAGCAAAAGCCCGTGGCGACGGCGGGCGGCGGCGAAGAGGACTGGAAGGAGTTCTGATCCGACTGCGCGGAGACGACCGATGGGGCGTGACGCGGTGACCGCTTCGATTTCCGGCCAGGACGATCCCGGCCGGGAGTTCGCCTTCACGGACGACGACTTCCAGGCGATCGCCCGAAAGGTCCGGGACCGAGCCGGCATCGTGTTGAGCACTGCCAAACGGAACCTGGTCTACAGCCGCCTCGCGCGTCGTCTTCGCTCCCTCGGGTGTTCCAGCTTCAAGGCGTATCTGGCGCTGCTGGACGGTCCGGACACCGAGGCCGAGCACTTGGCGATGATCAACGCGATCACCACCAACCTGACCGGCTTCTTTCGCGAGGCGCACCATTTCGAGACGCTGGCGAAAGATGTAATTCCGGAGCTGGCCAGATCCCCCCATCAAGGCCGCCGCCTGCGGATTTGGTCGGCCGGATGCTCCTCGGGCGAGGAGCCGTATACGATTGCGATGACAGTGGTCCGGGCGCTTCCGGCCAAGGAGAATTGGGACGCTCTGATCCTGGCCACCGACGTCGATACCAACATGATCGCGACTGGTAGGGCGGGTGTGTATGAAGCGAAGAAGGTGGCGCCCGTTCCGCCGGAAATGCGCCAGCGCTTCGTCCGATCCGTCGGTGACGACACGGTGGAAATGGCGCCGGCACTGAAGCAAATCATCCGCTTCAAACCGCTCAATCTGCTGGAATCGTGGCCGATGCGCGGCAAGTTCGACGTGATCTTCTGCCGCAACGTGGTCATCTATTTCGACAAGGACACGCAGCGCACATTGGTCGACCGCTACGCCGACCTCCTCAACCCCGCGGGCTGGCTGTTCATTGGGCACTCCGAAAGTCTCTATCGCGTATCCGATCGCTTTCGCCACCTTGGCCGGACGGTCTATCGGAAGATGCGATGAGCGCGCGTTCAGCGGTGGACGAATCCTTCACCCGCCATCCCGGTCAAGCCGGCCAGGAGACGCGGATCCGCATCAATCCGGGCGGCCACTATGTCACAAGCGAGGATGGCGAAGTGCTCGTCACCGTCCTGGGCTCCTGCGTGGCGGCCTGCATTCGCGACCCCTCGGCGAAGATCGGCGGCATGAACCACTTCATGCTGCCCCAGAGCGACGACGGTGTTTGGGGGATCGCCTCGGCGAGCCTGCGCTTCGGCAATTTTGCCATGGAGCGGCTGATCAACGATATCCTTATCCGGGGCGGGAGCCGGCAGAACCTGGAAATCAAGGTCTTTGGAGGCGCCAGCATCATCGCCAACTGCGCCGAAATCGGTCTGCGCAACGCTGCCTTCGTCGAGACGTATCTGCGAGCGGAAGGTCTGCCCATCGCCGCCGCCGATCTGCGCGGCGCCCATGCGCGACGAATTCTTTATTATCCACTCAGTGGGTTAGTCCGCATGCTGGAGATGCCGCGCGCCGAGCCCACCGTCGCGAGGCTTGAACTGGGCTACATCTCTCGTTTCGAGAACGAACCGGTCGCTGGTTCGATCGAACTGTTTCAATAAGGATAGATGATGCCGGTCAAGGTTCTTGTCGTCGATGACTCCGCGCTGATGCGTCAGTTGCTCGGCGAATTGATCAGCAGCGACGAACGACTCCAGGTCGTGGGCAGCGCCTCGGACCCATACGTTGCGCGCGAGCAGATCAAGGCCCTCAATCCCGATGTCCTAACACTAGATATAGAAATGCCGCGGATGGACGGGCTCAGCTTTCTGGAGAAGTTGATGGCGTTGCGGCCGATGCCGGTCGTTGTGGTCTCCACACTGACGCAAAAAGGCGCCGACGCGGGGGTGCGGGCGATGGAGCTTGGCGCCGTCGATTGCGTCGCCAAGCCGTTGATCAATCTGCGTGTCGGGATGACGGCGTTACGCGACGAACTGGTCGCAAAGGTACTGGTTGCCGCGTCCAGCCGACCGGGGATGCGAGCCAGGGAAACAGGCACAAGCAAACCGCTGGCGTTCGACCCGCAATTTTCCACCGCCGGTTGGATCGTGGCGGTCGGTGCCTCCACCGGCGGGGTCGAGGCGTTGCAGCAATTGCTGACTGCGATGCCGTCGAACGCACCGGCGATCCTGGTCACGCAACATATGCCGCCCGGCTTCACGACCTCCTTTGCTCGGCGACTGAACGAACGCTGCGCCATGCCGGTATTCGAGGCCACCGACGGCCAGCGCATCATGCCCGGGCAAATTTACATCGCCAATGGGGGTCGACATCTGGAACTCGCGCGGTCGGGAGCGCATTACGCCTGTCGGCTGCACGATGGGCCGCTGGTATCAGGGCACCGGCCGTCGGTGGACGTGCTGTTCACCTCGGTGGCGGCGGCGGCGGGGAAAAACGCGATTGGCGTGATCCTGACTGGCATGGGGCAAGATGGCGCGGCGGGATTGCTGGAGATGCGGCGCGCGGGGGCGCGGACGCGCGGTCAGGACGAGGCTAGCTGCGTCATCTACGGCATGCCCAAGGCAGCTCGGCTTCTGGGTGCGGTCGAGGTGGAGCGGCCGCTGTCGAAGATGGCGGCGGATATCCTGGCGCTTACGCAAGACCGGGCCGGCGCACAGCATGCAGGGGCCGCCTAAGCCGTCAGGGGGGCGCGCGCAATATTGCGGGCTGGACGCTGCCAGTGTCTAGCTCCTTTCCCAAGGTTAGCGCGCCAGTTACCTTCGACGGTCAGCTTATTTCAACTTACGTATCTCTGATTACGTATCTCTGAAAAACGCGCGCAGGTACACTAATAGAAAACCCGATTGACCGTACCGTCGGAGCACTCTGGAGCTGCCATCGCCTCGTCTACGGATAGCGCGTTAAGTGACACCGCTCGTAATTTTCAAGATTATCCAGCAGAAAAAACTGTAGCCGTAATTTTCTTGCAAAAAATCCCGAGCACTGTCATCCGAGAAGTGGAGTGAAGATCGGCTGAATTGTTGACGTTCAGGTTTTCGTAGTAGCCAAAACGTCCTCTGGGAGGCCGCCTATCGCAAAATTGCACGGTCATTGCCGGTGGGTGAAACGTCTTCCACGCCACCGCTGCGCGTGCAACATTCTGCGTTCGACCGGGGTTCAGAGCACCCGGGGAATCCGGAGCGGCGAAAGCAAATGACACAGGGCAACGCCGTCGATTGGTTCGTTGACCGCCATACCAGAGATGGCGGCGGCGCGCGCGTGGCCTTCCAGGACCCATGGCGCTCTCTGACCTACGCCGCGCTCGACACAGCCACGCGACAGTTCGCCGGCGCCCTCCAGATCGCGGGCATCGGCCGCGAGCGCCGTATCTTGCTGCTGTTGCAAGACACGATCGACTTCCCGATCGCGTTCTGGGGCGCCTTGCGCGCCGGCGTCGTGCCGGTTCCGATCAACACCCTTCTCACCCCGAAAACCGTCGCCTACATCCTGCAAGATAGTCGGGCGGCAGGGGTGGTGATATCCGCCGGCCTAACCGCATCTTTGCCTGCCGATGCCCCGCACCACGTGATCGTCTCCGAACCCGACGGGTCACGGCAGCCCACGCTCGCGAACGGCAACTGGACCGGATTCCAGGCGTTCCTGGCCAACGGCGATCCGGCCACGCCCGCAGTAGCCGCCTCACCGGATGAGGTCGCGTTCTGGCTCTATTCATCAGGATCGACCGGGGCGCCGAAAGGCGTGCGTCATGTCCATTCCAGCCTGCGCTTCACCGCCGAGACCTACGGCGCCCGCGTGCTGGAGGTCCGCCCCGACGACGTCATGTTCTCCGCTGCAAAGGCCTTTCACGCCTACGGGCTTGGTAACAGCCTGACGTTTCCCCAATCGGTTGGCGCAACGACGGTGTTCCTGCCGGATCGGCCGACGCCCGAGGCCGTGCTGGAAATGATGCGCACGCACAACCCGACCCTGTTCGGCGGCATCCCGACCCTGTACGCGGGGCTGCTCGCCAATCCCTACATTATGCCGGGTGCCGGCTCGCAGCGCCTGCGCCGGTGCATCTCAGCCGGCGAGGCGTTGCCCGCGGATATCGGCAGCCGGTGGAAGTCGATCGTCGGGGTCGATATCCTCGACGGGATCGGTTCCACCGAAATGCTGCACATCTTTATCAGCAACCGTGCGGACGATATTCGCTACGGCACCAGTGGAAAGCCGGTGCCGGGGTATGAGGCGCGCGTTGTCGACGAACACGATCGTCCGGTGCCGCACGGCGAAGCCGGCGAACTCGTGGTACGCGGCGACAGTGCCGCCGACGGCTACTGGAACCAGCGCGCCAAGAGCCGCCGCACCTTCCAGGGCGATTGGACCTACACCGGCGACACCTACACCCGCGACGCGGAAGGCTATTTCCGCTTCCAGGGCCGCAGCGACGAGATGCTGAAAGTTGGCGGCGTCTGGGTCTCACCCTTTGAGGTCGAGGAGGCTCTGATCTCCCACTCGGCCGTCCTGGAGGCGGCGGTGATCGGCCGGGCGGACCGGGACAGCCTGGTCAAGCCCAAGGCGTTCGTAATTTTGCGCGAAACCGGAAGCGGCACGGATGCGCTTGTTAGCGAGTTGCAGGCACATGTGAAGGAGCGGATCGGGGTGTGGAAATACCCTCGTTGGATCGAGTTCGTGGACAGCCTGCCAAAGACCGCGACCGGCAAGATTCAGCGCTTTCGGCTGCGGGAGGTGTGATGCGGGCGGGGACGCTTCAGGTTAGCGGCGGGTGCTTGGAAACCGGTTGGTGGGGGCCAGGTCCAGCCGAGGCGCCGACGCTGGTGCTGCTGCACGAGGGCCTCGGCAGCGTCGCCCTGTGGCGCGATGTCCCCGGCCGTCTGGCCGAGGCAACCGGCTGGGGCGTGTTTGCCTACTCGCGCTTCGGGTACGGATATTCGGACACGACGCCCCTGCCTCGCCCAATGACCTACATGCATCACGAAGCCCACGAAGTGTTGCCCGAGGTGCTGCGCGGCGCCGGGATCCGGCACGCGGTGCTGATCGGTCACTCGGACGGCGGGTCCATCGCAGCGATATATGCCGGGACGCCGATATCGTCGTTCCCGGCCATGCCCCGGCCATCCCCGCAGGAAGGACCAGGCGCACCCGGTCACGCCGGGACAACGCTCCTCGGCCTGGTTACCATCGCCGCGCATTTCTTCGTCGAAGACCTCAACATCGCCAGCATCCGCCAGATCGCGGCATCGTACGAGACAGGCGACCTGCGCCAACGCCTCTCCCGCTACCACCGCGATGTCGAAGCCGCGTTCCGGGGATGGAACGACGCCTGGCTGGACCCGAGGTTCCGCGCCTTCGACATCACCGGCTTCCTCCCCGCCATTCAAGCGCCTATCCTGGCACTACAGGGCGCCGACGATCCCTACGGGACCGAGGACCAACTGAGGGTTTTCGCCGCCAACGTGAGGGTTCCGATCAAAACGCGCCTGATCCCCGGTGCGAAGCACTCACCGCACCTGGAGGCCAAGGACGCCACCCTGGCCGCCGTCTCCGATTTCATCGCCGACCTGAAGCGGGGTTTCCTCACGTGATCGATTTCCAGACCGACCCGACCCGTTACCGCCATTGGAAACTGTCGTTCGACGGCCCGGTCGCCACATTGGCCATGGACGTCGATCCGGGGGGCGGCCTGTCGGACGAATACGAGCTTAAACTTAATTCCTACGACCTCAGCGTCGATATCGAGCTCGCTGACGCCGTTCAGCGGCTACGCTTCGAGCATCCCGAGGTCAAAGGCGTCATCCTGCGTTCGGCCAAGGAAGGTGTGTTCTGTGCCGGCGCCAATATCCGCATGCTCGGCAAGGCCTCGCACGGCCATAAGGTCAATTTCTGCAAATTCACCAACGAAACCAGACTGTCCATCGAGGACGCCAGCGAAAACTCTGGCCAGACCTACCTGGCCGCGATCGCCGGCAGCGCGGCCGGGGGCGGCTATGAGCTCGCCGTGACCGCCGACTACATCATGCTGATCGACGACCGCCGCTCCTCCGTTTCTCTGCCGGAACTGCCGCTCTTGGCGGTGCTCCCCGGCACCGGCGGCCTCACCCGGCTGACCGACAAGCGCCGCGTCCGCCGCGACCGCGCCGACATCTTCTGCACCGCCGAGGAGGGTGTGCGAGGCAAACGTGCCGTCGAATGGCGTCTGGTGGACGAGGTCGTCCCACCCTCCTCCTGGGAGGCAAAGGTGCGGGAACGCGCCCTCGAGTTCGCGGCCCGGTCCGGCCGGGACGGCGCTCGGGGCATCACGCTCACTCCCTGGACCGCCTGATCAGAGAGGATTCGATCAACTACCCGCATGTCCAAGTTAGCCTGGACCGCGCCGCCCGCGCCGCCAACATCACCATCCGGGGGCCAGCCGGGCTGCCGTCCGATCTGCGCGGCATCCAGGACAGCGGCGCGGACTTCTGGCCACTGGCGATGGCGCGCCAACTGGACGACGCGCTGCTGCATCTGCGCCTGAACGAGCCGTCCATCGGCATGCTGGTGTTCCGATCGGCTGGCGATCCCGCCGAAGTGCTCGCCGCCGACTCCCTGCTGGAGCAATACCAATCCGACTGGCTGGTCCGCGAAATCCGCCTGCTGCTGAAGCGTGTGCTGAAGCGCGTCGATATGATGGCACGCAGCCTTATCACCCTGATCGAGCCAGCAAGCTGCTTCGCCGGCACCCTCGCTGAAATCGTCTTCGCCGCCGACCGCTCGGTGATGTTCTCCGGCGCCGTGGCCGGCGACAATCGTGGCCCCGCCACGCTGCATCTGTCTGCACTGAATTTCAGTGCCTACCCCATGGGCAACGGCCTCTCCCGTCTCGCCAACCGTTTCTACGGCGAGCCGGAGACCCTCGAAGCCGCCGCTGGACTGATCGGGTCAACGCTGGACGCCGAAACCGCGGAACAACAGGGTCTGGTCACCTTCGCCTACGACGACACCGACTGGGACGACGAGGTCCGCCTGATCCTGGAGGAACGGGCCTCATTTTCCCCAGACGCGCTGACCGGTCTGGAGGCCAATCTTCGCTTCGTTGGCCCCGAAACGATGGAAACCCGCATCTTCGGGCGCCTGACCGCCTGGCAGAACTGGATCTTCCAGCGGCCCAACGCGGTGGGCGAGGCCGGATCGTTGAAACGCTACGGGTCCGGTGTGCGGCCGGACTTCTCTCGCGAACGCGTCTGAAAGGAGTTCTCGACATGCCCGACGGCAGCCAGATCGACTATGACGGCCTGATCCCGAACAATGTCGGCCTCGCCGATGATCTTCGTGTCCGCAAGGCGCTGGAAACCTGGCATCCCGGCTACATCGACTGGTGGAAGTCGATGGGGCCGGAAGGCTTTCAGAACGCCCCCGTGTACCTGCGCACCGCGGTCGGCGTCGGCAGCGAGGGCTGGGCGAAGTTCGGCTTCGTCAAAATGCCGGAATATCGCTGGGGCATTCTGCTCGCTCCCGCCGTCGAAGGCCGCACCATTCCTTTCGGTGCGCATAAGGGCGAGCCGGCCTGGCAGGAAGTTCCGGGCGAATATCGCGCAATGCTGCGCCGCCTGCTGGTCATCCAGGGCGACACCGAACCCGCTTCGGTGGAGCAGCAGCGTCACCTCGGCGCCACGGCACCGTCGCTCTACGACATGCGCAACCTGTTCCAGGTCAACGTCGAGGAAGGCCGACACCTCTGGGCAATGGTCTATCTGCTGCAGAAATATTTCGGCCGAGATGGCCGCGAAGAAGCCGAGGACCTACTCCGCCGCCGCTCCGGCCACCAGGACACCCCCCGAATGCTCGGTGCGTTCAACGAACAGACTCCCGACTGGCTGTCCTTTTTCATGTTCACCTTCTTCACCGACCGCGACGGCAAGATGCAACTCGCCGCGCTGGCGCAATCCGGTTTCGACCCGCTGTCGCGCACCTGTCGCTTCATGCTGACGGAGGAGGCGCACCACATGTTCGTCGGCGAGACGGGCGTGACGCGCGTTATCCAGCGTACCGCCGAGGCGATGAAGGAAGCCGGTATCGACGATCCGTATGACATCGATCGCGTCCGCAGCCTCGGCGTCATCGACCTGCCGACCATCCAAAAGAAAGCCAACCTGCATTTCTCACTGACGCTCGACCTTTTCGGCAACGAGATCAGCACCAATGCCGCCAACTCGTTCAATGCGGGGCTCAAGGGGCGGTATCGCGAGGACAAACTCGAAGACGATCATCGGTTGACGTCCGCGGTCTATCCCGTGCTGCGTCCACGCGATGGCCGCATCGTTCGGGAGGACGTCCCCGCACTGTCCGCGCTGAACATGCGGCTCCGCGACGACTACGTGGAGGATGCCGCGAATGGCGTGGTTCGCTGGAATCGCGTCCTCGAACGAACGGAAACCGCGTTCCGCATCACTCTGCCGCATGTCGCCTTCAACCGCCGCATCGGCGAATTCAGCACCATTCACACCGACACCGAAGGCAATATTCTCAGCAGCGAGGACTGGCGCGCCCGCGCCGGATCGATGCTGCCTTCGACCGACGACAATGTATTCATCAACAGCCTGATGCGCACCGTCGCGCCAGCCGGGCATTTACGCGGGTTGGATTGCCCCGCCACGGCACGGGATCGACAATATGCCGGGCGACTTCGAATACGTTCACATCGAAAACTGAACGGCAGCGAACAATATCGTTTTGCCTAGAGTATGACAATCCCTCGTCGTCATGGCCGGGCGTGTCTCGGCCATCGCAGCACCAGTCGGCGGAGCAAACATTAATCGACGCCTCGTAGCTCCGAGTGCCTCCGAAATCATGTTGATACAGCAAAAATTGTTGAATCGACAGAGTCTAGTCTGAATTCACGCATTCGATGCTTTGCGCAGCGCGTTGCCAGATGCAATAACATCCGGCAATGCGTGTTCTGTATCATATGCCGCTGTCGCCCTATGCCCGCAAAGTCCGCCTCGTCTTGGCGGAGAAGCGGTTACCGTTCGAACTCCGTCTGGAAAAAGTGTGGGAACGGCGTCCCGAATATCTGGAACTCAATCCCGCCGGCACTGTACCGACGCTCGTCGAGGACAATGGTCTGGTGGTGCCAGACTCCGGGGTGATCTGTGAATACTTGGACGAGGCCTATCCCGAAAGCAGCCTGATGGGCCGCACCCTGGCCGAGCGAATCGAGATCCGACGGCTTGCGACGTGGTTCGATGGGAAGTTCGCCGCGGAAGTCACACAAAATTTATACGGTGAGAAGCACCTTCGGCGGCTGACCCGACGCGGCCTGCCCGATCCGGCAGCGATCCGCACTGGCTATATCGCGGTGCGCTACCATCTAGATTACATTAGTTGGCTAGCCGAAACAAGGAAATGGCTGGCCGGAAGTGTCTTGTCGCTGGCGGATTTCGCTGCCGCCGCGCATCTTTCGACGTTGGATTTCATCGGCGAACTGGACTGGTCGCTCTCTCCCCCCGCCAAGGACTGGTACGCTCGGATGAAGTCGCGGCCGAGTTTCCGAGGCGTTCTGGCGGACCGGATCTCAGGAACCACCCCGCCACCGCACTACGCCGATTTGGATTTTTGAGAACCTCGGGCGCCCTTCAAACGGCGGCAACGGACAGATTAATAGACAACGCGGGTCAAGCCTACGGGCCGTATCCACCCGATCCATCAGAAGGCATGCGAGCCCTGGCTGTTTGATCTCTCGGCCGATGCGGAAAATCTGATTTCGGGCGCGGAGCCACACGGGCTTGGTCTCAACGGCAGTTTCGCGTGTTCAAGATGGCGAGACGGAGTCGTTGGCTTTGAAGATTTCTGCAGTCAAATCGGGACCAAGATCGATCCCGAACTGCTAGCGCAAAATGTGTGGACGCTGGCGCAACGGCGTGCCGCTCATGCTGTCGCCCGACACTGACAGTCATGCAGGGGGGATCACCCCGAGCAGCGGAACGACTACGACTACGTTAGCGCCGACGGCGGGGGCGACCGAGAGGTGTCCGTTGCCCGATCGGTGCGCATATGCGCCGGATCAACCCGCGAGGACAGCCGGTTGCGGGGCAAGGTCGTCCGGGGGGCAGCAACAACACCCATCGGCTGATTCGCCGCGGGATGCCGTATGGACCGGTCTACGATCCTCAGCCGTATGACGTCGTCGAACGTGGCTTGCTGGGTTACTTCATCAACTCGAACATCGAAAACCAATACGAGTTCGTGCTGAGCCAGTGGGTAAACGACAGCGAATTTGCCGGGGCGGTCCGTCTGCATCCCAAGTCGAAGGATCCGATGATCGGCACACAGGATCCGGCAGAGAGCGTTTTTGTGATCCCGCAGCCTGACGGTGCACCACCCATCAAGCTGACCGGACTGACGACCTTCGTGACAACGAAGGCCGCCGCATACTGTTTCCTGCCGAGCATCACGGCGATCAAGTTCGTTTCCAGCCTGGGATAGGGCCAGTGCTTTTCCTTACCAAGTTCTTTGGCGTGACCACCAGCGACGCCGAACGGTACCTCGAAGCGGAACGGGAGTATGCCGAGGAGATCGTCGGCCACGTCCTGACCATGCAGGCTAGCGCTGCCGCCGAGCAGCGCCGGCCGCTCTGCCGTGGGACCCATGCGAAGGGTGTTTGTGCTCGGGCGCGGTTCGGAGTCCTTGACGTGACAGCCGGGGGCGATCCTGTGCTTGCGGCGCGCCTCGCCCGAGGCATCTTCGGCAAGCCCGGCACCTATCCCGCAACGGTCCGCTTTGGCAATTCAGATCCGCAGGTGAACTCCGACCAGAAGCCGGACGTGCGCTCTCTGTCGTTCTTCGTCGATTTGACGAGGGGTGGCACGAAGGTTCCGGCGGATGGTAGCCTGCGTCAGGACTTTTCGCTGCAGAGCGCGCCGACCCTTCCCATCAACGACGCGCGGGCGTTCCTGGCGACGATGAAGGTGCTGACGGCTGCAAATCCGTTGAGAGGTTTGGCGTCACTAACGTTCCTCCATTACTTCTATTGTCTCCCGCTTTCCAGTCATATCCAGCCGCTTGGAGTTTAACTTCCTGGTATAATCGGCCAAAATGGTAGTCGCCATTGCGCGTTTCTGCCCACACCCAATCGTTCGTGGCCATTAGGCCGCTCCCCAACCTACAGGTTCCATTTCGCGATCGGCACCTGCCTCAAGTCACCGCTTGTTCCGGAGCAAGTCGAACCTGTCCCCTCGCTACCGTCCATCTCTCACGACCAGGGTCTTTCGCCGGGCACTTGAGTAGCCGGACCACGCCGGGCGCCCGCAAGCGCGTAAAGCGCGACCATCATGGAGGTTACACTTCGTATTGCATCGCACCCGTTGCGTTTCGTTTTTCGCACACCATCTCCGTTTTGTCTAAACAACCCGGAGTCCCTCCATGTTTCATCCCAAGCATCTGATCCGCGTCGCCGGAGCCGTCTGCCTGGCGATCCTGTTGTCGGGCTGCGTCATCGAACCCGCCTGGGGACCGTACTATGGACACCCGCACCATTGGGGCTACTAATCGCGTGATTCGTCGGGCCGGACGCCGATCGGGGGGCCGCCCAACCGCCGAGGCGGCTGCCTTGCTCGAAATCACGATCCTGGACGCTGCCACCGCCGCTTTCCTGGCCGATGGTTACGCCGACACGACGATCGAGGCGATCGCGCGCGCCTGCCGCGTTGCAAAACGAACGATCTATGCGCGCTGGAGCGGCAAGCCGCCTCTCTTCCACGCGGTGCTGGAACGTCTGATGTCGAAGTGGCTCTCCGACGCCGGCGGCTGGGCCGAGACTGACGACCTTGAGGCCGCGCTCAAGGACGCGGCAGAACGCATCTTGGCGATCGCGCTGACACCAGAGGCTATCGCACTCAATCGGCTGCTGATCGCCGAAAGCGCCCGGTTCCCGGAACTTCCCCTGATGATGCGTCAGGCCGGCTCGGCGGAGGGTACACGACGCATCGCCTCCGTTCTGGACCGCGCCATCGCCCAGGGGACGTTGCCGCCGCGAGACACAAGCTTCGCCGCGGAACAGTTCCTCCACCTCGTTTTGGCGGGGCCACAACGTCGCGCCCTGGGCCTCGGACCCATGCTCGACGAGCATCAGATACAGGCATGGCGCGACGCGTCGGTCGCGCTGTTTCTCAAGGGAGTGGGAAGCTAAAAGATTTGCTGCAACGCGGCGGTTGATGTTACCGCATCTGACGAAATCGACAGGGGTGCGTTGCTCAATGAAGCTGCTGTTAACCGGCGGATGCGGATTTATCGGCTCCGCTGTGGTGCGACATCTGCTGCGCCACACCGACCACGTGGTGATCAATGTCGACAAGATGACCTACGCCGCCTCGGAAGATGCGCTGGAGGAAGGTCTTCGGCACAACCGCCACATTCTGGTGAAGGCCGACATTGCCGACGCCCCCGTCATGCGGCAGGTTTTCGCGACCCACGACCCCGACGCGGTGATGCATCTGGCAGCGGAAAGCCACGTTGACCGGTCAATCGACGGGCCGGCCGACTTCGTGCAAACCAACGTCGTCGGCACGTTCGTCTTGTTGGAAGCCGCGCGGCGGCACCACAGCGCCTTGACGCCCGGTCGGAAGGCCGCGTTTCGCTTCCATCACGTTTCTACTGACGAGGTGTTCGGCGCGCTGGAACATAATGACCCACCGTTCACCGAAACGACGCCGTACGATCCCCGCAGCCCCTACTCGGCGACCAAAGCCGCGTCCGACCACCTGGTCCGCGCCTGGAGCCACACCTATAAGCTGCCGACGATCGTCTCCAACACCTGCAATAACTATGGCCCCTGGCAATTCCCCGAGAAACTCATCCCACTGGTCACCCTCAACGCGCTGGAGGGCAAGGAACTCCCGGTGTACGCCGACGGGTCGAACATGCGCGACTGGCTGTTTGTCGAGGATCACGCCGATGCCCTGATCCGCATCGTTGAACGCGGCCTTCCTGGCGAGACCTATGCGATCGGCGGCCGTCAGCCGCGCACCAATTTACAGGTCGTAAAGGGGATCTGCGCCCACCTCGACACGCGCGTGCCCGATCCAACCGGCCCGCGGGATCGGCTGATCCGGTTCGTCACCGACCGTCCCGGGCATGATTTCCGCTACGAGATCGACCCGTCTCGCAGCGAAGAGGCCCTGGACTGGAAAGCGCCGCACGACTTTGAGCGGGGGCTCGCCCGGACAATCGACTGGTATCTCAACAACCGGGTGTGGTGGGAGGCGCTGCGCGCCGCAAAATATGCCGGCCAGCGTTTGGGCACAACCGCCGGAAACCCAGCGACAAACGCGCATAAAGGAAAAGCCGCATGAAAGGCATCTTGCTGGCCGGCGGTTCCGGCACGCGCCTGCATCCGATGACCCTCGCGTCGTCGAAACAGCTTTTGCCGATCTACGACAAGCCGATGGTTTACTACCCGCTGTCCACGCTGATGCTGGCGGGGATCCGGGACATCATGCTGATTTCCACCCCGTCCGACTTGCCGCAGTTCCGCCGACTGTTGGGGGATGGTTCCCGGTTCGGCGTTCGGTTCGAATATGCTGAGCAACCGACGCCCGATGGCATCGCTCAGGCTTTCCTGATCGGACGCGACTGGCTCGAGGGCGAGGCCTGTGCTCTGGCGCTCGGCGACAACCTGATCCACGCTGATCATCTCTCTGCCGTGATTCGCGCCGCCGCGGCGAGGCCGGTCGGCGCGACGGTCTTCGCCTACCAGGTGCGCGATCCGGAACGCTACGGCGTGGTCGCATTCGACCGTGCCGGCCGCGCCATAGACGTGGTCGAAAAGCCCGCCGCGCCGACCAGCAACTGGGCGATCACCGGGCTGTATTTCTATGACAAGAACGTCAGCGACATCGCGCCCCAGATCAGACCATCCGCCCGTGGCGAGCTGGAGATCACGGACCTCAATCGGGTCTATCTCCAAATGGGCACGCTGCACGTTGAGAAACTCTCCCGCGGCTGCGCCTGGCTGGATGCGGGAACCCCCGACAGCCTTTTGCAGGCGGCGACATTCGTGCAGACAATCCAGTCACGCACCGGAATGCTGGTGGGCTGCCCCGAGGAAGTGGCCTTCCGCATGGGCTTTATCGACGCGGAGCGCTTGCGTGATCATGCCACGTGTTTGGGGAAGACCGATCTGGGCCGGGTGCTGATGGACCTGGCTGAAGGGGAAATGGCATGAGGGTCGAAGCCCTCGAGATCGATGCCGTAAAACTGATCATTCCAGTTCGGCTGAAAGACCCGCGCGGGTTTTTCTCGGAGACCTGGAAGCAGGAGCAATTCGCCGAGGCCGGCGTTTCCGGGCTGTTCATTCAGGACAACCACGTGGTGTCGAACGGAGCGGGCGTGTTGCGTGGACTGCACTGTCAGGTCGGACCAAATGCGCAGGGCAAGCTGGTCCGCTGCGTGAAGGGTGCGATCTACGATGTAGCGGTCGATGCCCGGCACCGATCTCCGACCTTCGGAAAGTATGTCGGCGTGGAGATCAGTGCGGAAAACTGGAGGCAGATTTGGATACCGGTCGGGTTCCTGCACGCCTATTGCACCCTGACCGAGCAGACAGAGGTCATTTATAAGGTCACCGGCGCTTACGACCGGGCGGCGGAGCGTGGGGCGATCTGGAACGATCCGGATATTGGCATCAACTGGCCGATCGCCGCCGATAAGGTGATCCTGTCGGACAAGGACAAGGCGCTTCCGCGACTGCGCGACCTACCGGTGTTGTTCGATGTGTGAGGCTGACGGTGGTGGATGGCCCGCGCGACCATGACCCAGGACCACCCAGTCCTCGTCACCGGCGGTACCGGCCAACTTGCATCGGCGCTGACTCACGCGCAGGGCATCCTCCGAGTCGGCCGCCCGGTCTTTGATTTCGACCGTCCGGACACCATTGAGGCGACCTTCCGCGCTACGGCCCCCCGCCTTGTAGTCAACGCCGCCGCATACACCGCCGTCGACGCAGCGGAGAGCGACGCGGATGCCGCCTATCGCGCGAATGCCGCCGGTCCCGCCATCCTGGGCCGCCTGTGCGCCGAAGCGGATATCCCGCTGATCCACGTCTCCACCGACTATGTCTTTGATGGCACTAAGCCAACCCCTTACGTCGAAACCGACCAGGTCTCGCCACAGGGCGTCTATGGCGCCAGCAAGCTGGCCGGCGAGGAAGCCGTCCGGCTATCCCGCGCAAAGTCGATCATCCTGCGCACAGCCTGGGTCTATGCCGCCACCGGCAAGAATTTCGTGCGCACCATGCTGGCCGTCGGCAAGATCCGCGACCGGCTGACCGTGGTCGCCGACCAGCACGGCTGCCCGACGACCGCAGCAGACCTCGCCGAAGCCGTGCTGGCGATCATCGCCCGAATCGACCAAACCGGGTGGGACCCAGCCTATGAGGGGATTTTCCACGCCGCGGGCACCGGCGCAATCACATGGCACGGCCTCGCCGTCGCCACGTTCGAAGAAGCAGCCCGCCATGGAGCCAAGGTCCCAGTGGTCGAACCTATCGTCACCGCCGACTGGCCGACCCCGGCGAAACGTCCTGCGAACTCCCGGCTGGATTGCACCCGCCTGCACAACGTTTTCGGCGTCCGTCTGCCGCACTGGCGGCAAAGCTTAGCCCGGACGGTCGATACGATCTTCGCCACTGCGCCTCCTTAGCACCATGCAGCAACCCGGCACCCCACTGCAGCGCGATGATGCCCACCTGTTCCGACACACTCCGCCCGGCCGTCGTGGCTATGCGGCCGTTTGCGATAACCTGGTGCGTGTGCTGATAGCCTCGCCGTGGGCCGGGGGCAGCATTTTTGCACCACAAATCGATGACCCGAGCCCGAAGGCCCGCAGAATCCTGCGCGTTTAGGGCAGTTCAATGCGTAGTGGAGGGAATTGGGTTAGACTGCCCGTGGCCAACAGCAAAGTCAGTCTGCCGCCGAGACATTTGCCTGCCAGGGCTTGCTCACACATTCAAGAACCCGCCATTCATGATCCCTGGGCCATGAACGGCGAGGCTAACGTGCGCCGCCAAGGAGTTCTACGCCTTCATTCGGCGAATACGATCAACAACGATCTCAGGCTTCTCCATCATCAGGAAGTGCCCGCCATCCCGCACGTACTCGATCGTGTAGTTGTTGTACCAGTTGGTCACCTGGTCCGTCCAGATCGACGGCACGACGGTATCACCCATCCCGGCCAGGAACGTCATGGGGACGTTCGAGATCGTCCGGTCCAGTTCGGTCCAAGGCGCGCTCGTGAGCGAGAGATTCGCCCGATAGAAATTGAAACCACCTTGTATATTGCCGGGCTTGACGAAGTTGTCCGTATAGATCTCCAGCTCCTCGTTGGTGATCAGGTTCTTGTTATACGACCAATGAGAGAGGAAGTGCTTAAAATACGCCTTCGTCGCCGCCCGACTCGAGCTCACGACGTCCACCGCCATGTCGAGCTGGTGAAACTGCGAGTACCAGGAACTCGGGAAAGTGGCTGACTGACAGGTAGCGTTCCTCAAACCCTGGAACGATCGGGTCGATGGTGAGCCCTTTGATCGTCATGTCGCGATACCGACGGACGAACTTGTGCATGATCAAGGCCGAATAGTCGTGCCCCACCATGTAGGCCTGTTTGATGCCGAGGTGCTGCAGCAACTTGGCATGATCGTCGGTGACCACGTTCAAGTTGTATTTGGAAAGATCGCGCAAGTCCGGCTTCTCCGAATCGCCGTAGCCGCGCATATCGGGAGCAATCACGTCGAAGTCGTCAGCTAGAGCTCCGATGCACTTGTACCATTCCCACCAGAAGCCGGGCCAACCGTGCATGAGTATGAGCGGTGGACCGCGCCCTTCGCGCACGTAGTGGATCCTGATACCGTCCAGTTGCGCTTCGTGATGTGTAAATTCGTCAGGGTGCCGTAACGGCATAGTTTCTCTCCCAATGGCTTTACGCCGACTTTGCTTTGGGCAGCGCTTGGCCTGCCGATCGGCTTTTATCACTAATCCTCGGCTGGACCCGCGTCAATCGCACCGCATTTAACTACCCCGCAATGCCAACAAATGAGCCGTTGAATGCGATCATTGCGACAAGCGGTGGTGGCGAGCACGATCACGAGGAGGAAGTCAGATAATTCTGTCCTCTTCAGCGTCAGAACGATGACTTCCGGGTCAGTGCGGGCTTGCCGTTGAAAAGAAAGGTCACGAGGCCTGTAGAAACGTAGAGCGAGACTTCCTTATGACCCGGCTAATTGTCTTTCGTCACATTACTCTCGACAACGCCCGGGCACTTCTCCAGGACCTCTCGCACTTTTTTTAATCAGGCTCTGGGTCATGAGGGTTGTGCTGGTGGACAGGTCGCTTCCAGTCGACAGGGAACTGCCCCCAGTGTCAGCTTATCCACTAGCGTTGCGTGATCTCAAACTCCACACGGCGATTTTTTGCGTATGCTGCCGGCGTGTTATCAGTGTCTATCGGTTGGGTGTCGCCAAAGCCGGCCGCGACCAGATGGTCCGACGGCACGCCTGCCGCCTCCAGCGCCTTGACCACGCTTATGGCCCGCGCTGCTGATAGATCGCGGTTGGGGATGCGCCCCGGTTGCTTGTCGGCGTGGCCGCCAACCTGCAGCATCCAGCCGGCGCCGGGCTGCAGCGACGTAGTAGCCGCCTTCAGCGCGTCACTGATCTGCTGCAGCATCTGCTTTCCGCTGGCGCTGACAGTGGTGCTGCCGGCGGCGAACAGCGTGTCGCTTTGCAGGATCAATCGTTCGCCCACCATCGTCACGCCCGGCTTGCCTGACAGCGCCTGTGCGGCCTTGCTGTCGAAATCGTTGCGCAGGTTGGGCACGGTAGCGGCCTGCACCGCCTCCGCCGCCTGGCTCTGTGCCTCGGAAAGCTGCTTCTGCGCCGCCTGCAGATCGGTCGCCGCCTTGTCGCGCGCCGCGGAGCTGTCGGCAATTTGCTTCTGCAGGTCGTCCCCCTGCTTCTGTAGTTCGGCGAGGTTGGCCTGTGCGGTTTGCTGCGCCTTGGTCGCCTGGTCGGCTTGAGCCTGCGCGTCGCTGGCCTGCTTGGTAGCGGCGTCCTGCTGCTGCTTAGCCTGGTCCGCGGCGGCGGCCGCGGCTTGCTGCTTGGCCTGAGCATCCGCGGTCGCCTGCTCGAGCTGTTTACGCTGCTCTTCCAGCTTGGCGATCGCGTCCTTTGCGTCCGCCAGCTGCTTCTGCAGGTCCGCGCTCTGTCCCTGCATCTGCTGCAACTGCGCCGCCAACTCCGTCTGTGAGGCCGTGGTGCCAACCAACGTTTGCTTCGCCGTGCCGAGCTCATCCTCCGCCGACTTGAGCTGCTGTTGGGTGGCGTCGCGCTGCTGCGTGGCCTGGTCGAGTTGTGCTTTGGTATCGGTTAGCTTATTTTGCAAATCGGCAACGTCTTGCTGCGCCCGCTTGGCCTGGGCGTCGAGGTCAGTCACCTGCTTGTTACGGACCTCTACATTGGCCTGCAACCCAGTCAACTGCCGCTGGGTGTCGGCGGCTTGGTCTTTCGCCTTGTCGGCCGCCTGCTGTGCCGCGTCGCGCGCCTTGTCGGCTTGCTCGGCGTCGCTCTTCGCCTCGGTAATCTGCTTCTGCAGCGTATCGAGCCTTTCCTGAGCGGCGTCGCGTTGCTGGATTGCCTGCTCGAGCCCGGTCCGCATCGCCGCGAGCTGAGTCTGCAAATCCGCGCCGGTAACCAGCGCCGCCTGCATTCCCGCCTCGGCGTCGCTCTGCGCGCCGAGTAGTTTCTGATGTGCCTCATCGATCGCCTGATCGATGCCAGGTAAGGCAGCTTCCGCCTGGTGCTGGTCGGTGGCAGCTTCGGTCAGGGTATCGGCCAGTTTGGCAACTTGCGTCTTGTCGTCCTGGGCGCGTTGTTGTGTCTGCTGCAGATCGGCCTGCGCACTGTCGCGGTTGGCGGTGGCGGTATCCAGCGCCGCCTTCGCCTGATCCACCTGGCCCTGTAGATCGGAGCGCTGTTTGTCCGCGACGTCGTGGGCCTGCCCGGCCGCCGCGAGCTGGGCCTGGACGGCACTCAGTTGCTGTTCCGCGGATTCCACCGCTCTCTCGGCGTCCGTCGAAGCCGCGTCGGACTGCGCGACCGTTTCTGCTTGCCTGGCTTGATCGAGCGCCTGGTTGGCCGCGTCCTGCTTGGCCTGGGTTTCCCGCGCCGCCTGCTGCTTTACTCGCAAGTCGTCCGACGCCTTATCCTCCGCCGTGCGCAGATCGGTCGCGTGTGCTTGAGCCTCCTGCACCGCCTGCTGCGCCGCGTCACGGGCCGCGGTCGCTTCATTCAGTGCCGCTTGCGCTGCGGCCACCTGCTGATCCGCGGTTGTCACGGCCTGCTGCGCGGTGGTCACCTGCGCGGTTATCTGGTCGAGCGTGTCCTGCGCCGCGGTTGGATCGGCGTGCGGCGGGGCCTGTGCCGTCGTCAACTCAGGCGTGGCGGGTGTTCCAGAATCTGATCCGGATGTCGCCGCGGGCGGAACCTGTGCCGTCGTTGACTCAGACGTGACGGGCGTTCCCGAATCTGAACCGGATGCTGCCGCGGACGGAGCCTGTGCCGCTGTCGACTCAGACGTGGCCGGCGTTCCCGAATCTGATCCGGATGCTGCCGCGGGCGGGGTCTGTGCCGTTGTCGTTTCAGACGTGGCGGGCGTTCCTGAATCTGAACCGGATGCTGCCGCGGGCGGGGTCGTGCCGTTGTCGTTTCAGACGTGGCGGGCGTTCCCGAATCTGGTCTGGATGCTGCCGCGAGCGGGGTCGCTGCCTGCTGCTTGGCAGCATCCAGTGCCTTGCTCGCGTCCGCCTGCTGAGTTTGCAGTTCCGCGAGCGTCTGGGCGGCCGACTTCTGCTGGCTTTCAGCTGCATCCAGATCGCGCTGGCGGCCGCTGACGGCGTCGTTGACGTCGGACAGTTTCTGCTGGGCCGCCTGCGCGGATTGCTCCGCCTCCTGCAGGTCACTTTGGGCCCGGTCGTGCGCCTGGCTGGCGTCGGTTACCGCCTTGGCTGCGTCTTCAGCTTCCTGCCTGGCGTGCTGCAGCGCCTGCTCGGCGTCGGTCCGCGCTTGCGTGGCCTTTTGTAACCCCGCCTCAGTGTCGGCCTTGTGCTTGTCGAGCGTATCCTTCGCGGCCTGTAGCGCCTGGCTGTCAGCATCGACTACCTGTTGCGCCTTCGTCAGATCGGTTTCGGCCGCGACGGAACGCTCCTGCGCCGCCTGGAATTGCTGCTGCAGGCCTGAGAGATCGGCAGCGTTCTGAGAAGCCGTCGCTACCAGAACCGCGATCCTGTCAGGCAGTTCGGCGGCGTGTCGATCGGCGTCCTGCGCGTCCGCCTGCAGCCTTGTCTGATCGGCCGTGGCCTGGACGATGGTGGCCTTGGCCTGGTCCAGTTTCTGCTGCGTCGACTTCTGCTCATCCTGCGCGTCGGCCAGCGCTTTCGCCGCCGCCGCTACCGCATCACGGCCCTGGCTAAGCGTCTGCTCGGCTTGCGCGCCGCCGGCCTGGGCCTGCTTCACGTTGTCCGCCCGCTGTTGCTGTAGCGCCTGCATCTGTTTCTGGGCGTCGTCTAGCCCCTGTTGTGCCTGCTGCAGCGCCGTTTGAGTCGTATCGCGCTGGCCGGACAGGTCGGCCAGTTGGCTGCGGGTCTGCTCGGTCTGCGCCTGCAGGGTCTTCTGTTGCTGACCAGCATCCTCCAGATTATGCGTAGCCTTGCTCAACTCTGCCTGCTGGGACGAGACCTTCTGGTTGAGATCGGTCAGCGTGCCTTCGGCCTTCTCGTGTTGCGCCAACTGGCCTGACAGTGACCGTTGCCGCTCTTGGTCGGTGGTATAGACATATCCGGCGGTACCCCAACCGACTAACGCCACGACCCCGAGCGCAACAGGAAGAGCATTGGATTTTGACTTCGGGCGGTCGGTGTCGGACAACGGTATGTTCCTACGCTTTATTTACGGATGCTTTACTTAGCCCGAGCTTCCGATTGTGAAAAGACACCAAGTGGATGGTGTAACCAAAGACTCGGGGAAATCGCGCGCTGCGCTGCCGGCAGCGCCGGAATCAACCCGACTAGATGAGGAGCTGAACGCAATCGCATTGGCCGGCGATCCCGAGGACGATGACGGGGAGGAGGTGCGGCATTGATTGATGGTCTACCATCAGAGAAGGCCCAGTGATAGTTAACCGCCAAAGGTCGAAGACGCCTCAGACAACCACCACATAAAAAGTCCTTATATTTTGACAGGCATACGTGATGCCGATGAAGACAGTGATAGGCAGACCCGCCATGTTGATTGGATATGCACGCACCAGCACCGCTGATCAGAACGCTGGTCTGGCAGCGCACAAGCGTGACCCGAAAAGCGCCGGTTGCACGAGGCTAGCTGTTCAGCGAACAGGTCAGCAGCCCGGCGAGGCGCGACAAGCTGAAAGAGTTGCGGGAGTTCACCCGTGAAGGCGACGCCGTTGTGGTGACCAAGCCGGACCGCCTGGCGCGCAGCGCGCGGGAGCGGCTACCGCTCCGTAGGCCTCGCGAGCGATCAGCGCCCCAGCCGCGACCAGAACCGGCGGTAGGTTCAGGCGCATGCAAATTCTCTGGATGACCCATCCCCGTGAGGTTCGAATCTCCGTGGCCACCCAACCGCACAGGACTTCCTGTCACTCCTGCCGGTATACCGCCTTCGCATTTTCCACGAATACCGCCCGCTTCTGTGCCTCGGTTAGCTTCAGCGGCAGCGCGTGTGCCGGATCGTCGAAATCCCAATGCGGGTAATCCGTTGCGAATAATACGCGGTCCCAGCCAATCCATTCCATCGCCTCAGCCAGATGCGCCCTGGGCTCGGGTTCCTCGATCGGCTGCGTGGTGAACCAGACGTTTGAGCGGATGTATTCGGACGGGGCGCGTTTCAGGTGTGGTAGTTCTCGCTTTAGTTTCGTCCACTGCCGGTCCATCCGCCAACCCAGCGCGGCGGCCCAGGCCAAGCCGCCCTCGACCAGGACCACGCGCAATGTTGGAAGGTGCTCGAAGACTCCTTCCAGGATCATGCTGATCAGCAGCGCCTGCTGCGCCTGGGCATGGCCTACCATTTCCTCGATGTAGTAGCTGCCCCAGCCGCCGGCCGTGTTAGGCCAGCCACCATTGCCGAACGCGTGGATGCCAACCGCCAGATCAGCTGCGGCAGCGGCCTCATAGATCGGCCAGTAGCGCCGCTGTCCGAGCGGCTCGGCGGTGCGGCTTAGGAGCAATACCTGGGCGAAGTCGCGGTCGGCCGCACGCAGCTCGATCTCCCTTACCGACGCGGCGGCGTCCTCGTACGGCACCACCACCGATCCGCGCAGCCGCTTGTCCTGCGACGTCCACTCGGCCTTCTCCCATTCATTCGTGGCATGGGTGATCGCGGCCGACAGTAGCGGATTGGTCGCGCCCTGTCCGTTCGTCAGAGGATTCAGGATGCCCAGCGCCACGTTGTTCGGCTCAAGGTGCTGCTGCGCCATAAACCGCAGATCGCTGCCTGGAGATCCGCCATCGGGCGTAAATGCGTCTCGCCGGCATGCCTGGGGCTGGCCCTTCGGATATGCCGATCCTTTCTCCCAGGGCTGGCGATACTGGATACCGAATTCTTCGACGTGATCCACCCACCGCTTCGATAAGTACGGATAAAGCGACTTGCTGACCCCGCCGATGCCGACCCCGGCTGGTCGGGGGTGAATATCGCAATCGGCGATCGCCAGTTTCCCGATCGGCGCGGCTTGCAGGCTAGAGCGGTTGAGGACGTCCACATTCATCGCGTGGTCTCCTTTTCGTTCAGTCGAACATAGGTACGTAGCGGGTTCTCCGCCATGATCTTCTGCGCGATGCCCTCGTCCAGCCCCTCGGGGATCGGACGGTCTCCCTCGAATTGGTAGTGCGGGTAGTCGGTGGAGAACAGCAGCATCTCATCCGAGCCGATATGCTCGATCAACCGCATGACAGACGCCGGATCCGGCGGTGCATCGAACGGCTGCAGCGTCAATCGCACCCGGTCGCGGACGATCGAGCTCGGGGGGTCTGACACCCAGGGAATTTCGCTGCGCAGCCCCTTCCAGAATTTCGTCAAGCGCCACAGATAGGCCGGCAGCCAGGTCACGCCGGATTCCATCAAAACGATGGTCAAGGCCGGGAATTTGGCGAAAACGCCCTCGGCGATGAGGCTTGTGAGCTGAGATTGGAAGGCGGTCGCCTGGTTGACGTATTCCTCGGTAAACGTTGTCGGCCAGCCGACCGGCGTCATCGGGTGGCGATACATCGAACCCGCATGGATACCAATTGGCAGCCCCAACCGTTCGGCCGCACCGTAGATCGGCCAGTATTGCCGGCGGCCTAGCGTGTTCTCTGAGCCTACCAACAGCATCACCTGGACGAAGCGCCGGTCCGGCGCGCAACGCTCGATCTCAGCGACCGCCATCTCCGCATTCTGCATGGGCACCACGATGGACGCCCGCAGCCGGACATCCTGGTCGAGCCACTCCTTCACCATCCAGTCGTTCACGGCTCTGGCGAACGCGGCGCCGAGGTCCTCACTAAACTGTGCCTGCACACCATACAGGCAGTTGCAGATGGCCAGGCGGGTACCGAACGGGTCGAGCGCTTGCCGCCCAAGAGTCGCTACATCCGTTCCCGTTCGGCCTGTGGCGTCGCGCCACTCCTGACGGAAACTGAGCGGGTTGCGCGTGGGGTAGGAGATCGTCGTGAGATCTTCGATGCCGCGCCGCACCACGGTCTCGCGCCAGTGATCCTCCATGTACGGCAACAGTGCCGCGATGCCAGGAACAACCGGGTGAATGTCGCAGTCGATCGGCGCAGGTTCGGTCATTAGCGTGGGTTTTCGACTACGTCGCCCGCCCCTGTGTCAACAAGGGACGCCGCGCCTTTCGATGAGACGAAGCGGAGGTTCATCCCGGAACCTGCACCAGCAAGTCATCACCCTCGGCCTTGATTGCATACACCTTGATATCCTCATCCGCGGGCGCTGACATCGCCTTTCCGGTCCTAACATCGAACTGCGCCGCATGCAGCGGGCACTCGATGCACCCATTTTCCAGCCAACCGTCAGACAACAGCGCATACTCATGAGAACAAACGTTCTCGGTGGCGCAAAACTCGTCGCCCGGCAGGTGGTAGATCGCAATTTCCTTGTCACCTACCCGTACGCCAAGGCACGCACCTTCCGCCACGTCGCCCTTCGCTGCCACCCGCACCCACTCACTCATCCTCGTCTCCATCAATCATGAAGGCATACCATGCCAGTGGTTTGCGCGATGGCCAACCTCGGGCTCGGTGTGCGAGGGGCTGCCGTTTTGGCGCTTGCGATGGGAACGACTTTTCGGTGGGCTGCTCAGCCCACTAACTTGCCGCCATCGACAGGAATGATCCACCCCGTGGTCGAGGTCAGATTGACCACCGCGGCCATCACCGCCTGTGCCACCCCGTCGGCTTGCACGACGCGCTTCAGCGGCGTTGTCGAGGCTACCTTCTCGACCATGGCCGTCGTCCGTCCCGGCACGAACGTGGTGTCCACCGCGGCTGGCGAAATAGTCAGCACCCGGATTTCGGGCCCCAGGATCCGCGCCAGCGACAGCGCCATGGTGTCCAAAGCGGCTTTCGAGCCGCCATAGGGATGTTGCTCCCGGTGCCGACGATCGCCGCAATCGAAGAAATGTTGACGATCACCGCACCCGCCGCCTTCTTCATCAACGGCGCAAATGCTCGAATTGTTGCAAACGGCCCGCGCACGTTCGCGGCGAAAATCGAGTCGATCAGCTCATCCGTCAGGGCCTCCAGGTCGTGATGCGGTATCCGGGTAAACCCGGCGGAGTTCACGAGCACGTCGCAGCGCCCTGGTCGGATTTGCTGTTGTAGCCAACAACAATTCTTGCGCCCGCTTGAGCCAAGCGCCGGGCTGACGCCGCTCCGATCGCGCCACTCCCACCGGCGATAACGGCTACCTTGTCCTTCAGGTCCATCTTCGTCGCTCCCTTCGATTGAGAGCCGGATAGAGCGCCGGGCCGGTTTCGGCAAATCGGATGATCCCGGGCTGCGCGTATTGTTCCCGCGGCTGTCCCCGCGCCCAAGGTTTCGCAGCGAAACCCAGTCCAATCGGTGCATTCGGTAATTTGCAACGGCCCGAGATGGTGGAGGCGCCGCAATGGCAGTCGGTCGCCCGCAGCCCCTTTCGGCCGCAGCATCGCGTACGAGTTCGAACGACAGGGCTTAGGATTTGTCGCCGATCAGCAGATTTGGCAGGTACCCATGCATCCGGGCGGATCGGCGGCCAGCGCGCCGGTGATGTCATCCGCGCCGGCGTGTCGCAGGCTGTGACCATGAACAGGGTGAGATGATCGCGGCTACCGCGACCCCAAAGCGTATATCACGACGACATCGTGACGTGCTGGGATCATCCGCATGCGCAGACTACGAAGCACAAAAAACCTAGATGGGAGCAGTCTCTTTTGCACCCGCAGCAAATTCTTGTTATTGACTTTGGAGCAGCGTTGGCGCCCTGTCGGGGCGTGGCAAGGAAAGGGTGTCGAAAAGTATGGCCGAAGCCTTGGCACTTCATTAGTTGAAGCGAGCCACGCTGAACCGGCAACTTTGGGAAGTGCAGGTACGCCTGATCGATCAACGGCGACCAAGAGGGTGCACATGAGACCGCTTTGCATCATTTGGCGGCGGTGCTTGCCCAAACGGCGTGACGCCATCAAGGGGTTTCTTGATGGGGATGACAGGCTGTGCTCTGGCTCGATTGATGGATCGAATCGGGTAAGCGCATTGGCTGGACCACTGGTTTCAACAAATCTTGCGGGGGATCAAACCGTTCGAGGGCGCCGATGATAGGAAATAGGCCGCCGACACCGATAGGCTGTATCGATGAGGAGACGAATTGTAGGTCCGTTTGCAAATGAATGTGGAACCGTTGCCGTTGAGGTCGGTTGGACTTCAATCCGTAGAAATATGCGGGCCCTTGAAGTCCGCCGTATCGGTTCTCCTGCCACAAAGGATGTGGGTAGGAGGCGAGCTTCATGTGGCGAGTAGCGCGGATTTTGGGACGGCGGTGGCGCCAGCCGATCTTGATCCGCTGGCTGGAAGCATGCGGCCTGTTCGGTGTCGCGCTTGCAATGCGGTTTTTACTTGGCCCGCTACTCGGAACCGTTCCTTTCCTGAGCTTCTATCCGGCAATACTCCTTGCAGCGTTACTGCTGGGCTGGAAAGAGGCCGTTTTTGTCCTCGTGCTGTCACTAGCAGCCGGGTTGTACTTCTTCTTGCCCGCTGGAACGGTCATATTCCCCGTAGGTGCAGCGTTCGTCGGAGTTCTTAATATTGCCATCATTATCGCATTGAGGGCCCTCGCGCAGGGGCTTGCCGAGGCAAACGAGCGACAGGGGGTGTTATTTCAGGAACTCCAGCATCGGGTAGCAAATACGCTGCAAGCCACCGTCGGCCGACTTGAAATCGTCAAGCGAAGGATGCTCCTCAGCCCGGCCGAGGCGGCACACATGCTGGATGAGGCGATCATCCGGATGTCTGCATCTGCGGACATGCATCGTCGCTTGAACGACCCCACTCTGTTTAGCAAGGGGCTGGAGTCGATGTTGCGAGACGTTTTGGCTACCGTCATTGACCGATCCTCGGTCAGTCTGAACCTTGACGTCGAAGAACTCGACCTATCAACGGATCAGAAGAGCATCATAGCGATGCTAGTCATAGAGGTTGCCAACAACGCGGCGAAGCACGTCTTTCAGCGGGATCTTGGGTCACGCTTTGAGGTCACCCTGAAGGCGCTGTCGAATCACCGAGCTATGTTGAAAATTGCTGACGACGGCCCCGGTACCGCAGGCTCCAACGACGTGACATCACCCGGGCAAAAGTTGGGCCTGCAAATACTTCAAGGGTTGAGTGATCAGATTCACGGAACCCTCACCGTCGCGGTCGATAAGGGCAGAGAAGTCACAGTGGCTTTCCCAACGTTTCTGTCATCCGTCTCTAAACAGAAAATTTGATGGCCAGCCGGCCAAAAGTTCGCTGTTCCGCCAGCCCTCGGTCCGTACATGCGAGGACGAGCCCACTGTTCATTCGCACACAACCTTGCCGCCCAGTTCTACGTGGATGGACCTGCAATTTGGGCAGAGCAAGCGGGAGCACGAACGCAATGACGGTCCTGCATAAGGCAGGTCTGGCGGCTCTGGTGGCGACTTGCCCGCTGGCATTCGCCCCGGCGAACGCTGAGCAAACGCCGTCGGACTCTGCACCTCCGACTATCAGCGTCCCGCCGAACCTCACATCAGGCCCCAGCGAGGAGGCAGTAACCAGCCCGAGCGACACAGCCCTCGCCAAGCAGCTACAAAACCCGCTCGGCAATCTGATCAGTATCCCGTTTCAATATAACACCGACCTTAATGTCGGACGCGACAAGGGCACGGTTGACGTTCTCAACATTCAACCGGTGATTCCCATCCACGTGAGCGAAGATTGGAACGTGATCACGCGCATGATCTTGCCTCTGGTCTGGAGCCCAACATTCCAACCGGCAGAGAGCGTGCCATTCGGCACAGGTCCCACGGAATTTTCCATGTTCCTGTCACCAGCGAACGATGTTGATGGCTGGGTCTGGGGTGTCGGTCCGAGCACGCTGTTACCGACTAGCAGCAACAGGACCCTGGGCTCGAACGTTTGGGGCATGGGCCCGGCGTTTGTCGTCGTCAAGACGTCCGGACCGGTCGTTGCCGGTGCGCTCGTCAGCGACGTGTTCTCGCTTGGCGGTACTTCAGGGCGTGGTGGCACCAAATACGACGTGTTTGCCGCGAATCCGTTCTTCAACTATAACTTCGGCGGCGGCTGGTTCGTCGGCACCGAGCCAACCATTACCTCGGTCCGGACTGCAGCTGGCGAGAGATGGACGCTGCCGGTAGGCGCTGAAATCGGACGCGTCGTCAAGATCGGGGGTAAGCTTCCGGTCGCTCTACTTGCGGGCGCCTACTATAACGCGGTGCGGCCTCAATTTGGGGCGACCTGGCAGCTTCGCACCGAGATAGCGATTATCTTTTAAGCTCGACTTTCCGAATGACAGGCTTTTCTTTGCAGCCAAAAAACTCTATGCCGCCCACAGTAAATCGCGGCCACACTCGGGTGTTGGCTATAGTGCGCCGCGTAACCGCGGGTCCAGCACGTCGCGGATGCCATCGCCCAGTAGGTTGAACGCCAGCACCGTCAGCGTGATCGCCGCGCCAGGAAACAGCACCAGCCACCACGGTGGCACCAGGCCGGAGTTCAGCGCGTCGGCCAGCATGTTGCCCCAGGTTGGTGTCGGTGGCGGAATGCCCACGCCAAGGAACCCGAGCGAGGCCTCGATGATGATCGCTACGCCCAGATGCGTGGTCGCAAGGATCAGATAGGGTGCGATACATTGCGGCAGGATGTGCCGCACCATCAGTCGCAGGTTCGATGCACCGAGGCCGCGCGCTGCCTCCACATAGGACATCTCCTTGAGCGACAGCACCACCGAGCGGATGATCCGCCCGCCGAACGGAATCCGAGTGATGGCGATGGCTACGACCACCGTGCCCGTCCCAGCCCCTAGCGCCATGGCGATCGCCATCGCCAGAATCAGGTCAGGGAACGATTGCAGGAACTCGATGATGCGCTGGCTGATCAGGTCGAAGCGCCCGCCGAAGAAGCCGCTGGCCAGGCCCCACAGCGCGCCGGAGGTGGTGCCCAGCAGTACCGCGCCGAATGCCACCGCCAGGGAGGTACGGCTGCCGTAGATCACCCGGGTGAGCGTATCGCGGCCGATTTGATCGGTGCCAAAATAGTGCAAAGCATCGGGCGGCTTGGTCATGTGCCGGAAATCAGACCGCAGCGGCCCGTATGGCGTGATCAGCGGCGCCACGATGGCAACGACGATGATCGAGACCGCGACCACCCCCCAAAACGCCGACAGTGGCGAGCGGCGTGCGAAATACCAGAGTGCCGCTCCGATGCGGCCCCACACCGATCGTGCGACGGTCGCCGGCCCAGGGATTTCGCCGACCTCAGGTGCGGTGATGCTCATTGATAGTGGATCCTCGGGTCCAGCCAGGCGATGATCAGATCGACCACGATATTCAGCAGCACGAACACCACGGCATAAAGGAACACCAAGTTCTGCATTACGAAGATATCGCGCTCGGACACCGCGGTGAACATCGACGAACCGAGGCCTGGCGTGCCGAAGGCGCGTTCCACCGGGATCGACCCGGCCAGCACGAAGCCAAGCAGAATGCCCGACAGCGTGATCACCGGCAGCAGCGCGTTAGGCAGCGCGTGCAGCGTGATCACCAACCGGCCAGTCAGCCCTTTGGCGCGCGCGGTTCGCACGAAATCCTCGCGGATCACCTCCAGCAGGGACGACCGCGCCATGCGAGCGATATAGGCGGCCTGTCCGAGACCCAGAACGACCGCCGGACCGATGATGATCTGAAAATTGGCCCACGGGTCGGCGAGCAATGATACCCCGGCCATCGGCGCCTTGTAACCAAACCAAAACAATGACGCCAGAACGATCAACATGCCGAACCAGAAGCCCGGGATAGCCAGGAACAGGATGGAGAAAAACCGCGTGATATTGTCGACGACACTGTTGGGACGCAACGCTCCGAGTATCGCCACGGGGATGCCGACGATCCAGGATAGCACAACGGACAGAACGGCGATCTCCGCGGTCAATGGTCCGCGGCGGGCGATCGTCTCGGCGACGCTCTCCGAACGGAAGAAGGAGTGGCCGAACTGGCCGCGGGCGATGTCCAGCACCCAATGCCAATACTGCAATGGCAGCGGGTCGTTCAGCCCCAACGCCGCCATGTAGTTGTCCCGCTGCCCCGGTGTGAGCTTGGTGAACCCCTCGGCGCCGAAGATCGCGACCAGCGGATCCCCCGGCAGCACGCGCATCACCACGAAGACGACGATGGAAACGCCCACGATGGTGAATACGCCAAACGCCAAACGGCGAACGATGTAGCTGAACATCGCGTGGCGCCCGCTGCTACTTGTCCAGCCAGAACGTGTCGAACCGCACCACGTCGTAGACACCGAAGTAATCCTTCGGATTATGGCCTTTCACGTAATTGAAGTAGGCGTCGTTAATCCGCTCCCACGCCACCGGCAATACCGGCGGGTCCTGTTCCATCAGCGTCTCGTCCGCTCGGATCAGCGCCAGGCGCTTCGCCGGATCGACCTCGCGGTCGATCTGCGGCTGACGGTCGTTGAAAATGGCATTCTTCCAGGACGAGTAGTTCTGCGGGCCGCTGGCTTTGTACCAGGCATTGAAGTAGTCTGACGGGTCGAGCAGCGTGGAGACTACGGCGCCGATTGCCAGGTCGTAATGTCCACTGGCGATGTCATCGAACCAGACCGACTCTACCGCGGTTCGCAGATTGCAATCGACGTTGATCGACTCTTTCAGCATCGCCTGGATTGCCTGTGCCCACAGCTTGAAGCTGGCGACGTCGCGAACCAGGAAGTCCAAACCTTTGATGCCATCCGCGTGGCCGGCCGTCGCCATAAGCTTGCGTGCCTCCTCTGCTGCCGCGGTGTTATCGTCCTGATAGCCGATCCGCTGGAACAGCTCGGCCTTCGGCGTGGCAAAATCCGAGAACGGGTAAATGAACCCGCCGACCTGCATCGGGGTCACGTCCTTCACCACGTCGATCAGCACCGGTCGATCGAGCGCCAGGTGCATCGCTCGGCGAACCCGCGCGATCGTCCAGCGGCGCATGCCGGGTGTTGACCCAGGTGCCGTGGATCACACTCTGATTGAATGTGGCGGTCGACATCCCTGGAGTCGCTGCGGCCTTGCGGGTGGTGACGGGATCGAGGATGCGCGCGTAGTCGACCCGCCCCGACAGGATCGCCGATCCCAGTTCGGTCGAGAACGGCAGGGCATGGTAGAATTCGATACCGTCGAGGTAAGGCATTCCCTCGTTCCAGTATGCCGAGTTCTTTTCCATGACCCAGACTTCATTTTCTACGCGCCGCTTGGATTTAAAGGGGCCGGTGCCAGGGTAGACTTCGAGTTTCCGAAGATTGTAGTGATTTTCCTCTAGCGTCTTCTTGCTGATGATCACGTTCCAGCCGCTGGCGATCGCCGACATGATGAAGTTTGGCGGGCGCGGTTCGGACAGCTTGAACTGTACTGTGTATTTGTCTGGTGTCGTGATCTCCTCGACTGTGGCGAACAAGATGCTACGGGGAATGAGGACGCCCTGTGGCGGTTTAGCGATACGGTCGAACGTCGCCTTGATGTCGGCCGAGGTCAGCTCCGCACCGTCATGGAACAGCACACCCTTACGCAGGAAGAACGTGTAGGTCCTACCGTCCGCGGCGATGTCCCAGCTATGGGCCAAGTCAGGGATGATGGTCTTGCCGCTATCACGCGGATCGCGACGGATCAGATTGTCGAACATGCAGCCCTGCGAACCCAGGCTATTGATGGTGCCCGACTGGTGGACGTCGAAGTGCGGCGGCCTGCTGGTGATCGCGTAGCGCAGCACACCGCCGCGCTTCGGGTTCGGCTCCGGCGGTGCAAGCTTGAACTTCGAGCCGTCGAATTGCATCGGAATGTCGGCGGCCAAGCCGAAGTGCGGGGCCAACCCGTAGGCCCCGGCCATGGCGGCGGCGCTGCCCTGCAAAAAGCCACGTCGGCCCCAACCGGTACGGTGCAAACCATGGGCTTTCATCGTGTCGTCTCCCGTGTGGTCTTTTCATTATTGCCACCGGTATGCTCTGATGGCGTACGGGCCGCATTCAGACCAAAGTAACAGACGGCGCGTAGGGAGTCACTTGTTGAGGCAGAACGACGCCACCCTCGCGGCGTCCGGCGCGATCATCGGATCATCGACGCAACCGATCCTGGAGGTTGACAACCTGAGGACACACTTTTTCACCGCCGGCGGGGTCGTCCCGGCGGTGGACGGCGTCTCTTACAGCGTCGGTGCCGGCGAGACACTGGGGGTTGTCGGCGAATCCGGCTGCGGAAAAAGCGTGACCGCGCTGTCGATCCTGCGTCTAGTCGCCAGTCCGCCGGGCCGCATTGTTGGAGGCGCCATCCGGTTCCAAGGGACCAATCTACTGGACCTCAGCGAGCGTGAGATGGAAAACATCCGCGGCAACCGCATCTCGATGGTATTCCAGGAGCCGATGACCTCGCTCAATCCATTGCAGACCGCGGGCCATCAGATCAGCGAGGCGATCGCGTTGCATGAGGGCCTGTCGCGTCGGGACACGATGGACAAAGCGGTGGACATGCTGCGCCGCGTCCACATCCCGGAACCCGAGCGGCGCGCGCAGGCCTACCCGCACCAGCTCTCTGGCGGCATGCGCCAGCGCGTTATGATTGCCATGGCGCTGTCCTGCAATCCTCAGGTCCTCATTGCCGATGAGCCGACCACCGCGCTGGACGTCACCATCCAGGCGCAGATCCTCGATCTGATGCGGGAATTGCGCCGGACGTTGGGCACCGCGATGGTTCTCATCACGCACGATATGGGCGTAGTCGCCGAAAATGCTGATCGCGTGGTGGTCATGTACGCGGGGCGCAAGGTGGAGGAGGCGGCGGTTGACGATTTGTTCGAACGGCCGGCCCATCCCTACACCAGGGGGCTGCTCGCTTCGATCCCGCATCTTGATTCGATATCTCGCGCCAATCCGTCACGCACCCGGCTGAACGAGATCAAAGGCATGGTGCCTGTGCTGTCGCGCCTGCCGAAGGGTTGCTCGTTCGCGCCACGCTGCGGCTTCGCCACCGATCGGTGCCGGGCCGAATTCCCTCCGCTGAGCACGATGCGCGACGGCCATGTGGTTGCCTGCTGGCACGCTGAACAAGTCCTGGATGCGGCGTCTTGACGACCGGCCCCCTGCTAGAAGTTCGGGATCTGAAGAAGCATTTCCCGCTTCACAGGGGCGTCTTCTCGCGCATCGCTGGCAGTGTGCGAGCGGTCGATGGCATATCATTTCATATCGATCGCGGCGAGACGCTCGGTTTGGTGGGCGAGAGCGGTTGTGGCAAGTCAACCGCCGGGCGCACGCTGCTGCGATTACTGGAGCCGAGCGCGGGACAGATTTTGGTGGGGGGCCAGGACATCACGACGCTCGACCGCCGGGCACTGCTGCCGTTTCGCCGGCGGATGCAAATGATTTACCAGGATCCCTATGCCTCGCTCAATCCGCGCATGACGGCCGGCGACATCGTTGGCGAGCCACTGGCGATCCATCGCGTCTGCCAACCCAATGAGCGCAACGACCGCGTCGCGGCCTTGTTCACACGCGTCGGGCTACGCCCGGCACTGATGCAGTCTTACCCTCACGAATTCTCCGGCGGTCAGCGCCAGCGCGTTGGCATCGCCCGCGCCCTGGCGTTGAACCCGGAGCTCATCGTCGGCGACGAACCGGTCTCCGCACTGGATGTTTCGATCCAGGCACAGATCATCAACCTGATGATGGATTTGCAGGACGAGTACAAGCTGTCCTACCTGTTTGTCGCGCACGACCTGGGCGTCGTCGAGCATATCAGCCAGCGGGTGGCGGTGATGTATCTCGGCCGCATCGTTGAGATGACCGACAAGTTCAGCTTGTTCGAGGCACCGCTGCATCCCTATACGGAGGCGCTGCTATCCGCTGTGCCAATCCCGAAGGCCGGGTCACGTCGACGCAAGCGCGTGATCCTGCGGGGGGACGTGCCGAGCCCGATAAATCCGCCCTCAGGCTGCCATTTCCACACACGATGCCCCTACGCGATGCAACGCTGCCGGAACGATGAGCCGGTGCTGCGCGAGGTTCTGTCGAAGCATTGGGCGGCGTGCCATCTGCACGATGTCGGGGTACATCTGCCGCTTGCAAAGCGGTCCGAATGAGCAGCCTTCATGCGCAGACGCCCCACGTCGCGGCTGGGATTTCCGATCCTCGGTGAAGTCGAATTCCATCAGCCGCGCGCCAGCGCATAGATCTGTGTGCCACCTGGGGGAGGTCGGTGCGCCACCCAATTCTCGCCGCCGTCTCGACTGCTGTAGACCTCGCCGCCGTTTGTGGCGCAAGCCATCATTTCCGGACGACGCTCCTCCAGCGCCAGAGTGAACAGCGTGTGCGGCGCGCTGATGCCCTCCGCGCGCGTCCAAGTGTCGCCACCGTCGTTGCTGTAGAGCAGCACACCCTTGTCACTCTGGAAGTTGGCCCCAGCGGCCACAAAGATCTTGCGCGGGCTTCCCGGCACTTCGCGGATCTTTCGGCAATAGATCTGGCCCTTGGCATTGAGTGCCTCCAGCTTCACGTGCCGCCAGTGATCGCCGCCATCGGCGCTGTGAAACATGCCGGCGCGGCCGATGCCGATAACTGTGCCAGGCCGCCAGCGACTGACCAACACGCCGTGCATGTCAACGGCATCGTCGTCAAGGTATTGGCCGTGGCTCAGGTTCTCCCAGTGTTCGCCGCCATCGGTCGAACGAATGGTGCCGCCGACCTCGATTGCGGCGTAGAGGTGGTCGGGCTCAGCGACGCTTGCATCCAGCATCAGCACGCGTTTGGCGGGATTGGCACCTGGCGCGGTTGTGATCTCGGGGAAGCGTACGCTCACCGGCAGACGAGTCCAGTGTTCACCGGCATCGTCGCTACGATAGATCTCGCAGTTCTCGTAGCCGACGAATATCACGTCGGGATCCGACGGATGGAACAGAAACGACCATACCGGAAGTCCATGGTCGGCGATTTCGACTTTCTCCCAGTGCTCGCCGCGATCGGCGCTGCGATAGGGTCCGGATTGTGTGCCAGCGTAGACGATGTCCGGGTTCAACGGATGGACTGTCAGTGCGCGGACCGCGGGAGCGTCGGGCAGGCCGTTGCGCAGCGTCTCCCACTCATCGCTGCCATCAGCTAGGCGGTAGAGGCCGGACTCCACGGTCCGGCCGCGTCCCGTTTCGCCGGCGAGACCCAGGTATATGAAGGATCGCTGATTGTCCGGTCGGATTGTTGCCATGGCCGTTTCCCCCTTGTTGTGCGCGCTGAGCTTGGCAAGACTTGCGATGGCAGCGCAAGGGGCAGCGCTATGCTCTAAGCCGGTGGTTGCCCGATCTTAGGGTGCGCGCGCCTGGCTCGCGGCCATCGCTGGAGGTCACTTTCTCCAAGCCATAGCTTGCTTATCGCGATGTCTCTCCCGGCACTGTCAACCGATAGACCTTCGCCGCAGTGCCGCTGTACAGTGCGGTCTTTTCGCTCGCTGAGGCATTGGCGGTGATGCGCTTGAAGGCGTTCCACAACTCGGTATAGCCGCACGACTGCTTGTCCGGCGGGAAATTACTTTCGAACATACATCTGTTGACACCAAACGCCTCAATGCAAGGCTCGATATACTGTCGCCACGCTGCGGCGAGATCTTCGGATGGAGGGGGGCTATCGCGCTCGTGGAAGTCGAAACCAAACGACACCATGCCGATCCCGCCAAGCTTGCAGTAGACGTTCGGACACTTGGCGATTTCCTTGATATCCTCCCGCCAGCTGGCCAGAATCTCCTGTCGACGACCGGCATACGGTCCTACGCCGAGCACGCCACCGACATGATTGAGGATGATGGTGGTCTCCGGAAAGGCACGCGCAAGATCGATCGCGTCCGGAAGTTGTGGATGATACTGCCACGACTCGAAACTCAGGCCCAGCGGCGCAAGCTGGGCGAACCCTTCGCGGAATTTCGGGTCCATGACCTGGTGAAGCGGCACGGTACGGGACGCGAACTTACTAATCGCTTCGTGGGCGTCCCAGGCCACGCCATGCCGCATACCGCGCAGACGGCCGCCTGCAGCTTGGATCTCGGCTTCCAGCAGCGCGCGCACGGGTGCACCAACGCTAAGGTCACCGCCGCCAACGATGCCTTCGGCGACGCGGCAAGGGCCGTACGTGCCTGACGCACTCATTGCCGCGATGCCGGTGACGAACTCGACCTCGCCCAGCGCGGCCATCTCGCGTGGACCCTCCTTGCGATACATCGCTCGGCATTCGAGGAAGACCGTCGATACGATGTTGTGGCCACCGCCGATATCGGCCAGCAATTCAGGCAATAGGTAGTGTCCGCGATGGGGTGAATCCCAGAAATGGTGGTGCGGATCGACGATCGGCAGGTCCGGCTCCAGCGGCGCCTCGGTTGGGCGCTTCGCCAGCCACGCATTGAGCGCGATGTCGTCGCGAACCGTGGTGCCGTGGTAATCGCCTTTTGCGTCTCCTGCCTGGGGCATTCTTGTTCCCTCCATTTGGCGCTTTCCATGCGCTGACCGCGCCTTGCGGAACGCCCATGAAAAACCACGCTGATCTGCGGCTAGCTTATGCCCGGACCCGGCGATAGCAAACGGCACTCTTTGGGCGGAGTAGCCAAGCCAAGGTTGGGCCGGTAGCATCCCGTTACCTGGGGGAGAGACGACCAATGGCCACTACCACATTCAAGATCGGCGATATCACAATCCACCGCGTGGTGGAGCAGGAAGGCCCGTTCTTCAATCCGTTGGAGTTCTTCCCGACCCTTAAACCGGAGGTCCTGGAGGAAAACCGCGGCTGGATGACAGACGGTGACTATCTTGACCGGCAGAATGGGCAACTCGTGCTGTGCATTCAGTCTTATCTCGTGCAGACCCCGCACCACACCATTCTGATCGATAGTTGCGTCGGCAATCACAAGCCGCGTCCGACCCGTCCGTTCTGGAACATGATGAACACAGACCGCTTTGAAAAGAGCCTCGCCGGAACCGGTGTCTCGGTCGATCAGATCGATTTTGTGATGTGTACCCATCTGCACGTCGATCATGTGGGATGGAACACCAAGCTCGAAAACGGCCGTTGGGTGCCCACGTTCCCGAAGGCCAAGTATGTGTTCGCCGACCGCGAACTCGCGTATTGGACCGAGACGGAGAAAAACGACCCGTCGGCCGCCCCCTGGATCACGGATTCCGTTCTGCCCATTATCGCTGCGAAGCGCGACGAAGTCGTGAACAGTAGCCACCAGCTCAGCGATATCGTAAGATTGCTGCCGACACCCGGGCACACGATAGACCACTATTCAGTACAGGTCGGCAGACCAGGCCAGGACGCGGTGATCACTGGAGACATGGTCCACTCGCCATTACAAGCTCGTTATCCGGAACTTGGCATGCGTGTCGACTATAGTTCCCCTCAGGCAGGCGAATCGCGTCGCAGGTTGTTCAGTCGTTTTTGCGACACGTCTACATTGATCTGCACGGCCCACTTCCCATCGCCATCTTCCGGCCATTTGAAGCGCTGGGGCGATGGCTTCAAGTTCGAGGCGGTATAAGCCGCCGCCAGCGGTCTCCAACATCCTATCGAGGGATAGAACTCCCATCAGGGAGGTGCCCAATGCCCGCGCCAATAGAACGCCGGACGATGCGCAAGGTCTATATTCGGCTTTTGCCTTTTGCTTTCGCCCTCTATTTGATTTGCTACCTGGACCGAGCCAATATTGGATTTGCCGCGCTGACGATGAACCGCGATCTGGGGTTTAGCGCCTACGTCTACGGGCTTGGTGCCGGTGCTTTTTTCTGGGGTTACTTCCTCCTGGAAGTACCCAGCAACCTGATCCTCGAACGGGTTGGTGCTCGGCGATGGATCGCACGCATCATGATCACCTGGGGAATAGTGTCAGGTTGTTTCGCCTTCGTTCAAGGCCCGATCACCTTCTTCACATTGCGATTTCTGCTTGGGCTCGCCGAAGCCGGGTTCTTCCCCGGCATGATCCTTTACTTCACCTACTGGTTTCCACCCTATCACCGCGCCCGGGTCGTTGCCGGTTTCATGGCCGCGATTCCGGTCTCGATCGGCCTGGGCGCCCCGGTTTCGACCGCGCTGCTCGGGCTCGATGGGATGTTTGGCCTGGCCGGCTGGAAATGGCTGTTCCTGGCAGAAGCGGTCCCAGCCGTCCTGCTCGGGATCGCTGTGCTGTTCTACCTGACCGATAATCCCGCGGTCGCGAACTGGCTGGAACCGGACGAACGGCAATGGCTGGGCGCGGTCATGGCGGAGGAAAAGCGTCTCGTCGACGCCGACCACCGCGTTTCGGTCTGGCAGTCACTGATCGACCGCCGTGTCCTGACGCTGGGCTTCATCCATTTCGCTCAGGCGGGCGTCAGCGTCAGCATCGCGGTGTTCGTGGCGCAGATGATCAAGCAACTCGGCCTGACCAATATGCAAACCGGCTGGGTCACGGCGATCCCTTTCGTCTGCGGCACGATCGGCATCCTGATCTGGGGTCAGTTGTCGGACCGGATGAACGAGAGGCGATGGAACCTCGCCGGAGCCTGCCTGTGCATGGCTACAGGCTTGGCAGCGGCTGGTGCGCTGCAAGGCAGCTTCTGGTCAATCGCCGGTTTGTCGCTGGCCATGGTTGGGCTCTATGCCGGCAACGCCCATCTGTTCCCGATTCCCTCGATGTTTCTTACTGGCGCCGCCGCCGCCAGCGGTATCGCCTGGATCAATTCGCTGGGTATCCTCGCCGGCGGGGTCACGTCTCCGGCGATCGGTTGGATCAAGGACTCAACGGGCAGCTTTGCAGGCGGCCTCTATTTCCTCGCTGCGCTTAGTCTATTAGGCTCGGTGGTCACAGTCATCGGGGTGCGAGAAACAGCCGCGAAATTGGCGCCGGGTGCCGTTCCGGTTCAGTAAACTTCGGCGTAGCGAGCGCAGAGTTCGGCCGGAGCGAGATCCCGCACATGCGCCACCTCCGCCCGTTTGTGGCGAAGATACGCGTCCAAGTGGACCGGGCCGAACCAGTCCTGCGCCCTTTCGCTTCCGGCGAGATTATCGAGCGCCTCCGGGAGTGAACGAGGAAGCGGCGGTCGAGCCGGGGCGCCGGGATCCGGCAGCGATAGCCCGCGGCGAAGCCCGTCCACCCCGGCATGCACAATTGCGCCGAGTGCGAGATAGGGGCTGGCCGAGGCATCAGTGGGTCGAAACTCCACATTGAACTGCCGTGCGCCCTCCTCCGGCGTTGCAGCTGCAAAAGTTGGGCAAATGCGCAGGCTGGCGCCGCGATCCTGCCGCAGCAGGTCGATCACCGTGGGCGCCCAGCGATTGGGCGTGAGCCTCAGGTACGAAACCGGCGAGGGTGCGGTGACCGCGCAGATGGCGGGCAGGTGGTGCAGAACGCCAGCGAAGAAATGCGCTGCGGGCTGGCTTAGGCCCAGAGCAGCCTCCGGCGCGTGGGTCACCGGACGGCCCGCGGCGTCGTGGAGGCTCATGTGGATATGCACGCCGTTGCCCACCAATTCTGGATCCGGCACGGGAGAGAATATCACACGATGTCCCAACCGAAGCGCAGTGGCTCGGGCTATTTCACGCGTGATCACCGCTTGATCCGCGGCGGCGAGAGCCGGGGCTGGCGCAACTGTGACCTCGAACTGGCGAGGTCCATACTCTGCCAGGAATAAGTCGGGCGTTACCCCGGCGGTGCGCAGAGCGGCAATGAACGTCCGGCTAAAATCGCCGGCGCGGCGGAACGCCCCAAGGGCATAGGCATCCCCCGAGCGATCAGTTGCGCCCGTATAGACGAACTCCTGCTCGAATGCGGCGAGCAGGCGTAGCCCGGCGGTGGCTTCCAGATCGGCCAAAGCGCGGCGCAAAAACGTCCGTGGGCAGCATTCCCAGGCAGTTCCGTCGGTTGTGCAGATATCGCCGAGGAAGAAATGCTCCGGGGCAAGGTCATCATCAAAGTCCACCCGTACCTCGGCGGCCGGGTCGGGCACGATCATCAGATCGCCCGCCGTGCCGAAAGGTGTGTCCCAGATCGGGCCGAAGGCGGACATCATCAAATTGCTATGGGTCCAGCCGACGCCCTTTCGTAGTCGCGCCGGTAGCTCGCGCACGGGAAAGCCCTTGCCCCGGACGTGTCCCGAGATGTCGCATGTGGCGACGAAGACAAGTTCTTCCCGCATTGTGGTCTCTCCTCTCCTCGCAAGAAAACGCCGACGGCATCAACCGAGAGCGCTACAGCAAGATGAGGATGAGAACCATAGCCGAAGCTGAGCCGCCGAAGGCGATGGCTAGGCCCAAATCCTCGCCGGTCCACCAGGGAAGAATTCCTTGAGGAGGCAGTCCAACTTGCTCGGCAACGCGGTCGGGTGCATTCCATCAGATGGAGGGATCGAACATTGCCCGATTGCGACGAAGAATGGCTGCTGGCGGCAAGCCGCGCTCTGGACTCGCCCTCCGATCTGAAAGCGAGATGGTCCCGATGAACCGAATGATGACCCTGGTCGCCTTCCTACAGGCGCAAAACTGCTCCAATCTGCCCGGATCGTGGCGCCATCCCTCTACGATGCTGGATTTCCTGACGCCGGAATACTACCAGCGGATCGCCCGAACACTCGAGGATGGCAAGATCCATCTCGCATTCTTCGACGATCGTTTGGCGCTGCCTGATCTTTACACCGGACACCATGCCGAAGCGGTCGGGGCCGGCGTCCGCGCGGTGAAGCTGGACCCGTCTACCGTGCTGATGGCTATGGGCATGGCGACGTCGAAGCTGGGCCTGGGGACGACGTACTCGACGACCTATTACGAACCGTATCACGTGGCCAGAGTGTTCGCGACGATGGACCTGATGCTGAAAGGCCGGGTCGGTTGGAATATCGTTACGTCTTTGAACAGTGCCGAGGCGCTGAATTTTGGCTCCGCCGAGCACATGGAACATGATGCCAGATACGATCGCGCCGATGAGTTCATGGATGTGGTCATGGGCCACTGGAATACCTGGGAAGACGATGCGCTGATCCTGGACAAGGAGGCGAATCGTTTCGCGGATCCCGCGATGGTGCATCGGCTGGATCATGTGGGAAAGTATTTCAAATCGCGTGGACCGTTCAGCGTGCCTCGGTCACCGCAGGGGCATCCGGTGCTGATCCAGGCTGGGCAATCGGGGCGCGGCCAGGCTTTCGCGGCGCAATGGGCCGAACTGGTGTTTGTGATCTACCACAATCTGGAGGCCGGCAAGCAGCAATACGCGGCGTTCAAGCAGGCGGTTGCCAGCGCCGGGCGCGATCCGGATCAGGTGAACGTCGCGCCGGCGTGCTATGTGATCGTTGCGGAATCAGAAGATGCGGCGCAGGCGAAGCAGGCGGTCATCGAAGCGTCGGCCAAGCCGATCGACGCGCTGGTGCTGATTTCCGAAGTGCTGAACTATGACTTCGGTGCCAAAGGGTATGATGAACCATTCAGTGATGAAGAGTTGGCCGGGTTTTCCTGGCATGGGTTCCGGGAGCGTGTCGTCAAGTTCTCGGGCAAGAAAAACCCCACGGTGAGGGATTTCGTTGAAGTCTCCGGCCGCGGTACCATCGCCGAGCACAAGGTGTTCTGTGGGACACCGAAATCGGTGGCCGACCAGATGGAGGAATGGTTTACCGCGCCGGCCTGCGACGGATTCGTTCTCGCGGCGACCCATATGCCGGGTATGTATGAGGATGTCGTGCGGTTGTTGGTGCCGGAATTGCAGCGGCGTGGTCTGTTTCAGAAGGATTACCGAGGCAACACGCTGCGTGAGAACCTCGGACTCCCGATCCCCCGAGCGGCGGATTGGCGGCAACGGCGAAAGGCTGCGCAATGAGAAGCCTGCTGTTCGCGCCGGGCAACCACGCTCGGCGTGTCGAAAAGGCGCTGGGTCTCGCCGCTGACGGGGTCATCCTCGATCTGGAAGATGCGGTCGCCATCAGCGAAAAGGCGGCGACGCGGCCGGTTGTGGTGGAGGCATTCGACAAGCCTCGGAGCGGCAAACTGTATGTTCGGGTGAACGCGCTGGGCACGGAATGGTGCTACGGCGACATCACCGCGGTGGTGCGGGCGGGGCTGGACGGGATTGTTCTGCCGAAGGTGGAGCACGCACATGAACTCCGTACTGCGGATTGGCTGATCGGCGCGTTAGAGCGCGAGCGTGGTATTCCTGTGGGCGCGATCGACCTGATCCCGATCATCGAAACCGCTATGGGCCTAAGCAACCTGCAAGGGATTTGCCGATCGGGCACTCGAATGAAGCGGCTAGCCTTCGGAGCCGGGGATTTTACGCTGGATATGGGCATGGTGTGGACACGTTTAGAAGCCGAGCTATTGCCGTATCGAAGCGCCTGCGTTCTGGAATCCCGAGCAGCGGGGTTAGAGGCGCCGTTCGATACAGTATGGGCGGATCTGCGGGATCTTGAGGGGTTTATTGCCTCTGCCCGGCACGCCGCCGCTTTGGGATTCCAAGGGAAGATGTGCATTCATCCAGACCAAATAGCGGAGGCTAATGCGGCGTTTTCCACCGATGAGGCGGCGGTTGCGAAAGCGAGGCGAATTGTGGAGGCGTTCGACAAGGCAGAAGCAGAAGGATTGGCATCCATTCAGCTCGATGGGCAGTTCATCGACTATCCAATCGTACAGCGTGCGCGCCGCGTGGTGGAGGCCGGGCGATGATCGACGTGCAGGCGCTGGAGGGCTGCAAGGTGCTGGATGTTTCGACGTTCTTGGCGGGCCCCTTCTGCGCGACGCAACTGGGCGAATTCGGCGCTGATGTCATCAAGATCGAGCTCCCGGTTGTCGGCGACGCTACGCGCCGTTTCGGTACGATGACGGATTGCGGGGATTCGCTGCCCTGGCTATCGGAATCTCGGAACAAGCGATGTATTACGTTGGATCTGCGGAAGCCCGACGGGGCGGCGCTGCTGAAGCGCCTGGTCGCGCAATCCGATGTGATGGTGGAGAATTTCCAGCCTGGTACGCTGGAGAAATGGGGGCTTGGCTACGATGTACTGAGCGAAGTGAATCCTGCACTGATCATGGTGCGGATTTCGGGCTACGGGCAAACCGGACCCTACAAAGATCGGCCCGGGTTTGGCCGAATTGGCAATGCTTTCGGTGGGCTGTCATTTTTAGCGGGTTATCCTGACCGCGCACCGGTGACGCCGGGGTCGGCGACAATTCCGGACTATATGGCGGGGCTGTATGGCGCGCTGGGGACACTGCTGGCACTGCAGGCAAGGGAAAAGACCGGCCGGGGGCAGATTGTAGATATCGGTCTGTACGAACCCATTTTCCGCATCCTCGACGAACTCGCACCCGCTTTCGCCTATAAGGGGTATGTTCGGCAGCGCATGGGGCCCGGTACCGTCAACGTCGTGCCGCACAGTCACTATCCGACAAGGGATGGGCGCTGGATTGCGATCGCTTGCACGAACGACAAGATCTTTGCTCGATTGGCCGATGCGATGGGTCGACCGGAACTGGCCGAGGCGGGACATTGGGGGACCTTGGCTGCGCGAGAACAGGACCGGATTGCCGTGGATGACACCGTTGGGGCCTGGACCTTGACGATGGACCGAGCTGACTTGTTGGTGGCGTGTGAGCGGTCGCAAGTGCCCTGTGGTCCGGTCTATTCGGTGGATGAAATATTCGACGATCCGCAATACCAGGCACGCGGCAATATCCTACGGATGCACCACCCGCGTGCGGGAGAACTCGCGGTCCCCAACCTGGTTCCCCGGCTGACTGAAACGCCGGGAAAGGTAAACTGGTTGGGGATGGAGTTAGGTGCCCACAACGCCGAAATTTATCAGGGTCGACTGGGTCTGACGGAGGACGAAATGGATCAATTGCGGGCAGGAGGTGTTATTTAGGGTCCGAGCGCCTAAGCGAGCTCGGCACATCGCCCTGGAGCAGGATCTGCTCGAAGCGCCACTAAAGCCGCAGCCAGCACAGAAGGCCAGCCAATGTCGTGAACGTGCGCTCGACCATAAGGTCGGCAACAGGTCCAGAGGGCTTACCTGAGAACCAATTTGCTCGATCAGCGCCGCCAGCTTGCCGAACTATGGGGCGCGCTTTTGGCACCGCCCCAGGCAGACGCCCAGTCTGAAGCAAGTGGTCCCACGCCAACCGTTCGCAACGGCGTGTTGTAAGTGGCCGGTCGCCGAAACCAGCCTTGTCGTTCCGTCGGAACGGCGGCATTCATGCTTGCCCGCTCCAGCTCAGGGAAACGTTCGCCGGTGGGGGTAAAAAAAGAGCACAACCGATATCAGTAGGTCCACAGTTCAATTCTGTGCGCCCGCACCATTTTGTAATCAATGACTTACGGGTCACCCAATGCCCCATAATCCTGATCGAGAGAACTCTATGGCGTCACTGTGGCGTCAAGGACTACGAAACCCGACGGGAAAAAGAAGCTCAAACCAGAATAGTTAGCACCGCCCTCTCACCGCACCAACAGGGGTTCGAATCCCCTACCATCTCTGCGTTACGCGTGAATGCCTCCGCAATCTTGGACTTGACTTCCAATGCCGTAACGCGAGGCTGCAACCGGATCGAGTTGGTGATCCCTATCACCCCTTTGACTCGTCCTGCAGCCCCTCTGCTCGTTCTCGCTCATAGTTCCACTCTATCTCGCCTTCAAGCGTAACCCAACCGTCTTTAACGATTGCCTGAATGCACTTCCAGCTGTACTGTAGTTCTGTCTTAAGCGCCGAGACCACGTCGCGCGCAATGTCCGGGTCTGGGCGCTTATGGATCAGCGGCAGGCGGACCTCGATGTCGTTCGCTACGGCCAGAACCCCGACCACACGCTTCGCGGCTGCCTCGGCCTGCCGCCTTCTGACGATAACTGCGCACGAAGCCGGTCAGGGAGACTGTGCCCTCTTTCACCGCCACTGCGATGGCGTCCGATTGGATGTCCGGATCCCAGCGGAGTTCGCTTTCGACATCACGCTTGATCTCGCTGTTGGATCTCATCGTATCCCCACGGCAATTCCTGACGAACTGGATCAATCGCGCTAGTCCGGCCGATGCTGCGGCAAGGACTGAAGTGGGTGGCTGAATATGATCCGGAGGGATCACCTATCGCAATGACGGACGCCAAATTTCCGATGTTTCCCACACGGTTCGGACGCTGACCGGCGAGAGCCGGCCAGGTGGTCTCAATAAGCGAGCAGATCGTCGCTGGTGCGCCGGATCCGCAGGGTCTATTCGATGTCGCAAATGGGCACGGGGAAGCGAAGCATCGCCTCGGTGCCGCCCAGAAGCAGTGACTGTCGCCAGATGACGTCACCTTCCAGCACATCAGCAAGGTCGCGAACGATAACGCGACCCACGCCACAGCCCGCCGCGAGATCGTCCGGGCCCACGCCATCATCGGCGACAAACAGCACGCCCTTCTGGTGCATCCGGTCATGGTATAGCCGGATCTGGACGATGCCTGTTTGCCTCCCGACGAAAGCATGACGCAGGGCATTCACCACAAGCTCCGACGCCGCAAGAAGCAGAGCTCGGCGCACCTCTCCCGCAAGCAATAAAGGCTGCAGTTCCAACGACAGAACGAAGGCGCCGACAGTATGGCCGAAGATCTCCACCAGACCACCGGCGATGTCGCTGAGGTCCTGGGCACAGGAGCGCGGACCCGAATCACGAGACAGGTCAAGGTTCTGATACGCGGCCACCAACGCCTTGGCGCGCCGGATCGTTCTGAGACGATTGTTCCAATCGATACTTCCGCTGTCGAGCAGTCGTTCCAGGTCGATGGCGAGATGCTGCAAGCTGGCGGCCCGGTGCATTTCCTCTTCCGCCCAGACAGCCTGCCGACTTAATCCTTCCGTTTGCAACATGGCGCAACTCCGGTGAATGTTCGTTGGGCCTGGGTCGACCTGCTGGGCATCCGCCGATTGGTTTACTCATTTCCTGGCAGCAATCATGCTGCCCATGGTGGCAAGGGTGCAGAGGTGAGCTAAAGCCCGTGGCGCATTCTATTGAAGCAGGATCTTCCGATACCTTGACGCGCATCAACGTCCGGTGGGCTGAAGTCATGCGGCGAAATGAGATCTCCGTGTTTGCCAGCCGGGAATGAGCCGAGAACATCGGCCCTGAAACGGCAATAGCACGCGCAAGGCGGCGGCTGCACCGAACTGCGAGGGCTACCAGTAGCGGCTAACATTCATCTGGGGCCGGCGAGAGGGATGGTCGGCGTCACCACGTCCAAATTTCAGGGCGCGCGCGGGGCGCCGGATGCACAGCCTGATCTTGCCTGGGTTTGGGTCGCGCGATGAACGGCATCGACCTATGAACCGTGAGATTGATTGTTCACGACCAAAGCCGACGGAATGGGGATGGGCCTGTCAATCTCACGTTCGACCATTGCCGCCCATGAAGGCCGGATATGAGCGACGCCCGTAGATCGTTCAGCGCAATCTTTCCAATCGTCCTGCCGTCGAAACGCAGCATCCTGGGCGAGCAGGGTCGCTAGCGGAACATTGACGATCCGCACACTCGCGATGCCGCATCGCGAATGGAAAGCGCCGTCGCGCCGCGAAGCCGCGCTCCGCCGGCCTCGAATGACAACACGTGGGCGCGGAGCTGAGCCTGAATCGGCGTGTCGTTTGTCGCTCGCTCGGACGTGATCACGGGGTCCGGGGGAAAACTTCAGGAGGTTGATGGAAGTCAAGGTCAGCAACAGACCGCTAACCTAGCCTTTTTGTACACGCCGCCACGCCCCAGATGGCGGAGCAATGATCAGAACGCCCAGCGATGACGGAGCAATGATCAGATGAAAAGGCTCAAGATCTGATGGCACCCGAATGAGAGCGATATCGGTCCGGAATGATTGGGACACGCATATTATCCAGGTTGCGAGCGACCATTCGAAGAAGGGGGTTGTTTCATGCTTCGCAGCATTCTGTTGCTACTCGACGATACGCCAGGAGCGGTTGCCGCGTGCGGCGTCGCGGCTTCCCTCGCCCGTCGCTGCTCTGCGCAGCTTTGCGGGATTTACTTCGCACCAACGGGCGCTCAGAGCCAGCGCGATCTCTTAGCTGCGGAAGCGTACCGCTTGATGCAGCTTACCATGCCGGCGGCATCGGTCGTCGTGTCGAGGCAAGCCCCTGAGCCCGGCCTGCGGCAGGCGATGGAGGCTCATGACGTGCTGGTCATCGGACGTGACAGTACGTTGGGTGCTGAACCTGCAGAGGGAAGAATTGCTCCCGCCGTGATAAGGCTCATTTACGAAATCGGCCGGCCGCTCCTTATCGTGCCGCCGCACGCTCCTGCGGAAGGGCGGGCGCTCCTTGCCCGTGAGCCGGATATCTTTTTCCAGAGAACCATACACATGTGCCTGCTGCTGGGGCTGTTTCATGGCCTCAAGGTTAAGCCCTATACTTTGGCAGGCGGAAAAGAAGGTCCAGGCGTTGGACTTACCGCTTTGTTGGAGAAGTATGGCATAGACTATGAAGCCGAGGAGGATGTTGAAGGAAGGGTAACCGAAAGGATGCTGGCGCAAGGGCCCGCGGAACAAGCAGGGTTGATCGTCAGCGGAGAATTTGGACGCGTAGCATTTGGCCGGTTCCCCTCCGTGGCTGCCGCCAAGGCCTTTAACACGCACTGCGCGATCTTCGTATATCATTGACTGGTCATCAGCGGAGGATCAGGTTGTGACTGGCGCCTCTTGGGGCGGTTGGTACCCCGCAAGGGGCCTGCCCGAAGTGATGCGCATCGCGTCCGGAGGTTGGCGCGGATCTTTGCGGCACCATCGTCAGTCTCAATGGTGTCTACGAGCTCCTGCCATTAAACCTCACCGTCTGTCGTGGCTGCTTCAATCGCATGACCCAAGCGCTTTAAACGCTTCGCTTAGCGCGACCGCGCACGAACAACTTGATCATTTCTCTGTTGAAGGCCGGGATGTCATCCGGCTTGCGGCTCGTTACCAGACCCCGATCGACGACGACCTCCTGATCCACCCAATCCGCACCAGCGTTCCTGAGGTCGGTCTTGAGCGAAGGCCAGGATGCGATTCGCCGCCCGCGCGCAGCCCCCACTTCGATTACTGTCCAAGGGCCATGGCAGATTGCTGCCACAGGCTTGTTGCTGTCGAAAAACGCCTTCGCGAACGCCATCGCTTCAGGCAACATTCGAAGCGTATCAGGATTGATCACGCCACCCGGCAACAGCAGGGCATCGAAGTCATCAGCCCGGGCGTGCCTCAAGGGGATGTCGACCGGGAACTTGTCGCCCCAATCCGTGAGCTTCCAGGCCTTCACCTGGTCTTCCTTGGGCGAGACGATTCGGGTTTTGGCACCTGCTTGATCGAGTGCTTTGCGCGGATCGGTCATCTCAACCTGCTCGAAACCATCAGTGATCAGGATCGCAACCATCGGACCGTCTAGAGAGTTGGAAGCCATGATCGTGTCTCCATTCGACGGGTTGTGTTCGTGTAGTGGCATCAGGGAACGAATATAACCTTTGGGCACCCACAGGTCATTACCGAAGGTGGCCGTTCGGGGAGCCGCGCCAAGTGTCGGCTCCCCGGATCGATCTTCACAAACCAATGACTTAGCTCGCAAATTTTTGTCATATTATGCGGGTCGATAACGAATTTCTTGTTCGACCCGTGATGGAACACCTTGTAGGCCTCAGGCGCCTTGTCCAGCGGAATGATCTCAGTATTCAACAGCGGGGTCAGGTAAGGCATCCGGTCCCACAAGATCGCCATCATCAGGTCCTGATTATACCGCATGACTGGACATTGGCCTGCCGTAATCGATGGCGACTTGACCCAGGCTTTGGGGAATGACCAAGGTAGCTTGCCCTGCTTGGCAAGCTCTGTTGGTGCGCTTGGGTCCTGATCAGTATAGACGCCTGGGATACCCAGGCTACCACCAGGCTTGACCACCTCCATCAGCATGTTGATGACAGCTTCTTCTTCGTTGGCAGTGCCCTTTGGCCCGTAACCGTGGCACTCGAGACCAACGCAGTCGACACCCCCATCCACCCAGCGTGAACCAAGGATCTTCTCGACCTGATCGAGGACCGGTGTTTCACTTGCCGTATCTACAATTTCGTAGCCCGCCTTTTTCACAAGATCGAATCTCGATCTGTTCTCGTCCGCAACGATGATGCACGAGGCTCCCAGCAATGGGCGCTCGCCGCGGCGCAACGACCGACTGGCCCGGCGCCGGCGATATAGACGGTTGATCCGGGCCGGACCTTTGCCTCCGTACAGCCATGAAAGCCAGTTGGCAGAATGTCGGAGAGCAGAGTGAGGTCTCTGATCTTCTCGAGCGCTTCGTCCTCGTCGGGGAACTTCAGCAACTGGAAGTCGGCCCAGGGCACCATCGTGTATTCGGCCTGACCGCCTTGCCAGCCGCCAAGGTTGAAACCATACGCCCCGCAGTAACCAAGCTCCTCGTTAGAACGGAGGCAGACATCGGTGTGGCGCTCCTTGCAATTTGTGCAGGTGCCGCACGCCACGTTGAACGGCACCGAGCAGATGTCGCCTTTCTTGATATACTGGACAGCCGGCCCGACCTCGACAACCTCACCGGTGTTCTCGTGGCCCATCAGCATTCCCGACGGAGCTGCAAAGCGCCCGTTTTAAAAGTGCAGGTCGCTGCCGCAGATGTTGGTAGTGACGAGCTTTGAAATGACGGCATGATCGATCGTCCGGCCTTTGGGATCGGCAAGCTTGGGATATCCGGCATCACGGACCTCCATCTTGTTTGGTCCCATAAACATAACGGCGCGATTACTTGTCATGTGCTGATCGCCTTGTCTCGGGTTGCGAAGCCTGAGCGCAATCGGGACTGCGCTTCGCGAGGCAGATACCTGCTTCGCCCTCCTGAATCGTAGACTGTGGTCAATTTCAGGATCAGAGCCGCAACACGTGATTGGCCGGCTGACGCCCGGGAAGTACGACCTCCGCCGACAGAGCGGCGGGCGTTCCAACCGGACGCGTGGCATACCTCAGCGGGTTTCGCTCGGTGGTGGTGGTGGTGGTGGTACCGTGACGGTGCTGTGGCTTTCGGATGGCTTCGGATCGCTACTGCTGACGGACAAGCACCCGGCCAGCAGGAGCGGCAGTAACAGGGGTCAGACGCATGCGAAATTCTACCCAAGAACAAGCGGAAACAACTATTACGCTTCCTTTGCGACCCATTCGCGCATGAGCGACAATACGGCCGCCATGATGACAGGTCCGACAAACAGGCCGACGAGGCCAAACGTCTCGACGCCGCCCAGGGTTCCCACCAGCGCCCAGAGGAATGGCAGCCGCGTTGATCCGCCGATCAGGGTTGGCTGAATGACATAGTCGCCCACAAGTGCCACCACGGCCCCGTAGGCAAACAGACCGGCGGCGGCAGCGACGTTCGCTTGGGCCAGCAGAAACAGCGACGTGAAAGTAAAGGCGATCCACGCACCCATCGGGACCATCGCGCAGGCCACGGTCAAAGCGCCGAACAGGGCAGGACGTGGGACCTCGGCAAGGACATAGCCGACGCTGATCAAGCCACCCTCGCCGAGGGCCATGAGGACGGTTCCCGTGACCGTGCCGCGAACTGCCAAAACCAATCCCTCGAGTAGGCGCGGGCCGACGGAATCATGAACCCGCCGCGCGACTTCCAGGCTGATTTGGGCGAGCCACTCACCGTCCCGCAACAGAAAAAATAGCATCAGCAACGTTATGAAGAACAGGATCGAACTGTAGGCGAGTGCTGCGCCAAGCGAACCGGTCCATGCCGCCATCGAACCGAGATCAATCTGTTCGAGCAGATGGTTGGGGGCGCCAGGTCCGACGAGGTGGCCCTGCCACCAGGCGGCGAGGCGATCGCCAACATACGGCAGGTGTGTCAGCCAGTCAGGTGCCGGAATGCCGTGTTGCTGTGCTTCGGCTAGCCAGCTAGCCGCTGTGGCACCCTCCCGACCCGTCATGATGGCCGCATAAGCAAGGGGCAGCAGAACGACAAGGCCGGTGAATAGTGTGAACAATGCCGCGGCTGGGGTCTCCGTGCGTCGCTTTGGGAACTCCGCGACAAAGCGCCGATAGATCGGCCACACCGCGACGGCGATTATCGCGGCCCAGATGAGGGCCAGCAGGAAACTTCGGGCTGTCCACAGACCAAGCAGCACAATGGCGCATGCCAGGACGAAGGATACAGTCATGGGCAGGGAGCTTGCCGTTCGACCTCCGCACGGATCGTGCTGCCCATCCTCGGTGACGGCGCTGTTGGCCGAAAACTTCGCAGGGCTGGGCTCGTTGTTTTGCGTTCGCGGCGGAACCGCTCTTGACATACTTGCTAACCGCTCGGTGCACTAGGAGAGATCGGCACGACAGGGTCCGCCACCAGGCGGTCGCGACGGACGGATTGTACGGTCTGGCGAGGCCCGCATATTCCCGATCGTAATTCGGTCCCGCCAATCCTGGGAGGCTTTGATGGCGGTCTGCTTCAAAAGCCTTTGGTATATACGAACGTAGTCCTGGGCCATCCGACGGCTGGTAAAGCGCGTCTCGAACTCTTGCCGCACCCCAGCGCGTGAACAGTCGCCAACCTGGTCGATGGCGGCGAGGAATTCCATTTCGCTATTGGCGACATAGCCGCTCACGCCGTCGCGAATTACCTCGGGGACCGATCCACGGCGCATGGCGATCACCGGCGTGCCGCATGCCGTCGCCTCTATCATCACGATACCGAAAGGTTCCGGCCAGTCGATCGGGAACAAAAGCGCCGACGCGTCGCCGAGGAACGAAGCCTTCTGGCTCGCGCTGATCTCGCCGATAAATTCGACGTTTGGGCCGGTCAACAGCGGGCGAATCACGGTGTCGAAATACTCCTGGTCACCCTTGTCGACCTTCGCCGCCAGCCGGATCGGCTGCCCAAGTATCCGGGCCAGCCGGATGGCCGCATCCGGGCGCTTGTCCTGGCATATTCGCCCTAGAAACGCCAAGTATTTGCCGGGCTTCAGCTGCGGCTGCAGCAGGTCAATGGGCAAGCCATGCGGCACGCTCCCTATCCAGTTCGCACGGGCGACGGGGTAGCGCTGGGCCTGCGAAATCGAAACGACTGGCACGTCGCTGGCCTGGTAAAGCAGACGAACCACTTCGGAAAAGTCGAGCCGTCCGTGCAGAGTGATCAGGAATGGCAAGCCTAGACGCGAGAATAGCGGCAAATGCGCCCAGTCGGTATGGAAGTGCACGACATCGAATTCGTTGGGGCGCGGTACCAGCAGTTCCATCTGAAGTGCTTGCGCCGCCGCAGCGTCATAAGGTTCTGGGCTGAGTCGCAGCGCGCGCGGGCAAACGGGGACCAGTTCGGCGTCGGTGATGGAATTGCCGCTGGCGAAGAGCGTGACGTCATGACCGAGCGCAACAAGCTCCTCCGTGAGGTAGGAGATGACCCGCTCGGTGCCTCCGTAAAGTGCAGGCGGCGCGCTCTCGGCCAGAGGCGCAACCTGGGCTATCTTCATCTCAGATGCCCTGCCCGTAGTTGGCCGCGGCGTCCTTGGGCGGCCTCCGGTACGTTGGCCAATCGATATAGCCTTGGTGCCCCGCCATACCACGTTTCCTTGGGAGCCTCGGCCAGCATCCATTCATTCCGCAGCCGGGTAACCAGGTCGGGATTCGCGATGAACGGTCGTCCAAAGGCAATCAGGGCCGCCAGCCCGTCTCGCGGCTTTCGGGTTGCGAGACGGAGATCGTAAGCGTTGTTCGCAATATAGCGGCCATCGAACCGGCGGCGCAGCCCCAGGAAGCTCATGTCGTCAGGAATGTTGCGCGGGATGGTGGTTTCGCCCTCAACACGTTGAATATAGACGAGGCCGAGTGGGTTGAGTTGCCCAACGAGGTAGCCGTAGGTGCCCATCACGTCGCTATCCAAGGGTATCGGATCGGCATTGGGGGACACCGGATAACGGAGGAGCCTGAACTTGACGACGGTCATTCCGGCGCGCCGTCAGCCCGAAGGGGAATGCGGATCGACACGACCGTCCCCCCTTTTTGGGGTGTCCTGAAATCCATGTCCGCGCCCAGCTGCTTGCAAAACGCCCGAACCATCGCTTCCCCGATCTGTCCAGCAGAGGACGTTGTGGCCGGCATCCCGGCGCCATGGTCCGCCACGGTGATCAGGAGCACGCCGTCAACCCGACGACTTGCTACCGTAATGACGCCTGGAACGCCTGGCGGGTATGCGTACTTAACGGCATTGAGCAACAACTCGCTGACCACAAGGCTGAGCGGGATCGCTTTGCGCGCCTCCATCTGGATCTCGTCATCAGCCGTACAGCGCAGATCGAGTTCAGATCTCATTTGGCCGATCTGGTTGCAGAGTTCGCGCAGGGTCAATGCGATTCGAACCATGCCAGGGCGCTGGCTTATCTGTAGCGCCCGATGGATGTCCGCCACGGCCATGATCCGCGCCACAGCGTCGTCAAGTGCGGCGGCGGCTTCGACGTCCCCAATCCGCACGCGCTGGAGCATGAGCATGCTGGCAACAATCGAGAGGCTGTTCTTGATCCGGTGATCGGCTTCCCGCAACAACAGGGTCTGATCGTCGCCGGCGTCATCGGCGGCTGGAACGTGAAATCGGGGTGCCCATAGGCGGCAACCACCATTATCCTGCATGTGTTCAAGCGGCATGACCAATCCGTCCTTCCCGATCTCCTGCACTGAGGCCCGATCGCCAAGTCATGACGGAGCGGTAGAGGATGCGGCTCGGTGAAGCGTTGACAGACGTCAAAGGGCGAGTTGGCCTACCGGTCACACGGCCGTGACTTCGTCTGTTGGCGTGCAACAGATTCGGGCCCGGTTGCTGACCACCACGCTGAACACGGAAATGTCAAGACAGGCCGACCCCGGCGTCAGGGGAATTGACACACGTCATGGTGGCCGAGGAACAGGCTGCTTTGTCCACATTATACATCAGCGAATATTTGCAAGGCAGGCATGAAGCCCGACAGCGAGATCAAGAATGGGGTCGCCGGTCCGCGCCAGGTAGCCTCGGTCCCTGCCACTCATTGACAGAGCAAGGAAGGAACCATGGACCATCATTTCCGGCCATTGCGTGATCGTGTGTTGCTGAGGCGGGTGGAGGTTGAGGAGAAACACCCCGCCGGCATCATAATTCCCGACACGGGCAAGGAGAAACCAGTCGCGAAGTATTGGCAGTCGGTCCGGGGGCACCGGATGACGGCGGAAAAATGCGTCCACTCGAGCTGAAATCGGCATGCTGCTGGGGCTGATATTCCGCGGCATCGCCTTCGAATTCCACTTTCGCGCGAACACCGCCGGCGGAAGGCGGGCCTGGGATGTTGCTTTCCTGACGGGCTCCACCGTTGCCGCCCTATGCCAGGGCATGACGCTCAGTTTCTTGTTGCAGGGCATCTACGTGGTGAACCGCCAATATGCCGGCGGCTGGCTGTATTGGCTGGACGCTTTCACCGCGCTCTGTGGCAGAGCCCTGGTAGTCGGTTACACGTTGCAAGGCGCCTGCTGGCTCATTCTACGCACCGAGGGCAAACTACTGCACTCCGCCAGGCGGTATGCGAGCACGCTGGGGCTGGCATTGCTGGTGTTGATCTTCGTGATCAGTCTGGGCACCCCAGTGCTGAACGACGTCTATTGGAAGCACTGGTTCATCTACCCGCAGGTGCTGTTCACCGCTCCGGTGCCGATCCTGGTGGTGCTCGTGGCTGGGCATTCTGGCGCGCGCTCAGGCGGCATCACGACATGACGCCCTTCCTCTGCGCTCAGGCCTGGTTCCTGCTGTGTTAGCGGGATTGGGAATCAGCATCTGGCCGATGATCGTGCCACCCTCGATCTCGAACTGGGACGCCGCTGCGCCATCTGCCTCGCACCTCTTTCTGCTCGTCTGCGCGGTGGTCCTGATCCCGCTGATCCTTGGCTACAACAGCCTTTCCTATTGGACGTTTCGCGCGAAGGTCCGCCCCCGGGGAGAATTACCAGTGATGGCGGGGCAGGCTGTCGCCCCATCACTCCCGGCAGAGAAGACTGGCATATGGAACGATGTGGCCAGCATGAGCTGGTCGGAGTTTAGGCCTGTCGAGGCATTGGCGTGCGTTCCCGCTATCATTTCGCTGATTACATTTGGCCTGGCCCTTGGCGACATGACGGCCGCGCTGGCCGCTAGCTCAGGAGCGCTGGTCGTCGGGTTCGGTGCCTTCCAGCAGGACTTTCGCCATCCCGCCGAACCGATGCTTCTGGTGTCCGTGGGTATGAGCCTCTCTGCCGGCATCGGTACGCTGGCGCACGCGTCGCTGCCGCTGGATCTGACGTGTGTCGCTTTGTGGGGTTTCGGCCTGGGCTTGATGAACATCGTTGGTCGGGGTCCTGGCTGGCTCGCTCTGCAGGGCAGCACCGCACTGGTGATCGCGGCGGCGTTTCCTGCCACCCCGGTTTATGCTGCTTGGCGCTTCATTCTGGTGCTCGCGGGTGGTGCCGTGCAACTGGCTATCGTGCTGGCCATTCTCCTTCACTGTGGGAAGCATCCTATCGCAGATCCGCGACATGATCGCGAGCCGCGCACCGGGGCGGGGACACGCCATTACCATGGCGCTGGCGGTCAGCGCGGCGGAGCTGCTTTACCGCGTGCTCGACATGCCAAACGGCTACTGGGTGCCAATGACAGTGCTGCTGATCCTTCGACCGGCCGCGCGAGAAACAGCCGCACGAGCGCTCGCCCGGCTTGTCGGAACGCTGTGCGGCGCGGGCCTGCTGACGTTGCTGATGGCGTTGTTGCGTCCGGCTGTCCCTGTGCTGGTGGGTCTGATCGCCGCGACGGCATGGACCTGTTACGCATTCCTGCGGGTGAACTACGCGATTCTCGAGTTCTGGCAATCACTATGTACGCAGTGCTGCTGTTCGCGATCGCCGGGCTGCCGGAACCACTGGTCGCGCTGCACCGCGCGGTGGCAACATTGCTGGGTGGGGTGATTGCACTGTTGGCACACTTGGTGGGCATTGCGGCCATGCAGTTCCGGCGCCGGCATGATAACGTGTAAGTAGTCCGGCGAAATCTCATTCGTTTATTGACGAGCATCAACGCGGCACCTTGCCGCCTGTCTACGATGGCGACGGTCGGCGCTGCGTCTTTTCCTTCTGCCTCACGAACGGCCATGACCAGGGCACTGACGATCTGTTTTCACAGACCGCTGTCGCGCCATGCGTAGAAGCGATTTTGCACTGTGGTAAAGGGAGGAAAGTCCTTCGGCAGGTAGCGCCACGGGCAGCCTGCACGGACCAGGTAGAACAAGGCATTAAGGATGGCCCGCGGGTCGGTCAGTTTGCGACCGCATTGCTTGGAAGCGGGCAGCAATGGCTGCACCAACGCGAACTCCTCATCCGAAAGGTCGGTTGCGTAGCGCTCGCGGATCACTGCATATTTCTCTCGATCGGTGTCATTCCAGGGCATAGCGAATCGCTCATCTTGTTGCAGAGCCAGCGAATCGTGTCCGGTGAGGCCGGTCAACCCTTTCACCTGGATTAGCCACAGAGCGATTTTGATCCCGATACCGTTTCCGGTCGGGCTCTTAGCCATTCCCGTTCGATCAGAACCCAGGCCGCCTCACTTTCCGCCAAAGCAAACGTGCCAGGCTCAACCCTCCTCCTCGGAGTTGGAGAAGCCAGTCACCGATTTGCCTTTGACGAAAGGTGTAACGTCTGGCGTTAGTGCTTAACGGACCATGCCCGGAGCATCCGCTCAAGCACGACCTGGCGCAACCGGTCGCGATCGCCGGCAGTGGTAGGGTAGGTGTCCCCATCGCATTCAATACCGCCAGGAACGCGCCGGGCGCATCCGGATCCACGACGCCAGGTCGATCCGCCGTTCTGCGGCTGCAACACCCAGCCCTTGGCGGCGAGCCGCTCGGCCACGGCCGCCTCGAACGAACTCTCGAAGTCTCCGAGTGGTCCGGTTGCGGCGCGGGCGAGGGCGCGCGCCATGGGTCAGGAAGTCCGCCGGTGCGATAGTATCGGAAAGCGGGAAGCGGGGCTTAAACGATCGGCCTCGTTCGCATCAAGCGACCCGTTTACGGGCCGAACCCAGACCAAGCGGATATGGTACTTTTGCTAGGTATTTGTCCGAGCTTACCAGCGGTCTCGGCATGCCACATTTGATCACGTTCATACTCGTCCACCAGTCATAGCGAGCAATCGCAACCGAGGAGGAAGTGATGAAAGGCGAGATGCACCCTGATCGGAGAGCAGGGGCGCGCCATAAGGGGCAGCAGCAGCCAAGCCGCCCGCAGCGAGCAAGCGGGCTTGAAAGCCTCGCAGTCGTGGTCAACCGCAATCGAGGCGAGGAGATCTATGGGTCCGACCGTTCGGACGACTACTGGTATCGTGTGGTACTTGGTGCTGCGAGGTGCTATACAATCCTACCGGGCGGACGTCGACAGATCCTTGACCTGCTGCTTCCTGGCGACTTCTTTTTCTTCGGCTTTTCCGAAGGCGAGGGCGATTTCTATGGTGTCGACGCCGTCGCCGACAATACCAGCGTAGCGTGCTATCCGCGCGAAGCGTTGCAAGCAGTCGCCGACTCCGACCCAGCAGTCGCACTAGAAATCTGTGAGATGCTGTTTGGGGCGATGGCACGCCTGCAGCATTTGCTCCTCATTCTGGGTCGCACAACTGCACGCGAGAAAGTCGGAGCATTCCTTCTGAGGACCATGCAGCGCCTCGCGGAGGAGGAGACGGACCGGCTCGATCTACCAACTTCCCGTTACGATATCGCAGATTATCTCGCGCTCTCGGTCGAGACGGTGAGCCGGTCACTCAGTGACTTGAAGCACCGCGGGTTGATCAGCCTGGCTGGGCCTCGCCGCGTTCAAATTGTCGATCGTCGGGGCCTCGACGATCGAAACGAGTCCTGACACAGCGCCTTTTCGCTCCCTTGATGCCACCTGGCAGCACGCTTGAACGTTGACCAACGGGCACCGAAGCCAACGGTGGTGACAGAGCCCACGTCTTTCGCAATCGGCGGCGCAAAATGTCTCCACGGCCGTCGTTGACCATCCGTGCTTGGACCGGCGTCTGGTCCGGCACTGACTTGACGTCGGTCCGTGCCCAGCGATCCAGCAGCTGTGCCGGCTTCGACTATTGCTTCTCCTGGTACTCGGGCAACTTGCTGAGCTCTTCTTTAGAGGCCCCGGCCACTACAATCTTCCGCCCGTCGTCGCTGATGTTCAGACTATCGTACGGGACGGCGACAAGATGCCCGCCGAGGCCAAGAAAACCTCCAACCTGGAGGACGCCGAACAGCGCGTGGTCCTTTGTGACGACCAGGTCGTCTAGCGTGCCGATCTTCTGTTCCTTGTCGTTTTGCACCGACCTGCCCAGCAGCTTTGAGGCTCGATAGCCTTGATCGACGGTCCTGATATCGACGGCCACAAGCGCAACCGCCTGCGCGCGGGCGGAGCGGCGGTATCCGGCAAGAGCGAGGGCGGTCCCCGCCATGACAGCGCTCCAGGCGTGACGACGACCGACTTCACGGTGCCCTGGGCCAATCTTGCGGGTTTCTGACGCCGATAACGGATTGATTACGTTGTTCATCGTCATCAGCCTCTTCCTGCCTGGAACATCATAGGACCACGGTTCAAACGCGATCCGTCTTCCGCGACGAGCGTTACGTTCACGGGTGCATTCGCGTCCGTAGCCACGCCGCCAAGGCGCATCGTCGCCTCGATGGCCGCGGGAAGACCGGCCACGCCCAACGGGCTATCAAATCGTGTGCCATTGACGAAGAATGTCGGTGTCCCGTTGACGCCGCTACGCACGCCACCGATGAAGTCCGCCTGGATCTTCCGCGCGAAGCGGCCGGTTGCCAGCGCATCGCGCAATGCGATCGGTGACAACTTCATGCTTGCTGCCAAAGCGATCAGCAATGGTATGTTCAGGCGATGCTGGTTGGCAAAGATGGCGTCATGCATCGGCCAGAATAGCCCCTGGCTGCCGGCAAACTCGGCCGTCTCGGCTGCCGGTTCGGCATGAGGATGAACTTCGGCCAGGGGAAAATGCCGGAACGCGAAGCGCAGGCTGCTGCCGTAGCGAGCCAAAAGTTGCTGAACGACCGGTTGAGCGGCCGCACAGAACGGGCACTCGTAGTCGCCGTACTCCACGATCACGACAGCCACATCATCGCCGCCGATAACATGGTCAAACGGCGTTAGCGGGCTCTTGAGTTGTGCCATCATTCTTCTCCAGTGGGGGCAATGCGTCGAGTGCATCGAGAATGCCGTCAGCGCCCGGGTTGACACCAAGAGGCGACAAATAGCTCCAGGCGATCGTTCCGTGCTCGTCGATCACGAACAATGCGCGCTCGCAGACCCCGTCCTGATCGCGATAGGCACCATACGACCGGGCCATAGCGCCTTTGGGTTCGAAGTCCGACAGGAGCGCGAAATGCAGTTTGCGGTCGCGTGCGAACGCCTGGTGGCACCACGCGCCATCGACCGAAATACCGAGCAACTCCGCACCGTTTCGGCGGAACTCCGGCAGGATGTGGTTGTATAGGCTCATCTGGTCGCCACAAACAGGGCTCCAGTCCGCCGGATAGAAGGCCAGGATGATCCGGCGCCCGGCGAATTCGCCCAGCGAGAGCGTCTGATCCGGCGTGACGCGAAGCATGAAGTCGGGTGCTGTCGCGCCTTTGGGGAGGAGGTTGGCCATGGCGGTCTCCGTATGGTCAGATGTGAGCTTCGACGGCGCCCGAAAGTCGCTCGCCGCGATACTTACGCAGCCTGAAGGCCAGGACGATCAGAGTAACGCCTAAGACCAATGAGTAAGCGCCGACCCACCAGGTGAGGACCAGGGCTCCGATCAGCGGGCTCGCGAACAGGAGGAACCCATAGAGCAACGAGACCAGAGCGCCGAACACGAGAAGCCAACGTCCGTGGCTAGTCTTTAGCCCCAGGGCGGCGCCAAGCATCAGGCCGCCGGAAAGCAACGCCCAGGCGGCAACCATGAAGACAAAGGCCAGCACAGTGATGCCTGGCCAGATGGCCGCGGCAATGCCGATCGCGATTCCGAGCAGTCCGTTGATCAGAAGCAGGCCCCAGCGTTCGTGACTGCGCGCGCCACGCACGGCCAGAACGATGTTGAAGATTCCGTCTGCTATACTGTAAGCACCGAATATGAGGACGAGTGCCAGCATTGCGGCGGCGGGCATTGCAAAGGCGATGATGCCGAACACGATCGCAAACAGTCCGCGCAACGCGAGCGCCCACCAGTTGTCGGCAAGCACCGCGTTTTTCGCAGTTATCAGGTCGGGATTTGAGATTTCGAGGAACACCATGATGCACCTTGCCCAGTAGGCATTGCAGATGGGCGGAACCTATCAGCGTTCGGGGTGCTTTACCTTGACGACTGTCAACTTACTGGCCACAGGCACGATCGGCACGACAAAGGTCCGCCTGCATCGCTCTTGTCATCGCCAACGTGGTGGCAATAACATCATCATCTTCCGGTTCGCCAGAAAGCTATTCAATCTGAGGTTCCGCTCAGCCGGCGCCGGTACGATAACCGTCAGGACGCCTGGGCCGGCCGGTGTTGACGAGGCCCTTTTGCATTCCGGCGCCAGTCGCTGGGCGACAAGCCATAGGCCGCCTTGAATCTTCGAGCGAAATGAGTCATGTCAGTAAAGCCCCAGCCATATGCGATCTCGCTTATCATCCGATGCGTCTGGAGCGGGTCTTCCAGCGCCTTTTGGCACTGCTCAAGCCGCTTCGCGTGAACAAGGCGCATGATCGACATGTCCTGCTGAGCAAGCAAGGCGTTGGCGTAACGCACGCTGACGCCGGCGGCCGCCGCCACAATCTGCGCGTCCAGAGCGGGATCGGCGAGCCGCGCGTCAATTGCAGCGCGCAGGCTCAGCAGGGCCAGCGAACGGGCGGAGGAAACACGCGGCTTACGTCCCTCCATGGTTTGTGCCCACGACACAGAGAACAGATCGAGAGCCTGATTCTTGACGATGTCCTTGGCCGCAGCGCCCAGGTTGCCGGCATTAGCCGGCAGCATGTCCAGAAACGCGGATACCAAGCCGTTCTCTGGCTGAGATCCCTTGATCGCATGGCAAGTCATCTCGCGTGGGTTACCCAAGCGCGCTTCCAGGTCACGTCTGGGAACTTTAAGCACCAGCAAACTTGAGTTCGAAGAGAACCTGCCGAAGTACGGCAGCCGCGGATCGAGCAGCGTCACGTCGCCCGCCTCGAGCAGAACCTCCCGGCCATTCTGGTCCAGGGCCAGGGTGCCTGCCGCTTGCCGACAGACAAAGAGTTCGTCAGCCCGCATGCGCCTGGTATGGTGCGTCGTATGCGAAATGCCCATTGGCGCGTTCTCGAAGAGGACAAGCCCAACATCGGCCAGATCCCCAGTTTGCATTTTGGCGTGGAACGTCTGCCGGCACTGAGGTCTGGAATCGTGGTCGACAAGATTGTTGCATGCGACGGCATGCCAAAAATCGAAGCGGTCGCGTGCATGAATCTGGTCCGTCGAGAACAGGGTTTTCACAAGAAGCTCCTTATCGCTTTGCGGGCCAACAAAGAGGGCCGATCGGGCGGATCCGAAAGCCACTGCGTTCTGGAACATAGCAAGCTTCGGATGAAGACCGGAACCGCTTGTGTGGATCACTCGGAAGACGTGGCACGAAATGCAACTACGGCGTCACACCATCTATCAATTGATTCGGCGCTCAATCCTGATTTACGAATTTGAGCCAGGCCAGGAGCTTCGAGAACAGACGCAGGCGGAGCGGTATCGGGTCAGCGCGCCGGTCGCGGTAGAGTGATGGTCTGTAGAGGGCAGAGCTAAAGGGTGTTGACAACCGTCAAGGTGCAGCGGTTCGCCGCGACCTAGTGTTCGCCGCGCGGGTCAAATGCCATGAACCGTCGAGGAAGCGATGAAAATATTGATGGTGCTGACATCGCATGAGCAACTTGGCGACACCGCCAAGAAGACCGGTTTCTGGTTGGAGGAGTCCGCAGCTCCATACCACGTCCTTACGTACGCCGACGCATAGATCATCCTTGCGTCGCCCGCCGGGCGCTGGGAGCCTGCCGGATTTGCGCGTTCGTCATCCGGGCATCGTAGCGGCGCGCGGCGCTGTGTGACTGCGATCATGGAGCAAAGGCATGCAAAGACGTCGGTTTGGCCTCACGAATTACAAATTGTCCACGATCGGTCAGGGAACCTGGTACATTGAGGACGCCGGCCACCGATCCGCCGTCGCCGCCCTGCGGCACGGCCTCGAACTGGGCATGAACCATATCGACACGGCAGAGATGTACGGGAACGGCGAAGCTGAAACTATCGTGGCCGAGGCCATCGCCGGCCGACGCGACGAAGCCTTCGTCGTTACCAAGGTTCTGCCGCAAAACGCGACGCGTGCGGGAACCTTGTCCTCCTGCGAACGGTCGCTGACCAAACTCAGGACCGATCATATTGATTGCTATCTGCTACATTGGCGCGGCGAGCATCCGCTAGAAGAGACCGTGGCTGCCTTCAAGATCTTGCAGCGCGGCGGCAAGATCCTGTCCTGGGGCGTCAGTAATTTCGACGTGCGTGACCTGGAGGATCTGCGAGCGGTCGACCCCGACGTGACGTTTGCCTGCAATCAGGTCCTCTATAATTTGCAGGAGCGCAGCATCGAGCATGCGGTACTTCCTTGGTGCGAGAAGTACGGCGTCGCGGTGACGGCTTACAGCCCGTTCGGGCACGGCAGCTTTCCCGGCCCGCGCACACCAGAGGGCCGCGTGCTGGCGGAGATCGCTGCAGCGCATGATGCAACCCCACGGCAGGTTGCACTCAGCTTTCTGACGTGGCGGCCTTCGGTTTTCGCGATCCCCAAGGCCTCGAGCCCTCAGCATGCGGAGGAGAACGCTGGTGCCGGCGACCTGCAATTGAGCGACGCCGAAATCGAATGCGTCAACCAGGTATTTCCGCGAGGTCCGAAGCCGGACAGGTTGCCAGTGATCTGAGCGGAAAGACGCGACAATGAAATCTCAACAGGAGGAGCTGTCAATGAAGTCGGATCAAGATATCAAGCGCGACGTGGAAGACGAACTGCAGTGGGATCCGGACATCAAGTCGGGCGATATTGCGGTCGCGGTCAAAGATGGGGTCGTCACACTGGCCGGATTCGTCCGCAGCTATAGCGACAAGTGGCAGGCGGAGACTGATGCCAAGCGTGTGAAGGGCGTCCTCGCCGTGGCGAACGACATCGAGGTACGGTTGCCGGTTCTGAGTCAGAGACCGGACCCGGAGATCGCCGGCGATATCGTGACCGCACTCAAGGATGAGTTGCCGGACGTGTTCGAGCGAATCAAGGCAATTGTCAAGGATGGGCGGGTCACCCTGGAAGGTGAGGTGGAGTGGAATTACCAGCGAGAGCGAGCCGTAGCCGCTACAAGACGTGTGCGCGGTGTCAAGAGCGTAACCAATTCCATCAAGCTTGAGCCGACCACGCCCGTACCATCAGAGGTCAAGCAAAAGATCGAAGAAGCGCTCAAGCGCAGCGCCGAAGTAGATGCAAACCGGATCACTGTCGAGACGAATGGCGATAGGGTCACCTTGCGCGGGACCGTGCGATCCTGGGCCGAAAGCCAGGAGGCCGAGCGGGCCGCCTGGGCAGCGCCCGGTGTTCGCCACGTGGAGAACCGGATCATCGTCAGCCTTTGACATCCCTGATGAAACAAGCGCACGAGCGAGTAAGCGTCGGGTGCCCTGGATCAGTTTCCGATCTCAGGGCGTCGACGCGGAAAAGGCACGCGCGTGCCAGCGGAGATGGTCCTCCACGAAGGTGGAGATGAAAAAGTAGGAGTGGTCATATCCGTTCTGCCGCCGAATCGTCAGCGGAATCGCGGCCTTCGCGCAGGCGGATTCGAGCAGTTGCGGCTTGAGCTGGCTCTCCAGGAACCCGTCAGCCGTGCCCTGGTCCACGAGAAGCTCCCGCAGGCGCGCCCCATCCTCGATCAGTGCGCAGGTGTCGTGGCCGCGCCACACTGCCCGGTCGGGCCCGAGGTAGCCACGGAGCGCCTTCTGTCCCCATGGGCAATTCATTGGCGAAGCGATCGGCGCGAAGGCCGAGACGGAAGCAAAACGATTGGGATGGCGCAGCGCCAAAGTTAGAGCCCCGTGCCCGCCCATAGAGTGTCCCATGATCCCCTGCCGCTCCAGGTCGGCCGGCAACGTGCGGCCCACGATCTCCGGCAGTTCCCGAATGATGTAGCTCTCCATCCGGTAGTGCCGTGCCCAGGGTTCTTGCGTGGCGTCGAGGTAGAAGCCCGCACCGAGGCCGAAATCATAGGCACCGTCGGGATCGTCCGGTACGCCCTCGCCACGAGGGGAGGTATCTGGGGCGATCAGGATCAGTCCCAGTCCGGCAGCGACGCGCTGGGCGCCAGCCTTCACGGTGAAGTTCTCCTCCGTGCAGGTCAGGCCGGCGAGAAACCACACGACCGGCAGCTTCCCCGTAACACCCTGTGGCGGAACGAAAGCGGCGAAGCGCATGTCCGTGCCGGTAATTTCAGAGCGATGGCGGAAGACATGCTGTGTGCCGCCAAAGCAGCGCGCTGTCGAGACGGCCTCGGGACCTGCGTTCGCCATTACGTCCACCATGGGTGCATCACCTCCAACTAACTCAACGTCCCCAGCACCGATACCACATCCGCCTCTGTGGAGGCAGGCAGCCGCCAATCTGCCCCGCATGTCTCCATCCGACATAAACTTGACGAATCCAGAGCTCGGGACCTAGCCTCCGACCGCATTTGATTGCGCTATAGGACGAAACTGGAGGATCTACCGAGGTGAGCCCGCTTTCACTTGTGACGCCGACAACCCGGGAACGGCTTGCCAGAGAGTTTGACGACAGAGGACCCGAAACTTGCATGGCAGAGGTCATCGAGGACCTCAAGCGGCATAACCCCGAGTTGCTCGAAATGGCGGTCAATTGCGCCAAGGGCCGCGGCGATTGTTCTCGCGTCATGCAGGGCTTCGGGATGTTTTATCGCCTCATCCTCGCGCCATCCGTGCCTGATTGCGACGCACTCTCGCTAAGTCCGCTGCCGCGTGTAACGACTCTGACGCGTGACCTGATCGTTGCGCAGATCGACGAGCTCGGTTCCGAACGTTTCACAATGGGTGTGATTGCGGAGCTTGAGAATAACGATCCGGAACTCCTGCAGATGGCGCATAACTTCGCCTCGATGCAGCCGGATTACCTGGCGGTTATGCAGGGGTTTGCCCTGCTCTACAAATCCATTGCAGAACAAGCCTTCGCGGATAGGACGCTGCCGCATTAGCTGGCCTACCGGTGGGACAAGGGCGAAGCCGTCGCGATCGACCGCCCGGACGTAGTGACGGTCATGCTCCGGTCCGTACATCTCATGCCGGGCGAAGTAACTGATTGCGCTGCATGGCGAGAGTGTCGGCGGCTAGCGCGAAGCCATTCCGAGTGGTCGGTGACCCGACGCGGCACTTCCCTTTCATGTTGGGTATCGACGGATCAAGCAATGTCGCTGCCATCGGTTGCCCCGGCCAGTGACAAGGGCACGCGCGCCTCAGGGCGCTCGGATAAATCCCGTAGTCAGGCGGTTGAGCGGGCCACAGCATGGGATTTGATCCAGGCCACGAGGCCACGGCTGTTCATCGCACCGGCCGACTGGGCGACTACGCGACCCTGCGAGAACAACATGATCGTAGGAATGCTTCGAACAGCAAATTTCGCCATCAGTTGCTGCTCTTCATCCGCGTTCACCTTGAGGAACCGGAAATCCGGCTCGAGCTCGGCGGCGGCCTGCTCATAGGCCGGCGCCATGGCCAGGCACGGTCCGCACCAAGGCGCCCAAAAGTCTACGACGACGGGGATGTCGTTCCGCGCAATGTGGCGCTCGAAGCTTTTGCCATCGACCTTTGCAGGCTGGCCGGTGAACAACTTGTTATGACAGGTTCCGCATTTCGCATCGACTGCGGACCGTGTAGCGGGAAGGCGGTTTATGGCGCTGCATGACGGGCAGACAACATGACGGACCAGGTCAGCCACCGCTGTGCCTCCTTGTTCCAATGACTATAGCAGCAGATCGAAGATCTGAAGGGCGCGCTCCCAGTCCTCGGTGGTGGGATGTTTGACGTCGGAATCGATGAGCTTGAACGCGCGCGCGAGTGCCACGCTTAACCCGCCTGCTATCGCAGCAAGCCTTGCCTCTGTCTCGTGCCTGATGGCCAGGTCGAGCGGCGGCCTCGCGGTGATATGGTCCAGGATAGAGTTCAGCTCGATTTCCCCATTGAGCTTGGCGAAAGCGTGGATGCATTCCTGCAGTCCTTTGGTGATCGGCAGGTCGTGCGGATCGATGACGTCGCGACCATTCGCTTTTGCCGTGGCCTGGCCACGAAGCAGCAGGTCATAGATCTTGTGGTTGACGAAGTCGCTGTAGCGCTTCACGTCCTGCTTGCCGACGTTCAGGTCTGCGGCAGCGCGGAAGAAACGTTCGAATTTTGTCGCACCCATCACGGCCATAGTAGTACCTTGCAGAACCGATCTGAAACCGTTTCAACCATTTCGCAGGATACGACAGAGCCCCAACCGTCGCGTTGACGCCCGTCAATAAGCCGCAGTGGTTGGGTCGCCTACGTCGCTTGCCCCAACGGTTCTGATCACGCTGGCCGCGGCGGCACGCCGCTTCGGGGTTGGCAACACGAGAGCATCACCAGCGTACAAGGGCAGCCATTGGCCCAATCGGGGCCAGTGACTGTCGTGCCTGCTGGCTGCATACCATTTCTAACGCCGCCTTTTCTTCCAACGCATGCTCGGGATCTCGACCGAGAATGGCTCGCCCACGCGTGCGCAAGAATTCGGGCCTCATGTTTCGCCACGTCGCGCACGCCTCCGTTCTTGTTGTCACTTTGGGCACGCTCCTGGACCCCGGTGCGCGGGGCACCTCTTCCGCGTGCCCGCCACATCGGCCAGTCGCGTGAACCACTGATGTTACCTGTGCCGTCGGCAGGCAAGTAGGACAAAAAGCTTGGACCCCGATCGGCGTTCCGGAGTCACGCCGATCAGCGCCCGAAGCTCGCCGCACACGAAAATCGTGCTGCTGTCGGGCGGCGGGAGCGATTTTCGGTTTTGGCCGCACTTGCCACGCGGAAGTGGAGTGATGGAAGGCGGCCGGTGCCCCGCTGACTTCGTTCGGTTGGTTAGGCGGCCCTTCGCCAGATCTCAGCGCGATCATGGTAACGAGATAGAAACTAACCCAACGGGCATACCGCTCACTCGAAGGCCTTGCAGGAGAATTCTGAGCAGCCTTCTCTTTCTTTTTGACATGTCATCCGTCAGGGTGGAAAAGAGGTTGTTATGAGAAGCGCTGCCCCTCAGGGGTCCGAAATAGCGGCCGTACTCGCCGGCGTGAGACACAGCTACCATGTCTGCGCATTTTACGAGACGAAGGAAGACCTACTCGATCTGGTACTCCCCTTCTTTTCAGCTGGGCGCGACCGGGGCGAATTGTGCGTCTGGATGATGCCTGACGGCGTAAACGAGGACGGAGCGAAAAATCGCGTAGATGCTCTCGTCGAACGAGGCCTCGAACTTCTTCGGGCACGCGACCTTTACTTGAGGGGAGGGCGTTTTGAGTGCGATGCGGTCACCCGCTTCTGGGATCAGAAGGTGCAAGAAGCTCTCTCGGTGAACCACCCTGGAGTTCGCGCTTCGGGCGACGCTTTTTGGCTTCAGCAGAGTGACTGGGACGACTTTCTCAATTACGAGGCCGACCTCAACACCATGATTG
>CAWHWH010000032.1:0-60681 GCA_963832865.1 uncultured Pseudomonadota bacterium
CCGACAACCTCTTCCGCCACACCAGCTTCGGTACGAGTTCGCCCTCGTCCCGTGAGCCCAAAACGTACCCCGGCAGCAACAAACCCCACAGGCTTGTATGCTCCCCGGCGGCTTCCGCGCGCCCGTATAGCCCGAAAACCGCAAATTCTGAACACGCTTTGCATCACGGCTGCGAACGAGATTGGGATCACAAAACGTTTGACTCTTGGGTCTGGGGTGGAGCAAACGTCGCTAATGGTTACCTGCTCATCAACCAATCAATTCGTTCTGTCCCATTGATCGGAAGGGAGATTTCGGCGGCGATCACCGACTTGTCGCTCCTCTGACGGGTCTCGTCCGCATTGGCCGCCAGTTGGCTTTCAGCGGACCCGCAAGAACCCGCCGCAGGGTCGGGCCGATTAGTTGATAAGCGGGTATGGCTATCCACGAAAGGATTGTTTATTCGTAACTGGCCCGCTGCCCAAAAGCTTAGAGGATGCCAATTAGGCGGTCTCCTGCGCCCGTTTGTTGTGCTGCGGCTCTCAGCCGGGTATTGGGGTCGGAGTTCGACTAGCGACTGGGCCTCACGCCCATCCGAGTGGGTATTTGCCAACGTAGTATGATCCCCAATCTGCGAGCAGCCCCTTAAGTCATACGAGGCAAATGATCGCACAGATCTTACCTACATCGCAACCGCTCCGTCGGAAAAACAGAAAAAATGAAACCGATCAATATTGTTACCGGCAATCACGGCAAGTCACCCGTCCATTTAGAGGACATCATTACTTATCTGACATCTGCGTTCCAAAGTGGAGGGTTGGAGGTCAATATCATACCTCATCTGGTTTATGCCGAAGCACACATTATTATTGAGTGCTTCGACAACTATACCGCTGATTCGATATTGTTATGTATTAGTACAGGAGCTAGATTCATACTTATAGTCACGGAGTATATAACCGGGAATACATTCAATGAATTCAGCGTGGATGGCAGTGATTCCGAAGACCGACAGTATTGGAATCTTCGGTACAGAAACTTCCGACGGGTTGCAGACAAGTGTCAAGCTATTTGGTGTCTATCTGAGGTGACTTATAAGAACTGTAGATTACTCTACGGCAGCAAAGTATCGATCATACCCTTCGCATATGTTGAGGGCTATGCGAAGGTGACTCAGCGCCCCGACATCATAAAGACATTGATTTTCTATTTACTGGCTCGATAACCCCACGGCGAAGCGGGATATTGGATCAACTTAAGGAGACCGGCTTTTCCGTGCAGCACTTTTCGTCTTACCTGCCGTCCTATATCAGGGAAAACATCATAAGTCGGTCAAAGATCAGTTTAGCAATTGCACAATCTCAGGACTGGATATACAAATCTGAAGGCAAAATCTACTATCACTTAATGAACCAATCGTTCATCGCGCAGGAATTGCTCGAGGTTAGCTCACCCTTAGATCCATATTGTGAAATCATACCGAAGGAAATCTATTGTGAAACCGTTATAGACATCCTTAAGGCTGGCACTTACTCCGAACTGGCGCAAGCGAATCTCGAAAGATTCATTGATGAAAGGCCGTTGCGATCCCAGCTTGTTGATATATTGAAGCACGACTTGGAACATAAACGAACGCTATGAATCAATGATCTTACGCGAAAACGAGGTCGGGTTCCTGCGCGGGTAGGCTGCCGGCGCCGGGTGGTGACGCTTTCGTCTCACTGAGAGCCTGAAAATATCTCGATGATGTGCCAAAACTAGCTGTAGCGTAAAGTATGACTTTGCGCCCAAATATCCTACGGATTGACGCAATTCCTGATGCCCAGCTTGGAGAAGGTCAAGGCCGTTGTCCTCTGGCACGCTCTGACGCACAACATGGTCTGGTCCTGGCAGCTGATCAGTCAAAGCTTGCCTCCGGGTCTGCAAGCGGGCGCGGTGCAGCCAAGTGATGCACTGCTGCGTCCGCCCCTCAGCCGCCGCCAATGTGGGTCCCTGCATCGCCGGCGTGGTCCCGCCTGAGCCCAGGCTCGCGCCTGCGGCATGGCTATCATCACCCGCTCACTGGGAACCCGATTTATTGTCAGCCTCGGAGGAAACATATGAATGAAATCGCTTGTGTCGAGTGGCGGTTCATTATATATGGGATACAAAGTCTACTTATCGCACTCCGTCAACGAGAGAAATTGGGCATGGCAAATCTCCGAACCATATATTTCAATGAGTACAATGTTCTCATGGGAGATGCAACATATTTGCCACTTGTTTCCGGTTTGCTTCATGCTGCCGCGCTTACATCCGAGAAGGTAAAAGAACACTATACCATCGCGCCTTATATCTTTCATCTTGATGCGCCCGCAAACATTTTTAGCCAATACAAAACAAAACCAGATGTAGCAGCCTTCTCGGTAATGATGTGGAATGAGCAGCTCAATCTTCACGTTGCTCGCGAGATCAAAAAGCGATATCCCGACGTGGTGATTATCTTTGGCGGGGCGCAGGTTCCACACCATCCCGAAGCTTATTTCCGCGAACATCCCTTTATTGACGTCGCGGTTCGAGGTGAGGGCGAAGACGCTTTCCGTGAAATACTTGAGAGGCTCGCCGACGGAGAAGATTTAGAAAATTTGATTGGTGTTACTTGGCGAACCCGCAACGGCGAAATCCGTGGCGACGCTGACGAGCGCCCGTTCGAACGTAACCTCGATTTATATCCCTCGCCCTATCTCGAGGGCCTGTACAACGACCTGATGAAGAGCCGTCCGGACCTCATCTTCCAGGCAATTATCGAGACCAATCGCGGTTGCCCCTTCCATTGCACCTTCTGTTATTGGGGCAAAGGAGGACTATCTCGGAAGTACCGTTATCATGGACTAGATCGGATCTTCGCAGAGATCGATTGGCTAGGCCAAAATCAAATCCGTTACGTATTCAATGCCGATTCCAATTTTGGGATGCACCGGCGGGACAGCGAGATCGCCGAGTTCCTAGTGGCAACTAAGAAGAAATACAACTTCCCAGAAAAGTTCCGGACTTGCTACGGCAAAAACACAGACGAGAAGATTTTCCTTATCAGTAATATTCTGCATCAATACAACATGGAGAAAGGTATTACGATCAGCTACCAGAGTACCGATCCGCAAGTCCAGAAGAATATCAAGCGCGACAATATTAAGCTTTCAGTTGCACGAGAGCTTCATCGCCGGTTCAACGAGAACGACGTTCCAGTGTATACGGAGTTGATTCTCGGTCTGCCGGGCGAGACAACACAGAGCTGGCGCAACGGCATTGATGAGATACTTTCGTCAGGCCTCAAGAATCAGCTTTTCATTTATTTGTGTCAGGTTTTCCCTAATACTGATCTGGCTGATCGGGACTATCAGAAGTCTTTTGGTATCATAACCAAAAAGATTGATCTCAACGAAATTCATGGCAACGTCCGACATAACGATTGGGTGTCCGAGATTGAAGAAATCGTTATAGCCACCGATAGCATGCCGCACGCGGATTGGCGTCACATGGTGATGATTTCTTGGGTTACCATGATGATCCATAGCCTTAAGCTCGGTTTTTTTGTACTTTCCTGGCTGCATGATCGATTTTTAGTCAGCCATATCGAATTCATCGAAGCGATTGTTGGCGCCGGCTACAAATCGAACTACCCATGCCATGCAGCTGTTCTGAACGCGTTCGCAAGCAAGATTGATCGTTTGGCTGCTGGCGATGGGCGGGGCTGGGTTATGCAAGAGTTTGGGTCTGCTTACTGGGACGCCGAGGAAGCCGCGTTCCTCATGTGTTCAGCGGATTTTGCCAGCTATTTTGTCGAGCTTCATGAAATTACTCGAGAGTTCCTCGACCAACGCGGTATAAGCTTCGATCCTGCTGAACTTGCCGACATGGTACGCTATCAAGTTCTTCGTATCCCCACACCGGAGGGCGCACTTGCGGGAGTACATTTCTTCACATTCAACGTCGGCGAATACTTTGCAACGTTCTTCGGCGAAAACCGTATTTCGTTGGAGCACCGTCCTGGAACCATCACTGTACAACCCCGGGAATTCCGGGGGCAGCTAGAAGAGTTTGCACGGGAAACGATTATGTGGGGCCGGAAGAGCGGCACAATGTTGGCTACTGTAACCTGGGAGACCCAGATGCCAGCTACATTGTCTCTAGCGGATATTATCTAACACTTCGTACCCACTTTTTACGTTGACCGAGAAGGCCCTGACCGCAGTCATCCAAGAGGCTTATATTCAGGGCGTCTCCACCCGCTCGGTCGATCTCCTGTTACAGGCCAAGGGGATGAACGGCATCTCCAAAAGCCAAGGTATCGCGGCGGTGAGATCGACGATCGAGTCCAGACCTTTCTGACCCGCCCCACTGGAAGGCGACTCGCCGTATATCTGGCTGGATGCGACCTGTGTAAAGGTGCGCGATGCCGGGTGCATCGTCTCCAAGGCCGTCATCATCGCGGTCGGCGTCAATGGCGACGGCAGACCGCGCCTTGGAAGGAAAGGTCGACCCAGCGCTATTCATGCATGTGGCATGAATATATTTCATATATTCGGCGGGGCATGATATCTTGTCCGGCGCCTCATCAGCTGGTCTCCAATGCGACGGGCCCTTGTCATCCAGTCCGCATGTGGAACTACCAGAGCCATGAGAAACAGGCAGATCAGCACGGGGGAAAAGAGGCCAACGTGGAACGCCATTGGCGAATTGATAAGGGGACACAACCACACCAGGCCAGCAAGCGGCATGTACCAAATAGGAAGCCCGCCAGTAAATGATTGCTTGAATACTAATATAGCCGCGACCGTCAGCAGCACCGCATCATAATTCGACACGTGCGGAGCTGCCAGAAATGCACAAGTCAGTAGAACGGCGAGCTGTAGGTCGGGCGGCATTTTCCGACGAAATGCCACAATCACGTTTCCAGCGGCGAACAAGACTGCGAATATCTGCACAAGTCTCGCTGTGGCCTGAGAAGCACCGGCTACGATTGCGCAGGTGTAGACGCTCATGCCGTTGAGCCGACCCGCCTCCGACCAATGGTGAAAGAAGTCTGACCGGCCCGTAAACATTGCCAGCCAGGCGAGCCACAGCGCCGGGCCGAGTATGGCCAAGCTGATCAAACAAAGGATAGCGCTGGTTGCTACCGCGCTAAATATGACCCGCCAACTAAATGCGGCGACCAGCGCCACAGGCACCATAAGGCAGACTTTGGCTTGGCACTGAGCGCGCCGAACAGAATGCCAGCCACGACTGGTTTAGTACCCATGAAGGCATAACCGCCGACCAGCAGCGCGGTTATCAGAAAACAGTTCTGGCCTACGCTCACCGCAAATCCGGCGGCCGGCGAAATGGCAATGGACGCGCTCCATAGCCAAAGCGGCCTGTGCTTCAGTTGCAGAGCAAGTATCAGGCCGAAAAACGTCAACAGCATAAACGAAATATACGACCACACCGGCGGCAAGGCGCCGAATGGCAAAAACAGCATGAGGAAGTGTGGCGGATAGACCCACGGATGCAGGGAAAGAGGCGGCTTCATCAGCCATGTCTCAAAATGACCGTCCAGTGCGGTCATGAACCGAGAAGGGTCAAGCACCGTCAAAAGGTCACCATCAAAATACACGCGGGCGGCGGTATAGAACACCATCCAGTCCTGCCCGCGCTTCAATTACATCCAGTATAGAAACCATGCGCTGACGCCCAACATGACGCACGTGATAACGGATGCGAGGAGCGCAATTGCCCTGATCACATTAAATAGTGCAGCTCTTGTGATGTCATACGATGATGCTCTTCGATCTCGCCATCGTAGAGGTTTTGATACGGTATAGCAAGATAAATTGCCGGCCCCGTTCACCGCCGCTACGTGTATGATTCCTTTGGGCGAACGACCAAGGGCATCCATCTGAAACTGGCCACGCTGCGCCTCGATGCTTTGGAGCGCTCCGATGTTGGGTGCCCGAACGCAGCCCCTACCTCACTTTGCGGAACTTTCGCAGCGATCGCAGATTGTCCGGCATCGGATCCTTGGGAAACCGTTGCGGCCACTGCGTCCACGACACCTCGCCCACGTAAATGTCACCTCGGCTGTCGACACACAGGCCGTGCGGTGCCAGGAACTGATCGATGCCCAGTCCCGCCCGCAAGCCGCCGAGCCGCGAGAGGCGTTTGCCGGTGTTGTCGACGATCGTGACGCGCGGGCCGAGGTTCGGGACATCGCGGTTGACCGGCTCGACCGGACCGAGCTCCCCGATGTAGCAGATCGGGCATTTTCCACCGGGCATGAACAGGCCGCAGGGGCGGTGCAGGTTGTTCCACTGAGTTTCGTATTTCCCGTTGCCGTCAAACACCTGGACGCGGTGGTTTTCGCGGTCGGCGACATAGACCCAGCCGTCGGCGTCGCAGGTGATGTTGTGCGCGATGTTGAACTCGCCGGGGTCGGTTCCGGGGCCGCCCCAGGACAGCAGCAGGCGACCATCCGGGGCGTATTTGTGGACCCGAGCATTGCCGTAGCCGTCGGAGACGTAGATGTCACCGTTCGGGGCCGTCGCGGTGTGGGTGCAGCGGTGGAACGGTTCGCCGCTCATGTAGGGTGCGGGCTTGCCGGATGTGCCGAGCGTGAGCAGCACCTTGCCCTCAAGGGTGCATTGGCGAACGGTGTGGTCGCCGTCGTCGGTCAGCCACAGCGTCTCGTCGGGAGCCACGGAAACACCGTGCGCCCGGGGAAACAGGCCCTCGCCCCAGGACCGGAGGAAATTGCCGTCGCGGTCGAACACGATCATCGGGTGCTCGCCGCGGTTGAAGACGTAGACGTTGTCCTTGCTGTCGACGCCGACGCCGCCGATTTCCTTGAACGACCATCCGGGCGGGAGCTTCGCCCAGTCGTCGGCGGGTTCGTATTGGTAGTCGCCGCTGCCTAGGGTCACCATGTTCGCTCCCTCCTCGTGCCATGTTTGAGGGAAGCTTGTCACGGGATGCGTGACAAGGCCAGACTGCCGGTTGCTCAAGAACCAATAGGCCGAAACTTGATGTCTCATGAGACCAACGCTTTGGCGCAGATCCACCGGCAAATCATGTGGAACCGACTGATCGCGGTGGTGGAGGAACAGGCGCAGATCATGATCCGCACGGCTTTCTCGACCACGGTGCGGGAGGCTGGGGATTTGTCGGCGGGGATCTTCGACCTGCACGGACGGATGATGGCGCAGGCGGTGACAGGGACGCCTGGGCACGTCAATTCGATGGCCGAGAGCGTTGGGCACTTCCTGAAGAAATTTCCAGCGGCGACGATGCGGCCGGGTGATCACTATATCACCAATGATCCCTGGCTGGGGACGGGCCATCTGCACGATCTGACGGTCGTCACACCGGCGTTTCATGATGGAACGATTGTCGGCCTGTTCGCCAACACGGCTCATGTGATCGACATCGGCGGCCTGGGCATGGGTCCGGAGGGGCGGTCGGTTTACGAAGAGGGCATGTACATCCCTATCGTGAAGTGTTTCGGGGAGGGTGAGCCGAACGACACGTTCTTCGCGTTTATCCGGGCCGGATCGCGGCTACCGGTGGAATTGGAAGGCGACATCTACTCCTTATGTGCGTGCAACGACGCCGGGGCGAAGCGATTGGTCGAGATGATGGATGAGTTCGAGATGACCAGCCTGGATCCGTTGGCGGCTTTCATCTTCGACAGTTCGCTTCGCGCCACGCTGGCCGAGATCGCGCGTCTTCCCCGAGGCGTTTACGCGAGCGAGATCTATTCGGACGGGTATGAGGAACCGGTTCGGCTGGCGGCTTCGATGGCGATCCTCGATGACGGGATAGAGGTGGACTTCGCCGGGACGTCAGGGCTTTCGTCGCGCGGTATCAATGTGCCGCCGGCTTACTGCAGGGCGTATTCCTGCTTTGGGATCAAGTGCGTGGTGGCGCCCGAGATTCCGAACAATTGGGCCTCATTGGCGCCGTTTCGGATGAAGATACCGGAGGGCTGCATCCTGAACGCGCCGCACCCGTATCCGGTCTCGGTTCGGCATGTCATTGGGCACCTGCTGCCCGACCTGATGATGGGGTGCCTGCATCAGGCGGTGCCGCACCGTGTCACGGCGGAGGGCGCGTCGGCGCTGTGGAACCCACCTCTGCGCGGCGGCGGTGCGATCTCCGGCCAGTCGCGCGGCAACAAACCGGTGGTGGCGGATTTCGAGATCATCACGTTCAACTCCGGCGGCACCGGGGCGCGGCTGACGCAGGACGGGTTGAATGCCACCGCTTTTCCCTCCGGCGTGCGGACGATGCCGGTGGAGGCGACAGAAAACGTCGCGCCGATCATCGTGTGGCGCAAGGAACTGAGGCCGGGCTCGGGTGGGGCGGGGCGGACGCGCGGCGGAGTTGGACAGATCATGGAGATAGCGACGAAGGGCGACCTGGAGTTCGCGGTGAATGCGAGCTTCGACCGAATTGCCAATGCGCCGAAGGGCCGTGAGGGCGGGATGAACGGGGCGGCCGGCCGGGTCGCCCGCAAAAGCGGCGGGGTGCTGCGGACCAAGGGGCTTCAGGTCATTCCCGACGGTGAGCGGCTGATCCTGGAGTTGCCGGGCGGCGCGGGCATGGGCGATCCGTCGGCGCGCGATCCGTTGCTGGTCGCTCGGGACGTGCGGGACGGACTGGTTTCGGCGGCCGATGCCCGGTTGGTTTACCGCGTTTCGGTTGCAGCGGACGGCTCGGTGGACGAGACCGCCACGCAGGCACTGCGCGCCTTGTGAGTTCGGCTTCCAGGAACCGTTGCGCGGCAGCTTGACGGCGCGATGGGTTGCTGGCTGCTCGTTCGGCGTCGTAGGCTAATCGGGATGACAAAAACAAGCGCTTGAGTGTACCGATGATCGATCGGTCCGAACCTAGGCGGGGAGAAAGTCGTGAGCGAGGCGATTGAAAAGTCGGCGATGCGCAAGATCTACCTGCGTCTTTTGCCGTTCGCTGTCTTCAGCTATTTTCTTGCTTACATCGACCGCATCAACGTGAGCTTCGCCGGCCTGACAATGCGAGAGGATTTGCAGATGTCGGCGGCGGCGTTCGGCTTTGCGGCCGGCACATTTTACTGGGGCTACTTCATCTTTGAAGTACCCGAGCAACGTGATCTTGGAAAAGGTCGGCGCGCGGCTGTGGATCGCCCGCATCATGATTACCTGGGGGATATTGGCCGGTGTTACGGCGCTGGTAAGCGGTTCGACAAGTTTTGCCGTCGTCCGTTTTTTCCTGGGTGTTGCCGAAGCGGGGTTCTTTCCAGGAATTGTGCTGTATTTCACGTATTGGTTTCCGAGCCACCATCACGCTCGGATCGTCTCCGGTTTCCTCATTGGCCTGCCGATCGCGGTGGCGGCGGGTGCGCCGATTTCAACCGGGATTTTGGCGCTCGATGGGATGTTCGGACTGCGCGGCTGGCAAATCATGTATATCGCCGAAGCGATACCAACCATCCTGATCGGCATTGTGACGCTGTTCGTGCTGACGGATCGGCCCGAGCAGGCGAGGTTCCTGACGGTTGAGGAAAAAACCTGGCTCGCCAACAAGCTGTTGGCCGAGCGCCGCGCCAAGGAGGAAGTGAAGACTTTTGGCGTGTGGCAGTCGATGTTCGACCCAAAGGTGCTGCTGCTGTCGCTGAACTACTTCGGCATCGTCGTCGCAAGCCTGGGCATGCTGATTTTCATACCGCAGATCATCAAGTCGATCGGTGCGGGCAGCAGCAACATGGCGGTGGGTTGGCTGACCATGATTCCCTATTTGTGCGGTGGCATTTCGCTTGTTGTTTGGGGCCGTATCTCCGACCGCATGCGTGAGCGCCGATGGAATCTGTTAGCGGCCTGTCTGGTGTCCGCGATTGGATTGTTTATCGCCGGCTTTACGATGGGATCGTGGTGGTCACTCGCGGGCATGTCGCTCGCTGCGATGGGCTTTTACGGCTCGAAAGGGCCGTTCTGGGCGATGCCATCGATGTTCCTGACGGGCACCGCGGCGGCTGCCTCGATCGCGTGGATCAACTCAATCGGCAATCTGGGAGGGTTTTTCGGCCCCTGGTATGTCGGCGTGATGAAGGATGTGACCGGGAGCTACGCGGGTGGACTTTATGGCTTGGCACTATTGTGTCTGGGTTCCGCGATCATCTGTGCCTTGTTTCTGAATATTCCGAACGTGGTGGTTGCACGCGCGGAGCAACCTGAAGGGGTTCACGCGGATTAAGCTAACGGCCCCTCGGGTCCGAGATCTTTTTCGGCCGGTCGGAATCAGGTCCGCCGCCCTCTGCGAGCGAGCCCGAAGCCGATGGAGTGACCGGCCTGTCTTGATCATCTCGGGCTATTGCGGGCAACACCGCGGCCACCCCACGAGCGCTTAAAGCCCACTATAGCGCTCAAGCATTTTTGCCGCATCGTCCGGTGTGTGCAGATCGTTGGGTATCAGTACCCACTTCGGATAGTCCCGCTTGCCATTCAAATAGCCTTGCACGACATCGAATATGTAGCCGCCGATGTCAGACTTGACCTCAACTGTCGCATTTGCTTCGCCTGCCAAGATGGCCCGGTAAATGCCCGGCACGCCATCCGCCGAGATCATCAGCACATCTTTGCCAGGACGCAGGCCGGCCGACTTCATCGCCTCAATCGCGCCCAACATCATATCGTCGTTGTGCGCCCAAACCGCGCTTGACGGCGATGAGTTCGCGGTGATCCAGCAAGGACTCGTCCACGCGGAGGATGCGGATGCTGCTGAACCTGACATTGTCATCCCCCGTTGTCCCGCTACCGACCGTCCAACACTATGGCGGCAGGCGCTCGAACGATCCAGGCGCCATTGTGTGTGGGTGCCGTTGGCGTGGTAGCCGGCGAAATAGATGCAATCGTCAGCGGAAAACGGCGACGGTAATACCCGGAAGGGTTACGGTCACTTGATGTTCGTCCGTCCGCGTTCCCGATGAGCAACCATAGGCAGCGTCGGACGGATTTTCGCCATTATCAAATACCCATCAAGAATTAGGAGGTCGGTCCATGACCAGCGCGCCGGTGCAGATCATATCGCGGCACGATTTATCGATCGCCGAGATCGACCGCTTGGAGGATCGGCTCTATGATCACAATCGCCGTGCAACTGGATCGGATGACGGTAAAGGTCTGGCATTCGTGGCGCTCGATACGAAGGGCACCCAGATAGGTGCGATCGCCGGCCATAGTTGGGCGGGTGCGGCCGAGATCAAACAACTCTGGGTCGATGAGGTCCATCGTGGTCTCGGCATCGGACGAGGGCTGCTGGAGGCCGCGATCGTTGAAGCTTCTGCTCGCGCGTGCCGATCCGTCTGGGTCATGTCGTACGACTTCCAGGCGCCGCTGTTCTATGAAAGGTGCGGCTTTCATCGCGTCGCTGAACTGGCTGACTGGCCCCCTGGCCACACCCATATCATTTTGCGCCATCAGCTTCAGGCTAGTGCCGGCAACACACCGGTCTGGGGAGACCCGGCATAGCGCTGTGTTGGTCACCGAGCAGCGCGACTTCGGCGCCGTCGATAGCGCAAGATCGATCGGGCCGGCACGGTGATGATCCATCGCCGCCCCCTTGGGTTCGCTCGGCGCTGCCCCCCAGATGCCGAGCAGAACCACCATATAATTTGGTAGTTGTTCCTCCCCAACTCGCATGTCACGAAAACCCCTTTTCCGTCCCGTATTAGGTAGTTTTCGTGACACAACCGAAGGTTGTATTGCGCAGATAATTATGCCGAGGCGCAAGATCGATCGGCCGGCACGGTGATGATCCATCGCCGCCCCCGTGGGTTCGCTCGGCGCTGCCCCCAGATGCCGAGCAGAACCACCATATAATTTGGTCGTTGTTCCTCCCCAACTCGCATGTCACAAAAACCCCTTTTCCGTCCTGTATTAGGTAGTTTTCGTGACACAACCTAAAGTTGTATTACGCAGATATCTATGCCGCTTTTGCCTTATGCCGTTGGCGCCGCTTCCTTTCTGCTGCCGACATCGCGTCGCCCTCCGGCTTCTTCGGGCGACCCCCTTTGCTGGGTTTCGCAGTCGGGATGGCATCTTTGATGTGGGTGTACTCCAAGCAGCCGCCGAAGCGTTCACGGAGATATTCGGCTTGATACTCATCGAACACATAGATATTGGCGATCTGGTCAGAGTCAAACAGGCGCAAACAAATCCGCATGACGAACTGGTAGAGCGTGTTGTACTCGCGCCATCGAATGATTTCGTCTTCGCTGATTAGCAACGACTTGCGTACTAGCGCCACCTCATCGCGACCGGGCCGCATTGCCGCGAGGAACGCCACGTTGGTCATGGTCTTGTAGAGGTCGGTGCCAGCGAGCTTCGGCGGCACCCAAAGCAAAGAGATTTTCTTGCCTTTGCGGGTGCGATATATTCCATCCACATGAGCATCATCTTCGACGCCGAAATCCGGCATTTCGAATAGATGTTTGAATCGCTTGTTGGTGGTGATGAGTACCTGTCCCGGATTGTTCACCTCGAACCATTTGATCAGTTTCGGGATCAGTTTGCGATCTTCGTAGCCGGTCAGACTGCCCCGCAATTCCTCTCTTGAGGCGAAATAGAACAGCCTCACCCGGTCTTTCAGCGGCGTCGTGCGGGTCCGTGCCGGTTTCCAGTCAGGATGCGGCTGCCAATCCACGCCGTATTTGCAAGTGAACGCCAGGGCCAGCGTGGACCGGCGAAACTCGTCACCGATGATGGTTACGGCGCGGAAGTAGCGGGCGAATCCAGCGTGCAGCAGGCGCATCAGCAAGACCTTCTGCGCGGCCATCTGATCCCATCCTTCCTTGTGGGCGTAGACGCTCACGTTCGGCCGGCGGATGGCCTCCAGCAGGCTCCTGAGGGGTTGCTCGTTGTCATCGAAGCTGCCATTGACCCCGGTCTTCCGCCAGCCGGCGTCGGTTAGTCCCAGATGATGATAATTGGTCTCGCTGCTGTCGGTGGCCTCGATGAACTGCCACACATAGTCTGCGGTGTTACGAAAATCGCGGCATTGCGTCACATATGGCTCCGGAATCTCATCGACGATCATTTCGAAGTCGCGCCACGAATACCAATCCGCCGCCAGCATCGCGGCGTGGGTGATAAACAAGACGACAGCGCGTTTGGTACCGATCCGCTCTCGGAATTTCTGTATCTGATATGTCACCGTGGTGCCACTGGCCGCGAACGCGTCTTCCTCGTCTTCTTCGTCGCGAATGTCGTTCTCTTTATCGGTGAAGATGGTATGGACCAGATGTGTCTGCTCGATTGCCGGATGCTTCTCCATCAAGCGGGCGCTGACCTCGCGGATCATGTCGATCCTCGGCAGGGAGACCAGATATCGCCTCGGTTTGGTGACAACTCGGTCGATCAGCCACTCGGTTTTGCCCTCGCCGCATTCGCCTTCGATGAAGTTGTACTGTAACCCGGACTCCTCCAGATCGAATACCCAATCGTCCAGATCATCCAGCAGGGTATCGGGAAGCTTCGGCGCACCGGGGCGCCACTCGATCAAGCGCGCCTGCAAGGCGTCGTCGGGCGTCCGGCGGCTGATCGGTTCATGGGTATTGCGGGCAGCGAACCAGCTTACCAGATCGTCGAGGTGCTGGCCCATGTAGTCCCGCCCAGCCCAGTTGATGGGGGCGTTGCGGATCAGGCCGGTGATCTCGTCCGGATCAGCGGTGCAGCCTTTCAGCCAGTAATAATACCCGAGGCAGGATTTCAGTGGCTCCCGATAGCTGCCACCCTGGCCGATCATCGCCAACCGGTCTTGCAAACTAGGGGTGGCGAGGTACGTTTTGCCAACCTTCTGCACGTGAGCGCCGACTCTATGCGCCGTGTTGTTGATCTCGACGTAGCGGATCGGCGCATCGATCCCGACTAGTTCGACGGCATCTGCGGCCTTTTGCACCAGCCCGGAGCGTTGATCGGCCGGCACCGGGTTCGCCATGCCGATGAAGCGAGGACAGGCGCAATAGTTGGGCTGCACAGTTTCGAGGAAGGCCGGGTCAATCACTTTTTTACCCCGCGTTGCGTTGAGGTTCTTCGCCCATTGGGCCAGATTGCGATGCTTTCGGGTGAGCCAAAACAACACATGGGCGCTGATCTTGCACCAGCCAGGATAGTTGAAGTTCTTTTCGACCATGTGTGCCTCGCGATTGGCATCGACCTGTTTTTCGATCCGAAAACCCGGTCCTGTGATTCCGGCAGGGGACGACAACTGATAGCAGTAGGATACATCGTGGAACTCGGCGGGCAGTGTCTTGACCAGCATCTCGACGCCTTGCTGCGGCGTCAGACCGGCCGGAAGATCAATCTTGTCGAAGTCACAGCATAGCCATTGACTGCCGTCCGCGATCGCCCGGATCATGGCGATCTGTTGTATTGCCGGGATCGAATGTAGGGTGCGGGTGATCTCCCCGCGCTCGCGGAACTCCGGCAACACTTCCCCCTGAATAAGGAAGGCCGACTGCGTCTCAGTTTCAATAGCCAGCAACAGAGCGAACAGATCGTCGATACCCTCGACCTCGATCTGTCGATGGCGAAAAAAACTTCCACAGCGATAGGCGGATTCTTTAATCCGGCCATCTCGCTGTCGGTGAAAGGTCTTGGCGGCGATGTTTTGGTCGGTTGTGGTAAGGAGGGTAATAAAATTGGTCACGGTAAAAGCTTCATCGATTTGATGAAGAGTCTTGATTTCAACCGCGCTAAGCTGCTAAATAGAGCTTGTATCGTGGTGGATACGAGGTCGATTGAAGAAAATCGTCAACTCTACATCGGTTTAAGTAGTCTCAAGAGGGCTGGTTTGGCGCCAGTCCTCTTTTTGCGGCTTCCTGTCACGCGATGCGGAAAATCCGCATGCCACTGACTCCATCCTCTACGCCTACCGTATTCTCACATTTGACTAGCGAATCGGTTGCTATCTCAATTCTGTGATCCCGTCGGGAAAGGCGGGTTATCATGGTGGAACAGGCTGGGGCACTGGGTTATTTCGGCGACGCACGACGCGCGGCGGTCGGCACCGAGTTGATCGAACGGGTCACCGCGACCGGTTCGCTGGTGATCCGCAAGCTCGGTGCGACGCGTGCCGGCGAACTGGCGATCCATCGTTTTCTGTCGGCGCCGTCGGTGACCTGCCAGGAGATGCTGGCAACCCTGGCGGGGCGCACGCAATCGGCGACGGCAGGCCGGCGCATTGTCGTCGCCCAGGACACCACCGAGATCAATTTCGCCGGCCGCGCGGCCAATCGGTGCGGGCTTGGCGCGGCCGGCGATGGGGTTTCGGCAGGTTTTTTCATCCATCCCCTGGTCGCCATCGACAGCGAGACGGAGGCTGTTCTCGGCCTGCTGGACGCGCAAATCTGGACCCGTGAGGACGCCATCGAAGCGGCGCCGCGGCGCCAGCGGGCGATTGAGGACAAGGAGAGCATGCGCTGGCTGCGAGGGGTCGAACGAGCCGGCGCACTGTTGACGGATGCGGCGTCTGTGGTGGTGGTCGGCGACCGCGAGAGCGACATTTACAGTTGCTTCGCCCGTCGGGCGGCTGGCGTCGATCTGATCGTTCGCGCGGCGCAGGATCGGCTGACCGCAGGCGCGCAGCAGGGGCCGGCCGGAGACGCGTCGCTGTTCACCAGCCCGGCGGCGTGGCCCGAACTGACGCAAATGCTGGTCAAGGTGGCACCGCGCCGGGTGGGCGATCCCGGTCGGATCGCCACGGTCGCCTTGCGAGCCGGCCCGGTTATCCTCAAGCGGCCGCGTCATGGCTCTGCCAAAACCGACCCGGAGACGGTGGCGATGACCCTGGTGGAGGCGCGTGAGATCAATCCTCCGGCGAACCAAGAGCCGCTGCACTGGCGTCTGTTGACCAGCCTCGAGGTTGGCGACGCCGAGGCGGCGTGCGAGATCGTGCGGCTATATCGCCTGCGCTGGCGCATCGATATCGACCAGGCATGGGGACTCTCAAGAATCAAGCGGTGGGTGGATCGGGTCAGCAACGAGGCATTTTGGGTGGAACATCATGGTTCTGTTGTCAGTCCCGTCCGAATCCGCGCGGCAGATCGGCAAGCGATAGCTGATCAACGAGGTCGCGCAGTTCCAGCACGGCGTCGAGGCGTTCGGCAAGCGCGCTGTCGGCGAGACTGGCGGGCAGGTTGTCCCGCCAGTCCTGGTATCGGTCGAGGCAGTCTGAGAGTGTGTTGATTGCATCCGCCCATTGGTCGGGTCGACTGCGCCGATCTTTGGGGCGGCGATAGTGGATCACGACTGGCGCTTTGTCCGGCGGCTTGTCTGCCGCCTCGGCCTTACGTTTCTCGCGAAGGCGTCGCATGCGCTCGGCCGAGGTTAACGCGCGATCGCCTTGTGGTCTGGGTCCGGGCATGGGGCACGCTATCCCGTCACTGTGACGGGATACAATGGGATGATCCCGCCCTGGAGAGAATAAACACTTAACAGGTTACCCGTCGCACAGGGCTGGGCTATCGGTCGCCCACACCTCGACCACAGGAGCGAATCGGCGATGGCTGGGGGTTCGGCGCTACGGTCGGCGAACCGGTCCCAATATCGACTAGACATGGGGACTCTCAAGACTCTCTTGGTATGGAAGACTTCAGTTCATGGGATGGCGCCACGATCGGCGGTGGCCTACGTCGCCATGGAGCAGGCGTCGCGCGCACCGTTCTGACCGCTCCAATCGCGGCGTCGTCCGCATAAACCAGAGTGAACTTGCGGCCACTGATCGCGACTGTGCGGCTGCGTAGGCGCCCCTGTTGGACCCAGGTGTACAGGGTCGGCTCAGGCATCGGAATATGTCGGGCAAGTTCTGCGATCGTCCACTCGTCGGGATCGCGATCGATGTTCGGGCAGCGCCGGCGGTATTTGGGTGTGACGATGCCGGTCTTGCTCAGAAGATGATGCACCATCGATCCATTGAACGTGTCACGACGCTTGGCCGGTCGCCAACCCTCAAGATTGAGCGTTTCAGCAATAACAGGGTAGCTCTGCCCGGCACGATAGAGTTCGGCTGCATGCGCAACGAGGGCGTCATAAGTACTGAGCTGAGCCAGGCGAGCCACTGGTCGGATCAGTTGATGTGTGGTTTGAGCGCCACCGTGCCAATGACAGACGACACGAACTTGTTCGCTGCCATCGACGACTTCAACCAGGATCCGTTCGAGCAGCAAACGAACAAGTGTTTGTCGCTCCTCCTGAGTTGCGGCGGTCCAGATGCCCGGTAGATCCTTCGCCAGTTCGCGAATGGCGGCGACCTCTGCCAGGCTCAACGGCGACGGCTGATCACGCCGAACGCGCTCGTGCTCGGCCTCAAGACGCGTCTGCTCGGCTAAGGCCTGCTCCCATTGTCGCTCAAGTGTGCGAGCAACCAGCCGGTTCTCCGGCTCGACGGCATTGAACTGTCGGTGCATGCGCTCGGCTTCGTAGCGGGCTCGTTCGACCCGCTGCCGCCATTGACGCTCAATCACTTCCCGCTCGCGCTCCAGATCGGTTGCCACCAGCAGGCTTGCCTCTAGCGCTGCTGGTTCCAGGGCTTCGTGCATCAGCCTCTCTACCAGGGCGTCAAGCGGTGCCGCCTTCAACGTCTGGCACACCGGATCGGCATAGCAGTAAGCCATGCTGCCGCAGGCATAGCGCGGATAGGCGCCGTTGTTGTTGTACTGCGCCGCCATTCGCAGTCCGCACCGGCCACAGACCAGCAGGCCGGACAGCAAAGCCTGGCCAGCACGTGGTGGTCCCGTGACAGTCGCTCTGTTCGATCGCAACTGTGCTTGGTTGCGCTGATACTGCGCCCAACTGATGTAGCCAGGCACACGATCAGGCAGAAACACCTCCGCATCTTCAACACGGCTTGGCCGACGACCGGTGCCGGGTCGGCCCGGTTTACGCCGGCGGGGATCGATTGGTCGTTTGCCATACACATAGACGCCGGCGTAGGTCGGATTACTGAACAGATTGTGCAGAGACACGCGGTTGACGCGATGCCACTCCAACTCACCCTTGTTCGGTCCGCTACTGTTGCGCACCGGCATTCGGATGTCGTGCTCGACCAAATAAACCATTACTTTACCCACGGTACGAAACCGCTCGAATAGGTCAAACGCCAAGCGAATCGTGCCCTGGGCCTGTTCGTCGGGATCCAGGGTGACTTCTCCCGAAGGACGACGCACATACCCCATCGGCAATCGCATCCCGAGCTCGCCTCGACGCGCCTTGGCGCGCTTGCCTTCCAACATGCGAGCTTTGATGATGTGTAGCTCAGCTTCCGACATCGTTCCCTTCAGCCCGAGCAAGAGTTTATCGTTGAAATTTCCTGCGTCGTACACGCCGTCGGCGTCCGCAATTAAAGTGTCGAACAACGCGCAGATCTCGAGCAACTGATGCCAGTCCCGGCAAGACCGGGCGAGCCGCGACATCTCAACGCCGAGCACCAGCCCCACCTTGCCCAGCCCCACCTCCGCAACCAGCCGCTGGAACCCCGGACGACCTTCAATCGAAGCACCCGATCGGCCCTGGTCATCGTCGATCACAATGATCGCTCCGTGATCCCAGCCAAACTGAACGGCACGCTCGACCAGAGCATATTGCAGCCGGGTCGATTCCTGATGTCGCTCAACCTGCTGAACGGTCGACTGGCGAATATAGACCATCGCCGCTCGTTCGCGGTGTCGGCTCTGGATCTTGTCCGTAGCGAGCCCGCCCCGCGGCGGCATCCGCCCCCCATCCATCATAGCTTGCCTCCACGACCGGCGGTGCGGCACGAACTTGGCGCACAGCGATCTGCACGAGCGTTTGCAGCACTTGATGCTGCCGCTCCTTCGGCAACCTTTGCCATATCGGCAGACCGGTCTCGCTCATGGCGTGATCCTAGCCAACGAGCCAGCGCTCGAAGCGCCATGGGACCGATCTTCGGCGGTCCTCTCGATTCGGCTAAACTATCAGCGGCATCACGAATGGGATATCGAGGAGGTGTTTCGTGCCCTGAAAAGCGACGGGATGCGGCTGGAAGAGACCCAGATGCATGAGGCTCAGCGGCTATTCAAGCTGGCCGTGGTCGGCCTGGCGACGGCGTGTCGAACGATGCAGTTGGTCGATGCGCGCAACGGCAGTCCGAGACCGGCAACCGACGTGATCGATGCCGCCTCGCTGTCTGCGGCCGAAGCCATTGGCGCGACGCTGGAGGGCAAGACCGAACGCCAGAAAAACCCCCATCCGCCGCATTCTCTGGCCTGGTTGGCCTGGATCATTGCCAGACTTGGTGGCTGGAATTGCTACTATAAACCGCCTGGCCCCAAGACCATGCGGGCCGGATGGGGACAATTCGAAAGCATGGCCGCAGGTTTTACTGTCGCCACGACCTTTGAACATAAGTCAAATCTCAGAATCCCGTAGCCACCTGGCTTGGGGCCATCTCATTGAAACAATAAGCGTTTCACGAGGCCGTTCCGAGAGACGATCGGCTTTGAATGGTGACGCCTCCCGACAGCTCATATCTGATTGATAAGGCAGACATAATGGTCGATCTGATGGGGTCACTTTTGGGAGCCGATCGGGGTCACGGTGCCGCGCCGAAACACACCGAGGTTTCGCAAAGTTGGCGTGGACAACAGGCTCGATGTCTCGTAATCCCGCTGGCGGAGGATGTCGCCATGGGCGGCGTTTTCACACGGTCTGCATGAAATCTGCAACAAGCACACATCACTGATTTAACGGGCAAATTTTTGATGAAGAAATCCGGTGCAGAACGAAACCGCCGTCCTCCGCCTTCACGAGTTAACCTTGCCCTTGGATCGGATTGGTGTTGAACGTATAAACAAGGATCTTCCACCCATCAGCTTGTTTTCGTAGCACAAAAACTTCTCGATTGTAGTCGAGAACACTCTTGCCGTTCACTATGACCGTGGCTCCAACGGGATGATGCGTGCGCACAATGGCAACGTCTCCGTAAACATCGATGACATCATAGACAAAGGCCGTCGATATTTTCGCGATTCCGAATAGCGCGTTGTAGCCATCAACTTTCTGCTGGCGGGTCGTGAACGTGGGCGTGCCGTTCCACTCTATTACCGCATCTGTGGCGAAGAGATCGACGATTGCCTCCGTGCTACCGGCGTTGAGCAACTCTTCGTACTGATGGATGAGCCTGTAGACTAGCCGTTGGTCTGCGCTCGTGGCTGCGTCGGAGGCGGCAACAATGTTCGGGGGCAATTCCTGCCCGATCGCGCGCTGGGCCGGAAAAGGCAATGTGGCACTGAGAAGTCAGAACGGCGGCAAGCGAATAATAGTGGTGGATACGTCCCATCTTCAGTTCTCCAAATACGTCGTCAAACCAGCTAGGGCGGCCGACTGCCGGCGCCTTGCTGAATCAGGAAATTGCCAACCTCGAAATCGTTCTGTGAGAGACATTGTAGGTGCGAGCAATATCGCGCATCGGCTCGCCGGCATAGCGGCGACGGAGGGCTTCCTTGATCTGACGAGGTGTCAGCTTCGGCGGTCGACCCATCTTTACCCCCAACCCCGGCTGCTACACCCCGTCGCGCCCGACATGCCGAAACAACGCCTGACGGAGCGCTTTCGCAGCAGGGCCGAGGGGCTCGTCAATTCGATGCGCCAGATAGGCATTCCGTACTAACTCGCCTTGCTCGCCCAGCGCCATGACCGCGATCCGGACGAGGCGTCCCTCGGCCAGATCGCGCTCCACAGACCATAGCGGCAGCCTTCCCCAGCCAAGGCCGGCGAGGATCAAGGCATGCTTTGTGTTTTGCTCCGTCACGCGCCATGTCCCGGGAGCCAACACGCCGAACTCCCGTCCGGAGGACAGGGGGGTCGGATCCTCAAGCACGATTTGCGGGTGGTCGGCCAATTCAGCGGCCCCAAGTCGCTCTTTGTTTTCGGAGCGAGCCGCCAACGCATGTGTCGCAGCGACCACAGGGACTACCGACACGGTTGACAGCGCCTCTAACTCAATGCGCGGGTCGCGGAAATCCTCGCTAACAGTAATCCCAAGCGTGCAGCGCCTCTCGCGCAACGCTTCGAATGGTCCCCCCAGCGGCGCGGTCGACAGGCGTACGCCGACTGATGGGTAGGTGTCCTGTAGATGTTTGAGTGCCTCCCCAACAGTCGCAATGGGGAACCAGGTGTCGACAACGACTGATAGCCGGAGTTCGACCCCCTCGCCCAAGCCACGTGCCCGTGCCCGCATGAGGTCCACTTTCAACAGAATGGCGCGCCCATCGGCGAGCAGCACCCTGCCGCCGGACGTGAGGGTTGGCCGGTGACTTGAGCGGTCGAAGAGTGTGACTCCCAATTCGGCTTCTAGATTGCCGATCGCGTGGCTCACTGCCGATTGGACCCGCGACAAACGCTTTGCACCTGCGCGGAAGCTACCCGCTTCCGCGAAGGCAACAAAGGTCCGGAGCTGATCAAGGGTAAGCGCATCCAGCATGATCGATCTCCTCGATCAACTTGAGCTAAAGTTGGCAACTCCTTAGCTCATCGTCCAGCGCCTAGCTTGTCCATCGACGGCGGCGCACATTGGCCGCGGCCCGGACGCCGTGAGTGGCCGCGCCGGAACCCTGCAACTGACTCCGCGATGGAACCGCGGCATTTTCTTCAGCAGGCAGGCCTCGGCCAGCGGTGGCGACGGTGGTCGCCGACCGCGCCCTCGAAGCAGCGTCTCAAACCCGCAAGCCAAGGAGAGCACTATGAACGGTCAAGCCCAACCCTATCAGCCACTAACGTCGGAAAATGCCGCTCTCGTTCTTGTCGACCACCAGGTCGGCCTCATGACAGGCGTCCGCGATTATTCGACGGGCGAGCTGAAGCACAACGTGATCGCGCTGGCGAAAGCAGCGAAAGCGCTGGAGCTGCCGATCGTCGTAACCACCACCGCCCGAGACAGCATGTGGGGGCCGACCTTCCCAGAGCTGGTGGAAGCCCTACCTGGCATTCAGATCATCGACCGATCGACGGTCAATACCTGGGATGATCCCAAGGTGGCCGCAGCGATCGAGGCGACGGGCCGCAAGAAGCTGATCATCGCCGGCATCTCTCTTGAGGTCTGTGCCGCTTTCCCGGCCATTACCGCGATTAGCAAGGGCTATGACGCCTATGTGGCCGTCGATGCGTCGGGAACATTCAGCGACACGAAACGCCAGGCCGGGTTGCTGCGGATGCAACAGGCGGGCGTGATCGTGTCGGATTACGCCACTCTGATGGTTGAGATCCTGAAGGACAACGCGCGGCCCGAAGCGGCTGCAGTCTACGGCGCGCTTGATATGCCTTGGGCGACCCTCGTCGGCCAAATCTCCAAGGCCTAAAGCGCGGGGTGCCGGCGAACCCTGATCGGCGCCGCTGCCATTAGATGCTAAAGCGCGACATCACGCGGCCGGCGAAAGCAGCGTAGGTAGGTGTGCATCCCGCAGTGCTGCGATTTTATACGGTAAGGACCACCATTTTGGGCTGATTTTCGACGGGAGAGGCGGTTCGTTGCGCCCACATGCGGTTTATGGCGTGTTATCATGGCGTGCAACACGGAATGCACGCCATATTTCCAATTGAGCCGGCAAATTGCACGCCATAAATCGGGGTTCCTGCTTATCCGGGGGGTCCTGATGGCGTGCAATACGCCTAACTCCAGACTGGAACGCGCTCGACGCTTGCTCCACACGCTACCCGATGGCCAAGGGCAATGTGGCGTGCAATACGCAACCGTATAAAATCGCAGCACTGCGGGAGGAACACCTTCAACCTGCTCCAGCAGGAGTGGGTGTTCCGGCTCCGGCTCGGTGTAGCGCGATAGGATCACGGTGCGACCGTCCGTTGTCGGCAGATGCACATCGACCATCTGGACTGCCGCCATCTTGTCCAGCACTGATCTCGGCGTCAGTCCCGGCGCCAGGGCTCGCAACCGCTGCTTCAGCGTCACCTGCAGGCAGTAGGCCAGGAACGCGACCAGGATGTGCGCTTCGATCCGCTCGTCGGTCTGGTGGTAGATCGGGCGGATCGCCAGATCGCCCTTCAGCTCCTTGAACGCCTGCTCGATATCCCATTGAAGACACCGCTGATAAGTTGACGCAGGTTCTTAGAAGTATTCGTAGAGTGCTGGCGAAGTAGTGGCGCACCCGATCGCACGCGCGGGCCGGTTCGCCTTGGCGGAGACTGGCAATTTCCTGCCCCGGCTGTGGCAGGGGGGGACCGTTTCGGCAGCCAATCCACCGGATGGACAACGGCGTCAGTCCGGGATTTGGCCGGTGCCGACCCGGCCCCCTGAACCGAAGAAGCTGGCCGTATTGCCGTTCGGGACAACAACGCCACTGCCGCCGGGCGCCCCCAGGGTCTGGTAATGCGAAGTGCCCCCGGTGGTAACGCCGAAGCCGCCTTGCGGAAGCTGATAGACTTGCCCGGCTCGGCCAGGATCCGGTGCATTAGGCGTGAACAAGGTGTGGGCGCTGTCGGCCACGAGCAGAAGCTGATCGCTGCCGGCGGAGGGACCGGCTTGCATCGGGCCGGAGAACGCTGCGAGCAGCGCGATGGTCGTGGTTAGCATGGTCAAGAGCCTTCAACCCTTCAACTCGATAAGCCTGCTGCTTACCGTTCGGCCCATGATGTGGGCGATGCGGGCGCAGCCATAAGGGCTCGGCGGCATAATTATCGTTCATCCGCCCATGCCGATGGCCGCGCGCGCCAACCGCCTCAACCCTCCCAGCCTTGGGCCGGCAGAAGCCCATTGATCATCAGCCCGTCGGGCCGCATTTCGTAGGCCGGAAGACCCGTCGGGTTCTCAACCTGGACCTCGTTCAAGGCCTGGGACGGCCGGTGGGTTGTTCTGGCTAAAGCGGCAGCTTCCTGCGGGTCGTTGGCGGCATGGCCGGCCACGAAAGGCTCCGCCTGTGCCGCGCCGCCAAGCATCAGCAGTGCCGCTGCGGCGGCAAGGAACATCGTCTTCATCGTAACTTTCCTTTCACTGTCTTACGGTCTTCGCGCGTTCTGCTCTGTGCTTTTTTGGAAGAGCCGCCGACCGATGAAAGCAAAGATGAGGATCCTCGATCGAACAATCCAACCGATGATTCGAATGGTTCTGATCGGCCGGGGCGATCGAAAGTGCGCTCATCCGTCCGCCGACCTAGCAACCCGCGTCGCGGATATCGCCGCCCGATCATTTCGATGCGCGCCAGTGTTGCCGGCGATCGACGCGGGCGGCGGAGGCCGGACGGCGCCGCCCGCGCCGACTTGTCATCTGCGCCATTATCCGGTTCCGCTCTGTAATCCGCCAATAGAAATGTCACTGGGGCAAGCCTTCGCAGCCTGCTGGCGACCGGACGCCCCGCGTCGCTTCTCGGGGGGCATATGCGGCGAGGTGAAACGGGCGTATCGAGGGACCGCTGATCCTTGATAGAAGGCATTCACGTGAGTGCCACCCAAAATCATGCGGGAGGATTTTAACGAAAAGAACAAGACTACAGCTGTGGATCGCAGGGGGCTGGTGGTTGGTTGCAATCTTAGTGCTGCTGTCCGGCGGCATCGCACAAGCCCAGGAGATAGAGGGCACATGGAGACTGGTGATGCGCAAACTCCCGGACGGCAAGACGCAGGTGCCTCCAGTAATTCTAGGGGCTTACACGGCGCACAACGGGCTACAGAACTTGAACGTGTTTTGGCGCACACCGGAAGGCAAGCCTGCCTCTTACTCTAGGATATCCACTTACAAAATGTCCGCCACTGAGTACACCGAAACGCTGTTGTTCGCCGCAATGAACGACGGTAGCGACAAACCAACAACCTATAACCTCACGGGATCCACCGAGAGCACTCCGGTAGCTCGTGAGGGCGGCCGTCTCGCCTTCAAACTACCGTTTGACGAGCCTTCGCTCGTTTTTGAAGGCGATAAGTTTACCGCTACGGCGGGTGGCGAGTTCGTGGACTACTGGGAGCGCGTTCGCTAAAATAACAGCAGCTTAACCACATCAACGTTGATGCACTCCGGACCGCGTTCTATGCGCTAAAGCGCAAGGCCGCTGCTCGCGTTACCCGCAGCGAAATGCGCGGGGCTTTGCGGTCTTGCCACGGCCACCCGAAGCATCAGGTAATTTCCCCGATGCTTTACCGGTGAACCAAAGAGCGTGAGAAGGAATTTGCCGCGAGCGCGCATCCGCCCACCGGGGGGAGTCCCATATATTTCAATGAGGAAACGCAAATGTTCGAAACTCTGTTCACTGCCCGATTCTCCAAGACTTCTCGGCATCGGCGTGATAGCTGGCGCCACGTTAGCAGTTGCTTCCGTATCGTCGAACGCTGCGGATCAGATTCAGCCGCCACCCTATCTGACTGCTGGGATGAGTGTCGTTTCCGTTAGTGTCGTTTGGGATGAAGCCGCCATCCGGAAAGCACTTCCACCTGGGATCGAACCGGTAAAAGGAATGACCGGCGGTATCAATATCACTTCCATTGAGCGGGCGTACATGTTTGGCCCCTACTCGGTGGCGTATTTCTATGTCGATGTCGAGGGTTTTGATTCACCTGAGGGGATCAAGGGGCGGTGGATGCTCGCAGGAGTCTTTGGCCCGCAAACCGAGCCATCCGCCGCCCTTAAGGCGTATTACGGTTGGCCGGTTCGTCCAGGCGCATCGCGCTCTGAACCCTCCGCTGACGCGAAGCGTGCTATTGGCACCGTGAACGGACAGGATTTCGTCACGGTGGAATATAGATCGGTATCAGGCTCGTGTAAGCCAGTAGCCGTTCTTCTGAACTATATTTCGCTGTCCCCCGAGACGAAACGAGTTAGCGTCCTCAAGGCTCCAGTTGTTGGTGATACCTGTAAAGCGGAACTGGTGTCGGCTAGGGTCAACGCCCCATCGGGTGACCCGTTCTCTGACTATTCGATCTCGAAAGTCGTTGGGGTCGCCGAAGTAAAGAATGGTTCTTCTGCCCTCGGCATCCTAGAGCCTATTGAGAAGTAGCGGCAAGTCGCGTGGCGGCGCAGCGTTCGGATTTTCGTCGTTTGCTGTCCCGCGGTGGCGCTCCGGCCTTGGCAAACAGCCTAGCCAGCAAGTCACTCCACTTGTCTGACGGCATGAGTTGAGAGGACGATAGGCCGACGGCCAGAAAGCGACATTTCGCCGACGGGCGCCGTGGCCCGACGGGCCGATATCGGGAACGATGGTAACGCCTCCCTGACGGCGGAAGTGCCAGCACACCTTGCGATAACGGACACAAAGACCTAGCCCGGCTATCAGCGCTACACCTCCAACCGCCGCATCACAGTCGGGTGCGGCGGTTAAGTAACGAGACCGCCGTTAATACGCCGGACCAGGATACGGATACGGATAGTAGCAGCCCACGGCAGGGTTGTAGCCGTAAGGGTACTGCGAGCAATAACAAGCAGGGTAGTAGCCCGGGTAACCGTAACCGAGACCGTAACCGAAGTCGTAGCCAAGAAAAACGCCGCCGACGCCGAATATGGCGCGGCCCCGAAATCTACCGAATTGCCGATCGAAGCGCGGATTGAAGTGCCCACCTGCGAACGTATGCCCTGCGCCGAAGTGCCCGCATCCGAACGCATGCCCTCCGCTGAAGTGGCCACCTCCCCCATGCCCGCCCTCGTTAGCGCTTGCGGCCACGGGCGATTGCGCAACCCCGATGGCCAGCGCGGCGGCGATGGCGAGGCACCGTAGCCGGTGCATGATTGCTTCCTCCTGTGAATGTGTCAGCGGCCGAGATATAGGCGGCGGGAGGAAGCGGTTTGAGTGGAGCGAAGTGGGAACGCGGCGGAAGTTACGTATGTGACCGAGATCAAAACCCTTGTCGATAGCGCGCATCGCACGTCTGTAATCTTCGGCGACAAAGCGGTCGAGGCAGAAAATTGCTCGACGTGCCCTACTTCCTCGTCGTGTCACGGTGCCGGACGAGGAGAGGGAAGAGCCGATGTCAGTACGAAGCAGAAAGTATTCCCTCGCCGCCAGAGCGTTGGGGTTATGACTGTCATGCCGCAACACGCAGAGCACTCTCACGCGTCCTCGCCATATAACGGCGGTTCAGCAAAGGAGTCTGCCGACGTGAATGCAACTCAGCTTGTAAGCTCCACGACACAACATCGCGGATCTGTGGTCGGCGCACCACGGCCGCCTCAGGCCACGCCGAAATATGACAACGACGACAACGACACCACTTTGGCAACCTTCGGGCACGCATTGTCACGTTTAACCACGGACAGTCGCAGTAGCTCCGGTAGCGATCGTTCCGCACACACGTTATGCGGCACTGAAGCGCGAGTGGCTTCCCGAGCACCGGGCCCCTACCGAAATCGGCCGCACTACAACGTCAGCGCAGCGACGATTTCGAGACTTACGGCAGGATAGCCCACTGCCGGACGATCGCGCAGGCGAGGTGGGGTTCTGGAATTCGATATCAGGGTCTGTCACGCGCATGTGTCGCCGGATCCATAAACCTAATAATGAATTCACTATATAATATTAATAGTCAGCTAACATTTTTTAAGGTTACACTTTGTAGCTCTTTCTTCTCGAAGAAAAGCCTCGCGTAACTCTTGTAAGCGTAACTTGTCAGCACTATTGTCCCGGTGCCCGCAAGCGGGTGCAACTGGTCGAGAGGACGCACTTGGAAATGAGCAAGCAAACGCAGACATTATACGGCGATTCAGTAATTAGCGCTGATCCTGAGGCATCGGAGGTGCAGATTTACGGCAATGACCGACTTGAAAATCTTCGCGAAGTGTTGCTGACCCACCCCATTTATACAGACATCGTTTCCATTGCCGACCTCCGGCGCTTCATGGAGGCTCACGTTTTCGCCGTTTGGGACTTCATGTCGCTGCTGAAGCGACTTCAACAGGATATGACGTGCACAAGGGTGCCGTGGTTTCCGGCGAACAATGCACGGGCTGCGCGCCTCGTCAACGATATCGTTATTGGCGAGGAAACGGATGTCGATCCTGACGGTACCTATGCCAGCCATCTCGATCTCTATCTTCGCGCGATGGGCGACGTCGGTGCTAGCACACGCCAATTCGACACGTTCCGCGCGCTGGCGATAGCCGGCGTTCCCGTCGAGAGCGCCTTGGCACGGATCAATGCACCGCAGCATGTGCGAGCTTTCGTTGCGCATACGATGGCGCTGGCCAACTCGGGCACGACGGAGGAGGTCCTGGCGGCATTCTTCTACGGCCGCGAAGACATCATCCCGGAGATGTTCCAGAGACTTCTTCGAACGCTCTTTGGAACGATGCACGAAAATGGCTCTCTAGCTAACTTTGTTTACTACATGAATCGGCATATCGAACTCGACGGCGACAGTCACGGCCCCAAAGGGCGTGAATTGCTCGATGATCTCGTCGCCAAGGCTCCGGAGAAAGGCGAGCGGGCTCGGCGTGCCGCGTGCAACAGCATCAAAGCCCGGATCGGGCTTTGGAACGGCATCTTGAGAAAGCTCCATGACGCCCCGGCCTCCGCAGCCGCAGCCTAGAATCGACCGAGCGAGGGAGGCAACCCACAGCAGATCGCCTGAAATGCCAAGCCCGCCTTGCAAGGTGGGTTTGGCGAAACTCGTGACAGGCCTAAATTTCGGACATCTCGGGACCGTCGCCTTGATGCACCCGTACGGCGACAAAAATAAACATCGAACAAACGAACAAACCTGCTTTCCGAAAGGAGTGGGACGTGCTTCCAGAACGGAAACTGGCCACTCAAGGACTGGCTCAAAGATTAGCGCCGCTCGGCATCGCGCTGGCACTTGGCGCTTGTGCGTCAACGCCGCCGCCGGGTCTCCCGGTCGTGGTATTGCCGGGGACCGGCAAAGATCTGGCAGCGTTCCACCAGGATGAACTCATCTGCCAGCAACACGCCGTGGCGCACACCGGTTACGGTGGCCCCACCGGGTCCGCCGCGGCCGGTTCGCCCGCCGGCACACCGGGCGACGCGGCGAATGGGGCATCACGGAATGGGACGGCCGAAGGCACGCCGATTGCCGCCAGTGAGCCTGAACTAGCAAAGTGACGGGTTTTCCGCGTTTTCTGATCACGGACTTTGAGGGGCGGCCGAGCCGGCCCCTTACCGATCGGGGCTGAGCCCTCGGTCCCTGTTGGCCATTCCTTGGTGAGACTGAGAGACCATTCCTTGGCGCCGACCTGCGTTCAAGACCGCCGGGAGCGCAGGCGGGGTCAAGGAGGCTCCGCGCCGCAGGCGTGGATGCCTTGACGCCGTCGAGCACCCGGCGAGGCTGGGCAAGCAGGTGGATCCGAAGAATCAGTCGGCGGCGGCCAGTGTTTCGATACGGTCGATTAGGTCCTGGAAGTGGTCGACGAAGTCCGGATCGTAGAGGTGGGGCTCCCTGCGGGCGAATTCGATGACGCGGCGGTAGCAGTCAGCCGCCTGACGGTAATCCCCTTTGACTTGGTATAGCCGGCCAAGACACTCGTAGCCGTCATGCGTGCTGGGGAAGCGTGCCAGCACGTCGTGAGCGGCCGGCTCGGCCTCGTCGAACTTCTTGGCGTCGATGAGGGCGAAGACGGCGTTGGCCGCGTCGTCCAGTTGGTGACTGCAGTTGTGACAGAAGTGCGCATGCTGGTGCGCCGCGGCGGCGGTGGCAGCCGCATTGGCGGCCGCGAGCTTCTCGCGGTGAGCCGCTTCGTCCTTGGCCAGGCAGCAGCGCTTGTATTTCTTGCCGCTGCCGCAGGGGCAGAGATCATTTCGTCCGATTTTGGCCATCTCGCCAACGTCAGTTCAAAGGACGGACCCCTTGTACCAAGCTGTGCTGGCCGACGCCAAGTTCCATGAGCAACTCCTCGTCTTCGACCACGATCTTTCGGCCACCGCTCGCGCCGCGGGCTGCCACTTATGCGGTGGCGCGCTCCATTCGGCGCAGTTTGCCCGCAAACCGCGCGGTTGCCCCGCCGGGTTGGGCCACGCGTATGGCCAGCGCTTCAGCTTCTGCTGTGCGGCGGATGGCTGTCGCAAGCGGATGACCCCGCCCTCGCTGCGCTTTCTCGGCCGCAAAGTCTATCTCGCCACGGTCGTGACATTGATCTCGGCGATGCTGCTTGGCACGACGCCTGCGCGCCTGGCACGCTTGTCGACGGTACCGGGGATCGATCGGCGAACTCTCGTGCGCTGGCGTGCGTGGTGGCGTTCGACCTTTACCGACAGCCCCTTCGCGCCGGTCGCCAAGGCCGCCCTGGTTCCGCCGCTCGACATCGCCGGTCTGCCGGTCTCGTTGCTCGACCGCTTTGCCGGCGACATCGAACAGAAGCTCACCGCCTTGCTGCGGTTCCTTGGGCCGCTGACCGGCGGCGCATCGGCCACGCGCGCTTTCTGACGGAGGCCACCAACCCGCAGAAGATGCGCGTCGCTGCCCTCGACGACGGCGCTTACCGTCCGCCTCGTTGATTTTTGGAGAACGGGCGTGGCAGAGCGAGGCGGATCGCGGGTGCATGAGCGCTGGGCGCGACTGCGCTTCTCGGTGATCGGGCAGTTGCTCGCCGCACCACCGGCGAAGGGCGCGCTGCGCGCGGCACTGCAGCAATTGGCCGCACGCGAATGGCGGCACCCAACCACCGGCGCGCCGATCCGCTTCGGCGTTTCCACCTTGGAACGATGGCTCTACCGTGCCCGCAACGAGCAGCATGACCCGGTCAGCGTGCTGCGCCGCAAGCGGCGTCAGGATGCCGGCGAGCAGGCATCGATGACCACCCCGCTGCGGCAGGCCCTGCTGGCCCAGTATGACGCCCACAAAAGCTGGAGTGCGCAGTTGCATCACGACAATCTGGTCGCCTTGGCCGAGACCCGGCCCGAGTTGCGGCCAGTGCCGTCCTACGCGACGGTGCGGCGGTTTCTGGCCGCCCACGGCCTGACCAGGCGTCGCCCGATGACGGCGCGACAGACCTCCGGCGCGCTGGCCGCCGCAGCCCGGCTCGAAGTGCGCGAAGTGCGCAGCTACGAGTCCGAGTATGTGAACGCGACATGGCATTGGGATTGTCATTACGGTTCGCGCAAGGTGCTGACGCCGCGCGGTGAATGGCGAACACCGATCCTGTTCGGCGTGCTCGACGATCGCTCGCGACTGGCCTGCCATCTGCAGTGGTATCTTTCCGAATCGGCAGAGAATATCGCACACGGATTGTCGCAGGCGATGCAGAAGCGCGGCCTGCCGCGCGCCGCCATGAGCGACAACGGAAGCGCGATGACGGCGACCGAGATCAGCGAAGGTCTCGCCAGGCTCGGCATCCTTCATCAAACCACGTTGCCGTATTCGCCTTATCAGAACGGCAAACAGGAGACCCTGTGGGGATCGGTCGAGGGCCGGCTGATGGCAATGCTCGAGGGCATCGATGACCTCACCCTGACCCGGCTCAACGAGGCGACGCAGGCCTGGGTGGAGCAGGACTATAACCGCAAGCGACATAGCGAGATCGACGACACGCCGCTCGCACGCTTCCTGGCCGGCCCCGCCGTGACGCGGCCCTGTCCGGATGGCGCGGCGCTGCGGCTGGCCTTTACCCGAACCGAGCGACGCACCCTGCGCAAGAGTGATTGCACCGCCGTCATCGAAGGCCGCCGCTTCGAAGTCCCCAATCGCTATCGGCATCTCTCCGTGCTGGAAGTCCGCTTCGCAGCATGGGATCTCACACAGGTCCATCTCGTCGATCCGCACACCGGCACCGTGCTCTGCCGGTTGTTCCCGCAGGACAAGGCCGCCAACGCTCGCGGCCTGCGCCGAAGTGTGCAGCCGATTACCTCCGAGCCCGTCACGCCACCACCGCCGCCGGCGCGCGGCATCGGACCGTTGCTGGGCCGAATGATCGACCGGCAGGCCGCGACCGGACTGCCCCCAGCCTACCTCCCCAAGGACGAAGGAGATGACGCGTGAACAACAAGATGCTCGCGCTCTACGGCCTCAAATGGAACCCGTTCACGCCCAACGTGCCCACTGAAGCGTTGCACGTCACCACACGTCTGGAATTGTTCTGCTGGCGGGTGCAGCAACTCGCGGGCGAAGGCGGCTTCGCCTTGGTCACCGGCGCGCCCGGCTGCGGCAAGTCCGCCGCCTTGCGCATCCTGTCCGCTTCGCTGGCGACACAGCGCGACGTGACGGTCGGCGTGATCAGTCGCCCGCAGGCCAACATCGCCGACTTCTATCGCGAGATGGGCGAACTCTTCGGCGTCGAATTGCGCCCGCACAATCGCTACGGCGGTGCCAAGACCCTGCGCCAGCGCTGGCAGGCGCACATCCAAAGTACCCTGAGCAGGCCCGTGCTGCTGGTCGACGAGGCACAGGAGATGCAGCCTGCGGTGCTCGCTGAATTGCGCCTGCTGGCCTCCGCGGACCTCGACTCCCACATCCTGTTGACCACCGTGCTGGCCGGCGACGGGCGGCTCGCCGACCGTCTGCGCGCCGATGAATTCCTCCCCTTGGCCAGCCGTTTGCGGGTACGCCTGGCGATCGAACGCGCATCGCCACAGGACCTCCAGGATTGCCTGCGGCACGCCCTCCTGCAAGCTGGCGCCCCAACACTGATGACGGCGGAAGTGATCGCCACGCTTTGCGATCATGCCCAGGGCAATCCGCGGGCCCTCATGATCATGGCGGGTGAATTGCTTGAGGTTGCCGCCCAGCGTGAGGCCCGTCAGATCGACGAGACACTGTTCTTCGAGACCTGTGGCGTGCCCGCGGCGACCGAGACCAAGGTGGTGATCCGGCGCCGGCGATGAGCCAGCTTCCGGTCCAGCCGGCTTGGCGTCTTGCCGACTGTCCCGAGCAGCGGCGCTGGCTCGTCGATGGGCTGTGGTCGGAAGAAGCCGTCGGCATCATCGGCGGCGAGCCCAAATGCGGCAAATCCTTCCTCGCCCTCGATCTGGCCGTCGCCGTCGCCGCCGGCATCCCCTGCCTGCGCCGCTTCGCGGTCAGCCGCCCCGGCCGCGTCCTGCTCTATCCCGCCGAGGACGCCCTGCACATTGTCCGTCGCCGCCTCGACGGCATCTGTGCTGCCGCCGGCGTCAGTCTTGCCGAACTCGACGTCCAGGTGATCACCGCCCCCAGCCTGCGCCTCGATCTCGAGGCCGATCGTGTACGTCTCGATGAGACCGTCGCCCGGCTGAAGCCGCGGCTGCTCGTCCTCGATCCGTTCGTGCGCTTGCATCGCATCGACGAGAATGTCAGCGGCGATGTAGCACCTCTGCTCGCCTTTCTGCGCGAACTACAGCGTCGCCACACCATCGCCGTCGTGCTTGTCCACCACGCCAAAAAGGGCGCCGGCGCCCTCCGCGCCGGGCAGGCCCTGCGCGGATCGTCGGAGTTCCATGCCTGGGGCGATTCCAACCTCTATCTCCGCCGTGACAGTAACGATCGCATCGTCCTGACCGTCGAACATCGTGCCGCTGCTGCCGTGCCTGGCGTTACGCTTGAACTAATCCAGCGCGCCAACGCCCTTGCCCTCGAGCCGGTCCAGACCGATCGCCAACCCGAGCGCCGTGTCGAACCAACTTCCGTCGATCAGCGGATCGCCGCAGCCCTCGCCGACGGCGAGCAACCCCGGCCGTTCTCCGAACTGCGGGCATCCTGCCGCCTCCGCACCACCACCCTCTATGAGCGCCTCGCGGCCATGACCGCTGCCGGCCTCGTCGTCAAATCTGCAGACGGTTACTGCCTCGCCGGCCACTGACCAACGCTCGCGACGGCCGCCTTCCCACGCCACCTCGGCAATCTCCGGCACCCCAAATCCAACCAAAACTGCGGCGGCGCCGTGCAACTTCCCGCTTCCGCTTCCCAGACCCTCTACAGCAGGCGGGAAGCAGAAGCGGGAAGCACATCAAATTACGTGATCAGCGAAACATCAAACAGCGAGATGCTGCTCACCAGAACCACCGCCGCGAACGCTGCGGTTCCCGTCGGGGCGCAACCCTTCGACGAGGACGGCTACCTGCAATGCATGGCGTCGCGTGGCGACACCGTGCAGCCGCAACCCGCGGGATATGCGCTTGCCTACCCGTACGGTGATTCCTACGCCTACGGGTACCCGTATGGGTATCCCTATGCCTATGACTATCCTTATGGTTTCTACGACCCTGGGTTCGTTGGCGTCTTTGGCTTCGGCCGCGGCTTTCACCACGGATTTGACCACGGCGGATTTAACCATCGCGGCTTCGCCCATGTTGGCTTCGCCCATGGTGGCTTCGGTCATGGCGGAGGCTTCGGTCACGGCGGTGGCGGACACCGCTGAGTCAGCTTCTATATCGGCAGCCTGGTCGCGTGGAGCGGAACGTTCGGTCCGGAAACGGCCCCCTCCCCGCAAGGTGTTTTGCAGCGTTTTGATCAGATCGTTGCGTCCATATGTCCGGCCTGTCGATGCGCTCGCACATGAACGCTGGCCAAGATGGTTTCCGCGACAAGGGTTCCAAACAACAGTGCGACCTCAGAGAGGGGGCCATTGGGTCTATCGGAGTGTCCCGTGTCGTGGATCGATCGATCACACCATCTGCTCATCATCTTGCAAGTTCTGGCATAGGCTCAGCACGGTTGCAGTAAAGTTGCTCCCCGTGTCTGCCCAATCTTTATGCGGCGACTGCGGACTTGGCGCTGTAGGCTTCCCCGGTCACCATCATCTTCCAGGCGATACGCGCGGTCTTGTTGGCCAACGCAACGGCGGCCAGTTTCGGCGACTTGCGCTTGAGCAGCGCGGCGAGCCAGGGCGACGCCTTACCGCTGCGCAGAGCATGTTGGATCACCGAGGTAGCCCCGACCACCAGCACGCTGCGCAATGTCTCGTCGCCGGCGCGCGTGATCACACCGAGCCTGACCTTACCCGCGGTCGAATGATCCTTTGGCGTTAAACCGATCCAGGCCGCGAACTGGCGTCCCGATCGGAACTGGGTAGCATCGGGGGCCTTCATTCTCAGCAGCACCGCGCCGATCGGTCCGACGCTCGGGATCTTGGCAAGACGGCGGCTGCATTTGTCGGCCGATGCCAGGCGGTGAGTTTGGCCTCGACCTCGTCGATTTGCGCCTGCAGCTGCCTGTATTCCTCGGCCTGGCTGACGAACAGCTCCCGAGCCAGGCGGGTAGGGTCTCGTCGGCCTGGATGCGCTCGAGCAGTGGAGCAAATGCGCCATTCCCTTGGCCGCGGTCAGGCCGAACTCGGCGGCATAGCCGCGGATGGTGTTGGCCAGTTGCGTGCGATTGCGGATTAGGCGATCCCGCACGCCGACCAGCATCAAGGCGGCTTGCTGATCAGCTGTCTTCACCGGCACGAACCGCATCGTCGGCCGGCTCATTGCCTCGCACAGCGCTTCCGCGTCCGCCGCATCGTTCTTGCTGCGCTTGACGTACGGCTTGACCAGCTGCGGTGCGATCAGCTTCACCGTATGGCCGAATGATTGCAGCAGCCGTGCCAAATGATGGCTGGCACCACAGGCTTCGATCGCGATCACCGTCGGTGCAAGCTTCTGGAAGAACGTCACCATCTCTTTGCGCCGTAGCTTCTTGCGCAGGATCGGCACTTCAGCGGCATTCACCCCATGAAGCTGAAAAACGTGCTTCGACGTATCCATCCCAATTCGGCTAATCTGGTCCACGGACGGTCTTCCTTTGTCTGAGATCAATAACAACGACCTCAGTCTGGCACGCTCGATGCCGCCGGGGGCCGTCCACACCAACAACAGAACAGTCGTGTCACCAGGGGCCATTTCGATCAGGAGGCCGGTTCAGCGTGGTGAGGCTGGGGACAGGCTCCGGTCGTACCAGGCATAAGCCGTCGTCCCGACCGAATTGCCGATGAGCCCGCCCGCCAATAACGGCTGGACGGCGGGCGTCGGCGCAAGAGCCGATGAGACGAACGGAAAAATCCACGCGAAGGTCGAGTTGTACGGGTCCTGAACCGTTGGTCCGTTGTTCACGGAGAGCCCAACGCGCAAGTCGCGGCCATTTTCGTCCAGCACGGTGGTCATACGCAGGTCGGTGTTGTCCAAAAAGAACGCGTGCCCGACACCATCATAGGTGCCCTGCACGAAGGCTCCGGCAAAGTCGGTGATGCGCCCTGCGAAAAACAGGCTAACCTGATCGAGGGCAAAATTGTTGTTGCGACCGAAGTCGGGGGCGGCAGGCTGCGGCTGGGAGGTATTGGTGTGAGTGAACGAATTAAGGACGAAGCCTGCAAGCGGAATCGTCGACAACGGACCCTGCCCACCCGTCTGAGTATAACCGCCGATCTTAAATGCCCTTCCGATCGGCGTGAGTTGTGGTCCGAACGCGCCGACGTGACACGCGCTGCACGGCTGACCAGTCTGTGCGGCGAACGATGGTACGGCCATTGACCGCTGCTGCGCGGCCACCAGCATCAGGAAGGCGAGAACGGCGATGCTGCCGAATCGCGTAAGTGCTCGCACGCCTGCGCTACCGCAGACTCGCCAGATACGCGATCAGATCGTTGCGCTCATGGTCGTCCTTCAGTGCAGGATAGGTCATCAGCGTGCCGGGCACCACTTCGCGCGGTGCGGCCAGATAGCGGTCGAGGGTATGGGGATCCCACACCAGTCCGGACGCTCGATTGGCGGAGGAATACTGAAAGTTCGGTATCGCCCCGGAATGGCAGCCGACGACGCCGAATAGACTTGGGCCGATGATGTTCCGAGCTGGCTGGGGCGAGTGGCAAATACTGCATTGCGGACCTGAAGACTCGCGCGCCAGTGGCGACATCTTGAGCTTGTGCGACTCCAGCGAGCACGAAAATCGAGACAAACACCATCCCAGCTGATATCGAGTGTCGCATGCCTACGGCCCCATCACAGCGTTGGTTGCTACCGCTCAGGACGCAGCAAGACGCAGCGCGGCAGCGGCGTCGAGCAAACGACGCTCGATGATTTCATGAACCGGTGCGAGGTCTATCTTGGAGGGGGCGGCTGCATAATCGATCAGCCGTTTCAGCCGCGTCTGCCTGAAGGGATGATCCGCTGTTACGTCGGCGTCGATAAGGTCGTCGGCTTCGGTCATCAACTGATCAAGGCATTGATCCGGGGCCGCCGCCCGAAGGTCCGAATTCACCGCAAGCGCAGCCGGGTCCGCGGATCATGCATAGTCCCGATGCTGCGCCATTCCAGGCGCTGCGCGCCAGGATGGAGACAGAATGGGTCCCGCAATTGATGAAGACGCTCAGAATCGCCAAAGACGACCTTCCGATCATCTGGGATGCCGACTTTCTCTACGGACCACGCACCGCATCGGGTGAAGACACCTACGTGCTCTGCGAAATCAATGTTAGTTCCGTCTTCGCCATTCCGGATCAAGCGCCGGCTGAAATTGCCCGCCTCGTTACGATACGATTAGGAGTTGGTGCTAACCGATAATACAAAGTATTCTGATCTCCATCATCGCCAGGGGCACAAGCACGCTCACTGACACCGGAACTTTGGCTCATTTGAACCGGTGATCGCGCGCTAACGCATCCGGCGCTATCCCGGGATGGGCGCCCCTCTCGGAATGTGCGCAGGCATAATACTGCCTTAAACCACACAGGCGATACTCGGTGCGAGCCCGACCGGGCTCGGCCTGTAATGGAGGAGTAAAATGAAATTTTCTACAGCTGCGCTCGGGGTGACCCTGCTGTTGGGTTCATCGGTACTGGCATTCGCCGCCGACAAGATGACCGATGCTCAGATCCAGGAGAAACTTAAGGCGGACGGCTACACCAATGTTCAGATCACCGAGCACGACAAAGACCATGTCGACGTCAAAGCCACGAAGAACGGCAAGACCGAAAAGCTGGCCGTCAACCCGCAAACGGGCGCCGTAACGCCGGACACCGACAACGACTGACGGAGCGGAGGCCCCTGCTCGCTAAACGCATTAGGCGGGTTCAGGCGCGGCGGAGCTTTAGGGTAAAAAGAGCTCCGCCGCCTATCGCTTGATCGACTTCGACCGTGCCGCCATGAGCGCGTGCGATTTCGGCAACGATGGCGAGGCCGAGACCTGCGCCCGTATGATGCGCCCCTCGGCCTCGCCAAAAGCGTTCGAAGATATGCGCTTTGTCATCGGAGGCGACACCAGGTCCCCGATCTGAAACACTGATATATCCCATGGGATCGACCGTGATGGTCACCTCCGTCCCCAACGGCGCGTAAGTAACCGCATTTTCAATCAGGTTGCGCAGCGCGTCCGTCACCGCACCGGCATCGCCGTGCACTTCCACGGAGCGGCCCTCAGGGGCTTCAAATCCGAGCGCTCGCCCCCGCTCTATCGCCCAGGGGGCGAGATATTCCACGCAAGCGGCCGCCGTGGCGCGCAGGTCGATGACCTTGCTGGTGTCCATCGGAGCGGCATCCAGCCGGGCTACTCGCAAAAGCTGCTCGACCAGACGATTTATGCGGGCGGCGTCATTGCGCAGCTTGTCAAGTTCGGGGCTGTCTTCGAGTGCCTCAAGCCCTGCGGTCAGGATTGCCAGCGGCGTTCGCAATTCGTGCGCCGCGTTGGCCGTGAATTGACGCTGCACCGCGAATGCTTGCTCCAGGCGATCGAGTGCACGATTGACGGCCGCAGCGAGGGGCACGAGTTCGGCCGGCAAGGCATCGACGGGAAGCCGCACACCGCTGCGATCGGGCGTGATCGAAGCGGCACGCTCCGACGCCAGCCGGACCGGGCGCAGACCGCGGCGGATGCTCCATACGCCGACGGCCAGCGTTGCTGCCGCAAAAAGCGGAATTACCCAGGCAACGTCCAGCACGAATTCCTGCAACAGGGCGTGCGCCAGCGCGTCCGCGTCCGAAGCCCGCGCAACCAGAACGGTGAGAGGTCCGGCCGGGCTGGCGGCCGATACGACCAACCCATAATAATCCTGGTCGGTGGAGCCGAACTCTTCCAGCCGGAGAGGGTGGGGCTTCGTGTCCGCGGTCGATGATTGCGCGATCACTTCCGCCAATTCGGGCTCGGATGCAGCGATCAACCGGCCGTCGCCGGCCCGTAAGGCATATATGTCGGTGCGGCTTGGCGAGCGATAGGTTTGGTCGAGCTTGGCGGGCAACTCCAGATGCAGCGTCCCGTCGGAACCGGCTGCGACGTATTGCGCAATCTCCGCTGCGCGGCGTGCTAACTGCTCGTTGCCGAGCGCGTCGGCTGCATTCATGCCCTCGTAGACGATCGCTCCAACGCCGAGCGCGGTGGCGACGAGAATAACGGCGGCTAGACGAATAGCGAGTTGCGCCTGCAGCGACCGGAGGCGCAGCCGCATCAGCTCACCTTGTCGGCGAGGATATAGCCGATGCCGCGCACGGTATGGATTTCCGCCGCCGCGTGGGATTCGAGAAGTTTCCGCCGGAGATGATGAACGTGAACCGGGATTGCGTTTGAGCCGAGCTCTTCGTCGATCCCGTAGAGCTTGTCCTCTAGCACATTCTTCGGCACGACGCGGCCGAAACGGCGCATGAGATGTTCGAGGATGGCAAGTTCTTGTCGGGGCAGCGCCAGCACCGCCGCGCCGACCCGCACGTCCCGGCCGATCGTGTCAAAGATGATATTGCCGGCTTCGAGCACCGTGCCGAGCGCCTGCCCGGGTCTTCGCAGCAGCGCCTTGGTTCGTGCGATCAGCTCGACCATGGCGAAGGGTTTGACAAGATAGTCGTCCGCTCCTGCGTCCAGGCCTGTCACACGCGCCTCGACCGCGTCACGGGCTGTCAGCACCAAAACGGGCACAAGGCTCCCGGCTCGCCTCAGCTCCGTCAGAAGATCCAGCCCGTCGCCATCCGGCAACCCAAGATCGAGAATGACGGCATCGTAAGGCACGAGAGGAAAGGCCGCGCGAGCGTCAGCTACTGTGGTAACCGCGTCTATCGCGAAGCCGGCCCGGCCTAATGCGATCCGCAGAACCTCGGTGATGCGTGCTTCATCCTCGACGACCAGGAGGCGCATCGATCCCTCGTTCAGGAGCTCCGCGACCGTCGCGAGCAGATGAAAAGACCATGCATTGTTTATGGCAGTTTTAAGCCGGCGGCTTGCGGCACATAATTCTGTCTTAAAAAAAGTCGGCTAACCTGGGTGAGAGTCAACGGCACGGGAGAAACATCCATGCAGCGCTTCGCCCTCGTGCCCGCGGCCGCATGATGTTTCACCGTCATCGCATCGCAATTGCGCTCATCGTCATTCTGGCGGGCATCGCGCTGGTAGGCGCGGCCGCCTGGCGATTGGTCATACCCGGTCTATCGAGCGCGAGGCACGAGCCGCCGGCGATGGAGGTGTCGGTCGCAACCTTGCTGCTGCGGGCGAGCGTGCCCGCCGAGGACAAAGCGCGCAACAATCCGCTTGGCGGCGACCCGGCCGACATCGCGGCAGGGCAGGACATCTTCCGGCAGAAGTGTGAGGTTTGCCACGCCTATGACGGCAGCGGCAGAACGCAGATCGGCGCCGGAGAGTATCCACGGCCGCCTGCCCTTCGCTCGCTCGTCGCATCCATGACGGACGGCGAGATCTTCTACCACATACGCAACGGAATCCGGAACACCGGTATGCCGGCCTGGAATATGCCGGAGGGGCAGATCTGGCAATTGGTTCTCTACATCCGCAATCTGCCGATCACCGTCCGAATGTCGCCGCAGGCCGCGATGAGTGGCGCGCCCTTCCGCGGGGCGGCATTTTCGCTCGCGCCGCCTGCCATGGCCGCGCAAACCGGACCGGCTTCGGACCGGCATTACGTGGGGTCGACGGAATGCAAGTCGTGCCACGCCGGCATCTATGAGCGGTGGAAGAAGACGCCGATGGCCAACGTGGTGCGCGATCCGCGCGAGCATCCGGACGCCATCATTCCGGACCTCTCCAAGCCCGATCCGCTGCTCACCTTCACCAAGGACGACATTGCCTTCGTCTACGGCAGCATCTGGAAACAGCGCTATTTCAAGAAGGTCGGCGACGATTATTTCCCGATGCCTGCGCAGTGGGACGTCACGCACAAGATGTGGCGGCAGTATTTTGTCAAGAACGGCACCGACTGGTGGGCGCCCCTCTATCCTCCTGACAATTTCCAGCGCCCGACGGGTCCACTCTGCGACGGCTGTCACTCGGTGAATTACGACATCGACACCAAGTCCGTCACCGAATGGAATGTCGGGTGTGAGCGGTGCCACGGGCCCGGCAGCGAGCATGTGAAGCTCAAGACACGCGAGACCATTGTTAACCCGGCGCGGCTCGATTACGTGCACGCCAACGACACGTGCATTCAGTGCCATTCCCAGGGGCAGCCGCTGACCAATCCGATCAACGGCAAGTACTATGACTGGCCGGTCGGATTCCACATGGGATCGAACCTCGCCGATTTCTGGAAACTGGAAGAGCACAAACTGGGTGAAACCTCGTTCACCCACTTCCCGGACGGCACCGCCCACAAAAACCGCATGCAAGGCAACGACTTCGTCCAAAGCCTGATGTACAACCGGGGCGTCGCCTGCTTCAGTTGCCACGACGTCCACGGCACGTCCAACGAGGCGCAATTGCGTGCGCCTCCCAATGAGATGTGCTTCGCGTGCCACGGAACGAACACGCAGAATGGGCCGCACACGGACTCGATCGAGGAACACACGCACCACAAGCTCGGCAGCCCAGGAAGCCAGTGCGTCGCCTGCCACATGCCGAAGATCGAACAGACGATCGCCGACGTGAACGTCCGTAGTCACACCTTCCACTTCGTCTATCCGGCGCGGACCGACAGCCTGAAGATCCCGAACGCGTGCAACGTCTGCCATACGGACAAATCCACGGCGTGGGCGGCGGACGCTCTGACGCACTGGAAGGATCGCTCTCCCTGGCGCACCGCCGACTAGGATGGGCCTTGAGGGTTGGTCCGTTTATGGTTTGGTCTTTTGCTGGCGGTCATGGTGGCGGGGCTGCCCTCGCCGGCGACAGCGGGACCACCCTTCCTGACCGACGATCCCGAGCCTGTCGATTATGGCCATTGGGAAATTATCGGCTTCTCGATGGGCACTTTGGTTCAGGGTGATGCAGCAGGTAGCCTGCCAGGCGTCGAGGTCAACTATGGCGCGCTGCCGAACATGCAAATGCATGTGAAAGTGTCAGTTGCGTTCAACAGTCAGAGCGTCACGGGAACCCAGTTCGGCTACGGCGACACCGAATTCGGCGTGAAATATCGCTTCATCAACCCGGACGAGGGTGATTGGTGGCCTCAGGTCGCGGTTTATCCGGTGGTGGTCGCACCGACCGGCAACACCGCGCGAGGCCTGGGAAGTGGCGCTATTCACGCCGTTTTGCCGCTATGGGTGCAAAAGGGCTTTGGCAAGTGGACGACGTATGGCGGCGGCGGATACGGGATTAATCCAGGTCCAGGTAACCGGGACTACTGGTTCGCTGGGTGCCAGCTTCAGCGCCAGATTACCGACAATCTGACCCTCGGAGCCGAGCTGTTTCATCAAACGGCTTTCACGACTGGCGGACCTGGCAGCGTCGGTTTTCCCCTCGGCAGTAAAGCCACAACCGGGTTCAACCTCGGCGGCAAGTATGATTTCTCTGAGAATTATCATCTCTTGTTCTCGGCCGGTCGCGGGGTCCAGAACGCAACGACGAGCAATCAATTCTCTTATTACTTGGGATTTCAGTGGACATTTTGAGAGAATTACAAGCTGCGGCTCGGCTGTCGCAGTTTCACCCACCGCATAAGATCAGACCCTGACAAGTCGCCGCCGCGGCTCAACGGCCCCCAACTAACGAGAAGGGCATGTCGTTCATCTCGCCGGCCCGATCTGGGCTTGTTTGCCAGCGGTTGAAGTGGCCTGTTCCGCGAAGCCATGGAATAAAGCCAGCCGCCTGTGCGTCTCTCTCATCGGATAACCGGACTGAACTGCACACGTGACAGCCACATTCGGAGCCGCCTTGGCCGAGGCCCTGCCGCGTCTGCGGCGGTACGCGATCGCGCTGGCGGGTGACGTCGCAACGGCTGACGATCTGTTGCAAGACTGTATGGAGCGGGCCTGGAAGAGCCAGGCCGCCATCACCGACGAGAGGGCCCTGTTTCCATGGCTGCGAGCCATCCTACACAATGTCAACATCGACCGCATCCGCCTGCGCCGGCGCCGGCCCAATGAGACCGAGACCTTGGACGCGATCGCCGAAACCCTCGCCGGGTCGTGCGCCGGTGACGGACCGGCCCTGTCAATGGACGTCATCCGGGCGATGAACCGGCTGTCGTTCGAGCATCGCCAGATTCTGCTGCTGGTCGGGGTGGAGGGCCTGAGCTATCGCGAGATCGTCGGCGAACTCGGCATCCCGGTCGGCACGGTGATGTCGCGGCTGGCCCGTGCGCGAGAGCGGTTGCGGGCGCTGCTCGAGGAGCGGCGCTGATGCCGCAGGCAGTGACCGAACTGGACCTGCACGCCTACATCGACGGCGAACTCTCGCCGGAGCGCGCGGCCGCAGTGGAGGCGGCCATGGCGGGCGATCCCGCCCTCGCCGAGCGGGTCCGCGACTTCCAGGCAGACAGGCAGGCCCTGGTCGACACCTATCGCCGGCTGGCGGATGCACCGGTGCCGGCCGCCTTGCTGAGGGCGGCCTCCACGCCGCCGCCCCCCAGGCGCCGGCCCAGGATCATTGGCTTCGCCTTTGTCGGCGCCGCAGCCCTGGCCGCGTGCCTGGTGCTCGTCTTGACGCCCCGCGCCCCGCGCGATCCGGCGATCGAGCAAGCGATGACGGCGCGCGACAATGCCCGGATCCCGTCGCAGGAGCTCAAGGGCCACGACCTTGCCAGCGTCGACACGGCCGCCAAGGCCATGTCCGATATGCTCGGCAACTCGACGCGGGTGCCGGACCTCTCCAGAGCAGGTTTCGCCCTGGTATCGACCGACATCTATGGGTCGGAGGCGGTGCAGCTTCGGTATGAGGATGCCAGGCAGCGCCTGTTCACGGTGTTCCTGCGCCCCTCGGCCGGCCCTGACGCGTTCGAGGTCACGGAGCGCGGACCCGTCCGCATCTGCGTATGGCAGAACGCCGACCTGACCGCGGTGATGACCGGGGAGATGTCCACGCCGGAGCTGTTCCGCCTGGCCAGCCTGACCTATTCGTCGCTGGGACTGTAACGGTCGGGTCATCGCGTGCCGGCGGCGGCCAGGCCTTCCGGGGTGAAGGTCGTCGCGGGATGGGGCGGCGTCACGCGATAGCCGTCCGGTGCCCCGTCGAAGGCGAAGTCGTAGACATAGGCGCCGTATTGCAGGTCGTAGACGAACTGGGGTCCGAGAACGACCGCCGGCAGCTCCCTGATGCAGACCATCGAGGCCTGACTGAACTTCCACAGGCGTCCCTCACGGTCCCAGGCGTCGGCATAGAGCGCGAACCAGGTGTCCTCGTCCAAGTAAAGGCGCCGGTGCGGCACGATGTCCTGCTTGCCCGGCGCCAGGGTCGCGTCGACCACCCAGACCCGGTGCAACTCGTAGCGCAGGTCGCCGGGATTGGCCACGTGAGGGGTCAGCAGGTCGGCTGCCGGCAGGTTCAGCAGCCGGTTGTTGTTGTACGGCACATACATCTCGCGCTTGCCGAGCAGCGTGTAGCGGTAGTGGTCCAGCCCGCCGCTGAAGATGTAGTAATCGTCAAAGCTCTCCAGGCCGGAGGCGCTGGGTTCCGGGGTGTCGTAGGACAGTGACGGCGCACGGCGCACCCGGCGCTGACCCGGCAGATACTGCCATGCGTCGAACCGGGTCTGGGCGACGTTGATCGGCTGCAGCGCGACGTAGGCGTCGCCGGCACTCTCGGGCGGCCCGACCGTCATCTCCCGCTGTTCCAGGTAGTAGGGGCCTATCGTGGCCGGCGTTGCGTTGGGGTAATAGTATGGGAAATCAACCACCTCCCGCCGGTCGTCGGTCAGTTCCGGGGGTTGCGCGCCGAACACCACGTAGGTGGACAGCCTGGTCTCCCGCGCCGCGCCCCAGAACGCCAGCACATGGTTCCACACCGCTTCACCGCCGTCCTGCGGGATCGGGAACGGGATGCCGCCGGCTGCACCCTCGATGCCACTGGTGATCCCCTCGGGCGCCGCCCGCGCGCTGATGGCGTTGCGCAGGGTCGCCGCGTACACCGCCGTGGGCGCCGAGGCGGTGCGATGGGTCGGATAGACATCGATCCGATAGTCCTTGTATTTCGCGAACAGCGCCTTGGCCCCTTCGGGCAGCCGATCGGCGTAGCGCGGGAGGTTGCTTGCGGTGATCGAGAACAACGATCGCTCCGCGGCGAACGGGCCCGGTCGCGGCCCCGCGCCCTGCGCGGCAGCTGTCATGCCACCGGTCCAGGCGGGAATGCTGCCGTCGGCGTTGCCAGCGCGTTCGGCCCCCATTGGTGTCAGGGTGGTGCCCAGCCTGGCCGCGTCGGCCGGCGCCACCGCCGCATGCGCCGGCGACATCAGCGCAAGCATCAGCACCACGAAGACATCGCAGCGGCGGACAGACAGTGCAGCCTCCCGAATGCTGGTCGCGGCGGGGCTTTTGGCATGGGTGCCGGGCGGCGTCGAGACTGTCCGCGCCGCGGAACTCTGGTCCGACGGTGACGCTTCCGTGCAGCTGGATACCACCGTGCAGTTCACCGGGCTGCGCCGACTAACGCCGCCACAGTCCCGGCTGCTGGCCAATCCGAACGCCGACGACGGCGACCGGGCCTTTGCCTCCGGCGCCGCATCCAACCGGACCGACGTGTTTTCCGAGCTTGACGCCGACTATGGGAGCCTGGGCGTCCGGTTCAGCGGCGCGTTCTGGTATGACCCGGTGTACTTCAACCGCACCGCGAATAACTCGCCCGCCACGTTCAATCCGTTCACGGTACCAAACGATAAGTTCACCGGGCCGGTGCGCACCCTCGAAGGGTTGAACGCCGAACTGCTCGACGGCTTTGTCCATGACACCTTCGATATCGGAGGCACGCAAGTCGGCGTGCGCGTCGGCCGGCACACGCTGATCTGGGGCGAGAGCCTGTTCTTCGGCGAGAATGGCATCGCCGCCGGCCAGGCGCCGATCGACTTCATTAAGGCGGACACCGTGCCGGAAACGCCGGCGCGCGAGCTGTTCCTGCCGGTCAACCAGATCTCGGGCAGTGTTCAGATCCGGCCCGGCCTGTCGATCGAGCTGTATGACCAGCTGGAATGGCGGCATGACCGGTTTCCGGGCGTGGGCAGCTACTTCTCCACCACCGACATTTTGGACGCCGGCGGCGAGCGGATCATCGAAGCACCCGGTCAGTTCCTGTATCGCGAGTCGGACCAACAGCCCAGCCCGGCCGGCCAGTTCGGCGCTGCCCTGCACGCGACGATCGCCGAGGTGGACTTGGGATTGTACGCGCTGCGCTACAGCGCGCGGTCCCCGGTCGTGGCCACCGCGGGCTGCACCGGCGCGTGTGACCTGCTGGGCCAGATCGGCACCTATCGACTGGTGTACCCGACCGGGATCGACGTGTTCGGGGTCAGCGCATCCGGCCTGGTGGGGAGCGACAACGTGGCCGGGGAGGTGTCGATCCGCCAGGGTGCGGCGTTGCTGGCCCGTTCGGACCTCGGAACAGCGGCGCCACCGCGGGGCGACACCGCGCACGGCCAGGTCTCAATCATTGCCGAACGACCGGCGAGCGCGCTGTGGGACAGGGTGACGCTACAGGCGGAGCTGGCCGCCAACACGCTGCTGGACACGACGGTCGACCGCGGCGGACGCAACCCGGCAACCACACGGTCCGCCGCGGCGGTGCAGGGGCAGATCACGTTCGACTATTTCCATGTCCTGCCGGCGCTTGATCTGGCGCCGTTCATCGCCGCCGACTACGGGATCGGCGGCCGGTCCAGCGTGGACGGCGAGATGGTCGGCGGCACCGGCAATGTCACTGTTGGCGTTCAGGCAACGTGGCGCACGGTCTGGCATCTGGAGGTGCGGGCGACCGACTTCATCGGGTCGGCAACTGTGCAACCGCTGGCGGACCGCAGCTTCTTCGCGTTCAACGTGCGGCGGACGTTTTGAGGCCGTAAACGATTTGATCGCATGATTCGCACCCTGGCGGCGTTTCGGCTGGTGGGAGATCGCGGCAAGCTCGCCCGACTACACCCTGAGGCATTCGGCGTCCACCGACGAAAAATTTGGGAGCGACGGAATAAGGCTCCGCCGATTGCGTCTACAGCCCAGATAGCAGCCGGTATCCGGACCAGCGGAACCGGGGCGTCACCATAGTGAGGGCCTTACGCATGCGACACTCGTTTCTGGGCACGATCGTGTTTGCCTTGTTTTGCGGACTTGCCGGAGCCGCCCACGCCCAGGATGCTGCGGCGGGCGCGCGCGTCTTCAGGTCGCAATGCAGTATCTGCCACTCCCCGCAACCGGGCCGCAACATTATCGGTCCAAGTCTGTTCGGCGTCGTCGGCCGACATTCCGGGATAATACCGGATTTTCATTATTCCTCCGCCAACCGAGCCTCCGGATTGGTTTGGACTCCCCCCATCCTCGACAAATATTTGACCGCGCCGCGTGACGTCGTGCCGGGCACCCTCATGAGCTATCCGGGACTAAAGGACGAGCATGCGCGCAACGACCTGATCGCATATCTGGCCAGCCTGCGATAGACGATGCTCGTTCCAGGAGTAATTGCGCGGTTCGGCGGCCTTGCCGTTCTCGCGACCCTGATGCTGACTGCAACCGTCCAGCCGTCAGGGGCGTTACCCTCTTTCGCCGCGCAGACCGGTCAGCCATGCAGTGAGTGCCATATCGGCGCCTTTGGGCCGCAACTCACGCCGCTCGGCCGGGCGTTCAAGATCGGCGGCTACACCCAAGACGGCGGACAAGGCCCATTGGCCAAGATCCCGTTGGCCGGCTTCGTGCTCAACTCCTTCACCCACACCAATGCGCCGCAACCGCAGCCGGCCGCGCCGGACTTCGGTCGCAACAACAATGTCGCGCTCGACCAGATCAGCCTGTTCTTTGCGGGACGCATCAACGACTATGCCGGCGCCTTCGTGCAGGGCACCTACGACGGCGTCGGCCACGCATTCCTTCTCGACAATACCGATCTGCGTCTGACAACGCTGCTGGACGCCAACGACCGCGACCTGCGCGTCGGGCTTTCCGTCAACAACGGACCAACCATCCAGGACCCGTACAATTCAACCTTCGCCTGGATCTTTCCGTTCGTCTCATCCGCTCTCGCGCCGACACCCGCGGCCCAGCCGTTGCTGTCGGGTGGGCTCATCGGCAATTCGATCGGCTCCACGATCTACGCCTGGTACGACCGGAGGCTCTATGTCGAGGGCGGCGTCTACAACACCTACGGGCCCACCCTGCTCAGTCTGACCGGCGCGACGTTCGGCCCGGGCGCCACCGCCAATCCGGCACCCTATGGGCGGGTCGCCTATGAATGGAACTGGGACAGACAGTCGGCGCATATCGGTGCGGTGGCGCTATATTCCAACCTCAGTCCGGCGAATGGCGAACGCAGCGTCGACACCTCGTTCGGCCGCGACAGCTATACCGACGTCGCCATCGACGGAGGCTATCAATTCCTCGGCGACGGCACCCACACGGCCACAATCGACGCCATCCTCACGCACGAGGACCAGAACCTGAAAGCCTCCACCGCGCTGGGGACGTCCACTGGGCCGAACAACCACCTGAACCAGATCCGGCTGAACCTCGCCTACTTCTATCAGAACAGCTACGGTCTAGATCTCGGATGGCAGAACACCTCGGGCAACGCGAACCCGGCCCTGTTCGCGCCGCAACCGCTCAGCGGCAGCGCCAACGGCAAGCCGAACAGCAACAGCTTCGTCATCGAGGCTGACTGGGTGCCGTTCGGCAAGGACAACTCCTGGGGCAGACCCCTCGCCAACCTGAAGCTTGGCATCCAGTACACGATCTACACGGAGTTCAACGGCGGCACAAAAAACTATGACGGCTTCGGCAACAATGCCAGCGGCAACAACACCCTGTTTCTCTTTGCCTGGCTGGCGTTCTGAGCAGCAGCCACTCGCGCGCACGTGATGTTTTTGCCCAGAAATATCACCCTGCCCGGGAATAAAGCAGCCTGTCGTGCGTCCTCCGTCTGTGCAGTGCCCGGCGCACCGGACCCGCTCCGAGCGACTGCGGTCATCACGTTATTGCACTAGTCAGGGGGAATTTCCATGGCTTCCGACTCGACTTCCGCTTCTGTCGATAGCTCGCATGTGCCGTTGTCCGAGATCGGGCATTTTCTGCATCACCGGATGCATATGACCTTCACCGTCAACGACCTCGTCGGCTCGGATCCCTCCGTGGCCGCCGCGCAGACCGACCCCAATCTGGTTAATCCTTGGGGCCTTTCGGAGAGCCCGACCAGCCCCTTCTGGATATCCGACAACGGCTCAGGTCTCGCCAGCATCTACAAGGTGACATCTTCCGGCGTGACGGTGAACGCCATTCCGCCGGTCACCATCGCCGTCCCTCCTGGCCAAACGCCCGGCACCGCCAGCCCGACGGGCCAGGTCTTCAACAGCTTCGCATCCGAAGGCGCGTTCACTTTGCCGGACGGATCACCCGCCACTTTCCTGTTTGCAACCGAGGACGGTACGATTTCCGGCTGGAACGCCAAGGCCGGCACGCAGTCGATCATCGCGGTCGACGAATCGCACAACCCGGCGGACGGCGACGAGGCGATGGGCGTGGGCGCGGTCTACAAAGGTCTCGCGATCGGCCAAGGCAACAACGGTCCCGTCCTGTTCGCGGCGAACTTTCGTCATGGCACGGTCGAAGCGTATGACCGGAACTTCAGTCTCATCAAAAGTTTCACCGACCCCAACCTGCCGAAGGGCTTCGCTCCATTCAACGTTCAGGTGCTGAACGGAAAGCTGTTCGTGACATTTGCCGAACAGAATGCCACCAAGCATGACGACGTGGCGGGCGCAGGCAACGGGTTCGTCGACGAATTCAATCTGAACGGAACCCTGATCCAACGGGTCGCGTCGCATGGGCCGCTCAACTCGCCGTGGGGATTGGCGATCGCGCCCGAGAGCTTCGGCAAGCTCGCCGGCGATCTGTTGGTTGGAAATTTTGGGGACGGCATGATCAACGCCTTCAACCTCAACACCGACAAGTTCCAGGGCGCGCTGAAGGGGCCGGACGGGAAGCCGATCGTGATCGGCGATCTGTGGGGGATCAGCCCGGGAAATGGCGGTTCAGGCGGGAGTGCCAGTGCCCTTTACTTCACTGCGGGTGTCAAAGACGAGGCTCACGGGTTGTTTGGCAGTATCACGCCGCATGTGGGGTGATACTAGGGTTGTCTTAGGCAAAGGTCATGGCTTGACGTAAAATCGGCGTGGAGCATGATCGCTCGCGATGAACGCGTAGGAGGCTGAACGCTAAAACCCTGTGTGGGAGACCTGTCATGACTCGCTCGATCGTCGCTTTAAGCCTCGCCGCCGGCTTGTGTGGGGTGTCTGTGGCGCCTGCGAATGCCGATCGCGGCGGTGGCTTCCACGGCGGCGGCTTTCATGGAGGATTCTTCCATGGAGGATTCCATAATGGTTTCCATGGCGGATGTTGCTTCCGAGGCGGATTTTGGTGGCCCGGCGTGGCGTTCGGGCTCGGTCTGGGTGCAATCGCCGCGGCTCCGTATTACTACGCTCCCCCCTACTATCCGCCTGTCTACTACTCGCCGCCACAGACGTATTATCAGCCGCCACCTCAAGGCTACAGTCAGGCGCAGGGCGGCGGCGGTCAGAGTTGCTATGCGGGCGCTTATGTTTGCCCGATGGATCGTCCAGTCGCCACAGGTGCAAGCTGCTACTGCCCGGGCAATAGCGGTCAGAGGGTGCCGGGTAGGGCGAACTGACCGCCGCGGGCTCGCCGCGCGAGTCCTAGACTAAGACCTCGAGGACACGACGGCCAGTTCTGGCCTACAGAGCAAGCCTAGCGTCGGAATTTTCTGCATGCCCGTTTTCCAGCTGGATGGTGATGTGTTCGAACCTTGCCGACATCCAATCGTGTGAGCGATTGGCCGGTTTCGCGCGATTATGGCGCCCTCTACTAAGGCGTGGTAAGCATCCTCAGCTGCGAATACCTAAAAAAGCTTCTTGTCGCACTACTCCGCATACCCGTGACAGAGGCGGGAAGGGCGCCCGAGAGTTTGTTCGAGAACACCGCCGACCGGGATCGACGCCGGCGATCGATCAGCTCGCAGCGGCCGGCGCGGTTAGAGTCGCCCACGAAACGCGCGATCCCCGCGAAAATCGATGACGTGGTACGCTAGCTCCATCCTAGAAATCTAGCCTAACTGGCCGATCTCCAGGAATTATGGCGCCTCCCGCTAAGGCGCGGTAATGGCCTCCGTAGGCCAGAAGAGCCGCAATCCGGTCCCAAGAGCCAGATAAAGAGCCTTTGGCGAAAGGTGGCCACCTTCGCAAACGACCGTTTGCAAACACTTTATGCAATTGGACAAATGTCCTGGCCCCTCGGATTGCTGAGTAGTGGCGCTGCCACGACCGCGAGTGGCTTTTTTCCGCGCATGTCGGAACCAATGAGCCGGCGCGTCAGGACGCGCTGACCCGCGTGCCCAAGTGGCTGGAGGAGACGCAGTGAGCTGGCTTTGCGGGACGATGCGCAGAGACAACTCGCCTGAGCGGACCGCGGGATAGGCATATCCGCGATCAAATCGGTACCAGGTGGCCGCGATCTATTGGAATCTGCACACTCCCGAGTCGCCCCCAGTTTTCCACACCCTCCGCGTGGCGTCTGGTGGCGCCCCCGTCATGGCGTCTGGTGGCGCGACTCGCGGTTATCCCGTGGCTTCTGGTGGCACACGCTAATATCTAAAGAAACAATTACTTCCTAATAGCTCGCGCCACCAGACGCCACACTTGCAGCGCGCGCCGAACAACGGCAACCCTTCACATATGGCCGAGATTCACCAGCTGATCATCGAGCATGGCATCGAAGAGGCTCGCCGACAGGCGGTGAGCAAACACGAACGCATGGTGATCGAAGCGGCCTACCAGGTGCTATCCGACGACGCCGAGAAAATCGGCTTCACCTACAGCGGTTTCGCGCTCACGAGTTTGCCGCATAAGCCCCTCGACGAGCTGCTGTGGCGTCGGGAGGGCCACAACCTGACAATGCTCATTGAAAGCGGTCGGGATCGATCAGGCAAGCATATCGGCCTGCCCTATGGCAGCTTCGCCCGCTTCATTCTGCTTTTTTTGCAGAGCGAGGCGATCCGGACCAGCTCACGCGAGGTCGAGTTGGGGCGAAGCATGAGGGTGTGGCTCGGATCGATGGGGCTATCTATCGGCGGCACGACCTACAAGCGGGCAAACGAGCAGGCGAAACGCATATCAGGGTGCTCCCTCACGTTCTTCGCCGACCGTGCCGGCGCGCAGATCAAGAGCCGCGGCGGCTTCGTCAAAACCGAAATCACCATGACCCATCTCGACGGCGACCAGCCTTCGCTATGGCAGGACAGGGTATTGCTCGACGAGGACTTCTACCGGGCACTCCGCGAACACCCCGTACCGGTGAGCGAGACGGCGCTCCGGGCCATCGGGCCGCGCTCGATGGTAATCGACGTCTATATCTGGCTTGCCTACCGCCTCCACGCCTTGAACCGGGACGTCGAGGTAGGCTGGCCGGCGTTATACGCCCAGTTTGGCATAGGATACGGGCGTCTGAGGGCGTTTCGGGGACATTTCATCGAATGTCTAGCGCTTGCCACAGCAGCGTATCCAGAAGCCCGTATCGAGCTTAGCGAGCGTGGCGTCGTTCTGTGCCCTTCCCGCCCGGCAATCGCCAAAGCCTGAGCGCCACCAGACGCCACATCCCAAGATATCACCCCGCTAACTCACCTCAAGTCTTCGCCTTCGGCTCACCCGCTACGCTAGGGCTGCGGGCTTGACCCGAGCCGCACTGGTCGATGCATGAACATCGGGACGGGAAGCTCGTCCCGATGTTCGATCACGCCTCCGGCGCGGATCGAACAGGAAAGCTGCATGCGCAGCTACCAGGCCGCGCTGCGGAAAAAGCAGAAAAGCCGCGTAATCACCTTCCCGGCTTTCTGAGAAGCGTACTTATACGTAATCATGCTTAACCACAAGCATGCTTATCGCAAAGGCCATCAGTCGCCTCGTGGGCAGATTTCCGCCTTGTTGTGCTTTGCGAAAAGATCGTTGAACGCCTCCGCGATCAGATCGTGCATCGTCCGGTCGAGGTCGAAGGCCAGCCCCTTCAGTTGCCGGCGCACCTCCCGCGGGAAATGCGCGGTAATCGGCACAAGACTGACCCGGCCAGGTTGTTTATAGGGAGCTTGGTCCGACTCGGCATCGGATGCCGACGAGGTCTCCGGCACAATTTCCATTCTTCGCCTGGTGCTGCCGGCCTGCTCAGCGAGAGCAGCAGCAAGATTTGCTTTTCTCAAAGGCTCAAACTCCGCTTTGGTGCTTGCCGCATAGCAGACAAGTACGCTTTTGGTAAGCAGAGATTACGGTTTTATACCGCCCCTCGCCTGTTCATTTGCCGCTTGCCAGCCTTGCTCGCGTCAGGCTTTGCTAAAATGCTCTGAATCTCCAGAGTACACTTCTCTAATTTCGGATGCGGCCCGACCCGTCTTGTCGTATTCGAGGACGGAGAGGCCGAGCGCAGCGGCATCCCCGAATGCCGCGCGCTGGCCGATTGTCTTGTCGCAAACCCTCAGACCAAGCGAGACAAGGCTATCGCGGGCCTGTTCGTGACGGCTCCCTCGAGCCGGAATGGCGTTCAGGATGGCAATCACCGGAATTGTGGCTGTTCGTCCGACGCCAGCCGTGGCTATCAGATCGAGCGTGTTCGGGATCGTCTCGAGGTCATACATCTGAGGACGAATCGGCATGACGATCAGATCTGCCAGCTTCGCGGCTGCGAGCGCAGCTTCTGCGGATCGGGGAGGGGTGTCGATAATCGCCCATGCTATGCCACCTTCACGGGCCTTCACCAGCGCGTTACCGAGACGAGCGGGTTGCGCGTCTATGACAATAGGCGACTCCGCTTCTCGCCGGTCTCCCCATTTACAGGCTGTGGCCTGCGGATCAAGATCGATGATCAGGGTTTCGTGCCCGGCTTCTTCGGCCGCCGTGGCGAGAGAGACGGCGAGCGATGTGCGTCCGCCACCGCCTTTCTGGCTCAAGAGAGCTATGACATGCATATAAGCGTTACTTCCCTGCTTATCTCACATGAGATGATAAGACTTGCGGAATTAGCGCCTTATTGCCTTATCTCGCAATATATAAGGGGAAGGGCCCGCTTCAGCATGGACTATCTGGAGAACTGGCGGACGTAGAATTCATCAAACGGTCGTTTGCTGAGGTGGCCACCTTGCGCCAAAGGCTCTTTATCTGCCTCTTGGAGCGGATTTGCGCCTCTTCTGGCCTACGGAGGCCTTTACCGCGCCTTAGCGGGAGGCGCCACAATTCCTGGAGATCGGCCAGTTGGGCCAGATATTTTCACGGGCTAACTGATTCACCTGCCGCGCAATCTGCCCCAGACCATCACGGTGCCACCTGGGGGCCTCGGCCTGTGCGGCTGAGAGATCGTGACGCCCCTTTCTCACGTTCTTCCACCATCATCATCTCCCTTCGGTTCGCGCAAATCTCTAGCACCTGTTTTTCGGTGAGGTCGAATTTTTCACCAGCCACGACGGCGGAGGCCCGATCGATGAGCTGGAAGCCCCCGAGGTTGTTCCTCCGCAGGGTGGATTTGTGTGCCCTCAGCCCGACCTTACTGGCCGCCGTCTGGGTAATACGTTCGGCCGCATAAGGATCTTCGCTTAGTTGCTTCGGTGGCAGCTCAGGGAACCAGTCATCGATTACTTGCTCTTGCGTATATGACAGCCCAGCCAGATCAATGACCCGCCGTTTGCCCACATGAAGCTGTTTCAGCGCTACCTCCTTCGCGCCGTCCAGAGTCGCTCCAATGACGCCTCGAACGGTCGGCTGCAGACTGGGTGCAGCCGCCAGCAAGCGGCGGATCTCGTTACGAGCGTGGTCGATCTTTTTTCGCCAAGCCGCTTTTCCCCCATGGTCCCAAGCCGCTATGTCCAGTTTGACCAAGTGGAGCAGCACCGTGGGGATGCAGTTGGCCAGGTCGCTGGAAGAATTCTTGCCCAACGCCTCGATCGCCTGGGCGACGTTTTCCCAATCAATCGCTCGGTTGGTGCTGGTCTGACCGGCGGCGCGCAAGGCGCGGGCCTGTTCGTTGGCCCACAGCACGATGTCGTCAGTGTTCGGCGTGAAGGGCGGGGCAGCGATTTTTCGGTCGGCGGGAACGGCCTGTTTCACAGCCCCGCGCAAGGCGGCCGGATCGAGCGCTGTGACCCTTCGCTGCTGCTCTTGCGGCATTTTCGCGATCCTGGCGGCAAGCGAAACGTTAATCTCGCCACGCTCCGCCCGACGCACCAATTCCGGGATTCCTTGCTCACGCACAGTACAGGCGTACTGCACTGTGCGCCGGCTGACGGCCAATCGCTTGGCGGCTTGTTCTTGAGACATTGCGCAAACTTGCGCAATGTCTGTGCGGGCACCCTGCCGCATCGTTGCGAGGGCACTTGCAACCATCCCCCTCTGGCTTTCGGTAAGATGCCGCCGATGCAAGTTCGCAGAGAGCACATTACCCAGTGGATCATCGCCGGTATACTGTTCGAAAACCGGCCTGATGCCGGCCTCCATGCAGGCCCGGTAGCGGTTGCGACCGTCGAGGATCCGGTTGCCCAGCAGTACGATTGGCACCCGAAGGCCATTCTCCTGGATGTCCGCCACCAGGCCGGCAAGCTCGCAGCCCTCCATCAACGGGAACAACCTCGAGTAGGGATGGAATTCGATCGCAACAGAGTTTGGCATAGTCAACGCATTGGAGATGTCTGCGCCTGCCAGATTGGCCAACAATTCTTCCATCCCTTGGTCCCTCTGTGTTTTCACGCTGTGCTGTTCCTCTGACATACCGGTCTCCCGATTGTTGATGTTCGCGGGATCAGCTCATCGAGGCATCCCCCGGACAATTAGATATTTAACGACAGTTGCCGTGCGGCGAGTATTGCTTGATAGCGCTGGCTCGCTCTTCGAGGCGTCGCGAGGTTGTAGGTTCGATCCGACGTAGCCATCGTCGTATGGCCGAGGACTCTCGCGATGATGGACGCCTCCTCAGGCACCTCCTCAGCAATCAGTGTGGCTGCGCAGTCGCGGAACGCATGTGGGTTGACCGATTTGCCAAAGGCGGCCGCTGTTCGCTCGGTGATCTGGAATCGAATAGTTGCCGCCACCGCCGCCTGGCCCAGCGATGAGACCCAAAGAGCGTCTGTCGTTGGCCGGCCGTGCCGGCTCCCCACGTCCAGCAGCACAGGCCGGTGCGTCGAGAGGTATCGCTCCAGTCGGTCATTGAGCACTTCCGGAAACGGTGCTTCCAGGGGACGGCCGGTCTTAGTCTCCGCGGCCGCGTAGATCAGCAACCATCCCGTACCGTGCCGAACCAAGTGCTGGCCGCAAGTGATCATGGTTAAGTTGCGCATGCGCAGCGGACAAAGTGCCAACAATGCGACAATCAATCCGTCCCGATAATCAGCCGCCCGCCTGACCGCCGTGTCGCGGGAGGTCGTATCGGCTTCATTCATGATTGCCAAACCGAGTTGCATCAGCCGCTTCGGCGAGACCAGCCGACTGGCCTTATCGCGGGCCGGTGCCGCCGTGACGCGCAATCGATCGGCGGCTCGTAAAATCCAACGCCAATCCAGTTCCGGCGCCATCGCGCGCAGTGCGTTACCGAGCTGGCGTACTCTGGTAGAGATTGTCAGGGGTGCGTTGTTCTCGGCTAGTGCCAATGTATAGGCACGCACCCGGGCAAGTGTGACTCGAGCGGCGGGAATTTGCCCAGGATCGAGGAATCCTTGTTCGCAAAGCCAGGCGAGCCAGCGCCCGTACCCGTTCTCCACCATGACCCGACCGGTCTTACTCCAACCAGCGGCCAATCCGCCCGGCTCAAGCGGGTCGCCTTGGAGTTGAGCCGCATCCCAAGCTTCTTGATCCTGTAGCGGCCATTCCGCGACAGGCCAGCAGCGAACCCCGGTCATCCGTTGTCGGGGGTTCACTGGGCCGCGCCGTCCCGACGCTCTGAAACGATCCTTCCATAGAGCTCATAGGCTGGCGCCGTTCTGAGGTCGGTGTAGGCCCGTTCCGTGGTAGTCGTGGAGCTGTGCCCGAGCAGCTGTCGCGCGGTCTCGATATTCGCCGGGTCGTCCTTGAGTACCAGCTTGGCGGCTAAGTGCCTAAATAGATGCGGATTTACCTCAAGGCCAATTTCGCGCTTGATGAAGCGGCTAACCATGATGCCGAGGCTATTTGCCCGGCAGCGCTCACCATTGCGCGAGAGGAACAGCCCACCACCCGGTTTGACGGCCAACAACGGTAGATAGTCCCGCTGATACGTGGTGAGAAGCCGCTCCATGGCAGGCGATAGCTCGGCCTCAATTGGCTTATTTGTTTTAATCTCTTCGGCAGGGATTATCAGAAGCATTGTGGTCGCTCCGGCGCCCCCACTCCTGACCAGATGCCGATCCGGCTCGAGGCCAGCGAGGTTGTCGATCCGCATCGCCGTGACGGTCAGCAAACCCACCGCAAGTGCAAGCATCACGCGCCTGGCGTCCGTCTTTGTATCGGGGCGGACTTCAGCTAAGACGCGGTCCGGCAGATCCAACAGCGCGCGAAGATTTGCTTCAATATCAAACTGCCTCAAGCGCCTCGAGTTTTTTGGCGTCATGGCGCGGCGTTTGATCGCAAGGTTCTGTGCGACGCGGCTAATCGTCTCGATTTGGGGCTGCGGAGCCTTGACCCAATAGCGCGCGATGGTCTTGAGCAGCAGCGCCTGCTGGTGGAGGTAAGTGAAGGTTTCGCCACGCCTGTCGCGCAGAAAGCGCAGAATTGACTTTGCGTTGGCAGATTCGACCAAAGTGGCTAGCTGATTAATCGCTTCGAGCTCGATGCCAGATTTGGCTAAAGCCGTGGCCATTTGCGCAATCTGCTTGCGCCGCATCGCAATCGTGGAGGGCTTGACAGAGGGGGCATAGTCTTCGGCGAAGGGATCCTGGTTGCCTGTGCATGCAAGGAACGCTGCCACGTCGGCCTGAAATTCATCAGGGAAGACGGTCAGGTCGAAGGCATAACGGCGGCTCCGGTTGGGGACCGTTGCCGCGGTGGGCGGCCATCCCTCGATCTCGGCGACAGCAGCATTCCACCGCAGACACGTTGTCCGAAACAGCTGCGCCGGTTCCTTGCCAAGGATCTCGCTGCGAAGCGTTTCGCCGAAGTTGCTGAATGTGGTTTCGGTGACCTGTGGCGGGTCGATCTGGCGCGCGCTGCAATAACTCATGAAGCGCGAGAGGCCTGCTTGCGACTGCGCATTGGGCAGCCTGTCTCGAAGCGCATCCCATGCCGGCGACAACGGTTGCCGCGTCTGGCCTTTGATTGCCGGCCACCCGGCATGCCGCAAGGCATCGAGTGCCAAGCTTCGCAGGTTGTGCCAGCGCGCCTTGCTAATGCAAGCGGTGGCCGGTGACGAGCCTGTGAAGATGATGCGGATCTGGGTCGCGGTCGCCGGGACCAGATCGGGCCTCAGATCGGCCCAGCGGCAGATCGTACGCAGCGCGGAGACCATGTCGCGCAGGCGGCGCGGCGCCAGGGTTGGATGCCGACGCAGTTGTTCGATTAGTTCGGCGATCGTCGGCGGCGGGAAGGCATCGATCGGAGGGGTAGGCTGTCCGGGTGCGAACGCTGACGATTGGGGCGCCCCCGGATGCTGCGGTTGCCCGAACGGGTGGAGCGCAGCCACTGAGAAAATCAGTTCGAGCTGGCCCGTTAGGGGCTTCGCTCGACGCGAGAGCAGAGACGTTGAGATGCGTGAAAACGGCTGTTCAGAAATGATTGACGTTTCTGACGGATTGGCCATCACGCACGTCGGCGCGGTATGCGGCAAACAAGGCATTGGGCGACCCATGGACCCACCGCCGCCGTAAGCGATGAGCGCAAATAAATCCTCTTGAGCAACGCAGATCTGGGTCATCAGAGTGGTCCCGGCGCCGATGAGCGGCACCGGAATTTTGCCGTCACGACGAGGACATGAACCTATTATTTATGTTCATGTCGTGGTCTGGCTGCTATAGCATTTTGCCGCGCCGCAAGGGTCAGCAGTTGGGCGCGGGTCAAATTCTTAAGGCTTGTCGGCGACAGCCCGATCCCCATCGGCGGAAGAGCGAGAGCCCCTTGGCAGTCGTCAGGGATCCGCAATCGTTTTGGTCTTGGCACGCGTGCCTGACGAGATGGCAGACTTGGCGCCGTCCATTTTTTAGCGAGCTTGAAGGGGGCCTCCACGATCCATTTGGCGGGCGCTTCGGATGTAGGCGCGCGCTAGTTCGCTGGGGGCCAGATGGCACTGTAAGCGTCCCGACCGGCCATCCGGATTATACGTCGCTACTCAATAATCCGGTGGATTTGGCGGACGGACAGTTTGTACTGCTTAGCGAGATTTACGATGACGCCATAACGCTCTGTCGCCTCCAGGTATCTGCGGCGGATCTCTTTATTACGATCGCTCACGAGCGCGCGGCGCTTGTCGCCGCTTGCATAACCGGCGGCAAGGGACCGCCGCTGACGCTTCAGTTCCTGGAGTTCAACCAGTGCCGCAGCATTCTGCTCGACCAAGGTCGCGATACGGGCTTCGATCTCGTCCAGATCATTCGAACCCATGGGAGCAAATTCCATGAAGACGCCGTTTTGGGCGCCGGATCGTGGATGATCCGCTGAATTTTCGCCAGGCCGGTGCCGCGGAACGTGGCACGCCTCTGGCGGCGATCGTCGCCGCGTGGCCGACGATGGTAACTGATCGCGGTAGATACCGTGTTGGGTGTCAAGCGCTAAAATCGCCTTCTTTGATCTGTTTCAGCATGCCGGTGCGCTCACTGCGGTCAAGGACAAGGCGCGCTTTCACGCGCGGGCCTGCGGCCCTCCTTGACCTTCGCTCCGCGCACCGGCCATGGGGCATCAGATCGGGACGGCGGAATGATCAGTCTCCCATCGAACAACGGAATGGGGAAACCCTCGAAGCTCAGGCTGGCATGGCGATGGCCGGATCGAACGGTTTGCCTGTTTTAGAGTACCCCGAAGCAAATCACCAGCAGCTTGCGCATCGCCGCCACAACAATCTGTTTGGGCTTGAGGCGGCCCGCGTTTCTCAGACGGGCGACGAGTGCCGCGATCGCGGGATTGAAGCGCATCGCGGAAAGCGCCGGCATGTAAAGCGACGCTCGCAGCGTGGCATTGCCTATCTTGGAGATGCGCGTCGGGCGGTCAATCGAGGAGCCGGACCGGTGGTGGCTCGGGTTGAGGCCCGCATAGGCGACCACCTCGCCGCTCCGACGCAGAACACCAGGCTCCGGCATCTCAGTTAGCCCGACTTTCGCAACTCGCCTCCAAACTCCCTTCGGTAAACATCGCCAGCGCTCCTGAGAAGCCCACACGCCGGCAACCCGTCGGTTTGTCTCATGGAGCCCGCGATGCACCCGCCTCCCACCGCGCTGCCACTTCTCCCCACGGGTTTGTTACGCCGCTATCGGCCGGAACTAACCAACTGGCCTTCTGGCACGCATAAGGGGACGGAACCGGAACAGCCCGGCGCACCACCCGCAGAAATCGGCC
>CAWHWH010000033.1:0-27179 GCA_963832865.1 uncultured Pseudomonadota bacterium
GCCGATCATTCTGGGTCAGCCTTCGTGACTATGGGAGACATTCACCAGATCATTACTGATGGCGGCATAGACCACGCAAGGTCGCTAGCGGTCACCAAGGCGGAGCGCCGCGCCGTAGAGGCGGCTGCGGCTGTGCTCTCGGAAGAAGTAAGCCGGCTCGGGATAACACACGCTGGCTTTGCCATGACGTCACTGCCCCTAGTAGACGAGTTCGGCAACTCACTCTGGAACGCAAAGGGCACCTGACCACCCTCCTCGTGGAATCTGGACTGGATCGGCGGCGCCAGCCCATTGGGGTGCCATATGGATCGCTGGCCAGAATTATCCTTCTCTACCTACAGACGGAAGCGATCCGGACCAGCAACCCGGAAGTTGTGCTAGGACGATCGATGAACGCTTGGCTAACCAAGATGGCGATCACATCTGGTGGCCGTACCCGGGAGCTCGTGGCGGAGCAAGCGCGCCGCATCTCGGCGTGCCGGCTGACTTTCTTTACTGAACGGGGCCCAGCTGAATATCGCCAAAACGGCGCATTCGTGCGTGATGCAATCAGCCTGTCTGGCCTGATGGACGCCGCGCAACCATCCCTTTGGCAAGATCGGGTCCGGCTCGACGAAGGGTTCTGGGCCTCGCTGCGTGCCCATCCCGTGCCGGTCCGTGAAGAAGCCATCTCTGCTATCGGCACCCGCAGTATGGCAATCGACATCTACATCTGGCTTGCCTACCGATTGCACGCTCTGAACGGACCTATCACGGTGACATGGCACGCCGTTTTCAACCAGTTCGGTGCCGGTTTCCAATTTCTTCGGCACTTCAAGCCGCGCTTCGCCGATTCCCTAAAGATTGCATTGGCGGTGTATCCAGAAGCACGAGTGGATGTGACTGCTGAAGGGCTGATCTTGCGGCCATCCGCCCCCGCGGTACCCCGTGCCGAAGCGGTTCGGCTCAGGCTGATCTGACGCTAAAGTCCAGACTCGGTGTAGCGACAGCTTCTACGTCAGCTCGTAATATAAGAGCGGATCTTCGGCCCTCCCGCCACTTCCGCCTGTCCAGCCCCGGTCTGTCGGCCTTTACGTTAAGCCGTTGGTTCGTCTGAGCCGTGCCGGTCCACCGCGCTTCTGTCTTGTATTCACACATGTGCGCAGGCCATCATGCGCGCCGTAGCGCCGGCTTGGCGGCGCGCATTGGCGTAGGAGCGCATGCATGCATACCATCGCCTTGGTCTGCCAAAAAGGCGGGGCAGGTAAAACGACGATGGCCATCCACCTTGCCGTTGAAGGCCAACGACGCGGGCTAAAGACACTGCTTATCGACATCGATCCGCAGGCTTCTGCAGCGAAGATAATGGATCGACGAGGAGATCAACCACCGGACGTCGCTACCGAAGCAGCCGCAAGGCTGGAGCGTGCGATAAAGGCGGCTGCGGGGCAGGGGTATGAGTTGGTCATAGTGGACACCGCTCCACAAGCGGACCGCGCCGCAGCGCAGGCAGCAAAGATTGCTGACCTCGTGGTGGCGCCGCTGCAGCCGAGCATCGTTGATCTTGATGCGGTAGACGCGACGATTGATGTTTGCAAGCTCGCGGGGGCTCCCATTCTTTTTGTCCTGAACCGCGTGCCCGTGCAAGGCAGGGAGATCGCGGGCACCGAAAACGCGATTAAGAAGCGCGGAATGAACGTCGCCGCCGCTCGATGGGGCGAGCGGAAGGCTTTCAAGTATCCCTTTATGCGGGGCTTAGTGGCTCAGGAAGTGGAACCGAACAGCAGGGCGGCAGCGGAGGTTGCTGCCTTGTATGATGCTCTGAACATACCCACCGGCACACATGTGCGCATGCATCCCGGTGCGACGGCGCCAATGAGCGCCGGAGTGAGGGTGTGATGGCAAGGAAGAACCTTTTTAACATTGACGAGGCCGACACCGGCCGCACCGAATATCAGCCCACGACATCCGCTGCTGCGGAGCCGGAACGAGCAACGGAAAGCAAGCGACAAGCTTACCGGGAAGGGAAGCGCGCTGTGATGTTCTTCTTATCGGAAGAGGCCTTTTCGCAAATGCATGTCATTTTGGCCCGCCAGGGAAGGCGCAAGGTTCAGTCGCTCATGGAGGAGCTCGTTGATGACTGGTTCCGGAGGGAGAACGCACCGCGTATGAGTTGATGAGCGCCGGAGCACATGTGTCCATGAGTGTATGCGCGCATGCGGACCGCGAAGGGCAGAGAACTGCGGCTAGCCGGGCAGGCGCTGGCCGGTTAGCCGACACCTACAGATGCAGGTGACGCTCTCAAACGGTCGTTTGCTGAGGTGGCCACCGTTCGCCAAAGGCTCTTTATCTGGCTCTTTGGATTGGATTTGAGGCTCTTCTGGCCTACGGAGGCCATTACCGCGCCTTAGAGGGAGACGCCACAATTCCGGTAGATCGGCCAAATAAGCCAGATTCAGGCGAGGCGGCCCATCGAGCTACTTTAAGAACTGACGAGCCTGATCGCGCTCCGCCGACGGGGTTTCGACGGGTTGCTCCGTCACTCCTGCGCCAGGTCCGTCGCTGACATCGGGTCGATGCCGAGCTCCTGGCGGACATGAGCAAATCGTTTCGGATCGGCGAGGCGGCGGTTGGCGATCATCGCGCGCAATTCGACGAGCCCCGCCTCGGTAAAGAACAGTCGTGGTAGGCGGTCGCTGGTGTCGAGCCGCATCAGCCCACGGTCGATCAGCGATCGGGCAACCGGCGGGACCTTCGGCCTGCCGGCTTGCGGGCCACCGCGCCATGTTTTGAGCTGGAAGCCTTCCGCCACCGTCGGCAACGTCGAGAAGAACATGTCCAGTTCGCGACGAATATAGTCCCGCTCGCCGGCTGTGAACCCGGCGATCATTCGATCCTGCGTTTTGCTCATGCCGGCGACATAGCATGCCGAGATCGCAGGGCGTATTCCCGGATGGGGCGATCCTGGACACGGCCGGTTCATCCGGGCGATACCTCGTCTCGAGCATCACCAACCGGAGGAAACGGCGGTGGATATCGCGGGCTGGCTGCGCGACCTCGGCCTTGACCGCTACGAGGCGGCATTCCGCGAGAATGACGTCAACGCCGATATCTTGCCCAAGCTAACAGGTGACGACCTCAAGGATCTGGGGGCCGATCGACCGGCTTCTGCATGGAGTTGTCGACCACGGCTTCGTCCTCACGCAGGTGCCGGCGGTGCGGGGGTCCCGAGACGGCGCCGAAGCGCTCCAGCGGCTTGCAGAACGGGCGCCGGTCTTAGGTCGCACCACGTTCCGGAGCGATTACAGCCGACCGCCCGGCTACGGGGGTTACGAGAGTTCCACCTGTTGATGGCTCACTGATCTGGATCAATTCGCGCAGCAGCGGCAGTTGGTAAGGATCCCTCGGAACCGTGGCCCAGGAGATCTGTCATTTCTTGCCACGGCGGCTTTGCAGGGAGCTCAAATACATGCGCAGCAATCGGGATCTGGCCTATGCCATGCTGACCGCGTAATGGTCCGTGCTAAGGTGCGATTTGAACACGTTGTGCGCGCTCCGAAGCGCAAACCGCGCTCTCGTCTGCGTCAGTGCGATTGTGGCCATCCTGCTCGTCTGCCTATCGCCCGGTGCCCGAGCGGCGGACGCCAGCCCGTTGCGCGTGCCGGACACGTCCAGCCCCAGGGCCACGCTGCAAGGATTCATCCAGACAACCGATGACATTTACCTGCGCTGGGCAGACCTTTTGACGAAGTATGCGGAGTCCGGGGAACTGTTCCCCACCGCCGCCCAACGCAGGGTCCAGAGCGAAACGCTCCGCCGCGTTCCGAATGCCGTCCATGCTCTCGACCTTTCCGAGGTTGCGCTAGTGGAACTGGGCATCGTCGGCGCGGAGCGCGCCATACAACTTCGGGAAATCCTTGATCGCATCGACCTGCCGTCGATGCAGGATGTGCCGGACGCCGCGGCGATGGCAAATCTGCCGGCCAAGCGATGGCGCCTGCCGGACACGGAAATTGACCTCACGCTCGTCCAGCAGGGGCCGCGCGCCGGCGAGTATCTGGTTTCTCCTGAAACCATCGCACGACTTCCCGATTTCTATCCAGCGTGTGAAGGACCTGCCTTACAAGGACGTTCCGGCGCGCCGCGTGGAGGAGGCATACCGCCGCTTCAGTCCCAACTCGGGCCGCACGCTCTACGACATCCTGACCGGCTCCCCGCTCGGCCTGAGTTACTTTATCCCGCTACGTTGGGTGTTGAACTGGCCGGATTGGAGCATGGCCAAGATCGGCGGTGCAACGGTCTGGCAATGGATCGGCGTTGGCATCGGGGCCCTCGTTGCCGGACTGCTGATCTTTTTCAGCCGACGGCTGGCAAAGTGGCTGTCGCAGGGCAACGAGGACGCTCCGAGCCGCCGCTGGCACACGCTGCCGATGCCGATCGGCATCCTGATCGTCGCAACGGTGCTGACGCCAGTGCTGTGCGCAATTATCCGCATCGGCGATACGCCGCGCATTGCCATCGCGGTGCTGGAAACCGTTGTGCTCTTTCTCACCTGCGCGTGGCTGGCGCTCGTCGGCTCTGCCATTGTCGGTGAGATGATCGTCGGCGCGGAGCACCTGGGAATCCGCAGCCTGGACGGGCAGTTGATCCGCCTGGGCAGCCGGCTGGTCGGCGCCGTGATTGCCGTCGGTTGCCTGATCAAGGGCGCCGATGAACTTGGCTTTCCGGCCTACTCCATTCTGGCCGGCCTCGGCGTCGGCGGCCTCGCGGTGGCGCTGGCGGCGAAGGACAGCCTGGCCAACCTGCTGGGCTCGATGCTGATCATGTTCGAGAAGCCGTTCCGCGTCGGCCACTACATCCGCCTCAGTGGCACCGAGGGTACAGTGGAGGATGTCGGCTTCCGCAGCACGCGCATCCGCACGCTGGACAATTCGCTGATTTCGATCCCGAACAATTCGGTGGTCAACACCAAGGTCGACAACCTGAGCCTGCGCCCGAAGCGGCGGCAGCGCTTCACGCTCGGTGTCACCTACGACACCGACCTGGCGACGTTGGAAGCGTTCGTGGAAGGGATTCGGAAGGTGATCCTGGATCACTCTCTCACGGACAAGGACAACATCCAGGTCGCGTTCAACAACCTGGCCGACAGCAGCCTGGATATACTGGTGATTTTCCACCTCATGGTCACCGATTACCCTTCCGAACTGAAGGGCCGCCATGAGGTCCTGGTGCGGATAATGGACCTTGCCGAACGGATGCATGTCTCGTTCGCCTTCCCGACGCGGACGCTGTTGATCGAGGCGCCCCCGGGCGGAGAGGCCACGGACCGCAGTGGCATGGTGATACCGTTCGGTCGTTGATTTCCCACCGTCGCTCGCCGCCCTACCATCAGGCGAGGAGGCATCTCACCCATGGGCGGAAGTTCTCCGCCACCGCATCGGTCGGCGGCATCGATCATGACGCACCGGGGCTCTCCACGCTTCGTCAGGACACAGCGTGGACATTGATGTGGATCATTGTGGCGGCCAGCCTTTCTGTGACCCTTTCGATTCTATGATAAGAAAGGGAATGGCATGCCGTTCATGAACCTGCGCGCGACACCGATTACCGTCAGGCTCTCCACCGCTGGTCTAATGTTACTGCTGAACGTGGCCGTTGGCGCGCAAGCTCAGCCGCAGGACGCAAAGCAGGCGAGACCGGCCGCGAAGAGTCAGCCGGCGGCACCAACAAAAATGGTGCTCGAACCGCGGGCGATGGCTTTGCTCAAGGCTGCAAGCGAGCGGCTCGCGACGGCGAAATCGATGTCCTTCACCGCCGTGGCGAGCTACGAATATCCGAGCCAGCTTGGGCCGCCAATTCTCTATACGGTGCGCTACGACGTCGCCATGCAGCGGCCGAACAAGCTCCGCGTCATTATTCCCGGCGACGGACCGGCATCCGAATTCTATTACGACGGCAAGTCGATGATGGCCTATGCGCCGGCCGAGAATTTGGTTGCGGTTGCCGACGCACCGCCGACGATCGACGGCACGCTGAAGGCCGCATTCGAAGCTGCCGACATCTATTATCCGTTTACCGATCTGCTCGTCGCTGATCCCTATGCCGCGATGGCGGACGGCGCGATCCTTGCATTCTACATTGGTCCGTCGGGCATGGTCGGGGACACGAAGACCGAGATGCTGGCGTGGGCCAATCCCGAGGTGTTCCTGCAGATCTGGATCGGCGTCGACGACAAGCTGCCGCGCCGCGTGCGCGCGGTCTACAGCGCAGATCCGCTGGGCTTGCACCATCAACTGGATCTGTCGAACTGGCAGATCGATGCGGAGATCCCAGCGGACGCGTTCACGTCGGAGAAGGCCAAGAGCGCGCCGCCGATGAAGTTCGACCGGCCGGCGCACGCGTCCGCACCGCCCGGCCTGAAGCCGCTTGGGAGCGCAAAGCCGTCCAAGGCTGCTACGGTCCAGCCGGTCGCGAAGTCACCATGATAAGGGGAGATGTCATGAAAACGATCGTCGCAATGACGGGAGCCCTGTTCCTGGGTGTCCTGTGGCAGGATCCGGCGGGCGCTTGGTCTTCTGCCAATCGATATGGCGGGAGCACGAGCCACACCGAGGGAGAAACGAGCCACACCAACGCCTACGGTGGCAGCTCCAGCCATTCTTACGGACAGGGCACCGAGCACACCAATGCCTACGGTGGAAGCAGCGAGCACGCATACGGAGGCGGAACGGAGCACACCAACGCCTACGGCGGCAGCACGTATGGCGCGTATGGCCAAGGGGCCACGCATACCTATTCGTCCGGGGCGACGGCCTATCACCCCCCCGGTTCCGCGGCCTATGCAGGATATCCCGCCTATCACCCGCCTGTCGCGGTCCCGTATTACTCGGCATCTGGCTGTAACGGCTGCGCGGCGGCGGCCGGCGCCATTGCCGGCGTAGCGGCCGGTGCCGCTGTCGCCAGTGCAGCGGCTGTGCCCGCCCCTGCGCCGGCTGCCTATGCAGCTTTGCCTGCCGGATGCGTCTACCGACCCTTTCCACACAAATACGACTGTGGCGGCATGTGGCTAGCACCCGCCTACGGCGCGAACGGCGTCTATTACCAGCCCGTTCCTGGGCCGTGATTTCGGCGCTGTCGCTCAATGCCAGTGATCAAGATGCTGCTTCCGGCTTCGACATGAAAGGGACCCAATGACCGACCATTCCGCGCCAGGGACTTTTTCGCATCCGAACCTTTGGAGCGGCGAACAAGGAGTAGTGGAGTGAAGAAGCTGAGCTTGGGCGGCAGAAGCCTGTTAGGGCTGATGGCGCAGCCTGCCTTCGCTGAGAATAGCGTGATCAGAGGCGTCGAGGTATCGGGGGTGTGCGCATCCGACGTGGTGCGGCTCTGCATGAGCGTGCTTCCCGGAAAGCGACCCGCCTACGGCGCGAACGGCGTCTATTACCAGCCCGTTCCTGGGCCGTGATTTCGGCGCTGTCGCTCAATGCCAGTGATCAAGATGCTGCTTCCGGCTTCGACATGAAAGGGACCCAATGACCGACCATTCCGCGCCAGGGACTCTTTCGCATTCGAACCTTTGGAGCGGCGAACAAGGAGTAGTGGAGTGAAGAAGCTGAGCTTGGGCGGCAGAAGCCTGTTAGGGCTGATGGCGCAGCCTGCCTTCGCTGAGAATAGCGTGATCAGAGGCGTCGAGGTATCGGGGGTGTGCGCATCCGACGTGGTGCGGCTCTGCATGAGCGTGCTTCCCGGAAAGCGGCAATGACAACGCGGCTCAAGATCGTGGTAGCCCTTGGCGTCGTCGCGGTCGTGGCCGTGATCGGCGTCGTCATGTTTCCCAAGCTCATCGTGACCCTGCCGAACGACGGCGCTGACGCGAAGCCCTACACCTTTAATGGCGTGCGGGGGCAACGCTACACGGAGATGTTCCTCATCGGCGGGAACGCGATCACCAAGGATCTCAGTGCGAACGTCTACAACACCTCGGGCCTCAACGGCTCCCAACCAGAACACGACGGACTTCGTTGTTTGGCGGGACGCGCAAACCGGACGTGAACTCGCCCGCACCCAGCAGCTACCGGTAATGACCTCTGGTGCCATGATCCAGCCCTACTATTCTGGAAAGATATTCTACCTGGGCTTGGGTGGCGACGTCTTCGAGCTCACTGCTCAGGCCACTCACGCCGTCGCCGCTATCAGCGCGTTGGGCGTCCACCAGGCAAGCACAACCATCCCGGCCGGTCGCAACGGATATCAGGCACTGGCAACCTGGGCGACATCGCTGGGCGCCGTTCGAGCCATTGGCATCGAGGGCACCGGCTCCTACGGGGCCGGCCGCTTCCTGACTGAACGCGGTCATTACCGTGTTCGAGGTCAACCGCGCCAACCGCCAGCTGCGACACCAGAAGGGCAAAAGTGACGCCGTCGACGCTGAGGGTGCCGCTCGCGCCGTGCTGGCTAGCCAGGCACGAAAGGCCGGGGCTCGAACGCGGTTGGTATCGGGCCCAAGCGTCGGATCCGAAGGCACCGGGCAGTCCTCGGAATAGTGATCACATCCCCATCACATAGTGCTGCGGCAGGAACTTTCGTCTCCTGTGAATGGTTGAGTTGGCTGCCTGGGCTTTGCGTTGCCCGGTTTTAGCGGCAATCGGTATAGCTACCTGAACAGGAAAGGCATTAAATGGAACAAGAAGTCCGTGAACTAATGGTGGAGCAGCTCAAGGACACCTTCAGCGCTGAGAAGCAGGCGCTGAGATGCATGCAGAAGGCTGTAAGAAAAGCTAGCACTCCTGCTCTTCGTGATGGCATCCAGATGCACATCGAACAGACCCAGGGTCAAATCGAGCGGGTCGAGCAAATTATGGAATCCCTCAAAATTCGTCCTGGGCGCAAGGTTTGTGAGGCCATGCGAGGTCTTGTTGAGGAAGCCCAGCACGAAATCGAGGAGCATGAAAAGGGACCGGTGCTCGATCTGGTCATCGTCGCAGGGATGCAGCGCATCGAGCATTACGAAATCGCAGCTTATGGAACCAATATTGCCATTGCCCGCGCTTTGGGCGAGCAGGAAGCTGTCGGACTGCTTTCCGAAACGCTGGAGGAAGAAAAGCAGACGGACCTGAAGCTTACAGAAGTCACCGAGCAGCATATTATGGCTGCGGCGTTGGAGGGTGGATCGGGCGAGGGCGCTCAGCGCGGATCGCAGGCCCGATCGAAGGCATCCTGAGTCAAACGCGAGGCAGCGGTCATGCCGGCTGCAAAAGCGTTGCCGCTGCCTCACGGACCGTTAACGGAGACGGCGGTCCACCTGTGCATCGACATGCAACGGATTTTTGCTGAGCAAACGGCGTGGCATGTTCCCTGGATGAAGCGGGTCTTGCCGGTGATCGTGCGGGTGGCTCGCGCCTTTCCGGCGAGGACCGTGTTTACCCGCTTCATCCCTCCGGTACGGGCGGCTGACGCCGAGGGGATGTGGCGGCACTATTACCAGCGCTGGAGTGAGTTTACGCGAGAGCGGCTTCCCCCACATTTTCTTTCTCGCGTTGCTGCCGGAACTGGCCGAACTCGTTCCGCCCGCTCAGGTCGTGGAGAAACACTTCTACTCGCCGTTTGCGGAGCCCCAACTCCACCAGAGCCTACAGGATCGCAAGATAAATTCGATCGTGATCACTGGCGGGGAGACCGATGTATGCGTTCTCGCTGCGGTTCTGGACGCAGTGGATCTCGGCTACCGGGTCCTTGTGGCCTCCGACGCAGTGTGCAGCGTCTCCGACGAGGCCCATGACAATCTGCTCCAGCTTTTTAGCGGGAGGTTCCAGCAGCAGATCGAGGTGGCCTCCTCCGAGAACATTTTGGAAGCCTGGCTTCAGCCCCCTCATGACCGAACTCACGCAAGCAATGGAAGGAACGAATGATGAGTAGGACGATCGAAACAGCCCGAGAGATTTATGTGACGGGCTTGCGCAACCAGCACGCAATCGAGAATCAGGCGATCGAGCTGCTCGAGCGCCAGATTGGACGGCTCGAGAACTATCCGGAGATGGCTGACAGGATGCGTCAGCACCTGGAGGAGAGCAAACAACAGGCTGCCAGGATCGAGGAGCTGCTCGCGGGTTTGAATACGAGCCACTCGACCTTGAAGGACATGGTGACCTCGTTCATGGGCAATGTGGCGGCGTTGGGCCATGCACCCGCATCGGATGAAGTTGTCAAAAACACGTTCGCCAACTACGCCTTCGAACATTACGAAATTGCCGCTTACCAGGGCTTGCTGGTCGTCGCCAACTCCGCCGGCCAGCAGGCGTCCGCTTCGGTGCTGCGGCAGTCACTGAAGGAGGAACAAGCAATGGCGCAGTGGATCGAGGATCATCTGAAGCCGACGATGCTGCGTTACATCGAGCGGTATGCGGCTGGCGAAACAGCCGGCCGCTGATCTGACTGGGTTGAGCGGTCGCGTGGCGAAGTGTGCTCCCGTTCCTGAGCATCGTAACAGGATCTCGTGTCCACATTCCGAGAGTTGATCTGGCGCCCGTCATTCGGAGACTGTGCGAGAACTACTGGAAGCAAGCGGGCGGTTCAGAGGAGCGGCTAAACCTGCGGTTAGAACCGCTCTTCCTGCGTCTGGACCGGATACGGTTATTAAGCGAGGCGGTGCGGTCGCTACTAACTGGCGGTCTAAGTACCGGATTTTCACCGGAGCAGGGGGCGATCGGTGTCTACCTGTGGTCGGTAGATCGCCCAGAGCAGTCTGCAAACCTGCTCATCGCCGATAACGCCACGGAATTGGGCGAGGAGCCTTCTGCGCCTTCCATAACGGCGGCGCGACAATACGTGGAGGAGGCGGGTTGTCGTCTGATATGGCAGCCCGCCCGCGGGACGGTGTGGCTGATACAAATAATGCGACCGACGACACTGACTGAACACATGCCGAGTTCGCACCGGAGCTACCGCGACTGGACGCATGAACGGATCCTGCGCGAAGCCGCATCGGTCGGCGACGACACCGCTGCACTTGTCGAGATCATCCTGCGCTCACGCCCGCACCCTGAGCAGGGGTTCCGCTCCTGCATCGGCATCCTCCGTCTGGCCGAACGTTACGACGCCGAGCGGCTGGATGTTCCGCGACAGCTCTGATGGCCGGTCGGCGACAGGACCGGATGGCCGGTTGAACTGGCCAAAACTCGGGCTCGCCCGGGCGTAGGTCAGCTCAACCGGCGACGTGGCAAGCGTCCACGTCTGCGGGCCGCGGCGTGTGCGGGCACAGTCTGTTCTCGATAACCAGGACGAGGAGAAACTCAGGAATCCGCATGATGAAAGTCTGCTCGCGTGGTACGCGTGGATCGTCGCCCGGTTGGGGGGTGGTCCGGCCGTACCTCCCGCGGATACCGCCCGCCAGGCCCCAAGACCACGCATCATGGGCTGCTCCGACTGGACCCGATCCTGGCCGGCTGGCGCCTGGCGAACCGTTCCGCGGATGTACAACTCCGGTAGGTGTGACCCAGGGGGCGAAACTGGGGGTTTATGACAGATCGCGGACTTATGGCCCGCGCCAGAATGCTGCGCGCTCAGGAAATTTGGGTCAAGCGACGGGACGCTCGGCGCGCGGGCGGTGGAAGCATTCATGTCTGGGTGGGTGCGGGCGTTCGAAACTCGCAGGCGGGGCTATACGGTTTCCCGCTGTAGCTGCCCGCTGGGGATGTGCCGAACCCAGGCTTTAGGTCACGGCAACATCAGTGCTGTGCAAGAACGCTACGCCTTTAAGCGTAACTATGTCGGGAGTAGCTCCCGCTCCATAAGCCGCCATGTTGAGAACAAGGTCGCCGTCCTGGGTGAATGACGCTGCGGCGTCACCCTTTCCGAGCAGCCCGTCGTGGTTGGTATCGAGGTTTGCAAAGTTGAGGTCGTGCAGATCGAGCGTGTAACCCGCGAGCACAAGTCGGTCGCCGTTCTGGAAATCCATGATGGTGTCCTGACCGTCGCCCACGCCGTGGAGAAAGATGTCGCTACCAACACCGCCGTGAAGCACGTCGTTCCCGAGGCCGCCGATTAGGATGTCGTTCCCCTCATCGCCGCTGAGATTGTCGTTCCCCGATCCATCAAGGATGAAATCGTCACCTTTGCCGCCTGAAATCTGATCGTGGTCCGAGCCGCCGACCAAGGTGTCATTGCCGGGTGTGCTCGTGAGCAAAGTGTCGGAGGATGGACCCGCGACAGGCGCGCTTGCCAGGAGCGTAATCGCCACCGACCCGTCGCCGGGTTGGGCCGCCACGCTAAAATGCTGGTCCGAGCCGCTGTCGAACGACGTCCCGCCGCCGCCGCCGCTCTGCTCGTCTCCGGCATCCCCGCCGCTGAAACCGCCGCCGCCCGCACCGCTGTTGTCCCCGTTGCCTCCTGAGGCACCGCCGCCACCGAATCCGCCGCTGCCGCCCGCTGGGGGGGGGCCGCCGCCGCCGCCCGGTGGCTGGGGTATGTTGTTATCAATTGTGCCGCCTGTGGCACCATGGGCGAAGGACGAGCCGCCCGGTGCGCCTCCTCCGGCATCGGCACTATCGCCCGCGCCAGGCGAGCCGTCCTCCAACAACCCGCCGCCGCCGCCGCTGTCGTCCGTCCCCATACCCCCGGCGCCGCCGCCGCCGCCACTGCTCGTAATGGTTCCGCCGTTGCCGCCATTTGCCCCTTCAGGGTCGGCCCCGCCGCCGCCGCCGCCGCCCGCGATAACGAGCGGGACATTACCGGGCGCGACCACGAAGCTGCCCCCGCCTCCTGCGCCGACAAAGTTGAGGCCGCTGGGGTCGCCTTCGCCGCCTACCGCGATGCTCAGAATCTCGCCAGCGGTGAGCTTGATGTCGCCGCTGACGTCAGCCCCCAACCCACCGTTGCCCGAATCACCCCCACCGCCGCTCGCGCCAATGGCTTCGATGTCGTACATCCCGGTCAGGGGCACCGTGTAGGTAACGATCTGGCCGGTATTACCGAAGGTGGTGGGGGTGCCGCTGGTAACATCGGCGCCTGAGCTATCTTGCAAGGCGGCGACGGGAGATAAATTTCCTTGGGAGTTGCCTTGACCACCGTCAATGGGGACACTGGGGTCGCCTGGACCACCGGCAGTCCCGCCTGAGCTGCCACCTGAAGATGCTACGGTTCCGGACATTCTGTTGCCTCCATGCATTAAGCCGCTGCTAGGCTAAGTATGGTAATATTTCAAGGTCCTAAGGCGGCGTGTAGCCGTCATTTCATTTTGAAAAACGGCGGACGATGATGTGGTGAACAATCCCGTGTCAGTCCGGGGCATCGTGCCCCGCCCATAGCGGCGTCAGGCCCTCAGATAGGATCGAGGTCCTTCGCCTCTTCCATCGTCCCCGTCAACGTGGCCTCGATCACCGCCGGCGCCGGCTTCCGCGCCATCGCGACGATGTCGGCGACGGAGAGCATCGGGGGTGGCGGTGGGGCAGCGTCGGTTACGTCCTTCATCACCACAGCGGAGAGCTTGGCATGAAGAAACGGGGCGGCGGCGATGGCAGCAATGTCGAGCGGCATAACGCCAGTTTCCAGCGCCGCGACTACGCCATGCTGGGCACTGCCGCAACGATCGTGGCGACGAAGGTTGGGGTGCGCTGCATCATTGCGGCCACGTCGCGTATATGGTCTTGATCTTCGGGCGTTAACGCGTGGCTGCCAGTGGCAAAATAAACATAATTGGTCGTACAAGTTTGTCCCTTGGTCTTTTGTGCTGTCGCAGCATGAGCTGCAAAAAGGCCCATAACCGCCGCAGCTGCTAGGCTCTTCGTTACTCTGCTTCTTGACATTAGAGATTCCCTTTTTCTGATTTGAGTCGATTTTCGACTATCACTGTAGCACGACGGCCAGTCAAGTCCGCACCTCCCCAGGAACAGAATGCTTTCAACGCATCGGCTAGGTTGCTGACGAAGCATGCCCGACAGTGGGCTACCACCTGACTAGTCGTGTGCCCTATATCGGCTGACATGCTGATATGTCTTGGTATTATCCGACAAACTCAGGTCCTAAGTGTCGCTTAGGATAATATGGGGGTAACGCAAAGGCGCATTTGCCGCCCGTTTTGGGCAGCCGGGCTGACGTATCTGATCCGGGTGAGACACTTGCCGGCGTCCAGAAAAAGCCCCCAGCGGCAATGCGCGAGCGCAGGGGGCGAGTTCCCTCCCGAGAGGGCAGAACGGTCACCTTACTGCGCAATACGCGCGCGCGTGCGCGCGAGGTCATCCCCGGTCGGCGATGCCTGACCGGAAACTTGTGATGCCGAGTTTCCGGATCGAGATGCGCGATGGCTCGCCGCAGTCGCGTCCTGCCGGATGGCCTGCCGCCAGGCCCACGAGGTATGCCACGCCTGGATCATGGACCGCGGGATTCCCGACGAAGCGGTGCTGGCCGAGATGCGGGCGGTGCTGGACAAGATGGTGGCGATCCAAATGGTCGACGTGCATCTACACCAGCATCCTCCTCGGGTCGGTGACCGACTGTAGCGCGAAACGAATGAGCGTGATTCGCTGGCGCGGCGGTGGCAGACCATACGCTCTCGTAGGCGTGATTAATGACGACAGACAATTCATGAATTTGACGTTCGACTACGCGATAGACCAGGCTGGCATCGCGTACCGTCGCGAAACGTGCTGGCTCGGATTAGTCAGATCCCATGCAAGTCCATCGGACGATAGTCTTCCATCACCCTTCTCCCATCACCTTCTGATAGACCCGCGCCGCCTCGATCGGGTCCGCTGGCACCGTCACACGCTCGCTCTGCAGCGGGCCGCCGTTGGCACCGGTTACCGCAACCTCCGTCTTGTCGCCGTAGACTTTCGGAAGCATCTTGCTCAGCATCCACTTGCGCGTGTCTATCCTCACACGAGAGCGCTGGATATGCTCGCCATTTAGTTCCCAGCCACCGCGTTCGTCATTGCCCCTGCGTTGCATCCAGTCATTGCGGCCGTCGTCAGCGATCTCTAGTAATTCGTCGGCTATGGCGAGAAATTGGACCTCACGGGCGCGCGCATATTGCGCCGCGAAGCCTTCGCGATCGTCCAAAGCCCACAAACGAACGGTTGATTCGTCAGGTATCCCCTCATCGCGGCAGATCGCCCGCAGACTTTCTCCCCCTGCTAGGCGCCGACAGACTTCGTCAGCAATCTCCTGGCTGTAGGTGCTCGGGCGTCCAGTCATGCCGCGGCCGGTGCTTGGGCGGAGCGGGCGGCCAGGTAGTCGTGCAAGGTCTGCGCCCGCTCGGACTGGTTACGTTCGGTCATGGCGCCGATCTTGTCGGCATCCTTGTCCATCAACGCCAACCGGAGTTGCAGCGCGCACGCTTTGGTCAATCAGACCGAAGACGTGGGTGTGGAAGCTCTGACTGAAGTGCGCCGAGCGAAAATCGAGGTCCAGCACTTGATTTTCGACGACCAACTGTGCGACTGCATTCCTCGAACACCGACGCCAGCATCAGCGTCGAGCCGGTAATGCCAAATGTCCGGAGGACAGTGATTTTTACGCCACAAATCGAGAGCGGCCGAGCCCGCAGTTTTTGGGGCATTCCGGCTGTCGGGTCGTAACGGTAGAAGCTCTGGGTAGTCGAGGGAAAACCACCGACGTGCGGACTAGTTCTCGGCGCAAGCTCTGGCCCAACTTTCCCACCAGACGAAAAAATATGACTTGAAATCAAAGCATTGTGGGGCGCAGACCGATTTAGGCACCACACGTGCCAAGGTGGTGGAAGCTCTGACTGAAGTGCGCCGAGCGAAAATCGATGGTCCAGCCTTGATTTTCGACGACCAACTGTGCGAACTGCATTCCTCGAACACCGACGCCAGCACATCAGCGTCGAGCCGGTCAATGCCAAATGTCCTCGGAAAGGACAGTGATTTTTAGCACCACAAATCGAGAGCGGCCGTAGAAGCCCGCAGTTTTCTGGGGCATTCCGGCTGTCGGATGCGTAACGGTAGGAAAGTTGGGTCTGGAGCAACCGCGCTTCTTTGGTGCGGCGGTCTAGTTTAGCCAGGGTAGCAGACTTACTGTAGGGACCTAACTTGGGCATTCCGACCATATAGTCGCGGCATACGTTGCGTGGCAAGCAAAAACCCGATATGTCTACTTGATACTCTTGCGTCCATTGCCATATGACAGCTTCCACATGGACGTATTACAATGAAGCGCCGTTCTGAACCATCACTTAAACTTCAAGTCAATCTGCCTGCAGCACTTAAGCGGGAGGTCGAGCTCCGGGCGGATGCGGCCGGACAAACCCTCTCGTCGTGGGTGCAACGGCTGATCGCCAGCCACATCATGCAGAAGGAAGCGTCGAAATGACAACCAAAACCACCGCCTTTACAGACTGCCGCTTCTGCGGAAGTGAGATCGGCGCCCACGACCAGTTCTGCGGGAGCTGCGGCAAAAAACAACATCCCGATCATAAGGCAATTGATGTTCTGCCACCGCACGAGCAAGAGAACTGGCAGCTCATGGAATATTGGTCCTACGCCAATGATGGAGAGGTCTCGAGCTGCAACTGGGGTGAAGGACCTAAATTCCTTGGCCTAACGTTGGCCCAGTGGGTCGCAGTGGCGGACAAAGCACCTGAAGTTATAGCGGCGTTTGAGCTTGAAGATGCTGTCGGACGTTGGCACAGCAACGACCATATCTATGATCGCGGCGACGCATACGATGCACTATCACAAGCAGAAAAGCTTAGACTGAAGAGGAAGTCCCTGATGCGACGCACGCGCGCTCCACAACTAGACGCTTCACCGGCGTGGATTAAGCGGGAGCGGAAGTTGGTTGAGACCGACGAGATCCCTTTCTAAAAGGCTGGGTTGCCGATAAAAGATGCTTCAAGGGACGGCGCGTTCGGCGGCAGACATTGAGCAGTGCTTCGCCGACGACACCGCAGCTAAGGGGAATTTTGGCTGCGGGGTTACCCGTGTGTTACCCGTTACCAGCATAATTGGGCGCCAAACTGTCGGTAAGCAGTCTCTGTCCTGACATTTCAGGGATGGGAGCACATGATCACGCCGCAAGGGGTCATAAGTCCATCGCTCACCCCTTGCCTTCAGCTGAGCGTTGAAGAAGTCAATCTGTCGCTGGCTGTAAAACCCATGCGCCTCCTCCTCAGTTCGACCAGCCGACAGCGTCGGGTCCTTCGACCAGATTAGGGAGAGGTGGCGAATAAGGTGGTCGCGTCGCTCCTGTTCGCTGAGGCGATAGCGCCGGTAGGCATCGAACCCAACACTTCCAAGAAAAACAACCGCCGCCACTGTTTGAATAATCGCTGCTGCGTACATCTGTAACTCCTTTCGATGCCAGCTCGGATGGCAGGGCGACGGAGTTGATTAAGGACCTTAGCCAGCCGCGCCCGCACCTGGCGGTCATGGTCTGTGACGAGGCCGCTTACGCGTGAGGGCTGGCTGCTGGCGACTAGGCCGCTAGCTTGGCCTCAGCATCCCAGCCCTTCACGTCCAAGTCTGCGCCGGCGCGATCGGAATGCGCGCGGCGGACTTGTATGACCGGATGCCCGGTGGCAGGTCGCGGAGCAAGGTGAAGGGTGACGATGATCGCATTCTCGCCGTTGGGGACTCCGGCACCGCCTGCACCCGCACCCCCGGCGGTTAGCAACGATGAGACTGGCGCGGGCCGCCAGGGCGAGCGCTAAAGCAAAAGTCCAGCGCTCCCGGCCAGCGCGGTCATTTCGGCGCGGCTGAGTTCCGTGACAGCCCGTTGATGTGCGCCGGTTCGCTCGGTGACAGCGATCCTATGCCACGCCCATCACGGGCGTGTGAGCACGGATTCCCGCAAATCGAGGGCTCTTGAGTCTCAGGCGATGTAGCCTTAAGGACATAACGTCTCCCCCGGAAAGAGCGGGAGGCGATCGACATACAGGAGGGCTGGGTGCGCTGCTTTTGGGTTTTAGCCGTAGCAATGCTAGCCGGTTCAGAGGTCGTTACGGCGGCCAGGGCGGATAGTTCGTCCAGCGCGCCGATTTCGTTTTCATTTACACCAACTGGCGACTACGACCAGTCAAATCTACTGATGGCGCAGAACACCGCTGTCCCGACGGACGCGTCTGCGCCAGCGCCCGTACCTTCAAACTCCATCTCTAACTATTTCGCTAACTACTTCGCCGTCGTCGAGCAAGCGCAGGCTAGCCAGCCGCACTGGATGACACCGATCGTTACCGTTACGCCACGCCTCGAGCAAGAGGTGCGATACGATCAGTTCTGGCAATACCGTGGCAACGGGCAGCAGCAGAATGTGTTCGACGGCGGCAAGGGGCTGGAGCTGATTCCGACCGGGACCAACGAGCTGCTGATCAATCCACCAGCCTATCAGGAGAGAATCCATACTAAGTTCCCCACCCGCTCCGTTTACGGCTGGCTCGATGCTCAGTTTCTGGTCGTCAAGCAACGCCTGCTGAGCGCCAACGAGCAGCAAGGCAACTATATCGTCACCGCTTTCCTTGGCGTTACGGCGCCATCTGGCAATGCAGCTTTCACCAACGGTGCGTGGGCTATTACCCCGACCCTCGCCGCAGGTAAGGGCTGGGGCAATTTCGATATCCAGGCCACGACGGGGATCTCGCTGCTGACCAGGAACCAATCCAGCGTTGGTAACTCGATCGCGACAAACGTAGCGTTTCAGTACCACTTTCTGGAATATTTCTGGCCCGAGATCGAACTCAACCACACCTATTGGGTCTCAGGCAAACAAAGGGGCGGAAAAAATCAATTGTTCATAACGCCGGGCATCATCTTTGGGCGGTTCGTGATTCACGAGCGGATCAAGGCTATCGTGGGCGTCGGGTATCAGATTGCGGTGGCGCCAACCTACCAGGCCCTCCCAGTGCTGACGCCGGTTTATAACCATGCACTCATCCTGACAACACGGCTAACTTTCTAGACCTGGCGGGACGCATCCGCCTCCCCTGGCGGGACGCATCCGCCTCCCCTCAAACGCAATGCTTCCAATCGGAACACCAGAGTCAGTTATGCGGAGGAGCCGTCCGCCTACACCAACGGCGCTCTGCGGGTTTCCACAAGAAACTGCAGTCATCCCCGCGTCCGTCCCACAAAAAATGAGGAGGAGGCAGTGGTCTGATCGTGACCCACCCGATTGGATGTATTGAATTTGCGGGGAGGCTGACGCGTCTGGGGAAACGGCCGGATCTTCGGTGATCAGGGTCACCCTGATCAGGTAAATCTACCCTGAACACAAAAACTCTAGTTTCTAACTATAAAGTTCAGGGTGATCAGGGTGATCAGGGTTATATATAAAGTTATTAGAAATGCATCAGCAAGAGCGGATGGTTCAGCCTGCGCGATCGAAGAAAATCTTCTAGAAAGTTTTGGCGCAAAAATGCCCTGAACACCCTGATTACCCTGATCACCCCGGGACTTCTGCGGGTTTCAGGGCCTCGGGCACCCTGATCACCCCCCCGGGCCAAGTGATCAGGGTTGCCCCTGATCAGCGTGCAGGGGTCAGGGGATTTCCTCGATATCGCCTTCTGGCTGCCACTCGACAGGAAGCTTAGTTGCATCGCGGAACCCTTTTTGCGCCTGTTCCAGCGTGCCGAGTTCGGTAGGCTGTCGCTAAGGGTCTTTTGATCAGGGTCGCAAGGCGCTTTGTGTCGCCATATTTGTTGACCGTCACGTCGGTTACGTGCTCGCCGACGACGCCGTTGCGATGCTTGGCGGTGGTTGCGCCCATGCTGATCATGAACCTCCCGAAGGCTTCTCGTGCCATCGGGTGACGCTCGTTCTTCGCTTTGGCGTATTCGGCATAGGAGCCGAAGAGCATTTCGGTTGTGACGGTCTCGTGCCATTGGCCGAAGTGGTCATCGAGTCCGAGTTTCGACTTGTAGACATAACCCCGGTGCAGCACGTCCATCCACCAACCCTCCGATGTCCCGAGGGATAGCTTCTTCTGCTCCTGCAATCCGGCGGTTTTGGGTGCGTTGCGATGGTTGAAGAACGTTAGATCGTAGGCGAGGAGGTCATGGAGCATTGCTTCGTATCCGCCGTTCTTCATTTCACCCCAGATTGCGGCGAAATAGGCGGTGTCTTCTGCCCGTGCGGGTAGCACGTCTAGTACCAAAAATCGGCGCGCCTCTGGACCGGCCGGTATGACCCATTCCTCATTGCTTGCCATCATCAAGTGAACAAAATTCGGCATTTGGACGGCGTTGGCGTATTTGGCTTCAATCGTGAGGGTTGGTTCGGTGATCAGTGCCTTCAGGACCCCGACATGTGCTCGGTCGCCGGCAAAGAATGCCTCATCAGCGAATAGGAGTACGGTGTCTCTGAGGTGACCGTTGAAGTTCCCGGTTAGATGCTTGGCGTTGCTGATGGCCATGCCGTGCTGGCCGAGGATATGGAGTAGCGCCTTTGCGAGGGTGCCTTTGCCGCAACCTTCGATGCCGCGCATCACAACAGCGACCTCGCCTTGCTCACTCGGGTATTGGACCAGACGTGCCATCCACCCCATGAGCCAGTCGCAAAGGTTGGTGTCGCCGGCGCAGACGATCTTGAGGATATGTTCCTGCAGCCGCGCCCATGATCCCGGCCTGGGTTCCACGGCGAAGCCCTGCCAGAGGTTCAGCATATCGGGGCGGACATGGCGGCCGGACGGGTCGAAGATCACGCCGCCGATGAATTGTCGCCGATCGGGGTGATTGAGCCAGACGTCTGCGACCGGTTTGAGGGCTGTATTACCATTACCGTGCGGAATTCGGATGCGTCGGTTGAGATGTAGCTTCCGAAGATCTTCGAACGTTATGCGCTCGTGGTATCGGCGGTTATGCCCAACATCATAGGTTGGCTCATAAACGATGGCTTTACCGGCTTCGTTGACGACCATGTATCTGGCGTTCATCTCTGCGATGACGATGGCGAGATGGTCTGGCGTGGGCTCGTGTGACCGCAACACACAGCGCGCGACGTGCCGGAGCCGTGCATTGCCGGCCCAGGGGCCACCGTTCGCCTTGCCGTGGGCAAAGGCGCATAGGATTAGACCAGCATCAAGGTGGTTGAATTTGGCACCCTTGAGCATGGCGGCAAGGCTCATATCGAGGGCGCTGCGGCTGCTGTCGCGGCCGGCTTCGGTGAGGTCGTCGACCATGCCGGCCCAGCGGTCGGCGAGGTGCGGCTTAGCCTTCAGGGCAGCATCCAGCCGTTGCTGTAGGTCGTCTGACAAATCCTCCTTTGTGGTGATCGCGTCGGCGCCGGCCTTCGTCAGTTCGGCGGCGAGTGCGGCTATGTCGGCATCCTTATCCGGCGCTGACGGCCCGGTGGGCTTGGGCTTGAGCTGCACCAGATCGGCAGGGAGTGTTGCGGTGAGGTGCGTGGCCAGGTCGGCGATTTGCTCGGCGGTGTATAGGGTGTCGGCGTTGTAGATCAGGCGGGCTCGGCCGAGGCCGCGGCCCTTCGCTCGCTTCGTGGCGTTCGGGAAGTTCAAGGTTCCCGGCAGCCGGAGCAGTCTATCTATGTTATGGGTGCCGCCGGCGCCGAGGGCGGTTTCGATGGCTTTAGTCTCAGCCTCGATCCTGGCGATGATGAAAGGAGAGAGAACTTCGCGGGCAGTTGCCCAGATGACTTGGGCGCCGTTGCCGGAATCAATGATCACGGTCGGCTGGTAGGTGGGGTCATTGTTCAAGTGATCGGCCAGACGGGATAGCCGATCGCGTTCGTCGGCGAGCGGAAATCCATCGGCTGGATCGATGTCGGCAAAGCGGCAAAGCCCTGCCATCATTTGGTTCTTGGCGGCCTTGCTGGCGCAGTCGGGGAAGGTTTCGTTCGGCTGAAAATAGACGTTCCGCCCGGCGCGCTGGGCTTCGCCGACCCAGGTGGCCATTTCATAATCGTCGCCGCGATGGAAGGTGCGGGCGTCAGTTCCGGCGTCGGGTTGGATGCTGACCAGGGTGATGTGGTCGACGCCGGTCAGCGTCAGCCAGAACTGACAGAACTGGGCGACTTCGACTGGGTCGAAGGTCGGGACATCGGCGTTCATGCGCCGTCCTCCAGCGCATTTGGGTATGCTTCTAAAACCGCCCGCACGACCGAATCGGAAAATCTGTTCCGGGAGCTATCTGATGTCCATTCGAGGTCAGATTTCCAGGCGGGCTTGCCGGTCTTGGGGTCGATCGCGTGGACGCCGTCGCGGACCACGGGTTTCGCAGGTAGGTTTGCCCAAGCGCGCCCGTGGCTGACGTGGACGAGGATGTCATCGATCGTCAACGCTCGGCCGAGCAGGATCTTGGCGTAACCGCATAATGTATTTCGACGGGGGCGCAGCGGGCGCCAGTCCAACAAGACGATCGGCATCCCAGGTTCGCCGGCGGTCCTGGAGAGCGCGACGGCGGTGCTCATGGCGCACCCTCCGTCGTGATGGTCGGTTGTGGGCGGCCACTGGTCTGCATCGTCGCATTTGCTAGTCTGTGAGGCGACGGCTTCGGTTTACGCTTTCCCCAGCCCGTTTCTTGCCATGGCTGCGCGCTATAAATCTCGCGTCGGTTCCAGAGGTTGATCAGAAAAACGATGTGAACGATTGCTTCAGCATCACCCCACTCACGGCGGCACTTCCGGTATCGTGCCGCAATAACTGCGGCATCCCAGACCTGAGGCCCTTCCTGGAGAGCGGCCCGGATAGCTGGTGGCAGACTATCGTAGATTTCCCAAGGATCGCGCCTAGGCTGTCGGCGAACGATCCGAACCCGCGTGTTCCCCTGCTTCATGGCGCACCTTCCGCCGTGGGCTGGCGTGTCTGTCGCAGTGCCTGACGTGGTTTGAAGCAGGCGTTATTTGCGATGGTAACTAGCTGAAATATAGCCATAAATACACGTCATCGATTAGGGACGCGCTGTCTTCAACGCTTGCCTGGCCTAGTTTTTCGGGCTACAACACCGGGGTTGGAGTCGGTGTTGGCTGTCGGAAGCCCGCATTCGTTGGCCGGGCGCGTGTCGGACGCGTCCGGTTGATTCTCTAAGCGGCGATTTGTTCGTCGTTCAGTCCGAATGCCGCAGCGACCTCGGCCGGATCGGCCAGCCACCTGCCATTCTCAAGCTGTTCTGCAGAAAACCTTGCATCCGCTGCCGCTTCCCAGATTTTCCGCCGGGAGGGCGACCGTCCATACCGAGTAACTAACACGCGGGGAATCGCGATGAGTGGAATCGGCTTCGACACGGGGAATCCTTGTGTTTTTGTTTCGGACCTCCGCTCTATCCAACCGAATCACCACGTCGAGCAAGTACTCCCAGGGCCGCTCCAGCATTATTGTCGAGCCGGCGGCGTAATCCGTGGTAAATTAGCCACACCATGCTTTGCCGATCTTACCAATTGACTTAATGTCTCACGCTAACTTCTCACAGCTTCACGCATTACCAATCGTTTATCTGACTTCTAAGTGGTTAGTTGTGCGCTTAATCCAATTCCTATGGCTAAGATCCAATCTCTTCTGACTAGAAAGCCTAAAAGATTGGATCTTGGTCCAAAGGGTTTGGGATTAATGTTTAATTGAGCGCGGGTTGTCGCCTTTCAAAACTTTTAATCCGAGCTTTTGCATCCGAATTGCCGTAACTTCAGCAAGTGACCCCCGAATCGGAGAATCTGTTCCGGGAGCTATCTGATGTCCATTCGAGGTCAGATTTCCAGGCGGGCTTGCCGGTCTTGGGGTCGATCGCGTGGACGCCGTCGCGGACCACGGGTTTCGCAGGTAGGTTTGCCCAAGCGCGCCCGTGGCTGAGCACGGCCCGCCGATGTTTGCGATCCCGACGCCGGATGTTTGCAGGTCGCTACAAGTAGGGTTGTCGGAACTGGGCTTCGTTGCATTCCAGACCAAGAAGCGGCGGTGGATGGGGTGTTGGCGGGGCGGACCTGAAGCCCTTATCCCGCCGCGCGGGCAGCCTAGACGTGACCATGTATACGAAGCAAGTTGAGTGCGCGCGGCCGGGGTGCGTGGGCCAACGTCTGGAGTTTCTGCACATGAAGTTTCGTATTGGTCTGGCTGCCCTTGCGTCCCTGGCACTCGCCACTGGCTGCACGATGGCGGCAAAAGAGGAAGACGATGAGCTGGTAAAAGCTGGGTTTACGAAGACGAGTCCGAGCGCACCGGGAGCGGCCTCCGTCGCTAAGTCGAACCCAATTCTATACCTTCATTTTGTGCATCGTACAGTTAACGGCGTGCCGAAGGTCTTTTATTACGATCCTGTCGCCTGCAAGTGCGTCTATTCCGGCACCGAGGCCCAGTTTGCGGCGTATAAGCAGGCGCAAGCTGAGAACCAGGATATCTATGACCAGATCGACCTTCATCCGCCCTAGTCTAACCGGAGAAGTGCTTACGGTAGTCTGCGTGTCATTTGAACGCGCTAGCTCTCTGAGCCCTCCTCCCGCCGCTTGATACCCATTCGCTCGAAGAACGCGGCTGCCCGCGCCTCGGCCTCCGGATCGGGCGGGAGCGCCTCGAGCAGCGCCGCCAGCCTCCACGCCCTGCCCAAGTGGGACACCATCCCCGGCCCTTTTGGTGCCCTGATGTTCTGTCAACGCAACATAAGAATGTCCCCTGGTTCCCCAACATAGAAATGTCCCCTCAACGCCGCCCTCAGGCGCGAGCCTCAGAGCGACCGGAACGGTGTGGCGCCGAACATCGGCGATGCCCTGTAGCGGCCCCCTGGAGGCCGTAGCGGCTATGTTAGGCCGTTACCGTCCCTTGACCCATCCCGGCCGGGCGCGCAGCATCCTGGCGCGGGTCATAACCCGCAAATGATTCTATCCCCAATTCGCCCCCTGATCGTCACAGCAGGGGGCTTTTTTACGCCCGTCGCCTAGGATGCCACCAGCCGGTGATTTCTTGAGCACGTGATAGATAGGTCGGGGCGCTAAATTAGCAGAAAAATCAGGCCATCGCGACAAACGCCACACATGGAACATGCCGAGGCGGTGCAGCACCAGCAGGCGGCGCAGTTGGGCTGGGTACGCTTGACCACGGCGGGCGCTTTCTCGTGAGCCCCCAGACCGCCAAGACGCTCGCCATGTTGGGTGCCTGCGGGGCGGTGCTGTGGGTGATGTTGTCGGTGTTGGGTTACCTGCATGAAGAGCCGCGGGTTGCCCAGCAGCAAGCGGGGCCTCTGGTGGTCGCCCCGATGCCGGCTGCCGGAAGGCCGCCTACGTCGCCGCCACCCCACCCTCGTTGAGCAGTCTTCGATCGCACCTCCTCACGTAAGGCTCTCACGGCGCACCGCGGCAATCGCCTTCTGCACGGTAAGCGCGTCCGTCGTGCCGATCATCGCTAACCGCGGAGCATACTCGCCGACCATCGCGTGTTGTCACAGCCACCTGAATACCGCCGTCACCGTGCGGGGCCGGGGGTCGAGAAACTCGCACCCGATAGTCCAAATGGAACTTAACTAAGTGGAACCAATCCTATATTCTGCGACAAAGGAGTTGACGAATGCAGGAATGAAACCTGCGAAGCGGCAAGATTGACCCCGAAAAAATCAACTCCGTCGATCAGAGTGCCACCTTGGCCGTCCGATGTGATTGCGGTGTTCGTCGCATTATAGAAATCCACATGTGAGGTCGCATCGAGGCCGTAGATGTTGACCTTGAAATCCTCCAACTCGGAGAAGCGCAGCGTGGTGTCGGTGCCTGAATTATAAATCGTTTGGTTGCCGCCGCCCCAGTAGCTCGCGGTGTCGCCGTCCCCTGTGATAAAGGTCAAATCATTTGCACTGCGGAAAAGCTGGAAATCGAGGCCCGGATCAGTGAGGATAAACATGTCATTGCCGCCTTGATGGCCATGCCACGAGGCCGGGTTGAACATCGTTTCACCGGAGGTGAGGCCGGTCGGCGTCGCGCGAACCAACGTTGATGCGACGTCTTGGATTTCTTGCAGTGTCTCTGATAGCGATAGCGACATACCCACCCCCATAACAGCCTATAAGCATTACCTAATTTCGCCCACATGGCTAGTGGTCTCATCTTAAGAGACTGGTATTGCCATTTTGAAATGGCGGATCGTTTTTGGGGTGCGTCAAAATTCCAGACTGGAAGAATGACGCACCAGGCATCACGCCTAGGACAAAAACGACCGGTTTCTGAAGCCATCCGTTACCCCAAGCGCTTCATTCATTCGTAGGTTTCGGAAAATATTAATGTATACCAGTTAGTTAGTGTGTACAGGGCACAAGATCGGCCCAAGTTGGGCCGAAATAGAGTAGCATGCCATTTGGCTGGCTTGGCCGCAAATGTTGCCATTCGGTCGGTCACCCCTTTTCTACAACGGGTGTAAGAGGGCTGCGCGGTCAGGATGAGCGTCTTGAGGAACGCACCCGACATGCCACCCTTCCTCTCGGCGCCCTCCCAAACCTTTTTCAGTTCCTCGTCCGTCGGGACTCGGTCCCGCTCGGTTTGACGGCCTGGCGCACGAACATTCACCACCGGTGAGGTAGGCAGGATGTCCCGCCCCACGGCCCAACCGAACATTTTTCGCACAGCGGCCAGGACCCGGTTTGCCCCGATGGGAAGGCCCCCGTCGACCAGCGCATCCATCAGGTCCAGCACATCGCGGCGGGTGATCGAGGCGGCCTCACGCTTGCCCCACCGCGGCAGGACGGGCAGCGCCAGCAAACGTTCGGTGCCTTGCCAGGATCGGTTTTTGGGTTTGGCGTACCGCGAAATAAACTGCGCGGCCAACGTCTCGACGGTGTCAGCCTTGCGGACGGGAGCCGCCTTTGCCTCGGCCGGATCAATGCCGCGCTCTACATCCCTTAGGATCTCCCGCGCCCGCTCTCGAGCAAGATCCACCTTGGGGTGGGTGGCCAGTGTCCCGATGGTGCAGCGGCGCTGTCTACCCCCAATTCGGTAGAACACCACCCAGGCCTTGTGGCCGGTTTTAGCGATGCGCAGACCGAACCCCGGAAGATGAGTGTCGAAAAATTCAGCCGGCCGTTTTTGGGGGGCGATAGCTTGTCCACGGCGATCTGGGTGAGCTTCATCGTCGGCATCACGTGCTCCCAGCTGGGTAACGCCAGGGTAACACGAACGGGGGTTAATCAGTGTTACCCAGTGACGCCGCGTGTGCGCTTGTTTGGCGGAAGGATCAAGCTTTTTCACCGAAAATACCGACGAGGGGCACAGGAAGGTTATCTGGTGATACCGCGGAGCACGCTTTTCCTAATCTTGGGGCCGTGCGTTCAAATTCCC
>CAWHWH010000034.1:0-9583 GCA_963832865.1 uncultured Pseudomonadota bacterium
AACCTTGTCGCGCAGATACCAGATTATGTTGTCGTGCAGGCGAAGCGTGCGAGCGCCAAGATCAAGTGACTGCAGTAAGGACAGTTGATCCAGCCGCCCGACGAGATCGTCCGTTGCGTCCTCGTCGAATCCGCCGGTTTCTGCCCACAGCGCCTCGATTACGCTCAGCGGCACGTCTTCGTCCTCGGGCAGGACGGCCAGCTCACCGGACCGCGCGGCCTCGGCTGTGCCAAGATCCACGACGCTGGCCTCGATGCACAGCCTAAGCCGGATGAACCGGAACCAAAGAGGCTGTAGCATTGCCCTTCGACGCCTCGATAATCGAGGGTGCCATGGCAAGCGCACTGATAGAACGCTACGACGACCGGATTTCCGGGGTGCTGTCCTGTTACGACCGGGTTGTTGTAACCGGGACGCTTCCCACTGTGTGCTACGCCGACGGGATGACCCGGTTCCTCTACGCGAGGCAGATCCGTATTTTCGGCTACCCGGAATTTGCCGTGACACTCCGCGACAAGGTGCGCGAGGCGGCGGCATCGCTGGCCGCCGAAGCCGGGGTCGCAATCGAGCATGTCGCCAAGAGCCGCGTCCGCAAGGAGGCGATCGTTGCCAGGGTGTTGGCGCGGCGTGGCGATCATCCCGGCCTGGTGCATGTCATCTCGGCGATGGAGGCCTGCGACGCCTACAAGCCATGGCACGACAAGCAGACGCACAAGACCTTTCTGCTTCCGGACAGCGGCAAGTGCCTGCACTATTACTTCTACTTCATGGACGCCGAGCTCGGCTTGGTCTATCTGCGGGTTCCCACTTGGTCGCCGTTCCGCCTGCAATTCTACTGCAACGGCCATAGCTGGCTGGCGCGGCGACTGGCAGCGGAAGGCATTGGCTTCACACTGGCTGACAACGCCTTCGCGCGGATCGACGACTGGCAACGTGCCCAGGAACTGGCTGACGCGTTCTCGCCGGACCGGCTGCACCGCGTGCTCGACCGGTATGCCGGACAATGCTGTCCGGTGCTCGAGGTGTTCGGGCAGACCTACCACTGGAGCCTGATGCAAGTGGAATACGCCACGGATCTGGTGTTCCGTTCTGTCGCCACGCTCGGGCCGCTCTATGAACAGCTCACCCGGCAATCGGTGCTGAGTGTGAAGGCCGAACAGATCGCCACCTTTCTCGGCCGCCAGATCACTCCGCAACTGGCGCAGGAGCTTGGCTCGCAGTTCTCCACCCGGATCGAGGGGACCTGCATCAAGCATCGCTTCGGCGATGCCTCGATCAAGATGTACGACAAGTTCGGCCAGATACTTCGCATCGAGACCACCACCAACGACGTGTCCTTTTTCAAGCACCACCGGAAGGTGGAACACCGGCAAGGCCCGCCCACGCGCGAGCGCGCCCCTGTCAAGAAAAGCATCTACAGCCTGATTGACCTGCGCGAGATACTGTTCAGCTGTAACCGCCGCTACCTGGCACATCTGTCTGCCCTCGACGACTTCTCCGTCGGGGTGCGTGCGCTCGACCGGCTCACCAAGCCGCGCTGGGTCAAGGACAAAACCGTCAAGGGGATCAACTTCTTTGATCCTGTCGACAACGCGCTGCTGCACGCCTTGCAGGACCCGCGGGTCAACATCGCCGGGATCCGGCGCGCCGACCTGATGCCGCTGCTTGATCATATCTCCCCGCCTCGGCTCTCACGCCAGCTTCGAAGGATGCGCGACATCGGCGTGATCAAGCGGGTGGCCGGAACCTACCGGTACTGTCTCACCCGACTTGGACGAAGTGCCACAGCAGCGCTTTGCCACCTGATCCAGAGCGTTCTCATTCCGGCTCTGATCTGATGGGATTTTTGGTGCAGAAAGTGTCACGAGTTGGTTGATAAGGGACTAATCGCCTTGTTGCGCTGGATCTCGTCCTTCGGGTCGAACACGAATGGCCCATCTTTTGCCAGCCGGCGCTCGAAGCGCGCAATGGAATCGATCAGCCTTTCGCGTTTTTCCACGCGGGCGCGTAGCCAGCCGTTCGCGATCGCGAGCATCTGCGCCCAGTTGCCCAGCTGATCCGCGAGCCCGGAGAGCCCAGCAGCGGCTTCCGGCTCATCGGTCACCGGCAGGTTCTTTGCGATCAGACTTGCCGCCTCAGCGGTGCGCATTTCGTCGAACTCTCACCTTGGTATGCGGAATGGTCTGGAGCTTCAACGGCAGCCGTGTCGTCACTAGCAGCACGTAGTTCGGTGCGTGGTCGGGCAGGAATAGGCGCAAATGCTGCTCCTGCCACACGTCGTCGATCACCAACAGGAGCCGGGACTTCGCCGATCAGCTGGCCCAGATGCGCCGAGGCGGTGTTCACGCTCGTGAAGCCGGGGCGCTTGCCCTCCGGGTCGAGCTTCTCAATCAGGTCGCAGATCAGCCCGGTGACGTCGTCGCGGTCCCTGCCAATCTCGACGCGCACGATGCCATCAGAGAACTCGAACCGGACATCTGGGTCGCGGCAGAGCTTATTGACAAGCGTAGTCTTGCCGTAGCCCCCGGCACCGTGCAGAGCAACCGTCTTTCCTGGCGTTTCCCCCAGCACTGCCGCCTTCAGGGCAGTATATTCCGCCGGGCGTGGGACGAAGTCGCTAGAGAGATCGCCCGGCATGTAGGGCACGCGCTTCGTCTGCCCGTCACCGCGCAGGACAAGCACAAGCGCCTTCCAGCGCTCGTTGTCGCGATCCCTCGCGAGATCGACGTCGAACACCTCTTCCCGTCGCATCCAGGGCGGCAGGTCGGCGCGACTGATCGCCGGATCAGCCAGTATCGGGCAAACTTGCTTGCCCTTCAACCGCGCGTGCGACCACTCGCGCTTAATCCAGTCCGAGGTGAGCGCCCGTCGAGAAAGGATCAGGACCAGTTGCTTCGCGGTCTCGATCGCGCCCAACACCTGTGTGCGGATGTCGCCTACCTCCATACTCTTGAGGTCGCGCCAGGCGTGCAGTCCTTCCGCCTCGAGCCGTCGCTCGAAATCCTCGGCGAACGCGCGTCCGTCCGAGCGCGAATAGGAGATAAAAATCGTGGGTGGCGAGAAGTCCATTGCGCTGAGGATTGGCTAACGTGCAAACGCCCGCAAGATGGGGCCGAAGACGAATTGAGCGCAGCTCATGGGCCGGCGCTCCGGCCGCCCGGCCTTAACTTGCCTTCCGCGAGTTGTTTGAGTGTACGGTCGAAGACGAAACCGGCACCAAAGGCTGTCGCTGCCATCCAGACGACCGCGACTGCCATCTGTTTGATCTCACCCGTTTCGCCAGCCGCTGAGAGCTGCGCGACGAGATAGACGAGCGATACCATCAAGCCGCTAACGGCGCCGAACAGCAGCGTAGCCATGACTGAATGGCTGCCATCTTCGAGTGCTGTGAAGGACCGCGTAAGCGCACCCGCCATCCCAGCGACCGGACCGATGCCAAAGAGCAGACCGGCGGACGGCGTGAAGCCATTCGCTGCCGCGAGGAGCACCACGACAGCCGCCACGAGAATGAATGCCAGCCCCGCCCGCCACGCCTCCCCGCGGGCCCGGGATGTCAAGCGGGCTTTCCGCCGCTCGATCTGAGCATTCAGCAGGCTGACATACTTTGGCGCATACTCCGGCCGCCAGCCTGGCTGGCCCATCTCGTTGCGTTCCTCCTGTGTGGGCAGGTCATCACCCGGCTTGATGGCTGCCCAAACATGACGGGCGGATCCGCCGAAACACGCGGGGGTCAGCAACGGCAATCCCATTGCCAGCGCCAAGTGGCCCATGATCAGTGCAGAACGACCGCCGCCAATGATGATTACGCCATCGGCATCGCGTATGGCGCGGTAGAACGGCGGCACCCAGTGAGAATCCTGATCGGGATGCAGGTCGAAAATATCGGAGTGTGCGCCTGCCACCTGAAAGGTCGCCTCGGGAGAGCCTTGCGGTGCCCGGACCTGGATCTGCCGGCGCGCGCTCTTTGTGGATCCGTTGACGAAGCCTCGAACGACATCGGCTTCGACGTAGGCTGGGTCACTGGAGAACACCACAATTCGGCAGCCAGCCTTGGCCAAGGCCTCGCCAATTTTCGCAGCAGCGCCCGGGGCTTCTGCTGCGTTTAGAAGCGGCGGATTGTAATCCGATCGCGACACATCCGCACTTCCGATGATAAGGATCAGCGGACCCACCGCACGCGGCAATATGGCCATCATGTCAGCCCTTTGAGCGCCCGAGCGTGGCGTTTCCGTCGATTATGAGATCGGATTAGCCACCATGTGCTGAACGGTACGCGAAAATGCGGTCGCGTGCGACATGCTGCAAACGCGCTGGACGACGCCGGTGTCCGCGAGCAGTTGGCCGGCCCCGGTGATCCGTCCCGCCGCCGTCAGCACGATCAAATGCTTCCATGGTGTGGGCTTCTGGCCCCTGGCGGGATCGGAGCAAGCGCGTGAGGCCGAGGCGCCGTGGCTCGAGGGCGATTGGGTGAGGCTTTTTTCTGGCTGGGTTGAGCAGGGGCATCGTTGCCCGACCACGGTTTGGCAGGTTGGCGCCGAGGTAACCACCCGCTCCCAATTCTCTCGCCTACCTGAACATGCGTCTCGCAGAGCGGAATGGCAGCGTGATATTGGTTCTGAGCCGGGATGGCAACGACAAGGACGTGTGCAATGAATATCTACAGCGGACCCGTGTTCGACATGGCGCGGCAGCAGTTCCAGGTGATCGCCGACCATATCGGCATGCCGGAGGATGAGCGGGATCGGCTGCTGTACCCGAAGCGCGCGATCACCGTGTCCTGTCCGATCCATCTGGACGACGGATCCACGAAGGTGTTTCAGGGCTATCGCGTTCAGCATCACCTGACGCTCGGACCGACGAAGGGCGGCACACGGTTCACCCTCTCCGTCGATATCGGCGAGGTGGCGGCGCTGGCGATCTGGATGAGCTGGAAATGTGCCCTGGCGGGGTTGCCCTACGGCGGCGCCAAAGGTGGGGTCACGGTCGACCCGGCCGCCCTGTCGCTGCGGGAGCTGGAGGTTTTGTCGCGTCGTTACATGCAAGAGATGATTCCGTTTGTCGGGCCGCACACCGATGTCATGGCGCCGGATATGGGCACCAACGAGCAGGTGATGGCGTGGTTCATGGACACCTACTCGATGCATCAGGGTGCGACCGTGACCGAAATCGTGACCGGCAAGCCGGTCGCCACCGGCGGCACGGTAGGACGGCGCGAGGCCACCGGGCGCGGTATCGTGCACCTCGCCATGCGTGCGGCGGAAACGATCGGGCTGACTCCCCGGACGGCCGTGGTACAGGGGTTTGGCAATGTCGGTTCGGTTAGCGCGATGGAACTGGTGGCGCGCGGCATCAAGGTGGTCGGAATTGCCGATCACACGGCGTGCTACCACGATCCCAAGGGGCTGCCGATCGAGGCGATGACCGCGCACGTCGCGAAGCATCATGTTCTGGCTGGCTTTTCCCGCGAGGCGCTGGCCGATCCGCAGACATTGCTGACGCAGCCATGCGATATTCTGGTGCCGGCGGCGCTGGAGCGGGTGATCGACGCCTCCGTTGCCAGCAAATTGCGCTGCCGCGTGCTGGCCGAAGGCGCCAACGGCCCGACAACGCCCGACGCCGATCTGGTGTTGGCGCAGCGAGAGAAAGAAATTTTCGTGGTTCCCGATATCCTGTGCAATTCCGGCGGCGTGGTCGTCAGCTATTTCGAGTGGGTGCAGGATTTGCAGCAGTTCTTCTGGGAGGAGAACGAGGTTAATCATCGGCTGACCCAGGTGCTGGATCGGGCGTTCCACCAGGTCGTCGCGCGGGCGAAGCACGATGGCGTCGGACAGCGGACCGCGGCGATGGCGATCGGGGTGGAGAAGGTTTACGCCGCGAAAAAGACCCGCGGGCTGTTCCCTTGATTGCGCATGCTCCTTTGGTGGGGTAGGTGTGACCTTCATTGTGCCAGGTTGCGGGCTGCTGGTGGCGTTGCTTACCGATGTCGTTTTCGATCGCATTGGGGTCACGAGGCGGCGGGAAGCGAGACGTGACATCTCACGTTTGATATGCGGTGATGGTGATCCACGTCTCGTCGGGGTCTGTCGAGTTCGCTTAACAGGCAGCGGTGCTTCGACTACCCCAATTCGGCAAGCAGGGCCTTCGCGTCCAGCAAATCTCTGGTGTCGAAGCCTTCGGTGAACCAGTCGTAAACCGGGGCGAGCAACTCATACGCGTCTCGGCGTTTGCCTTGGCTCTGCCACAGTCGCGCGAGGCTGATCGACGTGCGCAGTTCGCAGGATTTTCGCCTGCTGGCGGCGTGCCCAGTCGAGCGAGGCGAGAAAGTTCCGTTCGGCTCCGTTCAAGGTCGCCCTTGAGCGAGAGCATCCAGCCCTTGAGACGGAGGGTTTCGGCGTAGAAGAAGCGTTCCTCCCAGCCGGGGCGTTCAACTTGGGCGATGATCTCCTCGATCAGGTGCAAGGCGTTGTCGAGATCGCCAGTCAGCGCGATGCCTTCGGCCAAAAATGTCTTCATGGTTGGGATGCGGACGTGACCGCCGATCGCTTCAAAAGCTGTGATACTGGCCTTGAGCGGGGCAATCCCTTCGGCGGGCTTGCCTCCTTGAATGAGTGCCTGGCCAGATGTGGCGGGTGCCAGCAGTATCCACAGCACGGGCAGGCTGTTCTCCCGACCCAGCCGCTCAATTTCGCGGGCGCGCTTAAGCAGGTCATCGAGCTTCCAGCGGTCAGCGAAATCATGCGCTCCGGTATGCAACGCAAATCCGAGGTCGAATGGGTGGCCGCGCCGGCGAGCATGCGCGTCTTTTTCATCGCTTAGTAGCAAAGCCCGGTCCCGATAGCCAAGCATCCAGGTACAAATCGAGGCGAAGCCAGTAGCTAGTGTTTTGGGATCGTGATTGAAGATATCCGCCAGATGGTGATGCTTCTCGTCGTCGTAGAGGTCCAGTAGCCGGTCGGTATGGTTCAGAGCCTTGATGAGCTCACCCATCCAGAAATAGCAGGTGCACGCGAGTGCGTGTCCCGCGATCAGCAGGTCGGCATCATTGGCCGCCTTCGCGACATCCAGCGTTTCCTCCGCCCAGCGCATGGCCTCCGCTACGCGACCCTGTGTCATGACGTGGAGCGTCAGTCCCCAGAGGATGGGCGCCAGCGCATCGTGACGTCCAAGTGATTTTGCCAGGGCAAGGGCCGGATGCAGGCTGGTCCAGACCTCGGTGGCAGGCCAGCCTTTGAGCCCCAGCCACGCGGTGCCGAGGCGGGTGCGCAGCTCCAACTCGCTGGCGTCTCGTTGTGATGAGGAAGGCAAGGTGGCAACCAACTTGAGCCCTTGATTGAGATGGGCAATGGCCTCGCTCAGCGCCATGCGCCGCAACGCCAGCTCGCCGGCGGCTTGCCAAAACGGAACGGCGGCTTCAGCGAGACCCGCGGCGGTAAGGTGATGGGCCAGAACCTCGGGTTCGGTAGTCTGGATGTTCGGGAAGCGTTGCTCGATCACCCGAGCGATCTTGCCATGCAACTCCTGTCTGCGGCTCTTGAGCAACGAATCGTAAGCCGCGTCCTGCACCAGGGCGTGCTTGAAGGTGTAGACGGCGTCAGGCGGCGTGCCGCGACGGAAGGCCAGTCCCGACGCGCTCAATTGTACCAGGGCGTCGTCGAGTTGGGGCCGAGGCATTGGTGCGATCGCGGTGATCAGTTCGTAGCTGAATTCGCGGCCAATCGCTGCCCCGATCTGAGCGATCTCTTTCACCGGCATGAACCGATCCAGCCGTGCCATCAGCGAGTCCCGCAGCGTAGCCGGGATGGTGACGGCGCGAGCCGAGCCGGCGTACTGGTAGTGATCGCCTGCCGGCGTCAGCTCGCCCGACTCGAGAATGGACCTGGTCAGCTCCTCGACAAAAAGCGGCACACCGTCGGTCCGGGTTAGGATCTGCTCAAGCAACGCCTCGGGCAGCGCCTTGCCGCCGGCGAGCGCCGAGACCATCGCGGCACTCTGCGCCCGGGTCAGCTTGGACAAGTTTAGTGCACCGACATGCCCCTGCTGCGACCAGCGCGACTGAAACTCCGGCCGGTGGGTCAGCACCACCAGCAGCGGAACGTTTCTTACGCGGTCGATCAGCAGATCCAGCACCTCCAACGTGGTGGGATCGGCCCAGTGCGCATCCTCGAACAGCAGCACACTGGGTTGCTGTCGAGCCGCCGCTTCGGTTATGTCGACCAAGGTCCGCAGCGTCTCGTCCTTGTGCTTCTGCGGCGTCATGGGCAACGGCCCGTAGCGCTGCTCGCAGGGGATCGACAAGATCGAGGCGACGAACCGCACGTCGGCCGGCGGATGGCCGTAGTGTGTGACGATCAGCGCTTCCAGCCTGTCGAGTTTCGCGTCCGTTGTTTCATCGCGGCTGAACTTCAGCGTCCGTTCGAAGTTGTCGATGATGGGCCAGAACGCGCTGTTCACGTAGTACGGCGAGCACTGGAATCGGAGCGGCTGCACGCCCTGCGCTTCCAGCTGCTCTCGTAGGGCGCCCAGGATGCGGCTCTTGCCGATCCCTGGCTCGCCCGACAGAAGCACCACTTGGCCTTCGCCATCCTTCGCGTGCGACCACCGGCGAAGCAGCAGATCCAGTTCTTCGTCGCGGCCCACCAGCGGCGTCATCACGCCAACACCGTGACTGGCATCGAAGCGGCTTTCCGTCATGAGGGCATGCTCCACGCGCCAGGCGTGAACCGGTTCCGCGATCCCTTTCAGGTCGCGTTCGCCCAGATCGGTCAGTTCAAACGCATTGCCGACCAATCGACGGGTCGAAGCGGCGACAACAATCTGGTCGGCGCCGGCCAGTCCCTGCAGACGCGCAGCTAGGTTGGGCGTGCTGCCCACCGCCAGTTTTGATTGGTCCCCCGCGCCGGCCTGTTCACCGACGACGACAGGACCGGTGGCGATACCGATACGGACTGAGAGTGTCTCGGCGGACGAGGCACGCTTGACGGTTTGAACGATCTCCAAGGCCGCCCGCACGGCGCGCTCGGCGTCTTCTTCGTGCGCCGTGGGCCAGCCGAAATAAGTCAGGATCCCATCCCCCACGTAGCGGGCGACAAACCCGTCGTAGCGCGCGATCACATCGCCGCAGACGGTCCGATAAGCGTGCAACAAGGCTTCGCAGGTCCTCGGGGTCGAGCTTTTCGCTGAGCGCCGTCGAACCTACCAGGTCGCAGAACATCACGGTGAGCTGGCGGCGTTCGCCTGTAGTCTCGGCGGGGCTCTGCGTCGGGCCGGTCGGCGGAGCGGAACGAAAATGGATCACTAGCCGGCACGCTTTCGGTGCGCAGCGCTGCAATCGCTTCCAGCAGACGGCGGCGATGGCCGAGCGAGGTGATGCCTATTTCCTTGAGGTCGTCGGCCGTCAGACTGGGCAAGAGTTTGGGCATCGACGTCATTCTCGCGGAATGCCGCCTCGTATCGCTCAAGGCCGAGGCTTCGCAGCCAGTCAGCAACGTCCATTGCCGCTCCTTGGCCCGGTCAGGCCACTGGTCGCCGACTGAGAATGCCTCCGTCAACCCTGACGTGTCCAGGACCTGGTGATCGCTATGTG
>CAWHWH010000035.1:0-20759 GCA_963832865.1 uncultured Pseudomonadota bacterium
ACAACCCAACCGCATAATGGATATTATGTTAAATGAGGAACGTCGCTCATTGTGACCTCCCGGCAACCGGGTTTAGTCACGCTTGGCAAATCCGTCACTCGCGGACGATTATGGGTCCAGCCTGCGGCGACGAGTCATCAGACGCGGAGCACCATGCCGTCGTAGCCTGCCTCGATACCGGCCGGCAGGTTGGCTTGCATCCAGGCCCAGTCCATCTCAATTCCCATGTGGGTCAACACGGTACGGCGTGGTCTTAATCGTTTGACCCAACTCAGGACGATGCTCAGATTGGCATGCGTCCAATGCACGTCGCGGCGCAGGAAACAGTCCACCACCCAGGTGTCCAAGCCCTTCAGTGCCTGGAACGCTGCTTCGTCCAAGGCTACGACATCCGTGGAGTAGCCGAAATCGCCGATCCGTAGACCGAGCGTCTCGACCTTGCCGTGGTTCTGGGCGAAGACACGGACTGACAGGCCGTGGACCTCGAAGATGTCGCCGGGCTTGACGGGTTTTGCTTCTAAAACAGGGCGATAGAAGTGCGGGGGATCCCAGGGTCTGAAGGCGTAGGCGAAGCGATGCGTCATTTCAGCCAATGTGTCGGCGGTGGCGAAGGCAGGCAGAGGCCGGTTTGCTATCCGGTTCAGGATGCGGACGTCATCAAGGCCGGTGATGTGGTCGGCATGAGCGTGGGTATACAGAATGGCGTCTACGCCCGGAATACGACAATCCAGCAGCTGCGTTCGCATATCGGGTGAGGTATCGACCAGAAGCCGTTTATTTTCTGATATTTCTATCACGATGGACGAGCGCGTACGGCGGTTCTTCGGTTCGGCCGGATCGCAATCGCCCCAATCGCCGCTACCGTCGGCACCACCGATCATCGGCACACCGGCCGAGGCCCCGGTTCCAAGCAAAGTCACTTTCATACGGCGGTTTTTCGGAACAGGCGGCGGAAATTGGAGGTTGTCAGATCCGCGAGCGCCTCAGGTGTCAGGCCACGGAGTTCGGCCAAGACTTTCGCGGTGTGGGCTACCCAGGCAGGCTCGTTACGCTTGCCACGGAATGGCACCGGAGCAAGGTAAGGCGCGTCGGTCTCCACCAGCAGGCGGTCAAGCGGCACGTCCTTGGCGATCTCGCGGAGCTCCGCGGAACGGGGGAAGGTGAGAATGCCGGAAAAGCTGATGTAGCCCCCCATCTCCAGAGCGGCTTCAGCAAGCCGGCGAGTGGAGCTGAAGCAATGGAGGAGAAAATCGAATTTTCCGTCGATATCGCGTTCTTGCTGCAGAATCAGCGCAATATCGTCGTCTGCGTCACGCGCGTGGATGCAAAGGGGCACGCCAGCGAGCCGGGCGCCGCGAATGTGGGACCGAAAGCTGTCGGCCTGAATGTCACGCGGCGATTTGTTGTAGAAATAGTCGAGGCCGGACTCACCGATGCCAATGACGCGAGGATGGCGGGTCATTTCCGCGAGGGTTTCCGGGATCGGGACCGGTGCCTCGGCGGCGTGGTGCGGGTGGACGCCAATCGTGCACCAGAGGTTCGCGAATGCCTCGGTCATCGGCGGCAGGCGCTCGGATTGGGCTAACGTGGTGCCAATGGTCACCATCTCATTCACGCCTGCGGCAGCGGCGCGTGACAGGATTTCGGGAAACTCCATCGGCGTGTAGTAGTCAAGGTGGCAGTGGCTATCCACAAGCATCAGGCGGCTGGCTCCACGTAGCGGGGAAAGACGCCTTGAGGCGGCGGCAGGGTCTGGCCATCCTTGATAGGGATGGCCAGCCCGGCGAAGCTACGGGCATCTGGAGAAACCCCGAGTTGGTCGAGCATGCGGGCCATGCTGGCCGGCATGACGGGCTGCAGCAGCGTGGCGACAACTCGGATGGTGTCGATCAGCACGCGGAGGACCTCCCCCATCCGGGTCTTATCGGTCTTGTTCAGCGCCCAGGGCGCCTGGCGGTCGATGTAGCCGTTGGCGGCACGAATGACCTTCCAAACTTCCTCCAGGCCCTCGTGGAAGGTCTGGCGGTCGAAGTTGGCTCGCATCAGGTCGGGCAGCGCCGCGGCCGCTTGCAGGAGGGCGGTGTCCTCCTCGGTTGGGGCACCGAGCGCGGGGAGGATGCCGGCGCAGTTGCGGGCGATGAGGGATAGCGATCGTTGGGCGAGATTCCCAAGATCGTTGGCCAGATCCACGTTGATGCGGCTAATGATCGCGGCGTGGCTCAGTGATCCATCGGCCCCGAACGGTTTTTCGCGCAGCAAGAAGTAGCGGATCTGATCGAGCCCGAAAATCTCGGCGAGTTTGCGCGGCTCGACGACGTTGCCGAGGGATTTGGACATCTTCTCGCCGTCCATCAGCCACCAGCCATTAGAGGTCACGCGGCGGGGTAAGGGCAGACCGGCGGCCATCAGGAAAGCGGGCCAATAAACGGCGTGGAAGCGGATGATATCCTTGCCGACAAAATGCACGTCAGCCGGCCAGTAGTGCCAGCGCGGCGCGGTCTCGTCTGGGAATCCGCAGCCGGTGACGTAGTTGTTGAGCGCGTCGAGCCAGACATACATCACATGGCCGGGGGCATCGGGCACCGGGACACCCCAATTGAACGTCGTGCGGCTGATCGACAGGTCGTTCAGGCCGCCTTTGACAAAACTAGTGACTTCGTTTCGACGTGAGGATGGAGCGATAAATTCCGGATTTTCCTGATAATGTTTCAGGAGCCGATCCTGAAAGGCGGACAGGCGGAAGAAATAGGAGGGCTCGCGGACCCACTCCACCGGGGCGCCGCTGGGGGCGACACGGGCGCCATCATCACGCGTGGCCAGTTCGGATTCGTCATAGAAAGCTTCGTCGCGGACGGCATACCAGCCTTCGTATTGCCCGAGGTAGATGTCGCCGTTGCGCTCGATCCGGCGCCAGAGTTCGGCGCAAGACACCTTGTGGCGCTGCTCCGTGGTGCGGATCCAGTCGTCGTAGGAAACACCCATGGCGTCGGTCATGGCACGGAAGTCGGCGGAAATACCGTCGGTGAAAGTCTGCGGATCGACGCCGGCGGCGGCAGCGGCTTGTTCGACTTTCTGGCCGTGCTCGTCCGTTCCGGTCAGAAAGAAGACGTCGTAGCCGTCCAGCCGCTTGAAGCGCGCCATCGCGTCGGCGGCGATCGAGGTGTAAGCGTGGCCGATGTGGGGTGCACCGTTCACGTAATAGATCGGGGTCGTGACATAGACGGTTTTGGTCATGGGTCTTCTTTTGTTGGTGCCGCCTCAGGCAGAGCCAGTGAGCATCCCGACTCCGGCAACGATCGCCTGACGTTTGTCCAGAGCGAAGCGTTCGGTCTCGTCTTGCAGCCGGGTGAGGCCCTGCCACAGCTCGCCCCACGCATCAAGCGGACGCAATGCGACAAGGCGTTCCTGATCGGGATCCCCCCTGCCCCGAACGGATTTCCTGACAGCGCCGGCCACGCCCGCGCGAACAAGGTCCATGAACGTCGAGAAACCAGTTTCACTGCGACCGAGGAAGTCGGCGATCTCGTAGCCACGAGAGGTGGGGACGTCAGGCAGGTCGGACAGTAGCTTGTCCACGAGCATGGCAATTTTCAGGCCCTCATCCTCGGTCAACATGAGGGCGCGACCGGGCGAGCCTTCCGCCAGGGTGAGCAGGCGGCCGCGTTCGTCGGCATCGAGTTGCGGGAGATAACGCTCCATTAGTTGGGCCATGTGCTCGTCTGCCAGTGGGGTCAGGCGCAAACGGCGGCAGCGGCTGCGGATGGTGGGGAGGAGGCGCCCGGGGGCGGCGCAGGCCAGCAGCAGGATGGCGCGTGGCGGGGGTTCCTCGAGGATCTTCAGCAGGGCATTGGCGGAAGCCTGGTTGAGTTCCTCGGCACCGTCGACGACAACGACGCGCCAACCGCCCTCGGCCGGGGTGAGGGACATAAAGCTGGTGATCCGGCGCACATCCTCGACGGCGATCTGGGTTTTCATGCGCTTGGTCTTCTCGTTGAAGACGCGCTCGATTGTCAGCAGGTCGGCGTGAGAGTTGGCGGCGACGCGGCGAAAGACGGGATTGGAGGGGTCAAGGAACAGGGAGTCCTGGGCCGGGCGTCCGGCAAGCAGACGGCGGGCGAAGCGATAGGCCAGGGTGGCCTTGCCGACGCCCTCCGGGCCGGTGATCAGCCAGGCGTGGTGCAGCCGCTCTGCGCGGATGGCGTCCAGGATAGTCGTTTCGGCCTCGTGGTGACCGAGAAGCGTCGGGTTGGCGCGCGGCTCTGGGGCGGACATTCCGCAGATTATAGCGAAGGTCCCGAACCGCGTCATGCCGCTGGGATCGCGATGGAACAGGGCCGTGCCGAGCCAGGGTGGCACTCGCCCAGCCACCCATGGTAACACGCCGACCGTGGCTCCGCGTCCGGACCAGCCACACAAGGACGACGGTGAATGGCACTCGGCAAGGAGGATCGCGACTTTGTTCGCGCCGTGAATCGCCTGGTCGTCGATCGGGCGCTGGAGCCGGACGACCCGCTCTACGAACCCATCCATGAGCAAATGAATGAAGACGATCCGGTCGCAATCATGCAAAGCCGGATCGACCTCGCCGACGTGCAGACCATGCAGTTGTTCTCCGGCTTCAGCGGCTCCGGCAAAACCACGGAGTTGTTCCGCCTCCGTCGCAACCTGCGCGACCAAGGTTACGTCGTGCTCTACGCAGACGCCACCAGCTACGTCAATTACGTCGAACCGCTGGCGATCGCCGACATGCTCATGGTGACCGCCGGGGCGTTCAGTGACGCGCTGAAGGATGATCTCGGGATCGACCTCGCAAGCAACTCGTTCTGGGACAAACTGCGCGGCATGGTGGAACGAACCACATTGTGGCCGACCGGCGGCGAGGCGAAACTTGAATATACCAGCCCGGGCCAGAGCGTGCTGGGCGGCATCAAGGCGGGGCTCAGCATCAAGGCGGAGCTGAAGACCGGTTCCGATTTTCGCCGCAAGTTGACCGAGTTCCTCACCACCAATCTCGTGCAACTGCAAAGGGATGTCGAACAGTTCTTCGAGGATGGCGCCAAGGCCATCTGGCGGGAAAAGCAAAACGAAGACCTGCAGATCGTCTTCATTTTCGATCAGCTCGAGCAATTGCGCGGCGATTACCGCAACTGGCAGAACGTGATCCGCAGCGTGCAGCAGGTGTTCTCCGTTCACCTGGACCGGTTGCGGATGCCCTATGTCCATTGCGTCTATTCGGTGCCTGCCTGGCTGGCCTTCCTGGCGCCGCGCCCGCCAGACATGACACTGCTGCCGACTGTGCGGCTGTGGAACCGAGACCCGGAGCGGTCGCCCTACCCGCGCGGCCAGGAGATGTTTCGCAGTCTGGTGCGCCGCCGCCTGAACGACGCCGATGCCGTCCGCCTGTTCGGGCCTTCCGGCTCCGAGCAAAACGGGCCGATCGACCGTCTGATCGCGGCCTGCGGGGGACATGTGCGCGACCTGCTCCGCCTGATCCAGGAAGTCCTCGCCAGAGCCTCTGCCCTTCCGGTCGGCAGCGCGGTGATCGATCGCGTGATCAGCGCCGCCCGCCGCGACTTCCTGCCCATCGCCATGGATGACGCGCGCCTGCTGCAGGACATCGCGGTGAAGCAGAACCTGGAACCCGAAACCCTGGACGAAGCCGCGATCGAACGGCTGAGTCGTTTCTTCAACACCCACTTGGTGATGTATTTCGAAAATGGCGACGCGTGGTACGATACCCACCCGCTGATCCGCGAGGAGGTGGAGCGGATCCTGGCTGACGACAGGCCGCCGGTCTGATGGCGGACGAAACCGCCCTCGCCCTCGATCCGATCGAACGCCGGTACGGCCGAGCTGCGGCGGCGGAGTGGCAGGTGCTGCTCAACCGGCTCGAAATCGGTGAGGGATTCGCGCTGGTGGTGCTGGTCGTGCCCGATGGCGCCGGCGCTCGCCTGTGTCAGAACGCGTTGAACTCCTGGCTGGTGCGCCGCGGCCAACATCTGACTGTCATCGCACCGGACGCCCCCACCGCGTTGCACGACGCAGCCGCTACCTTGCTGGGACTGCCTGCCGATCCGGGGCGGGGGGCGATCTGGCTGGCCGCCGCCGCCGGTCCATGGGACGCCGATGCCGCGGCCTGGGACCTCGCCTGGAGGCATGCCCTGGTTGGGTTGAATCAGGAACGCAACCCGCTCCGCCGCCGCTTTGCTCTGCCGCTGATCCTTGTCGGCACCACGGGCCTGATACCGGCGATGCGTGAGATCGCCTCCGATCTTTGGTCGGTGCGATCGCTCTCGCTACGAATCGAACCCGGGCCGGAAGCGATGCAACTGGGTGAACCGGAGCGCCTGAAGGCGGCACCGGAACCCGCTTTCCCGGACGATGCGGCCGATCCGGACCTCGCCCTGCGGATGGCCGAGCGCCTGCGCGGACGAAGCGGGCAGCAGCACACGCGGGCGTCATTGTTGGATCGTGCTGGCCGGGGATTTGCCGGTCGGAGACAATGGCAGGAAGCCGAACGCGCCTGGCGCGAATCCGCCTGGCTGTACGAACAATCCGGATCGCAACAGGAAGCCGGCTGGATTTGGCTCGAGGTCGGCGATATCGCTAGGGTAACCGGCCGGACGATGGCAGCCCGCGACTGTTACCTCAAGGCGCTGGCTATCGCCGAATCCTTGACACGGGCCGAACCCGATCGCGCCGACTATCAGCGCGACCTCTCGGTGTCCTACGAGCGAATGGGCGACCTCTATCGCGCGCTCGGACAGGGCGAGGCAGCGCGCGACGCCTACGCCAAGGCGCTCGCCATCGCGCGAAACCCTGGCCCAGGCCGAACCCGATCGCGCCGACTATCAGCGCGACCTCTCGGTGTCCTACAACAAAATGGGCGACCTCTATGGCGCGCTCGGACAGGGCGAGGCAGCGCGCGACGCCTACGCCAAGGCGCTCGCCATCGGCGAAACCCTGGCCCAGGCCGAACCCGATCGCGCCGACTATCAGCGCGACCTCTCGGTGTCCTACGAGCGAATGGGCGACCTCTATGGCGCGCTCGGACAGGGCGAGGCAGCGCGCGACGCCTACGCCAAGGCGCTCGCCATCGCGCGAAACCCTGGCCCAGGCCGAACCCGATCGCGCCGACTATCAGCGCGACCTCTCGGTGTCCTACAACAAAATGGGCGACCTCTATGGCGCGCTCGGACAGGGCGAGGCAGCGCGCGACGCCTACGCCAAGGCGCTCGCCATCGCGCGAAACCCTGGCCCAGGCCGAACCCGATCGCGCCGACTATCAGCGCGACCTCTCGGTGTCCTACAACAAAATGGGCGACCTCTATCGCGCGCTCGGACAGGGCGAGGCAGCGCGCGACGCCTACGCCAAGGCGCTCGCCATCGGCGAAACCCTGGCCCAGGCCGAACCCGATCGCGCCGACTATCAGCGCGACCTCTCGGTGTCCTACAACAACATGGGCGACCTCTATCGCGCGCTCGGACAGGGCGAGGCAGCGCGCGACGCCTACGCCAAGGCGCTCGCCATCGCGCGAAACCCTGGCCCAGGCCGAACCCGATCGCGCCGACTATCAGCGCGACCTCTCGGTGTCCTACGAGCGAATGGGCGACCTCTATCGCGCGCTCGGACAGGGCGAGGCAGCGCGCGACGCCTACGCCAAGGCGCTCGCCATCGGCGAAACCCTGGCCCAGGCCGAACCCGATCGCGCCGACTATCAGCGCGACCTCTCGGTGTCCTACAACAAAATGGGCGACCTCTATGGCGCGCTCGGACAGGGCGAGGCAGCGCGCGACTTTTATCTCAAAGACGCTCGCCATCGCGCGAAACCCTGGCCCAGGCCGAACCCGATCGCGCCGACTATCAGCGCGACCTCGTAGTATCACTTATTCGCCAATCTGCCTCGGAGGAGGGTGAGGGCGCGCGGGCTGTCCTGAGGCGGGCTCTAGAAATCCTGGAAGCGTTGCACTCGAGCGGACGGTTGATGCCAACCGACAATTCGATGCTCGATGGCGTGCGACAGATGCTTCGCGCGACAACGACGACGGATGGCAAGCCGACAGAGGGCGGGCGAACGGGACGCCTGGCATGGTCCTTCCGGTGGCCCCTGCGTCTGCGGTTTTTCCGGCGTAAGTAGCTGGGCGTGGCTTTGGTGATGCTTAATTCAGGGATCGCCTGACAGGATCAGACCGCGGAACCGCCCTACCTTCGCGACCCACTTGGAGAATGATGATTTCAGATTTCAATTCGTATCGTGGCCCTGCGCTGATCGTGATCTCGGCTAGGCCCTTCGAGCAATCCTGAGGGTTTTCGATGGATCGATTGTGATCCGCATCGAACTAAGGTGATCGCGCCGAGGTTCGCCCATTGCGCGGCGACCTCGCGCCTTGACAGGGTGAGAGTCGTTTGCGACGATCGGTTCAACGAAAAATGCCAAGGGCGGGGGTAGCCGGATATCGCGACGGCCCTTCCGCTTCGTGGATGCAAAGCGTTCACTACATAGGGGGAAAAGCAATGGGCAGTTACTTGAGCGAGCGCGAACTCGCACAACTTTCACCAGCAGAATCGGCGGCCTTTAATTCGCCGGTACCGACGCAGATGGTATCAAACGGCGAATTCAACCCGCTGCCGCAGTCCGCGGATCAGCGTAAAGTCGAGGGCCGCATCAAAGCCTTCGCCGACGAAACCGGACGCAAGCTCGGTTTGGACCGGCGCCAGTTCCTGCGTACCACTTGCGGTATGGCCGCCGCCTTCGTGGCGATGAACGAAGTATATGGACAAATATTCAAGGTCGATGCAGCGGAGGCGAAAGAACCGGACGCAGCCAACGCCCGAGCATCCAGCTTGTCGGGGCAGTTCATCTTCGATGATCAGACTCATTTCGTCCGCGACGACTACAGCTTCGAAGGTCTGACCGGGCTGGCGCAGTACGCCGCCGCCAACTGGTACCCGGACTTGAAGAAAGAGCCGATTGGCATGGGGCTCGACCGATACAAGTTCCAGAACTACGTGAAGGAGATTTTCTTCGATAGCGATACCAAGATCGCGCTGTTGAGCGGTGCGCCGTTCGACGATCCGACAAAATGGTTCCTGTCGAACGACCAGATCAAACAGGGCGCTGCGGATGTGAACGCTGTCGCCGGCGGGAAGCGGTTGCTTTTCCATTCGCTGTTTACGCCGCTGCAACCCGGCTGGATGGAAGAAGTTGACAGGGTGATCGAGGTAGTCAGGCCAACGAGTTGGAAGGGCTACACGATCGGCGATCCGTTGTCGCCACAGACCACGAAATATCCGTTCCGGCTCGATGATGAAAAGGTGATGTACCCATTCTACGAAAAAGTCGTCCGGTCCGGGATCACCAACATCTGCATCCATAAAGGCCTGTTGCCAAAAGATTATGAAACCTCGATCCCGGGCGGCGCCTGGAAGTACGCCACGGTGGACGATGTGCCAAAGGCCGCGAAGGACTGGCCGCAGATCAATTTCATTATGTACCACTCGGCGCTGCAGCCCTTCATGGAGAACACGAACGACGTCCTCGCCGAATTCGAGCGGACCGGCGAGATCAAATGGATCACCGACCTCGCCGCGATCCCGGCGAAGCATGGGGTAAACAACGTCTACTCCGATGTCGGCACCAGCTTTGCGGTTTCGGCGACGTCCAACCCGCGCTTCTGCGCCGCGATGATGGGCGCGCTGATCAAGGGCCTCGGACATGACCACATTTTCTGGGGAACCGACTCGGTCTGGTATGGTTCGCCGCAATGGCAGATCGAAGCGTTCAGGCGTCTGGAGATCCCCGAGGACATGCAGAAGAAGCACGGCTTTGCTCCGTTGGGCGCGGCTGACGGTCCGGTGAAAGGCGCGATCCTTGGGTACAATGGCGCACGCCACTATCACCTGGATCTGCACGCTGCTGCTAATGACTTGCCGGTGGACGGCATCTCGAAGTTGAAGGCCGCGTATCTCGACAATGGCGGCGGACGCAGCAATGCGGCCTACGGCTATGTCGTGAAGTCGGCCTGAGCGGCCACTCGGGCATCGGGGTCAGCGTATCGAAGCGCTGACCCCGCATTCCGGCCTGGCGACTGTTATCGAACCACTGCCAATACGATCTCCACGGCGATCATTACCAGGATGATGATCTCCAACACCTCCGATCGGCTGGCGTGGGCCTCGTCATACAGCGCGGTGTAAGTATCGCGGATGATCGACAGCTTGCGGTCAACCGCGGCGCTTACGGTGGGAACGCGATAGAGCTCCAGGGCGGCGGCGTAAATGCGGGCGAGGTAGACGTCCTCCGTCACCTGCAGTGCGTTATCCACTTTTTCGGTCAACTCCGTTACTTCCGCGACCAGTGTGTACAAGCGTCGGGCCAGATCGGCGAAGCGGCGGGCGCCGGGCAAGGCCCAGCGGCGCCTTGTGGCTTCCACCAAGTCGTACATCCTTGGCAGCTCGGCGTCCAATAGCTCGTCGTAGTAACGCATTTCCAGCAACTGGGCGTTTGCCACCTCCAGCACGTCGATCACGTCGGCGTCGCCGCGAGGTTCATAAATGAAGGCGCGGTCCCAGGTGAGCACTACGAGATCGTCGGTGTAATATGAGTAGCGATGGCGCAGCAGGTCGCGCGTTGCACCTTCCGATAGCGGGCGCTGCTCACCGGACAGCATGGGGACGAGATCGATACGATCCGTGAGCGCCTCAGCGGTCACCGGCTCGCTGAAGGTGTTGGCGATGCCGACGAGGTAATCCTCTTCGAGGGTCATGGGCGTGGGTCGGATCAGGGCATCGCCGACGCCTTGCCGCACGCGGTTCAGGAGTTGGGTCCAGAGTGCGGTGGCCGGGTCCAGACCGACGGCTCGATCGACCGCATTGACCCGCTGGGCGAACGCGGCCCACGGCAGGTCGGCGACCGGCACCCGCAGAGCGATGCTGACCACACCAAACTCGTACAACCGAGCAGTCACGGTGGCCTGGGCGGACCCGACCGGGAGGGGGAGCGTGATGGTGCCGAGGCCAATTGCGACCGGCGGCACGCCGAAAGCGACCGCCTTTGCTGGCGTCGTGGTCAGCCGCCCGCGGGAACTTCCGGTGCGAACGGTTCGTGCCCACGTCTCCTCGGCCTTGGCCAGATCGATGGCGAAGGCGACGTCGAACAGCCGGTAGACGAGGATGGCGCCGGTTGCGACGTCGAGGGTGGGCATGTGCGTGGCTACCCCGTTTGCTCCCCCAGGAATCGCCTTGCGCTCGCGGGATCGATCAGCGCGTGCACCTGAAATGTCGCGGGGATGATATCGGCCCACGCGTTGAGATGGGCGTGCAAGGTCTCGTTGGATGGGACGTCGAAGAGGACCACAGCGCCGCGGCCAACCTTGGCGTGGACTGAACGCACCTCACCCTTGTCGATCAAGGGTTGGACCCAGGTCCAGTAGCTTTGTCGCGCGGCGGTTACGCTGGACGGGCGTTCCGGGCGGGGTTCGCTGATCACCAGAAACAGCATTCTGTCTCCTCCTTCGAGGGATTTGAAGCCCCGCTTCGCTTCGCGTCAGGCGCGAATGGCGGGGGGACGGCGCAGCGCCCAAAAGGCGATGCTTCCGGCGACATAGAACACGATGGACAGGGTGAAGGCGACCCGGTAGCTGCCGGTGGTGTCGAATACGAAGCCGGCCAGCCAGGAGCCGCCAGCGGCGCCGAGGCCGGTGCCGATGGTGATGACGCCGAGGATCGCACCGAGGTTCGGGCCAGGGAACAGATCGGCTGTCTTGGCGGTGATCGCGGGTCCCCTCGCGCCCCAGGTCAGGCCGAAGAAACAGGCGTGCAGCCACAACAGTAGGTGCTGATCGGGCGCGGTGATCATCAGCGCGAACACCACCCCGATGATCGAGGTGCCGTAAGTGACGATCGCGGAGATTTCGCGCCCAACGTAGTCGGACAGGGTGCCGGTGATGATCACGCCGGGCAGCGACAGAAAGGCGCCCATACCGAGCACGCCGGCGGCGTAGAGTTTGTCGAATCCGATGTCCACGGCGAAGGCCAACTGGTGCAATGCGACCAGGAAGCTGCCCAGGCCGGTGAACATGTAAACCGCGAACAGTAGCCAGAAATGCGGCGTGCGGACGGCCTGGCGGACGGTCCAGCCCGCGGTGTCGCTGACGCGGCGACGTCCCCCCTGCCCTCCTATGCCACGGAACAATGACGCCAAGGGCAGCAGGATAACCGCCATGAAGGCGCCCTGCGCGAGATACGCGCCGCGCCAGCCAAAGCCGGAGATCATCAGTGTGGCGATCGGAGCGGAGAATGCTCGGGCGAAGCCGTTCGCCGACTGGACGACGGAGACCGCCATGCCCCGGTTGCGCACGAAATGCCTCGATAGGAGTGGCACGAAGACGACCAGGCCGAGGCAGTTTGCTCCGAGCGTCATGACGACGCCGTAGAGCAGGACGATGTGCCAGAGTTGCGTCGCCCAGGCGCTCGCCAGCAGCCCGCCGGTCAATACGGCTCCGCCCGTCAGGATGAGGCGCGAGGGCCCCAATCGGTCGACCAACCAGCCGACCAGCGGCGAACTGACCCCGTTCACGATCTGCGACACCGAGTAGGCGAGCGAGACCTCCGCTCGGCTCCAGCCGAACACGTCAATGAAGGTCACCAGGAAGACGGTGTAGGCGTGCATGAACCCAGCACCGACAGAGAAGGTGCCAAATGCGGCCGCCAGCAGGAGCCAGAGACGGTGGCTGGAAAGCGGTTTGAGGTCGGTCATGGCGCGATCCTGTCTCGACGGCGGTGCGTTGCCCAGCCCCGCGACAGTTGCCTTGGGGACGATCCGGGTGGCACGCTCGCGGAAATCAGGAGAAACGGAGCGTCCAGATGTTGATCCATAGTCACTCGCAATGGGGAGCAGCCGACCAGATCGGCGCCGGCAATCTGCTGACGGTGGAAAAGCGGCTGGCCGCGTTGGGCTCGGTTCGTCAGGGGCGTATCTACGATGTGAGCCACGAGATCTTCATGGGGGCGCCTTTTCTGGCGCCCAATCAGACCCCGTTTTTGATGTCGATCTTTGGGTCGTGGCGCGACACGATCAAGCGGCGGCGCAAGATGGGGGCGACCAACGACGCCGGCACCAATCTGGAGCGCATCGAAATGACCGCCCATGTCGGGACGCATATCGACGCGCTCGGGCATTTCTCCAAGGGCGACATGCTCTACAACGGGAATGCGGCCGCGGATGTGGTGACAGATTGGGGGCTCGATCGGCTGGGGATCGAGCACGCGCCGCCGATGATCACACGTGGCGTGCTGTTCGATGTGGGCGGGGCGTCGCATCTGTCGCCTGGGCAGACTGTTACGCCGGACGATCTGAAGCGGGCGGCGGACGCGGGTGGATTTGCCGTGGAACCGGGTGACATCGCGCTGATCCGCACCGGTTGGGGGCGGTTTTTCGGTGTCGATAACGCCCGGTATCTGGAGGGGGAGCCGGGGATAGACGTGGCGGCGGCGAAATGGCTGGTTGATCAGGGGGTCGTTGCGATCGGCGCGGACAATATGGCGGTTGAGGTGCTGCCGAACCCTGACAAAACGGTGTTGATGCCGGTGCACCAGTTCGCTCTGGCGGAGTGCGGGGTTTATCTTATTGAGAACCTGGCGCTGGAGGAACTGGCGGCGGCGCGCATCTACGCCGCGTGCTTCATTCTGCTGGCGACAAAGATCCGCGGCGCGACGGGGGCGCCGGTGCGGCCGATCGTGATGGTGTGAGGACGGGGCGCTCCCTCGGGCCCTGCCAAGCACGCCCCACCTTTGGTGCGCCAGTGTAGGACCGTGGGCCGTCGCTTGGGCGATAGCGCTGCCGCCCGATAACCCTGGACAATCGCCTTACAATTTAGTATATACGGTATCGCCATACGCGTGGAGCTGATGGTGCTGGCGGCGGAGACACGCCCGTCCGGCTTAATTTTAGCTATAGGTAAGTTTTCAAATGCAACACATAACGGGAACAATTCAGCATGAATTTAGAGTGGCACAAGGACAAAGAGCAGGCGAATATCAAGAAGCATGGACTTCGATTTCAGTTTTGCCGACCACATGGGAAAGGACCCTCTTGGGGTCGTCATTTATGACAAATTCGAGAACGGCGAGCACCGTTACCACGCAATCGCGATGGCGGGCGAGACGTTGCTTGTCTTGGTACACACATACCCAGATCCAGCCAATGAGGACAGGATTCGGGTTATCGGTTTGCGGAAAGCTACTCCGCACGAAAGGAAGCAATATGAAGAGGGTGGTTACGACGGATGATAGCCCGGCTGTCCTGACTGAGACGCAACGGTCGCAACTCCTGGCGCTCAAGGACCGGACACCGGATACCAACGACTTTCCGGAAGCCCCTGAGGCCAACTGGCGCCATGCGCGCCGGTTCTACAGGCCGATAAAGGAGCCGATCAGCATCCGTGTGGATGCCGACATTTTGGACTGGCTCCGACGCAAAACTGACCGCTACCAGACGGAAATCAACCGTATACTCCGGAAAGCGATGGAAGCGGAGGTCCCGAACCCATAGCGCTGGATAGGAATAGGTTCCAGGGGGCCTCAAACTCACCCACTACCCAGCTTCTGGTTAGGAGAAGCAGCGGTACGAGGAGAGGCAGCGTAAGATGAGTACGAGCGCTACCGATAAGGCTGAACGCGTAATCGCCCTCCTGCGGGCACACGAGGCGGAACTGCGCCGCACCGGTATCCGTCACCTGTCACAGGATGGCTCCGTTGCCCGTGGCGAAGCCGTGGCCGATAGCCGACGTGGATCTTGTCGTGAGCTGGACCCGGAGTCCCATATCGGGCTGTTCGCACTTGGAGCATTGGAGCGACGCCTGACCGAATTGGTTGGCCGGCCGGTGGATTTGCTGCCGCAGCCGAATGAGAGGTTGCGACTGCGGGCTAGCATAAACCGCGATCGCCGACGTGCCTTCTAAGAATGACCTGGCCGATAACTTGGCCGATATCATCGAACTCGTATATTTGTTGCGATGCAACATAATACTTATGTAAAATATTTTTCGAGGAATACTTAAACTAGGATTACTAATCAAGGCATATTAGATCACTGCTTTGTGATTAGCTGTTCCAAAGCCGGTGGCGCTAGCTGCGATTCAAGGTGGGGGAACGAGTTATGGCTGTGACCATAAATGATCCGACAACCGATCCGGTGCTGGCTACCGATGGACAGTCGATCAATCCATTCAAGGCCGTCACAGTTACAGATACCGCTCCGCTAAGCAGCACCGAAAGTGTTACGATTTCGCTGGCCCAAACCGGAACCACTGCCAGTGGCACCACGTTTGATTCTTATCCAACAACGAATGATCTCGGTATAATCACTGATCCGGATGGTGGTGGCACTTTTAATGCAGATACTTTCACCGAAAGTGGACTAGTTACTGGTGATCCGACGTTCGCGACTGGTTTGCTCAGCCGATTGGTCTACAGCGCTCCGACCCTCCCGAACGGGCAGGGGTTCGCAGCCCAGGCAAGTATTACAGTCGCCGACGGCAGTTCAACGGCCACCGATGCCACCCCGGTCATCCTCGGTGATGTATCAGCGCCCGCTATCGGCGGGACTGTTGCTAATGAACCCATTGCATCGGGCAATCCGATTCATCCATTTGCTACAGTCAATATTACCGGACCGTATCTTGGTTATTATGCCTACAACTACACTGGCAGTACTTACACCTATGGGCCGGATTATTACTATAACGCGAACGATACGGCGACGATCACTATCACGGATGGGGGCAAGGCAACTGACACCGATGGACTTCTGACCGGCCCTGGTCTCAGCAAAACCGGAGTAGGAACTTATAGTCTTTCTGCGACTTCTTCGTATTCGCTTGAAACTGAATTGAATGGCCTGTCCTTCCAGACAATTGCTGGGGTTGCGGCAGGACAGACCGTAACTCCGTCGTTTGAACTGGACGTGACAAATTCCACGTCGAAGCTCACGACCAAGGATACCAAGACAAGTTTGCTGATCAGCGGTCCCCCCCTCTCGCCCGTGGCACCGAACATTGTTGGAACTGTGGCAGGCCAGATCGTCGCCCCCGGTAATGTCATCAATCCGTTTTCGAATGTGACGGTCAATGACGGGAATGCCACGCCGAGCGACACGGCCACGATCACGTTAACGGGTGCGCTGAGCGGCACTTTCGCCGCTGCCACCGGCCTGACCGAAACAGCGATCGGAAGTGGGATCTACATGCTCGCAGCTGCCAGTCCTGCGACGCTGACGACCGAACTTGAACAATTGACGTTCATTCCGGCTGCACTTGCTGCCGGACAGACATCCGAAACGGCTGGATTCACGATCACTGCTACCGATGTCGGTAACAGCTTGGCCACGACTGATAAGACATCGACCGTTATCGAAGAAGCGCCGCCGCCGCCTCCTCCTATTTCGGGCCCAAACAATCCCGCCCCGCCAACTGCCCCCCCGCCGAGTGATCCGAAAGCGCCGCCTACTACCACGCCGATCACTGTTTTGGCACCTCCTATAACCACGCCGCCTGCGACGGCACACAATTTCCTCGTGTCGGATCAGACCACGGGTGCGGGAGCTTATCAATCTGCGGGCGTCCCATATTCTGGCCCAGTTGCGGGCTTGACGAGCGAAATCATCTTGGCCACGTCGGACAATATCAACGTCAGCGCCGAGGTGGCGAACGTCTTTATCAAGACAGGCAGCGGCGAGGATGCGCTGAATGTAGGCGCGGTCAACGGGAACAATGTTTTGGATGGGTCCACCGGTAGCAACTTCCTCGTCGGTGGGACCGGCGACGATACGTTCTTCCTGGATGATAGGTCCGCGCCAGCTAGCATTTGGGATACTGTCAGTGGATTCCATGCAGGTGACGCTGCGACGATCTTCGGGGTGACCCAGGCCGGCTTCTCGTTCAATTGGGTGAACGGGCAGGGCGCGGCTGGTTTCACCGGACTGACGTTAAACGTCACGGCTCCTGGTGTACCGACGGCTTCGTTGACATTGCCCGGATACACCACCGCCGATCTGACCAACGGCAAGTTGTCAATTAGCTATGGGACCGAAACGGATGGCACACATTACATGTACGTTCTCGGTCATTAAGGCCGATCGGCCAGAACCAGGCGCCGGGCCCGGTTCAGCAGGCGGGTGCTGCGTTCGTTGAACTGCTTGTCGCAGGCGCGGCAACGGAACCGGCGATGGTCCTGGATGATGCGCTCACGCCACTCTACACACGGCATCCAATCGCTCCCTGCCAGAGAAGACCCCATTACGCCGTGCGGCCCTGGCCGACCAGACTTGCTGGCGCGAACGCTGACAAGACCCTCTGATCAGCAGCGGATTGCTTTTCGCGCCGAACTCCATGAGCATCGGCTATTACAAGACGGAAGAAGGTGGCGGGAAGGTAGCGATCCCGAACAATGCGCGGCGCGGCGCTGTGGGTAAGGGTAGGGCGGAGCATGCGGCGAGCATTTATCCGGTGGTCGAGACGCGCGGTGTTGCTGAGTCTCGTTGTCGTTACGACACTGATCCTGTATCGCGCGGTCAACTCACAACGGGGCCCGCCCCTGGAGCCCTGGCATACATTTGTGCCGAACGAGGCTCATGCGGCCGCGATCGACCAGATGGACTGGCTGGGATGGATGGCCGCCGAAAGCCGCGCCTTCGACCAGGTGAAAACCGAGGTGTCAGATCGACTGGAGGATCGCGACCAAACACTCGACAACCGCTATTTTACGGCAAGCCCCCTTTACCCTGGCCATTTTGTACGGGATTGGAACCGCTCCTACGTCCTCATGCCGGACGGCCCTCCGCGGGGCGCCGTCGTGCTGCTGCATGGCTTGACGGACTCGCCATACAGCTTGCGCCACGTCGCACGTCGCTACCGGGAGTTGGGTTATGTCGTGGTCGCTATTCGGCTACCGGCTCATGGAACGGTGCCTGCAGCGCTGACAGACGTGGTCTGGGAAGACTGGGCCGCCGCCACACGACTGGCCGTGAGGGAAGCTCGGCGGCTATCAGGCGGCACGACCCCGCTGCACATGGTCGGGTTCTCGAACGGAGGAGCGCTGGCCACGCAATACGCGCTAGATGCCGTTGAGGATCCGCATCTTCCTCGGCCCGATCGACTGGTGCTGATCTCGCCGATGATTGGCATCACGGCCTTTGCGCGTTTCGCTGGCTTCGCCGCTTTGCCCGCGATTTTGCCCGCCTTTGCCAAGGCGGCTTGGCTTGGCATCGTCCCCGAATTCAATCCATTTAAATATAACTCTTTCCCGGTTAATGGGGCGCGGCAATCCTACCGGCTGACGCAATCACTGCAGCAGCAGATACAGCGCCTCGCGCGTGAGGGCCGGCTGTCCAATCTTGCCCCGGTGCTGACATTTCAGTCGGTCATGGACTTCACCGTCAGCACGCGCGCCATCATTACCGCGCTTTATCTGCAATTGCCGTCCAATGGCAGCGAGCTGGTGCTGTTTGATCGCAACAGCAACTCGAAGCTCGGGGAACTTCTACGCCCGGCCGCCGACTTAGCGCTTGGACGCCTGTTGCCGCCGCCACCACTGCCGTTCCGGTTGACCATCATTGCCAACGCTGACCCGGGCACCGCCGAGATGGTCGAGCGGATCACCGAGCCGGGGGAAACCGCGGAGCGTACGATTCCGCTTAACCAAACGTACCCGCGAAACGTCTTCTCGCTGTCGCATGTCGCGCTGCCGTTTCCGACGACAGACAGTCTGTATGGCCCTGATCCCGATCCCACCGAGGATTTCGGCGCTCACTTGGGCGCATTGGCAGCGCGCGGTGAGGTCGGCGTGCTGCTTATCAGCCCAGCTTCGCTAATGCGAATTTCCTGGAACCCATTCTTTCCCTATGTCATGCGCCGTATCGAAGAAACGTTGAAGTGACCACTGCGGATGAGAAAGCCTATTCCAAGGTGGACCGCGCGGCATGCTCAATCGGCGCTGTCCCGGACGGGGAATCTGTCGTTCAACCGAGTTGAGCTTGCTGGCACTGACCGCAATGCGTTTGCCGGCAGCGGATTGGTACGTGATGCGATCGAACGCTGCCTAAGAGCGGGTGTGTGAGGCCTCCCACAGCTTGGGTAAGCCTGCGGCCGAACTCATGCCTGATCAGCCGTGGGGCGACATCCGCGGCATGGGCAACCGGCTACGCCACGCCTATGACCGGATGAACCTGGACGTGATCTGGAACGCTGTCCCCCTCGATGTTCCAGGTTTAGCGGCGGATGCGCGACGAGCGCTCGCGCAGTTGCGAGCGCGCAGCGGCGATCCAGCCAGTAAGCTCGATCGTTCGGCTGACAGTCCTAATGGAACAGGCAGCGCAGAAAAAAGAGATCAAGGGCCGCCGGCCCCTCTCCACACGGTTATGCTTTGCAGGCCGAGGTAGCCCCCGCCTTCCTTTACCGCTGGCATGGTCCCAGCTAGCGTCCATACGGAAGCAATATCGGGCCGTGACAGCACGGTCGGGTCAGGGAAGGGATACACTATGCGATTGAAGCCTATGAAAATCTTGTTGCACGTCCTCACGGGCGGGCTGTTGACGACTTCGATCGCGAACGCGGCCGATCCGGCTCGTGGGGTGACCGACACCGAAATCACCATCGGCACCATCACTGATCTCTCGGGGGTGACCGCAGTGCAAGGCGTCAACAACAGCGATGCCGTGCGCATGGCGTTCGATGAGGCCAATGAAAAGGGCGGTGTGAACGGACGAAAGATCAAATACGTCGTCGAGGATAGTCAGTATCAGGTGCCTCGGGCCGTGCAGGCGATGAACAAACTGCTGAACAGCGACAATGTCTTCTTGACGATCGACGACGGCGGCACGCCGATGAACGACGCCAACATGCCGACCCAGTTCGCGAAGAACGTCCCGAATATGTTCCCGCTGACGGCCGCGCGCTCGATGTACGAACCCTATAACAAGCTGAAGTTCGGCCAGTTCGCATCGTATTATGATCAAATGCGCGCCGCGGTAAAATACTTCGCCGAGAACAAAGGCCGCAAGGCGTTCTGCGTCACCTACCAGGATTTCGGACTTCGGGAAGGACGTCCTCGCCGGCGTCGTGGCAGAGACCCAGGCACTCGGGCTCAAAGTTGTCGATACGACTGCTCACCGGCCGACCGATACGGATTTCAACGCGCCGATGACCAAGCTTCATGATGCCGGCTGTGATATCATCATGATGGGCACCATCGTGCGGGACACCAACATCATCATTCAGACGGTTCGCAAGATGAGCTGGAATGTCGATCTCGTGGGCCAGTTTGCGTCCTACGACACGGCGGTCGCCACGCTTCCTGGTGGCGCGACTGAGGGTTTTTACTGCATGACCCCGGCTCTGTATGCTTATCCGGACGATCCCCGCCCCGAGGTGCAGGATTTCGCGAAGCGCTACAAGGCGCGCTATGGCCGTGATCCAAACTTCCATGGCGAGGTCGGCTATACCGCCGCGCAAGTGGTTCTGATCGGTTTGGCAAATGCCGGCAAGAACTTATCTGTGGATAGCTTCATCAAGGGGATGGAGAGCATTCACGACTACAAGGATATTTTCGGGTCGGAACTATCGTTTGGACCGGATCAGCACCATGGCTCTACCCGCTCGTTCCTGACGGTGGTCAAGGATGGCCGCTGGGCACCGGTCGAGCAGTCGGCGCTAGGTTACTGATCGGGGGGAACGCCGCGACGCCGGCACAGGCGGCGGCTCTT
>CAWHWH010000036.1:0-122590 GCA_963832865.1 uncultured Pseudomonadota bacterium
CGGCTCCGCGGACTGAACGATCAGCGACGCCAAGTCGAGGGTCGGTAACACAAGAACAGACGCCAGTAGCGTCAGATAGTGACGCCTACCGCTGGTTGTCGCGGCCCCGCTGCCACACCGCCGTATATACGGTAAATCGACTTGATCGCCCCGCGATTGATCACGGGCGTTTATCTCCAAGTGGAGGGTTGCTGAGGACTGTTCGTCGAGCCGGATTGGCAGCTCTATTTGCGCAACACTCCCCCGCAAAAATTGCAATATCACGGATATTTGAAAATAGTTACCCACAGGTCAGGTGGATTGCTGTGTGCATAAGGAGGTGGACAGAAAATCGAGTGCCGCCTTGGATCTGAATAAAAAGCGCCTTCTATCGGAATGGCAACAATAAAAAGACCCAGGACTTCTGTCATTTTTCTTAGCGCACAACCCGCACCAACTTCGGTGCCAGCGAATCCGTCAATCCCATGCTCAGTTGTGAAGCAATTGCGACGGGTTCGAGCGCGCGAATTCGGGCTGACGGAAATGTGATCGGCCGGAGGCCGCGAGCAGGATTTTGTGCAACGCGCCAAATTCCGGGAATTTTGGTGTCGTGCCCCCGTTTACGCCGCGTCTTCTTGGCAACAGGCAGCTCTCGAATCAGTTCGCAAGGCGCCGTAAAGTCGCTTCGAGGGGTCCGGGTCATTGGAACCAAAGAGTGGGACTGGGATCGCGATTTTAGAAACGGCGCTGGATACTGAAAATAGGGAGCAAGGGATGGCCTGGGAAGCCGATACATTCATCATGCCGTCTGCGGCCGCAGAGGAGAATCCGTCTGTCGAGCGGACGAGCTGGCCCTTGACGGTGAACGCCGCCACGCCGCCAGGCGCTTCTTCCGGGAGGCACCCCCATATTGCATCGAGTTCGACACCGACGGCACGGCCATGCTGTGCGAGAAGCTTTACGAATACTGGCCGAACCTCGAGCCCGAGGAGGCGACCATGTGGCGGCTTATATCGCGCCACCAGAACCTCGAGGAAGCCGAGCGGGGAATGCGGCTCATCATCGGCGGTCCGGTCTACTATGATGCCGAGGGCCGTGTGGTGAACAACGGGCCATCAAGCAATCCGTTTTGGGGAATGCCGCCGACAGACGACGAGTGATCGCGGTTCAATGCGCCATAGGCGACTGGCATGTCGCTTGTGGATTATTTTAAGCAATTCACCGCAGGCTTGCATAGCCGCCCCACATTCGGAATTGCTCTGATTATGCTGAATGCACCACTTCAGCTTTTCGGTCGTCTGGTCAGGGTGATTCCGATACCAGGAAACTCGGGACATATCCCAAAGTCCCTGAGTCTTTCCCTCGCAGTAAGCGGATGTGATTGATCCGAGCGTGATTAGTACTAACCAAACTACTTTTTGCATGACCCCTTACCTCTTGCTTCGAGGGGCGCGGAATTTACCTAGTGCTGTGAGTGGCGGTTTTGTTCGTGATCTTCCAGGCCCCCTTGATCCGAAGCAGATTGTGAAAGTCGATCCAACCATTGGATTTGTCCGAGGCAGTGTCGAAGCTGAGCTGGACGGAGGCAGCATCTCCCACCTGAGTTACCGAGATGAAGCGACCCACCACGCCCCTGCTTGGAGGCATAGCCCACTTCTCAAAGTTCTCTGAGATCAAGTTCCTATGAAGGTTGCCGTCGGCGTCGACGTAGAATATCCAGGCGTCCTCGTGGAAAGCTTCCTGAAACTTGCTGGCCTCATTGTCGTTGAATCCATCGATGTAGAGTTGGACAACACGGACAATCTCGTCGTAATCATCTGTCCTAGCAGTCATGGCGGTCCCACCCCCTTTTTTATTTAGCTGACCGACCAGGATAGCTGGGCGCCAAGGCGATCTCAAGCCCAACTTTCCTACCGTTACGCATCCGACAGCCGGAATGCCCCAGAAAACTGCGGGCTTCTACGGCCGCTCTCGATTTGTGGTGCTAAAAATCACTGTCCTTTCCGAGGACATTTGGCATTGACCGGCTCGACGCTGACGTGCTGGCGTCGGTGTTCGAGGAATGCAGTTCGCACAGTTGGTCGTCGAAAATCAAGGCTGGACCATCGATTTTCGCTCGGCGCACTTCAGTCAGAGCTTCCACCACCTTGGCACGTGTGGTGCCTAAATCGGTCTGCGCCCCACAATGCTTTGATTTCAAGTCATATTTTTTCGTCTGGTGGGAAGTCTTGGCCAAGCTGATCGAATGCTCGAGAACCGAATCAGAGGGGTGGACCGAATTAACGGTGCTGAATATCGTCGTGCTTCGTGTTGTGTGCTCGGCACTGCAGCAAGCAGCCTGACCTGCCGATCGCTGGCATGGCTCCATGCGGCATCATACCGTCAGGCGTATTTGCGCATCACTTGGATTGTCTCATCCACCTGCCCAATGTGTGCGTGTCGCGAGTTACTCGTATTTCTTCGTGTCCGTCCGCTGGTCCGCCGCATAGGCCTCGCAGTCCGCCTTGGCGCGGAACATGCGGATCGAGGCAGTGTTGTCGTCCTTTGCCATGTAGAAGCTGATGATGACGCTGGTGACTTTGCCGGCGTCGTCGGTGACATCCTCCGTCTCTGGCTCTACGTGATATGTCTGGCGGATGTACGCCATGGTTCCAACCGGGGTGGCGAGTTGCCCGGGGATCTGCTTGCATACCTGTTCGGAGAACGAATACGTGTTCCAAACGGTAGGCTTTGGCTTGTCTGCTGCGTGTGCGCTGGTGATGCCAAGCGCGAGCGCAGCGGCCAGCGGTAGGGTCTTGTTCATTGTTTGTCTTTCATTGGTTGTCGCGAGTCACTCGGACTCGGATAGCGTCGCCCACGAACTGTCTGGTACACCCCATTCGCACCGCGTGGTATGAGGAAGATCAATTTCATCAGGTGTGACCCCGTTGTCCCAGGTGGCGACTCAGGGAGTAAGTGCCGTGACATTGAAAATGAGTGGAGCCAATGGAGATAACCGCCGCGATGCTTCGCGCCGCGCGCCATGCCGAATTTGACTACTACTCCCGAAACCGCGGGCTCGGATCGCGCTTCGTGCCGATACCGGATGGCCAAATGCGGGAGATCCTGGAGGCGGCAATTGCGGCGATTGGCGAGGCGGACGCCGGGCCTGCTGAAGAGGTGGACGAGGAGCCGGAGGACGTGCCCCCCGTGCCCACGATGGAGCGGCCCGAGAAAGCCGTTATCGTCAGAGCGAGGAAGCCGCGGCCCAGGCGGTGAATGACCGCGCTCGGTCGTTCGGCTGCAAACATGGGGTCACCTGCCGATTTTGTTCAAAACTGCACGTTAAGCGGGATGCTCTACTCCGCGGGCAGACCAGCGATGCCGATCCAGGTGGTTACGGCGCGCGGAAGCAGGTGCGGCATTTCCCGCATGAACTTATTCAGTTGTTGTCGGGTGATGATGGCCACGTTAGGGGGTATGCTCGAACCATAATTTCCCGAAGCCGCAAAGAGGAAGGCCTTCTCCTCACTTGCGTAATGTGAAGCGTCGATCGAGGTATTGCCAGACTTGACCTGAACGACGGCCCGCTCTCCTGTTTCACGGTTCACAAGAACAAATTCGTAATGCGCCGTAGTCGCGGTGCGAGTGCCCGGCAGCACATACCACCCGATCACCTGAAGATAGACGACGACCACGTTTTCGATGTCTGCATCCGTCATGAATTCATAAAGATCGAACACGATGTCGGCGCTTGAGGGCAACCCAGCCAACCTCGCCGAAAGGCCAGCATCCCTGCGGACCGGATCGCCATGAAGGTTTTCGGTGGACGGAAGCACGCGATTAATCTTCCCGGCAATCTGCATCTGCGACACCGACTTCGATGATGCGTGCCTTCCGAAAATTTACAATGTCAGCAGCGATAGCTGCCTCGTCCTCATATGCGTATTTCCACGGTCCCAGTAGCTCGGCGAGGTAGAAGCGTCCTTCGGTGTTCCGAAACCAAACCAAGTCTCCAATCGCCGGTTGCTCAGCAAACGTCCAAACGGAATGCCAAGAAGATTTTGCTTGTATGTCCGAGTAGCTGCCTCCTTGAACCATTTGAGATCACCCGACCGGGTCACGGTCTCGTCCGGCACCGCCCATCCCATGCCGATGATCGACCCTTCCAAGCAAAAGGCCACTGAGGCGGTCGCGTCGCCGTTGCCATGCTCGCCGCCCTTTGGCCTGATATGCAATCGCCACAGTGCGGTCACGCGTTACGGCCTCCTGCCAAGCCGCTATGTTGCGGAAAGGCGTGCATAAACGACGGTCGTTTGCGCATGAGAGGTTCCCGACGATGGAATTCAGCAAATTCCTTTCAAAACCCTCGTTCAGAACCGGTCTGAAGGTAAGCAGAATTGAATGGCACCGCTAGCGTCCAGTTTTGAACAAATGGGCGGGTGACCCTGAGTTGCCACTGGCGGAGGCAGCGGTGACGGCTCAGGTGTGGGGAATTTAGTGCGGCGCATGCTGCCTCACTCAATAAAACGTCCTGACATTGACCCACGGCGTCCGTTTCGCGTCGACATCAAGCGCAACATGCCCGTGCCATGCGCCGCTGGGTGTCTCGACATGAAGATCAGGCTCGCGACCAGCAAGCAACGCTGGTGCCACTTCGGCCAGGCGGGCGAGTTCCTGCGTCAACGCCTCGATGTTGCCCGCTCCACCTAGCTGACGCTGGAACCAACGGCCCATTGAATGCAAACTGAGGGGCAAGGATCCGGCACCGGACGCGAACCCTCGCGGCCGCGCTAGGCGCAGCCAGTTGTCGCACAAGCAAACGCCGCCCTCCTGGGCATCGCCCCATGCCTCGCGCGACAACACATGATCGACCGCTGGCACGCACGTCGCGGATTGAGAGCACCGTGGCACTGCGCTCGATCGTCTGCAGGACCAGACCGGCGGCGGGCAATCTACGCCATCGGGCCTCGGTGAAATCAAGAATGCGCGGACCGCCAGCGCCGCGGCGGGCATTGACGGCGATGAACTTCATCACTGGCGACACCGCGACAGATGCGTGGAAATGCGTCCGTGCGGCGCGGGCCTGGCCGAGGAAAAACGGTGGAACCGGATCGAAGTCGTCTAGTGGAGGAGAAGTGGAAGCCACACCGCCGCCGCGTCATCGACACGCATGCATCATGAAAAGATGCCACGGCGGCAATTCACTCATCAAATTTAGTCGTCAACGCCACGATTGATGGGGTCGGGCGCCGGAGGCATCGGTTGGGTGCCAGACGGCGGGAGCCCTGCCGGATCTAGCTTCTCGCCCTCATTTTTCCCGCCCTGTAGATACGGGCTGTCATCACGCTCTGGCCAACTGTTAGGCGCGTCGGGGTATGGATGTTTGGCCGTCATTTTTACTTTCCCTTTCAAACGTTCGTTGAGGTGATAGGACATGCCGGCTGGCCTGTTCCTATACGCCAACATCTTTTAGACGCGTTCGCGCACGCAGGCGACACACCTGCCGCTCGCCGTGTATCGCAGGCAGCCATGCCCAGGCACATGGCACTCGTTGCCGTGGTATCGCCGCGACCCGGACGCTTTGGCTGCTGAACGGGCGCCTCGTGCTTTGGCCAATGCGAGCTGGTGTGAATGTCGGACAACATGCGGTCCTGCTCCTGTTAGGCGGCCCGCAACCGGCCTAGCCTGCCTAGATTGTGCTTAAGGAATATCCGATGGACACATCCATTTTTTGGCTTGCCGCTTTGAGATGTGTGACGGAAATCCCGCCGGCTTCGGTGAGTTCTTGGGTCAATCCGCCCTTGCGCATGACGTGCTGTAGCGGCCCCGGCAGCGACTCAAAGGCAGCGGCCGGCGATAGGGTCGCAGACGCTGAGGCAGATACGCTCTCAGGGATCATCCGGCCCCTCGGTAGTAATCCGCAGTCGCGCAAGTGCCCCTTAACCGCCACCTGGTATTAACGTCCAACCCCTCAAGTCGTTCGTCCAGACCGGCTGGGTCGAATTGTCCACTGTCTGGCGGTTTTAATCCTATTTGATTAAACAAGCGGTATGCCTGGGCGTTGACATTAACAACCCGGTCTATAGCTGTCATTGCTTTTACTCCAGTTAACTTGCTGTCGTTGAGGGGACGCGTGCTGCATGTGCACGCTGTTGCGCCGCAAGAACAGCGCTCAACCATCAACCTGGCGGATGTTATTGCCACTTTACTCGCCCTTCCAAATTCGCAGCGCCCGAGAGATGAAGGCGGCGGGCTGTCGCCGTCGGGGGCAGTGGCGCGAGGTTGCCGGGGATTAGCGCGACCGCGGTGCCGGATGCGGCACTCGCCGCACGATAGCGGGTCGTCGCGCACGCATCCGCCTAACCTGGGTGGGGAGACTTTACGACCACGAACGGAAGGAAGAGACACGTCGCCGGTGTTCTTACAAGCTTCCGTGGTCGCTCTACACCCAGGGCCTGCAACGCCATGCTCTGCTCCCAGTCGGGCTGTGTCAGCACGTCCAGCGCGGCCATATGGCTGTATATACGTTCGATGTCGGCAACTGCATTGTCGAGCAGCGTCGTCAGCCTCGGGCGAATTCCTTCGCGATCACCGCTTCCGCTCGCTTGAACGGCAGCATTAGTTCCAAGCCGGCGAGCACGCCGGCGGCGACATCGGCTTCGAGCCGCGCCAACGGCAGGACGTCGTGCAACATCCTGGTGGTGGCGATCTCCGTCTCAAGGTCTGCCAGCGCAGCCTGCCGCGTGTCCGGCATCGGCCTTAGGTCATCGTCCTCCGGATCACGAGATGTCGCGTAGCGAACCCACGCCTGCGCGGCTTCGTAAACCTCGGCAGTGATGGTGGCGGGTCCGTCAGGCCTCCTTCGCCGCCTCGTGTCTGGCTGCCATTGCTTCGGCCTCGCTGCATCGTGCCTCGGCCGCAACTGCCCGTCGTTGGGCCTGCCGGATCCAAGCCAGGTGGCGTTCAAGCGCCGATCCTGTGTCGTCTCCTGGCGGCCCAGCCTCGATTGCCTCTCGCACCCGGGCCGCGATCGTATCGGCATGCTCTTTCTCTGCCGCCTGCTGGGCGTAGAACGCGTCCCATTGCGCCTTCTCCACCGCGGCGGCAGCCCCGGCGGCGGGATCTGGAAAGCGATGTTCGCGGCGGCCGTCCGGATAATGCAGCACCTCGGCCATATCCAAAGCACTCGGCGAGTTCGATGCGGGCGTGACCATTAGTTAGCCTCCTTCGACGATGCTACTACGTTTGTGGTGGCAGTGGCGCGAATGTGTTAAAATTGCGTGGCGCTAGCGGTTCCGTCCCGTTCGCCGGGCGCGGTGTTCGTGCTTCGCGCCGGTGGGCGGCTGGCGGACGCCGAAGCGCCTCGCCGCTTCCGGACCTTGGGATCATGACTTAGTCTGCACGGACTTCATACCCGGGCGCGGCTGTGTCGAAGTCGTAACTCCTTCCAGGCTTGAACGAGCTGGCCTCTTCTGTAGAGGCGGATGACTTGCTGTCAGGGCTTCACGAACCGATAGGCGAAGCGATCGGTCTCGCCCTTGATCGAGGGATCGAACACCTTGATCGAGTGCGGATCGTCCTTGTTCGCGAGCATGGTGCTTTCCGCGTCCAGTACGAAGCCGGCCGCCTCCACCTCCTCGCGGACGGATGCAGGCTCAATCCGATGCAGCGACTGGGCGTCGCTCGTGCCCGCCCCGACGGCGGCGGCGTGGTCGACGATGACGTAGGACCCACCGGGCTTCAGCCGCTCGTAGACGGCTCGATTGAAGTCGGCCGCCGTCGCGCCCCTGGCCTGGATCAGCGCGGTGTGGAGATCGTGGTAGAACAGGTGCAGCCACAGGACATCCGCTGGTTGCGTGGCCTCCGGCATCGCCACGAGGTCCGCCGAGACGGCTTCGACGTTCTCTCGGCCCGGCTCCTTCGCAAGCGTCCGCATGCGGCCGACCGGATCGTTCTTGAAGTGGGCGACTTCGGCCGGCACGAAGCTGTAGACCCGTCCTTCGGGTCCCACGATGTCGGAGAAGAGACGGGTCCAGTCGCCGTCGCCTGGGTAAACGTCGATGACGGTGGAGCCCGCATCGACTCGTGCGAACCGGATCAACTCGGATAGCTTGGATTGGTCGTACATCGGGATCTCCTTTACGGTTGGGCATTCGACGAGCGCGCGGCGTGCGAGGGCGATCCACGGCTGATCCACCGTCTACCCCGACCCGATGGCCGCAGATGGCCAGCGCTACGCCAGCCCGGACGCGTCCATCTGCGAGGCCCGCGCCAGTGCTTGCGTGTCGATGTACTCCCGGATCTTCGTCACCTTGCCATTTCGAACGGTGATGTCGAAGACCCAGTCGTCCTTGAACGGCTTATTCGTGGCTTTGATTTTCCCCGTAGCGACGCCGACGACCAGAACCCGGTCTCCCTGCGCCACGAATTCGGGGGGCTTTGGGTATGTCATTTCCACCTCTTCGGACGCCTTCTGAAGCACAGCCGCCAATCCCGCGTGCCCGCGGTGCGTGCCGGCCAGCGGCCAGTCCTCGCCCGGAATGATCCACTCAATATCTTCGGCAACCAGCGCCAGCAGATCTTGCTTATTGTAGGCGCCTATTGCTGCAAAGAAATCCTTCACAATCTGAACATTCTCTTGGGTGCTCATAAAAACTTCTCCATTCCTCGGATCGGATCGTGTCCGATCTACTCCATGGTTAGGCCCAGCGACCGGCCTCCTCAAAACTAAGGCGAGGATTGCGCGGAAACACGGAAGCTGGATCGCCGTAGCCGATGCTGCAGATAAAGTTCGACTGGATTCGCGTGCCAGAGAAAAAGGCCTTATCCACGCCAGCGTTGTCGAAGCCCGACATGGGGCCGCAGTCCAGTCCCAACGCCCGCGCAGCGACGATGAGGTAAGCGCCCTGCAGCGTTCCGTTCCGCATGGCCGTCACCTCGGCCACGCCTGGTGCCGCAAAGTACTGCTGCATGACCTCGGCAGCGTGAGGCAAAAGCTTTGGCAGCTCGCCGGCGAAATCCAAATCGTGGCCGATAATGACCGTGACGGGAGCCTGCAGAATTTTCGGCTTATTCGGTTCCGCAGCAAGCCCGGCGAGCGTTGCCTTTCCGTCGGCGCTACGCACCCAGACAAACCGCGCGGGGCTGCTGTTCGCAGATGTTGGCCCCCATTTCATGAGGTCATAGATCTCGCGCACCGTATCGTCCTCAACGGGACGATCTGCCCAGCCGTTGGAGGTGCGAGCGGAGCGAAAAATCTGATCAAGCGACTGATCGTTTAAAGCGGAAGTCATAGATAAACCCCATTCAGATCATTGAAGATTAGGGAATGCGATCTTATAGCATGCGATCACGATTCATCAGTCGAACTTGACCAGGTCCTTAAAGATCAGCCGACCCCAGCTATTTCCGCGCGCCTGCACAAGCAGTCCACCTTCCGAAAGCCCGCCAAGTTTGATCGGCGCGAAACCGAGATTTTCCGCAAGCGCACCAATCTCCTCTGCGGCACCGTCATCGTCGCTCGCCAGGAACACGACTCTCCTGCCACCATGTACGGCCGGATCTTGGTCAAGGACGGCAGCGACCAAATGGTTGAAGCCCTTGACCAGTCTTGCGCCAGTGAAGGCCTGCGCGACGACCTTGGAAGAAGGTTGTCCTCCCAGTTTCTCAGGGGGCACGCCGTAGGCATTGGTCACATCGACGATGGTCTTTCCCTTCCAGGTCGGCAGCGCCTTCGCGACATCCGGGTGCGACTCGAAACGGACAGCCAAAAAGATGATGTCCGCCTTGACGGCTTCCGCCAGTGTTTTGGGAATGATCGTGGGTCCGATCGCGGCCGCATCGGCTGCAAAGCTTTCCGGGTCGCGCGTGGTTGCAACGGATACTTCGATGCCCTTGCGGGCAAACGCCTTGGCAAGAGCCTGGCCGATCTTGCCGAAGCCGATAATTGCATAGCTCATAATGTTTCTCCGATCTTGTGTTGACGCCGGGGTCAGACCTGCGCCATGCCTCCATCGACGGCGAGATCCACGCCGGTGATGAAAGAACTTTCATCGGAGGCGAGGAACGTGACGGCAGCCGCGATTTCCTCTGGCTTGCCCCTGCGACCCATTGGGATCTGCGAAGCAAACTGGGCGGCCGCTTGCTCGGCTTGCTCAGGGGTAAGGCCCGTCGTTGTCTCTAAGGCGGGGGTCTCGATTGGTCCGGGGCTCATCGTATTCACGCGGATTTTGCGGTCTTTCAGCTCCAGCGTCCAAGCGCGCGCGAAGTTGCGCACAGCCGCCTTACTCGCGGCGTAGGCGCTAAACCCTGGCAGCCCCAACACGTTCGAGACCGAAGAGTTCAGGATAATCGAACCGCCGTCTTTGAAGAGGGGAAGGGCCTTCTGCACCGTAAAGAACAGCCCCTTCACGTTCACGTCGAAGGTCTGGTCAAAATGGGCCTCAGTAGCCACCGCGAGCGGTGCGATTGTCCCCGCGCCCGCGTTCGCGAAGAGAATGTCGATGTGACCATGTTTCTCTTTCACGACGGCATAGAGCCGGTCCAGATCTTCCAAGCGCGACACGTCGCCCACGACCGTCGTAACGTTTCTCTTGATGAAGGCTGCGGCCTCCTTCAGCTCTTTCTCTCGTCGCCCGGTGATCACGACGTGCGCACCTTCTTCCACGAAGCGCTTGGCTGTGGCCAAGCCAATCCCGATAGGCGAAGCGATCGGTCTCGCCCTTGATCGAGGGATCGAACACTTTGATCGAGTGCGGATCGTCCTTGTTCGCGAGCATGGCGCTTTCCGCGACCAGTACGAAGCCGGCCGCCTCCACCTCCTCGCGAACGGATGCAGGCTCAATCCGATGCAGCGACTGGGCATCGCTCGTGCCCGCCCCAACGGCGGCGGCGTGGTCTACGATGACGTAGGACCCACCGGGCTTCAGCCGCTCGTAGACAGCTCGATTGAAGTGAGCCGCCGTCGCGCCCCTGGCCTGGATCAGCGCGGTGTGGAGATCGTGGTAGAACAGGTGCAGCCACATGACATCCGCTGGTTGCGTGACCTCCGGCATCGCAACGAGGTCCGCCGAGACGGCTTCGACGTTCTCTCGGCCCGGCTCCTTCGCGAGCGTCCGCATGCGGCCGACCGGATCGTTCTTGAAGTGGGCGACTTCGGCCGGCACGAAGCTGTAGACCCGTCCTTCGGGTCCCACGATGTCGGAGAAGAGACGGGTCCAGTCGCCGTCGCCTGGGTAAATGTCGATGACGGTGGAGCCCGCATCGACTCGTGCGAACTGGATCAACTCGGATAGCTTGGATTGGTCGTACATCGGGATGTCCTTTACGGTTGGGGCATTTGACGAGCGCGCGGCGTGCGAGCGGCGATCCACGGCTGATCCACCGTCTACCGCAGCCCGATGGCCGCAGATGGCCAGCGCTACGCCAGCCCGGACGCGTCCATCTCCGAAGCCCGCGCCAGGGCTTGCGTGTCGATATACTCACGGATCTTCGTCAGCTTGCCATTGCGAACGGTAATGTCGAAGACCCAATCGTCCTTGAACGGCTTATTCGTGGCTTTGATTTTCCCCGTAGCGACGCCGACGACCAGGACCCGGTCTCCCTGCGCCACGAATTCTGGGGGCTTTGGGTATGTCGTTTCCACCTCTTCAGACGCCTTCTTAAGCACAGCCGCCAATTCCGCGTGCCCGCGGTGCGTGCCGGCCAGCGGCCAGTCCTCGCCGGGAATGATCCACTCAATATCTTCGGCAACCAACGCCAGCAGATCTTGCTTATTGAAGGCGCCAATTGCTGCGAAGAAATCCTTCACAATCTGGACATTCTCTTGGGTGCTCATAGAAACTTCTCCATTCCTCGTATCGGATCGTGTCTCGATCTACTCCATGGTTAGGCCCAGCGACCGGCCTCCTCAAAACTAAGGCGAGGATTGCGCGGAAACACGGAAGCTGGATCGCCGTAGCCGATGCTGCAGATGAAGTTCGACTGAATTCGCGTGCCAGAGAAAAAGGCCTTATCCACGCCGGCATTGTCGAAGCCCGACATGGGGCCGCAGTCCAGTCCCAACGCCCGCGCAGCGACGATGAGGTAAGCGCCCTGCAGCGTTCCGTTTCGCATCGCCGTCACCTCGGCCACGCCTGGCGCCGCAAAGTACTGCTGCATGACCTCAGCAGCGTGAGGCAAAAGCTTTGGCAGCTCGCCGGCGAAATCCAAATCGTGGCCAATGATGACCGTGACAGGAGCCTGTAGAATTTTTGGCTTATTCGGTTCTGCAGCAAGCCCGGCGAGCATTGCCTTTCCGTCGGCGCTACGCACCCAGACAAACCGCGCGGGGCTGCTGTTCGCAGATGTTGGCCCCCATTTCATGAGGTCATAGATCTCGCGCACCGTGTCGTCCTCAACAGGACGATCTGCCCAACCGTTGGGGGTGCGAGCGGAGCGAAAAATCTGATCAAGCGACTGGTCGTTCAAAGCGGAGGTCATAGATAGATCCCATTGAGGTCAAAGAAGATTAGGGAGTGCGATATTATAACATGCCGTCACGATTTACTGTCGAACTTGACCAAGTCCTGAAAGATCAGCCGACCCCAACTGTTTCCGCGCGCCTGCACAAGCATTCCACCTTCAGAAAGCCCGCCAAGTTTGATCGGCGCGAAACCGAGATTTTCTGCAAGCGCACCAATCTCCGCTGCGGCGCCGTCATCGTCGCTCGCCAGGAACACGACTCTCCTGCCACCATGTACGGCCGGATCTTGGTCAAGAACGGCAGCGACCAAATGATTGAAGCCCTTAACCAGTCTACCGCCTGTGAAGGCCTGCGCGACGGCCTTGGAAGAGGGTTGTCCTCCCAGTTCCTCAGGGGACACGCCGTAGGCATTGGTGACATCGACGATGGTCTTACCCTGCCAGGTGGCGAGCGCCTTCGCGACATCTCGGTGCGACTCGAAACGGACAGCCAAAAAGATGATGTCCGCCTTGACGGCGTCCGCCAGTGTTTTGGGGATGATCGTGGGTCCGATCGCGGCCGCATCGGCCGCAAAGCTTTCCGGGTCACGCGTGGTTGCAACGGAAACTTCGATGCCGTTGCGGGCAAACGCCTTGGCAAGAGCCTGGCCGATATTGCCGAAGCCGATAATTGAATAGCTCATAATGTTTCTCCGATCTCGTGTTGATGCCGGGGTCAGACCTGCGCCATGCCTCCATCGACGGCGAGATCCACGCCGGTGATGAAAGAACTTTCATCGGAGGCGAGGAACGTGACGGCAGCCGCGATTTCCTCTGGCTTGCCCCTGCGACCCATTGGGATCTGTGAAGCAAATTGGGCGGCCGCTTGCTCGGCTTGCTCAGGGGTAAGGCCCGTCGTTGTTTCTAAGGCGGGCGTCTCGGTTGGTCCGGGGCTCATCGTATTAACGCGGATTTTGCGGTCTTTCAGCTCCAGTGTCCAAGCGCGCGAGAAGTTGCGCACAGCCGCCTTACTCGCGGCGTAGGCGCTAAACCCTGGCACCCCCAACACGTTCGAGACCGAAGAGGTCAGGATAATCGAACCGCCGTCTTTGAAGAGGGGAAGGGCCTTCTGCACCGTAAAGAACAGCCCCTTCACGTTCACATCGAAGGTCTGGTCAAAATGGGCCTCAGTAGCGACCGCGAGCGGTGCGATTGTCCCCGCGCCCGCGTTCGCGAAGAGAATGTCGATGTGACCATGTTTCTCTTTCACGACGGCATAGAGCCGGTCCAGATCTTCCAAGCGCGACACGTCGCCCACGACCGTCGTAACGTTTCTCTTGATGAAGGCTGCGGCCTCCTTCAGCTCTTTCTCTCGTCGCCCGGTGATCACGACGTGCGCACCTTCTTCCACGAAGCGCTTGGCTGTGGCCAACCCAATCCCGCTGCTTCCGCCCGTGATGACTGCGACCTTACCTTCTAGTTTTTTCATGATCTTTTCTTTCGTTGTGTGTGGACCAGGCCGGGACCGCCGGGGTCAGAGTTGCGCCAGGCCACCGTCGACGGCGACCTCGCTGGCGGTCATGAAGCTGCTGTCCGACGACGCAAGAAAGGCAGCCGCCGCCCCGACCTCCGCCGGATCGCCCATGCGCTGGAGCGCAGTCATCGAGCCGTAGGCCTTCAGGCCCTCCTCGCCCAGCGCTTCCGTCGCGAGTTCGGTCGCTATCGCCCCGGGCGACAGCACGTTTACCCGGATGCCGGTGCCCTTCAGGTCCTCCGCCCAGGTCCGCGCGAGGTTGCGCACTGCCGCCTTGCTCGCGCTGTAGGCGGTGAACGCCGGGGCGCCCGTGGTGCCGGCGCTCGATCCGGTCAGGATGATCGAACCGCCCTGGCCCATCAGCGGCAGCGCCTTCTGGACCGTGAAGATCGTACCCTTCACATTGATGTCGAAGGTTTCGTCAATGTGCTTGGCGGTGATCTCGCCGAGCTTAAGCTGGCTTCCCACTCCGGCATTGGCGAAGACGATGTCGAGGGTTCCGCGCTCGGCCTTCACCGCCGCGTAGAGTCGGTCGAGGTCGGCCTCATCCGAGACCGAGCCCTTCACCGCGCGGGCATTGGGCCCGAGGTCGGCCACAGCGGCGTCGAGCGCTTCCTGCCGGCGGCCGAAGATGAAGACGAAGGCGCCCTCCTCGATGAAGCGCTTTGCTGCGGCGCGGCCGATGCCGCGTCGCGCCACCCGTGATGACTGCAACCTTACCTTCAAGCTTTCCCATGACTTCTCCTTTCAGGCTCGGTCTTTGGTCGTTCGGGGAGCCACCCCGAGAACCTCCGACATAGGTCCGCCGGAGTCAGGCGCTGAGTGCAGAAGCGCGCACATCGGTGGTGCGAAATCGATCCGGCTGGACGACTGACGCCAGCCGCGACGATCGGTGTCCGCCGTTCGGAATTAGGCCGCGCTCGTCGACATAAGCTATGATGACCGCCCGCGACTGCTGTTCGATGTGTTAGATACGGGCTTTGGAAGGCGCACCGCGCGGTGCCGGATTGCACCATGATCGACTGGGATGACGTTCGCTACTTTCTTGCCGTCGCTCGCGGCAGGCTCGGTGCGGGCTGCCGCCGGGCGCCTCGGGGTGAACCACTCGACCGTGCTGCGACGCATCGCCCAGCTCGAGGAACGCCTCGGGGCGCACATGTTCGAAAAGCTGCCTTCGGGCTACCGCCTGACGGCAGCGGGTGAGGAGGTCCTCGAGCTCGCGGACCAGATGGAAGCGTCGTCGCACCAGCTGGAGACGCGCGTCTTCGGGCGCGACCAGAGCGTGCGCGGGCTTCTGCGGGTGACGACTGGCACCGACCCTCGCGACACACCTGCTCATGCCGGACTTCGCCGATTTCGCGCGTCTGCATCCGGACATCGAGATGGAAATCTTGTCGTCCGGCGAGCTGGCAAATCTGACCAACCGAGAGGCCGACGTGGCGATCCGCGTCGTCTACGACCGCAAAACCCTGCCGCTCAATCTTCACGGCCTGAAGGGACCGGAGCTGTTCGGCGGCGTCTACATGTCCCGCGATCGACTAGCCGCGTGGCGTGCGGGCGCGCCTGACCCCATCCGGTGGATCGTCATAAGCAGTCATGGAATCCCGGATTGGGCCAGCGAGGGTGGGGTTCGCACCACGGGGGTTCCGTTCAGGACCACGGACGGCGAGGCGCAGATCGTTGCGGTACGGCAGGGGCTTGGGATCGACGACACTGCCGATGCTTCGTCGGAGATGCCGACCCCCTACTGGTGAGGGTGCCGGGCACCGACCTGCACATGCTATGGAACGCTCTGGCTTCTCACACAGGGGGAGACACGCAAGACGAAACGCGTGCGGCTCTTCACGGAGTTCGTATCCCGCAGGCTCGCCGCGTACGCTCCGCTTCTCGCGGGGCTGTCCATATCGCGCGACTGACGCGCGGCAGGTCGCCGGCGAAGCTTGCCGTAATGCGGTCGGAAGCCGCAATGCGATCGCTCCAAGCAACATCGCGGTCAATCCCTCGCGCTGCTGACGGTAGTTTTCGGCTAGGTCGGCAGTGCGGCGTTGCCAGTGGATTCGAAAGAAGCGGACCGATCGATATAGTTAGTCGCTAAAAGCGGAGATTTTCTGGGGTGATCAAATTCCTCTTTGATGTAATATACCAAGTCGCGATGGCCCCAACTCTCTAGCCCAACTTTCCCACTAGACGAAAAAATATGAATCGAAATCAAAGCATTGCGGGGCGCGGAGCGAAGCGCTGTCTGAGGTGCCCGAAGCGAAAATCGCGGTTCTGGCCTTGATTTTCTGCCGCCAACGGTGCGAATTGCGTACCCTGAACGCCGACGCCAGCACACCCATGTCGAGCCGGTCAATACGAAATGTCCTCGAGAAGGGCGTCGATTTTAGCACCACAAATCGACAGCGGCCTCGGCACCCCGTAGTTTTCTGCGGCGTTCCAGCTGTCGGATTCGCAACGGTGGGAAAGTTGCGTTTAACGCACTAAAGCGCCCGACCGCCAGATGCTCTGCTGATGAGAAGGCGGCAATATTCGTTGGCACGGCGCGGCGGGTGTATCGCCTGAATTGCTGAGTAGCGCAGCCCGAAGTCTAGGCGCCAGTCCGTATGTGAACATATGGATCAAGTCAGTCCCGCTCGGCCGAAGCGAACCGGCTCGAGCGCGGCGCCGGGAAGCAAGGGCCCGACGAGGATTTGGTCAAGACGGGATGCAACTGCATCATGCACCCTGCTTCGCCAGCCGATCGAAGGCGGCGAGACGCGCGATCAGTGCCTCCATCTGATCCAAGGGGATCATGTTGGGGCCGTCGCTAGGGGCTCGGTCGGGATCCTGATGGGTCTCGATGAACACCGCAGCGACCCCGACGGCGAGCGCGGCGCGGGCAAGCACGGGCGCGAACTCTCGTTGACCGCCCGACGACGTCCCCTGCCCGCCTGGCTGCTGCACCGAGTGGGTGGCGTCGAACACCACCGGATAGCCGGTGCGGGCCATGATCGGCAGGCTGCGCATGTCGCTGACCAAGGTGTTGTAGCCGAAGCTGGCACCGCGCTCGCACAGCAGGATGTTGTGGTTGCCGGTCCCGGCGATCTTGGCCGCGACGTTGACCATGTCCCACGGGGCCAGGAATTGGCCCTTCTTCACGTTGATTGCCCGGCCGGTTTCTCCAGCTGCCAGCAACAGGTCTGTCTGGCGGCATAGGAAAGCGGGGATTTGCAAAACGTCCACCGCCTGCGCCGCCACCGCGCAATGATCTGGGGCATGGACATCGGTCAGAACCGGTAGGCCGGTTGCCTCGCGGACATCGTTGAGGATTGCAAGACCCGCCTCCATGCCGATCCCGCGGGCGGCTGAGGCGCTGGTCCTGTTCGCCTTGTCGTAGCTGGACTTGTAAATGATCGGCACGCCGGTACGTGCGGAAATTTCGCGCAGGGCATGGGCGACCTCCAGCGCATGGGTTCGGGACTCAATCTGACAAGGTCCGGCGATCAGGACGAACGGCCGATCGTTACCGATCTCGATGTCGCCGATCCGGACGAGGCGCACTGCTTCGCTGTCCATGAGGGGCAAAGGTCCTTCCGCGTTTGAGCATCCTTTTTCTCGGGCCATTCTGGGGCAGTCAACTACTCGCGGATGTACCACGGCATGAGACAAACCCAACCCGGATCGCAGCGAAATGGGCGACACCGAATCGATGCACAAATGCCACACGTGTGGTTTTTTCTTTAACGCATCAACATTAAGATCCAGAATTTAGGCTTATTATCCCATTCCTGGAAGCCGGCAGCTGCCAGAAATAACGAAAAGCAAGCATACTAACAGATTTTGGGCCCTTGAGGTCCGCTCCGGATTGCAACCCGCCTGCTAGAACCGGCTTATCAACCAGTTATTGGTGGAGTCGGATTCGATGCGGACACTTGGAACGGGAACGAAGGCATGGCTCTTGAGCTCCGCGCTCCTGTTCAGTTGTTCGGCCATTGTAGACAGTGCACAGGCCGCTCAGTCCGGCAACTCCGGCGATGACGCATTGAAGCCGACCGCCTCCTATGGCCCGCATGCGATCAGCTCCCACATTTCATTGGACGGCAAGGTTTCACCCAGCGTGGTACTGGGCGCGACGCGGTCTTATGTTTCCTGCGTTCCCTATGCGCGGCAGGTTTCAGGTATCAAGGTCGCCGGTAATGCGTGGCAATGGTGGAACAATTCCCAGGGTCTCTACGCGCGGGGCGACCAGCCCGAAACCGGCAGTGTCCTCGATTTCCGCTCAAATGGCCGGATGCGTCTCGGTCATGTTGCTGTCGTAAAACAGGTGGTGAACGCCCGCGAGGTCGTCGTCGATCACGCAAACTGGCCGAGCGGCGGCACCCCTGGCCGGATCTCGCGTAATGTGGCGGTGGTGGATGTCTCCGAGGCTAATAACTGGTCGGCGGTACGGGTCGAACTTAGCCGCGATGGCACCTTCGGATCCGTATATCCGACATATGGCTTCATTTATAACCGGCCCGACACCGGGGCTATGATCGCAAATTCCGCACGCCCAGCGCCACAGCCGGCGATCAATCCGGTGCCGTCGGATCTGCGGCCGGCAGCGGAGCGTCCGTGGCGGACGGTAGAAGAAGTAGCCGAGTTTCCGGCGAACCAGCGGCGTCGGATCGACCCCAGCGGAAGCTCGGCGGCGGTTCGGTCCGGGAAATGATCCGGTTCTCGGCATTTACGGGAGATGCCACGGCCGCTTAAACTTTCTACCGCAATTTGCGCGATCGTCGTGCTGGTTTGCGGTGAAGTCTCAGGCCTTGGCCAGCGGGCACGCATTGTCGGACAATGGGCGGAACGCGTCGTCTGCCGGCGTAGTACTAATGAGCTTGTACAGGTCCCATTCGTGTTTGCTTTCCGACGGCTGCTTGACCTCGAACAGGTAAGCAGGATGGATTTTGCGACCATCCTCACGGATTTTGCCAGGCCCAAAACAGTCGTCGTCGGTGGGAATCGCCTTCATGCGAGCCACCGTCGCGGCACCGTCGGTCTTGGCTTGTGCGGCGCCCATATCCTTCACCGTCTTCAAGTAGTGTAGGGTGCAGGAGTAGTCGCCGGCCTGCGCCATGTTGGGCCATAAGGTCACTTTCGACTGGATGCGATTCTGAAACGCGCGGGTTCGATCGTTGTAGTCCCAGTAATAGGTTTCCGATAGACGAGTGCCGGCGGCCAAGTCGATCCCGATGGAGTGGATGTCAGTGGTGTAGGCGACCATGGCCGCCAGCTTCATCGTCTGCGTCAGGCCGAATTCGTGCGCCTGTTTGATGATGTTGATCAGGTCGGCGCCAGCGCCGCAAATACCCAGGATTTTCGCACCCGACGCCTGCGCCCTGACCAAAAACGCCGAAAAATCCGTAGTTTCCGGGAACGGATAGACCTGGGATCCGAGAACCTTACCGCCAGCGGCCTCCACAAACCGGGTGGTGTCGCGCTGCGTCGCTTCGCCGAAGGCGTAGTTCGGCGTGATGAAATACCAGGTATCTCCGCCGGCCTTTACCATGGCACCTCCGGTAGACTTTGCTTCCATGTAGGTGTCGAACACCCAATGCATCGAATTGGGCGTGCAGGCTTTGCCCGTGACATCGGATGACGCCGTGCTGCAGGCGATCATGATCTTGTTCTTCGCTTTGACAATCGACGCCAAGGCCAAAGCGCAAGAAGTCGCGGCGATGTCGATGATGATGTCCACGCCGCGTTGGTCGAACCACTCGCGGGCCAGGGAGACGGCGACGTCCGGCTTGTTCTGATGGTCCGCGGACAATACTTCGACGTCGAAATCGCCGGCGGCAAATTCCTGGACCGCTTGCCGGGCACAGATGACGCTGGTTGGGCCGTTCACATCGCGATAAGGCCCGGACTGGTCGTTCATGACCCCTATCTTTACGACCGGTCTGGTCTGGGCGCGGGTGCGGTGGGTCGCGGTCAAGGCCGTTGCAGCGGCCGCGCCAAGCATGGTGCGTCGTTGGATCGTCATTTTGTCAGCCTCTCGGTGCTTGCCATACTCTAAGCGAAACGGCGGGGACGCGCGAGAGGCTTGTCTCGCTGTGCGGGATATGCGCTTCAGCGGTGATGACGGATCCTGTTCATGTAATAGGCGCGACCGGCCGGTCCGGGCTGGCGCTGTGCCGCGGCTTGCTCGCCGAGGGCGTCCCGGTGGTGCCGATCGTGCGGAACCCGGAGAAATGGGCGGCGGCCAGGCTACCCGGCGGAGCGCGGCGGGCGGACCTGCGTGACCAAAAAGCCTTGCGAGACGCGCTGGCCGACGCAACGCGGGTGGTTTCCTGTGCGCATGCGCGACATACGCCAGCGATCCTCACCGTGGCGCCCGAATTGGCCGCACTGGTCCTGCTCGGCAGCACACGCAAATTCACCCGATGGCCGGATGCCCACGGTAATGGCGTGCTGACTGGGGAGGCGGCTCTTCTGGCCTCCGGCCGATCCGGGGTCATGCTGCACCCGACGATGATCTACGGCGCGCAGGGCGAAGACAACGTGCAGCGTCTGGCCAGGCTGCTGCGGCGCCTGCCGGTGATGCCTCTGCCCGGCGGCGGTCGTTTCCTCGTGCAGCCGATCCATCAGTCCGATGTGACGCGTTGCATCCAAGCAGCTCTGGCGCGGAGTTGGGACGGACCAGCCAGCCTGGTGATCGCAGGGCCGGAGCCGGTTCGATACACGGAATTCGTTCGCGCCGTGGCGACGGCAGCAGGACTTCGGAAGCCTCTCATTCTGCCCTTCCCCGCGGCACCGCTGATTTTCGCGGCTCGTCTGACGCGGCATGTCAAGGCACTCCCACCGGTGCAACCCGAGGAAATCCGCCGCCTTGTGGAGGACAAGGCGTTCGACATCGGCCCGATGCGGGCGCTGCTCTCGGTCGATCCGATACCGTTAGCGAAAGGGCTTGCGCTCACCTTCGCGTCGCACCAGGAATAGGATGTCACATTCGGATCCCGATATGCCCATCATCAACAGCATCGCCGCACTGCATCCCGCGATGACCGCGTGGCGGCGCGATCTGCACGCCCACCCTGAACTGTCGATGCGGGAGGCGCGGACCTCGGGCCTAGTGCGTGCGAAACTCGAGGAATTCGGGGTGGATGAGATCATCACAGGGATGGCGACTCACGGCGTCGTCGGGGTAATCCGGGCTGGATCGTCGGAGCGGGCGATCGGCCTGCGGGCGGACATGGATGCGCTGCCGATCCATGAGGAGACCGGTCTGGCGCATGCCAGCCAAAACCCTGGCGTGATGCATGCCTGCGGACACGATGGCCATACAACCATGCTGCTTGGGGCGGCAAAGTACCTCTCGGAGACGCGCAACTTCGACGGCACGGTGTATCTGATTTTCCAGCCGGCGGAGGAATTCGAGGGCGGCGCCAACATGATGGTGAAGGACGGTTTGTTTGATCGCTGCCCGCATGGACAAGGTGTTTGGGCTGCACAACTGGCCGGAGGCGAAGGCCGGCACGTTTCTGTGGCGAGTTGGCCCGGTGATGGCGGCGGTGGGCTTCTTCGATATCGTGGTAACCGGGCTCGGCAGCCACGGGGCGTCGCCGCACCAGGGCATCGACCCGATCGTTGTATCGGCACAGATCATCGGCGCGCTGCAGACGATCGTTTCAAGATCGATTGAACCGATCGAAGGCGGCGTGGTTTCGATTGGCAGCATCTCGGGCGGCGACGCGTACAATATCCTCCCGGAACGAGTGGTGATGAAGGGCACGGCACGATGGTATCGGCCTGAAGTCGGGGACCAGATCGAGACCGGGATGCTGCAACTCGTGAAGGGAATCGCGGAGAGTTTCGGGGCTTCGGCGGAGGTGCGGTTTTTCCGCCACGCGCCGGCCACGGTGAACGACGCCGAGGCAACGGCGCTGGCGATGGACGCGGCAAGAGTTGTCGCCGGAACCGAGGCGGTAAGGGAGATGCGGGCACCCACGATGGGTGGCGAGGATTTCGCTTACATGCTGAAGGCCAAGCAGGGTGCTTACTTGATGCTCGGTGGTGCTCGAGGGACAAACGATCCGCTGCTGCATCATCCAAGATACGACTTTAACGATGAGATTTTACCGGTGGGGGCGTCATGGTGGGCGACACTGGTGGAGCAACAGTTGGCGAAGGCGGGATAGGCGCGGAATATCGCGGTAATGACCATTCCCGATTTCGCAGGCCGAGAGGTTGGTCAGCCAATGTCGGTCGAGATTGCCTTTCCCCTGGAGTTCCTTGTTTCAGGGACACCGGTATCGTTTCAGGCCAAGCGGGCGGAGTCGAAGGCTGCATGGAAGGACCGTGTCAGACACGCAAGCTACGCCTGTCTCCCCGAGGGCCATTTTGCCACTGATGTTCCGATCGCGATAACGCTTTTCTACTTTCCGGCGGCGGAGATGGAGGGGGATATAGACAATATCGTGAAGCCGATCCTTGATGCCCTTTGCCGGCACATCTACTTTGATGATAAACAAGTTGAGCGCGTTTGGGCACAGAAATTCGAACGCGATAGGATCTTCCAATTCAGCGCGCCATCGGCAACCCTATCGAGCGCAATCGAGGGGGACAAACCCTTGCTTTATGTGCGACTATCCGATGATCCGGCCGAGGGACTCGTTTGATGTCATGGGCGCAGTCACCATCTGATGCTGCAATATTGCAGATGCTTCTGCCGAACCTTGAAGCAGAGGGGTTCCAGGTCTTCCTACACCCCTCGCGTTCGATACTACCTCCCTTCATGCAGGGATATCAGCCCGACGCCATTGCGATGAAGGCGGACAAGAAGCTTGCCATCGAGGTGAAATCACGTTCCAGCCAAGCGGAACCGCACATCCAGAGATTGCAGGAGCTGTTCTCGTCGCATCCTGAGTGGGAACTTCGCATCATATATGCGCCGACGCAAAATGCCGAACGGACGATAGCGGTGCCACCACGGAAGCTTGTTCTCGAGAACCTGGACCGCTTGCTGGAGATTTTCGACGAGGCAGGGCCGGTTCCTGCTCTATTGACTGGTTGGTCGGTGTTCGAAGCCGCGGCGCGAGGGTTGATACCCGAAACTCTCGGACGACCGCAGACCCCCGAACGTCTTCTGGAGAAACTTGCGTCAGAAGGCTACATCACGCCTGGGGAAGCCGACGCGCTTCGTACTCTTGGACAGTTGCGAAATGATGCTGCCCATGGACGATTGGATGCGGCCGTAACGCGGGCCCAATTGGCAGAGCTTGTATCCGTTACCCACACCCTCCTGGAACTATCGGAGGGAGACGCCGAGCCCCCGGGAAACCTGACTTAAAGTATAGCCGCACCCCCCGCATCATCCATGCTGACCTTCCCCCGTCGGCATGTCCATTCGCGTAGGATCGTCCTCCTCTCTCCCATGCAGCAGTAGAGCCACCAATCCAGTCCAGCCGGTCTGATGCGAGGCACCGAGCCCCTTGCCGGTGTCGCCATGGAAGAATTCGTGAAATAGCACGTTGTCGCGGAAATACGGATCGTCCTGTTGCAAAGTCGACGCGCCGAAGGCCGGCCGCTTTCCATCCGGCCCCCGCAGGAACAGCCGGGTCAGCCGCGCCGCCAATTCGTCGGCGATCTCGCGCAGGCTCAAGGTCACGCCTGAGCCGGTTGGATACTCTACCTGGAAATCATCGCCATAGTAACGATGGAATCCATACAACGCCTCGACCAGCATGAAATTGACCGGCATCCATACCGGCCCACGCCAATTCGAATTACCGCCATAAGCTCGGCTGTTACTATCACCCGGCACATAACCGATGCTGAAATGCTGCCCATCCAGATCGAGTTCGAACGGGTGATCAAGATGCAAGCGCGAAACGCTCCGTACGCCATAGGGCGACAGGAACGCTGTCTCGTCCAGCATCCGCCGCAACAGCGCCTTCATCCGGCTGCCACGCAGCAACGACAGAAGACGCCGCGACCCCTGCCCTTCCACATCCCAATGTGAAACCAGCGCCGCGAGATCCGGCCGATGCGTCAGCACCCACTGCAGCCGTTCGGCGAACTCCGGACACCGCGCGACCGTTTCGGGTTCGAGCACCTCCACCGCGAACAACGGAAACAACCCGACCAGGGAGAAGAAGCGTAACGGAATGGCCGAACCATCCGGGCGCTGCAGGACATTGTGATAGAACCTGTCGACCTCGTCCCACAAGCCGCGCCGCCCGTTCTGACGCGTCATCGCCTCGGCGATCGCCAGAAAATGCTCGAAGAACTTCGTGGCGGTTGCCTCATAGACGTGATTGCGCGTGGCAAGCTCCAGCGAGATGCGCATCATGTTGAGAGCGTACATCGCCATCCAGGATGTGCCGTCCGACTGGTCAATTCGGCCCGCTACAGGAAGCTTCTGGCTGCGGTCGAACACGCCGATATTGTCGAGCCCAAGGAAGCCGCCCTGAAAGACGTTGCGCCCCTCTACATCCTGGCGGTTCACCCAGCCGGTGAAATTCATCATCAGCTTGTGGAAGACACGCTCCAGGAATTCGAAGTCCGGCGAACCACGCAACCCCGCATCCATTCGGAACACGCGCCATGCGGCCCACGCATGCACCGGCGGATTGACATCCCCAAATGCCCATTCGTAAGCGGGCAACGATCCGTTCGGGTGCATGAACCATTCGTGGGTCAGCAACAGCAGCTGCTGTTTGGCGAACTCGGGGTCGATCAGCGCAAAGGTGACTGCCTGAAACGCCAGGTCCCAGGATGCATACCAGGGATATTCCCAGGTGTCCGGCATCGAGATAATGTCGCGATTGTTGAGATGCTGCCAGTCGCCGTTCCGGATCGCTTCTCGTTCCGGGGGCGGCGATGGTTGCAGCGGATCACCCATCAGCCAGCGGCGCACATCGTAACGATAGAATTGTTTTGACCACAGCATGCCTGCCAGCGCCTGACGCTGCACCAGCCGGGCATCGGGATCGGTCACGTTCCACTGCAGCGTCGCGTAGAAGGCGTCCGCCTCGGCCAGACGAGCCGCAAACAGCTCATCATGATCAGCAAACGCATCTTCCTTCACAGCCGCTGGATACCAGCGCAGCCGCATGACATGCCGTTCGCCCGCTGCCAGCCTCAGCACCGCGTGGGCGGCACATTTCGTGCCCTGCTGGTGTCCGATGGCGTTGGTCTGACCATTCACGAGATAGTCGTTGATGCCGTCCTTGAACGGACCGGCGGCATCGTCGCCGTATAGATAATTAGTATTGGTTTCGTTGCGGCAGAACAGCCAGTTCGCGCTGCTGTCGATGTCCAGCCGCCGCTCCGGCATACGATTGTGCCACGCGGCCACGCCGCCGTCGGACAGGCTCAGCTTGGGTTCAGGGATGCCTGGTCGCCAATCCCAGGTGTTGCGAGCCCAAAGCTGCGGCAGCACATGCAGATTCGCCGCCTCCGGACCACGGTTATCGATCGTGATTCGGATCAGTATGTCGTCCGGCGTCGCCTTGGCGTATTCGACCGTCACGTCGAAATAGCGGCCTTCGTCGAAAATTCCGGTATCGAGCAATTCATACTCAGGCTTATCGAGGCCTGCCGCGGCATTTTTCGCGATCAAATCGGCATATGGAAACGCCGCCTGCGGGTATTTGTATAGCATCCGCATATACGAGTGGGTCGGAGTGCCGTCCAAAAAGTAATAGAGCTCCTTGACGTCCTCGCCATGATTACCTTGCGCGTTGGTCAGGCCGAACATCCGCTCCTTCAGGAAGGGATCGTGCCCATTCCATAACGCCACGGACAGGCACCAGCGCAGGCGATCGTCGGTAAATCCGGCGATGCCATCTTCGCCCCAGCGGTAGGCACGGCTGCGGGCGTGATCGAACGGAAAATAGGTCCAGGCGTCGCCGTTCGGGGAATAATCCTCTCGCACCGTGCCCCATTCGCGTTCAGCCAGGTATGGCCCCCATTGCAGCCACCTATCCCGGTCCGCAAGGCGTTTGCCCTCAATGGTTTCCAGCAGATGATTCGCCATGTCGCACCATACCTGACAACGATGGCCGCTTGAAACCGGGGTAATCTGGGTCCTCGTTGCAGATCTTCGACAAGATCGGCACCGGAGGTCATCGGTGGTTCGCAATACCCTCTGCCCTGTTTGATCCCCGGACCGACCAAGACGGTCAGGGGACCGGGGCTCCGGCGAACTCCGACGTCAACCGCTCGGCGCGGGAGAAGATCGACCCCTGCTCAAAGAGACCATCTTCTCCGCTGAGCGCTCATGGCAGAGCCCGGACGCGCGAAACCCTCGGGCTGTAGCAAATTCGGCGTTGTGTTTGAACGCGACTCGGCCGGATGGCCTATGCAGGCCGGGATTACGGACGGCAGGGAGAGACAGACGCATGAACCGGTTCCTGGCGATAGCCGCGCTGGCAACGACGGTAGTGGCAGTGACACTATCGCAAACCGCGTGCTCGCCAACCAGCACTCAGACCGAGCAGCAAAGCCTGGTCGATCGGGCCACGCTGACGGTGCAGGATATGATGACCCAGAACGTCTCGCAGGACCCGAAAAGTCTGCTGCGCAGAGCCAAGGCGGTCATGGTCTGCCCGCGGATTTTCAAAGCTGGCTTCTTTTTTGGCGGCGAGGGTGGAAACTGCGTCCTGCTCGCCCGCGCCGGTAACGGAACGTGGTCGTATCCCGCGTTCTACACCATCGGCAGTGGCAGCTTCGGCCTTCAATTTGGCATCGCGGACAACCAACTTCTTATGCTGATCATGACCGAGAAGGGCCTGAACGCGGTGCTCGATAGCCAAATCAAGCTCGGGGCGAATGCCGGGATCGCAATCGCGACGATCGGCGCCGGTATACAGGGCTCGACAACGGCCGCGGTCGGGCCTGATATCGTCGCGTTCGCGGCCTCTCGCGGCCTGTTTGGCGGCATCGCGTTGGAGGGTAGCCTGATGTCCTCCGATTCCCACGCAAATCAATCCTACTACGGACAGCCCCTCGCCACTCGGCAATTGGTGATGCAAATGCAAGGCAGCAACCCGGGCGCCGACCCGATACGGGACCTGCTCACCCGGTACGGCTCTCCAAACGCTCCACCGCCAATGCCGCCGCCTTCGCCGCCGCAACAGCAGCGGGGTTACGCGCCGGCTTATCCACAGTATCAGCCGCAGGGCGCGCATCCGACTGCGCCACCGCCTTCGGGCGGTTACGTGGCGCCCCCGCCGAGCGGGCACGGTCCGGTCCAGGAACAAACTCTCCCGCCACCCCAGTGATAAGTTGTGCGGTCTGCGTCTAAGCCAGACTTCGGCTGCGAAAGTGTACTAGGTGGGCGGGGGCGTCTGTCGCCGGGAAGGGCGTGGACGGTCAGTTGAGCATCACTCGATCATCGTGCGCGGAATCCATCCCTGATCAACTGCAAACTGAGCTATCCGTAACGCGATACCGTCCGCCAGTTTGTTAGCCTCTGCCGTGTCGGTCGACCGGTGCGTTTCCGAGCCGGCGTGCGTGGCGCCAGTGAGCGCCGCAGACCGGCCAACACTTTGAGCCGCCGCCCCAGCACCCAGCGTTTCCGCCGCTCCGGGTAAATGGCCGCTATCAGCCTGCCCCTCGAACGACATCAACAAACGCGGCGGCGCGCTGCGGTCGGTTGCGTAGTAGATCCGCGTGTCGGCACTGACGCTACTTTTTCCTGCCCCCAGCCCAATCAACACTCGCCGCGTGCGGTTGCCCTCGTTGATGCCGACAATCTGCCCCTGCACCAGCATCGTTCCGTCGCCCACGTAGCCGCCGGTCGGCAGTTCAGCCGGCAAGCCGTATCTTTGCAGCCGTTCGACGATTCCCTCGGCCAACGCGGCCTGCGTGTCCCGTGCCGCCTTCAACTCCAGCGCGCCGAGCGGCTGGTCCTCCGAGACCCTCATCAATCGCGCGCCGACCCCTTGATCGAGCTTCACCTCCTCGGGCGCGATCGAATAATACGATACAACAATATGATTGGGTCGCGGCACGGGCGGCCCAAAGTAGGATTGCGACGACTGCACGTGGGCCTGCGAACATGCCCCAAGCAGGACCGCGACGGCGAATGCTTGCAGTACCCTCATCACGCGCATCCCGTCCTCTTTAACCATGTTCAGGTGGTATTGGTCAGCGCGACGCCCGAGCCTCGGCCAGAGCACTGCTGCAGGACGGAGACAGCCGGGATTGGTTCGCGGCAAGGCAGGCGAGGCCACGACCGCCGCCAAGCGGCACGCCCTGGCAGTAGGCGTGGAAGTCGGCGCCACAGGATCGGCGCATCAAGGCTGCCTTTTGCCGCGGCGACATCGCTGGGGGCACCGCGGCCGGCGGTGCCTGCGAGGCAGCGGCGGGTGGAGGCGCTGATCCGCCACCCGAAGCCTCGTTCACCGCGGATTGACAGGCCGGCGACAAGTCAGACAGATGCTGCTGCAGGCACTGCAGGGACGCCCGCCCGCCCGGCGGCACACTGGAGCAGTTGGCCTGATAGTCAGAGCGGCAGGATTGCTTGATGGCGCTGGCCTGCGCCTGGCTGGGCTGCTGCGCAAGCGCCAGAGTGCCGAGATTTGACAGCAAAAAGCCGACCATTATCGTACTTGCGTGAAACGAACTCAGGCGCACCTTGTTTAAATCCTTCTTCTGCCGCCATTAACGCCTGAAGTGCCCACCGCCACCGAACCGACCGGCGGCAGCACCACCCTGACCGAAACCTCCGAATCGCTGAGAACCGGCGAAGCGCGCCTGCCGATCCTGTTCCAGTTGGTGGTAGGATGAACTGTCCATGGCTTGGTGCGACGAACCCTGTGTCTGGCCGAATGCGCCCGACTGGCCACGATTTTGATTTGCCTCGGCGGTGTTGGTGGTCTGCTGCCGTTGCGTCGTCGAACTCGGAGGATTGACTGACTGCCAGCCGCCGTTGCTCCATTGCGACCAGCCATTGGATGTATGTTGATAAGCGTTGCCGTCATGACCGGCATAGACGTCGCCGTTCTGGGTTCTCACTGCTCCGCCGCTGTTGCCGTTGACACCCCGATAGCCCGCACCCTGCGCCCCGGTCGAGGATTGGAAGGCACCCGCCGATCCTCGGGCATTGCTGCCACTGGCAGTGTTGACGGTCTGGTTGGGGCCGGAGAATGTGCTAGAGCCCCAGCGCGAATATGGGTTTGCGTTCTGGCTGGTCGAGCCGCTTACGCCGGTGCGCGGATTGTAATAGCTGGCATTGGCTGAACCGTAGCCATTTTGCCATGACGCAGTGCCTCGAGCGTAGCCGCCGGTGCTCGGATTGTACGCGGAAAAACCGGCCACGCCGCCGTTTGGACCGTAAATCGCCCCGCCCTGTGCCCAGGCCCCAGTGTACGGGTTGTAGGCGGTGCCCCCTCTGGCGACGCCGCCATAGGGGCCATACGCGACGCCGCCGTGTGCCCAGGCACCGGTGTACGGGTTGTACGCGACGTTGCCTGCATATGAATATGGGTAGGGATAATAGATCGGAACGGCGCCGGGGATCACCACCGGCGGGTAATAGTAGCCCGTGCCATAAACCACGACACCCGCGGAGACGAAGGCCATCGTGTAACCCGCAGTATAGCCATAGGTGACAGCCGTCGGAGTCGCTCCATAGACCTTGACATAGGTGACATTGTACATCGGGCTACTTGGCGGGATCGTGTAGATCACTCTGGGAACGCTCTGGGCCAACACCCAGGGACCGTTCGGCGACGCGCCGACGAACCAAGCGCCGTGGTAGCACACGTAGTATTGGCCGGAGGTCTCGATCACCTGGAATGAGGTGTTCACCGCGTAGGTCATCTGCGTGCCGGGGATCGGCTTGAACTGCGGCGGACCGGCGTAAACCACCATCAGTTTCGCCGCATCCTTCTTCAACGTCGCCTGGCGCGGCACCTGCGCCTGCAACGTGGCAAGCTGAGCCTGGCTGGTCCCGGGCACCGACGCCAGCACCTTCGCCTGCGGATCCTCCGGCGGGATCAGGGCAAAATCAGGCGGCAGATCATCGGTGGCAAAGGTCCATGGTCCCTTGAGGTCATGTGCGGCGAACCAGCGGCCGGAGAGCAGCAGGAAGAAGCGGCTGCTCGAGGGCTGGAAAAACAGCGCGCTGATGCTGTTCTTTACTGATTGCAGACTGGTCCCGGGAACCGCGGCAAATTGCGGCGGACCGTTGGTGACGACAATCTCCGCCGGCTTGATGCTAACGAACACCACGGGAACCACCGCCGGCTTTGTCCGCGCCGGCGGGATAGCATTGCGGACCGCGGTGAAATCCGCAGCGGCCGGGATCGCGGAGAAGGCCGGCGGCAGGCTGTCGATAGGCTGGTACGGTCCGGTATAGGCGCTTGCCTTCATCCAGAGTCCGTTATTGAGGAGATACCAGTCCTTCCCGTCGGTAAACACGTTCCAGTTGGTGTTCACCACGTGCGACAGGCCAGTCTGCCCCAACGGCACAGTTACCGGCTCGCCATCGAATACGACCAACGACGCCGGCTTGTCGCTGTAGAAGATGACTGGCGGATCATTGTTGAACGCAGCGGGCTCTGGCTGGGACGTCTGCTTCAGGCTGAGCAGCACTGAGTTCAGGGCGACCGGACTAGGGTGGATGTTCGGCAGCGCATCCTTGATCTTCTGTTCCAGGGCGGCCGCCTGCTGGGTATCCAGGGCTGGGAAATGCGAGGCCAGAAGCTTCGGATCAGACAGCAGTACGTCGTTGGTGGCGGCGTCGGTCTGGGTGGCAAACGAGATCTCGGTTGTACCCAGGATCGGGGTCTTCTCGCCCGGCTTGCTGATGGCAATGGCTTCCCGTGTGGTCAGCGTCTCATGGTTGGACCACTCGATCGCCTGCGGCTGGTAAACCACCACGCTTGTCCCGTTGACGGTCAACGTATGCGGCCACGCTGGCTCCGGTGCGATTTCCGGAACCGCGGCCGGTGGCGCTCCGAGGGAGGCCGAAGTCCATATTGTAAGCAGACCGCCAACGTACACAACAAACGCACTGAGCACAGGTCTGCGTCTCACGATGCCCCCCTTAATGCGCGGGCCCGTCGGCGTGCTGCCCTCGCGGATATTAAGCCTCCAATGGGGCAAACAAGCAAGCCGGCCATTGTTCCATGGCGCTCCTCCCGTTGCCGTCACCTAATGCCCCCAAAAGCCAGAGGATCACCAGGGGTGTGGTCAGTCCTGCACACCACGACGGGATCACTGACGAGGATCAGCCGGTCGCGATACCTGCTGCCAGCCACCATAAGTGCCCAGCCAGCATAAGTGCGAGGTCATCCAATCCCCGAAACTGCGGGGTTCATCCCCGCCGTGCTAATCGACTTGAAACCCAAAAGCCAAAACACTTCGGGGTTTGGCATCCCCACGGGATCTGCCTCGCTAGCAAAGCCGATTGGCAGCCTGTAGGGTCCGCCGCCATGGAGCCGTTCTGGAAAACGAAATCGCTGGAAGCGATGACCCGTGAGGAGTGGGAGTCTCTATGCGACGGATGCGGCCGGTGCTGCCTGCATAAATTACGACACGAAGAAACGAACGAGCTGTCGTTCACCAATGTCGCGTGCCGGCTGCTGGATCTGGACTCGTGCCGATGCGGCGATTATGCCCACCGACAGCGTCGTGTGCCGGACTGCGTCAGCCTGACGCCCGCCTCGCTTCGGGAGATCGACTGGTTGCCGCCCTCATGTGCCTATCGGCGGCTGCGCGACGGCAAGGATCTGGCGTGGTGGCATCCGCTGGTATCCGGCGACCCGGACACAGTGCATCAGGCGGGTGTATCCGTTCGCGGCCGGGTCATCAGTGAGCGGCGCGCCGGGGCACTGGAAAATCATGTGACGGACTGGCCGGGAAAGCCGCCCCGGGTCAGGCGCCCGAGTGGTGAAAAAGCGGTCAAGGAGACTGCGTGATGTTGAAGGACGCTCTGTACGGCGGGATCAATGCCGCGGTACTCACCGCGATGAACGCCGACCTCTCGATCGACCTCGACCGCATGGCAGGGCACTGCCGCTGGCTCCTGGCCAACGGCTGCAACGGCCTGGCCGTGCTGGGGACGACGGGTGAGGCCAACAGCCTCGGCATCAGAGAGCGGATCTCGGTGCTGGAAGGGTTGGTCGCGCGCGGTATTCCGGCGGCGGCAATGCTTCCAGGCACCGGCACGACGGCGATCACTGATACTGTCGTGCTGACGCGCAAGGCGCAGGAGCTGGGCTGTCGCGGAGCCCTGCTGCTGCCGCCGTTCTACTACAAGAACCCCTCCGACGAGGGATTGCTGGCGTACTTCAACGAGGTGATCCAGCGGGTGGCCGGCGATATCAAGATATATCTGTACAACTTCCCTCAACAATCGGCGATCCCATTCTCGGTGGAATTCATCGGCCGGCTGCTGCGGGAAAATCCGCGACAAGGTGAAGGGGATCAAGGACAGCAGCGGCAATTTCGAGAATAGCCTGTCGTATGTGGAGGCCTTCGCGCGCGATGGGTTCGAGGTCTACGCCGGGGACGATTCCCTGCTGAAGCCGCTGCTGGAGAAAGGCAGCGCCGGCAGCATTACCGCGGCCTCCAACGTGAATTGCGCGCTGGGGGCGGAGGTCTACGCGAACTGGAACAATGCCAGGGGAGCGGCGGCACAAGATGTTCTGTCGGCCACGCGCAAGGCGGTGATCTCCGTGCCGCTGATCCCGGCCTTGAAGTCGTTGGTGGCCCGCAATACCGGCGATCCGCACTGGCTGAATATCCGTCCGCCCCACCTGAAACTGACCGCCGGGCAGGAATCCGCACTGTTCAATGCGTTCGACGCCAGCGGAATCAGGTTGCCCAAGGCGGCCTGAGGTTCAGGGCTCCCGGTGACCCTGGATTTGTTCTGGACGAGGGTGTCCCGGCTCATCATGGTCACGAACCCCAAACGGACGCTTGTTTGTTTTCGGGGCGAGTACATCTACACGTGAACGACTGAAGACGAGCGGGAAGCAGACTCAAATGGACCATATCATCGGCCAGGCATCGCCTGCCGCCACGAACCCAGGCAACGCCGCCGCGAACATGATCGTCGATGGCGACCAGAAAACCTTCATGCAAGAGGTGATCGAGGCCTCGCGCAAGATCCCCGTCCTGGTGGATTTCTGGGCGACGTGGTGCGGCCCGTGCAAACAGCTCACTCCGACGCTTGAGAAGGTGACGAGGGCCGCTGGCGGACGGGTGAAGCTGGTGAAGGTCGATATCGACAAGAACCAGGCGCTGGTCCGGCAGTTGGCTCAGCTCGGTTTGCCGATGCAGTCGGTGCCGACGGTGGCGGCGTTTTGGCAGGGGCAGATCGCCGATATTTTCCAGGGCGCGCAGCCGGAATCGGAGGTGAAACGCTTCGTCGAGGCGCTGCTAAAGGTGGCTGGCGGCTCGATGCCCACCGCCGATCTTCTGGCTGAGGCAAAGGCCGCGATGGAGGAAGGCGACCCGCAGCAGGCCGGTGAACTGTTCAGTGCTCTGCTGAACGAGGAGCCAGAAAACGGCGATGCCTGGGGCGGTCTGATCCGGGCGCTGATGGCAATGGGGCAGGAAGAAGCCGCCGAGGAGGCGCTGTCCCAGGTGCCGGAGAAACTGGCGGAACACGCCGAGGTCGCTGGAGCGCGGAGTGCTCTGGCACTGGCAAAAGAGGGGCGTGCGGCGAAGGATCAATTGCAATCGCTGCAAGCGCGGCTGGTGGCCGATCCGGCCGACCACCAGGCGCGGTACGATCTGGCGACGGCGATGAATGCAATGGGGGAACGCGAGCAGGCCGCTGACGCGCTGCTGGAAATCATCCGCCGCGCGCGCACCTGGAACGAGGACGCCGCCCGACTGCAGTTGCTGAAATTCTTCGAGGCTTGGGGCTTCGACGATCCCGCCACCAGTGCTGCTCGGCGGCGGTTGTCGGCTCTTCTGTTCAGCTGAATGGCGGCATTTCACCCGCGGTTCGAGGAGTTGCCGTCTGAGTTCGCGGTGTTTCCGTTGTCCGGGGCGTTGCTGCTGCCGCGAGGCAAATTGCCGCTGAATATTTTCGAATCGCGTTACCTGGCGATGGTCCAGGATTCGCTGGCGTCAGGCCGGATGTTCGGGATGATCCAGCCGGATGCCAATGCGCCGGCTTCGGACGCTGGGGAGGGGCTTTACCGCGTCGGATGCCTGGGCCGCCTCTCGTCGTTCAGCGAAACAGATGACGGTCGACTGCTGATTACGCTGACCGGTCTGATCCGCTTCACGGTCCGCGCTGAATTGGGTGTGCGCCGCGGATACCGGATCGTGCGTGGTGATTTCAGTCGCTACGTAGAGGATTTGACGCTCGATCGGCCACCGGCTGGTATTGAGCGCGAGGCAATATTGTCCGCCCTGCGCGCCTATTTTACGCGCCGGAGTGTGGACGCCAATTGGGATGCCATCCGCGGCTTGTCGGACGACGGCCTGGTCATTACTCTCGCCATGGCGTGCCCGTTCGAGGCGGTGGAAAAACAGGCTCTGCTGGAAGCGCCAACTGATGTCGACCGTGCGTCGACGCTGCTGGCGCTGTTGCAAATGGGCGCGGTCAGTGCCGATCCGCCGCCGGGTCGTTCGGTCAGTTAGGATCACGAATGTCAGACCCCGCTTCTCCCCCTCCCATCGAACCGGCGGTCGATCCGCGGTTACTGGAGGTTCTGGTTTGCCCGTTGACCAAAGCGCCGCTGGAGTATGATCGGGCCGCTGGCGAACTGATCAGCCGCAAGGCAGGGCTGGCGTATCCGATCCGCGATGGGATCCCGATCATGCTGCCCGAAGAAGCCCGGAAGCTGGAGTAACAATGGCGGCTCCCACCGAGATCAGGCTGGACCGCGCGACACGTGTGCTCCATGTCTCGTTTGACGATGGAACCGAGTACGCCCTGCCTGCTGAGTATCTACGCGTGGAAAGTCCGAGCGCTGAGGTCCAGGGGCACAATCCGGCGCAAAAGCAAACGGTGGCCGGGCGGCGTCAAGTCGGCATTATCGGGATCGAGCCGGTCGGACACTACGCAGTGCGACTCATTTTCGACGACCTGCATGATACCGGGATTTTCTCGTGGGATTATCTGGCGATGCTCGGCCGGGAGCAGGATCGGCGGTGGGCAGAGTATCTGGATGCGCTCGAGTCACGCGGGCTTTCGCGGGATCGGGCATAGGTTGCGTTCCCGCCCTGAGGCGGCATTGACCGGTATGCGCGATGGGTTGCCGGGCAACGGTGCGCGAAGAGAGACGCTGGAACCGGTCGGCGCGAACGCCGAATGGAATTAATGCCATGGCGCGTCGCGCGCGTGGTTTGACTGACGCTGATCGGACGCTTTGGGCAAACTATGTCCGCGAACTCGTGCCTTTACGAAGCCCGCTCGGTGAGAAACGACCCGATCCCACACCGACCGCGCCGCAGGCTCCTCAGGACCCTAAAGCGCGGAAGAGGTTCGCGACCCCGGCAACCAAACCTCGGACGATGGCTTCTCCCGTAACGGTGGGCGATCAGCCCGGAGGGATCGACAGCGCGACGTGGCATCGGTTCCGGACCGGCAAGCTCACGGCGGCTCGGAGACTGGATCTGCATGGCATGACAGCGCAGCGGGCCTTTCACGCTCTGGTGTCATTCCTGCGCACCGCCCATGCCGAACAGGTCAGGGTGGTGGAGGTGGTGACAGGCCGCGGCAGCGGCGAAGCCGGCGGAGTGATCCGGCGTGAACTGCCTCACTGGCTGAACCTGCCTGAAATCCGGCCGCTGATTTTGGGGGCGGCTCATCCGCATGCCCTCAACCCCGGGTCCGTTCGGCTGATCCTGCGACGCATCAGGTGACCCCGTTCGGGGCCCGGTTGCGCGCGTTGCGGGCCGATCGAGGCCTCACGCTGAAGGATTTGGCCGAAGGGCTTCAGGTTTCGGCGGCCTATTTATCTGCGCTGGAGCACGGCAAGCGCGGGGCGCCCAGCGCGGGACTGGTGCATCAGGTTAACGAGTATTTCGGGCTGATTTGGGACGAGGCCGACGATCTGGCACGCCTGGCTCGCCTTTCGAACCCGCGCGTGACAGTGAACACCGCCGGTTTGACGCCGGAGCAGACCGCGCTGGCAAATCGGGTCGCGCAGATGATCCATCGGTTGCCGCCTGAAAGCGTCGCCGCTCTGCATGCGGTCCTGGATGCCACTAAACAGCAAGCAAAACCGCGCTTGCGACGATCCGCGATGTCAAGGTCGGGGGACCGGTCGCGAATGGAATAGCTCGTCGCGAAATCGTCCCTCAAGTCCGGGCCTTGGCGCGCCATTGTGGATGACGGTACGTGCATGCTTGTGGTCTAATCGAAAGAACCTGGAGAGCAGCCGCTGAAGGCGCATATTCGACGGATCTATATTTCGTCCGGAACGCGTGACCGTTTCGACCTTTTAATGCCTGGTGGTCCTCATTGAGGCGCGGCAATGCAAAACTGGATGATTTACGGCGCCAACGGCTACACGGGTGAACTGATTGCCCGCGAAGCCGTGGTTCGCGGACTGCGCCCAATCCTGGCCGGCCGTCGCGCGGCCGCCGTAGCGGCCCTGGCGGCTGAACTCGGCCTGCCCCACCGCGTTTTCTCCACCGAAGCGTCTGACCTGGCAAAGGTCGGTCTCGTGCTGAATTGCGCCGGGCCGTTCTCCGCCACCGCAGCCCCGCTGATGCAGGCCTGTCTGCGGGCGGGCGCGCACTACCTCGACATCACCGGCGAGATCGACGTCCTCGAATACGCCCAGACACTCTCCGCGGCCGCCCGCTCCGCCGGAGTGGTCTTTTGCCCGGGAGTCGGGTTCGACGTGATCCCCACCGACTGCGTTGCCCTCGCCCTGGTCGAGGCGTTACCTGACGCCACTCACCTGGCGCTCGGCTTCGAAACTTCAGGTTCGATGTCCCCTGGCACCGCCAAGACCACCGTTGAGGGTCTGGCTGGCGGCGGCAAGATTCGGCGCGACGGAAAGATCGTGACAGAGCCGATGGGGCGGCGTACGCGACTGATCGACTTCGGCCAAGGGCCGCGCACCGCCATGGCGTTTCCCTGGGGCGACGTTAGCACCGCGTATTACACCACCGGCATCAAGAACATCGAGGTCTTCCTTGCTGCGCCGCCGGCTTTGCTGTGGGGTGCAAGGCTGGGCAATCTGGTGACACCGTTGCTGAGCTTGGCCGCCGTGCAAACGGCGCTGAAGAAGTGCGCGGGCGCCAGGTCCGGACCCTCCGCCCAAGCGCGGGCCATGAGCCCGACCTATGTGTGGGGCGAGGCTCGCAACGCCGCCGGCGCGGTACGAACCGGGCGAATTCGTACCGCCAACGGCTACGACGTGACCGTACACGGTGCACTTGCGGTGGTCAAAACCTTGCTTGTCCGCAGCGATGGGGAGGGCGGTACCCTGACCCCGGCCCGGCTATGTGGGGTGGATCTGATTACCGGGTTGGCGGGATCAGGACCGCTCGATATCGCTTAGCAGCGATCACCGGAGATCAACGGCGCCAAGGTAACGGGGCGAAAGAGTGGGTCGGCAAGCCGCGCCGCCGGAGACCGAAGCCCTCCACGGTCAGCTACAAGCGGCCGGAACAAGTCTCCCATCAAGATATGCAGCGACCGGCCCGGTCAGTGCCATGTCCTGCAATTCGCGCGGACAAACGAGTTGCGCAGCGATGATCTCGCGGTTGTCGAGTTGCAGTTGAGGCAGTCGATCGAGCCGGAGTTCAAAAAAATGCACTTTGTCCTTTCGGCCGTCCCAGGTGCCGCAGGCGCTGCCCGCAGGGAGCAGCTCATACGGCGGGAAGCCAATTTCTTCGGCCAACTCGCGGCGTGCCGCTGCCTCGGGCGTTTCACCTCGCTCGACGCCACCGCCCGGAAAAGTCCATGCAGGTCGGTACGACGGCCGAACTAACAGCAGCGCGTGATCGACGTAAATCGCTACCAGCACCCCCTCATGGTGCTGACGCCGCATTTGCCACCAGACGCGAGCGAGGGGGAAACCGATTCTGAAGGCCAACTGCCAAGCGGCGTCCAAAAGCGTCCAAGGCCGGGTTCGCACGAGATCTGACATAAGTCTCGCTTTACATCGTGTGCGGACAAAGCGACAGATGGCAGGCGTGACGCCCGGCAGAGGCGGCTTGCTGAAGAAACGGCCCGTCCAGCCGGGGCACGCGCTACGGCAATGTCCGACACCCCATAGTCGAGCGCCAATTCAAGGTAGTTGACACTGCTGAACCAGCGCGTAAGTCAGGGTCAGACGCGCAACGGATGCTGTCGCGCACTCCCCGGGGAAGTTAGAGGTATGACGGTCGCTGAAGGTGAAATGGCTCCTGACTTTGAGATGCCCGCGACCGGCGGACGCACGGTCAGTCTTAGCGGGTACAAGGGCAAACCATTTATTCTATATTTTTATCCCAAGGCCGACACGCCAGGCTGTACAAAGGAGGCGTGCGCCTTCCAGGAGGCGATGCCGGAGTTCGAAAAGATCGGCCTGGCTGTGATCGGCGTTTCCCCTGATAAGATCAAGCCGATCGAGAAATTCGCTGCGAAATACGGGCTGACGTTCCCTCTCGCGTCCGACGAGTCTCACCTGGTGGCGGACCGATACGGAACCTGGGTCGAGAAGTCGATGTACGGACGGAAATACATGGGGATGGAGCGAACAACGTTCCTGATCGGCGCGGACGGAAGGCTGCTGAAGGCGTGGCGCAAGGTCAGCGTAACTGGTCACGCCGACGACGTTATGAAAACCGCGCGGGCAGCAAACCTTCTGTAGCCTACCCTGCGAGCCCCGACGATATCCACGGCAGCACGCACCAAGACAACGTCAGACCCTGATCAGCCTTGACGAAGATTAACCGGACTTCGGGTCCCCTTCGCTGTCTATTCCCCCAGTCATCGGTTATCACCGCGCCATGGCACAGGCAAACTCCACCAGGACGGCCGCAGGATCGTGGCTACGTCAAGAACAACACAAGGGCCGCCGAGCGGCTCGGCCGGTCCTGATGTGGCACGTGCTTGGGTCGATCGCCGGCATCGGACAAGCGTTCGCGGCAGCCACTGTCCTAGCCGCGGCGCTCACCGGATCGTTCTCGGGAACGCCAACGCTCCTGGCGTTTGGCGCATTGGCCGCACTCCGGGCTGGAGTCGCCTACCTGACCGAACGAGCGGCCTTTGCCGCCGGGGCCGTTGCCAGGCGCCGGCTACGAAGCAATTCTCTCTCCCGGCTGTTACATGCTGGGCCCGCGCTGCTGCGCGGCCGCCACTCCGGTGATCTGGCAACCATCGTGGTCGACAAAATCGAGGCCTTAGACGGTCTCTTTGCCCGCTATGTTCCGGCGGCGACCTTCGCCATAGTCGGCCCGGCCATCGTGCTACTTGCGGTGTCCTACGCCGATCCTTGGGCGGCGCTGTTGTTGCTAGGCTGCGGCATCCTAGTTCCGGCCGGCATGGCAATCGCCGGCATCGGTGCCGCCGCCGCCTCGCGCAACCAATTCCTTGCCATGGCTCGCCTGCAGGCGCGTTTTCTCGACCGGGTACGCGGTATGGCCACCATCGTGCTCTACGGCCGTGCCGAGGACGAGGCCGCCGCTCTGTCTCGAGCCGCCTCCGACCTTCGGATCCGCACCATGCGCGTCCTGCGGGTGGCGTTCCTCTCGTCGGTCGTGCTCGATCTCGCGGCCGCCCTGGCGTTGATCGTGCTGGCCATCCACTATTTCGGCCTGCTGCGCACCAACGGCACCAGCGGCATTCTTTGGTCCGCTTTGGCCGTCCTGCTGCTGACTCCGGAATTCTTCGCCCCACTGCGCAACTTCTCGGCCGCCTACCAGGACCGCCTGCACGCCACCGGGGCCGCTGAATCGCTGATTGAACTGCCGCCGCTCCCTGACCCGGTTCCGGCCCGGGAGATCCGCACCGTCGCCGCGCAGGGCGTTACCGTCATCTTCGACAACGTGCGCTTAACCTGGGATGCCTCACGCGGGCCTGCCCTGGACGGCCTGTCTTTCCGGGTAGCGGCTGGCGAAACCCTCGTCCTCGCCGGCCCATCCGGCTCGGGAAAATCCTCCGTCATCGAAATCCTGCTGGGTTTTGTCCGCCCCGATGGCGGTCGGGTCACCATCAACAGCGTCGACATCACCGACCTTGTTCCACAGGCGCTGTCTCGCCTGACCGCCTGGATCGGCCAGCGTCCCATCCTGTTCGCCGGCTCTATCCGCGACAACATATTATTCGCCAGGCCTGAAGCTTCTGCCGACGAGGTGGCCGCCGCTGCCACTGCCGCTCGGCTTGATCAATTCGCCGCCGGGCTGCCGGCCGGTCTGGACACCCAGATCGGTGAAGGTGGCTACGGCCTGTCCGGCGGCCAGGCCCAACGCGTCGCCATCGCCCGAGCGTATTTAAAGAATGCACCGTTGTTGCTCCTCGACGAACCCACCGCCCACCTCGATCCCGTTACCGAACAGGAAGTGCTGGACAGTCTCCGCCGTCTCACCCTGAGCCGGACAGTCATTTTGGCAAGTCATTCCTCCGCTGCGCATGGCTTTTCCGGCCGGCGATTGGACTTGCGCGACGGCAGGGCGCTCGCGACGACGCGAGGCGCGGCATGATCGCGCCGCTTTGCCGGATCATGGGTTTGTGGAGCCGGCAAGCCGGTTGGTTGCTGGCTGGTTTGCTGATTGCGCTAGCGGCTCTGACGGCGGGTATCGGGCTGATGACAATGTCGGGCCTGACCATCGGCGTAGCGGTTCTTGCCGGGTCACTTGCCGCCCCGGCCCTGTTGCGCGCATTTGGCACCGCCCGCGTGGTGCTGCGCTACATCGAACGCCTGGTCACCCACAACGCAACCTTTCGGGCACTGGCCGACCTCCGGGTCTGGTTGTTTCGCCGGCTCGCCCGCAGCTCAGCGGGGGGCCTCGGTTTCCGCCACTCTGGCGATATGCTGGCCCGTTTGGTCGGCGATGTCGAAGCGCTGGACGGACTATATCTTCGGATCCTCCTGCCGCTGGCCGGTGCCGTCCTCCTGCTGCCGGTTCTCGTCCTGCTGATCGGCCATCGGTCTCCGGTTCTAGCCATCGAGGTCGGTATGCTGTTCGCCGCCGCCGCCTTCTTGCTGCCGTGGATGGCCGCGCAAGTATCCGGCCGGGCGGGAACTGGCTTGGCGACCGGAGCTAGCGCCCTGCGCGTCGCCGCCCTGGACGCCCTGACCGGCCTTCGGGAAGTTCGCGCCTTTGCGGCCGAAGGCCGTATGCTGGCAGTCGTTCAAGCGAAAGAATCCGCCCTCCTGTCCGCCCAGCAGACCTTGGCGAGCCGGACCGCGCTCGCCGGAGCCGCCTCTTTCCTCTGCGCCCAAGTCGCTGTGCTCGCGGTTCTGATCGACGCCGGCGCCAGCCCGTCAATCGCTGTCGCCGCCGCGTTCCTGGTGCTTGCCGCGTTTGAGGCTGTGGGAGGCCTTTCGCGCGCCGGAGCGCTGGCCGGCCATGCCTCGGCCGCCGCCCACCGCGTTCTAGAGGCTGCCGATGCCCCGATCCCAGTCCCCGATCCCGCCGACCCCGCCGCCATGCCTGCCAGCACCGCCTTGCGGTTTGAGGCGGTGGAATTCCGCTGGCAGCCCGACCGCCCTCCCGTCTTCGATGGCCTCTCGCTCGACATTCCCCAAGGTGCCCGCGTCGCGCTGCTTGGGCCGTCGGGAGCCGGAAAATCGACCCTGGCCGCGCTAGCCTTGAAGGTCGTGGCGCCTCGATCAGGTCAGATCCGGCTCGGCGGCGTCGACATCGCTACCCTCCCCGCCGCGCTCGTCCGTGCTCGGATCGGCTGGCTCGGCCAAACCACCCACCTGTTCGACGACACCATCGCGGCCAATCTGCTGCTCGCCCGCCCCGACGCCGACGAGACCGCGCTGTGGGCCGCCTTGGATGCCGCTCGGATCGGCGATTTGGTGCGCACGCTACCGGAACGGTTGGACACCTGGGTCGGAGAAGGGGGCACCCGTTTCTCGGGAGGCGAGGGGCGCCGGCTGGCCCTGGCGCGCGCCTTACTTTCAACCGCCCCGATCCTGATCCTGGACGAGCCCTGTGCTGGTCTGGATGCTGAAGCCGAACGGTCCTTTCTGCAGACGTTGAACGAGACGGCGGCCGACCGGACGGTGATCTTGATCACGCACCGGTTGATCGGGATTGAGCAGCTGGACCGGATCTTCCGACTCTCCGGCGGCAAGGCGGTGGCGGCGGCGGGTTAATCGGGCTCCATCTACTTACCATTCTGCAAAACGTTGGCTGAGTTCGGCAGTGAAGCAGGTAAGTACTCATCTGATGCTGCTGCTGGCATTGGCGGGACCTGATCGTTACATGATCGCGTCACCCGTGCGTCTTCAAGCCGCGAGAGGCTGGACGCTTGCCTCGATCTCGGCGCCGGACTGCGCCTGAGCCATCGCCAGGTCGTGGGCTGTTTGCAAACCAAGCCAAAACTGCGGGCTGGTGCGGAAGCAGCGCGCGAGACGCAGTGCCAAATCCGACGTCATCGGTCGCAGATCCTCGATGACAGGCAGGATTTGCCACGCCGGTACGCCCAGCGCATGAGCAAGAGCCTCTGCATCGAGCCGCATCGGCTCCATATATTCTTCCCGTAACACCTGTCCGGGGTGCATTCTGCGAACTACTCGTGCCATCGGAACCTGCGGTTGTCTGTAGTTGGACAATGCAGGTCACTCGTGGCAGCAAAGTGGCAAATCTTGCCTCTTTGTAAGGCGGCAAGAATCGTGCGGGGCGCGTCGCCAATGCAGCCGCAAACTTGCGAGTATCCCGCAGCTCGCCCGGACCACATATCGGGCAGGCGGCTCGGACGCGCCTTCAGACTACGAGCGAGGGTAGATCTTTCTTCACACGGTTTCGTCCCGACCGTTTGGCGTCATAAAGCGCCGCATCGGCCCGAGCCATCAGCCGTTCAATACTTTGGTCGGTCGCCTGCTGAACAGCCAAACCAATACTGACTGTCATCTCTACTATCTGATCACCGAATACCATGTGCTCTACCTCTACCCGGCTCCTCAGTCGCTCGGCGACAACCTCGGCGATTTCGGCCGAGCCGGCTCGCAGCACGACGGCAAATTCTTCGCCTCCCAGTCGCCCTAAAAGATCGCCCTCCCGTAAACCGAAACGAAGCACAGCAACCAGGTGCTGCAATGCCCGATCACCACCGGCATGGCCATACCGGTCGTTGATCCGCTTAAAGTGGTCAACGTCGATCATCAGAAGGACCACGGCTTGGCCGACTGGCCGAACCCAGGTCATTTCGCGCTGACCGGCGGCGAGCAACGCGGAACGATTCAGCACGCCGGTTAGGCCGTCCGTGGTTGCCAGTCGGCGAAGGTCCTTCTCAAGATTGCAGCGTTCGGCGATCTCGTTTTCCAGATCCAGGCGAGCGATCTCGACTTTTCGAGCGCTTTCGTCGGCTGCCTCGGCCAATGAGGCCAGATAAGCCCCCTGTTCCTCCAACATTTCCGTCCGGAAGCGAAGCTCCGCGGTAACATTCTCCACGGCATGCTGCGCTTCGCGGTTCAATTCTTGCGAGATTTCAGCATAGGTCAGGATCCGGCCTCCATCCGAGCAGGGTTTGCAGCTAAAGAGAACGCGGACTTCATTCGCGAGCGTGAGCCGGGTCGGCCGGATTGAACCAGCCCGCACGGCGTCCACCCGTTCTGCAATGAGCTCGTCCATTGCGTCTGATGGCATCTCGATCCGTCCGTTAGCTGCAGCAAAGGCCACCAAATCCCGGAAATGCGGCCCGGTAGACAGAAGGGCCTGCGGCAGGTCGAACAGCTCGATCTGGCGATCGTTGATAAAGCGGACGCGCATATCGCGGTTAAGCAGAATAATGCCGATGTCGACGCAATTCAGCGCGTCAGTCAGCATCCGCAGCATCGTCTCGTTCGGCTCGGCGATCAGGAAATGATGCATCTCCGCTTCTTTGCCCCGCTTGGGTCTGTCCGCCTCCGACGCGTTTTTTCCCGTCAGTGACTGAGAGAAGCAGGCTAGCTGCAATTGGTTAATAAGTGGTGAAAGCAAACCAGTTTGTGAAATTTCACCTGATGCCGACTACCAGTGAACGCGATTTCTCGAGACCCGACGGCATCCTGAAGCCGATAAATCGAGTGAACCAACAGCGAGGACGACAACGGACGGGTAACGGTGCGTCGTTCGGTCAAGAGGCGGTCGCTTCACCGCAACCCACGCCGTCAATCCGGGCCGGTGGGACGACGGCGTAACAAATAGCGCTGGCGACCCTCCAGCACCAATTCCCGACGTTGGTTGTGGATCGTGCTTGCAAAGCCAACCACACCGGTGGTCCGGTTGCCGGCCAATTCATCGATTTCCAGCGCGGGATAAACCGTGTCGCCGGCGAACACCGGCTTCAGGAAACGGCTGGACTGCTCAATGAAGCCGACCAGCGAGTCTTCGGTCAGGTAGGGAAACAGTCCGGCGCCGGGCGCGGTCTGTATCAGCGATTGCAACCCGTGCGCCAATAGGCCGGGCATGCCGCGAGCTTTGCAGAACTCCACATCGTAATGGATCGGATGGTTGTCGCCGCTGGCGGCCTGGAAGGCCAGGAAAACAGCCTCGGTCATGGTTCGGCTGGGCAGCACGAAGCGCTCGCCTATGCGAAAATCCTCGAACCAGCGTTGTTCCGGAACCATGCGATGCCGGGTGGGATCAAATTCAGTCATACCGCACCGACGTCGCGCATCATGGCGATCCGTTCGGTGGAAAAACCGATCTCAGCCAGCACTTCGTCCGTATGCTGGCCGACCGAGGGGACGTCGCCGATTGCCGCCTCTTCGTCGGTGAAGACGAATGGCGGCAGTAGCACGCGCACAGGGCCGCCCTCGGTCTGGACAGTGCGCCACTTGTCCCGGGCTTCGAACTGCACGTGGTTCCACACGTCGATCGGTTGATTCAGCCGGCCGTTGGCGATGCCCGCTTTATCGAGCAATGCGACGATCTCTTCCGAGTTCTTGTCACTGAAGAAATCTTCGATCACCGCCGTCAGACTTTCTCGGTTGGCCCGTCGCTGCGCCATGGTGACGAAGCGTGGATCGGTCTGAATGGCGGGATCACCGAGCACCTTTTGGCAGAACGAGCCCCATTCGCGTTCGTTCTGCAGGCCGAGAATCACCTGGCCGTCCTTCGTCTTGTGGGCGCCGTATGGGGCGATGGCCGGGTGACTGATCGGCAGGCGGGGCGGCGGCGACCCGGTGTAGGCGTGGCGTAGCATCGGGTAGGTCATCCACTCGCCCAGCGCGTCGAGCATCGCGATTTTCACGTTTGCCCCCTCCCCCGTCCGGCCGCGGCGCACCAATGCGGACAGGACGCCGGTCAGCGCATACATCCCGGTCGCGATGTCGGCGATCGAGATGCCGACGCGGGATACCTCGTCGGCAGACCCGGTGACGCTGATGAGGCCCGTTTCGGCTTGGATCAGCAGATCATAGGCCTTCTTCTGGACGAACGGGCCGCTCTCGCCATAGCCGGAGATGTCGCATACGACCAGTTTGGAGTTGACGGGCTTCAACGCCTCATGGGTCAGTCCAAGCCTCGCCGCGGCGCCCGGTGCAAGATTTTGCACCAACACGTCCGCGCCAGCGATCAATGCGTCAAGAGCGGCGCGGGCATCCGGGTTCTTGATGTCCAGCGTAACGCTGCGCTTGCCGCGGTTCAACCAGATGAAGTGGCTGCATACTCCATTGACGTAGTCGTCGTATGCCCGCGCGAAGTCGCCATCGCCGGGCCGCTCGATCTTGATCACGTCGGCGCCGAGGTCCGCCAAATGGCGCGTACATAAGGGCGCCGCCACGGCGTGCTCCAGCGCGATCACGCGCATGCCTTCCATGGGTCGCATCGGGCCGCTTCCTCTTTTGTTTGCCTTGCGAGGCGAACAAAGCGCCGTGGGCAACCGATGTCAAAGCCGTATCAGTCAAAGCCGCACCAGGCGGACAATGAAGGCCGAGGCGATCAGAGCGGCCGCCGCCACCAGCGAAGGCAACCCAAACCCGCCTGTCAAATCGAACAAAAAGCCCGCCATGCTTGGTCCTACGATCTGGCCGAGGCCGAATGCAGCCGTCATCCTGGCCAGCACGGGCCGCGGATTGGAGGGTGCGAATTGGCGCGCTCCGGCCAGACCCAGAGCGGTCAGACCCATGAAGGTTCCACCCAGCAACGCCGCGGCAAACAGGACTCCCGGAACGGTAGGCCAGAGCACACTGGCAGCGACGCCGACTGCCTCGGAGATGCAGGCCAGACTGAAGGTGCGTGAGATGCCGAGGCGGGAAGCAGCTTTCGCCCACAGGGTGATGGACGGCGCAGCCGTCAGACCCACGACCAGCCACACAACGGGTTCCGTGGCGCTGATTGCCGGCGAGGCCCGCACGATCGCCACGAGGAAGGTCGCGGTAACGATGTAGCCGAAACCGAACAGGCCATACGCGCAGACAAGGGCACCCAGGCCGCGCCGCACTTGCGATGGCGCGGTGCCGGCAGATCCCCGTGGCCGCTGATCAATCTCCGGCGGCACCAGCCATGCCGACCAGTGCCAGCGCGCATAGCGCAGCGGCTCCCACGGCATACCATAGGACGCGCCAACCGGCGCCCTGTGCCAGCGAACCGGATACAATGAGCGCGGAAGCCGCGATCCCTGCCCCGACACCGGCGAAATGAACTTGTGACAACTTCGGACGCCCGGCCGACGCCAACCGGTCGAGCACCAGGGCTGACGCCAGGACCAGCACAAAGGCACTGGCCGCACCGCCGGTAAAGCGCAGAGCCAGGAAGGCGGGCATCGAGGACGCCAGTCCCATCGTGCCCGTCGTCACGGCGCTGACACCCAATGAACCCAACAACCAAAATCGGCGGGATCCAGGAAGCCGGGGTGTGGCCGCCAGCAAGGCGCCGATCAGATAGCCGAGGAGGTTCGCGGATGCGATCAACCCGGCCTGTGACTTCGACAGGTGCAATGCCTCCGCCATCACCGGAAGAATCGGGGTATAGACGAAACGGCCGATGCCTAGGGCTGCCGCCAATGCGACGAGGCCGCCGGTGGCGAGGGCAACGGGACTTCCGGACCGGTTGGAAAAAGGCATGAGGCACCGCATTGGCTAAGTCGGGTCATGGACTCTAGCCGCTGCGGGACATCACTAAAAACGCGAATAAATGATCGGATCGATCTGTCTAACAGATTACTCCGCCGCTTGCGCCACCACTTGGGTTGGACGGGCGGCCGCTAGAAACGCCGCGAGCGCGCTCGAGACATAGGCGTCGCGCCTTCGTGCGAAAACCGTGTCCACAAAGGCGTCCTCCGGCGGGAGTAGATGAACGCCAACCTGTCCGGCCCGATGGGCGGTTTCGACCATGGCGCGGGGAAGTAATGTTATACCAAGCCCCGCGCCGGTACAGGCAAGTATTGCTTCAAGCGTGCCGAATTCGAGCACTCGCACGCCGACTGATCCACGCCGCGCCAACAGTGCCTCCAATCGCAGACGATAGGAGCACCCCGAGCGCAGCACAACGATCCGGAAGTCGCCCTTGCGGATGACGGTGTCGAGGCTGGCAACGCTTGGCGCCGTCAGAGCGACCAGTTCCTCTCGGAACATCGTCTCGGCGGTTAGATCGGGATGATCGACCGGACCGCACACGAAGGCGCCTTCAACCCGAGTGGGCCAATACGTCCTCGATCAGTTCACACGTGGTGCCGGTGCGCAACGACAGGTCAACTTCCGGATACGCCGCGGCATAGTCCGATAACAGCGGCGCCAAACGCATGGCGGCCGTGGTTTCTAAAGATCCTAATACTAGCGGACCAGCCGGCACCCCCTCGTCTCGCGCTGCTTTGCGGGCATCCCGCAGTATCTGCCGGATCATCAGGGCATAGGGCAGCAGGCGCCGTGCCGCGGCGGTCGGAGACACGCCGCGTGCATGGCGTTCAAACAGCGACGTACCGAGTTCGTCTTCCAGCGCCCGGATCCGCCCCGTGACGTTCGACTGGACGGTGTTTAGCTCCACCGCGGCGCGGTTCATGCCGCCCAGCCGCGCGACGGCCTCGAACACTTTCAGATCGCCGGCATCCATGTCCTGACCTCCTACAACGGCGGATGTGAAACGCCTTTTGACACGCCCGGCGCCAGCAGCCAAAATCTAGGCCTCCCGCGTGGGGCTCGCGGCCACACGCCGGCTTTGACAGCGCCCGCGGCACCAGCCAAAATTTGTGCCGGAGGCGTGTCATGAACAATATAGACCGGGTGTGGCCGAGCGATGCCGCGGGCAAGGTGCCTTATTGGGTTTATTCCGACCCGGACGTGTATGCGGCGGAACTGGAGCGGATCTGGTACGGCCCGCACTGGCTGTTCTGCGCCCTGGAAGCCGAGATCCCCGAGGTCGGAGACTTCAAGACGACCACCCTGGGCGAGCGTCCGGTCATCGTTGTGCGCAGCGGGCCGGACGAGGTCAGCGTGCTGGAAAACCGCTGTGCTCATCGCGGGGTGAAGTTCTGCCAGGCGCGCAAGGGACATGTGAAGGACCTGCTGTGCCCCTATCACCAATGGAACTACAGCCTGCGCGGCGACTTACAGGGCGCCGCGTTCCGCCGTGGGGTCCGCGGCCAGGGCGGCATGCCGGATGACTTCGATCCGAAGAACATCAGCCTGCGCAAGTTGCGGGTGGAGGTGGTCAACGGCCTGGTCTGGGCAACATTCTCCGACCAAGCCCCGCCATTCCGGGAATATCTCGGGGAGCGATTCTGGCAGCACTACACGCGCGTCTACGATGGTCGGAAATTGCAAGTCCTCGGCTACAACCGCCAGCACATTCCCGGCAACTGGAAGCTGATGCAGGAGAACATCAAGGACCCTTATCACGCGTCCTTGCTGCACGTTTTCTTTGTAACCTTCGGGCTGTTTCGCGCCGACCAGAAATCGGCGACGGAGGTCGATCCGACGGGTCGACACGGAATCCTGATCAGCCGAGCCGGCCGGCAGGAGATCAACGACGTCACCTCCGGCATGCGCACCTTCCGAAGCGACATCACCCTCGCGGATCCTCGCATAATGGATGTGGTGCAGGAGTTTCCCGGCGAGGAGACGGTCGGGATGATCACGGTATTCCCGAGCGTGGTGCTGCAGCAGAACCAGAATTCGCTTAGTATTCGTCACATCGTGCCGACTGGTCCGGATGGGTTCGACTTCCACTGGACCCACTGGGGCTATGCCGACGACACGGCGGAGATGCGGTTGCGGCGGACCCGTCAGGCCAATCTGTTTGGGCCGGCGGGTTTCGTGTCCTCCGACGACGGCGAAATCATCGAAATGGCCCAGCAAGGTTTCACCCATTACCCCAATGAGGACGCACTGGTCATCATGGGTGGGCGCGGTATCGAAAGCGTTGATCACATGGTGACCGAGGTCGGCATTCGCGGCATGTATCATTACTGGCGTGAGGCGATGGGGCTGTGATCGACCGTGACGCCCTGCGCGACTTCTATGACGAATACTATACAGTGCTGGATGACGTGCGGCTGGACGAATGGCCGCCGCTGTTCACGGAGGATTGCGTGTATCGCGTCATTCCCCGTGAGAATTATGAGGCAGGCTATACGCTCTCCACGATCTACGTGGAAAGCCGGGGGATGCTGGTCGACCGAGTGATGGGCATGACTCGTACACAGATGTACGCACCGCGTTACTATCGGCGATTCCCCGGTCCGCTGCGGGTCGTCTCACGCGACGCCGACAGTGTGCGGTCGCGGCACAACCTGCTGGTGGTGCAGACGCTGATCGACAAAAAGAGTGAGATCGTCCTCTCTGCCGTCTGCCACGACGTGCTGGTGAACGATGAGGGACGCAATCGGCTGCGCGAGCGAATCGTGGTATTCGATTCCGAGATGATACCAAATAGCCTGATCTACCCGGCGTGAAGGAAATCCCGTGTCAGCAGCCCTGAGCAACGATGCCGCCACGCAGTTGCAGACGCTTTACGCTGAGATGCAACCGCGCAGCCTGTATCCGTTATGGGAGGTGCTTGGCGCGCTGGTTACGCCGAAACCGCGTTCTTCCGCCCAGGTCCATCGCTGGTCCTACACCGACGCTCGGGATTACCTGCTGCGTGCGGGGGATTTGATCAGCGCCGAACAGGCGGAGCGGCGGGTGCTGATCATGGAGAATCCCAGGCCTGCCGGGATCGTCCTCCGTCACGACAAGTCTTTACGCCGGATTGCAGTTGATCTTGCCGGGAGAAATCGCCCCCTGCCACCGCCACGCCCAAAGCGCGCTGCGCTTCGTGATGGAGGGCGAAGGCGCTTTCACCGCAGTTGACGGCGAAAAGGCGATGATGCGTCCATTTGATCTGGTTCTGACCCCGGGCTGGCAGTGGCACGACCACGGCAATACGTCGTCGCAGCCGATGATCTGGCTGGACGGGCTCGACATCCCGACCGTGCTGCTGTTCGACGCCAGCTTCGCCGAACATCTTCCGGCATCCGCCCACGTGGAAACCGTTCCGCCGGGCGATACGGCGCTGCGCTACGGCCGGAACTTGCGTCCGATGCGCGGGACCGCAGCCGATCGCCGCCCAGACCGCCAGCCGCTGTTCCACTATCCGTATACCGAGTGGCGGGAAAGCCTGCAGTGCCTGACGCGCTCCGCCGATCCGGACCCGCATTTCGGCTACGCGCTGGAGTTCACCAATCCGGCCGACGGCGGTGCGGTAATGCCGACGATATCTGCCCATGTGCGGCTGCTGCCGGCAGGGTTCACGTCGCGGCCGCGGGCTTCCACAGATGGCACGATCTTCGTCGTGGTGGAAGGGAGCGGTATCGCGCGGGTCGATGACAGGGACATCCCACTGGAGGCTCGCGATACGGTGGTAGTTCCGTCATGGCGGGAGATCGTGTTCCGAGCAGACACGGATTTGGTGCTGTTCGGGTATTCGGACCGCACGGCGCAGGAAAAACTCGGGCTGTTCCGGGAACTTCGAAGGTAGCTCCTGCTTAGGCCGCACCGGTCGCCGGTCTCGATTTGCGTCGTGCCATCCATTCCTCCAAGCGTTGGAATATGACGAAGAAGCAGGGCACGAACACCACTGCAAGGCAGGTGGAGGCCAGCATTCCCGTCGAGACCGAAATACCGATCGACTTGCGCGCATTGGCCCCCGCGCCCGTTGCCAGTACCAGCGGTAGCACCCCAAGGATGAACGCGAAGGACGTCATCAGGATCGGCCGCAACCGGGCACGCGCCGCACCGACGGCGGCGTCCATGACGGCGGCGCCGTGCAGCAATCGCTGTTCCCGCGCAACTTCTACGATGAGGATCGCGTTCTTGGCGCCCAGCGCGATCAACAGCATCAGCCCGATCTGGGTATACAGGTTGTTATCTACTCCCAGAGCGGTCAACGCCAGAACCGGCCCAAGTAATGCCAGCGGCACCGCCAGAACTACAGACACTGGCGCCAGCCAACTCTCGTATTGACCGGCGAGCACGAGGTAGACCAAAAGGATTGCCAGTGCGAACACCACATACATCTGATTGCCGACCGCTTTCTCCTGATACGACATCGCGGTCCATTCCGATGCCGAACCAGGCGGCAGCACCTTCGCGGCAATCTCGTCCATCAGGCCCAGCGCGTCCCCCGAACTGAACCCCGGCGCGGGTTGGCCGATAATCGTTGCCGATGGATACAGATTATATAGCTGCACCAGCGCCGGTCCGGTGGTTGGGGTGATCGCCACTACCGTGCCTAGCGGCACCATGGTGCCATCACCGGCGCGCACCGGCAGGGCCTCGATAGCAGCCGGAGTCGCCAGACCCTGCGGGTCGGCCTCGACATACACCTGGAAAGTCAACCCGAACTTGTTGATCTGACCGACGAAGCTCGATCCGACATAGGTCGCCAGCGTCTGAAACACCTGCCCGGTCGTGATACCCAATGCTTCGGCCTTCGTCCGATTAACTGCCACCTGCATCTGCGGCACAGCCGCCCGGATTGTCGTGTTCGTCCGCGCCAGAGCGGACTGAGTATTCGCATCGCCGACGATCGTCCGAGTCAGCGACTGCAATTTCGGAAAATCGCCGCTGCCGTCGCGCAATTCCACTTGCATGGAGAAGCCGCCAGAATTGCCGATGCCCTGAATGGCGGGCGGTGGAACCACTAGAATCGTCGCTGCCTCAATCGGCGCCACCGCAGCGCTCAGCGCCCTGTACATACCCAGCAGGCCTTGATCCGCGGATTTGCGCTGGCTCCAATCCTTGAGCACGACGTAGGCGACGCCGGCGTTGGACAGCGACGCGCTGTTGTCCAACACCGAGATGCCGGCGATGCAAACGACGTCTTGCACGCCGGCCACAGTGCTGACGGCTTGTTGCACCTTGGCCAGGACCGCCTGCGTACGGTCCAGCGAGGCGCTGTCCGGCAGTTGCACGGAGACCAGGAAATAGCCCTGGTCTTCCAGCGGCAGGAACCCGGTCGGTACCCGCGACAGTCCATAGACGCCGCCACCCATCAGGATTAGCGCGAGGATGACCATCGCGCCGCTCCATCGCGTCATGGCGGAGACCAGACGGACGTACCAACGCTCCAAGCCGCCATAGACCGAGTTGAACCCGCGATAGAACGCGTTGCGCTTCTCCATCGGCACAGTCGGCCGCAGCCACAGCGCGCACTGGGTCGGCTTCAGGGTCGCGGCGTTGATCGCGCTGATCAGCGCGGTCGCGGCGATCACCAAAGCGAACTGTGCGTAGAGCTTTCCGGTCAGCCCGGGCAGGAACGCTGCCGGGATGAAGACCGACATCAGCACCAGGGTGATGCCGATGATCGGGCCGAACAGTTCGTTCATGGCCTTGATCGCGGCGTCATGGCCGCTCAGACCCATTTCGACGTAGTGGGCGGCGCCCTCCACGACGACGATTGCGTCATCCACCACGATGCCGATCGCCAGCACGATGGCAAACAGGGTCGAAAGGTTGATGGTGAAGCCAAGCGCCGCCATTGCCGCGAAGGCACCGATGATCGTTACCGGCACGGTCGTCGCCGGCACCAGTGTGGCGCGAATGTCCTGCAGGAACACCAAAATGACAATCAGCACCAGCACGCCGGCCTCGATCAGCGTGTGATAGACTTCATTGACCGAGGCGGAGACGAATTTCGTGGTGTCGAACGGAATGTCGTACCGCACGCCCTGCGGGAACCCGCGCGACAGCTCCGTCATCTTCGCTCGGACTTCCTTCATCACGGTCAGCGCGTTGGCGCCGGGTGACTGGAATATCGCCATGCCCGCGGCCGGCTCACCGTTAAAGGTGAAGGCCTGCGCATAGGTCTGCGCCCCAAGCTCCACGCGCCCGATGTCGCGGATGCGGGTCACAGCGCCGCCCGCGCCGGTCTTGACGATCACCTCCTCGAACTGCGCCGCGTCGGCCAGCCGCCCGGCTACGTTGAGCGTGTACTGGAAGCTGTGTCCGGTCGCCGGAGGGGCGCCGATCTGCCCGGCGCTAACCTCCGCGCTTTGCTGCTGCAACGCCGAGGTAACATCGTTGACCGTCAGGCTGCGCGCCTGCATCAGCGCGGGGTCCAGCCACACCCGCATCGCGTATTGACCGGCTCCGAACACGTTGACATTGCCAACGCCAGGCAGCCGAGCCATCTCCTGCTGGAGATTGATCGCCGCGTAGTTGCTGAGATACAGACTGTCGTAGTGGCCGTCGGGAGCTGTCAGAGTGACGATGCCGAGGATCGCGGTCGATCTCTGCTGGACAACGACGCCCTGCGCCTGCACCGCTTGCGGCAGCGCCGCCAGGGCACTGGCGACCCGGTTCTGCACCAGTACCTGCGCGAAGTTCAGGTCGGTGCCGATCGCGAAGGTGACCGTCAGTGAATAGCTGCCGTCGCTGGCGTTGGTGGACTGCATATACAGCATGCCCTGGACGCCGTTCACCTGCTGCTCGATCGGCAAGGCGACAGTGTTCATGACATCTGTCGCGCTGGCGCCGGGATAGCGAGTGGTCACCTGAACCGTCGGCGGCACCACCTCCGGAAGCTGCGCGATCGGCAGCGTGAACAGGGAGACGCCGCCGATCAGCACGAACAGGATCGCCAGGACATTGGCGAGGACCGGCCGCTCGATGAAGAATTTAGCGATCATCGGGCCGCGTCCGTCAGGTTGACCGTGGCGGGTTCGACGGTTTGACCCGGCACCGCGCGCTGCAGCCCATCGACGACCACGAGGTCATCCGCGGTGAGACCTGTCTCGATCACCCGCAACGTCCCTCGCAGCGGTCCGGTGGTTACATGCTTTTGTACGACGATGTGATCCGGCCCGGTCACCAACAGGTAGCGGCCGCCCTGGTCCGCCGCCAGCGCCGCGTCCGGCACCAGCAAAGCCTCAACCCCGGTCTCCAGCGGCACCCGCACGCGGGCGAAGTAGCCGGGCAGCAGGACACCGTCGGCGTTCTCCAGCAGACCGCGTGCGATGATTGTTCCGGTCGAGGGATCGACCGTCGGCGCGACGTAATCCATGTGGCCGCGGTGCGGGTAGCCGGTCTCGCCCTGCAGGCCGATCTCGATCGGGATTGTCTGGACGAGATTCAATACGCCGTCCCTCGCGCAGCGCGGCGCCGCGGATGCGGATCACGACCTGCTCGCTGACGTTGAAGGTTACATAGATCGGCTTGATCTGCACGATCGTCGCCAGCTTGGTCGGCTGGGTCCCGACGAGGTCGCCGATGGACACCAGATGCGCGGACACGCGCCCGTCGAACGGTGCCAGGACGCGCGTGTAGCTGTAGTTTATCGCGGCAATCTGGGTGTTTGCCTGTGCCTGCGCTACATTCGCTTGCGCCGTGTCGCGCTGTGCCCTCGCATCGTCCAGACTCTGCACCGAGGCCACCGCATTCCGCTGCAATGACTCGGCGCGGACGAAATTTGCCTGGGCATCGACCAGGGTCGCCTGCGCCGAGGCTTCTGCCGCCTGAGCCTGGTTCAATTTGGCCTGAAACGGCAGCGGCTCGATCGTAAACAGGATATCACCGGTCTTTACCTCAGCCCCGTCGGTATAGCTGATCCCTTGCACGAAGCCTTGTATCCGAGCGACGAGATCAACCGACGCGAAGGCGGTGGTATTGCCGGTCGCCTCCAGGTAACGGGTGATCTTCTGTGCGACCGGCTTGGCGACGCTGACCTTCGGCGGCGGCGGCGGCGCGTATTGGTTCGACTTCTTACAGCCGGCGGCCAGCAGCATCACACCAACGAGAACCGCACATCCGGCCATGTTCTGACATCGCCGCATTTTTTGAGCCTCGTTGGTGAGTTTGGACCTGTCCGACCTTAACCGGCATCGCCTCGGATTGGCCAGTCCCTTCCCAAAAATCGAGCACTGGTCGAATTATCTGTCGAATTATCTATTGTGTGGCGCACAAGACGCGGGTTAGAGTTTCGAACTGCGCCTATCCCGGCCATTCTGGACGCAGCCGGAACCGGATCGGCGAATATCAGCTACCGGCGATTGTTCCCGCGACTGCCATTGGTGCCCGCACCGGGAGAAAGATATGTCTGCATCGGACGATAAGAAAGATACTGTTTCTGAAAAGGCTAAGCATGCTCCGGAGCATGATGACCACATGGAAGACGAGGAAAAAATCTTGGCAGGCCGCAAGGATGTTAACTATCCGGCGATGCTAACCAAGGATGTCCCGGGCGGTTGAGCCATCTGGATTAATCTAGATACTTCTCTGTTGACGAAACAAACGGAGCCGGCCCGTTCGAGCGGCAAGTCCAAGGAATAGTTGAAGGCCAGGGTAAACGCCTTCGCGCGACACAAAAGGAAGCTCCCCGTGGATTAGTGTCGCCGTTCGCGCGGACCGGCCATCCCGCATCGGCATCGTGTCGCGGAATTCACCCCGGTTCTATTGCGTGCTTTCAGGACGAGCTAAACCGGCCAAACCGGCGGATGATAGCCAAGTGGAACCGACGGCCGGGCCCAGTAAGGTGGCGTTTCGGAGAGTTGGACGACCGGTTTCAGATGCTGCAACCGGCCCGATGGCGTTTCACTCACCATCGACCAGCGATCGAGTTCGTCGGCCGAGAACTCGGCCGGAACGATTCCGCACTGATCTCTGCCGGCACTTCGCCCAGATCGACGATCCATTTTCCGACCTGGGCCAAAGAGATGCGCACCAGCCAGCTTCCGCCTTCCTCAGCTCGGCGGTTCAGCGCGACCATAGCTCCCGCGGCCATCAGGTAGCCCGTGCAATAGTCGATCGCCGACGCCGGATAGAATTGAGGTCCCGGCGAGCCACCCGGAACGATTTCCGCCTGCCGCGCCGCTATGCCGCTGACGCTTTGAATGACCGTGTCGAAGCCCCGGCGCGATGCCCAGGGACCAGTATGGCCGAAGGCGCACAGCGAGACATAAACCAGCCCCGGCCGCAGTGCCGCCAATTCCTCAGCCGACAGCCCGCGGGCGTCGAGCGTGCCCGGCCGATAGCCTTGAGCGAACACATCCGCCTGCCGCACGAGATCACGCAGCCGACCGACATCCCGCTGCTCCCTCAGATCGAGATAGCTGGACAGCTTGCCGTGACCGGTGTCGAATTCCTGGTAACCGAGGTTCGGCAGGTGCGGCGCAGAGATTTTCATCACGTCGGCGCCGTGCTCGGCCAGCGTGCGGGCGCAGGTCGGACCGGCCAGCACCCGGGTAAGATCGACGACACGGATGCCGGACAGCGGACGGTTTCCGTCCGGCAGCGGTTCCGGAGCGCTATCGCCGATCCGCACGATCTCCATCAACGGCAAGGCGGCGATGGCGGCGGCTTGAGGATGGCGTGCCCACTCCGCCTGGCTCCGCACCATGCCCCCTGCCCCCTTAGCGGCAATGATCGCTTCCTCGAGATCCGCGGCATCCCAAGCCGCTACCGCGCGGGTCACCGCTTCCCGGCTTTCCTCGCAGCCCAAAACCTTCAGCGCGGCCTCCCGATGATTGACGAAGTTGGCGTGGATGTAGCTCCAACGCCCGTCTTTGGTCGGGTAGAACCCCATGATCGAGTTGCGCTCTGACGACACCTGGCTCGTCTCTGACCTTCAGGTAGTGGCCGCTCCGCAGCGAAGCGGTGGCTTGGCGCACATCCACGCCGATGCTCTGGCGACGGCCAGTGCGGCGCTGCCACAGATCCGCCGCTGCGATGCCGGTCGCCGCGAGCGTCGCCGCGCCCGCAACCCCGATGCGGAATGGAGTTGGTAGGATCGGGTCCGTGCCACCGGTGAACTCAACCTCGCCGGCCCGATCGGCAGACCAGCCGGTGGCCGGAAAGATGGTCCTTAAAGCGTCGTAGGGCATTGCGCTCGTGTCCCACCACTATGTCCTGCCGCCGGATCATCTCTCGGTTTCGTCAGACGGGAAACGATCTACGCGAGGTTAACGCATTTGGCGCCGACGCCGAAGCCCGGTTCAGGTGGCCGTCACACCGCCGTCGACAACGAGGCCCGAGCCGTTCATGTATCCTGCATCGTCGGAGGCCAGGAACACGATACCCTTGGCGATATCCGCCGGCACGCCGAGACGGCCCCACGGCACGGTTTCCGTCACCGCCTGCTGCACCGCCGCCGTATCGTTGGTCCCCGACCGCTGCGCGCGAGAGACGAAAGTCTGAGCACCCATATCAGTCTGGATCACGCCGGGATGAATTGAATTCACCCGGATCCGATAGCCCTTCCGAGCAAACTCAAGTGCCGCCGACTTGGTGAACAGCGTTACCCCACCCTTGGTCATCGAATAGAGCGGATCGAGTTGCGACCCCACGATGCCCGCAATCGAGGCGAGATTGACGATGGCGCTGCCATGCTCGCTTGACTTTGCGGCTTCCCGCAGAGCCTGGGCGGCCAATCTGGTACCGAGGAACACCCCGGTCATGTTCACCGCCACCAGCTTTTCCCATTCGGCGAGGCTGATCTCCTCGATCCCTTTGCCGATGAACACGCCGGCGTTGTTCACCAGAATGTCGAGCTTGCCAAATCGACTGGTGGCAAGGTTGACGGCTGCCGTCCAGCTCTCTTCCCTCGTCACGTCAAGATGCACGTATTCAGCTTGCCCGCCGGCGGTGTTGATGGCGGCGACAGTCTGCCGCCCCTGCTCGTCCAATACATCGCCGATCAACACGCGGGCGCCGGCTTGCGCCATAAGTTTGGCGGTCTCTCCGCCGATGCCTCGCGCGGCGCCCGAGATCAGGGCGACCTTGCCATCGAGCCAACTCATTGTTCTTCCGCTCCCCACAATCCCATGAATACAGTGGTGCTTATCGACATCGGCAAGTCAACCGCGGCCATAGCCCAGCGCCGTTCGCTGGGCTGCCAACCGGTCAGCCCCGCTGCCACCGCCAGCGCTGCATGAGCGGCGCGCCCATTTGCCACGGGCCGCCGACCTCGGTGACCATCAGTCGGGGGCAAAGTGAGCGGAGAAGCACCTCGTCCAGCGGCGGCGCTTGGAAGTCGAGGTGCCGGGCTCGGATATCTTCCTGCAACCGTAGATTACTCTTGCATCTCAGCCACAACCCGTATTAAAGAACAAACAACGAACTCAACCGCCAGGTGCCACACGCGATGTCGAACCAAACTCCAGCCCGAGACCCCTGGGACGGCGTCCTGTTCAGTGTCGCGGGCCAACTCGCCCCGCTGTTCGAAACCAAGGACACCGATCCGGACGACGCGAGACAATCCGCGATGAGCGCCCTCGCCGCGTACCACCCGGAATCCCGGGCGGATTTCGTCAACATCGCCCGCATCCTCGCCTTCTCGATGGCCTCCCTCGCCGCCCTCGGGATGGCCGTCGCGGACGACCTGCCGCCCGCAGCGAAGATGCGTTACTTCGGCCGAGCGAACGCGCTGAACCGCTCCGCGGACCAAAGCGAGCGCATCATGATGCAGCGCCGCCGCGAACAGCGCGCCAACCCACGTGCCGAACGCCCCGCTCACCTGCGTCCGCGGCCAGCCGATCCCGAACCATCGCCAGACGACGCAGCCATCGACGCGGCAGTCGAGGAAGCCATGGCGGCCTACCGCGCCACCAAGGTGTCCCCGTCCGCCGAGGAACCCGCCCCGAGGGTCCAAACGTCGACTCAACCGGCGCCGCGCCCCTTTGACCTTCAACCCGCACTCCCGCCCATCGCGATCCGCGCCGCGACCCCCGGCAAAACGCCAACGACACCGTACAAACAAAGCCTTCTGCAGTGCACCGCAATGCCCCCGCTCGCCGGTGCCATCCAACCTCGACCTTCGGCTTGACCCGTCACTGACGAATGTCGCGTGCTTCGGCCAGCAGACAAAGAATCTCGAACAGCACCGAAGCCCCGTTGAACGCCGTCAGAGAGCCGACGTCGAACGGCGGCGAGACCTCCACCAGATCGCCGCCGACGAAATCGATCCGGCGCAATGCCCGCAGCAATCGCAACGCCTGCAACGTCGTAAGGCCGCCGGCTTCAGGCGTCCCGGTGCCCGGCGCGTGGCTCGGATCTAGACTATCGATATCGAAAGACAGGTAGGTCGGCCCTTGCCCCGCGACGCGCCGAGCTTCCTCCGCTGCGTAGCGCCACCCGGCGTCGTCGAATTCCTCCATCGGCAGCACGCGCATCCCGCTGCGCTGGCTGAAACCCCAAATGTCCGGATCGTTGGTGGAGCCGCGGATGCCGATCTGGATGACCCGCCGTGGGTCCAGCAGGCCTTCCTCGACCGCCCGCCGGAATGGCGAGCCGTGATGAAAGCGTGATCCCATGTAATCGTCGCCGGTGTCGCAATGCGCGTCGATATGGATCATCCCCACCGGTCCCCGCGCCGCCACGCCTCGAAGGATCGGCAGGCTGATAGCGTGATCGCCGCCGACCGAGAGCGGAACGATGCCGGCCGTCGTGACGGCGCGGTAGAAATCTTCGATCTCCTTGAGCGCCCCCTGGATTTCGTACGGCTGCTCGATCCAGCAATCGCCCAGATCGCGCACCCGCGAGGTCGCGAACGGCATGATCCCGGTGCTGGAATTGATCCGGCGCAGTAGGGTCGATTGTTCGCGCACCGCTCGAGGACCATGGCGCGTGCCGGACCGGTTGGTTACACCGCCGTCGAACGGCACGCCGATGATGCCGATATCCACGGCATCGATTTGCTGCTCGGCCGGCGTACGGAAGAACGTGGCGATGCCGGTATACCGCGGCTGGGCCTGTGGGTCGCGGAAGTCCTGGTATTTCTCGGGCTGCTTGATCATTTGTCTCGCTCTTCCGAATCCGGTGCATAGGCATCTTGCCTCTCCCGGCACGCTTTTTCACCGTTTTCGACGCCTCAGATGGTTGCGCTCGGCGTGCCCGGTGGGGTCCGCCCCCGTTGTGGGCTCCTTCGAGCAAAGCACGTTGCCGCGAGCAATCGCAGGTGCAAATCGATTCCCGCCTGCGGCCCGAGTCGAACCGCGGTCAGCGCCTGCGATGCCCGCTCGGCGGGCGCCGGTTCTGGACAAGAAATCCGGGATCGAGAACGATGCCTGCGACAGATGCCGCCATCTTTGGCAACCCATAACCGGCACCATAGAGGAAACGATAAATGCAGGTCCAAACGGTCACCGGCCTCATCGGACTCGATCAGCTTGGCCGCACCCTAATGCACGAGCATCTCTTCATCGCCTTTCCGGGTGCCGAATTCGATCCAGCAGCAACCTTCGACCGCGCCGCCTTTGTTAAGGAGGCCGTCCGGCGTCTGATCCAGTTGCGCACCGAACATGACGTGCGCACCTTCGTCGATCCCTGCCCGATCGAACTCGGCCGCGATGCCGCGCTGATGCGGGAGATCGCGGAAAAATCCGAAATGAACGTGGTCTGCACCACCGGGTTCTATTTCGAGGAAATGGGCCTGCCGGTCTACTGGCGCGCGCGGACGGTGCAGGAGATCGCCGAACTGTATATCCGCGAGATCACGCATGGGATCGGAACGACGGGGGTCAAGGCCGGCGCGATCAAGGTCGCCACTGGTGCACCGGCGATCACCGCGCTCGAACACAAATTCCTGGAGGCCGCGTGCCTGGCACAGCGGGCGACCGGCGTGCCGATCATCACCCACACGCAGGATGGCCAGGCCGGTCCAGAGCAACAGGCAGCCTTCGCCAAAGGCGGCGTGCCGGCACATCAGTGCCTGATTGGTCATTGCTGCGGCAATGCCGACCCCGCGTATCACCAACGCGTCGTGGATGGCGGATCGTATATCGGGTTCGACCGGATCGGGATATTGCGCTTCCAGCCAGACGAGGTCAGGGCCGACAACCTGGTGCGGCTGGTCCGGAACGGCTATCGCGCGCAAATCATGATGAGCCAGGACCGCCACTGTGGCTGGCTCGGCAAATTCGCCCGCCAACTCAGCGCCGAAGAACAGGCTCGGATTGACGTGCTGCGGGGCGAGGGACAATGGCCGCCGCACTACACCTATCTGTTCACCGACTTTGTTCCGATGCTGAAGCAGCGCGGCCTGAGCGAGCACGAGATCCAGTCTATCCTGCATGACAACCCACGCCGCTTCTTTGCCGGCGAAGCGCTGCCGTTGCTGAACCGGGGCTGAGGCAATGGACGCTGACTACGTCGTCGTCGGTGCCGGCTCCGCCGGTTGCGTCGTCGCTGCTCGTCTGAGCGAGACCGGTGCGCAAGTGATCCTGCTGGAGGCCGGCCCGAAGGATACGCTGCCATGGATCCACATCCCGGCCGGCGTCCTGAAACTGTTGCATCATCCTGTGGTGAACTGGAACTACAGCGCCGAGGGTCCCGAGGACCGCCGCATCCACTGGCCGCGCGGCAAGACTCTGGGCGGATCAAGTTCAATCAACGGGATGCTGTATGTGCGCGGCAATCCAGCCGATTTCGACGGTTGGGCGCAGATGGGCTGCCGTGGCTGGAGCTTCGACGACGTTCTGCCGTACTTCCGCAAATCCGAGGACTACAAGCAAGGCGCCGACCCGCAATACCGCGGCAAGGGCGGCCCGCTCAAAGTCGAAGACTACCGCACCATTCTACCGCTGACGCACAAATTCATCGAGGCCGCGCAGCAGGCCGGGTACAAGTTCAGCAAAGACCTGAACGGCCGCCAGCAAGAAGGCGTCGGCTACTCCCAGATGACCCGCAAGGGACGCTGGCGCGGCTCAACCGCACGGACATTCCTCCAAGAGGCCCGGGCACGCCCAAACCTGCGCGTGGAAACCGAGGCCTTGGCCACCAGACTGCTGTTCGACGGCAAACGCTGCACCGGCGTCGCATTCCGCCAGCGGGGCCAGACGCTCGAGGCGCGTGCGCACAAGGAGGTCATCCTGTGCGGCGGAGCGGTCAACTCGCCGCATTTACTGCAAATCTCCGGGGTGGGACCGGCGGAGCATCTGCAATCGATCGGTGTGACGGTGGTGCATGACCTTCGCGGCGTCGGCTCCAACCTCCAGGATCATTACGTCGCTCGGGTCTCCCATCGGGTCAAAGGATCGATCTCAGTCAACCGACTGTCGCGCGGCATCCGTCTGGCGCGAGAGGTGATGCGGTTCGGCCTCGAAGGCCGCGGCGCCTTGACCTTCGGGATTACCACAGCGCAGGTGTTTTGCCGCTCGACACCGGAAAAGGCCAGCCCGGATCTGCAACTGCTGTTTACGCCCGGTAGTTACGATGAAGCCAAATTCCTTGAACTGGAGCGCGAGGATGGCATGACGGTCGCCGTCTGTCCGGTTCGCCCCGACAGTCGCGGCACGATCATGGCTCGCAGCCCGGACGCCACCGAGGCCCCGGTGATTACGCCGAACTATCTATCTGACCCATCCGATATTCGCGTGCTGGCCGCCGGTGTTCGCTTCACCCGCGCGATTTTCGCGTCACCGGCGATGGCTCAATATAGCGTTGCAGAAACGTTGCCAGGGTCAAATGTGACGACTGATGACGGCTTGCTGGATTACGCGCGTCGTTACGGCACCACGATCTACCACCCGGTCGGCACCTGCCGCATGGGTGACGGCCCCGCCGCCGTCGTGGACTCACGTCTGCGGGTGCACGGGCTGCAAGGATTGCGGGTGATAGACGCGTCGGTGATGCCGACGTTGACGACAGGCAATACCAACGCCCCAGCCATCATGATCGGCGAAAAAGGCGCCGCTATGATCAGGGAAGATCAGGCGACCCCATAGACCCGCGTCTCACCGAACCCCTGGACGCCGAACTGTTCCTCTTGCAGACCTGCGAGCGCCCGGACTTCGGCCAGCGCCACGAGCGGCGCGTCGATCGCCTCGTCCGTGAGGTGGAACGTGCCAAAATGCATGCCAACCGAGCGGCGCGCCCCAAGGTCGAGATGGGCCTGAACCGCTTCGGCGGGATTCATGTGGGCGGCGGCCATGAACCAGCGGGGCTCGTAAGCGCCGATTGGCAGCAGAGCGACCCCGGGCGCACCGAGGCGCGAGCGTATGTCCTGCCAGTGCGACCCCGTCGCGGAGTCGCCGGCGAACAGGATTTGGCTCGCATCGGCCCGCATCATGAAGCCGGCCCACAGCGCTCGGTTGCGGTCAAACGGCGTACGTGCGGAAAAGTGCCGCGCCGGCGTCGCGGTGATCCGCAGGGAGCCCAAGGTAACGTCCTGCCACCAATCCAACTCGGTGGCGCTGATACCAAGGTGGCGGATGACATTCGCATTGCCGAGCGTAGTGACGAAGATCGGGGCGTGGCGGCGGTGGATCTCCCGCAGACTGGGGAGATCCATATGGTCGTAGTGATTGTGTGACAGCAACACGATGTCCGGGCGCGGCAGGTCCTGCAGCGGGATACCGGGCGGGCGAACTCGCTTTGGGCCGGCCCAGGAAACCGGGGAACAGCGTTCACTGAAGATCGGGTCGGTCAGTATGACGGCGCCGGAAAACCGGATCAGAAAACTCGCATGATTGATGAAGGTTATGGCCGACGGAGCCGTTCGGGCACCGTGTCGGGCGGCGGGGGATAGACCGGGTCCCTCGGACACCTCGGTCGGCCATGCGGGTCGCTCGCCCTGCAACCGCCAGCGCAGCACCTGGAGCAGGCTGCGGGAAGAGCGGGGGACGCCGGGATTGAAGAAGCGGCGGCCGTCGTAGTGGTCGGAGAGCGGGTAGGAAATGGTCACTGATCCATGGCTAGTGGATATAATCCGACGGATAGCCCGCCAGTTTATATCCACCAGCCCTCGTTTTGGTGGGCCATTACCCGACCGCAAGGATGCTTCTGTCGGGATCGGACCGCTGGCCGCTGCTCGCGCGCCTATGCCGCGTCGTCAAGCAGGTCGGTGATCGCGCGCTCCAGATGACGCAATGTGTTGCACACCGTCACGAGGTCGCAAAACGGGGCGTAGCGGTACATGTCCAAATCCCCCGTGCCCCACGCCGAACGGTATTCCGGGTTCAACCAGATGATGCGCTTTGACCGTAACGACATCCGCCCAAGAACGTCAGTTCGCGGATCAGTCCTGTTGCCGCGGGCATCTCCGAGGATGATGATGGTCGTCTTGTTCGTAACGAACTTCATCCAGCCATCCTCAAAGTCGGCCAACGAATTGCCATAGTTCGAGGATCCGAACCCGATCAGCGCCATGATCTTGGTGATGGCTTCCTCGACCGGTTCTTTTTCCAGAATTTCTGAAACCTCTAACAGCGATCCAGCAAAGGCGAACGATCGAATGTCCGATAGTGCCTCGTTGATCGCATACATGAACATTAACAGGAACTGCGCCATCGCCGCGACCGATCCGGACACATCGCACAGCACCATGACCCGCGGCTTCTCGATCCGCTTCTGCTTCCACACGGTGATGAACGGGATGCCGCCCCAACCCATATTCCTCCGCAGCGTCCGCCGCGTGTCGAGTTGTCCTCGCAGCCGCCGCCGGCGGGTTTTCGCGTAGCGGGCGGCGAGCTTTTTCGCCATCTGCCGGACCAGGACACGCATGCGGTCGAAATCCCGTCGCTCCAAGTTTGACAGCCGCGTTGATTTCAACAGTTCCTCGCGGAACTTTTCGGTCTCGCCTCTGGCATAAAGGACGAGATTCCGTTCGACAAAGTCACGAACGGAATCGCGCAATTGTTGGACCTTCCCTTCCAGGAACTGGGCGCGTCCGAGCCCCTCCGGCGTGGCTGTTTGGCGCATCGCTTCGATGTCGCGTTCCAGCGCACGCAGGCCCATGCGGTCCACGATACGTCGGGCATACAGGTTTTTCTGCGTGAAGAAGCGGATGTTCTCGATCCCCGCGTCCCGCGCCGCCTGTTCTACCGCCGTAGCCAGAGCGGCTCGGTCGTCCGTAGAAAGCAACGATCCCAGGGATCGCCCACCCTGGCCGCCAATGCCCTCGCCGCCGGTTCCGTTGGATGGGCTGGAAAACGGATTCTGTTCGGATGCTGGAGATTCGTCCTCGGTGCCAGCGTTTTCCCCGTCGAATTCGTCTCGTTTGAAATAGAGATTGAAAACCTCGTCGAAGGCCGCTTTTTCTTCAGGGGTTTTCGCCAGCAGCAGCCCAAGCGTGTCCTTCAACACCGTCCGATCAGAAAATCCGACGAGGTCAACCGCGCGCGCGGCGTCGATCCCCTCGGCCGCCGAAACCCGAAGTCCGGCTCCGCGGGCGACCTGCAGGAACCGGCGTAAGGGTTCGCTGGCAGGGGCGACATCATGCGACACCCGCGTCCAACCTCGCTTTGTGCGTCAACCCCGCAAGCTGCTTGCTCGCGGCCTCTATATCCGCCTCGAACTTCAGCAGCACATTCAATGTATCGCGAACCAGATCGACGTCCAAGACGGTCGCGTGCAGCAACAGCATTACCTTCGCCCAGTCGATGGTTTCGCTGACCGACGGCACCTTCTTCAGGTCCAGGGTCCGCAGTTGCTGCACGAAACTGACCAATTGCTTCAATAACCGCGAATCGATGCTTGGCACACGCGAGGCTATTATTCGAGCTTCCAGCCTTTCGTCTGGGAAACCGATATGCAGATGCAGACAGCGACGTTTCAGCGCATCGCCCAAATCACGGGTGCTGTTCGAGGTCAGCAACACGATCGGTGGCACGATCGCATGCACCGTCCCGATCTCCGGGATCGTGACCTGGTAGTCGGAGAGGATTTCCAATAGAAACGCCTCGAACTCCTGGTCTGACTTGTCGATTTCGTCGATCAGCAGCACTGATCCGCGTGGTTCCTGAAGCGATCGCAGCAGCGGCCGCGGCTCAAGAAATTCGTCCGAGAAGAAGATGTCACCGAAGGAATGCAGCTTATCCAACGCCGCCGTCAGATCGTCGTGGTCACCGACCACGTAGTTGATCTTGTCCTTTAGTATCTGGGTATACAGCAATTGCTTGCCATACTTCCATTCGTACAAGGATTTGAACTCGTCCAGCCCCTCATAGCACTGCATCCGGATCAGCGGCAGTTTCAGCCACGACGCCACCGACTTCGCCAGCTCGGTCTTGCCGACGCCGGCCGGGCCCTCCACCAAAATCGGTTTCTGCAAGTGGTGAGCGATATAGACCGCGGTCGATATCTGGCGGCTGGCGATGTACCCGGTCTCGTTCAGGCCCCGCTCGACAGCATCGATCGATCGGAGGGACGAGTTCCCCCGTGGCAGCGCGTCGTCCACATCCAGCTCCGGCATTGTTCAAACCCGGATCGCATCGCCGGGCGCCGATGTCAAACTAGGGCGCGGCCTGAGACGGAGGGGCGATGCCAACTTGACGCGAGCGCATCTCCAGGGTCCTGGTCAAACCGCTTCTATACTAGTCGCGCCGGCAGAACGCAAGATTGATTCTGCCTCGGAACGCTTAGCCTCGCTTGGTGTGCGAACCGAAAGAACCAGAGTGCCACTCGAGGCCCTGTCGTCACGGTCTGTTTGCTCGACTTTATTCGCTAATTCGTGAATTCCGAAGACGGACCCACCGGCCGCTCCGCCGGCCACAACCGCCGCCGCGATAGCAGGCGCCGCGGCCCCACCGGTCGCTATGGTGATGCCAGCAGCTGCTAAAGCCGCAGCGGCGCCCGCGGTACTAGCTCCCAACGTCCGCGACTGCTGAGCGTCCGCCTCGGTGGAAGCCGGCTTTGGTACCGGCTTCCGGCGTCTCGGTCCCATGCACGAGCTCGGGAGACGGCAGGCTCAGGTCCGCGCGATCAAACCCGGACCTGGACAACTTGCTGACCGCATCCTGCATTTGAGCGGCGCTGGCGAACGTCGCCCGCATCTCGTGCAGTGGAGCGATGCTGTCTGCTGAACCATTCATCTTCATCAATCCTTCAGATCGTTCAGGTGGATTTTTGGCCACCCTGGGCCCGGGGGAGGAAGCCCTGTCACGATTCTGCGCGAAGTTGCCTTGCGTTGTCCTCGGCGCCCGCGGAACGGGACCCTTGGCCATGGCTTCGACTGCCCACCTTTCCGTCCCGCTTCCGCAGCCCGCTCACGATCGTTGGCAAAGTTGCCCGAGCTGTGCTGGCCGCCGACACGGCCTGCGCGGGAGGCCCTTTCCCGGTCCTCGGCGAAGTTTCCCGGGTTAGGGGAACGACGTTCTTCAGTCATCGCTTTCCTTCCTCCACTGTTCAACAAGGCACCAGGCAAATCACCTGATCAAGAATCCAACGAAGGGCCGCGCATCCGGTTTTCTTCAAATGTGCTGTTATTCCGGCGGCCCAGTTTGGCATTATCGTGTGTGCCTTCTATGGCTAGCCGCACTTTTCGATGACCGAAGCGGAAACGACCTCCAGCACCGCGCGACGATCGAGACGGGGCGGGAAGTCTGCGCTCGAAAATTACCCGAACTCACCCCTTAAGCGGGCGAAGGACCTGGGATCGACAATTTCCCTCGCCCCGCGGCGCTCGGGGCTATGAGCGTGCAGGTATTCCTGCGGATCTACCGCCAGATAACGGGACGGACGATCCGCTTCTTGCTGGAACACCGCGACCGCCGCCAGTAGTCGCTTATCATCTTCCGATAGGCGGATGGCCTCCCGCAGATGGTCGGTCCAGCTTTCCATCAACCAGACCTCGACCCAGCCCTCGGGATGGGCGACATCCTCATACACCTGCCAGACCACAGCCCCTGCCCGGCCCCGAACATGGTGAAGTTCGTTCATCAGCCTCAGGAATGCGATCCGCTGCTGGGGTTCAACGCGATAATAAGCGATCTCCATGATCCGTCCCCGCGTGCTGCGTAGCACGGGCGACGAACTCTGGTGCTGGCGCCTCCGGCAGCGGGGCACCTTGTTTATCGATAGCGGACGACGGCCGCACAACAGCCTCGATGCTGAAGAACCGGGCGAGCACCATCAGCACCAGGCCAACACCAGTCGCGGTCAGAAAAGTGTCGGGGAATGCCGATTTGACCGCCAAGCCAGCCCCACCCGACTGATCCGAGGGTCAGCGCTCCGTTTTGCGCGAGTTGATAGATCGATAGGGCGCGGGCGCGGACCCATGGTGGACAGACCAGTTGGGCCGCTGCCTGAATCGTGGCAAACGCGGAGGTCCACCCGAGCCCGAACAGCAGCATACCCAACGCCGCCGGGATCCAGTGGTTCGACACGCCGACCACGGTCATTCCGGCGCAGGACAGTATGGTGCACCCCACCACGGTGCCGCCGCGCGACAACTTGCCGCGCACGATCGGCAGCAGCATGCCGGAGGTGACGCCGCCGATGCCCATCATGCCCAGGATCACGCCGTACATGCCTGGCCCAAGCATCAGGTCTCGCCGAACGTACAGCGGCAGCAGTGCCCAGGGAGCCGAAGCGGGGATCGAGTACGCCGCGGTGCGAACCATCGCCGCCTGGATCGCGGAGGTGTTGCGGACGAACCGCATGCCGGCCCGCATGGCGGACATGAAATGCTCGCGCGGCAGTCCGGTGAACCGGCGCTCCCGGCGCCAAACGAACAGCGCACTGATCACCGCCAGGATCGACACCGCATACATTGAAAACGCGAGGCTGGAGCCGCCCAGCAGGATTAGGAAACCGCCGATCGCCGGCCCGACCGCTCGGGTCAGGTTGTAGCCGATGCCATTCAGGGCAATCGCCTGCACCATGTCCTCGCGCGGCACCAGTTCCGGGACGATCGCGCTCCAGGCCGGGGCCGTGAGCGCGGTGCCGATGCCAATCGCGAATGTCAGCGCCAGCAGCCAGCCGGCGGTCATCAGGTGCAGAACCGTCAGGATTGCCAGCAGCGTGGCGGCCAGGATCGTCCAGATCTGGGTGCCCAGCAGGAATACCCGCCGATCGACGATGTCGGCCAGCGCACCGCCAGGCAGCGCCAGCAGGAACACCGGCATGATCGTCGCCGCCTGCACCATCGCGACGATGATCGGTTCGGGTGCCAGCGACGTCATCAGCCAGCCGGCACCGGTATTCTGCAGCCACGTGCCGAGCCAGCCGATGACGCTGGCGGTCCACAGGTGGCGGAAGGTGCCGTTGCGCAGCGGCACCAGGGCAGCAGGCAGGCGCATCAGGTATGCTGTGCGATGAACGGATCGGGAAGCACCACCCGGATTCTGATGATCGATCCTCCGGTCAGCGGACTGCCCGTGATGCCCCAGTCGGCACGCCGCAGCTCGCCGGTCGCCACAACCCTTCCCCCAGAACGTTTGTAGTCAAGCGTGAATGGGTGGGTCTGGCCGTGCATCGTTAAATCGCCAATGACTTCGCTGCCCTGGCAGACGCCCTTGAACGCCAGCTCCGGGAACTGCGCCGCATCCATCATTCCAGGAGCCAGGATCTGATCGCGGACCGTTTCGCTCGACATGGCCAGACTCGCCGCCTCTATCTGGAGCATGACCTCGCATCGGTCTGGCGTCGGAGGATCGTAGCGCATCCAGCCATGAAAGCGGGTGAAGCTTCCGTCGAATGGTATCAGACCAAAGCCATAGGTTCGGAGCTCAACCGCGCTTGCCGGGCGGCTGCAGGCTGACCTGATCAGACCAGGCCGTGCTGGCGATAAGGAGCAGGGGCAGAAGCATCAGCAGGAACCGCATGTTCATCCCTTTAACCGGCAATCCGCGGGAGTTCCATGGACGGCTTTGCGCAGCCACCCTCGTCTGGCCACTGCCCTCGACGTGCTGCATACTCCGAATCCAGACGAGGGAGGGTGCGTGTCGTGCCGGTGGAGAAGCAAGCCTACCGTGAGGCAATGGCTCGTTTGGGTGCCGCGGTGAATGTCGTCACCACGGACGGCCCTGGCGGTCGCGGCGGATTTACCGCCAGCGCGGTCACCAGCGTGACGGACGACCCGCCGACCTTGCTGGTCTGCGCCAATCGCACGAATGACTCTTACCCGGCGATGAAGCAGAATGGCGTGCTGTGCGTGAACACGCTTACCCCGGCGCAGGAGGGTCTGTCGCCGGTGTTCGCGGGCATGACCCAGCACACAATGAACGAACGGTTTGACGGCTATGCATGGCACAGGCTGGAAACTGGCGCGCCGGTGCTGGATCAGGCCGTGGTGGTGTTCGATTGCCGGATCAACCAGATCGTTGAGGTTGGAACCCACGACGTCTTCTTCTGCTCCGTGGAGGCCGTGCGAACCGGATCAGCTCACGAGGGCCTCATCTATTACGGGCGCGGTTACCACAGGGTGGCTGGACAGCCCTGATTGCGCGTGGATCGTCACTGTTCCTCTCGGAAATTACGTGAGGGTCTTCGTTACGTAGATAGCACGGCTCGGCTTCGGATAACCGGCGACCAAATCGGCCCGGTAACGATCAGCAAACTTGGTAGCTGGACCCTTTCACCTCCCAGCGTCTCCCCAAGCGCGATATCTTAGCGCCGTTGCATTTCGCGACCTTTGGGCGCGCAAGCGTCCGGCGAGAGTGGACGGCGGCCGTTTTCCCGCTGTCCACCCGAGGTGCTGTCTACATCTGGGCGTAACTGCCGTCTTTCCAGACATAGAACACGTAGCCACCGCCGATCGTGTCGCCCTTGCTGTCGAAGCTGATCGGTCCGAGCACCGTCGGCCAGTCGCCAGTCGCCTTCAGAGCGGCGGCGACCTTTTTCGGGTCGGTGGTGCCGATCTTCTTCACCGCATCGGCCCACACCTGGATGGCAGCGTAGGTGTAGAGGACGTAGCCCTCGGGATCGACGTTCTTGGCCTTGAATTCCTTCACCACCTCGGCCGCCGACTTCATCAGGCGCGGGTCGGGCGGAAACGTCATCATCGTGCCGGCACCGGCATCACCGGCGATCTGCCAGAATTCGCTGGTCACCAGAGCATCGCCACCGACCAATGTAGCCTTCATCCCCTGCTCTTTCGCCTGGCGGATGATCAGGCCAGCCTCGGTGTGATAGCCGCCGACATAGATGACGGTGACGCCGGCCTCCTTCAGGCGCGAGACCAGGGAGGAATAGTCCTTCTCACCCGGCGTATACGCGGCGTCGAGCACCTCTTTCCCGCCGGCGGCGTGCAGCGCTTTCTCAGTCTCATCCGCCAGGCCTTTGCCGTAGGCCGAGTTGTCGTTCAGGATCGCGATCTTCTCGCCCTTGAAGTGGCTGGCCAGATACTCCCCGGCGACCTTGCCTTGAGCGTCGTCGCGGCCACAGACGCGGAAGGTGTTCCAGCTTCCCTCATCGGTATATTTCGGATTCGTCGAGGCAGGTGAGATTTGCAGGATGCCTTCCTCGCTATAGACTTTGCTCGCCGGGATCGAACTGCCGGAGCAGTAATGCCCGACGACCAGCTTGACCCCCTTGGATGCGAACTGGTTGGCGACGGACACTGCCTGCTTCGGATCACAGGCATCGTCGCCGATATCCAGCACCAGCTTTTGTCCCAGCACCCCGCCGGCCTTGTTCAGGTCAGCCACCGCCTGTTCCGCGCCCTTTTTCATCTGGTCGCCGAACGCGGCATACTCGCCGGTCATCGGGCCGGCGGTGGCAATGTGGATTTGGGCTTGGGCGGACGTAGCGACGCCCGTCAACATGATTGCGAGCGTCGCAGCGACGCCTAGCAAGCCCCCTCGCATGGATCTTTTCAGCATTGAGCATCCCCGTCTGGTTGAAGCCGCACACCTGCTCGGCGCCACACAAGTCTATCCTCGTGGCGGGAAAAGCGCCAGATTCCATCTAACAGATGTTCCGGGAAGATCAGGTCGCTAAGGCATCGCTTATTGACCGCTAAACGCTCTCGCGATCGCAAAGGACGCGTGAATGTGAGACTGGACTTTCTTTATCGCTTCACTTGGAGAGCATTAGCCTCCTGGCATCATAACTGTTATGAACAATGTTTTCTTGAGATTACTTGCTCTTTTAAGGTCTGCTCCGGCACTTTGGCACATGGACGTCCCTTGGCCCACCACCAGATACGGCCGCGCCAGCGACAGACTGGCTGGCGTTGCAAGCCTCGGCACACTCGCACCGTTAAGGCGATTACTCCAGTCTGATCCTGATTGCGTCATCACGCGCCGCTTCCACCTCACCGACGATCGCCGCCTCGATCCCATCATCTCGCATCGCTCCAAGGCACCCCACCGCTCGGCTGGCTGGGAAGCCCAACAGCAGGCCGCCAGACGTCTGCGGGTCGACGATCAGCGCGCTATCGGTTGCGTCGCCCAATACGCGCCTATTGTCCGGGGCCAGCGTGCTCTCGATCCCATGGGAGGCCAGTGCCTGTGCACCGGGCAGAGCCGGGATCGCTTCCCGTCGAAGCACCGCGCTGAGGTTGGACGCTTCCAGCATTTCCTGCAGATGCCCGGCCAGTCCGAAGCCGGAGACATCGGTCCCGGCGCGCGGCCGATATGCCATCGCGATCCGTAGCGCGGTGGCGTTCGTCGTCCGCATGGAGGCGATCGCGGCGATCAGCCACTGCGCCCGCGTGTTGCCGCGCATATGGCCGGCCAGCACGATCCCGGTCCCCAGAGGTTTAGTCAGGAGCAACTGATCGCCGGGCTGCAAGCCGGCCTTGCGCAGGATCTTTCCGGAATCCACCAGTCCGGTGACAGCAAAACCCAGCGCTGATTCCGCAGCCTCGGCGCTATGGCCCCCGACCAGCGCGCAGCCAGCCTCCCGCAGGATCTCGTTTGCACCTTGGAGCATGGCCGATAACTCGGCCCGCATCTTGGGTCGCGAGGCATAGGGCACAGACGCGATCGCCAGCGCAGACCAGGGTTCCGCGCCCATTGCATATAAATCCGACAAAGCGTGCGCGGCCGCGATCTGCCCGAAGACAAATGGATCGTCCAGAAACGCTCGAAAGTGGTCCACCGATTGGACCAATAGCTTTCCCAGCGGCGGCTTCAGCACAGCGCCGTCGTCTAGTCTGGTCAAAAGGTCTGGTCTCGCCAAAAGATCCGGCGTTTCGGTACCTGCCAGGCTGGCCAGCGCGTCGGTCAGCACCTCCGCCGCCACCTTGGCGCCACATCCGCCGCACCGCATCGATGCGTCGGGGTCGGGCTCCATCCGCAAGTCGGTGTACTTACGTATCCAATTACGGTCGATGCGGTCCTTCAGCCAGAAGACCTTTCGTCCTTGCATCGCGATGCCGTTTCGCCAGGCTACGGCACGTCCGTGCCCCAACCCCAGGATGACCAACGCATCGCGTTGTGGCTTCCATGGCTCCAATGGCCGCCCGGTCGCGGCCCGGCGGAGGTTGTCGGCCAACGGCGCGCCGGACCGAACCGCCCAAACTCCGGCCTTCGGGCGCGGACCGCCGTCTAACGAGGCGCAATCGCCGGCGGCGAAAATTCGCGGATGGCTGATGCTGCGAAGATCGTGGCTGACACGGATACAGCCCGACCGGTCGCAGGCCACTCCGGAGGCCGCCAGGAACGCTGGTCCCTCGACCGTGGTGGCCCATAGAGCTGTCTCGACCTCGATGTGGCTGCCGTCTGAAAGGACCAGGCGGCCGCCATCCGCAATGGTCGCGGTCACGCCGCAAATCAGTTCGATCCCGGCCTCTACCAACGCGTGGCGCACGGCTCGCCGAGCGAGCGCAGGTGCGGTGGCGATTGGTTCAGGGGTATCGGAGACCAGCACCAGGCGCAACTGTCCGGCGAACCGGACGGATAATGCCAGCGCCAATTCGACACCGGCCGGACCGGCCCCTACGACAGCTACACGCGCACCAGGGGGAAGCTCAGCCTCCATCCGGTGCAGCCGGTCGAGGAACCCGCCGATCGGTTTGACCGGAATGCCGGACCCACCCGGCGCGACGGGAAAGCCACCGACGTCGACCGACAGCAGGTCGAACGGGACATCGGGCCGGCCGACGACGGTGACAGTGCCCTCCACTGGGTCAAACGCCCTCGCCTCCGCGATAATCAGCCGCGCATTTGCCATAGAGGCCAAGGGCGCCAGATCGATATGGGCTTCGTGAAAGGTGTATTCGCTCCGGATCAGCCCGGGCAGCATGCCGGAGTAAGGTGTCTCTGGCTCGCGGCTGATCAGGGTTAGACGAACGCCGGGTTGGCGTCGCATGGCGAACCGGCGCAAAACCTCAACGTGCGCATGGCCGGCGCCAAGCAACACGATGTCGGTCTGGATTGCGGGGGACGGTTTCACGGCGGGAGACTATCCCGTGACGAGATTGCGGCCAACGGTGGCCCAACGAGCCGGGCGTTGTTAGTCGACGGCATCGTCTATGTCATACCAGCGGCTAAACCCGGGCGGAGAGCTTATTACCGCGAAGATATTCCAGAGGTTTCCCAACCGGGCTGAGCTTGAGAGAATAGGGTGCGAGGGGCGGCTGAACGATGTTGTTGCGCCCTCGGGCCACCCCTTCTGATGCCAGCCGGCACCATCGCAGAGCAGCGTGCCGACAGCTCCGCGCAAGCTTTGACATCGCGGGGTTCAGACCCCGGATTAAACTCTATCCCCCTGTCACGCTCATATGCCGAGCCACCGCGGGCTTGTCGTGCCGACGATCGATTATGAAGTCGTGTCCCTTCGGCTTGCGGGAAATCGCCTCTCGGATTGCGTCATCCAAGCGGTGATCCGATACGCCAGCACGCAACAGCGAGCGAAAATCCGCCAAATCCTCCTGCCCCAAGCACATATAGAGCGTACCGGTACACGTCAGCCGCACCCGATTGCAGCTTTCACAGAAATTATGCGTCATCGGGGTGATGAACCCGATCCGCCGTCCGGTTTCCTTCACTGCGTAATACCGCGCGGGACCGCCGGTCTTGTAATCCGTGTCCTCCAGCGTCCAGGTCTTGCGCAGCCTCGCCCGCACCACCGACAGCGGCAGATACTGTTCCGTTCGGTCGCCGGTGATGTCGCCCATTGGCATGGTCTCGATCAGGCAGAGGTCGAAGCCATGCTCCCCGCACCAGGCCAGCATCCCATCGAATTCCGCCTCGTTCACGCCCTTCATCGCGACGGCGTTGATCTTTATCGCCAGCCCCACGGCCTTCGCGGCGAAGATCCCGTCCAGCGTCTGCTCGATCTTTCCCCACCGGGTAATCTGCGTGAACCGCACCGGGTCGAGCGTATCGAGCGACACGTTGATCCTCTTGACCCCCGACGCCGCCAGCGTCGCCGCATGTTTAGTCAGTTGCGACCCATTGGTCGTAACGGTCAATTCATCGAGACCATGCCCAATCCGGTCGCCCAGCTTGCCGAACAACCGCATTACATCGCGCCGTACCAGAGGCTCTCCGCCGGTGATGCGAATTTTGGTCGTGCCGAGGCGGATGAACGCGGCGCACAGTCGCTCGAGTTCCTCCAGCGTCAGCAGGTCATGCTTGGGGAGAAAGGTCATGTCTTCGGCCATGCAATAGACGCAGCGCAAATCACAGCGGTCCGTCACCGATACCCGGAGGTAGGTGATTGCTCTGCCGAACGGATCGATCATGGTGAGAGGGTGTCTCCTTCCAGGCCAGGCTCTGGGGCCGATTGCCTTTCATTGTATCGCGTTGACCATGACTTGCGCCACGATGGCCACGTGTTCAAGCCCCCGGACCCGCGGATGCTGGGGAACTCCATTGCAACCAGTAGCGTACGGTCCTCCGCGATAACCGCGCTCTCCCGAATGGATATCCATCTCGGATGATCAGATCCGAAAGCCACGCCGACCACCGCGCACCTCGCGGCCAGTTCGTCCAGAGGAGATCACTCGCGGCTGGCTGATGGGGATAGAGCCGCCGCAATATCGGAAAGCCGAACGACGCTGGGGAAAACCCGTTACAAGGCTCAACTCCTGCGAACAACACGACCATCGTGCGAGCGAAGACGACCCTCACAGCGGAGAGCCTATGTCCGGCACGCTTGGTGCCCTGCACTTAATTGAACAGACGGCGGCACGATTGTGTCGCGCCCTCAATGGTTCGATCGTCCGGTTGAACGAGGCACTGTCGGCACCGGCCCGAGACGAGGCGGCGATACTCGATGCCGCCAAACGGTTGACCCACCAAGTCAACCTGCTGGAGGCGGCGTGGGGACCCGCCGATCAGCCGGTCTCGCTACACCAACTAGCTTGCCTGGCCCATGGCTTGCCGGACCACATCGCCGTCAATCTCTCCGCCCTCTCCCCGGACATTGTTCTGCCGGCTTCCCTGGGCCGCATCGTTCTGAACATTCTGCTTCTTGCCGCCGACAGTCTACCGGAAGGCGGCCAGATCATGCTGGCCGGCTCCCCTGAAGACCTTTTCATTAGAATAGACGGACCCGCAGCCGCTTGGCCCACCGGCATGGCGATCTGCCTGGCCAATGAGGCGGAAGCCCAAACCGCTTTGACCGACGGCCGGCACCCGCAAATGGCGCTGACAGTACAGCTCGCGCATTCCGCCCATATCCGCCTGTCAGCCTTACTCGCCTCCCACACGCAGTCCGAGCCGGCAATTCTGCGTCTGGGCCGATAAACCTCAAAAAATTTTAACCGGCATTTACCATTTGTTTGCAAAGTCCTGCCATGGATTGGCTCCCGCCCGACCATCGGGCTGCCAAGGGGACTGCCGTGGACGATCTTCTCTCCGACTTCCTGACCGAAACAAATGAGAGCCTCGCCGAACTAGATGTCGCTCTCGTCACCTTGGAACGCACCCCGAACGACGCCGAAACGCTTGGATTTATTTTCCGGATGGTCCACACCATCAAGGGTACCTGTGGGTTTCTGGGACTTCCGCGACTGGAACGCGTTGCCCATGCTGGCGAAAATGTACTAGGCAAGCTCCGCGATCACACGCTGACCGTGACGCCTGATATCGTCACGCAGGTCTTGGCCGCGATCGACGCGATCAAGGTGATCGTGACCACGCTAAGCCAAACCGGAGCCGAACCCCCCGGAAACGACGCGGATCTCATCGCCGAACTAAACGCCACCGCGGCGAACGAGGCGTCGAAACCCGCGGCTCCTCCCGTCGCCACCCCCCTGCCCGCATCCGAGCCCGCACCAGCCGCCATCGCGCCGCCCGCTCCTGTCGTCGCCGCTCGCGTTGAAGCTCCCGCCGAACCGGCGCCTAACGAGCCCGTCGCGGCCGGCGCCGCGCCCCAGGGCGCTAACACCGCAGCTGCCACCAGTGCACCTCCCAGCACGCAGACAATCCGCGTGGCCGTCGATGTGCTGGAGAACCTGATGACACTGGTCAGTGAACTTGTGCTGACCCGCAACCAGCTTCTCCAATTGGCGCGCACGCACGAAAACCCCGCCTTCACTGTCCCGCTGCAACGGCTGTCACACATTACGTCGGACCTTCAAGAAGGCGTAATGAAGACCCGGATGCAGCCCATCGGCATTGCCTGGAACAAGCTGCCCCGTCTGGTACGTGATCTCTCCCATGATATGAGCAAGAAGATCGAGCTCACCATGCTCGGTGCCGAGACCGAACTCGACCGCCAGGTGCTGGAGCTGATCAAGGATCCGCTGACGCACATGATCCGCAACAGCGGCGATCACGGGCTTGAGACCCCGGCGGAGCGGCGCGCGGCCGGCAAACCGGAAGCCGGCAACATAGTTCTGAACGCCTTCCACGAAGGCGGCTACATCATCCTGGAAATCTCCGACGACGGCCGCGGGCTCGCGGTGGACCGCATCCGCGCCAAGGCCCTGTCCCAAGGGCTGGCGACGGAGGCGGAACTCGCCAGCATGACCGACGGCCAGATCCAGCGCTTCATCTTCCGCGCCGGCTTCTCCACGGCCGAAAAAGTGTCCGCGGTGTCCGGTCGCGGCGTCGGCATGGACGTGGTCAGGACGAATATCGAGAAAATCGGCGGCACCATCGAGCTGAAAAGCACCACGGGCCAAGGTACGACCTTCACGGTCAAGATCCCACTGACCCTGGCGATCGTCTCGGCGCTGATTGTCGAAGCCGGCAAGGAGCGCTTTGCCATTCCGCAACTCAGCGTGGTCGAATTGGTGCGGGCACAGCGCGGCTCCGCCACCAGCGGCCGCGAAGGGACCGGCAACAGCGTCATCGAACGGATCAACGATACCCCGGTGCTGCGACTGCGCAACCGCCTCCTGCCGCTGGTCAGCCTGACCGAGTTGCTTGCCCTTGGTAAAGATGACCGGGAGGGAACCGCGGCCCATGTCGTTGTGGCGCAGGTTGGCGCACATATGATGGGCATCATCGTGGACCGGGTGTTCGACACCGAGGAAATCGTGGTCAAGCCGGTCGCGCCCATCCTGCGTCACGTCACTATGTTTAGTGGCAACACCATCCTGGGCGATGGATCAGTCATTATGATCCTGGATCCGAACGGCATCGCGCGGGCCAGCGGCGTTGGCGCCGGATCAGAGAGCAAACTGTTGCGCTCCAACTTGATCGAGGCCCAAAGCTCCACTCATAAAACCGCGATGCTGCTGTTCAAGGCCGGCGAGAACCAGCGCATGGCGGTACCGCTCGGTCTGGTCGCCCGCCTGGAAGATATCCCACGGGACAAGATCGAGCTGTCCTGTGGATCGCCAGTTACCCAGTATCGCGGCAAACTGATGCCTTTGATCGCGATCGACGGCAGCTTGGATCAGCAAACCCCCGCGCAACCGCTGCTGGTCTTCGCCGAAGCGGACCGCACCATGGGGCTGATGGTCGATGAAATCATCGACGTAGTGGAAGATAGCCTGGATATCGAGCTGGCCGGCGCCCGCCCGGGCCTGCTGGGATCGGCGGTGATCGGCGGGCTGGCCACCGACGTGCTGGATACCGGGTACTGGCTGATGCAGGTCTGGGAGGACTGGTTCCGCGGCGTGCCACGTCAGGGGGCCGCAGCCGGCCAGAGGCACATCCTTCTCGTTGACGACAGCGAGTTCTTCCGTCAGTTGACCGTCCCAATGCTCGGTGCCGCTGGCTTCCGGGTCACCGCGCTGGCCAGTGCTACAGAGGCACTTCGTCTGCGCGACACGGGCGTTATGTTCGACGCCATTGTTTCCGACATCGAGATGCCAGAAATGGACGGCGTGCAGTTCGCCCGCGCCGTCCGCGCCAACGGATCCTGGGCTGAACTGCCTTTGATCGCGATGACCGCCCATGCCGACATGGAACACGCGCGCATCGGCCGCGAGGCCGGCTTCACCGACTACGTCGCCAAGTTCGAGCGTGAAGCGCTGGTCGCCAGCCTCCGCGCCAATCTGGCGACAGCGGTTCACGCTTGATCGATCGAAAGGGACGAGCCATGGCCACCGACCTTCTGGAGCGGCCCGATGCCGCCGCCGCCAATGAGGACAATCAGGTTTTGGTCACGCTGACCGTGGGTGAGCAGCTTTGCGGTGTTCCCGTCCTCGCGGTGCGCGATATCCTGGGAGAACAGACGATTACGCGCATCCCACTGGCACCACCGGAAATCGCCGGCAGTCTGAACCTGCGCGGCCGTATCGTCACAGCAATCGATTTGCGCAAACGACTGCGTCTGCCTGCCGCTCCGCCTGGTCAGCCTCGCATGTCAGTGGTCGCGGAACAAGGCGGTGAACTCTATGCCTTGCTCGTCGATCAGGTCGCCGAAGTGCTGAGCCTGGATGCGTCGATGTTCGAACGGAACCCGGCGACGCTGGAAAAATGCTGGGCTGATTTCAGTACCGGCATTTTCCGACTCGACGGACGCCTCCTGGTCGTCCTGGACGTCTCCAGACTGCTGGCTCTGTCTGGCGAAGGATAGTCGTCATGGCACGCACATGCCTTGTCGTCGACGACAGCCGAGTCGTTCGAAAAGTCGCCCGCCGCATTCTTGAATCCAACGGCTTTGAAGTGGCGGAGGCGGCCGACGGACAACTGGCCCTGAGCGCGTGTCGCGATCAGCTGCCCGACTGCATTCTGTTGGACTGGAATATGCCGGTGATGGACGGCCTGTCGTTCCTCCGCGCCCTGCGGAAGGAGTTCGGCCCGGGTAATCCACCTGTGGTCTTCTGCACGACCGAAAACGACATCGGCCACATCGAGGCAGCCATCTCGAACGGTGCGCAGGAATACATCATGAAGCCGTTCGACGAGGACATCCTCACCGGCAAATTAGCTCAAGTGGGGCTTCTGTGACTGGATTGTCACTTGCCGGCCCTCCCGTTACCGCCGCCGGCCGCATTCCTGCCGCCTCGCGGAACTCGGAAACGGCGCGGGTAATGATCTGCGACGACTCCGCGGTCATTCGCGGGGCGCTTGCCCGCATTCTTGCATCCGACCCCGAAATCGCCGTGGTGGCGAAGGTGGAGAATGGCAAGCTTGCCGTGGAGCAGATGCGAACCGCCGACGTGGATGTGGTCGTGCTGGATATCGAAATGCCGGTCATGGACGGTTTGACCGCTCTGCCCCAGCTTTTGCGCGCCGATCCCAGTGTTCGCGTCATCATGGCCTCCACCCTTACCACGCGCGGCGCCGAGATCGCGCTCCGAGCCCTGCGCCTCGGCGCTTCCGACTATGTGCCGAAGCCGTCCAGCATCGGCACCGTCAGCGACGACGGTTTCAAGCGGGAACTGTTGGAGAAGGTTAAGGGCCTCGCGCGAATGCGACACCGGGCCACACTCCCGGCGCGTGCGCGTGCGCGTGCGCCGGTCGCGTTGCGGCCGGCACCTCAATTCCCGGCCCACCTGCTGGCTGTAGGCAGTTCGACCGGCGGTCCGCAGGCCCTCTTCGCGCTGGTTCAGGGCCTGGGGCGCTCGGTCGGTGTGCCAGTCGTCATCACCCAGCACATGCCGGCAACCTTCACCCCTATCCTGGCCGACCACCTCAACCGCCTGGGCTTGATGCCCTGCACCGAGGCGCGCGATGGCGAATCCTTGGTTGCAGGTCGGATCTACCTCGCTCCGGGTGACAGGCACCTGTTGATTGAGGGGGGTCGTCACGGCCTCCGGGCGCGGGTGACAATGGACCCGCCGGAGAATTTCTGCCGCCCCTCGGTCGATCCCATGCTGCGCTCCGCGAGCGTGGCATGCGAAGGCCGAGTTTTGGTGGCCATACTTACTGGGATGGGCCAGGACGGTTTGGCCGGAACAAGGAAGGTTATCGAAGCTGGCGGAGCCGCCATCGGTCAGGACGAAGCTTCCAGCGTGGTGTGGGGCATGCCCGGTGCGGTCGCCCAAGCCGGCCTTTGCAATGCGGTGCTGCCGTTGCCGAAAATCGCACCCCGGCTCCTGGAAATGCTGAAAGGAGCCCATGCATGACCGCGCCCTTGTCGCATCTCGCCTTCGAGACCTTGGCCGCCCTGCTGAAGACGAAATCCGGCCTGATTATCGGCATTGACAAGCTGTATCTGCTCGAAACGAGGCTCGCCACCATCGTAAAGCGCGAAAAACTGGCCGACCTGAACGGGTTGGCGGACCGTCTGCGACGCTCTGGCACCGACGCGCTGGCGCGCGAAGTGGTGGAGGCAATGACCACCAACGAAAGCTTCTTCTTTCGCGACGACAAGCCGTTTCATCATTTCCGCACCCAGGCATTGGCAAGGCTGGTCAGTGCACGCCCCCCGGGTAGATCGCTGCGCGTCTGGTCAGCGGCGTCGTCGTCGGGGCAGGAAGCCTACTCCCTGGCAATGATCGTCGCTGAATCGGGCGCCACCTTGGATGGCCGCAAAGTGGAGATCGTTGGTACTGACATCGCCCGTGACCAACTCGCCCGCGCCCGCGAGGGAATCTACTCGCAGTTCGAGGTGCAGCGCGGGCTGCCTGTGCAGATGCTGATGCGCTATTTCAGAAAGGAAGACGCCAACTGGAGAATTTCCGAAACAATTCGTAGTATGGCACAATTCCGAGAGTATAATCTGCTATCAGATCTCCATCCGCTAGGTAAGTTCGACATCGTGTTCTGCCGCAACGTACTAATTTATTTCGATCAAGCGACGAAAACGCGTGTGTTGGATGCTATCGCCGGATTGATGCCTCCGGACGGTTTGCTCTACCTCGGTGGCGCTGAAACCGTCCTTGGTATCACGCCCCGCTTCGCGCCAACACCTAACGAGCGGGGCGTATACGGGGTGGTGGCGCCAACGAGTGCAGCGGCGCCTCAGAGGATGGCGGCCGCCGTCTGACGACCGTAGGGGTAACGAGGAAGCAAGCCTGCCCGCTTCAAACGGTCTTCAAAAAGTCCGTCAGCTTGATGATAGCTGTCTGCTTGTCGGTCTTGTCCAGCGCACCGAGTTCGGCCGCCAGCCGATCCATGGCCGCTTCATAAATCTGCCGCTCGGAGAAGCTCTGGTCAGGCTGACCTGAGTTCCGGTGAAGGTCGCGCACCACTTCCGCAATCGCCAGCGGGTCGCCCGAGTTTATTTTGGCCTCGTATTCCTGAGCGCGGCGCGACCACATGGTGCGCTTGACGCGCGCCTTGCCGCGCAACACGATCAGAGCCTCATCGAACAGTTTACGGGTCGCCAATTTTCGCAGGCCGGCCGTCCGGGCTTTGGTGACCGGCACGCGCAGCGTCATGCGGTTCTCCTCGAACGTGATGTGGATCAATTCCAACCTGTGACCGGCGATCTCCTCCACAGCTATCCGTTCGACCTTACCCACACCATGAGTCGGATAAACGACATGATCGCCCTCGACGAAAATCTCCGCCTTGGCGATAGCCCGTGGCGTTAAGTTCGGGCCGTTGTGCGTCGGCCGAACGTTTGGCCGGGGATCGGAAGCCGTCGCCGGGCTTACACTCACGGCCGCCGGTTCAGCCGCCTGATTCGAGATTTCTTCCACTGCCTGCTGCTCATCCATAATATTGCCTGTCGTCTCGCTCGCCCTGGCAGCCACGCTTGCTGGCTCGTTCAAGGCGTTCCCCGCGGTTCCCTATCACAGCACCGCCTGAGGAATATGCTCTCCTGGTACCCCAACCCGTCGAATCCCGGCACGCCGGGGTAACGACCATCGAGCATACTTGGATCCTCGCCTCGACCATCTCAACCGGACGGGACAACAAAACGCCATAAGTCAAGGTCGATGTCAGATCAGCGCGAAAATATCGAGCGTCTCAAGGTTTGCCCGGATCTGGCGAAAACATGCCGCCCTTGTCCGGTTTGTCCTTCCACTCGTCCGCATCATCCGGCGGAGTGCCTTTACGGGTAATATTCGGCCATGTTTTCGCGAACTGAAGATTTCGCTCCGCCCAAGCGGTCGCCCTGTCGTCGCTGTCCGGCAGGATCGCTTCGACCGGACACTCGGGTTCACACACGCCACAATCGATGCACTCATCGGGATGGATCACCAGCATGTTCGCGCCGACATAGAAGCAATCGACCGGGCAGACCTCCACGCAGTCCATGTATTTGCAGCGAATACAGCTTTCGGTGACCACATAGGTCATTAGCGAACCCCTGGATTTAGGAAAACGCGGCGCGCCGCCGAATCATGACGCGCGATATGCCGACGAATCCATCGAAAGGCAAGATGTTGCTGGCACATCGCTGACATCGACATACAACAGCCGAGCCTCGGAAGCCGGGCCGCGGCGGGCCGCGAGACTGGCGACTCGCAAGACCCGAACCGCGCCGTTCAGCGGGATGGTGAGGACGTCCCCCACCCTCAGCTTCGCATGCGGCTTGCCCGTGGATTGACGATTAAGCCGGATCGAACCTTGCAGCACCAAGTCCGCGCAGTCGGTTCGCGCACGCATGATTCGGGCACACCACAACCACTTATCCAACCGCTGCCAGTCTTTGTCTTCTATGTCGGCTATCGGACACCTCCGCTTCGTAGTGCCGCCAAAGCGGCGAACGGTCCGCCGGGCACCTTCATCGACGACACCGTTGCACCGGTCGCCACGGGGCGGCGGCGGCGTAGCGGGATCAGCATGGCCGGTGCCGGCGGTCCCTGCTGGCCATCAACCAGGCCCGCGGCCGGCAAAATTCGGAATCCCAGTCGATGCAACGCCGCCGGCAGGATCTCCGGGCTGATCCCAAAGCGGGATGCCAAGCCCGACGGAAGCGCGGCTGGCCCCCGGCGTGCGCGATAACTCAGTTCGCCGGTGACTTTCTCGGCGATATCCAGCCGCAGCAGGATCGGTCCAGCTTCTACCCACCCCGCCATGGCAGCGAATCCTGGCGGCCAGTCGGGCTGGTGCGCCGGCAAGGAAACCAGCGCCGCGGCCGGCAAGGCGGGCATCGGGAGGCCTCGGTGCAGGGCCCAAAGCCGCGCCCGCATCGCCATCGGACGGGATCTCATCAGCGCCGGTATGAACAACGCGAACCGGCCGGAGCGCACTCCCAGCGCCCGCAGCCGCGGCCTTAGATCAGCCGACAAGGTCTCTTCGTCCAAGCCAGGTATCAAACCCAGCGCCTCAGTCAGCCGATGCACCGGACCGCGCAGCGCCGGATGAGTCCGCGCCAGGGCCTCCGCCGCGAACAGTGGGGCTAGATCAGCGCGGATCCGCCCATCCAGCCACGATTGCAGCCGAACGCGGACGCGCTCTCGCTCCGCCCCGTCGAGAAATTCGCTATCGAGCACCTGGACACGCGGCCGTAACACCATGACTCCGCGCACCAGCCTCGCGACCGGGACGGAATCCCAAGTTAGCCGGTGATCCTCGGTAAGTGCGAAAGCCTCGTCGGGCGCACCCACCAGCATCCCGACCCGCCTCGGCATTTCCGCCCGCAGAGCGCGCCGGGCCGCGCGCAGCACGAGCTTTTTTTCGTCACCCACGGCCAGCGGGTCAGGCACGAAACCGAAGCCTTCGATATGGCCGACGTCATGGCCCTCGACGACCACCTCGCCTCGGCGGGTAACCGCGGACAGCAGTTCGCTGCCCTCGGCTTCCTCCAGACGCCGCACCAGGTGGGCGGAGCGGCGATCGACAAAGCGGCTGGTGAGGCTTTCATGCAGGGCGTCGGACAGCTTGTCCTCGACTTCCCGGGCTCGGGCCTGCCAGTGGAGGGTGTCCTTCACCCAGTCAGGCCGCGCGGCGATGTAGGACCAGACGCGAACCCCCGACAGGCGCTGCATCAGCGTGTCGATATCGCCGTCCGCACGATCCAGTCCGGCGATCTGCGCCGCCAGCCAGTCGGTCGGCAGCGTGGTATCGGTTGCGACGTGGCCGAACACCCGGGCGCACAACCTTGCATGGGTGTCGTCGGCCAGCTTGCGGAAATCGGGAATCTGGCAAGCGTCCCACAAAAGCCGAACCCGCCGCCTTCCGATGGCCAGCTTCCGGATGTCGGGGTCGCGGGCCAATGCCGTCAGCGTCTCCAGATCCGACGCCTCATTGCCTCGAACCAGACCCGGACGCGGCGGCGGTGCGTTCAGGCTGTCCATCAGCCCATCCAGCGACGAAAAATCGAGGTCGCTGTTCCGCCAGCACAGCATTTCCAGCGCGTCGAAATTATGCGCTTCGACCGCCGCGACGACGTCGTCCGGGATCGGCGGGCACTCCGTCGTGGTGCCGAATGTGCCGTCTTTCATCCCGCGCCCCGCCCGCCCAGCGATCTGAGCGACTTCCGACGCGGTCAGCCGGCGGGGGCGATGGCCGTCGAATTTGCCCAGGCCGGCAAAGGCGACATGATCGACATTCATGTTCAGCCCCATCCCGATCGCATCGGTCGCGACGAGGAAGTCGACTTCTCGGTCCTGATAAAGTGCCACCTGCGCGTTGCGCGTGCGCGGCGACAAGCGCCCCATCACGACGGCGCAGCCGCCTTTCCGGCGCCGGATGAGTTCCGCCAGCGCATAGATTTCGGCCGCGCTAAACGCCACGACAGCGGTGCGCGGCGGCAGCCGGACCAGCTTTGCCGGGCCTGCATACGCGAGTTGCGACAGGCGCGGCCGGGTCTCGATTTGCGCCGAGGGCACCAGACGGCGGATCAGCGGCGCGATCGTCTCGGCCCCAAGGAACATGGTCTCCACCATGCCGCGCGCGTGCAGCAGGCGGTCGGTGAACACGTGCCCGCGGTCGGCATCGGCGCAAAGTTGTATTTCGTCGACGGCGACAAATTCGGCATGCCGGTCGAGCGGCATCGCCTCCACGGTGCAAGAGAACCACCGCGCATCCGGCGGGATGATCTTCTCCTCCCCGGTGATCAGCGCGACGTAACGCGCACCTTTGATCGCCACCATGCGATCGAAGTTTTCCCGCGCCAGTAAACGCAGCGGGAAGCCGATGATGCCGGAGGCGTGGGCCAGCATACGATCGATTGCCAGATGCGTCTTGCCCGTATTCGTCGGGCCCAGGACGGCCTTGACGCGAGCGGCGAAACCGGAGTCGGAGCCCAGCATGGGAGCAATGTTTGGATGCCACGCCGCGGAATGCAAGCGCAGAAGTAAGGCCGGGCTCTGCCCGCACCCGCCAAGGGCCGGCGGCCCTTGGAACCCGGTATTGGGTGGGTGGTCAGGAGGGGGCCGACCTCAGCGGCTCAGGGTCCGAGTTGCCCCCTCCTGACCACCCACCCATTAATGGGATCAAAGGGGCCGTCGGCCCCTTTGCGGGTCTGGGCAGAGCCCGGCCTTACTTCTACAGATGCTCCGCCGCCTCGGCCGCCAGCATGGCACCTTGGCGTGCCTCCTCGGTCGAGGTCCGGTTGAAGTAAGCGTTCAGCAAGACAGCGGTTAGTGAGGTCATAATAATGGCATCGCCGAAAATCGGCTTCAGTTCGGCGGGTATGATGCGGAAGAAGTTCGGCGACACAATCGGGATCATGCCGAAGCCTATCGAGATCGCGACGACCAGCACGTTGTTGCGCTGGGCATTGTAGTCCACGCCCGACAGGATCTTGATCCCGGTCGCCGCGACCATGCCGAACATGATGAACCCGGCGCCCCCCAGCACGCATTGGGGCACCGACGCAACGACGAAGGCAAGCTTGGGCACAAGGCCCAAGGCGAGCATGATCACGCCGCCTGTCGCGCAAACCCAGCGGCTATAGACGCCGGTGACGCCGACGAGGCCGATGTTCTGCGAATAGGATACATATGGAAAGGTGTTGAAAATCCCGCCGATCAGCGTTCCCAGCGAGTCGGCGCGCAACCCGCGGGTAACATCCGACGGAACGATATTACGCCCGGTCATGGCGCCCAGGGCGAGGAACATGCCGGTGGCCTCGATGAACACGATCGTCATGACCAGGCACATGATCAGACACGGCACCAGGGAGAACGTGGGCAGCCCAAACTGCAGCGGGAGCACGATGCGGATCCAAGGCTCCTGGCTGATGCCGGAGAAATCCGTCCAGCCGAGAGCGATTGTCGCCAGATACCCAACGGTGATGCCGGCGAGCACCGACATGTTCTGCAGAAAGCCTCTGGCGAACTTGATGATCAGTAGGATCACGCCGAGCACGAGGGCGGCAATCGCCAGGTAGCCGCCCGCTCCGAAATCCGCCGCCGCGGCACCTCCGCCGGCCCAGGCGATACCGACCCGCATCAACGAGATACCGATCATGGTGATGATGGTTCCGGTCACCACCGAGGGGAAGAATCGTAGCGCGTGCTGCATGACCGGCGCGACCAGCAGTCCGAACAATCCGCCTGTGATGACTGCGCCATAGATCCCGGTGAGGCCAAGACCGGGCATTGCCGCCATGGCCAGCATGGGGGAGATGGCGACGGCGGTGACCCCCATGATGACCGGCAGCCGAATGCCGAACGGACCGAGGCCGATTGTTTGCACCAAGGTCGCGATGCCGCAGGCGAAAAGGTCGGCATTGATCAGCAGTGCAAGATGGTCTTTCGGCAGATGCAGCGCACCCCCTAGGATAAGCGGCACGGCGACGGCGTTGGCATACATGACGAGGACGTGCTGCAGGCCCAGGGCTACCATACGCGGCGCCGGCAACACCTCATCGACTGGATGGATTGAGGTGGACATGGCAGATCCCTGATTGCTGAAATAGCACGTTATGTATGCAAATTTATGATTTTTGGTGCAATAGGATTCATGAATGGGCACTTTTGGATCAATATCGTGCCGGACGTTTGGGTATATGGCGTGTTTTTAGCCAGGCGAGACCCGTGAGTGAAGCTATCAGGGCTGCGACGGGTTCCGCACCACGGCGAGGCCGGGTTTTCGGCGCTCTGCTGCATCGCGTGGCTTCCCAGGCTTGGGGCCAGGCCACCAACCGCTTGACTTGACCAACCGCGGCAGGGCTTGTGTGCCGCCCTCATACGGGAAGGCGGCCGGATACGGCCCTACGCGCACCAGGATACAAGACGATGCACGCCTATCGCACCCATACTTGCGGCGCCCTGCGAGCCGCCGACGCCGGCCCGGATGGGACGCGTGCGGCCCGCCTTTCGGGCTGGGTGCACGCCAAGCGCGACCACGGCGGCCTGCTGTTCATCGACCTGCGAGACCACTACGGCATTACCCAGTGCGTGTTCGCGGCTGGCTCGCCCGCCTTTGCCGCCGCCGACACAGTCCGCCCGGAAAGCGTGATTACCGTCACCGGCTCGGTCGTGATGCGTGAGGCTGCGACCATCAACCCCCGGCTGCCCACCGGCGAGATCGAACTCCGCGTCACCGACCTGGTGGTGCAATCCGCCGCCGAGGTCCTGCCGATGCAGGTCGCCGGCGAGGAACGCTTCCCCGAGGACATCCGGCTCAAATACCGCTTCATCGACCTGCGGCGGGAAAAGCTGCACAAAAACATGATGCTGCGTAGCCGGGTTATCACCTCGCTGCGCCAGCGCATGATCGCGGCGGGATTTCTGGAATACCAGACGCCGATCCTGACCGCCTCCTCCCCCGAAGGGGCGCGCGACTTCCTGGTGCCGTCGCGTATGCATCCAGGCAAGTTCTATGCCCTGCCCCAGGCGCCGCAACAGTTCAAGCAATTGCTGATGGTCGCGGGCTTCGACCGCTACTTCCAGATCGCGCCCTGCTTCCGCGACGAAGCCTCCCGCGCCGACCGCTCCCCCGGTGAGTTCTACCAGCTCGATTTCGAGATGAGCTACGTCACCCAGGAAGACGTTTTCAACACCATCGAACCCGTCATCGCAGGAGTGTTCGAGGAGTTCGCCGGCGGCCGCGGCGTAACCGAACCGCCCTTCCCTCGCATTCCCTACGACCAGGCGATGCTGGAATTCGGCTCGGACAAGCCCGATCTGCGCAACCCGATCCGGATCACCGACGTCACTGAACATTACGCCGGCTCCGGCTTTGGCCTGTTCGCCCGTATCGCGGCCTCCGGCGGCATCATCCGGGCAATCCCCGCACCCGGCGCCGGCGCACAGCCTCGCAGCTTTTTCGACAAGCTCAACGAGTGGGCGAGGGCCGAGGGCCAGGGCGGCCTTGGTTACATTACCTACGACGCTGAAGGCCCTAAAGGGCCGATTGCCCGCAATCTGGAGGCCGGTCGTGCCGACGCAATTCGGAACGCATGCGGCCTGAAGCCCGGCGACGCCGTGTTCTTCGTAGGCGGCAAGGTGGACACTGCGCCAAAGTTCGCCGGCACCGTTCGTGCCCGTCTATGCGACGAGCTCGGCCTGCTGGAAAAAGGTTCCTTCCGCTTCTGCTGGGTAACCGACTTCCCGATGTTCGAACTGAACGAGGAGACCGGCCTGGTCGATTTCAGCCACAATCCCTTCAGCATGCCGCAAGGCGAGTTGGAGGCACTGACCACCCAGGACCCGCTCACGATCAAGGCCTACCAATACGATATCGTCTGCAACGGCATCGAGCTGTCCTCGGGCGCTATCCGGAACCACCGTCCGGACATCATGATCAAGGCGTTCGAGATTGCCGGCTACACCGCGGCCGATGTGGAAGCGCGGTTCGGCGGCATGCTCAACGCGTTCCGCTACGGCGCGCCCCCGCATGGCGGATCGGCGCCCGGTATCGACCGCATGGTCATGTTACTGGCCGACGAGCCCAATATCCGCGAGGTGATCCTGTTCCCACTGAACCAGCAGGGCGAAGACCTCATGATGGGCGCCCCCGCCGAGATCCCCCCGGCGCGGTTGAAGGAACTATCGCTGAAGATCGAGCTGCCGCCGGCCAAGCCGAAGGTGACCGGCACCTGATCCAGACCGTTCCGTCCGCTTGGCGCGACGATACACACATGTCTATATCTGGGGATTGCTGTCACCTCCCCACGACGCGCCGAACCTTACCATCGGAGTTTTTCATGCGCCTTTCTGCCGTTCTCGGCGCGTTATGCCTGACCGCTGCCGTCGCAACCCAACCGGCCGTCGCCGCCAACGCTCCTGCGCCCGCTCCGCCGGCCCCGGGCGCGCTGCTGGCCCACAAGGCGCTTTACACGCTGACGCTCGATACCGCGAACGGCAACGATGTCATCGCGGCCCGCGGAACCATGGGCTACGAGGTAACCGATGCCTGCGACGGATGGGCGGTTCGCCAGCGGCTGCGGATGACCATCACCAATTCGGAGGGCCAGGACATCGAAATGGCCTCGGACTATGCGACCTGGGAATCCAAGGATGGCCTGAAGTTCCGCTACCACATGCGCCAGACCACCGATACCGCCGTCACCAGCCAGACCGACGGGGACGCTTTCCTGCAAAAGTCCGGAGGCACGGGGGAGGCGCACTACACGTCGCCGCACGACGCCATCAGCCCGCTCCCCGCCGGCACGGTTTTCCCGATGGCGCACACCGCCGCGATCATCGCCGCGGCGCGCGACAAAAAGCATTTCCTGTCGCTGCCGCTGTTTGACGGCACCGATGAGTCCGGCGTCGAGGACAGCTTTATCGTTCTGCTGGACTGGAAGCCGCCGATGCAAAGCAAGTGGCCGGCTCTGGTCCCGCTGTCCAGCACGCGGGTCAATATCGCCTTCTTCGATCACACGAAGTCCGCCGTCACGCCGACCTACGAGGTCGCGATGCGTTACTGGGAAAATGGCGTGGCGGACGACATGAAGATGAACTTCGGCGATTTCGTCATGAGCGCGAAGATGAAGGAGTTCACGCCACAGCCACACCGCTGCTGAACCCCGCTCCGGCCGGCCTGTCGACAAGTTTCGGCGAAATCTCCGCGCACCGAGCGCACGTCAAGCCAGTCTCTGGCCAGTGCAGACTACGCCGCCGCCAGCACCATGCGGGACGCTTTCTCGCCGATCATGATGGACGGCGCATTGGTGTTGCCCGAGGTGAGCGTTGGCATGATCGAGGCATCCGCCACGCGCAGCCCTTCCATGCCGTGCACCCGCAGTTGATCGTCTACCACCGCCATCGGGTCCGAGCCCATCTTGCAGGTGCCAACCGGATGATAGGTCGTTTCGGCGTTGTTCTTGATCCAGTCGAGCAATTCGTCGTCCGCCCGGATGTTCACGCCGGGCGCGATTTCGTCGGTGGCGATCCCCTGCATGGCGGGTGCCGTCATGATGCGCCGGGTAATGCGCATTGCTTCCAGAGTTACTTCGCGATCGAGTTGGGCGGTTAAGAAGTTGAAACGGATCGCCGGCGGCCGGTTCGGCGCTTTCGATGAGATATGCACACTGCCGGTGCTCTCCGAGCGGAGGATGTTCATGATCGCGGTGATGCCGGAGTTTTTTGCGAGTTTGAAGTTTGCCCCCGCCAGGAACGGGATCCACGAGATCGCCGCATCCGGCGCATCCAGCCCGGCACGGGTTCGAATATAGGCTCGGATCGGCGCCGCCGGCAGGCCTAGCAACCCCTTGTTGGTGAGCGCGTATTTCAGCGCTTGCCAGACCAGGCCGACGCCGCGGCCTTTGTCGTTGTAAGTCATACCGAGCGAGGACGGCACCGTCCATTTCATGCGTGGCGAGTAATGATCGCGGAGGTTCTCGCCGACGCCCTTGAGCGCGTGGCGGACCTCGATGCCGAGGCTTTGAAGCCGTTCCGGCTGGCCGATGCCCGGACAGCTCCAGAAGCTGCGGTGAATTGATTGAGCCGGCGCTGACGATGACTTCTCGACCCGCGCGGGCTTCGTGTTGCTGGCCGTTGATGGTGTAGCGCACGCCGACGCAGCGTTTGCCCTCGATCAGCAGACATTCGGTCAGCGCGTTGGCCTGGATTGTGAGGTTCGGACGTTCTCGCGCGGGGTCGAGGTAACAGAAGGCGGTGCTCATCCGGCGGCCATTGCGGATGGTCGCCTGGGTCATGCCGATGCCGTCCTGGCTGGCACCGTTGTAGTCCTTGGTGTACTTGATACCGACTTCGCCGGCGGCCTTGATCAGCGCATCGTAGAGCGGGCCGGTTTCGAAGTTTTCGGTGACCTTCAGCGGGCCGCCGCGGCCGCGATATTCGTTGTCCGCGTCGCCCTGGTAGCTTTCCATGTCGCGAAAGATCGGCAGGACTTCGCGGTAACTCCAGCCGCGATTACCGAGTTGCGCCCAGGTGTCGTAGTCCTGCGACTGGCCGCGCACGAAGACCATGCCGTTGATCGAGGACGAGCCGCCCAGGAGCTTGCCGCGCGGGATGGGAAGGCGGCGGTTGCCGGTGGCTGCGTCAGGCTCGGATGAATACAGCCAGTTGGCGGCGGGGTTTTCGATCAGTTTGGCGAAGCCTACGGGGATGCGCGACCAGGGATGGCTCTCGCGCCCGGCTTCCAGCACCAGCACGCGGTGCTTTGGGCTTGCGCTCAGGCGGTTGGCGAGGACTGATCCGGCCGATCCTGCGCCCACCACGATGTAGTCGAATGTTTGGGTTTCCATTTTCTTTCCCCCCGACAGCGATACATGGGATACTGGATTCTGGCCGAGGTCAAAATGGACGCTTGGAATTTTGGGTTGTAGCGGTGCGACTGCCAACGGGTTGCTGCTGGGTGATCGCCTCGACGACGACGTTTGCCGATGTCGTTCGCCGAGGCGGTCGATCGCGACGAGGGGCCACGCCGGTGCTTCGGCTGGACTCGCCAACAGTTTCCCACGGTTGGGTATGTCTACGAAAACAGATGGTTCTGGATACGGCGCAGAGGCCGGGAACCCTGATTGAAAGAAAGCTTCAATGGCGGAATCGAAGGGGGTTTTCTGGACAGCCGCCATTTGCCGACAAACGGACCGCCTTAGCTTCGATCCTTTCCGAATCGTGAAGGTTCCGTGTTCGCCAGCCGCCTTCAGTTGGCGCACGCGTGCGTCAACGGTCCGTCAGTCGCAACGTGTGCGTAGCCGTATTTCATGGGGTCAGAGCGGCGAAGCCGAGATTGCGCGGAGCTACAACGTCCACAATTGCCCATCTCAATGTTGGTTGCATGCTATAGCAGGGGACGAGGAATCTGTGGTTGGCGAATCGCCACCACCTCGGGAATCGGACGTGCTGCTTGGTTCTGGCGCGGACTGGCAGGTTTGACGCCTGCCTCAATGGAATTGACGACGCGATCGAACGTTAGATTAGAAGTTTCTGCTGACCAGATTGTTTGAGACGCCAGCGGTCCCTACCAACTCGTTCACCAGCCAGCTTTCAGCTACCTCCGGGAGGGGGATTTCTGAACAGGTTCGGATGGTAGTCGCCGGGACGCATGTGTTTCGAGAGCCTTGCTGCGGACGATCCGGTTCGGACCCGAGGCCGAATAACCTAGTCCAATCAGAAGGGGATGGATGATCTCCTCTCGAACCGAGTCTTCTTTGAAGTCAGGAAGGTCGAGAGCGGCGAAATCGAAGCTGGCAAGCGGCAACTGCTGCGCAGCAGGAGCATCTATTAGAGATGCGCTCATCGACGGCGACCCGATACTTCGCTGGAAACTCGCGGCAGGCGGCCCATCGAATGCTCCGCGAGTAGCTGTTCGGCGCGTGGGCTGGACCTTGCGCGATGCATTAGGACACGGAACCTTCTCGACCGTTTCGGTCTCGTAGCCGTTACACCACCGATCTCAGATTGGCAAGGTTATCATATCGATATCGTATCATAAACTTCCTGAATGAGCGGAGTGCGACTCCGCCCTAACGTTCCATAAATGGAGTCATAAAGGCGGCGGCCTGATAGGGATGTTGCTGAGGCGGATGGGGGGCCTACAAATCAGCCCAGACGATTCGGGACGGATCGACGCTAAGGCGGACCGTTTGTCGGCAATTGGCGGCTGTTCAGACCGACCAGTGAAAGCTTGCGATTAATCAGGGTTCCCGTGCCTCTGTCGCCGGTACCCAGAACCATCTGTTTCGCTCGCCGGATGCGGGGGCGTGCACCGGGCGGTGATTTTGCAATGGTCTCACTCAAACCGGCGGCGCCCCTTGCTTTCGGATCGCCATACGCGGGGTGGTGGTGATCGCCGTCAGCACAACTTTCGACCCGCACCTAGCTAGCCCGAAGCGCTGTTGGGCTATTCCCGGGCCAGGGCTAACTCCACCTCAGGAATTGACGACAGCCACAGCCTCGATCTCGATCATGAAGTCAGGGCCGGCGAGGCGGGTAACGCCGACTGTCGTGCTGGTGGGAGTCGCCACCCGGAAATAGCGCATGCGCACATCGCCGCATTTCTGAAATTCGTCGCACCTCTCGCTTCGGTTACCAGAAGCCGTTCGCTTGGCCAGATATATGCCGGTTGCAGGGCTTACCACCCTTCGGCGACGATCGGACAGAAGAATTAATGCAGGGAAGTCAAATCGTCGTTGCGCACCATACTCTCCAGCTTACTGATCACTCTTGCCGATTACCTTAAGTTGTGAATATCTCACAGTTGAATGGCACGAAAAGCTAAGTCTTGATGGTGGCGTCATCGCGACATGAGGTGATCTGCGTCCTTCAGAGGACGGGCACTTCGCGGCGCCACCCGGCTCGGGGCAGCGGCGCTGCGCGAACACGCGGTCCTGGTTCGGCATTTCAGCATGCCGCGCGCGGCGCCCTATGTGCGCATCACCGTCCACGCCGTAGCCGAAGCCTTCCACCCAGTTCCCGTCGCCATCGTTTCTTGACTCATGGCATCACTGCGCTCGAAATCGGGCAAGCGGAGTGATCTGGAAACCGAGGGTCTCGCTCAACTTGCTCAATGGCGCGATCGCTGACAGAACCGGTAGTGGTCAGCGGGTTTAGTTGGCGTGGAGGTACATGTAAGTGCTTCCGGCCACGCCATCGGACGCGGGTTCCGTGCCGAAGCTCACGGATAGTCGGCCGTCAGTCAGGTCAGCGCTGGTAAAGCCAGCCAACGTTAGCGACGCGGTTGGCACGCCCGGGGCAGTAGCATGCAGCGTCAGCCCCGTGTGCCCGGTTACTCCCTGTCCATCTACCCATGACAAGGAGAAGTTACTCGGTGTGACGCCCCAAATGGTTGCAGCGTCACCTGTATGAAAATTGTTGACCGTGCTCCAGATATCGGAGGTAGGTCCGCGATCATCCACAAAGAAGGTGTCATTGCCGGAGCCGCCAGTCAGGAAGTTAGAGCCGGTTCCTCCGTCAAGAACATTGATTCCGCTGCTGACCGCAATAGCATCGTTGCCGCTTCCGGTGTGGATAAACCAGCCTGGCGAGGAGACGCTGACGTTCAGGCTATCAGTGGTGACGGAGAGATACTCGCTGGTGAGCCCGCTCACCGGGCCTGTGTAGGGCTGCGCGGTGGCAGACAAGGGCTAACTCGTCGTCGTGTTGTAAACCGCGAGATTGATAGGGGTTGGGACCGGGGTAGGGGTTGGGACCGGGGTAGGGGTTGGCGTAGGCGCCGCCCGTCCGATCGTTATGGTGGTGGATGGTCCCGGCGGGTCGGAGAGATTGAAGGTGTCGCCCGTCAGGTCCCCTGCGAGTTGCAGGGTGTAGCTGTTTCCGCCCTCGGTTACCGTTAGCACGTCGGTTGCGGAATTGAGGGTTGCCGTTCCCGCGCTGTCGTAGGGAATATCCGTTAGGGTAATTGCGTCGCCGACGGCGAGACCGCTAATGGGCGTTGTCGGCATCGTGGCGCCGCCGATAACCAGCCTGGCATCACTGCCACTGAAACGGATTCCGCCGGATGCCGTTGCGCCGTCTAGCAGAGTGAGGCTGCCGAACGCTGCGATCGTTGTGGCAGTCGCCAAGCCACCCGAGGAGACAACCTCCGAGCCACCGTTGTCCACCGTCGTGCCGACCGTTGTGCCGGCGCTGGACACGTCCACACTGCCGCCAAAATTGACCACGGTGCCACTGGCCGTGCCGCCGGAGGAGACATTCTCTATACCGCCGTCGTTCACGGTCGTGGATATGGCGGTGCCACCACCGGATGAGATATCGGGGCCGCCGTAAGTTACGTCCTGGATGCCGCCGCTGTTTACTGTTGTGTCGATGGCCGTGCCGGCGCTTAAGACGATCTCGGTGCCGCCGCTGTTCACGGTCGTTCCGACGAGGGTGCCGCCATTAAGGACCACCTCGGTGCCGCCGTCGTTCACCGTGGTGCGGGTCGCGGTGCTGGCGCTCCCCACAAACTCGAAGCCGCCGCTGTTCACCGTGGTGCCGGTGGCCGTGCTGCCAAGGCCAACGAATTCCCCGCCGCCGCTGTTCACTGTGGTGCCGGTGGCAGAGCCGCCGCTGACGACCCACTCGTTGCCGCCACTGTTGAGCGTGGCGTCGACTGACGAGCCGCCGGAGGCGACGTCGAGTCCGAAGCCGGGATTCAACTCGAGTCCGCTGGCTATACCGGAAGAGAGTGTTACCCCGCCCCCTCCGCTAACCACGGTGTCGAAAGTTGTCCCGCCGGCGCCGACGATCTCGGAGCCCCCGCTGTTCACTGTCGTGCCGGTGGTGATGCCCCCGGACGAGACGTTCTGTTGACCGCTGCTGTTCACCGTGGCGTTGAGCGAGCGGCCGCTGCCGGAGACGTCCTCGGTGCCCCCGCTGCTCACGGTCGTGCCGATGGCGATGCCGCCGGTAACCTCCTGCGATCCGCCGCTACTCACCGTCGTGCCGCTGGCCGTGCCGCCGTCGTCAACGTTCTCCACCCCGCCATCGAACACGGTGCTGTCGCTGGCGACGCCGTCGGCGGATACATTTTCGACGCCGCTGACCGTGGTCGAGGTGGACGAGCCACCGTCGAAGACGTTCTCGGTGCCGTCGCTGCTTACGAACGTTCCGCTGGCCGAGCCGCCGTCGATGTTCTGGGCACCGCCGTTGATTGTTTCAGATTGTCCTACGCCGCCGCTGAGGATGTTTTCAACGCCGCTACTGTTCACCTGGGTGAAGAGGGCGGTGCCGTTTGAGTGGACGTTCTGGATACCCGAGCTGTCCACGAAGGTGCCCCAAGCCTCGCCGCCGTTGCCAATGTTCTCGGTGGCGCCGCTGCTCACTGTCGTGCCGGTCGTCGTTCCCCCGTTGGATACAGTCTCAACGCCGCCACTGTTCACCGTGCCGCTGATGGCCGAGCCACTGGCGAAAACGACTTCCGTGCCGCCGTCAATCACGGTGGAGCTGGCCGTGCCGCCGGCGACCAGCTGAGTGCCGCCGCTGTTCACCGTCGTGCTGGTGGCCGAGCCGCCGGAGCCGACCGTCTCGGTGCCGCTACTGTTCACAGTGTTACTGAGGGTCGTGCCACCGGAAGAAACGTTCTTGTTGCCGCCGCTGTTAACCGTGCCGCTGAATGACCAGCCGCCGCTGATGACGGTCTCGACGCCCCCGTCAACCACGGTTCCGCTGGCTGAGCCACCGGAGACGAGCTGAGTGCCGCCGCTGCTCACCGTCGTGCTGGTGGCCCTCCCGTCGAAGCCAACCGTCTCGGTGCCGCTACTGTTCACAGTGTTACTGCGGGTCGTGCCACCGGAAGAAACGTTCTCGTTGCCGCCGCTGTTAACCGTGCCGCTGAATGACCGGCCGCCGCTGATGACAGTCTCGACGCCCCCGTCAACCACGGTTCCGCTGGCTGAGCCACCGGAGACGAACTGAGTGCCGCCGCTGCTTACTATAGTTCCGCTGGCCGTGCCATCCTGGGAAACGTTCTCGGTGCCGCCATTGCTCACCGTCGTGCCAAAGGTCGTTCCGCCACTGGACACGTTCTCGAAGCCGCTGCTGTTCACCGTGGTGCCGGTGGTCGTTCCGCCAGTGGTCACGCTCTCGACGCCGCCGCTGTTGACTGCCGTGTCGGTGGTCGTTCCGCCGCTGGAGACGTTCTCGTTGCCGCCGCTGTTCACCGCGCCGCTGACGGACGAGCCGCTGCTGTAGACGTCTTCTGTGCCGGCATCGAGGACGGTGCCCGAGGCGATGCCGTAAATATATTGATCGCCCCCGCTGCTGACGGTCGTGGCGCTGGCCGTGCCGCCGAAGGCGACCGTCTCGGTGCCGCTATCGTTCACTGTCATGCTGGTGGTCGAGCCACTCGAAGTAACGTTTTCCAAGCCGCCGCTGTTGACCGTGCCGTTGATCGAGGAGCCGCTGTAGACGTCTTCCGTGCCGCCCGAATTCACCACCGTGCCGCTGGCCGTGCCGTCATAAATCTCCTGGAAGCCGGAGGTGTCCAGGATCGTGCCGCTGGCGATGCCACCAGAAGAGACGTATTCCGAGGAATCACCGCCGCTGACCGTCGTGCCGGTCGTGATGCCGCCGGAGGAAACAAACGCATTGCCGCCGCTGGTGACGGTGCCGCTGACAGCCGAACCGCCGGCAAAAATCCTTTCTGTAGCGCCAGCGCCAGTGACCACGGTGCTGCTGGCGGTGCCGCCGGATACGTTCTGAGTGCCGCCGCTGCTGACGGTGGTGGCGCTGGCGGTGCCGCCGGTATAGACGTTCTCGAGGCCGCCGCTGCTGACGGTGGTGGCGCTCGCGGTGCCGCCGGATACGTACTGGGCGCCGCCGCCGACGACGGTGGTGGCGCTGGCGGTGCCGGTGTAGATAGTTTCGAAGCCGCCCGAGCTCACCGTCTCGCTGATGGTCTTGCCGCCGGAAACAATCTCGGCGCCGCCGTTGCTGACCGTGCCGCTGAGGGCGGAGCCGCCGCTGTAGACGGTCTCGGCGCCGCCACTGCTAACCGTCGTGTTGCTGGTGGTGCCGCCGGAGACGTACTGATTGCCGCCGTTGAAGACGGTTGTGCTGCTCGCGGTGCCGCCGGACGAGACGGTCTGCGAGCCGCTGGCGGACACGGTGGTGCCGGTCGTGGTGCCGCCGGAGGCGACGTTCTGGGTGCCGCTGGTGACGCTGGTGCTGATTGTGGTGCCGCCGGCAGACACGGTTTCGATCCCGTCACCTAGTCCGCCGCCGCCGCTCACGACGGTGCCGCTGGCGAACCCGCCGGATACGATCTGGGTGCCGTAAACGAGACTGCCGCTCGCGGTGCCGCCGGAGCCGATATTTTCAGTGCCGCCGGACGATACCGTGGCAGCACTGGTCGTGCCGCCGGAAGAGACGTTCTCGACGCCGCCGCTATTCACGACGGTCCTGCTGGCGGAGCCGCCGGATATGTTCTGGGTGCCGCCGCTGTTGACGGTGGTGGCGCTGGCCACGCCGCCCGAGGCGACGTTCGCGGTCCCGGAGACGTTTATCAAGGCGCTGATACTAAAGCCGCTCGACAGGACGTTCAGGATGCCGCCTCCGGTGACGGCGGTGCTGCTGGCCGTGGCGCCACTGTAGAGGTTCTCGGTGCCGCCGGAGATCAGGCCCGAGGCTGTTGCGCCGTAGTCTTGCTGAACACCGCCGGTGTTCACCAGACTTGCGAAGGCGATGGCGCCCGAGAATACATTCTGGGTGCCGCCGAGGTCGACGACGGTGGAGGATGCGGAGCCGCCGGCGGAGATGTTCTCGACGCCGCCATCCAACATCGTTCCGGAGTCAGTGCCGCTGGAGAGGACGTTCTCGACGCCGCCGGTGTTGACCATGCCGCTGACGGCGGTGCCGCCGAGATAAACATTCTCGAAGCCGCCGCTGTTGACGATGGAGCCGCTGGCGGTGCCGCCGTCCACAATCTGCTCGATGGCGCCATTGTTGACCTGGACGCCGCTCGTGGTGCCGCTGAAGAAGACGTCCTCGGTGGCGCCACTGCTCAACATGGTGCCGCTGGCGAGGCCGCCTTGCCAGACCTGCTCGATGCCGCCATTCAGCACGGTGCCGCTAACAGATCTGCCCCCCGAGTTGACCTGCTCCAGGCCGCCGCCACTCACGACCGCATTGCTGGTCGTGCCGCCGGAGGAGACGTAGATATTGGCGCCGGATTGCACGAAGGTCATCACAGCGGTGCCGCCGGCGGAGACGTATTCTGACGCCCCGGAGCTTAGTGTGGTGCTGATGGTGGTGCCGCCGGAAATATACTGTATGCCCCCGCCCGACACGTGGGTGGCTGAATCCGTGCCGCCCGTGGTCACCGTTTCCGTGGCACCACTGTTCACCGTGGCGCCGAGGTTTGTGCCGGCGGTGAGCTCGGTGCCACCGGATGAGATCACCGTGTTCCTGGCCGCGCCGCCGAGGGCGACGGTTTCAAGGCCGCCGGAAGACACCACCACGCTGATGGCCGTGCCGCCGGATAACACGTCCTCGACGCCGCCGCTGCTCACGGTTGTGAAGAGCGTTGTGCCGCCAACGGAGACGTACTCGGTGCCGCCGCCCACGTCGGCGGGGACCTCCCCACTCAGGACGGTGCCACGCAGTATCGTGTTGCTGGCGGTTCCCCCGCCCGAGACGAACTCCTGGCCGCCGGCATACACGGTGTCGTCGGTGATTGTGCCGCCGCCGACGACGGTCGCGGAGCCACCGGAGTTCACCGTGAGCACGAGGGCGCTGCCGCCGTCGAAGACGTCTTCGTTTCCCCCGGCGCTTACTGTCGCATTGTCGGTTGCGCCGCCCGCCGAGACACGCTCCGTGCCGCCGCTCAGGACGGTATTGACGGCGAAGCCTCCACTTACGTACTGCACGCCGCCTGTGTCCGCGATCGTGCCGCTGGCGGTGGCGCCGGCCGAGACAATCTGCGCGCCGCCGCCGGAGGAGAGAAACTGCGCTATGTCGACGACGCCTCCGGAAATGAATGACGCGCTGTTGTTGCCACTCACCACGGTGCCGCTGGTCTTGCCGCCAGAGGAGACATATTCGACGCCTCCGCTGTTCGCCGTCGTGCCGGTGGTCTTGCCGCCAGAGAAGACATGTTCGACGCCACCGCTGTTCACCATGCCGCTGACGGCCGAACCGCCGCTGGAGACGGTTTCGGTGCCGCCGTTCAGTACGGTGCCGCTAGCGCTGCCGCCGGAGGAGACATTCTGGTTGCCGCCGCTGCTGACGGTGGTGGCGTTGGCAGCGGCGCCGGAAGAGACGTTCTCGACACCGGTCACTGCCGCGCTGAGGGTCGCGCCGCCGGAAGACACGTTCTCGACGCCGCCGCTGTTCACTGTCGTGCCCGTTGTCGAACCGCCACCGGACACGTTCTCGATGCCGCCGCTCATCACTGTGCCGCTGACGGCGGTGCCGCCGGCGTAGACAGTATCGAAGCCGCCATTGCTCACCGTGGTGCCGCTGGCGACGCCGCCGGAGAGGTACTGATTGCCGCCACTGGTGACTATGGTGCCGCTGGCGGTGCCGCTGGAGAATACAGTCTCGGTGCCGCCGGCGCTCACGGTTGTGCTGTCGGCGGTGCCGCCGGAGCTTACGTTCTGGACGCCGCCGCTGTTCAAGGTGGCGTTGTCAGCGGTGCCGCCGGCGCTCACGTTCTGAACGCCGCCACCGTTCACAGTCGTGCTGGAAGCGGTGCCGCCGGCGCTCACGTTCTGGGCGCCGCCATTGTTCACGGTGGTGCTGTTCGCGGTGCCGCCCTCCACGTTCTCGGCGCCGCCGTTCACGGTGGTGTTGTTGGCGGTGCCGCCGCTCTCCACGTTGTCGGCGCCGCTGTTCACGGTGGTGCTGTTGGCGGTGCCGCCGGAGCCCACGTTCTCGGCGCCACCGTTCACGATGGTGCTGCAAGCGACGCCGCCGGAGTTCACGTTCTGAGTGCCGCCGCCGCTCACGACGGTGTTGTTAGAGGTGCCGCCCCCGTTCACGTTCGGCGCGTCGTTGCCGCCGCTCACGACGGTGTTGTTGGCGAAGCCGTCGCCGTTCACGTTCTGGACGCCGCCGCCGTATACGGTGATGCAGTGGCGGTGCCGCCCCCGTCCACGTTCTCGGTGCCACCGGCGCCATTGACGCCGAGGCCGCCCCCCTCTGGGAACACGTTGTCGTTGGAGGACGTCGTGTTCGACATAGTGGTGGTCAAGCCGAATTCGGGGCACCGTCATCTCAAATCCTCCGCTGGAGATGCCTGCTGGCAGCAAAAAAGAAGAAGAAAATGGGATAGCGAGAAGCGTCAGGCGGGCGGCGCGGTGGCTGGGAACCCTGGCAGGCGACGCAGCGCGGCGCAGACCTGGTGCGTGGTTATCAACTTCGTGCACTCGAACTGCCGCGGCGTGCTGGCGTGCCGCGGGCACCACAGGAAGTCCTTGTGGTCGAAGCGATGTCCCGGATCGTTCCAGCAGGAGTTGCAGGCGTGATAGTTGATCACGCGGTACGGCGTGGCAAACTCGTTACTTGGATGCGTGAGACCGCTGATCATTACCACCGGGCACTCGGCCGCCCAGGCGAGCCACGCCAGGCCGCTCGACAGGCCGACGAAGGCGGCGGCATGGCGCAGCCAGCGCGCCCGCTCGACGAGGGGCCGGTCACCGGTCTGGTCTTCCGCGCCGTGCGGGATTTCGGTCCACACCATGCCGTGTCCGTGCATCGGTTTCTGGTCGATGCAGATCACCCGGTAGCCGTTCGCCTTAAGAAACGCCACCGTCTCCCGCCAGCCGCTCGGATTGTTCCAGTATTTCGCTCGGGATGAGCTCTGGACGGCAATGCAGACGTATGGTTCGGCGATCGGCCGAGTGGCGTCGGGCAGCGCCAGTAGCGGCCGGCATTCCTCGGGATCGACGCCAAGAATGTAGCCGGCGGTGCGATGCAGCCCAACGAGGCGGAAGTCGCACGGCTGCCAGATATTTTCCTTGTCGTCGAAGAACAGGCCGATGCGGTATGAGGCATAGAACTGCTCCGGCTCCACTTCCTCATGCGTTACGAATGTGATGTCCGGATAGGCATCGCGGAACAACGGGATGATGAGGGCTCCCATGGCGCAGGTCAGGCGGCAGCCGTGCCGCGCCTGAAATTTCACCGCGTAGGGAAACCAGGCGATGAGGTCACCGAGCGTTCCGATAGGAAACTGGATCAGCACCTCACGGTCGGTGGCGTCAAAGTCGTGTGCGAGCACGCGCTCGTCGCCCTGCCAAACCTCGACCCCGAAGCGGACGAAGTAGCGCTTGGAGCTGTTGATGTGGGAACCGCCGGTGTTGGTCTCATACAGGATGTTGCCGGTGTCGAGATCCCTTAGGCGCACACGCCATTTGCCCTGGGGAACCTGGACGCGACAGCCGAGATTGAAGTCGAAGCGCAGGCCGTCGGGGCCCTCCTGCGTCGGTGACGGCGCAACCGGCGGGTAGGCTGGCTTGGGCTCCGCGGCGGCCGGGGCGCTGCTCTCCACGTGTGTAATCGAGTCGATATCGGCCTTCGACAGATGGCCCTGGAAAGCGGTCATAGGGCCAAACATCCGGACACGATGTGGCCACCGCGGTCGTCCCTGCCGAGGCCGACAGCCCGGCCGGCAGGACTGGTCTGGATGGTTGACCGACCGTGCCAACGAGGCCTGCCAGCATAATGACGCTCGTGCCTAGTCATCTGGCGAATGCCAGGATGGTGCCCGCAGTAGCGACCGGCAAGGGGACCGAGGGAAGCGGGCAACCGCGAGAGCGATGATGCGCTCATCTCGCTTCCATTTTGGATTTCGCAGCGGGGAGTTTGCAGCCTCGGTATCGACGCTGCTAATACCTTGGAGACCCATATGCCCTCCCCAGAGTGTCCTTCAACAAGCAAGATAATCTCCCGGATTCAGGATCTTTAATGGCCCGGCTCGTTCCCCTAGGCCATTCCCGGAGACATCGATCGGCCGGGATTTGCCCCATATCTCCCTCAAAGTCCGGGAAAAATCCGCACCACTCCACGCTAATCCAGTGAGCGCCAGGTAGGCCCTCGACGGCTTGCCGGACCCTCTCCACCGGCATTTTTGGAGCGTCGCCACAGAAACGATGCTTGCGTCAAAATCGAGCGCCTTCATTCCGATAGCATACCGGCTTATGCCGCCTATATCAAAGCATAATTTCGTTTAAGTTTCGATTTGGTTCGATAACGCGCGCCGCCGTCAGGACAGCTTTCGACCCGCGCACCTAGCCCGATGCGCTGTCGTGCTATTCCTGCGTTCTGTATTAGTATCCGTCGAGAAGCGACTAAGGCTGGGCTAGGCCGAACTCCACCTCACGCATTGACGACAGCCACAGCCTCGATCTCGATCATGAAGTCAGGACCGGCGAGGCGGGTGACGCCGACCGTCGTGCTGGTCGGAGTCGCTACGCCGAAGTAACGCATGCGCACATCGCCGCATTTCTGAAATTCGTCGAAGTCGGTAACAAACGTATTCGTCTTGACAACGTCCGCCCAGGTCGCGCCGGCGGCCTTCAGGCATCGGTCGAGATTCTGAAATGTCTGTTCCATCTGCGCGCGCATATCGCCTTTGCCGATGCAGTTGCCGTCGATATCACGGGCCAACTGCCCGGCAATATAGACGATCTTTCCGGCGCCACTTACTGTTACGACATGCGAATAGGAAGGCTGCCCCTCGGACATCCTTACATTCATCCCCTCGGGCTGAAACCGTTCGATTTTGACCGCCATGATCACCCTCCTTGTCGCGTTGAGTGGAACCGAACATTCTATCAGTTCGCCCGGGCCGCCCGCTCGCGCAGCGTAAACTTCTGGATCTTGCCTGTGGAAATCTTCGGCAGTTCTCCGAAGATCACCCGCTTGGGCACTTTGAACCGGGCCAGCGACTGACGGCAGAACTGGATGATCTCGGTCTCGCTGACCTCAGCCTCCAGCTTCAGTTCCAGAAATGCGCATGGGGTTTCGCCCCAGGTCGGATCCGGCTGAGCCACCACGGCTGCAAACAGCACCGCGGGATGCTGCGAGAGAACCTCTTCGACTTCCAACGACGAAATATTTTCCCCACCCGAGATGATGATATCCTTTGACCGGTCCTTGATCTCGATGTAGCCGTCCGGGTGCCACACCGCCAGGTCACCCGACAGATACCAATCCCCGACCAGCGTCTTGCTCGTCGACATAGGGTTCGACAGGTAGCCCTTCATCACGGTGTTGCCGCGCATCATCAGTTCGCCCATCGTCTTGCCGTCTTGCGGCACCGGCGTCATCGTCTCCGGATCAGCGACCATCATGTCCGCGAGGGTGGGATAGGCGACGCCCTGGCGAGCCATGTTGGCGTAACGCTGGTCAGGTGGCAGGCCGTCCCACTCCGGCTGCGCGATGCACGACGTTGCCGGACCATAGGTCTCGGTGGCCCCGTAAAGGTGCGTCACGCGAAAGCCGATCTCCTCCATGGCTCGCAGCACGGACGAAGGCGGGGCTGCCCCGCCAGTCGCGCAGTTGACCGTGTGAGTGAAGGCGATCCGCTGCGCGGCCGGCGCCTGCGCGAGCATGTTCATGACGATCGGCGCACCGCAAAGATGGGTAACATGGTAACGCGCGATGAACTGGAAGATCATCGCAGTGTCGACCTTCCGCAGGCAGACCTGAGTTCCCCCCACCGCGACGACCGCCCAGGGATACGACCAGCCGCTGCAATGGAACATCGGCAGCGTCCACAAATAGATGGTGTCAAAGCTCAACCCGAACATCAACGCGTTGCTCAGCGCTTGGAGGTAGGCGCCGCGATGGCTGTAGACAGCGCCCTTGGGATCACCTGTCGTCCCGGACGTATACAGCAGGCAAATGGATTGCCATTCATCGTCAGGTTCCTGCCACTCAAACCGCGGATCGCCGCCGGCCAGCAGCGCCTCGTAGGTGATGTCGCCGAACGGAGGGGCGTCCGGAAGCCCCGGGTTCTCGATGTCGACCACCAGCAAATCATGGTCGACCTGGCCGCGCGCGGCGGCGAGCAGCGCCGCGAACTCCCGATCCACAATCAGCACCTTGGCTCGGCCATGATTGAGCGAGAACGCGATCGTCGCGGCGTCAAGCCGCGTGTTCAACGGATTGAGCACGGCTCCCAGCATGGGTACGGCAAAATGCGCCTCGACCATCTCAGGAATGTTCGGCGCGAGAATGGCAACAGTGTCCAATCGCCCCACCCCGCGACGGGCGAGTGCGGACGCAAGCCGGACACAACGGTCGTTGAGTTCGCCATAGGTGAAGCGGCGGTCGCCGTCGATCACCGCCGTCTTGTCGCGAAACGAGGCCACGGCACGCCGCAGGAAACTGACCGGCGAGAGCGGCACGAAGTTGGCGGGATGGCGATCCAGCCCAGTGTCGAACGGGTGCGGCGTCGTCTGCTCGTCCATCGTGTCCTCCTCGTTACTTGCTTATAGTTCGGCTGACCTCAGAGGCCGCTGACCAGATGGCCGCCATCAACCGCGACAATGCTGCCGGTCATGTACGATCCCGCGTCTGAGGCCAGCAGAAGTAGGGGGCCATCGAGTTCCTTCGTTTCACCCAGGCGTCGCTGCGGAATTCGCCGGATCAACGCCTTTCCGGCATCACTGCCAAAGAACGCATCGTTCAACTCGGTCTCGATATAGCCGGGGGCAAGCGCATTGACCCGGATCCCGTGTCGCGCCCACTCCAGCGCAAGGGCCTTGGTCATCTGCACCACGCCGGCCTTCGAGATCGCATAGGGTGCGATGCCGCCGGCCACGCGCAGCCCGGTGATGGAGGCGATGTTGACGATACTGCCGCCGGTGGCGTGGTGGATCATCCGCCGCGCCGCGTGCTGCGCGACCAGCCAGGCGCCTTTCAGATTGGTGTCGATCACGCTCGCCCAGTCGCTTTCCTCCATGTCCAGCGCGGGGCGAGAGATCGTCACACCGGCATTGTTGATCATGACGTTGACCGGACCAAATCCGGTTTCAGCCTCGGCGAAGGCGTTTTCGATACTGCCCGCGTCCGTCACGTCCATGCGCACACTTTGCGCTTTCGCGCCGCCGGCGCGGATCGACCCCACGGTGTCCGTCAGCGCCGCCTCTCGGCGTGCGGCGACGGTGACCCTTGCGCCGGCCGCGCCAAGGACGCTCGCGAAGTGCCGGCCGAGGCCGCTGGACGCCCCGGTGACCAGCGCATGCTGGCCGCCTAACCCGAAAATGTCGGCCATGCGGCTTCCCCTTTGCTAATCTCGTGTCAACCCGCCGCTACCTTGTCCCAGACCAGGATCGATCGCCCTTCGCGGCCGTCGTGATAGCTTCGGTAGGGCGCGGTCGTGATCGTAAGCGTGTCGCCATCCAGTTCGAAGAACCTGACCTGATCGGTGCCGGTCCATCCTTGGTTCCACGAAATGTCGATGTGGTGGATCACTTGCTTTTCACCCAGCGTGTAAGCGCCGGCATAGGCGACCATTGAGCCCAGCAACTGCACGCCCTCTTCATCGGTCGGCACGACATCGCGCGGCGCGACGCGGTCCTGCCGGATAAAGATGGCATACATCCGGCCATCCGGCGCATACCCGAGATAGCCGTCCGGCTGCGCGCCGAACTGATTGTGCCGGCGTCCGGTCTCGGTCTCCTCGCGTTCATAGGATCGCAGCTTCCAGGTGCCCAGGACTTGGTTGGCGTTCTGTGTCAACGGAACCTCCTGTTACTCGATGGTGGTAGGATGGTGGTCTTTGGACACGAGGCGCTCGCGGATAGCGGCAGCGTGCCGCAACGCAGGATCGACCCAACGCGCCGCGGCGGCAACGGCCGGCGCGAGATCGAACGCACCCGACAGATCGACATCCGCCGAGCGGATCGCAGATATCATCTCGCATCGCATCGGTCGTGAACAACGGGCCAAACAACTCGAAATCGAGCGGGGGAAAGGTCATCGCATCCGATCTCCTCTCCCGCCTGTCCGAGGCGCCCCTTGATTCCAAGTAATTGGGCGTGTGAGGAAATCCCCGACAAGATCCGCAATTTCCTCTGGGGCTTCCCAGATCGCGCGATGTCCAAGATCGGCCAACAGTTCAAGCCGCGAATTGGGGATGCGCGACGCCAGGATCTGAGAGTTCCGCGGCTTCACCAGAACGTCGTCGGCGCCGGTTGCAACCAAGGTAGGTGCACGAATTTTCGGTAAATCGCTATAACTGTCGAATTGCCGCAATGCCTCCATCTGCCGCTGAGCAACGAACGTCGGAGTCGGATGCTCCAGTTCGCGGCGCATCTGCTGTTCCACGGCGTCGGCGTGCGTTGCCAGATATTCGGGCGAGTAGGTCACCGGCCAAGCATGCCGCGCCGCCTCCTCGGGAGACTGATCGTCAGCCGCCAGAAGGCGCCTGAACACGGAATATGAGGCTGGTTCGGCCCAGATGCCGCCACAGAATGTGCCGAACAGGATCAGACGATCAAGTCGGTCCGCATGGCGGATGGCAAATTCTTGGGCGATCGCTCCACCCATGGAAAAGCCCAGCAGATGGACGCGCTGAAGGCGCAAAGTATCCATCAGTCCGAGAACGTCATTTGCCATGTTGGCAAATTCGTAGCCGCCGGGCGGCTTGTCGCTGCGGCCAGTGCCCAGGTTGTCGAACGATATTACTTCGCAACGACATGCCAGCTGGTTGATGAAGGCATCCGGCCACGCCGCGCCGCTCAGGCGATATCCGTTGATCAAGCAGAGAGCCGGCCCTTGACCGGCGACGTTGTAGTGGAGCGTGATTCCATTTTTAGTCGAGAACGGCATCGGGCAGGTCTATCTTCCTGCTGTCATCGAGATGATTGTCATTTGCCCGGTCCGGTCATGTTTTTCCACAAACGAGCTAACAGCGGGCGCGAACAGAGTCTGCGACCGGCCACCGACGAAGACACCCACATGTCCGCCCGGAAGTGCCAATTCAGTGTAATCGGACGAAGCTCCGAGCATAGGTCCCAATGCCCGGGATGTAGCCGGAGGAATGATGTGGTCGTCCTGGGCGTACACGTTCAGCACAGGCATCCGGATGTTACGGAGATCCACCCTGTGGCCACCCAGTTCCCATTCATTTCGGACGAGCTTGTTTTGTTGATAGAGATCCTTCATCCACTGCTTCGCCGCCTCGCCAGGATGATCGGGTCGATCTGCGATCCACTTCTCCATGCGGAGCCAGTTCATCAGCCGCTGTTCATCGTCCACGATCTCGAGCAGGTCCAGGTTGTATTTCAGCAAGCTGCGCATCGGCGACATCTGGTTGAAGATCGCGCCCAGGAACTCGCCGGGCAGATTGCCGTTGGCATCGATCAAACGGTCCACGTCCTCAGGCGAAATGCTGCGTGTCCAAATATTGATGAAGCCGTGGCCAAGTCGATTTTCCACGGTGTCGGCGTGGAAATCGATCGGGGTGATGGTCAGCGTGAGGGTATTGAGCCGTTCCGGCTGTAACGCCGCAAAGGCCGTGGCGAACACCCCGCCCTCGCAGACGCCCAACAGGTTGACCTTGGGCACGCCGGCACGTTTCGCTATCTCGGCCACGCAGTCCCCGAGATAACCCAGGATGTAGTCGTCCAACGTCAGATAGCGGTCGGCTCGCGACGGATTTCCCCAGTCCACAACATAAAGGTCAAGCCCCAGGTTCAGTAGGTTGCGGACCAGCGACCGATCTTCCTGCAGGTCCGTCATCGTCCATCGCCCGACCAGGCCGTAGCAAATCAGCATGGGGACCGCGACACGCTTTTCCGCCAACGGACGAAAGTGGAAAAGACTGACCTTGTCCTGACTCCACACCAGGTCTTTCGGCGTCGTCGCGATTTGCACGTCGGCGTCACGCAGGCGCTGCAGCAGTTGTCCGCCTGCCAGCATCTTGGCACCGAGCTTGGCCGCATCAGTTAGCGCGGTCGCTGGGCTTTGGCCGATCTGGGTCATGTGTCTGTCCCTTTCCGGTTGACGCCGGGCCGTCGCGCGGGTCGTGGGCTTTGCTCGGAAGCAGCCGTCGGCGGTAGGGAAAGCGCCGGCGCGGGCACCGCTGCGGCCATCTGCTGTTCCCGCCGCATCGCGCGCAGCTCCCGCCGCAGTTCGGTGACAGTGCGATGCACGTCGTCGAGTTCGGTGCGCGTAGGGAAGCCATACTGCTTGCCGAAGTGTTCAACCAATTCCTGTTGTGCCAGCCGCAGCGCCGTGGTCGCGCGGATCAACGCAGCCTGCGACCGTAAGAACGGCTCGGATCGCTGGGTCTCCAGCAATTGCTGATTGGCCGTCTCCGTCCACAGAGCGAGCGCGGCTTTCGCGTCCAAGACCTTGGCGTCCGAACCAGAGCCGCCTGCCAATTTTTCGGCAAACCGGCGTGCCGATAGCAACCAGGCCTCGAGCACGACGGCGTTGTGCTCGAGGCCACAGCGGCGCAAGTTCACCCATGCCTGCAACACGCCGGCATAGCGACGTTCCGCGTCCCAAAGATCGGCGAAGCGCGGTCCTTCCACCATGCGGCCCAACGCGTCGTCCATCTCGCCGATGCCCCCGCTCATCCAACTTCGCGGGTCGGCCATCTTGCGGAACGTTGCTTCAACGACCCCGTCACCACCGGCGGTAGCGGGAACCATTGTGGCAAGCTTACCGGACATAGAAGCAGCGGCTGACCACAGGTCCATCACCGATTTGCCGACCTGTGCAAGCTCGGAGGCTCCGGACGAAAGATCGGCGGGCATATCGGGCATCACCGGCAACTTGCCCGAAGTTACCGCTGTCATACCCTGTACCAGCGCGGCACCCGCCTGCGCCTGTGCCGTCATCAAGACCTGGCTCTGCTTGCTCCAGAAGTCAGCGATGGCTTTAGAGTAATCGAATGGGTTCATCATGAGAACCCAAGGCCGGAACGCCCGGCGGATCTACCCTTCATTTGAATCGCACCTCAGTATTTTACCGTTGCCACCCGGCGTAGTTCCTCCGGCGTGCTGGTGCCAAAGCCGAAAAACTCCAGATACGCCGGTATCATTTCGAACAACATGTCTGTGCCGACCTGGACTGTGCAGCCCTTTTCCATCGCCGCGCGAAGCAGCGGAGTGAATTCTTCTTTCATGACGACCTCTCCGACGAAGGTGTTCGGTGTGATCTTGGAAACATCGACAGGCATCGGATCGCCCGGCTTCATGCCGAGGGGCGTGGCATTTACCACAATGTCGTAACCAACCGGATCGTTCGAGCCGGTGGATACCTGTAGTTCAGGGTAGTGTAGCCGTAACCGGTCGCCAAGCGCCTCCGCGGCGGCGGTCGCCGGGTCGAACAGGCCAATCGTGGACAAGCCCGCCGCCGCCAGTGACGCGGCGATGGCACAGCCGACGCCCCCGCAGCCGACCACCAGACCACGGGCACCCGCTATCCGTTTTCCCTTACGTTCGACACCACGCACGAAGCCGGCACCATCAAACATATCGCCGAGCAGAGACCCGTCGGTCCGGCGCAGGATCGCGTTGCACGCGCCGGCGATCTTTGCAGTCGTGGTCATCTCGTCTACGAGGTGGGTGGTTGTAACCTTGTGCGGCATGGTGACGAGAGCACCGTGTACATTAGTAGTTCGAAACAGCGACTTCAGCAAATCCGGGTAGTGCTGAGGCTGCACGCCCACAGGCACCACCACGGCTTCGATGCCCTTCATCTCAAACCAGGGATTGTAAATCATTGGCGCCTTGAACGACTCGGTCGGGTAGCCGAGATGGACAATGAGTTTGGTCCTGCCGGTAATCATGATTGCAATCCCCAAACAGAGTAAACCCCGCGGACATGTGGCTTGCAGCGGCGGAACGCTTCAAACATCGAAGAAGACCGTCTCCTGTTCGCCTTGAAGACGGATGTCGAACACATAGACGATGCCGGTGTCACGCGTCTCGCGCCGAGCCAGCAAGGTTTCTCGGCGAATCGCGGGTTCGATCATGCGCAGCACTGGGTCTTGCTCGTTCCGTGCAGCCTCGTCCTCGAAGTACATCCGCGTCGAAAGCCCGATATTGATACCGCGCGCGACCAGCCAGATGTTGAGGTGCGGTGCCATCGGCTTATAGCCGCGTCGCCCGATCACCGGGCCGGGCTTGATCGTTTCGAATTGATATAGGCCGCTGCTGAACTCGGTACCGGTGCGACCCCAGCCTCGGAAGCCGGCATCGAGGGCCTTGTCCCTTTGTTGGTCGGCCGGATGGTTGTAACGGCCCGCCGCGTTGGCCTGCCAAACCTCCAGCAAGACGTCCCGGCAGGGAGCGCCCAGCCCATCCAAGACGCGTCCCTCGATCCGGATGCGCTCCCCTGGCGTGTTCCGTTCAGCTATGACGTTGCTGAAAGGTTTTTCGAAGATATCGAAGCCGGCCTGATGCGGGATCAGGCCAATGTGAACATAGGGACCAGCCGTCTGAGAAGGGGTTTCCTTGAGGTAGTCGAGCTTGCCGATCATGGCGCTAGTTCCCCTGCAGCTTGTTTTCGAACAGCGTCGAACGGGTGCCACGAAGAACGATATCGAAACGATATGCCAGGCTGTCGATCGGCACGGCGGCGTTCAGATCCAACGCCGCCACGAGGCGTTGCCGGGCGGCGGGATCGGGGATGGTGCCCAGGATTGAGTCCATGGGGATCAGCGGATCGCCCTCAAAATACATCTGGGTGATCAACCGTTGGGCGAACCCCGATCCAGACAAGGAGAAATGGATATGGGCCGGCCGCCAGGAGTTGACATGGTTGCGGAACGGATAGGCGCCGGGCTTTACGGTGCGGAAGGCGTAGTGACCATCCTCGTCGGTTACCATGCGCCCGCAGCCGCCGAAATTTGGATCGATCGGGGCGATGTAGGTGTCGTTCTTGTGCCGGTAGCGTCCGCCGGCGTTGGCCTGCCACACCTCGACCAACGTGTTGGGGACGCCACGGCCGTTCTCGTCCAGCACGCGGCCATGCACAATCGTCCTTTCGCCGATCGGATCGCCGGATTTAGCGTAGTTCCGGATCAGGTCGTGGTCGAGCGGCCCTAACTCCTCGCGTCCGAACACCGGCCCCGTGAGTTCCGAAAGGGAGTTCTGCAACGACCACAAGGCGAGCCGCGGCGACCGCAGGATGCTCGTCTTGTAGTCGGGCGTCAGGGCGGGCGGATGTTCCCGCCGATCGCGCTGGATGAATTCGTTCTGCGGAACCATGGTTCGGGTTCTCCCAACAGGGTCAGTCACCTAGTGAGTGCCGGGCGGGTACCGGCGGGCCTCGGAATTGGACATGCTACGGCGCCTTCTCGTCGATCAGCCTCGCCATCCGGCGCAGGGCCAGCAAATACCCCTGCGTCCCGAAACCCGCGATTACGCCGTCGGCGCGACGGGAGACAAACGAATGGTGCCGGAACTCCTCACGCTTATGCACATTGGAAATATGGATTTCGATCACCGGCGCGTCGAACGCGTTCAGGGCATCGAGGATCGCCACTGAAGTATGAGTAAACGCTGCCGGATTGATGACGATTCCGCCTGCGGTTTCCCGAGCCGCATGGATCCAGTCGATGATCTCATACTCGCGATTACTTTGTTCGAACCGCAGCTCCAGGTTCAGCTCCTCGGCCAGCGCGCGGCAATCGCGCTCCACATCTGCCAGCGTTTCGTGGCCATAGATGTGCGGTTGGCGCTTGCCCAGAAGGTTGAGGTTTGGACCGTTCAGCACATAAACGATGCGGCTCATAACGGACTCCCGCTAGACGGGGAAAGCAGGATTGCAAAGCTGGGTCTTGCTCCACCCAATCCATACCCAATCGCACGAAGACTTCGGCGCGTCCCTGCGGCCCGATCAGCGCTGATGCTCACGCCGATGCCTTCGCCGCACCCGAACCGGAAGGAGCTTGAGCGCGAATCCCATCATATACCTCCTTGTCCACCGGGACCGCGTTCGGCTCGCCGAGGTCGTTCAGGTGAATCCGATACGTCTCCCTGGCGCTGTAGGCCCCGGCAGCCGCCACGATCGTAACAGCAAAGGCGATCGCGCCAACCGTGAGCGGAATATTGGTCGAGCCGGGCGGCGCCACCGCCGCGAACAGCGCCGGAAGCAGAGCGGTTATGGTAGTGCCGATGTTCTGCGAAACGGCCATCGCCGTGACCCGCGTGCGCGTCGGAAACAGCTCCGGGAAAAAGCTCGGAAACACAGCGTTATAGCCTTGGTAGACAACACCCCACATGAGCAGCGACATGATGATGGCCAGCGGCACGTTGGCGATGCTGATGGCGTACAGGTAGCCGAACGACAGCAATCCCGAAGCGATCGCACCGAAGATAATTGGGGGCCTGCGGCCGATCCTATCCGTCAGGTTGCCGACAATTGGGATGATGACTACGGCCAGGATGTTCCCAAGTACCGGGATCCACAGGTAAACGTCCTTGTGAAAGCCAATCCCGTAGCCCGGCTGAACCGCATACGCCGCGCCGAAAATGGCAGCGACTACCGGAATGACATTCATCAGCGACATGCAGACGACCCGGATCATGTCGCCCCAGCTCTGCGTGAAAGCTTGCACGATCGGCGCCCTCGGAACCCCTCCGTGCTCGCCCTCTTCGGCGAAAGCGGGCGTTTCTTCCACTTCACGGCGAATGATATAGCCCGCGATGATAACAACTACGCTCAGCAGGAAGGGGATCCGCCAACCCCAGGCGTTGAACGCATCCGGAGGCATGAAGCGCGCCAGCGGCAGGAAGACCGCCGCGGCGAAAATCTGTCCGGCCTGCACACCCTGAAGACTGAAACTGGCGAAAAACCCGCGACGTCCGAACGGAGCGTGCTCGAGGATCATCGAACTGGCGCCGGAAATCTCTCCGGCGACCGCGAAGCCCTGAACCAGGCGCAGGACAACGAGAAGCGCCGGGGCGAGCATGCCGACCTGCTGGTAGGTCGGCAGGATGCCGACCGCCATGGTCGAGAAACCCATGAGGAACATGCAAACGAGCAGCACGGTCTTGCGTCCGTGGGTATCGCCCCAATGGCCAAGGAAAAAGGCGCCGATCGGGCGGGCAACGTAGCCGACACCGTAGGTCGCCAGCGAAGCGACGATAGCGACAGTCGGATTTCCAGAGGGAAAGAAGATCTGGGGAAACACGAGAGATGCCGCCGTGGCGTAGATAAAGAAGTCGTAGTATTCCAGTGCCGAACCGATCCAGCCGCTTGCGGTCGCCTTCTTTGTCTGATGCGTGCCGTGCGGCTCGTGTTCCGTGAGGTTGGCCATGTTGGTTTCCTCCGACTATTTATTCGGCCGTCGTTCCCCAGCTATATACTCCGCTCACACCAAATGGTTGCCGTCCGACTTAATCGAGCCGCGCTCGGCCGATCACTCCTCCACTTGAAGTTTGCCGACCTTGATTGCGGCCGGTTGCCAGTTCTGCGGAAACAGCGTCTGCAAAGCTCTCACCTTCGGCATATCGTTGATCGCGATGTACGGGGCGTCCGGGTGCTGGTCGAGGTAATCCTGATGATACCCCTCAGCCGGATAAAACGGTCCCGCCGGATCGATACGCGTGACGATCGGACGACTGAACGCATGAGTTGCCTCAAGCTGGGCGATATAAGCCTTGGCGACCCTCTCCTGGTCCGGCCCATTCACGAACACTTCGGAACGATACTGCGTCCCCCAGTCCGGCCCTTGCCGATCCTTTTGCGTCGGATCCAGCGCAACCGAAAAGAAAATCCGCAGCAGCGTTCCATAACTGACCTGCGCCGGATTGAAGGTCACGCGAACCGACTCCGCGTGCCCGGTCGCGCCCGAACTCACCTGCTCGTAATCCGGGTTGGCGACACTTCCGCCGGCGTAGCCGGAGACAGCCCGCGTCACCCCTCGAACATGCTCAAACACGCCCTGCACACCCCAGAAGCAACCGCCGGAGAACACTGCGGTCTGCAAACCGGAACCGTTCGCCTCCAGGTCCTGCGCGGGCGGAGGGAGGGCCCGCATAGCACTATCGGCTTGGGATGATGCCAGCGGCACAGTGAGTGTAAGAGCCACCAATAGTGCGGAGCCAAGCGAGGCACTTGAAGAACGAAATGAAAGTGCGGTCATGGGGATTCTCTCCAGAAAGATTTATACACAACGAACTTGTCTTAGTGGCCGCTGCTACTCCCTGAGAAACGCTTCGAAAGCATCTTTGTAATCGGGGTGCCAGCGGGACAGCGCGGGGCGGTTGCCGGTGATGTCCTGCGCGGCCCAGAGAATTCTTCGATTATCGATCTCGCGCGTTACATCGTTGTCAGGACAGATGATATAGAAATCACCCTGGCTCATCCCGGTGATCAGCATGTCCACCACCTGGTCGGGCGTCCATGCACCCGGCGGCTTCTCGGAGCGTCCCCGACTTGTCATGCCGGTAAAGGTCGACCCAGGGACCAGCAAATGCGCCGTGATGCGCGCGCCTTCCTCGTTTCGAAGGCTATGCGCCAGCGCCTCGGTCAGGACCTTCACGCCGGCCTTGCTGACATTATAGGCGGTGTCGCCCGGTGGGCAGGTGATGCCCTGCTTCGACCCGGTGTTGACGATGGCGCACGCGTTTCGCTGCGCGAGCATAGGCGCGGCAAAAGTCTGCACGCCATTGATGACGCCCCACAGGTTGACCTCCAGCACGCGGCGCCAGCGGTCGATGTGATCCCACGGGCCGCCGCCCGGCGCGGTGCCGGCATTGTTCATCAGCACGCCGACTTCGCCGAATTTGGCATACACGGCATCGCGCAGGGCCTGAACCGACTCTAGCTGGCTGACATCCGTGGCCACGGTCAGCAGCGCGTCCCGCCCCCCGGCGGAGGCGGCGGCGACCGCTTCGGACGCCCGATCCAGCGCCTCGGCCGACAGGTCGGCAAGACAGACCTTGAGGCCCATAGAGGCGAAGCGCACGGCGGCGGCGAGACCAATGCCGCTGGCCGCACCAGTGATCACCGCGACGCGGCCGGCGTTCAGAGCTGGATGGAGGGTCATGGGCGCGCCCTCAGCTCGGCACGAAGTTCATTGCAATTCCGTTGATGCAGTAGCGTTGATGGGTCGGGGGCGGCCCGTCGGGGAACACGTGCCCGAGATGGCTGCCACAGGTCGCACAGTGCACCTCGGTCCGGACCATGCCGAGGCTGCGGTCGGTCGTCGTTTCCACCGCTCCCTCGATCGGATCGTTGAAGCTGGGCCAGCCGGTATAGCTTTCGAATTTTAGTTTTGACTCAAACAGCGGTTGGTCGCATCCGGCACAGGTGAACCGGCCCGCGCGCTTCTCGGCGAGCAAGGCGCAACTGCCGGGTGCCTCTGTGCCATGGGCGCGCATCACGTAGAACTGCTCCGGCGACAGGATCCGGCGCCACTCTGCATCCGTGCGGCTAACAGGGTAGGTTTTGTCCAGCATCTGTTCGTCTCCTCTGGCTATGCCGGACAACATCGCTCTCCTGCGGCGCCACGACAAGCGGGGCCATGATGAGCGAGGCGCCGACAACCGGATGGTCAAAGCTGAAGCAAAATGTTGCCGCCAAGGTGACCCGCAGCCGTCATGGGGGCACGCAAGTTTCGGGGTATTGATCAAGCGCGACTTCGAGGTCGAAAACTTGTCGATCACATGGGGGTGCCGCGCGCAACAGAGGGGGCGGACGCAGCCTATCGCAACCTGCCGCAGTTGCTCGCATTGGCTGGGCATCCGAACGTGGCGGTGAAGGCGACAGGTCAGGCTGGGTATGCACTGGACCCCTATCCGTTCCGCAGCATACACGACGCATTGCATCGTGTGTTCGACGCGTTCGGCCCGGGGCGCATGTTCTGGGGCACTGACATCACCCGCATGCATTGCACGTGGCGCCAGTGCGTGACACTGTTCACCGAGGAACTGCCCTGGTTGCATGGCGCTGACCTGGACCTGGTGATGGGCCGAGCGTTCTGCGACTGGATCGGCTGGCAACCCTCTGGCTCGTAATGGTCCGCGGTCCGGGGCGTTGCTGAGCCGCACGCACTGGCTCAGTGCGAGTGTCACACCCGACCTTTGGCTTGACTTTGGCTACGTCGCTCCACGCAGCTTGCTGTTGTTTGCGAGGTCCAGGGGCAGACCCGACACTCCCGCCAATCAACGTTCGATCAGGATCGAGCCGGCGCGAGGAAGGTGCGGTTGGCCGCGATGATCCCACGGCCCACCGATTAACCCGCTCGGGGCGAAGAACAAAGAAACGACGACCGCTTCACACAAACCGCAACGAAAAGGGCCCCTTTTGCATGCCGATAGGGGGTCTTGTTCCACGCTGATCGTCCCACCGCAAGATTGGCGAGATCTTCGAACTCGCTGTCGAGCAGCCTGGCCGCGCCCCAACGCTCCATGCTCGTGCCACCGCAAAAATCGACGTGCGGCGGCCCGGATCGGTGAGATCACCTTGGGTATCGACCATGTGGTTCGGGAAGTTGGCATCTCGTGGGAGTTGTTCGGCCAGATCGGACGACTTGTTGCTCGCCTGAAGTCGACGGTCTTCAACCGAAAGCGATAAGGGGTCGCGTGCTGCGGCTTGCGATCTTAAAGATTGCAATGCCATTCTGCAGAGGCTAGATGCTTCCACCATCGTCGGATGGGGAACGCCAGCTCCAATCGGAAAAGTGTCGAGACAGCGTATGGGTTTTTGGGATTTTCCGAGGACGAATCACTGACTGATTTCTGGGGATTGGCGCAATTTCTAAAAGAAAAGGGTGCAGCGGACGATCTGTCAATCTCGGACACTGAATGCGTGTCGGCCAAGGTTTCGAATGTACTATTGGAAACCGTTTCGATTTTTCACCATCGCCAGACATAACTTAGGTCAACATGACCGACTTTCTCTCTCAACTCGTTCGGCGTCGCGAAACGGAATTGTCAAGTCCAGGGATCTCTAACAAAAAAAAATTGGCATCGTCGGATTTATCCAGGTCAGACGAGTTGGTCCAGGCCGCCATCAGATATATTATCAAATCGGGACTGTTTGATGCCGAATTCTATTTGGCGAGTTACCCAGATATCGCGACTGCGGGTGTGGATCCCTTCGGCCACTTTTTCGACCACGGATTTCGAGAGGGAAGGTGCCCAAATCCATATTTCGAGCCATTGTGGTATCTCGACACAAACGCCGATGTGAGGGAAGCTCAAGCGCAACCGCTCATGCACTACGCTTTTGTTGGGGACAAGGAAGGACGGCGTCCATCTCTGAAATTCGATCCTGATTGGTATCGTAAAAACTATAATATTGCTTCGGACGATTGCGGGCTCGGGCATTATCTCAACAACCGAACCACGGGGCGGTTTAGCCCACTGCCTGACTTCAACGTTGAATTTTATCTCAAGGAAAATCCTGACGTCGCGGCAGCGGGTATCGATCCGTTCGAGCACTTCGTGAATTACGGATATCGGGAGTATCGCAACCCGTCGGCTGACTTCGACGTCAAGTTCTACACCCAGCGGTATCTGAACGGCGACAGCGAAACGAATCCGTTCCTTCACTATCTGGTCCACAAGCACGAGCCAGGCGTGTTTGGCCGATTACCGAATGAGGAAGTAACGGTTTGGCGTGAGGTCAAGCGGTTTACCAAACCTGGCCCGGAATTTGAGAATTTCCGGCCGCTGCCGCCCTCTGCCGCGCATCAATTCAAGTTGCTCGTCTATTATCTGCCCCAGTTTCACGCCATTCCCGAAAACGACGCATGGTGGGGCAAGGGCTTCACCGAGTGGACGAATATTCCCCGCGGCGTGCCGCGATTTAAAGGCCATTATCAGCCGCGGGTGCCGCGGGATCTCGGTTTCTACAGCCTCGATGGCGTCGAGCCGATGCGCCAGCAGGCGGCGATGGCGCGCGGCGCCGGGGTCTACGGCTTCGTCTTCTATTATTATTGGTTCAATGGACAGCGACTGCTAGAGCAACCGCTCCGGCGCTTCCTGGATGATCGCAGTATCGACATCCCATTCAGCCTCATGTGGGCGAACGAGAACTGGACGCGTCGATGGGATGGCGCCGAGAGTGAGGTGCTGATCTCGCAAGACTACAGGCCCGACGACGATGAGAAAATGGCCGCGGAATTCGCTCGGCATTTTCAGGATCCGCGCTATATCCGGGTGCAGGGCCGCCCGCTCCTGATGATTTACCGTCCGGGCCTGATCCCGGAGCCGGCGAGGACAGTCAGCCGATGGCGCGAGATCTTCAAGACGCAACACGGCGAAGACCCGATCCTGATTATGGCACAGAGTTTCACGGACATCGATCCGATGCCGTATGGCATGGACGGCGCCATCGAATTCCCGCCGCACAAGCTTACGCAGCACATGCCGCCGATCAACGCCAGCCTCGAATATCTTGATTTTGAGTTCACTGGCCACGTCTACAGCTACGACGAAGTCGTTCGCACGTCGCTCAATGAGCCGGCTCCGACCTATCCACTGATTAAAACCGCTGCTCCGAGTTGGGACAACGACGCGAGGCGACAGGGCACCGGGCTTTGCATTACTGGCTCCTCCCCCGCCAAATACGAACACTGGCTGGCCTGCCTCGGCGAAATTGCCCGCAAGAAACCTTTTTTCGGTGAGCCAATCGTCTGCGTTAACGCCTGGAACGAGTGGTGCGAGGGCACCTATCTCGAACCTGACTTGCACTACGGGTCTGCCTACCTGAACGCGACCGCCCGCGCCGTTGCCGGCCTGTCGCGGCGCACCGCCGTCCCGCGGCTGCTGCTGATTGGACACGACGCTTTCCCGAGCGGCGCGCAACTCAATCTGCTCGCCCAGGGCCGCGCTCTACGCCACAGTTTTGGTGTGGACATTCAGTTCTTGTTGCTGGATGGCGGCAAGCTGGAGAACGCCTACGAACAGGTTGGTCCACTGACTATCTCGTCCTCCGAGACGACCTTGCGCGTCAAGCTGAAAGCCTTGGTCGAGCAGGGACTCAGCTCACGCCATCATCAACACTACGGCCGCCAGTCACATCCTGCCGCTGGTTCGCGACGCCGGCATCGATCCGATCGTCCTGGTGCATGAGTTGCCGCGCATCATTCGCGAAAAGAACTTGCTCGCCGGAGCCCGGGCTGCGCTTCAGGCGCGGCTTGCGCTGTTCGCCACCACCTTCGTGCGCGACGAAATGCTGGCGCTGCTAGGCACGGAATTGACCGACCTGTACGCTTATTCTGCCGCAAGGCAGCTACAAGACCATCTCTTACGACTTGGCCGCGGGTGCCAGACTGCGCGCGGAGTTCGGCCTTACCAAGCATGATAAGCTGGTGATTGGCGTAGGATACGCGGATCTTCGCAAGGGCTTTGACCTGTTCCTTCAGGTATGTCGCCTGCTCCGCACGACCGCCACCACCACGGGAAAACGCCGCGGCCGCGTCTGCCTGGTTTGGATCGGCGGCATCGACCCGGGGCTGAAAGACTGGCTCGCCACTGAGATCGCTGACGCCGAGGCTACCGGAACGTTCCGTATGGCGGGCTATCGCGACGACATGGACGCCGTGTTCTCAGCCGCGGACGCGTTTGCGTTGACCTCCCGCGAGGACCCTTTCCCCACCGTTGTGCTGGAAGCGCTCAGCGCCGGACTGCCGGTGGTTGCGTTCGATCGCTCGGGCGGCATCCCGGATATGTTGCGCGAGACGCAGCAGGGCGACGTCGTGCCCTATGGCGACGTGAGCGCAATGGCCGCCGCTATCGCCGCGCAACTGACCGTAGGTGTCACTGACCGGCAGCGCGCGGACCGCCAGGCATTGATCACCGAGCGCTTCAACTTCCGGACCTATGTCGGCCGGTTGCTGGAGCTGGCGATCCCCGGGTTGCCGTCCGTCTCCGTGGCCGTGCCGAATTACAACTACGCGCGGCACCTGCCGCTGCGACTTGGCAGTATCTTCTCGCAGCCCCACCCGGTGCATGAGATCATCGTGCTCGATGACGCCTCCACCGATGACAGCGCCACGGTGATCCCGGCGATCGCCGCGGAATGGGACCGGGAGATCCGCTTCATTCCAAATCGGATCAACTCCGGCTCGGTTTTTGCGCAGTGGCGCCGAGCGGCGGAGTTGGCGACCGGTGAGTTCATCTGGCTGGCCGAGGCGGACGACGCGTCGGAGCGGGATTTCCTGGCGCGCACCCTGGCGCTGCTGAGCAGCGATCCCACCATCCAGTTGGCCTTCACCGATTCGCGCACGATCGACGCCCAGGGCGGGCCGCAATGGGCGAGCTACAAGCCGTATTACGGCACCGTCTCGCCGGGCGGCCTGGAACAGACCGAGGTGTTCGAGGCGAAGGCGTTCGTGCATCGGTTCCTGTCGGTGAAGAACCTTATTCTGAACGTGAGTTCCGTGGTTTGGCGCCGCGATGCTCTGCTGCGGGCGCTGACCGCATGCGAGGCCGACCTGGCTGATTTCCGCATGGCTGGCGACTGGCGATTGTATCTGGAAGCACTGGCGTTGCCGGGTGCCAAGGTCGGGTATGAGGCCGAGCCGCTGAACGTGCATCGGCGCCATGCGACGAGCGTGACGCATGCACTGGATGCGGACCGGCACGTGGACGAGATCGCGCGCTGTCACGCGGTCGTTCGGCA
>CAWHWH010000037.1:0-24712 GCA_963832865.1 uncultured Pseudomonadota bacterium
AAGGGCCGGATCGAGCGAGCCTTCGGCACGTTGCAGGACCGGATGGTGAAGGAGCTTCGTCTCGCGGGAATATCGACAGTTGCCGCAGCGAACGCGTGGTTGCCTGGCTTCATCGCCGGCTACAACGCCCGTTTCGGGCGGCAACCAACGAATGCCAAGGACCTGCACCGGCCGCTGACCGCCGCCGATAATCTGGATGAGATCCTGACTTGGCGGGAGGTGCGGACGGTCACCAACAACCTGACCCTGCATTACGACCGGATGATGCTGTTGCTCAATCCAACGCCGTTTGCGCGTGGGTTGGCACGCAAGAAGGTCGATGTGGTGAACTACCCGGATGGCCGGTTCACGGTTCAGTTTGAAGGCACGCCGCTGCCGTTTCGGGTGTTCGACAAGATCCAGACCGTGACGCCTGCTGCAATTGTCGAGAACAAACGGTTGGGTGCTGCGCTGGCGATGGTGAAAGAGCATCAGGCGACTTATACGCCGAATAGGCGTCGTTACGATCCTGCACGGGGCCGACCGCCGAACAATCTGGAAGCGCCGGGCCTGCCGACGAAGAACCGGTTAGGGCGCGGCCGGGTTGCTGCCGCGCAGGCCTGATCACCTCTCTTGTGAAGCGTTACGTAACGGAGAAGGACGATGTCCCGAGGCCGTTCACCCGAAAAAGGCGAGACCGCGTTGAGCAACGCCGAACGGCAGGCACGCTACCGCGACCGTCACAAGCAGGCGCCAGTTGTTGTTATGCAATCGCGCAAGCCGGCCGATCGCCGGCCCCGGCCACAACGCTGGCACGACGCGGTTACCGAATTGCTGGCGCTTCAGGCCGCCTACGCCGCCTGGTTTGAAGCCCTGCCTGAGTCGTTGCGCGGCACGGCGACCGCCGACGCCCTCGAGGCCATTGTTGAACTCGACCTCGATACGCTGGCAGCGATCACCCCGCCGCGCGGTTACGGCCGGGACTGAGCGGGGTTCTCCATCAGACCCACGGCGTTCCGATGATGCTAAGGTGAGGGCGACGGCCTCAAGGGCTGCGCTGCGCGCACCGGCACGCCGGCTGCGGCTCTTGACCCCCTCGCCCTCACCCCAGCGTTTGGCAGTGATGCCGTTTCGTCACGGGAGTGTCTGCCAGATCGGGGGTGTCATCTCTACTTTGCGCGCAGGGTGACATTTCTATCTTGCGCCGACATGACATGACATGATCGTCGCGCAACGGTGCGGCTCCGGCACAAGCAAATCACTCAGCTTACTGCTTGGGAACAGTCTTGGCGTGCAGCTTCACGACGATCTCAGCCAACTGGTTGCCCCCTGTGGGCTGGGCGGTGAGATGGACGCAGATCTGCTCGGGGCCCGAATGGCTGATCCGTCTCGGATTTCCGGCCTGCGGCACCCCGTCGCGCTCGTCCTTTATGATTTCTAGCGTGCCACTACCCTTCACGAACGCCATGTTCGGCGGGGCTGGGACGCATGTCTCGGTGTCTGCATTTGTCCCCGCCCTCGATGGTTGTGCCATGGCAGAGATTAGCTTGTCGGATACAAACGCGCTTTCAATTCGTGGTGGTGAAACGGAAGGCGACGGTTGGCTAAAAGCTGCACGAACCTTGTCCCACTGCTCGGTCTTCTGTGGTCCGGTCATCTCCCTGCTTGAAGCAATCATCTGGCACGACACCCAGACCCAGTAGAAGGTGAGTTCGTGTTGATCAAGGTCTTTGTATTGCTGGTGTTGCTCGGTTTTCCACTGCTCGACTTTGCCATTTATCTCCGCCGAAGGCAGAATTTTAGCTAATAATTGCGCCTTCCCACTTGCATCCGCCTTGAATTCCTCAGCGCTGCTGGTGGCTGCTATCTTCGGCTGATCCCCACACACGATCTGGGCGGAAACAGGGTTATGCAGGAGGGCAGCGAGAGCCACGCCCGTTATGAGTGTCCGCCACATGATCGTTCACCTGCCCCCAAGAGTCCGATGACAAAAAGGTAACCTCGGTCAGGCCGTAACGCCATCCCTGGGCACGGCCACGGATCGTGAAGGGACGCCTTTAAGCCCAGCCAGCAGGTAACGTCCTTCCGACCACCCCGTGCGGCGAGCTTACTTGCTCGGTGAGAAATTCAAGAATACCGCACCAACACAGAGCTTTGAAAACACGTGGCTTTTTAGTGCATACCTCTTAGCAAGAGCTGGCCCCGACCCGCTTTACCTCAATTCGGCGAGCAGAACCTTTGCCGTCTTCAGATCCTTGGTGTCGAAGCCTTCGATAAACCAGTCGTAGACCGGGGCGAGCAAGTCATATGCCTCCTGGCGCTTGCCCTGGCTCTGCCATAGGCGCGCGAGGCTGGTCGACGTGCGCAGCTCCCACATTTTCGCCTGCTGGCGGCGCGCCCAGGTGAGTGAGGCAATAAAGTTCCTTTCGGTGCCCTCAAGGTCGCCTTTGAGCGAGAGTATCCAGCCCTTGAGACGGAGGATTTCGGCATAAAGGTAGCGTTCCTCCCACCCCGGGCGTTCTATTTGGTCGATCTGATCATCGATCAGCTGCAGGGCGTTATCGAGGTCGCCGGTCAGCGCCATGGCTTCGGCCAAGAACGCGTTCATGGTTGGGCCGCGGGTCTTGCCTCCACTCGATTTCCAAAACGCTATGCCGGCCTTGATCGGGGCAATTCCCTCGGCAACGTCGCCTTTCCGGATCAGTGCGAGGCCATAAGAGAGGGGTGCCCGCACTGCCCAAAGCACAGGCAAGCTGTTCTCTCGACCCAGCCGCTCACACTCCTCGGCGCGCTTGTAAATGTCCTGGTGCTCGCGACTGTAATCGAACTCATGCACCCCAGTCGTAAGCGCATATCCGAGGTCGAAGGGGTGACCACGCCGATGGGCGTGTGCGTCTTTTTCGTCGCTCCGCCGCCACGCCTTGTCCGGGTAGCCCAGCATCCAGGTGCTAATCGAGCCCCAGATACCAGCCTGAGTTTTGGGATCGTGGTTGAGAAGGTCTGCCAGATGGTGGTGTGTCGCGTCGTCGTAAAGGCCGAACGCCTTATGGGCATGCTCGAGAGCCATGGTAAATTCGCCTGCATAACAGTAGCAAACGCTGGCAAGTGCGTGTCCCGCGATTAGCAAGTCGGCATCACCTGTTGCGTTCCCGCTGTTCAGCATCTCCTCCACCCATGGCAGAGACTCCGCCACGCGTCCCTGCGCCAGGACGTTGTTTGTCAGTCCAAAGAAAATCGGCGCTAGCATGTCGTGGCGCTCGAGCGACTTCGCCAATGCCAGTGCCGGGTGCAGATTGGTCCATACTTCCGGGGCAGCCCAGCCCTTGAGCGCCATCCACGCTGTTCCAAGGCCGCAGCGCAGCTCCAGTTCGCTGACGTCTCGTTCCGATGGTTGAGATAACGTCGACACGAGTTCGAGCCCCTGGCTGAGGTGGGCGATTGCCTCTGCCAGCGCCATGCGTCTCGTTGCCAGGTCGCCAGCCGCCTGCCAGAGTGGAATCGCGGCTTGGCTGAGGCCTGCGGCAGTGAAGTGATGCGCCAACACCTCGGGTTCCGTAGTCTTGATGGTGGAGAACTGGGCCTCGATCACGCGGGCGATCTTGCCATGCAATTCCTGCCGGCGGCTTCTGAGCAACGAATCGTATGCCGCGTCCTGCACCAGCGCGTGCTTGAATGTATAACTCGCATTAGGCGGCGTCCCGCGACGAAACGCCAGCCCTGACTCACACAGCCGCGCCAGGGCGTCATCGCGTTGCGCCCGCGGCATCGGCGCCACAGCCGCGACCAGTTCGTAGCTGAATTCGCGCCCGATCGCGGCGCCGATCTGCGCGATTTCCCGTACCGGCGTGAATCGATCGAGCCGCGCCATCAGCGAGTCGCGCAGCGTGGCAGGAATCGTCACGCTCCGGGCAGAGCCGTGGAATTCGTAGTGGTCACCGGCATCCTTCAGCTCCCCCGATACCAGGACCGTCTTGGTCAGTTCTTCGACGAACAGCGGCACGCCATCGGTCCGGATCAGAATCTGCTCGAGCAGCGGCTCGGGCAGAGCCTTGTCACCCGCCAGCGCGGACACCATTGCCGCGCTCTGCGCCCGGGTGAGCTTGGACAGGTTCAGCGCACCGACATGACCATGCCCCGACCAGCGCGGCTGGAATTCTGGGCGGTGGGTCAGCACGACTAGCAGCGGCATCGCCTTCACCCGGTCGATCAGTAGGTCCAGCACCTCCAGGGTCGTAGGGTCGGCCCAGTGCGCATCCTCAAACAATAGCACGCTGGGCCGCCGCCGGGCGGCTGCTTCGGTAATATCTACCAGGGTCCGTAGCGTCTCATCCTTGTGCCGCTGCGGCGTCATGGCCAGCGTGCCGTAGCGATCCTCGCATGGAATGGACAGGATCGACGCGACGAACCGGACATCGGCCAGCGGGCGGCCGTGATGCGCGACGATGAACGATTCCAGTCCGTCGAGTTTTGCGTCCGGCGTCTCGTCTCGGCCGAACCCCAACGCCCGTTCCAGATTGTCGGAAATCGGCCAGAAAGCGCTGTTTACGTGATGGGGCGAGCATTGCAACCGCAGGGCTTGCGCCCCAAGCATTTCAAGCCTACTCCGCAACGTATCAAGCAAACGGCTCTTGCCGATCCCAGGCTCACCTGACAGCAGCACGACTTGGCCTTCATCCTCTTTTGCCTGCGACCACCGTCGAAGCAACAGATCCAGTTCCTCTTGGCGGCCGATCAGTGGCGTCAAAGTCTGACTGCCGCGATGGGCATCAAAGCGGCTTTTCGTCTGCAAGGCCCGCTCCACCCGCCAAGAGTGAATCGGTTCGGCCAACCCTTTCTGGTCGAATTCGCCCAGATCAGTCAGTTCAAACATTCCACCGATCAACCGACGGGTGGAGTTGGCGAGAAGAACCTGATCGTCGGCAGCCCGCCCTTGGAGAAGCGTGGCAACATAAGGCGTGCTCCCCACCGCGCCGACGATCCGGGTCCCCTGATCACCGACCAGGACTAGGCCCGTTGCGATTCCGACACGCGCGTGCAAGGCCCCGCCTACCGCAGTTGAAAGCTTCACCACCGCCCTGACAAGCGCAAGCCCGGCTCGGACGGCACGCTCGGCGGCGTGCTCGTCCGCCTGCGGATAACCGAAATACGCGACCGCGCCGCCGGTCGAGGTGTTCGCGAAGTAGCCATGATACTGTGCGATGATGTCCGAACAGCAGCGGTGCCAGGCGGTCGTCACCTCGGCCAGATCCTCGAGATCGAGCCGAACTCGAAAGCGCCGCCAAGGTGACCACATCGCACGCGATGACGGTAAGCTGGCGGCACTCCGCTGGCTGTGCCTCCACGTTTGGTTCCGCTTGACCTTTGGCGACGACAGTCCTCGGGCCGGGTTGCAGATCAGTCTGAAATCAACCCCGCGCTCAACTCCGAACACTCGCTGCCGCTTTCGGGTGACAATCGCGCTACTGGCGCGACAAATCGGTAACCTCGGCCGGTCACCGTCTGGATGCAGCTATCCGATCCTCGGCCGCCATCGAGGAGCTTCCGCAACGCCGTGATTTGCGCCGTCAGATTACTGGCTTCAACTGCGATGGCCGGCCAGACTTGATCCATGATGGCATCTTTCGTCGCCAGCATGCCCGGCTGTCGCAGCAGAACGGCAAGGACATCGAGCGCACGCGAACCCGCCGCGACCGGCACCCAGACCCCTCCAGCGTTCTGGTATGACAGCCGCCGGCGATCGACATCAAAGCGGAAATCCTCGAACGCTACGATTCCGGTCCGGGTAAGCGCGTCCATCTCTCTCACAGCCCCAATCATTTAGCGCCGGTAGTGGTGCCGCCCAGTGCTGCCGATCTCTGTCTGTTCTCAACTCCGTGAAACCATATATCCTGGCCAACCCAAGGCAAAGCAGCTTTTGTTTGGCATTTAGCAACTTTTAGCGATTTTTCTGGCTGGAGCTGATCGATTTTTAGCAGCGGCACCGCCAAGCTTTAAGCCGCTGACAAAGCCCGTTTCGGCGTCGCGTCGCGTTGTGGCGCTCATGAAGAGACGGAAACTAGAGCCAAACAAACTGCAGGAATCGGAGGGCGAGGCCGCAGATTCTCGAGGTGATTTTCGAACTCTCGCGCGGCTTCCGCGCGCCTACCCCATCGCTATGCAGCGCAGTAATTTTCGGGCAGGACCCCGGACTAGTATACAGTGACAACCATGGGAGATATATCCGTGAAGACACTATAGATACTTGTTAATATTGGTTTTTAATTTCCATCCCTGAAGACAAGTGTTCCTATCCCCCAATTCGCTGAGGAGGAAACGATGAAGCCGCACGTGTTAGCTCTTGCTGGATTGGCAAGTATCTTTGCTGTATCCGCTTTTGCCCAAGAGGACAGCAAGTGCACAGGCCCGCACGAGGCATGCCAGCAGAATATAGATCTTTGGGAAAACTTCGATGTAGCATTCACCAAGCATGATCCTGCCGCGACCGCGGCCTTATTCACCGAGGACGCCGTCTTTGTGCTGGAGACTGGAACCGTTCTGCATGGAAGGCAGGATATCGAGAAGTTCCTAAGTGACGCCTTTAAAGCCGGGTTCTCCAACAACGTTGCAACCGTTGAGGAGGTGCATGTTATAGGGGACCTAGCATGGGTGGTGGGACGCTGGACTGAAACCGGGCCGGGCCCGAACCAAGCAACCAAACCTTACCAAGGGTTGTGGGGCAGCGTACACGAACGTCAAGGGGGCGCCTGGAAGGTTCGCATGTCAACGGTAAATGAGGTGGAGACCAAAGCGCAGTAGCAATCCGTCAGCTTCTCGTGTGGAAGGGCAGGGACGGGAAGAACGATCTCCTTATCTTGTATCTTGCGCCCATGGAGAGATTTCTAGGTCGCTAGTGCAAGTGTTGCGACAGACAGCGCGAGCCCAGCGGAAGCCGCAGTGTGTCAATCAACCGGTAGTGCAGCCGTTTTCTGCGAGCTTTTGCCCTGACCTTTGACTGGTCGGCGAACAACAAGGCCCCCTGCCAACCCAATCTGACGTCTAAGGGTTGCTTCCGGTTGCTCGCGGTAGACCGCCCTTCGCCGAATCAGCCCACCCTCTCGCCTTTGCTCCAAAGCGTGCGCAATCCAGCCCACCGTCCGTCCGGTCACGAACAGAGCGTTAGCGGCGAACGGTGGGAGTCGAAGATGTCGCTCCACCGCAAGAAGGGCAAAGTCAATACTGGGGTGGAGCTCAGCGTTGGTACGACACGGTCGCGGGGTTGGTCGCGCTGCAAGCCGAGTATGCCGCCTGGCACGACGCGTTGCCCGACAGCCATGCGCCAGGCATCGACCCGGTTCATCGGTTCCGCCAGCTCTCGCGCCAGAGGACCCTGTTCAGATGGAAACGGCCTGGGTATAGGCGCCGCGGCCAGGAGCGTGGGATAGATGCGGTGCATTGGGTGCGGCTCGACAGCCGTTTCGGAACGGAGCGAGCGGACCACTCAAGGTTACCGCCGATTTCGCTGTCGCGCTTGCGGCAAGCAGTTCAATGAGCGCAGTGAGAGCCTGCTGAACCGGACCCAATATCCGTCGGACGTCATCGCGCTCGTGGTGCTCTGGCGGCTGCGCTACAAACTCAGCCTGCGCGACCTACCGGAGATGTTCCTGATCCGCGGCATCGTGTTCAGTCACGAGGCGGTCCGCGACTGGGAAGCCAAGCTCACGCCGGCATTGGCTGAAGGTCTGCGCCGTCGCCGACGCGGTCGGATCGGGAAGAGCTGGTACGTTGACGAGACGTACATCAAGGTGCACGGGCATTGGCGCTATCTCTATCGCGCCATTGACCGCAACGGCGCGCTGGTCGACGTGATGTTCAGCGAGCACCGTGACATGGCGGCTGCGAAGGCGTTCTTCCAATCCGCCAAGACAGTCACCGATGTTACCCCTGACCGGGTGACCACGGATGGCCACGACAGCTACCCGCGCGCGATCCGGACGAAGTTGGGTGAAGGCGTGAAGCACCGCACCAGCCGCTACCTCAACAATCGACTGGAGCAGGATCACCGTGGCATCAAAGGTCGATACCAGCCGATGCGTGGGTTCAAGTGCCCACGATCGGCTGACCGGTTCTGTCGAGGCTACGATGAATTGCGTAACCTCCTCCGTCCCCGCTCCCGCCCTCATCAACAAACTTCCGCCAACACCCGCAGGCTCCACTTCCTCCGCCGCACTGCGACCGTAATGAGCCATCCTTGCAAGCCGCCTGAACCAACGTGGCCGTCTATCCGACCTCAGGTTATACTTGCTGGCGCGAACTCTGACAGAACCTATCCGCCCCCACCTGCGCATGAGCAACGGCTCGTGGCGGGTGGATGAGACCTACGTAAGGGTCAAGGGCCGCTGGATGTATCTGTATCGAGCCGTCGACAGTTGCGGCCAGACGATCGACTTTCTACTGTCTGCCAAGCGCGACGCGGAGGCGGCGAAACGGTTCTTCCGCAAGGCACTGGCACAGCCTCATACGGTGAACCCGCGCACTATCACCGTGGACAAGAATGCGGCCTATCCGAAGGCCGCCGCGGAGATGAAAAAGGACGGCGAGCTCTGGCGCCGATCACGGCTGCGGCAGGTGAAATACTTGAACGACATTGTTGAGCAAGATCACCGGCGGGTGAAACGATTAACCGGCCCGGGACTTGGCTTTGGTGGCTTCTGGATGGCCCGACGAACGCTGGCAGGCTACGAGGCGATGGCGATGATCAGGAAAGGGCAGGTTCGGAACATCGGCGGCAACGACATCAGGGCCCAGGCAGTATTCATCGCTGGACTATTCCAGGTGGCCGCCTAAGACGTCATCTCGTCCTCTCGAGGATGACCCGCGACTAACGCTCGATCTTTGCAACAGAACCTCATCTCTTCCTTGTCCTGGACATTGCGCCCTGTTATCCGATTATGTATCTCCCCGCTTTTAGCGGCGCCTTGTCGAAACCTGGGCCATAACGCCGACAGTCACGATGACCACGTTCTCCCTCCCTTAACCTAATTGATTGTTCGTGAGGGAGATCCTCTGCGAGTTGGTCTCTCGCCCTCGGCGGGTTTGGGTGCTTTAGGTTCAACGTAGCCCCTCATATGCCTTTCAAGCTCATCTCGATATAGTCCGAGCCCGATCTCATTGCATATCTCGAGCAACTCACGAATACCTTGTACCAAAGTCTGTTCGTCATATGCCGGCAGGACAGACTTCTGACGTTCGAGACCTTCGTCTCGACCGTCGCCGCATATTTGGGAATATCCGTCGTCAGCTGTCCAATCTGGCTTCCGATAACACCACCGATCGCCAGCACGACGCACAATCCTAAAGTCACGCCGAGAAGCACGCATGGCACGCGACCGAGATGTGCGCGGCGAAGAAGGTTAACCGTTGGCGCCAGCACGAAGGCTAGCAACAGAGCCAGGGTGACCGGCATCACCACTTCTTTGCCGAAATAGAGTGTTGCCACGATCATGACGAACAGCGTCATCGCATGGGCCGCATGGGCACCAGCCGTTGGGGCGACTTGCCGCGGCGGCATCATGCCGGCTAGTCGTGTGTCCGACATGTCGAACCCTCTTTCGTTTTGTGCAGCGAAGCTCGACGCTGCATTCCTCGCCAATGGCCTGAGTAAGGCGATAGCAGGCGCACGCCCGTCTCACCAGATGCGAGCGGCCGGCCCTATGGCGGCCACCCAGCCGTCCTGCGCTTGCACCGGCTGGATTAGACCAGCTTATCCTGTCGCACCCCCTCATTTTGGACGGTCTCTGACCAGCCATGCCGCGGCGTTCCCGGTAAAGGTGGGGACGCTGCGCGGCTTGAGCGGGAGCAAGGCAGGTGTGACTATGGTCTTTCCAAACCAGGGAGGGCAGGATGACTGACAACACTCACAATCAACGCATCGTTGACCAGTTTACCCGTTGGGCGAAGCCGTTTGCGGAGCTGCCGATCCACGCAGACGCTGATGCGATGGCCCGCACGATCGAGGCTTGCGCGATAACCTCAGAAACAAAGGTGCTCGATGTCGCCTGCGGCCCGGGCATCCTGGCCTGCGCTCTGGCAGAACGTGCGCGGCACGCCACCGGGATCGACATCACGCCAGCCATGATCGATCAGGCAGAAGCGAGGCGGGCCGCGAGCGGGCTTAATAATGTCGAATGGCATGTCGGCGACGCAACAGCGCTGCCGTTCGAAAACCACAGCTTTGATCGGGTGACAACACGCTACAGCTTCCACCACATGCCCGATCCCGCCGCTGCACTCGTGGAAATGAAGCGCGTCTGCCGACCGGATGGTCGGGTCATCGTCATCGACGCGACGCCCTCACCCGAGGCGCAGAAGGCCTATGACACAATGGAGCGGCTGCGCGACCCTTCCCACACGAGCGCGCTTACTCTGGATCAACTGCGGCAGATCGGAAAGGACACCGGGCTGAGCGAGGTCGTGATCGACGAATATAGACTGGAAGCGCAACTCGATACGCTTGCCGATGCGGTGGACATGCCGGCTCTGACGGCGATGATCGAGGCCGACATCGCAGGTGGTCAGGACCGTATCGGCGTCGGCGCCTGGCGCAGCCTGACCGGCATCCGGTTCTATTTCCCAGTGTCCATCGTGGCCTGGGAGCTTTCGCAGCGCGCCGCATGACGGCTCGCTTCCCCGGTGGGCGACAGCCTTTCGTCGCCAATCCGCCGCGAGAGCAAAATGCTGCAACAGAACCAAGCGGCTTGCATCGTTAATTCTGCCCCAGGGCCCAGACCTAGAGCATTTTCCGATCCGCTCAACTCGACGCGCATCCCGGACTTTTCGCGAATCGGCGCGGCTTGCGAGTCTCCCCGGAGACAGATTCGGGAATAACCCATGCCAGCCGGCTATTCGTTGGACCTGCGTGAGCGCGTGGTCGATGCCGTTGAGAAAGGCGCCTCTCGTCGAGGTGCCGCTGGGGCATTCAAAGTGAGCGTCAGCACCGCGATCCGTTGGATGAAACGGCTGGCGACGACAGGGCGTTGTACGCCGCTCGCGAGTGGTGGGGATCATCGGTCGATGGCCCTCGAACAACACAAGGACTGGCTACTGGCACTGGTCGGGGAGGAGCCGGACGCAACGCTGGCTGAGATCCAGACCCGTTTGGCGGCCACTCATGGTTTGAAGAAAAGCCCATCGTGCCTGTGGCGGTTCTTCCGCCGCCATGACGTCACCTTCAAGAAAAAGACCCTGCACGCCGCCGAACAGGACCGCCCGGACGTCAAAGCGGCACGCGAAGCCTGGCGGGAAAACCAGGCTTCGCTGGACCCGGCCCGTCAGGTCTTTATCGACGAGACCGCGACCGCGACGAACATGACGCGGCTTCGCGGCCGTTCGGCAGAAGGGCAGCGCCTGATCGGAAAGTCGCCGCACGGTCATCGGAAAACCACGACTTTCGTTGCGGGGCTGAGGAATGATCGGATCACCGCCCCGCTGGTCATCGACGGTGCCATGACCGGTGATCTATTCGTTCAGTATGTCGAGCAATTTCTTGTTCCGACCTTAACGCCGAACGATATTGTCATCATGGACAACCTCCCAGTGCACAAAGTGGCCGGGGTCAAAACGGCGATCGAGACTGCCGGAGCGTCGCTGTTGTACCTTCCGCCGTATTCTCCGGACCTGAACCCGATCGAGATGGTGTTTGCCAAGCTCAAGGCTCTCCTTCGCAAGGCGTCGGAACGAACTGTCGGCAAATTGTGGGACCGGATCGGGAAACTGCTTCAGGCGTTTTCCAGCCAGGAGTGCGAGAACTACCTCATTCATCAGGGCTACAGTGCAACCTGATCGGAAAACACTCTAAGCTAAGAAGGATCGTGAGTAGTGTCCCGCGGTTCATTGGGCGACGGCAAAAAATACAACCTCGAAGGCGATCTCGAACTTGTTGAACCGAAGGGCGCTCCTGGGTGCCATTGGAGGTGCTGTCGTTACTGACCGCCGAGGTCATGCGGCGATACCATCGGGCAGCACGCTGAGAGTGGTTGTGACAGGTGGTCACCCCGGCGACCCCGAATACGGGTGCGGAGGAACCATTGCCCGCTATTACGCGGCTTGGGTATAAGGTCGCGCTGTTATATCTCAATCGCGGCGAAATCCCGCAACCAGAGGATGTTGGCTGCGCTGGAATCGCGCTCTCGCCGCGCTGCGCCCGTCGCAGCGGGCCGGCGAAGGATAGAGCGAGCATCCGTCCCGTCTATAGGCGAGCGCGCGACCCGGCTTCGGTCCGCACACGCCGGCAGCGCCAATTATTTCTCAAAATGACAGAGGTTCGAAGACCCCCAGGTCTATCAAAATCCCTTATTATCCGTCCGCCATTGGGCGTGGAGGAGTTCGGTCTCGGGATCTAGTTTCTGTTCTACGTCTCGAACCTCATCCGCGGGCACCAAGTGCCCGCAGGCCATGCACTCCCAAAAGCGGTCGATCTGGCGCCAGGTGCGATACTCCACGTAAGTATGGGACCGGCGCATAGTCTTCCCATTCCTTCCCGAACATCGGGAGCATACCCGCACTCGGACGGTACCGAGCGTGGGTGTGGTGATTTCTTCCTGCATCGGGTCGCTTCCTCCTGCGCCACGGGCTAAAGCGGTGACAGGCGAGTCAGGTTGCTGATGATGGTGCGTCTGGCGCCCCCGTCGAATGGAACTCACTCTCGCGCACACCGGGCCGCAGCCGGGTCACCCTGCATGGTTGAGACGGTGGCGGCTCCCATCCGGCGATTGTCCGGACGTGTGCCCGCGCCTTCGCGTTGTCGGTGATCCCAGGAAATCGCCGACGCAGCTCGATGCCGGCCGACAACTCGCCCTCTTGGTTGAAGATGGCGCGGATTGCATCGGCATCGGCCTCGGTGACGAGGAACATTCGGAAAGGATGGCGGCCCGCCGCAAGGCGGGCAAGAGGGTCCCGTCTCGTCTCGATTAAATAGGCGTTGCCACAAGCCGACGCAGCGTTCTAGTCGCGCCTTTGCGGACGGCAGGGACTATCCTTTACCTCATTGAGAAACATGTCTCTTTTCGAGAGCCGTTGGCGGACCCATTTCTGGACAGCCGGGTGAACCCGCTGGCGCGCCGACGCGGCCACCGTCTCCTTGATCATTGTCCAAAAATATCAAGTCATTGTTATGACATGGAATTCTGTCACTCTGGAATCCTGTGGGTGATTTTCAGGCGTATCCTCAACCAACGCCTAGAACGCTGCGTCGGCTTGTGGGTGATTTTCGGGCGTATCCTCAACCAACGCCACGTTGCCTGACCTGGCCAGGACGCCTGGCGCGCTGAAGCCAGAGGTAACGCAGGCGACAATCGGCATTAGGATCTGCATCCGAATGTGGACGCAGAAGGCGACGAGTTTAGGGCCGCGCTGCACGAGCGGAATCAATCGAAGGTCGGGCTCGGCTCAGGGGGCAGTCGAGACCACCACGCCGCGGATGGAGGCCATAGCATGACCGGCGCCCCAAGCCGGCAGCGGAGCAATTCGGGAACATGAGCCTCAATCCGAGTCTCGGCGACTCGGGGGCGCAGGCCGAACAGACCCTCGTCCAGTCTGATCGATAGCACGCGATGGTATGCCATCGACTCCTCCCCGTTGCCGCGGGAACTACATCTTGATCTTATCGGTTGTTGTTATATCCCACATGGTGCAGAATCTTTTGGGAAGGAGAAACCGAATGACTGTCGATCAATCCGGCAAGACCTCGGCTTCTGACGCCGTTCGTCAGGAGTTAGGTCGCCATCCCAGCGGAATCACCGCATTGGAACTTGCCTCAAAAACCGCGGAGCAGGGTTTTTCTCAACGCGATGTTCAGCGTGAGATACGGCGCGCAATTGACAAAGGAACCGTGGAGGTAGGCGGCGACCTGGAACTCCGCGCGGCCGTCAAGCGCCCATAGATTGCCGCTTTGGGGTGGTCAAACGAGGAGCGCGAGCAACGGCGTCATGATGTAAGCGCCGCCGATCAGCGGAATCCATTTGAGCGCGATCGCGATAGAATCCTCTATTCCTCTGCTTTTCGCCGCCTGTCCGGGGTTACGCAAATTGTAAGGGCAGGTGAGGCAGATGTGTTTCACACGAGGCTGCAGCATACCTTGAAGGTTGCCCAGGTAGGGCGGCGGCTCGCACAAATCTGTAAAAAGAATCAGCCTGAACTATGCGCCTCGCTAGGCGTCCATGAGGAGGTTGTTGAGGCGGCATGCCTTGCCCACGATCTTGGTCATCCGCCCTTCGGTCATATTGCCGAAACGGTTCTTAATGAGCTTGTCCTGAAAACTGATCCGGACGGTTTCGAAGGCAACGCGCAGTCATTCCGTATCCTGTCGAAACTAGCTGTACGCTACGCGTGCCCGGGGCTCGACCTGACAAGGGCGACGCTGGCTGCATGTCTAAAGTATCCCTGGCTTAGAGAGCCAGGCACTGAAGGTCGCAACAAAAAGTGGGGCGCTTATAGGATTGATCGTGACGATTTTCAGTTCGCCCGCGAATTACTCCCGGGAAGCGCAAAGAGCGCGGAAGCCGAGCTTATGGACTGGGCGGACGACATCGCATACTCGGTTCACGACATTGAGGACTTCCATCGCTGCGGGGCTATCCCCTGGCATCGCATCTGAGCAGCATCTCGCTGTTTGATGTTTCGCTGATCACGTAATTTGATGTGCTTCCCGCTTCTGCTTCCCGCCTGCTGTAGAGGGTCTGGGAAGCGGAAGCGGGAAGTTGCACGGCGCCGCCGCAGTTTTGGTTGGATTTGGGGTGCCGGAGATTGCCGAGGTGGCGTGGGAAGGCGGCCGTCGCGAGCGTTGGTCAGTGGCCGGCGAGGCAGTAACCGTCTGCAGATTTGACGACGAGGCCGGCAGCGGTCATGGCCGCGAGGCGCTCATAGAGGGTGGTGGTGCGGAGGCGGCAGGATGCCCGCAGTTCGGAGAACGGCCGGGGTTGCTCGCCGTCGGCGAGGGCTGCGGCGATCCGCTGATCGACGGAAGTTGGTTCGACACGGCGCTCGGGTTGGCGATCGGTCTGGACCGGCTCGAGGGCAAGGGCGTTGGCGCGCTGGATTAGTTCAAGCGTAACGCCAGGCACGGCAGCAGCGGCACGATGTTCGACGGTCAGGACGATGCGATCGTTACTGTCACGGCGGAGATAGAGGTTGGAATCGCCCCAGGCATGGAACTCCGACGATCCGCGCAGGGCCTGCCCGGCGCGGAGGGCGCCGGCGCCCTTTTTGGCGTGGTGGACAAGCACGACGGCGATGGTGTGGCGACGCTGTAGTTCGCGCAGAAAGGCGAGCAGAGGTGCTACATCGCCGCTGACATTCTCGTCGATGCGATGCAAGCGCACGAACGGATCGAGGACGAGCAGCCGCGGCTTCAGCCGGGCGACGGTCTGATCGAGACGTACACGATCGGCCTCGAGATCGAGGCGCAGGCTGGGGGCGGTGATCACCTGGACGTCGAGTTCGGCAAGACTGACGCCGGCGGCAGCACAGATGCCGTCGAGGCGGCGACGGACAATGTGCAGGGCGTCCTCGGCGGGATAGAGCAGGACGCGGCCGGGACGGCTGACCGCGAAGCGGCGCAGGCAGGGGATGCCGGCGGCGACGGCGACGGCCAGATCGAGGGCGAGGAAGGATTTGCCGCATTTGGGCTCGCCGCCGATGATGCCGACGGCTTCTTCCGACCACAGCCCATCGACGAGCCAGCGCCGCTGCTCGGGACAGTCGGCAAGACGCCAAGCCGGCTGGACCGGAAGCTGGCTCATCGCCGGCGCCGGATCACCACCTTGGTCTCGGTCGCCGCGGGCACGCCACAGGTCTCGAAGAACAGTGTCTCGTCGATCTGACGGGCCTCACGCTGGGCGGCAACCTCAAGCAATTCACCCGCCATGATCATGAGGGCCCGCGGATTGCCCTGGGCATGATCGCAAAGCGTGGCGATCACTTCCGCCGTCATCAGTGTTGGGGCGCCAGCTTGCAGGAGGGCGTGCCGCAGGCAATCCTGGAGGTCCTGTGGCGATGCGCGTTCGATCGCCAGGCGTACCCGCAAACGGCTGGCCAAGGGGAGGAATTCATCGGCGCGCAGACGGTCGGCGAGCCGCCCGTCGCCGGCCAGCACGGTGGTCAACAGGATGTGGGAGTCGAGGTCCGCGGAGGCCAGCAGGCGCAATTCAGCGAGCACCGCAGGCTGCATCTCCTGTGCCTCGTCGACCAGCAGCACGGGCCTGCTCAGGGTACTTTGGATGTGCGCCTGCCAGCGCTGGCGCAGGGTCTTGGCACCGCCGTAGCGATTGTGCGGGCGCAATTCGACGCCGAAGAGTTCGCCCATCTCGCGATAGAAGTCGGCGATGTTGGCCTGCGGGCGACTGATCACGCCGACCGTCACGTCGCGCTGTGTCGCCAGCGAAGCGGACAGGATGCGCAAGGCGGCGGACTTGCCGCAGCCGGGCGCGCCGGTGACCAAGGCGAAGCCGCCTTCGCCCGCGAGTTGCTGCACCCGCCAGCAGAACGATTCCAGACGTGTGGTGACGTGCAACGCTTCAGTGGGCACGTTGGGCGTGAACGGGTTCCATTTGAGGCCGTAGAGCGCGAGTATCTTGTTGTTCACGCGTCATCTCCTTCGTCCTTGGGGAGGTAGGCTGGGGGCAGTCCGGTCGCGGCCTGCCGGTCGATCATTCGGCCCAGCAACGGTCCGATGCCGCGCGCCGGCGGCGGTGGTGGCGTGACGGGCTCGGAGGTAATCGGCTGCACACTTCGGCGCAGGCCGCGAGCGTTGGCGGCCTTGTCCTGCGGGAACAACCGGCAGAGCACGGTGCCGGTGTGCGGATCGACGAGATGGACCTGTGTGAGATCCCATGCTGCGAAGCGGACTTCCAGCACGGAGAGATGCCGATAGCGATTGGGGACTTCGAAGCGGCGGCCTTCGATGACGGCGGTGCAATCACTCTTGCGCAGGGTGCGTCGCTCGGTTCGGGTAAAGGCCAGCCGCAGCGCCGCGCCATCCGGACAGGGCCGCGTCACGGCGGGGCCGGCCAGGAAGCGTGCGAGCGGCGTGTCGTCGATCTCGCTATGTCGCTTGCGGTTATAGTCCTGCTCCACCCAGGCCTGCGTCGCCTCGTTGAGCCGGGTCAGGGTGAGGTCATCGATGCCCTCGAGCATTGCCATCAGCCGGCCCTCGACCGATCCCCACAGGGTCTCCTGTTTGCCGTTCTGATAAGGCGAATACGGCAACGTGGTTTGATGAAGGATGCCGAGCCTGGCGAGACCTTCGCTGATCTCGGTCGCCGTCATCGCGCTTCCGTTGTCGCTCATGGCGGCGCGCGGCAGGCCGCGCTTCTGCATCGCCTGCGACAATCCGTGTGCGATATTCTCTGCCAATTCGGAAAGATACCACTGCAGATGGCAGGCCAGTCGCGAGCGATCGTCGAGCACGCCGAACAGGATCGGTGTTCGCCATTCACCGCGCGGCGTCAGCACCTTGCGCGAACCGTAATGACAATCCCAATGCCATGTCGCGTTCACATACTCGAACTCGTAGCTGCGCACTTCGCGCACTTCGAGCCGGGCTGCGGCGGCCAGCGCGCCGGAGGTCTGTCGCGCCGTCATCGGGCGACGCCTGGTCAGGCCGTGGGCGGCCAGAAACCGCCGCACCGTCGCGTAGGACGGCACTGGCCGCAACTCGGGCCGGGTCTCGGCCAAGGCGACCAGATTGTCGTGATGCAACTGCGCACTCCAGCTTTTGTGGGCGTCATACTGGGCCAGCAGGGCCTGCCGCAGCGGGGTGGTCATCGATGCCTGCTCGCCGGCATCCTGACGCCGCTTGCGGCGCAGCACGCTGACCGGGTCATGCTGCTCGTTGCGGGCACGGTAGAGCCATCGTTCCAAGGTGGAAACGCCGAAGCGGATCGGCGCGCCGGTGGTTGGGTGCCGCCATTCGCGTGCGGCCAATTGCTGCAGTGCCGCGCGCAGCGCGCCCTTCGCCGGTGGTGCGGCGAGCAACTGCCCGATCACCGAGAAGCGCAGTCGCGCCCAGCGCTCATGCACCCGCGATCCGCCTCGCTCTGCCACGCCCGTTCTCCAAAAATCAACGAGGCGGACGGTAAGCGCCGTCGTCGAGGGCAGCGACGCGCATCTTCTGCGGGTTGGTGGCCTCCGTCAGAAAGCGCGCGTGGCCGATGCGCCGCCGGTCAGCGGCCCAAGGAACCGCAGCAAGGCGGTGAGCTTCTGTTCGATGTCGCCGGCAAAGCGGTCGAGCAACGAGACCGGCAGACCGGCGATGTCGAGCGGCGGAACCAGGGCGGCCTTGGCGACCGGCGCGAAGGGGCTGTCGGTAAAGGTCGAACGCCACCACGCACGCCAGCGCACGAGAGTTCGCCGATCGATCCCCGGTACCGTCGACAAGCGTGCCAGGCGCGCAGGCGTCGTGCCAAGCAGCATCGCCGAGATCAATGTCACGACCGTGGCGAGATAGACTTTGCGGCCGAGAAAGCGCAGCGAGGGCGGGGTCATCCGCTTGCGACAGCCATCCGCCGCACAGCAGAAGCTGAAGCGCTGGCCATACGCGTGGCCCAACCCGGCGGGGCAACCGCGCGGTTTGCGGGCAAACTGCGCCGAATGGAGCGCGCCACCGCATAAGTGGCAGCCCGCGGCGCGAGCGGTGGCCGAAAGATCGTGGTCGAAGACGAGGAGTTGCTCATGGAACTTGGCGTCGGCCAGCACAGCTTGGTACAAGGGGTCCGTCCTTTGAACTGACGTTGGCGAGATGGCCAAAATCGGACGAAATGATCTCTGCCCCTGCGGCAGCGGCAAGAAATACAAGCGCTGCTGCCTGGCCAAGGACGAAGCGGCTCACCGCGAGAAGCTCGCGGCCGCCAATGCGGCTGCCACCGCCGCCGCGGCGCACCAGCATGCGCACTTCTGTCACAACTGCAGTCACCAACTGGACGACGCGGCCAACGCCGTCTTCGCCCTCATCGACGCCAAGAAGTTCGACGAGGCCGAGCCGGCCGCTCACGACGTGCTGGCACGCTTCCCCAGCACGCATGACGGCTACGAGTGTCTTGGCCGGCTATACCAAGTCAAAGGGGATTACCGTCAGGCGGCTGACTGCTACCGCCGCGTCATCGAATTCTCCTGCAGGGAGCCCCACCTCTACGATCCGGACTTCGTCGACCACTTCCGGGACCTAATCGACCGTATCGAAACACCGGCCGCCGCCGACTGATTCTTCGGATCCACCTGCTTGCCCAGCCTCGCCGGGTGCTCGACGGCGTCAAGGCATCCACGCCTGCGGCGCGGAGCCTCCTTGACCCCGCCTGCGCTCCCGGCGGTCTTGAACGCAGGTCGGCGCCAAGGAATGGTCTCTCAGTCTCACCAAGGAATGGCCAAAAGGGACCGAGGGCTCAGCCCCGATCGGTAAGGGGCCGGCTCGGCCGCCCCTCAAAGTCCGTGATCAGAAAACGCGGAAAACCCCTCACTTTGCTAGTTCAGGCTCACATCTTCCCTAGCGACCGAAGTCCGCGGCAACGTACTACAGCCGGAGCACCCACGAACTTGCAGAGAGAGCGGGGGAGCTTGTCGAACGCGCCGTCAACGCCTGGTATCGCCCACCGGCGGATGCAGAGGGACGCCTTCGGCGCGCGGTTAGGCGGCTAGATACGTTTATCAGCGGTGGATGGGCAATCGTTATCAAAGAGCCCTACGAAGGGACTCGTGACCAGCGCGAGGCGCTTCGCTCGCTGACATCGGCGCTAATCAGCAGGTACATCCAAGCACTTAGACTGCGGGATGTTGGCGCAGATCATGATGCATCGCCCGTGCGGATTGAACCGAACTCGGTTGACGAAGTCAAAATCCTTAAACAGATAACCAAGGATTATATTATCAGCAACCCGGCCTTACTTGCACAGCAGGAAGGTCAGAAGAGAATTATTGAAGCCTTATTTGAGACATTACTCAAAGACTCTCAGGATAAGCCTGCGAATTACCTACCGACGCGACTTATATATCTGTGGGACAGAGATATCAGTCGGGCGCGTTTTGCAGCAGATTGCGTCTCCAGCCTAACAGAAGCGGAGGCGGTCGGGCTTTGCAGCCGCCTCCAAGGCCGGGCGGGCGGCTCAGTGCTCGATCCGATAGTTCGGTAGGAATGCGCCTCCCTGTTTGCGGGTCTCCCTAGCGGGTCGACCATCAAGAAGGATCGCCCGCTTGCGGATAGCGGGTTGTTTTACGCAAAGGTACGTAAACGACAGGGGTTAATCTACTGCCTTCGTCCGTGACTACACGACGCCCCAAAGAGGGTTGTCCGCCCATCTGATGGCCTCGCGAAGGCGCCAGGTGGCCTCCTGTTACCTTCCTACCGCCAAAAACCAACCCGTCACAGCACCGGCCCGCACTGCAAGGACTGGCGCGAACGGTACTGGCAACGACGTAGCGTGATGTGGCAAGTCAGCATTTACCCGCTATCCGTGGGTCAAATTGTCCCCGAGGCCGGCGAGCGGCTCAGGCTGTCGCTCGGGAAGATGCTTTTATCGAAGCACGCCGGCGCGTTGATGCCCTGCTTGCGGCGCGGGCCGTTTGGAAACGTGCTGCGTGGCCATCTGTGGAGGCCGGGGGCTCAGCGTGAGTATAAATCCCAAAACGACCGGAACTATCCTGGCCGTGGCGATCCCGCCCGCCATCTGATCGACAGGAGACCGCGGCGACGAAGCCTTAAAGCCCCGGCACGCCCTGCCGAGCACGCCGATCAACGGCTCCGACGTAATTCGAGCCGTCCGGATGAGCCGCGGCGGCATTAGACCGGATTAATCATGAGTAAATGATGTACGGTGCCCAAACCAGCCGGTATTGTCTGTGCTACAATTTGTCCGGCGGCTTCTTCAGGAAGTGGTGGAGCATTCCCCTATGAGGCTGACCGCCAAGAGGAAAACATGTTCACCAGCATCAGGAAGTACAAGGTGAAACGCGGATCGGCCGAAGAACTGGCTCGACGTGTAAAGGAGGGCTTCGTGCCCCTAATACGCCAGATGCAGGGGTTCAGGAGCTATTATCTGCTTGATGGCGGCCCAGACGTACTGATCACTATCAGCAGATTTGACAGCGCGGATGAGGCATTTGCCTCTAACGAGAAGGCGTCGGACTGGGTAAGGAACAACGTCCTCGAATTCACCAAGGGGATGACGGAGGTCATGGTCGGCTACACCCTGATCGCCGAGGTCAAATAGGTAGCCGGAGCGTTTCGGGGCCAATAGCTATCGAGAGTTCTTTCGGAACGCTCGTATCCACACGCACCATACTGCATCGAGCACCTCGAATCGAACGCACTGCTGTGTTCGTGGGCGGGCCACATATCGCCGAACGGGAGGCCACTGCGAAAGCAGGTTCTGTTGCATCTTTGGAGCTGCCGGACCGGTCGGGTACAAGCGCTGGCATGAGACGACGTCGACACGCGGCACAGGTACGTTCAGACCAACCTTTCAAAGGCCGCCAGTTCACCGTCGAGGTGATTCTGTGGGCGGTCCGATGGTATTTGATGTTTCCCATCAGCTACCGCGATCTTGCGCTGATGCTGCTGGAGCGCGGCGTGTCGGTCGACCACACAACGATTTTCCGCTGGATCCAAGCCTATGCGCCCGAATTGGAGAAGCGGGTTCGCCCGCATCTGCGCACCAGCAACGGCTCCTGGCGTGTGGATGAGACCTATGTGAAGGTGAAGGGTCGATGGACCTACCTCTATCGAGCCGTCGACAGCCGCGGCCAAACCATCGACTTCCTGCTCTCCGCCAAGCGCGACGCCGAGGCCGCGAAGCGGTTCTTCCGCAAGGCATTGGCGCAGCCACACACGGTGAACCCGCGCACCATCACGGTGGATAAGAATGCGGCCTATCCAAAGGCCGCAGCCGAAATGAAGAAAGATGGCGAACTGTGGCGTCGGTCGCGACTGCGACAGGTGAAATACTTGAACAATATTGTGGAGCAAGACCATCGGCGGGTAAAATGGCTGATCTGTCCTGGACTCGGCTTTGGCGGCTTCTGGACGGCCCGACGAACTCTGGCAGGCCACGAGGCGATGGCAATGATCAGGAAAGGGCAGGTTCGGAACATCAGCGGCAACGACATCAGGGCCCAGGCGGAGTTCATCGCCGCGCTGTTCGAAGTCGCCGCCTGAGAGGTGGGGACGATCCCTCTCGCCGCTAATCCACCACCACGGTCAAACGATGCAACAGAACCCATAATCGGGCGAAGCGCCGCGGCCAGCGTCTTGCGGTCCTTCCAGCTGGCGTAATCGAGGCTGTTGCGGATCAGGTGCACAATGCACGTGCCGCCGCCCCGTTCGCGGTGGCCGCCGCGACCCGGCGTATCTTAAGGTCACGCCGGGTTGACCGCAGATCCACTACGTTTCTCGGACTCGGCGCTGGCGGCTCGGTCTGCGTCGGCATCTGCCTTGGTCCATTTCAGTGTCGCCTTGAAGGACGCTTGGTCTTCTGTTGCGGCCAGGATCAAGTTGCCCTTGCCGGACAACTTAAAACCAATCTCCACGGAGATTTCGCTCGGCCGAGTGGCGATCTTCAGAAGATTGACTAAGATAGCGTCAGAGACCGGCGCGAGCGCGCTCAGGGCCTTCTCGAAAGTCTGCATTGCCTTCCCCGCGACACCGCCGGTCGCGTTCGACGCTGCTCGAACCCCCCGCGCGGTTCCCTCCGGCACCTCGACGAGGATCTGGGTTCCATTCTCTAATTCGAACTCTACAAGACTGTTCATCGTCCCTCCCCGATCCTTCCGGCACTTTCACGCTGGATCCTCTGCGATGCCGGCGGCGCCAACGCTGAGTTCCGCAGCGCCTCGGCCAGAGAGTGATGGCACGGCATGACGTGATGCTTGCCGCCCGGAAATCCCGACGCTACATTCGCGAAGATCATTGCAACCGCGTCGAACCGCATACGGTATCCAATTCAACTTTTCTGCGACGTGTCGGCGGGCCGCGTCACGTCATACACGCAAATTCTCTTGGTCGAAAACAAAGGCTTTTCTCGGTTTGCATCGAGGCAAATTTCAACTACATAAGAAAGGCCGTTTTTTTGAGCGTAATCGAGTTTCTCCTGGTGTGTGACCAGTGAACTGACCTCGCTCACCCGGCGATGCCAAACATAATAGTAAGACGGCGACCACATGACGGCTGCGCCCTTCTTGAAGCCAACCCAAACACGTCTGTGTGCAGTATAATTGAATATCGCATCCGAAGCCCCCCCGACTTCTTCGTCCTTGTAAGGCGGTATATTGGCTTTCACGACTGGATTCATAAAGATAGCGTCTACTGGTGTATTTTCACGCGCCCAAACCCCAATCATCTGCCATTCGTCCGTCCATGCCTGTTCTAGCTGGTCCACCTGACGGTGCTCGAACATCAGGACAGGTATAGTGCAAACCAACCACACTGCCACTGCGATCCGCAACCTGCTTCCCTGCCTCACAAGACCTTCGGGCACGCGGCGCGACAGAGTTTTGAGGACTGGCGTGAAGGCCGAGGCAGCCAAGAAAAGGCCGAGCGCCAAGATAATCGGGGAGCGAAGGTAGCTGTCGATGGGTACCGAAAGCAGCACGAAGACGATCGGCGCGGCAAGGCGCGCCCTGAACCGCTCCTCGCCGAACCACCACGACGTCGCGAGAGCGCAGACCGCCAGCGCCGAAAGGAGTTGAATCAGCACACTACTGCGCAGGAGATGAAGATTGAGGATGGTCGGCGAGTGCGTTACGTAGGGCGCAAATATTCCCATTACATAGATCGCACAGGCCGCGAGAAGAGCGACCAACCAGAGGTGGCCCAGCTTGCCAAAGTTAGCAAAGGCGCCGACACCAATCGCGATGATGAACGCGAGACCGATTTTTGCGCGAAGGCTGATCAAGCCGAATAGAAAGTGAAAAGGATAGTATTCCTTCAGGAACGCGATGTAATCAAACGCCAAAGGCTTGCCAAAATCCGGATTGGACAGAATCGAGGTGACGACCGGTATAGCAAACAGACACGCGATGGCGGCGCCGGTTGCACATCGCAACAAGATCCGAGCGCCTTTCAAATCTCCGCGGGCGATCTGGGCGACGAACACCACCCCCAGCACAACGGCCGTCCACACACCCATGAAGGCATTGACGAAGAATATCACACCCACCATGGCTATCGCCGCGGCGATCCGGAGTCGAAACGCCAGATACAGAGCTAGAAGGACGAGACCGTTTGCCATTTCCGAGTGAGTGAAATAGTCGATAAACAGACCGCCACCCCCGCCAACGGCATCCCCTCTCAGCAGCCAGGTCACGCTCACCAGAAGAGCAAAGCAAATCTGTTGCGATCGGCTCACAATGCCGAGCAATCGTGCGCAGGCAAGAAAGCCGACGATCGACAGGAGGCGGCTGATCACAAAAAGCAGCAAAAACGACCAATAAGGGTTCACATAACTTGCTGATCCACGCAGAAGCACCCACGGTCCGGCAGCATAATAGCGCAGCGCCTGAATAAATTCGTCGTTCGTGAACTGCGGCTCATCCCAGAGTTCGGCGACGATCGGCAAATGGAACAGATTGTTGCCGATCGCAAAAACGAAACCGGTGATCGCAAGGGACACCAGGGTGCCCAAAGCCGCTGCGATCCAGAAACCAGCTCGGTCGAACCGTGGGCCGGCCGATTGGATTGAGCTTTCATTCGCGACCATGATCCAACTCCGACGACGAC
>CAWHWH010000038.1:0-173518 GCA_963832865.1 uncultured Pseudomonadota bacterium
TCTGCCGGTCGGCGGCCCGGCGGTCCAACAGAATGCGACACTGAAACCCGCGACCTTTGAAGTCCGACATGAGATATCCTCAAATTTTTCCGCCTTCTGTCTCCCCAACGCCATGCCATGCAACAGAACCATTCCGCATCAGGTTCGGAGATCCGGTTGCTCGCAACCTTATCCGGGGGCGCCCGTCGATCTCCGTAAGGCAACGAACGGGCAATCGGAACGAATGGCCGCTTTCGGGACGGCTCATTTTGCCCGGGAACGGCGAGGGATGGGCGCAAAGCAATAAGACAGCGATACCACACCTGACTAGGTCCGATCCCTATTCCGCATCCCTCGCCCTCGAGAGGTTGGTTTCATGGAAACGGTGTACTAGTTGGCTTGCGTCAGCGCGCAGGATGATCAAGACGCTAATGGCCGACCGCAATGCCCGCTCTGGGTAGTCCGCATTAATCGTCGTCCCTCGTCATTGCTCGTGCCGGAGCGACGCGGCAAGCTTAACGCGCACAGTCGCTCGATCATACGGTCACCTCCTCGCCAAAAGACCCCTCGCGACTAAGCAGGAAAGGATCGTCACCCAAGTGGACACCAAACTCTGCCGCATGCTGGGCATCGAATTCCCCCTGTTCGCCTTCAGCCACTGCCGCGATGTGGTGGCCGCGGTCAGCCGGGCCGGAGGTTTCGGTGTCTTTGGCGCCGCCAGCTATACGCCGGAGCAGATCGAAACCGAGCTTTCCTGGATCGACGCTCACATCGACGGCAAGCCCTACGGCGTAGATCTGCTGATCCCCGAAAACCTCTCGATCCGCACTGAGGCGGGGGCCACACTAGGGGGCCTCGCCACTCAAGTCCCCCAAGGCCACCGCGCCTTCGTCCACGACCTCCTACGGCGGCACGACGTCGATCCGACCCAGGGCGCGCATGCCAGGGAAGACCCCAACCGGCCGGTGCCGTACCAGTTCGACACCGGCGAGAAGATCGATGGACGTCGCATTCCGCCACCCCGTCCGACTGATCGCCAACGCGTTGGGGGTGCCGCCCGCCTCGATGCTGGAACGCGCCCGCCACTTCAATGTGCCGTGTGCCGCCCTGGTCGGCGCCCGCGAGCACGCTATGCGCCAGGTGGCAGCCGGCGTCGATATCATCGTAGCGCAAGGCACCGAGGCCGGCGGCCATTGCGGTGAAGTCTCCACGATGGTTCTGATCCCCGAAGTCCTGCGCGCCGTCGAGGGCAAAGTGCCCGTTCTGGCGGCCGGCGGCATCATGACCGGCAGGCAGATGGCTGGCTGCATGGCGATGGGTGCGGCCGGCGTCTGGACCGGTTCAGTATGGCTGGCCACGACGGAAAGCGAGACCTCGCCGGTGTTTCGCGAGAAGATGGTAGCCGCCCGGTCCCGCGACACCGTCCGTTCCCGTGGGCGCACCGGCAAGCCCGCACGCCAGCTCCGTTCGGCATGGACCGATGCGTGGGAGGGCGCCGATAGCCCCGGCACCTTGCCGATGCCCCTGCAAGGTCTCATCAGCGAGCCCGCGATGGCTCGGATCAACCGCGCGGCCGAGGCCGGCAATGCGAAGGCCCGCGAACTGGTCACCTATTTCGTCGGCCAGGGCGTCGGGCTGGTGGACGGCATCCCCAGTTGCCGCCAGGTCGTCGCTGATTTTATGAACGAGTTCGCCGAGGCCCTGGACGACATGCGGCGCCTATCTGAAGGAGACTGAAATGGCAAAGAAACTGACCGACGCCGACCGCGCCAACCTCGGCACAACGGTGCCCGGATGGGCGCCCGCGCTCGACCGCGACGCGATCCGCCGCGACTTCAAGTTCGCGGATTTCATCGAAGCCTGGGGGTTCATGACCCGGGTCGCGCTGCTGGCCGAGAAACTCGATCACCATCCGGACTGGTCGAACGTCTGGAACACGGTCCGGATCGAACTAACCACCCACGACGCCGGCGGCCTATCCGACAACGACGTGAGGCTGGCGCAAGCGATTAATAAAATCGCGGGCTGATGGACGGCATCAGCTTCCCGGAACGCACCTTCCTGGTGCGCCGAGCGGCGGCTCGGTTGTGCCTGCGGCTGGGGTGGGCGCCGCTGCACGAAGTGCGCCTGGCGAACGGACGTCGCGCGGACATCCTGGCAATGCAGCCCGGCGGCGGGTTCGTCTGCGTCGAGGTGAAGTCGGGCCTGCGCGATTACCTGGCGGACGCCAAGTGGACCGAGTATCATCCGTTCTGCGACCAGTTCTTCTTCGCCGTCGACCATGAATTCCCCAGCGAAGTACTCCCGCCGGAGACCGGCCTTATCGTCTGCGCCGGGCGGGAAGCGGAGATCCTGCGCGAACCGCTGTGCATCCGCTTGCCGCCGCCTCGCCGCAAGGCGCTGCTGGAGCGCTTCGCCTGGTTGGCCGCCGCTCGGTTGGCGGCGCTGGAGGACCCTGTAGGCGTTGCCGACCTAACGCTGGGGTTGAACGAAGATTGAACCATCGACGGTCTTATCGTTCTCCGATACGACCTGGGTCCGGTCGGCAATTACGCTGGCCACTCGGGAGGGGTGTGGCGCCTCATTGGAGTCGGCTGGGTCCCCCGGGTGCTTGCCGCGTCGCCGATGTAACGACCGGAGGTGCCTTCTGAGGCAGGTAGGCGTCCGTCCAGCCTGACTCCATTGGTTGCGCCTCACTGAGTTTGACCTCGGTTCGCCCGCCTTTGCGTTGCACGATCGTGACCCCGATTGCGACGCGAACCACCTGGCAATCCACCGGTCCGTCCGCCACTTCGCCCGACCGGCGCTGTGCCAGCCTGATCAGATCGGCTTCCGACCGGCACAGCACCGCACCGGGATCGAGTCGCGGCCAAGCCAGCGGCTGCGCCTTGACTTCGGGTAGCCCTGGCTTGGGTTTCCTGACCCTGGGTCCGCCGCCATCGAACAAGACATTGCTGTCAGCTGGGCTGTGCGCTGGCCGGTGCGGCAAACGTGCCCAGACATGCCACAATCATCAGCATTCTTCGCATTGTTACCATCGAATCGTCCCACCGGTTCTAACCGCGACGTCTATGCGTCCAACCGGGGCTAGGAACAAGCCGAACGTGATGGCGGCTCGCTCGATTAGTCAGGACCGAGATAAGCGGCGACGCAGCGTGCGGCCGTTAACGAAACGCGTAGGCATCCATCCGCAAGCTCGAATACATCGCTGACGTATGCAGCCGCTCGGCAGCGTGCGTCGCTCCCCCAGCACCGAGCGCCACAAATAGCGGCAGCAGATGCTCGTCGGTTGGATGCTGCTGCACCGCGAAGGGCGCACGACTCCGATAATGCACCAGATCGTCCATCCGCTGCTCCGATATCGCGGTATCGAACCAGTCGGCGAAAGCCACCACGTCCGGCGGCTGCGGTGCCTCCGTCCCGTCACGGCGCAACCGCGCCAGGTTATGCGTGAACGATCCGGACCCGATGACCAGCACGTTGTCCGCCCGCAGCGCCGCCAGCGCGCGGCCGAGCCGCACATGATGGGCCGGATCGAGTTGAGATTGGATCCCGACCTGCAGGACCGGTATATTCGCCGCCGGATACATCAACGACAACGGCACCCAAACCCCATGGTCCAGCCCGCGCTCCGGATCGATGGTGCTCTGCAAACCGGCATCAGCCACCATCGCGGCGGCTTTCTCCGCCAACGCTGGCGCTCCCGGCGGTTCATACCGCATCGCGAACAGCGCCGGCGGAAATCCATAGAAATCATGAATCGTCGTGTTGCGCGCTACGCTGTTGAACGCCGGCACTGCCGTCTCCCAATGCGCCGAGGCCACCAGTATGGCGCTCGGTTCGCCAAGCTCGCGCCCCAGACCGCGCAGGAAATCGCGCGCCGGCGAGTCGGTCAGCGCCAACATCGGCGATCCATGGCTCAGGAAAAGGGCAGGGAACATGGCGGCGCTCTCATTGGTTGAAGCGGATTTAGGGGAAGCCGGGCAGCAGCGGGCAACTCGGCGAAGCGATCGCCAGCACTTTGAACAGATGCCCCATCGCCCCCGGTTCCGCCAGTCGTCGTGCTGCCTCGGTCACCGCCGCCGCCTGATCCGGCTGCTGCTTCGCCAGTCGCTCAACACGTTGGAACAACCCCAGCGCTGTCAGGAAAGACCCTTGCGGCTCCGGTCCCTGCACCCGAGCACCGAGCGATCGGGCGACCCCTGCGAGACCGGCGAAATCGACATGCGCGGTCAAATCTGCGGACCCGGCGACGGCAAGCGGGTTGACCGGCCGCTTGTCCGCCAGCGCCTGCAGAGCTGTCGCCGGCAGCACTCTGAGCCGGCCCGTAGTCAACCAACAAGGCCACACCGGAATCGCGGCGCAGCCGAACCGTCACCTCGCTGACAAAGGCGCGGGCGGCTTCGTTGAGTTCGACGACGTCCCCATCAGCGGCAGCGCGGTCGGGCGGAACCTCGGCGGGGTCCGCCTGGCGTTCGGCCCATTGTCCGCCGGCGACGAAGCGCTCCGTCCAGCCATCGCCCCGCCGCACGAACTGCCGAATCGGGAGGGCGTCCAGAAACTCGTTGGCGACCAGAACCATCGGCGCGGAGGGAACGGCGGCCAGATCATCATGCCATGTCGCGTCCGGAATGCGGGCCGCCTGCACCGCTCGCAACCGCGTGGAATTTTCGATCAGATGCACCCGCAGCGCCGCAGCAAAGCCGGGCGCAGCCAAGCGAATCGCCCGCAGCGCATCAGCCATGAGCGTGCCCCGTCCAGGCCCCGCCTCGACCAACAAGATCGGGTCGGGGCTGCCCAGCAGTTGCCAGGTGACAGCGGCCCACAGGCCGATAATCTCACCGAACACCTGGCTGATCTCGGGTGAAGTGGTGAAGTCGGCAAATGGATCGTGAGTGCCGTAGTAGATCGCGTTGGCTCGCGCCATGAAGTGGTCGAGCCGTTCCGGGGACGACGTCATGCTCTCGGGGGGACCGCGACGCCTCCGGTCGCCATCGCCGGCCGTGCCCGTAAGATCAACCAGACGCCGGCGATGAACATCGGCACCGACAGGATCTGTCCCATCGTGGTGCCAAAAGCCAGAAACCCCAGGAAGGCATCCGGCTCGCGGAAATACTCGCCGATGATCCGCGCGATCGCATAGCCACACAGAAACACCCCCGTCAGCAGCCCGAAACGCTCGCGCAGCTCCTCCCGCCGCGAGAGCACCAGCATCACGACCAGCAGAATAAGCCCTTCCATCAGCGCCTCGTACAACTGGCTCGGATGCCGGGCGACGCAGACGTCTGGAAAGCTGGGGCAATCTGTCGCGCGCGGAAACTCCATGGCCCAGGGTAGCCAGTTTGGCGCCGGACGTCCCCACAGCTCGCCGTTGATAAAGTTCGCCACCCGCCCCAGGCCGAGGCCGAGCGGTGCCACGATGGCAATCCTGTCGGCGAACCCCAACAACGGGATGCCGTTACGGCGGCAGTAGATGATGATGGCAACGGCGACGCCTAGCATGCCGCCATGGAAGCTCATGCCGCCCTCCCAAACCGCCAGGATCATAAGCGGATGAGCGAGATAGACCGCCGGCTGATAGAACAGCACGTACCCAAGCCGCCCCCCTAGGACGACGCCCAACGTCGCCCACGTGAGGAAATCGTCCACCTGCAACTGTGTGGCGACCGCTGGAGCCAGCCGGGCGAACCGCCGCACCAGACGCCAACCAATTACCAGGCTGGTGATATAGGCGAGCGCGTACCAACGGATCGCCAACGGGCCGAACTGGACCAGAACCGGGTCGAATTGCGGAAACAGCAGAACCGGAATCACACGAACAGATCCCGCCCGGATAGGTGATCTTGGACGTATCGGCGGATCCCTTCCTCCAGTGGCGTAAACGGCCGAGCGTAGCCCGCGGCCCGAAGCCGCTCCATGGGTGCCTGAGTGAACGACTGATACTGGCCCTTCAGGCTCTTCGGCATGTCGATGAATTGCACCGCGCGCGGCTTGCCGGCGGCGTCCGAGACGGCGTCCGCCAGGTCACGATAGGTCCGCGCAACCCCCGTCCCCAGGTTGAACAAGCCGCTGACCGACGGCGTCTCCATCAGCCACAGCAGCACATCCACCACGTCGCCGACCCAGATGAAGTCCCGCGCCTGCGCGCCATCCGCGAGACCAGCCACATCGGACTTGAACAGCCGGGCAGGGATCCCAGCAGCGACCTCATCGTGTTTGACCTTTACAACCGAGATCATCCCGCCCTTGTGATACTCGTTCGGGCCATAGACGTTGAAAAACTTCAGCCCGGCCCACTGCGGCGGCTGCTCCCGCCGGGTAAGGAGAGTTCGGGCGACCAGCAGATCGAACGCGTGTTTAGTCCACCCATACAAATTCAGCGGGCGCAACCGCTCCAGCGCATGCACCGAAAACTCATCGTCGAAGCCGCCCGATCCGGCGCCGTACGTCGCCGCGGAGGACGCGTACACCATGCGCACCCCGCGATCCGCACACCATTCCCACAGGCTGCGGCTGAGTTCGACGTTCGTCGCCCAGGTACGATCGCCGTCCACCGCGGTCGTCTCACTCACCGCGCCGAGATGAAACACCATCTCCACCGCGGGTCGGCCGCTCAGGAAAGTTTCCAGCTCGTCGGGATGCACCACCCGGGTCGGCGGATGTTTCGCCAGATTGCGCCATTTGCCGCGGTTGCCCAACGAATCGGCGACCACGGTTTCGTGCCCGCGCCGCGCCAATTCGGCATGCAAATTGGAGCCTATGAAGCCGGCTCCGCCAGTTATCAGGATCATGGAGACGCTATATACGAGGACCTAACACCGACGAAAGCCGGTTGATGCAGCAGAAGGACATTCGCCCATGAGCGAGCGACCCCGATTCTTCGACGACCTCGCCGGCGTGGCCGGTGGTGCCATCTCCGCCCTGGCTGGATTGCGGGAGGAAGCCGAGGCAATGATACGCGCCCGGACGGACGAGCTGATTCAGCGGCTGGATCTGGTTCGGCGGGAGGAACTGGAGGCAGTTCATGAACTGGCCGCCAACGCTAAGGCCGGCCAGGAAGCGGCGGAGGCCAACGTGGCCCAATTGGAAACCCGGCTCAAAGCGCTCGAGGCCCGCGTGGCCACTGCTGGAAGCACCCGACGCCGACGTCGTCGCACCGGAGGGATTGTAACACCGGCGCCCTTCGCCGAGGCTCGTCCGTTCATTCGCCTGTCCGAGCGAAGTCTGCGCCGTCTCCACACGCTAAGCGTGTGAAACCTTCTGCTCGAACCGGCATCGAAACGCGATCGGGCGGAACAACAACAACTTATCGAAAAAAGATGCACGAGTTCCCCGAAAATGATGCGTGCCACTTGCAGCCGGTCAGTACACGTGGATAGGCTCGCTTGTGGCCAACTCCGGACGACTCCGAAAGCGTCTCGGTGCCAACACTGTCCGGGGGTGAAGGTCACGCTCGGCCTTCCTTATGACGGGAGACCCCGCATGTCAGCATCGCTGACCACATCGTTGGACAATGCAGCCAATCCCCTAGACACAATGGAGCAAATCGTAGCCGCGAACGAATGGGAATTTGACCGCCGTAGTGACTCGGAAATGGCGGCCGAGGCACCAGGACACTGGTGCGATTACGCTCTCTTTTTCAATTGGTCGCACGAAATCAGCGTGATGCATTTCACCTGCGCGTTCGACCTCAAGGTGCCTGAAAAGCAACGCGCCAGCGTTTACGAACTACTCGCCCTCGCCAACGAGAAGCTATGGTTGGGGCATTTCGGTCTCGAAAGCGATGATGGCATGCCGGTGTACCGTCACGCGATTTTGCTGCGCGGGGCCGCTGGGGCGTCCGCTGAAAGCCTGGAGGACCTCGTGGATATCGCGCTGACCGAATGCGAGCGCTTCTTCCCCGCCTTCCAATTCGTCCTGTGGGGCGGCAAATCTCCGGCCGAAGCGCTAGCCGCCGCGATGCTGGACTGCGTGGGCGAGGCGTAGAACAAACTGGCCGCTATGATCCGGCCCTCCATGACCTTGCTGGCGTCAACACGGGCAGGGCATGGCGGCCTGGAGCGTCCCCGCGAACACGGCAAAGAGGACCCGCTCCACGACATCGCGAGCGGCGCTTACAAAACGGAAGAAGACCTCGGCATGACGCGAACAACCTTCCCCGCATGAGCGGGGAAAACCCATCGGCCATGGGCGCTATCCCGCCGATCCTGCTGGTCGGCTGCGGGCGAATGGGCAGCGCATTGCTGTCCGGCTGGCGGGAGCAGGGGCTGGCCCCGTCCGTCGCCGTCGATCCCGCGTCATCCGCCGGAGCGTTCGCTGGTCCGGACATGACCGTTGTGGCCGGCCCGGCCGCAATCCCCGATGGTTTCGCCCCGGCGGCCGTCGTGCTGGCAGTCAAACCGCAGAACGCGGCGGCCACTCTGCCCGCCTACGCCCGCTTCGCTCCCAACTCCGTCTTTCTCTCGATCATGGCTGGGCGCACCTTGGCCGGCATCGGCTCCTCCATCGGCGCTTCGGCGGCAATCGTTCGGGCGATGCCCAATACGCCGGCGGCGGTTCGCCAAGGGGTTACCGTCGCGTGCCCCGGTCCTGGTGTTAGCGCCCAACAAAAGGCCCTGTGCGACCGCCTGCTGCGGGCCATCGGAAAGGTTGCCTGGGTTGAGGACGAGGCGCTGCTCGACCCCGTCACCGCAGTCTCCGGCAGCGGCCCGGCATACGTCTTTCTACTCGCCGAACTGATGGAGCAGGCCGCCATCGAGCAAGGCATCCCGCCCGATCTGGCTCGTCTGCTGGCCAGGCAGACCGTCGCCGGATCCGGCGCCCTGCTCGCGGCCAGCCCGGACGACGCATCCGCCCTCCGCATCGCCGTGACCAGTCCAGGCGGCACGACGGCCGCGGCGCTGTCGGTATTGATGAACCCCGATGCCTGGCCGATCGCGATGTCCCAGGCGATCGCCGCCGCAACCCGGCGTTCCCGCGAACTGGCAGGTTGACCCTATCACCCCTATGTTAATCAGATGAACAACTCGGAATTCGACACCGCCTTGGTCACCGCGGCCTTCCGCATCGCCGGCGAGCAAGGATGGCGCCAGGTCAACGTTGTCGCCGCCGCACGCGAGGGCGGCCTTTCGTTGGTCGAGGCGCGCGAGCGTTTCCCCTCGCGAGTGGCGATCATAACTCGGTTCGGCCGCCTCGCCGACCAGGCGGCACTGCTCGACGCCGCGACCGAGGGCAGCGTCCGCGACCGGTTGTTCGACCTCCTGATGCGGCGCTTCGACGTCATGCAGACACATCGCGCCGGGGTAAAAGCGCTGCTGCGGTTTTTACCAACTCACCCGTCCGTCGCGTTGCTTCTTGCCTGCGCGACCAAACGGAGCATGCGGTGGATGCTGCAGACAGCCGGCGTCAGCACAACCGGGCTGCGTGGCGAGATCCGTCTCCGCGGGTTGTTGGCGGTCTGGTTGTGGGGTGTGCGCGCCTGGGAGCGGGACGATTCGGAAGACTTATCCGGCACGATGGCCGCCGTCGACGCCGCCCTGCAGCGCGCCGAACAGATCGCGTCATGGCTGCATGGCCAAGGTAGCACCGCGCCTCCGCCCCCGCCGGTCTCGGAAGGGGCCGGGGAATTGGATCCATCTGCGCCTCCCCCTGCCACGGACCCGCCGTCGCCTGGGCCAATCGGTGATCCGTCGCCGCCCGGGTCTCCAGGGTGAGCGTTCCACCACTCCAGGCGCGCATCGACGCTGCCATGGATCTTGCGGAGCGGGCGGGAGAGATGGCGATGTCCATGCGTCCGCCGCCCGGATCGCCGCACGGGACAATGAAAGGCCCGCAGGATTGGGTGACCGAAGCAGACGGTGCGGTCGAGCTTTTTCTCTCCCAGGAACTCGCCGCCGCATTCCCCTCGGATGGATTTCAGGGCGAGGAAGGCGGCATTTCCCGTGGCGGGTCACTGCGCTGGGTGGTCGATCCGATCGACGGCACCTCCAATTTCGCTCGTGGTGCCGCTCGGTTTTGTGTCTCGCTGGCTTGCCTGGAGGGTAATAATCCATTGATCGGCATCCTCGTCGCACCCGCGCTGCGGGAAACGATCTGGGCTTGGAATGGCGGCGGCGCCTGGCTCAACGGTGATCCGATCCGAGCCGCGGATACCAGCGTGGCTCACCAGGCAATCATGGAGGTCGGCTGGTCGCGCCGGCGGTCGAGCGCAGACTATCTGAAAATCTGTGAGCACGTCCTGGCGACAGGGGCCGCTCTTCGGCACGGCGGCTCGGGTGCTTTGGGGCTGGCCGATGTCGCGGTCGGGCGGTTGGACGGATACGCAGAGTTGCACATCAACCTGTGGGACGTGGCTGCTGCTTTGGTAATCCTTCGGGAGGCCGGCGCGAAGGTCAGTGATTTCCTGAGCGGGGAGGGGCCGACGAAAGGCAATGCGATCGTCGCCTCTGCCCCCGGTTTGGCCGAGGTATGGGCTAAGTTACCTGGGCTGCCGAACGCCGTATGATATCATGACGGCCGGCACCATTGCTGATCTTGGCAAGGGCGGGCTCACCGGCTTCCCACGGTGGCTCGGCTGATCACGGATAAGTTGATAGTTTCCTCGACATGAATGGACGCTTCGCTGTCACCTACCATGTCCGTGGCACTGCGGAGGACATCGAGAGGCGCGCTCGGGGTATCGCCGTCGAGCAAAGCGTTGAAATGCCGCTGGCCGCAATACAGGACGCGGCGATCCTGTCCGACATCGTGGGTACAGTGGAAGATATCAACGACATAGGCGATGGCGTGTTCGCGGTGCGTATCGGTCTCGCCACGGAGACCGTTGGTCGCGATGCCGGCCAGTTCCTCAATATGATCTTCGGCAACACATCGTTGCACGAAGATGTAGTCCTGAAGGACGTGATCGTGCCGGATGGCCTGATCAAGACGTTCGGCGGACCGCTGCACGATGTCGTCGATCTGCGGCGCCGCCTGGGCGTGCAGTCGAGGGCGTTGACCGGCTCGGCGCTGAAGCCGCAGGGGATGTCGCCGAAGCGGTTGGGGTCACTAGCCGAGCACCTCGCGCGCGGGGGCCTGGATTTTATCAAGGATGATCATGGCCTTGCCGACCAATCCTACAGTCGTTTCTCCGATCGAGTGGCCGCTTGTGCCGCAGGTGTCGCGAGCGCAGCACACTCGACCGGGCATCCAACGCGATATATTCCGAGCGTGACCGGTGACCTGGACCAAATGCGCCGACAGATCGCTATGGCTGTGACCGAAGGTCTGGATTGCGTGATGATCGCGCCGATGATCTGTGGTTTGCCAGCCATGCTGACGTTACGGCGCGCGTTTCCGGACGTGGTTTTGTTCGCTCACCCCAGCATGGCCGGCGCGGCGCGGATCGCTCCGGAATTGCTTTTGGGGCGCTTGTTCCGGCTGATGGGCGCGGACGCAGTGATTTTTCCGAGCTTTGGCGGCCGGTTTGGCTACTCTCGAGAGACGTGTGCGAAGCTCGCCGACAATGCGCGTCAGGCGGACAACGGCATGAAGACGGCGCTCCCGGTACCGGCGGGCGGGATGACCCTGGAGCGGATTCGCGAGATTCTTGATTTTTACGGCAGGGACACGATGTTGCTGATCGGCGGGGACCTGCTTTCGGCCGGTGACCGGATTACCGAGGCAACCGAACGCTTCACTCGTGCGGTCGGGGAGTTGTCCGACCACCCATAACCATCGGCTTTGGGTTTCCATGGTGGCTTGCCCGCAACCGAAGGGCGTATGGCGACGACCGCGAAGCGGGCCGCCGTGTGGCAGCGGAAGGTATTTCTAGTGAAGACTGAACAAACGCCGAATTTTCGTCACGCTCATGACGGCTTCCGCTGGGAAGGCGTTGCACATCAGCCTTACAAGCAGGATGGAAGTGCCCCGTTCAAGGACATCTCACGCCAAGTGCTGTTCCACGAAGACACGCTAGGATGCGAACTTCGTTACTTTGAGGTGGATGCTGGCGGATATTCAACGTTAGAGCGACATGAACATGCTCACGCGGTGATGATCCTGCGCGGATGCGGCGAATGTATGGTGGGAGCAGAGGTGCGGCTTGTAGGGCAGTTCGATCTTGTGACGATTCCGGCGTGGCAATGGCACCAGTTTCGCGCGACCCAGAACGAGCCGCTCGGTTTTCTCTGCATGGTCAACGTTCAGCGGGATCGTCCAGAGTTGCCCACCGATGATGAGTTTCAGCAGTTGACGGCTACTCCGGCGGTCGAGAGGTTTGTGCAAAAAGGCTGAATGGAGGGCATTGCCCTCCATTCGTTTTGCGCCGGAAGTTACTCAGTTCGACTCGATTAGTCTCAAACGCGGGCCGCGGGCGCAACGGATCTACCTTTCAGAACGCGGCGGTCAGTCCTTGAGCGAGTCCTTCACCCCACCGGCGGTGTTCTGAACCTTGCCCGCGGCCTTTTCGACTTTGCCCTCGGCCTCAGTCTTTTTGTCGCCCGTCATCTTGCCGACGCCTTCCTTGACAGCACCTTTTGCCTGATGTGCGGCGCCTTCGACGCGATCCTTATCCATAATTTGCTCCTGATTCTCAGGCGACCATTCGGCCGCATAACCTGAACGCTGGAAGGCGGCCAAGGTTGCGTGACCGGCTTTATCGCGCAGCGCGCTCGGTGTGCCAGGTCATGAAACGGTTGGCGTTATCGATCGCCTCCTGCTCCACCGCGGCGCTGTCGCGGACGTAGCGGCCGGCAAAACCTTCGACACCCCAACGCTCGTACTGCATGACGTGCGTCAGTTCATGGGCCCAGACCTTCAGATCAGTCTCCGCGAGGCGCTCGGATTTGAACAGGATTACATCCCCGAGGGTGATCGCGGTCGCATCTCCGAACGAAAACGCCAGTGCGGGCAGCGTCAAGGCTCGGCTGTTCCCGGTGGCGAAGCGGCATCGCCGCAACAGGGTTGACGGGAAATAGCCAAGCAAAGTCCGGTATATGGAGGTCGGCATCGGCCTTACGCCATCGGCGATGGCCTGTTGGCGGGCGGTGTCGATCAGCCCGCCTAGCGCGCCTCCGGCATACTCCAGCAAAGCGGGCGGAATGTCAGGTTGAGCTTTGGCTGGCAATGCCCATGCGAGAGCGGCGATCATGAGAACACCCTGCACGGTAGAGAAACGGTGAAGATCATGACGGGATTTTAACCACAACATGTCGTCCAAACGCTGCCGAAAATGTGGCGGAATCAAGATAAGTCGGACTATGGTATTTCGACGTCGCTTCGTCCTATAGCAACAAAAGCCGGATTCGAGACAGTTATTTCAACCACTCAACTGCCACACAGGCCCATTTGCCGTGGTCGGATCGCGCCAGAGCATCAGGCCGGGCGGAACGTCCGCCCGCGCCGTCTGGTCACAGAGAATCCGTCTGCAGAGTCAGGCTGAAAAGTCTAGACGCGTTCGCTGACGGCGATCGCGGCTCGGCAGCCCGCCTTGATGACGCGGGACAATAGGCGATACCCTAGCGCCTGTTCCGCGCCGTGCTCCAGGGCGATGCCGCGGTGTTCGACTTCCTCGGCCCGGAAATTCTCTACGGTTCGGCGCAGGTCTGGTTCGCCCTCATCCATCGACTCCAACTGGGCGCTATAATGCGCGTCGATGGCGTCCTCGACCGCAACGGTGCAAGCCATCGCGGCCTTTTCGCCCAGCGCCGCGGTCACGGCGCCCAAGGCGAATCCAGCGAGGTGCCAGAGCGGCAGCAGCGCCGTTGGCCGCACCCGGCGATCCGCGATCAGGTCGTTAAAGGTGCGCAAATGCTGCTGTTCCTGCGCCTCCATGTGGCGCAGCACCTCGCCTTTTCCGCCGCGTCCCAGCACGGCGAGTTGTCCGGCATAGATACGGGTCGCTCCATACTCGCCGGCGTGATCCACCCGGATCATCCGTTCGAGCTTTTCCCGAGCAGGAAGGTCGCCTGGAAGCTCGCCTGTCATCGCTTGTTGCTCCGTCCGGCCATGGACATGGCCAGGACCCCGGCGAATGCCAGGGCAAACAGCATGTTCATCGCCGCCAGCGATATCGGAATGGCGGGGATCGGGAAGGTCGCCTGATCGCACGGCATCGCGGGGCGGGCGGGCATGGAAGCCAGACGATCGGCGATCGAACCGCCGCTGAGGTGCGGGGCAGCGCATTCCGGCAATGGGCTTGGCCACCAACCCATCTCCACGCCGACATGCACAAACGCAATCGCGCCATCGGCCAGGAGGCACAAGACCGCCGCCAGCAGGATGATCCGGACCAGGCGGGCCGGCGCAAGAGCAGCCAACAGGCCAAAGACGATAACCACGCGGTATGGCCAGCGCTCCAGCAGGCACAGCGCGCAAGGCACCATTTCGCCCCAGATCTCCAGTGCGTGGGCGAATGCGAGCCCCGCCGCCGCCACGAGGGCGGCCAGAACGGCCAGGGTGCGCGGCGGAGGACGCTGCATGGGCATCCGTGTGCCTCTCTTGCTCGATCGACGCAAGTTGCCGGTTGATTGCGCGCCGACTAGCGTATTCGCGCGCCGGTTCGGCCAGCCTGCGGGCTTGGCGCACCCGCGAAGAATAGGGGGGATTCATGAGCAGCAGGATCGTTTGGGGACGCGCCACGTCTAGCAACGTGATGAAGGTCCTGTGGGGGCTGGGCGAACTCGGCCTGCCGTTCGAGCGCATCGATGTCGGCGGCGCGTTCGGCAAGACCGACACGGCGGAATACCGCGCCATGAACCCGACTGGCCTGGTGCCGACCCTGCAGGAGGGATCGTTCACCCTGTGGGAAAGCAACGCGATCCTGCGCTATCTGGCTCAGGCCCACGGTTCGGACTCCCCTCTTTGGCCCGCCGATGCCCGGGCGCGGGCGATCATCGATCATTGGATGGACGCGCAGCAGTCGGTGCTCAACCGGCCAATGAGCGCAGTATTCTGGGGTCTAGTTCGAACACCGGCGGAGCAGCGTGACCTGTCGGCCATCGAGGCATCGATCGAGGAGACCGCAGGCGCCTGGCGGCTGATCGAAACTGAGTTGAACCGGCACGACTTTATCGCGGGGGCCGACTTCACGCTGTGCGACATCTGCTGGGGCGTGCATGCCCATCGCTGGTTCGGCATGGACTATCTGGGCCTGACCCGGCCGGAAATGCCGGCTCTGCGCGCATGGTACAACCGACTGTGCCGCCGCCCCGCCTATCAGACCTCCGTCGTGGCGACGCCGATCGCTTAAAGTCTGGTCTATCGTCGGGCCCGGTCGGAATTTTTCGTGCGAGACTCGCCGGGGACGTTCCGTTCAACGCGATCATGGTCTAAGGGCCGTGCATGAGCTCATCCCAACCGGCCACCGGCTCGATCCCCTCGACGGCTCGTCTTCCCCTGCCCGCCGCCGTGAACAGGCGCCGAATCGTTTGGCCCTACGCCATCGCGGTGGGACTTTACCATCTTGTGGCGCTGCTGGCGCTGCTGCCGTGGTTCTTCAGTTGGACCGGAGTCGCGCTGGTGATTTTGGGCCTCTACGTGTTCGGCACGCTCGGCATCAACCTCTGCTACCATCGGCTGCTTACGCATCGCGGCCTGGTTTGCCCCAAATGGCTGGAGCACCTGTTCGCCATCCTTGCCGTGTGCTGCATGCAGGACACTCCGGCGCGCTGGGTCGCGGTCCATCGCCGGCACCACGAGCACGCCGACAGACAAGACGATCCTCATAGTCCGCTGGTCGACTTCTTCTGGGGGCATGTCGGCTGGATGCTGGTTGAAAACCGCGACCTCGTCCGTTTGGGCATCTACGATCGCTACGCTAAGGACATCCTGCGCGATCCATTTTACCGTCGAATGGAGCGGACGCCGCTTTACCCGGCGATCCTCTTCGGGTCCTGGGCGGTCTTCTTCCTGGGCGGCTTCGCGGCGGACCTCATTGCTGGCGGAACTCCCGCTGAGGCGGCGCAATTCGGCGCCAGCCTGTTGATCTGGGGAGTTTTTGTGCGGACAGTAGTGGTCTGGCATATCACCTGGTCGGTGAACTCCGCCGCGCATCTTTGGGGCTACCGCAGCTACGAAACCGGCGAGCAGAGCCGTAATAACTGGCTGGTGGCGCTCATTTCAAACGGCGAGGGATGGCACAACAACCATCACGCCGACCCACGTTCTGCTCGGCACGGCCACAGCCGGTGGGAAATCGATGTGGTGTTCGCGACCGTTTGGGCGCTGGAACGCGCGGGGCTAGCCGCGGACGTCTGGCGCCCGAACCCGCGCCTGACGGCACTATCGAAAGGTCAATGACGCACAACGCGTGCCGTTTCAGACCGTCAGCGTCCCCCGCGTAACCGACACGCAACTGCCGGCGACACTGGCCGACACCGGTCCCTCCGCGGTCTTCCGCGCCGACGCCACGATCTCGCTGGGGCGTCCCAATTCCAGCCCCTGCTCGATCTCGAAGTGCAGATCGACGTTCTCGCCCGGTGCCATCGAGGTCAGCAGGCCTGCCAGAGCGGCATTCGCGCTGCCGGTCGCCGGGTCCTCCAGCACCCCCGACAGCGGGGCGAACATCCGGCAACGCAGCCGGGTGGCATCCCCATCTTTCCGCACGTACAGGTGCAGATTGAACCGATCGGCCAGTTCGGGGAACGCCTCCGCCCCGCGATGGAACGCCGTCAGATCGGGTCGGGCACGCGCCAGCGCTTCCAGCGAGCGCACTTCGGCGATCACAAACGGCGTTCCGACCGACGCGACCAGCGGGGTGTGGGTGTCGGTTGCGATGTCGTCCTCACTCAGTCCCGCACAGGCAGCGACCAAATCCGTCGGCACGGCGATGTCGATCGACAACGAACGGGGCGCGGCAACGCGCGCACCCGAGATCGTGCCATCCGGATCCCGCAGGATATGCACCCGCACCAGGCCGGCGATTTCCTCGAAGGTGTAATGCTCCGGCGGGTCGCCGGCCATCGTCGCGAGCACGAACCCGGTGCCGACGTTCGGGTGGCCGGCAAAGGGCATCTCGGTCTTCGGTGTGAAGATCCGCACCCGAGCGTGGTTTCGCGGATTTGTCGGCGGCAACACAAACGTGGTCTCCGACAGGTTGAAGTCGGCGGCAATGGCCTGCATCTGCGCGTCACTCAGCCCGGCCGCATCAGGCAGAACCGCGAGCGGGTTGCCACCGAAACGGGCCTTGGTGAAGACGTTGACGGTGATAAAATCATAGCTTGGCATAGCGGGCTCCTGAGGACGCCTTGAGCGCGGTGGCAGCGTCAGACGGAGTTAACGGGATTCGGCAGCATCATCTAGCAGGCGCAGCCCATAAAGTATCCGCGGTTGCTCTCTTCTGGCCCGGATCCGTCATCTATATCACCGTCGCCGACGAAAGCGTCCGAGCCCTGGCTACCCAGGCCATCAGACCGGCCATTTCCGGCTGAAAGACAACATCGCCTGATCAGGCAACGAATCTACCCCAACTCCAGCCGCACCGCGACCGCCGCATTGGCGATCACCGCGTTATCGCCGCGCTCCCGATCGATCACGTCCAACCCGCCCTTGACCGCCGTCAAAGTAACGATCCCATGCGGCAGGGACGCCTTCACCGCCTCGGTATCGACCATGTCAGGCTGCTGAACCCCAATCGTCACCTCCACGAACATTTGCGTCTTCGCGTCGATTCCCAGTGACCGGATCATCGACAGCGACGAGTGATGGATCGCGTCCTGCACCGCCCGCAAGGCAGCCTTGGTGTAGTCTCCGCCATGCAGGTCGTTGCCCATGCCAAGTTCCAGGATGACGCGCTTGCGTGCCATGATCCGACCCTCCTTCAAGCGACGTCGAGCCAGACCACCGCCGCCGCACTGGCGATCAAGGTCGAGTTCGTCCCCTCGTCGTTCGGAATCTCCAAGCCGCCATCGACCACGGTGACTGTGCCGATGCCATGGGGCAGGGTCGCCAGCACCTCGTCCTTGTTCACCCTCTCCGGGTGGGGCACGCCGATCGTCACCTCAACCTGCATGGAATCCGTGTCGAGACCCAAGGCGTCGGCCACGTTGAGAGAATTGTGCCACAGCGCGTCACGCAACGCTCGGACCGCCGCCTTGGTAGGGTCCGCGCCCCTGATGTCGGTGCCCATACCGATTTCCAGCACCATGCGCTTCAACGCCATGCCCGTCTTCTCCGTCCGCGCCCTGCACCTTAGAGCGCTTTGGCGACGGCTGGAAATAGAGACTACCGACCGTTAGGTTGCGGATCTTTAAGATCGGTGCTGCAATTGCCGCTCACGGCCTGCTGCCTGCAAGGGCGGCCCGGCCTGCTGAACACACCGCAACAGAAACCCATCTTTGTCCGAATACTCAGGCTCCGACGCAGCCTTCCTATCCCAAATAGCAAGCGGACGGAGGGTGACCTCCTTTGCTGAGGCCGAATAGTTGCCCGAGCGCCGCAAATGCGACCGTGGTAAACTCGGACGTGAATCTCGTTAGATGAGGGCCAGGTGACAGGCCTCCGGGTCTTCTCGGAACCTGCACAAGCGACGCGCAACCGGAGTCCCCGCCAAGTCACACCGCCGCCGCGATACGCTTCGTTCGGGTGGGGATCAGTCCCATAGGATGTCACCCGCGGCAGGAAGCCAAAGCTCGGCAGTGGTGCCGACGCCCTTTCTACTTTCGAGAACGAACATCCCACCGGATTGCTCGACAAATCGAGTTACCATCGTCAATCCTAGGCCAGACCCCTCGCCAACCTTTTTGGTGGAAAAGAACGGTTCGGTAGCATGCGCCAAAGTATCTTCGTCCATGCCAATGCCGCTATCGGTGAAAGATAGGCAGACCTGTCGCCCGATCCCGAATTCGCCGCTTTCCTTCAGGCGGCTGTTTCGCTCCCGTGCCGCTATTGTGATCGCCCCTCCGGCCGGCATCGCTGCGGCCGAATTGGTTGCAAGATTGAGTATCGCCAACTTCAACTGACTGGCATCGATTAAAACGAGTTCGAGGACAAGGGGGAAGTCAATTTCAATCGTCACATCGGGGCCGAGAGTGTCTTGCAGAAGATCGGTCATCCCGTGGATGAGGGGTGGCAAATCGACGGTCTCGGGTTTGAGCTCCTGGCGGCGACCGAACGCGAGCATGCGTTGCGAAACCAGCGCACCCCGACATGCAGTCTGACGAGCGACGATCAAAAGAGGCGTAATATCCGAATCCTCCGGAAGCCGATTGATTACAACCTCCAGGCGACCCATTACCTCTGTCAGGATATTGTTGAAATCGTGCACAACCCCTCCGGCTAGTTGATCGGCAGCCTCCACCTTTTCAGACTGAAGAATCGCCTGGCGCGCTCGTTCAAGGGCAAGCTCCGCCGCCCTGGGCGCGGAAACATCTCGTGTGACTTTGCCAAACCCTATCACCTTCCGGTCGGCGTCCATGATTGGATTGATAACAACGTGCGCCCAGAAGCGGGAGCCATCTTGACGCACACGCCAGCCCTCCGTGGTATATTGCCCTTCTCTGGCAGCGGCCGAAAGCACCCTGCCCGGCTCGCCGTTCGCTCGATCTTCCTCGGTGTAAAACAGAGAGAAATGGCGGCCTATGATTTCGTGCGAGGCATACCCCTTGATCCTTTCGGCGCCCAGATTCCAACTGATCACCCTGCCCTCCAGATCCAGCATATAGATTGCGCAATCAGTGGCCCCTTGCACAAGCAGCTTAAACTGGTCCTCGCTGTGCCTCAGGGCATTCGAAAGAGATTCCTGCTTGCTTAGGTCGCGTGTAACTTTCGAAAAGCCAACCAGCTCTCCCGATACATCGCGGATTGGATTGATCACCACATGCGCCCAGAACCGGCTGCCGTCTTTGCGCAGGCGCCAGCCTTCGTTCTCGAAAAAGTCGTGCTGAGCTGACATGTACAGAGCAAGCGTCGGAACACCAATCTGCCGATCTTCATCGGTATAGAAGATTGAGAAATGTTTCCCAATAATTTCCGACGCCTCGTATCCCTTGAAGCGCCCCGCACCTGGGTTCCAGCTCGTTATGAAGCCCGAGGGGTCGAGCATGTAAATCGCATAGTCTTGGATCGAGTCGACAAGAAGTCGATACTGCCCGTCTTCCGTCAACGAGGCTTTGAACCGCTCGATCGCTCCCATGGTGGTCATGTTCGTAATCTTTCAGATTATATGAAACTAAACGGCTTGAGTGGGGGCACTATGTCGGCTGGCATAGCGGCCCATCGCGCACACGAGACCCGTTTTCTAGCCACGGCATTAGTCAACCAGGATCGAAGGTGTAGTGAGGCCCCCACCTGCGGGAACACCGCTTGGGTTCTGCCATCATCGTCGCACCGAGAACGAAGGGACATTCTGCATAAGTATTCCGTTAGCTTTTGGCTGGTATATGAAAGGTCAGATTGACGCGAAACTATTGAGATTTGGTTAATGCGACGGACTTTTTTCGTGCGCGGTGGGTGGTGTCACTGTGGCGGCCATAGTCCTGACGGCCGCCGCATGGCTAGGCGACGCGTATGACGAAGCAACGCCTCCCTATACCCCCACGTTTGCGGTCACGCTCCGACCATGGACGTGAATCTCGTTAGATGAGGACCAGGTGACAGGCCTCCGGGTCTTCTCGGAACCTGCACAAGCGACCCGCAACCGGAGTCCCCGCCAAGTCACACCGCAGCCGCGATACGCTTCGTTCGGGTGGGGATCAGTCCCAAAGGATGTCACCCGCGGCAGGAAGCCAAAGCTCGGCAGTGGTGCCGACGCCCTTTCTACTTTCGAGAACGAACATCCCACCGGATTGCTCGACAAATCGATTGACCATCGTCAATCCTAGGCCAGACCCCTCGCCAACCTTTTTGGTGGAAGAGAAGGGCTCGGTAGCACGCGCCAAAGTATCTTCGTCCATGCCAGTGCCGCTATCGGTGAAAGATAGGCAGACCCGTCGCCCGATCCCGAGTTCGTCGCTTTCCTCTAGGCGGCTGTTTCGCTCCCGCGCCGCTATTGTGACCGCCCCTCCGTCCGGCATCGCTTCGCCCGCATTGATTGCAAGATTGAGTATCGCCAACCTCAGCTGACTGGCATCGACCAAAACGGTTTCGAGGACAGGGGGGAAGTCAATTTCGATCGTCACATCGGGGCCGAGAGTGTCTTGCAAAAGATCAATCATCCCGTTGATGAGGGGTAGCAAATCGACGGTCTCGGGTTTGAGCTCCTGGCGGCGACCGAACGCGAGCATGCGTTGGGTAACCAGCGCACCCCGATATGTAGTTTGACGAGCGCCGATCAAAAGAGGCGTGATATCCGGATCCTCCGGAAGCCGGTTAATTACAACTTCCAGGTGACCCATTACCTCTGTCAGGATATTGTTGAAATCCTGCACAACCCCTCCGGTTAGTTGACCGACAGCCTCCATCTTTTCAGACTGAAGAATCGCCTCGCGCGCTCGTTCAAGGGCAAGCTCCGCCGCCCGGGGCGCGGAAACATCTCGTGTGATTTTGCCAAACCCTATCACCTTCCGGTCGGCGTCCATGATTGGATTGATAACAACGTGCGCCCAGAAGCGGGAGCCATCTTGACGCACACGCCAGCCCTCCTTCTCGTACTGCCCTTCTCTGGCAGCGACCGCAAGCGCCCGGTCTGGCTCGCATTTCGCTCGATCTTCCTCGGTGTAAAACTGCGAGAAATGGCGGCCTACGATTTCGTGCGAGGCATACCCCTTGATCTTTTCGGCGCCCAGATTCCAACTGATCACCCTCCCCTCCAGATCAAGCATGTAGATTGCGCAATCAGTGGCCCCTTGCACAAGCAGCTTAAACTGATAATCGATTTGCTTTAAAGCAGCCGAAGCAGATTCCTGCTTGCTTAGGTCGCGTGTAACTTTCGAAAAGCCAACCAGTTCTCCCGATACATCGCGGATTGGATTGATCACCACATGCGCCCAGAACCGGCTGCCATCTTTGCGCAGGCGCCAGCCTTCGTTCTCGAAAAAGTCGTGCTGAGCTGACATGTACAGAGCAAGCGTCGGAACACCAATCTGCCGATCTTCATCGGTATAGAAGATTGAGAAATGTTTCCCAATAATTTCCGACGCCTCGTATCCCTTGAAGCGCCTCGCACCCGGGTTCCAACTCGTTATGAAGCCCGAGGGGTCGAGCATGTAAATCGCATAGTCTTGGATCGAGTTCGACGAGCAGTCGATACTGCCCATCCTCCGTCAACGAGGCTTTGAACCGCTCGATCGCTGCCATGGTGGTCATGTTCGCTATCTCTCTGAGTAAATGAAACTAAACGGCTTAAGCTGACTCTGGGCGCGACTATTTTGACTATGTTGGCTGGCTGGCTTTAGCGGCCCATCGCGCACACGAGGCTGGTCGCTAGCAACCGCATTGGTCAACCAGGATCCCAGGTGTACCGCGGCCCGGACGCGCGGGAACACGGCGGGGGTTTTGGGAGAACGTCTAAAGATCGGGCCTTCACTGGCGCACGCAAGTGGCGTAATCACTCGAGCCCCGCCGCCTTGTTGCACGCTGGCACGACCAACGAGATTGCCGGCTGCCATCAGTGTCGCACCGAGAGCGAAGGGAGATTTTGCATAAGTACACCCTTAACTTTTGGCTGGTACACGAAAGGTCAAACTGACTCGAAATTATTAAGGTTTCGCTAATGCGACATTGAGATTTGGTTAATGCGACGGAATTTTCGTGCGCGGTGGGTGGTGTCGCTGCTGGCCGTCGCTGGTGCTGGCGGCCGCCGCATGGCTGCGCGGCGCTGAATACGACGAGCAACGCCTCCCCAACCCCGACATTTGCCGTCCGCCCGCGTCCATGGAACTGTACCCCCTGAACACACCCACGGACCGAACCCGGTAGACGTCGGCTCAAATGGCCTTCACCAGTTAAGGCTGGACCAACATTTCCGACACCCAGGTTTAGGACGAGGAAATCCAACTGGCCCAACTCGCCGCCGACACCGGCTTCGATTCCACCCGCTCCGGGTGGGGCACGCCGACCGTGACCTCGACCTGCGTGGAATTCGTGGTTCAGACCAAAGCGTGGACCCCGTTGTGCGAATTGTGCTACAGCGCGTCACGCAACGCCCGGACCGCCGCCTTGGTGGGGTCGGCCCCCATACCGATCTCCAGCACCATACGCACATGCCCGTCTTCTCCGTCCCTGCCGGCAGCTTAGGGCGGGTTGGCGATGGTTGGAAATAGAGACTACGGAGCATGAGGGACACGGGTCGATTGGTAGCCATATCGGCCTCCGATGGTCCAACAGAACCGTTGACACCCGCCCATTTGTCCATATAGTTTACAAACCGTTTTGACGCAGTCCAATATTGAGCCCTGGAGCGACGGCATGCGACGCCAATCTATGCTGAGCTTAGCCGCTGCGGCATATCTGCTCGCGGGCTGCAATCAACCCGCGGTTAGCCGAAGGCCCCGGACTTTCAGAGCAGTGAGAACACTGTCCGCGACTGGAATGACGTAGCCCTAAAGATCGGCGCGGCCATCGCCGCTCACGGACTGCTGCCCGCATATGCGCAGTCCGGCCTGCTGGACACACCACAACAGAAACCAATTTTTGTCCGAATACAGGCTCCCAACTCAGCCTTTATATCCGAAGTAGCAAGCGAGCTGGAGGCTGACATCCTTCGGAGGGGTGGAATAGTTGCTCGGGCCCCCGCAAATGCAACCGTGGTGAACCTGGACGTGAATTTCGTTAGATGGGGGCCACGTGACAAGCCTCCGGGTCTTCTCGGAACAACGGTAGCTGTTGCGGCTATTCCTGGAATTGTCATTGCTGACTCGCTGCCGATGTCAACGTGGACAGCAGCAAACGCGGCGGCTTGGTCGGCGGTCGGTGCTGGCCTCCTCCTCGACGGTATAATCGCCATTACGCCGACGATGAACGCTGAGGCCATCTGGCAAGCGACGATTATCGCCGATGATCGCGTGGTTATGAAGATTCAAGCGCCAGTCTATATCCGCGCATCCGACATTCCCCTCTACGCCAAGGCGACAAGCCTGAGCCCCTCGGTCTCGTGGAGCAACAATACGCCGCTTCGTACCCGCCTGATCCGATATGACCCGTAGAAACCCAGCGAGCCAGCGCGCGATGAATAAACTCATGCTACGTATGGCTGTGGTCCTGCCTCTGGTAGTTATTGGATGCGTGAATGACCCACAGACCACCGCGATCAGCTCGGCAACGATAGGGGCATCGCCGTACGAGCGAGGCGACCTTGGCATTCTGACTTACCGTGCTGTTGATCTGATCCTTGCGGCGGCGCCCGATGTCACGGCGAATACTCCGATCATAGTAGCCACCATATCGGAGACGCAGCACGTGGATAGGGCTTCCGCTCTCGGCAATATTGTATCTGAATTCATCCGCACCCGCCTTGTGCAGGACGGACATTTGGCTTCTGAGATCCGTCTTCGCAGCGCAATCAGTTTCAATCAAGGCGAGGGCGAGTTTCTCCTCTCCCGAGATCGCCGTGCGCTTATGGCACCCCCCAACGCCGCGGCCATCGTGACAGGTACGTATGCTGTAGCCTATGAAAAAGTCTATCTGAGTATTAAACTCGTATCTGCAACCGATGCCCATATCATTTCTGCGGCAGACTTTGTGGTGTCAATTCGGGATATTGGCGGATTGCTTCATGAACAACATACATAATTAGGAGTGTCCGGTTCGCCCAGTTGGGTTTCCATGAAATCTCTGACACATGGAGGTTTTTCGGCGCTTTGTGACCCGGCAACTGCACGGCGGCCCCGAGCTGCCGCCTCTGCTGGCGGATTTCTGCATCTGCACCCCCACCATGGATGGCGCCGAAGAAAAAGCCCGCCAGTACATGGGCAAGTTCGTCGAAAGTAACTTCTTTCACTACGAACTGCTCGGCGAGCACTTCTCGCAAGTCAAAGGCTACGACGCCTACGCCCAGAAGATCGCCCTCGCGAAGGAGGTCGGCATGGACGGCATCATATCCGCCTTCCTCCAAGCCGCCGTATGGGGAACCCCGGACCACATCCTCCGGATGTTCGAGGAACGCCGGAAGATCGTAGGCGCATTCGAACTCGCGACATCATTCCGCTTCGGTGGCATCCCCTACGATCTCGCGGAGGGTGGCCTGAAGCTCTACGCCAAGGAGGTGCTGCCCGCGCTGCACACCTGGAAGCAGGAAGCGGTGGCACAAGCCGCAGAGTAACGGGTTTCCCCCGGCCGTCGGAGTAACGGTCTCTCCCCCCGTCGGAATAACGGTCTCCCTCGGCCGTCATGGTGGGCGAAGGCCTACCATCCACGGATCTGCCTGGATCGGCACCATAAACCCGGCGCCGGCCACGACGGATTACGACGCGACCGAAATCACGGCACCGGCGCGTCCGCCCGCAGCAGCCCCTCGTGCTTCAACTCAGCCCAGAAATCCGCCGGGATCGCGTGGCGGAACGCCGCCACGTTACGATCCACGTGCTCCGGCAATAGCGCGCCAGGGATCACCGACGCCACGCCGCGATGACCCAGCGGAAATTGCAACGCGGCGGCAGACAGCGGCACCCCGTGCCGGCCACAGACCGCCTCGATCCGCCTGACCTTGGCCAGAATCTCCGGCGTCGCGTCAGCGTAACGGTAGCGCGCCCCGGGCACACCCCCGGTGGCCAGAATCCCCGAAGCAAACGGCGCCCCAATCACAAATCCCACCCCGCGCTCGGTGCAACGCGGAAATTCGCTGTCGAGCACATCCGTATCCAGCAATGTGTAAGGCAGCGCCACCAAGAAAAAGTCGAGATCCATCAGGTCGAGGAACCGCGGCATCATCCCGGCTTCATTGATCCCCGCCCCAAACCCACCGATCAGCCCAGCCTGCTTGAGCTCCAACAGCGCGCGCAAACCGCCATTGTGCGCCTCGGTCAAATAAGCAGTCACTTTGGCATCGGTGCCGTGATGACCAATGTCCAGATCGTGGATCAACAGCAAATCGATGCGCGGCACGCCGAGCCGTTGCAGGCTGTCCTCGAAGCTCCGCATCACGCCGTCGTAACTATAATCGAATCGGTGCTGGAACTTCAGGCCCCCACGCCAGAACCCATGCTCGAAATTCTCCGCATCGTGGACCGCTCGGAACAGCCGGCCGACCTTGGTCGACAGGACATAATCGGCCCGAGGCCGCCGATACAGCGCCCGCCCAAAGCGGTGCTCGCTCTGCCCCCGCCCATACCACGGGGACGTATCGTAGTAGCGGATGCCGGCGTCCCACGCCGCCCGCAACGTGGCATTCGCGTCAACGTCCTCGACCACGTCAAACAAATCGCCCAACCCCGCACCGCCCAAGCCGAGTTGCGTGACCTCAACGTCAGTGCGTCCAAGTTTGCGGCGGGCGAGGGGATCCATAACCGGCTATCCTCGGTTAGAGCGCATCACAGGATACCTCACATCCGCTCCGGCAGCCACGTAGCAATCGCCGGAAAAGCGATCAGGATCGCCAAGCGAACGAGATCCGTCAGCACGAACGGAATCACCCCGTAGAAGATCGTACTGAATGAAACATCCTGCACCACCGTCTTGATAACGAACACATTCATCCCGACCGGCGGATGGATCAACCCGAGTTCCACCGTCATGACGACAATCACCCCGAACCAGATTGGATCGAACCCCAGCGCCGTAATCGCCGGAAAGATGATCGGCACCGTCAGGATCACCATCGCCATCGCGTCCATCAGGCAACCCAGCACCAGATACATCAGCATGATCAGCACCAGCGCGCCGATCGGTCCCCATCCCAACCCCGTAATGAACGCAGTTACTTTCTGTGGCGTCTGAGTAACGGTCAGGAAATACCCAAACAAAATCGCCCCGATCAGCACGGTGAAAACCGCCGCCGCCGTCCGCGTCGCCTGCAGCAGAGACGCCAACAGATCGGCCCGCGACAGCCGCCGCCGCACCACGCTGATCAAAACGCCGCCGCCCGCGCCCATGCCCCCGGCCTCGGTCGGCGTGAACAGGCCGCCATACAATCCGCCGATGACGAACACGAACAGCAGCAGCGGCGCCCAGACCTCTTTCACCACCTGATACCGCTCCCGCCACGACGCCACCCGAGCAGCCGGCAGCCACCCAGGCCGCACTGCACCAATGACAGCGATGGTAGCCATATACATGCTGACCGCGAGCAACCCGGGCAGGATCCCCGCGATAAACAATTTTCCAATGTCCTGCTGCGTGATCAGCCCATAAACCGCCAGCACAATGGAGGGCGGGAACATCGCCCCCAACGTTCCACCCGCGGCAATAACGCCGGTCGCAAACGACTTCGGATAACCGAAATTGCGCATCTCCGGATACGCAACGGTCGAGAACGTCGCCGCCGTCGCCACCGAGGACCCGCTGATCGCGGCAAACCCCGCGCAAGCCGCGATCGTGGCGATCCCCAGGCCGCCGCGCCAATGGCCAACGAACCGGTTTGCCGCCTGAAACAACTCGCGACTCATGCCGGTGCGCGACGCGACCGAACCCATCAGCAGGAACATCGGGATCACACCGAACGTATAGTCGGTAACGATCCGCATCGACGTCTGGCCGACCATCTTCAGCGCCGGCCCTCCACCGGTGATGTAGCCGAACCCACTGACCCCCACCAATCCCATCGCCATGCCCACCGGCACCCGGAGTAGCATTAGCGCGAACAGCACGATGAAGCCGATAACGGCCACCGCCTCGCTGGACAAATCCATCCTATTCGACCGCCTTCGTGCCGGCGGGCTCGGTCAGCGCCAATGGATAGAAGATCAACCGCCAGGTGCGGATCGCGATCAGCAGCACCGCCGAGACATCGCCCAACCACGCCACCAACGCAAACGGCCAGGTCGGGATACGCAGATCATAAGTCTGCACGTTGTCCAGATACGTCAGCCGGACCTTGTCGAACAGCATGATCGTCTGCACCGTCACGACAAACAGCAAGACCAAAGTGGCGAATACGTCGATCACGCGCTTCCCCTGAGGCCCGACCGCCGACCACAACAAATCGACAGTGATATGCCCGCCCCGGTAGCTCGTTGCCGCGATCCCCCAAAAAATCAGGATCCCCAATAACAACTTGCCAAAATCGTAGCTGTCAGGAATTGAGATGGCGAAGAAATAACGCAACAGCACACTAATGAATATATCCACCGCTACAATGCCGACAAACGCCGCCGCCAGCCACTCGATCGTGTCGATAAATCGGTCCATCATTCGGCGAGCGCGTCGTGCCGCTTCAGAGCCGCCTTCAGATCGGCCAGCACCTTGTCACCGTTCTCGACCTTCGCCGCCCATTGCGCGGTCAGTGGTTGCGCAGCCGAACGCCACGCCGCGATTTGGTCCGGCGTCAGCGCGTAAACCTGATGCCCGGCCTCGGCCGCCAGCTTAGCCCGCCCGTTATGCTCGAACTCAGCAAACGGGGTGGCGACTTTTTCCGCCCATTCACTGGTGCAATGATCGTCGATGACCTTGCGCTGCCCCGCCGACAGCGAGTCGTATTTCGCCTGGTTCATCGTCCAGACGAACGTCGTGGTGAACATCGGCGCGTCCATATCGTACTTCAGCACCGATCGGAAACCGCCCAGGCTGATAGCCGGGATTGACATAGGCTAGATCGGCGATTCCATCACGTGCCATGTCGTAATGATCGAACGCTTTCCCTAACTGCTCAGAGGGAAACAGCGTCGCCTTGATGCTGCCGCCGGATTCTTTCTCAATATCCGCCGCCCAGGCGATCAAAGACGGATTGAGCGGTTGTGCCGGCGGCACCCAGGACGACATCTTCAGTGTCACCGGCTTGTCTTGCGCCAGGGTCGGCGCGATCGCCAACATCACAGCGACGGCGATCAAGGCAAGGCGTCGGATCATCATGCGTGTATCTCCCGCGGGCTCTGGGCCGGCCGGCACTACCCGGTCTTCGCCCAGTTCCGCCGGCGGGTAAAGTCCTCCAGCCGGGATCTCTTAATGCGCCTGTCCCAGTTGCTGCTGAAAGTATTGCAAGGTGGCCTCTCTCTGCGCCGGTGTCAGTTGCGGAACGCCGTGCTGCGTAAGATAGGCCTCGAATTGCTCCTGCATTTTCGCATCGGCAAGTATTGGCGCAGCAGGACGGTGCTGTGCAAGCCACGCCTCGGCCGCCGGAAACCGGATCCACCCTGGCTGCGCGGCAACGAGGTTGACATTGTGCCACGCCGGATGGTGTGGCGGCTTCAGCAATTCCGGAAACTTCGTGAAAAACGCATCGACGAAACTGACCAAGTTCCGGTACCGAACCGAACTCGGCTGCCATCCGAAAACCGCTAGCGTAACGCCAACGCCCACCGTCTCGACTGGCGCGTCTTCCGGGACCAGCGTCGGATATTCGGCATGCGTAAGCAGACCGCCCGGCACATAGACCTTTTCAATCTCCTGGTTCGAGGGGATGGGGATAAAATGCAGCCCTGTCCCGGCCGGCGCCGTGGCAAACAGGCGGACGGGTTTCCCGGCGGCATAAATATTGGCCGCGATTTCCCCGCGGCGCAGCTTCTCTTGTCCGATCCCCGCCTCATCCGTCCGCAAATCTGGCGCAATACCCAATATCTTCAAGACCGCACGTGCGGTCAGGTTGGTGCCGGCGCCATCCACGTCGATATTGACAGGCTTTCCTTGCAGATCCGACAGACTCTGTATTTCCGGGCGCGCGCAGACGTGCACGTCATTCTCGTAGAGTTTGCAGATATATTGGACTTTCCCCAGTTCGCCCGGGTAGAGATGGGCTGTCTGAGCATAGGTCAGTGCATCCGCCGCCACCAAAGCCAGATCCACCCCAGGAAGATGTAGCAAATCGCCGATATTCTGTAACGATCCCTTCCCGACAATCGGCACGATCCTCATGTCGTTCGAGTTAAGAACCGAAGTCAGATCGGTCGCGACCCGCATGAAGGTGCCATCGATTTCACCTCCCATGATCCCGATCGTGACCGGTTGCCCTACGGCGGCGAGAGTGGGGTTCAAACCTGCGGCGAGCGCAGCGGCGGGAAGAGCCGATAGTAAAGTACGGCGGTGCATCATCACCTCAGGGCCAGCGCTTCAAGAAGGGGGGCAGCCTCGGGGTCGCCCATGGCGATAGCCAACTCATACCAGTGGCGGGCCTGCCAAAGATCTGGATCGATACCGCCAAGCGCGGTTCGCTTGACGAAGACGGGATCATATAGGCGTCCAAGATTGCGCGCGGCTGTCGCGCTGCCAAGCTGAACTGCGCTGGCATAGAACCGCCGCGCGCCCGAGACATCCCCCAATTGCTCAGCCTCCTGCCCCCGTGCTAGCAAATCCGTCGCTCGAGGGCTCGGCCGGCCAGCCACCGAAGCGGCTGGTTTTGTGCTAGCCCGTTCCGGCTCCGTGGCCATCGTCTGCACGCCGGGGTGTGCGGCACGCCCATCCGGCTCCGAGGTCGCCGCCGGCACAACAGGCCGCGCCACGGTCCGATCCGGCTCCGGCGTTACAGGGCGGGAGACCGGGCGGTCCGGCTCAGACCTCGCGGCCGACACAGCAGATCTTTCAGCAGGCCGCTCCGGCTCGGACCTCGCCGCCGACAGAGCAGATCGCTCCGCAGGCCGGTTCAGCTCAAACCTCGTCGCCGGCGCAGCGGGATGTTGGACAGGCCGATCTGGCTCCGACGTCGCCGCCGACCCAGCGGATCGTCCCACAGGCCGGTCCAGCTCAAACCTCGTCGCCGGCGCAGCGGGATGTTGGACAGGCCGATCTGGCTCCGACGTCGCCGCCGACCCAGCGGATCGTCCCACAGGCCGGTCCAGCTCAAACCTCTTTGCCGGCACAGCGGGTTGTTCCACGGCCCGATCCGGCTCCGCCGCCGCGGCGGGTGAGGCAGACTCAGGGGTTGCCTCGGACGCCGCGGCCGGGTGCGGAAGCCGCGTCGCATCTCTCTGTAGCAAGTCCGACAGCTCCGCCAACTGTTCGGGCGTGGCAGAGGAAATGAGCTCCATCATCGCCGAGACCGTTTCGGTCATGTTGTCACCCGAGGGTGCCCATCGATGGCCCGCCGCGGCCTGTGCTTCCGCCCGAGCAAGCAAATCAGCGAACTTGAGACCATCGGCAAACACCGGACGTGCCGCCGCGATGATAACCCCAGCGACAATCAAACGAGAAAGCCAAGCGGCCATCTCATATCACTCGCGCGCAGTCATTTCCCCGGCCGTTGCGGTCGAAAGATTCCAAGTAACCAGACACGTTCCGCCCCCCCGATTCCGGCTCTTCCCGTGGACCGAAAATCTCTCGGACTACCTATAAAGTGAATGACTCTTTAGATCCCGGACGCTGAGTGCAATACTTCTAGCGCAAATTAACGCCGATGCCGTCTGACATTCTCTTGAGCGCGCTAATCCTGCCGAGCGATCGTGGGCTCCAGGCTATCAGAGAATGAAGCTCGGTGGGAACCCGGAGTTTTTTCCACGCGCGCCCAAATTCCTTTTCACGACGCATCGGGTGGCGCACGTCAATCGATAACCGCCGCCCGGTCAGCGCCCCCTCCAGCGCCTTTCTGCGGCCCCCGCATCAATAGCAGCAGAAGAAGCATCGGCAGCGATGTCAGCATCATCAGCTTCCAGTCGTCATTATAAGCGATGATCTCCGCCTGACGGTTGAGAATTCCATTGAGCATCTGAGCCCCGTGAGCCGTCGTCGGCATCAAATCCGCAGCGGCGCCCTGAAACGCGCGGTTCAGCGGCGTGATATATCCCGTCAGCACCGAATGCTCGATCTGCCCATTCTGCGTCACCATCGCGCCCGTCACCGAAATGCCGATCGCGCTGCCGACATTCCGCAACAGGCTGAGCAATGCCGTGCCCTCGGTCCGTAACGCCGGATCCAAGGTCGCGAACGCGATCACCTGTAACGGAATGAACACGAACCCCAATCCCGCACCTTGCAAGATCGTGTTCACCACCATCGTCGTCTCCGATACGGCGGGCGTCCAGTCCGTCATCCGGTACAAGCTCCAGGATAGTACAACGATCCCGAACGCCATCAGCAAACGCGCATCGACCTTGTTCGACAATCGGCCCGCGATCAGCATGGCAGCCATCGTGCCGAAGCCGCGCGGAGCCATCACCAGCCCCGCTGTCTCGACCGGATAATTCCCCAGTTCCTGCAGCCACGGCGCTAACAACGCTGATACCGACAGCAGCACCATCCCCACCGCGAACATCACCAGCAGCCCGGCCGACAAATTCCGGTCCTTGAACACTGCGGGCGTAATGAACGGCTTCGGCGCGGTGAACATATGCACGACGAAGAGGTAAAACCCTAGTCCCGCGATGACGGCTTCGATAATGATCTCGGAGGAGCCAAACCAGTCCTGCGTCTCGCCGCGATCGAGCATCAACTGAAACCCGGCAATGCCCATCGCGAAAACGCCGAAGCCGAACCAGTCGAACTTCATCCCCGACGCCGCGTCCGTCTTCGGCAGAAACGCCGCCATCCCCGCCGTCGCCAACATTCCGAACGGCAAGTTGACAAAGAAAACCCATCGCCAATTGTACAGTTCGGTCAGATAGCCGCCGAGAGTGGGCCCCAGGATCGGCCCCACCATCACACCCATGCCCCAGATCGCCATCGCCGAACCACGCTTTTCCGGCGGGTAGATGTTCAGCATCGTCGTTTGCGAAAGCGGCACCAGGGCGGCGCCAAATACCCCTTGCAGCAGCCGGAACCCCACCATTTCCGGCAACGTCCCGGCGACGCCGCACAGCATTGACGCAACGGTAAACCCAAGCACCGAGATCAGATAAAGTCGCTTCAAGCCAAACCGTGCCGACAACCAACCCACGGGTGCGGTCATGATCGCCGCCGCGGTGATATAGGACGTCAGCACCCAGGTGATTTGATCGGAACTCGCGGACAGGCTACCCTGCATATACGGCAGGGCAACGTTTGCGATGGTGGAATCCAGTGACTGCATCAACGTCGCCAACATCGCGCACACCGTTATGATGGCGCGATGCGGCACGGCCTCCTGCTGCTGGCTAGGCATAGACAAGTCCTAGAACAGGTCTGATAAAGTGCGGACGTGACCGGTATCGATGTCGATATCGGCGCTCATGCCCGCGCGCAGCGGTGGATCGCCAGGCTTCATTTCGACCCGGACCCGAACCGGAATCCGCTGCACCACCTTCACCCAGTTGCCGGATGAATTCTCCGCCGGCAACAGCGAAAAGTTCTGATCGGTGGCCGGTGCGACGCTCTCCACCGTGCCGCTCCAGGTCCGCCCGGGATAGATGTCGAAGCTGACATCAACGGGATCGCCGTTCTTGGCATAGGTCAACTGCGTTTCCTTCGGCTGCGCCTCCACCCAGACATGATCGGTGGAAACCAGGCCGAACGCCGCCGTGCTGGCACCCAGATACATCCCGATCTGCAGCTTGTTCACCTGAGTAACGATACCATCATACGGCGCCCGCACCACCGAGTGGTTCATCTCGCGTTCGGCTTCCGCCACCTGAGCCTGTGCCTGCTTGAACGACGGCATATCCCCGACAGCGATTTCGGGCTTACCGTCCAGCTTAGCCAACAGCGCCCGCGCCTGGCTTTCCGAGGCTCTGACCGCCTGCTGATCCGCTGCCAGCTTGTAGCGGGCGTCGTCGGTCTCCTGCTCCGTGACGGCATGCTGTTTTACCAGAACCGCGTAACGGTCATAAGTCGACTGGTCGGAATTGACCTGCTGCTGTTTGGCGGCAGTGTCGCGCAGCGCCGCCTGATAGTCAGCCTTCGCCGCCTCAATGTTGAGCCGTACCTGGGCCAGGTTCGCGCGCGCATTGTCCAGGGCGATCTGAAACTTCTGCGGGTCCAGGGTGAAAAGGGTTTCCCCCTTGGTCACCGCCTGGCCCTCGTGCACCGGGATCGAGGCGACGACACCCGACACGTCGGTGGACAGCGTCATGCTGTCGGCCTGAACATAGGCGTCGTCAGTCTCGACCCAGCGCCCGGTGGACAGCCAATAAAAACCCCCGCCGATCACGACCGCGAGCACCCCACCGGCCATCAGCCCCCAGCGCAGCAGCTTTGTACGCGACTGCCTGGCTGAAGCAGGGCGGCCAGCGATATCCTCTCGGAACGTGGCGGTAGCATGAGACATGGCTGGCAAATCCGATCGTACAAGCACTTAATCGTAACCTAGCTTATGATCAGCAATCCTCAAGGGATGCCGCCATGCACGATCGCGGGACCTCTTGTGCAAGCTATGCGGGTGTGTTTCGCCTGATTACCCAGCCTTACGATCGCGTCCCGAGCATTTCGTTGGAACTCGTTCCGTGAGTCGCGTTTCCGCGAACCTCTACGCCCAGTCTTCCAAGCAGGTCTCGCTCGTTTTCTATAGAAACCGTAACGTATCTTTAACCATTTAATCGTTTATTAACCTTTTTGCCGCACCTTCGGACGGTGCGCCAGATCAAGGACAGGCCCGGCCAACCGATCGAGCCCTTCATCGCTCGCTGGCAAGGGCGTGAAGGCGGCCAGGAACGCGCCAACTACGTCATGTTCCTGAACGAGTTCTGCCAAACGCTCGGTCTTCCCATGCCAGAGCCAGCCGGTGCCACGACCCGGGACAACGACTACGTTTTCGAACGAGCGGTAAAGGACTTCCTGCCGGATGGGTCCGCCGCATCCCGCCGCATCGACCTGTACAAGCGCGGCTGTTTCGTCCTCGAAGCCAAGCAATCCCGCCTGAAGGGCCATGCGAAGGCCCCGTCCTTTCGGCCGAGCCTGTTTCCCGCCACGGAGCCCGACCGCCCTGGCACCCGAACCGCCGATCGAGGCTGGGATGTGCTGATGCGCAACGCCCGCAGCCAGGCCGAAGGCTACGCCCGTGCGCTGCCTGTCGATCATGGGTGGCCACCGTTCGTCCTGGTCTGCGACGTCGGCCATGTGTTGGAGGTCTATGCCGACTTTTCCGGGCAGGGGAAGAACTACGCCCAGTTTCCCGACCGCCAGTCCTTCCGTATCTACCTCGAAGACCTGCGCCGGCCAGAAATCAGGGACCGCTTGGTCGCTATCTGGACCGATCCGCTTAGCCTGGACCCAGCCCGCGCCTCGGCCCGCGCGACCCGTGCCATCGCCGAGCGCCTCGCCGCGGTGTCCAAGGCGTTGGAAAAGCAGGGCCACGACCCCGAACGCGTCGCCATGTTCCTCATGCGCTGCCTGTTCACCATGTTCGCCGAGCGACGTGGAACTGCTTCCCCGCCACGGCTTCCGCGACGTGCTGATCCACTGCGAGGCGCACCCCGAGAACCTGCCGCACAAGGTCGGCCAGTTATGGGAGGCAATGGACACCGGCAAGTTCGCCCACGCGCTGGACATGCAAGTTCGGCGCTTCAACGGCGAGTTCTTCAAGGACCGCTCGGTCATCGCGCTCGGCCGCGAGGAAATCGCTGAACTGCGCCACGCGGCCGAGGCGGACTGGAGCGCGGTCGATCCCTCGATCTTCGGTGCGTTGCTGGAACAGGCGCTGGACGCCAAGGAACGCCGGCGCCTGGGCGCGCACTACACCCCGCGCGCCTACGTCGAGCGTCTGGTGATCGCGACGGTGATGGAACCGTTGCGCAACGACTGGAACGCCGCGCTGTCCACCGCCAGCCGCCAACGTGCGGCGGATCGTCCACAGGACGCGGTGAAGACGATCCTGTCGTTTCACCACCAGCTTTGCGGCACGCACATCCTGGACCCGGCCTGCGGCACCGGAAACTTCCTGTATGTATCGCTGGAATTGCTGAAGCGCCTGGAAGGCGAGGTGCTGGAGGCGCTAGCCGATCTCGGCGGCAGGAACGCTGCGCGGCCTGCAAGGCCATACCGTCGATCCGCATCAGTTCCTGGGCCTCGAGATCAACCCCCGAGCCGCGGCGATCGCCGAACTGGTGCTGTGGATCGGCTATCTGCAATGGCATTTCCGCACCAAGGGCGGCATGCCCGACGAACCCATTCTGCGGGCGTTCCATAATATCAAGGTCGAGAACGCGGTCCTGCAGGCCGATCCTGTCTTCGCCCGCGACGCAAAGGGCCTGCCCAAAACGCGCCGTGACGCCGACGGCGCGGCCGTCGAAGTTTACACCTACAAGAACCCCCGGCGAGCGGACTGGCCGCCGGCGGATTTCATCGTCGGCAATCCCCCCTTCATCGGCGGCAAGGACTTGCGCGCCAGGCTCGGCGAGGAGCAGGCGCAGGCCCTTTGGCGTGCCCATGCGGACATGAACGAGTTAGCCGACTTCGTGATGTACTGGTGGAACCAGGCGGCGGAGATCCTGACGGCGAGCGGCTCCGTCTTGCGCCGATTTGGCTTCGTGACGACGAACTCGATCACTCAGGTGTTTCAGCGCCGCGTCACCGAGCGATATCTGACGCGGCAAATCGTCGCTGTCGCTGGTCATGGCGATCCCAGATCATCCCTGGACGAAGGCGACGCCAGATGCCGCCGCGGTGCGGATCGCGATGACAGTTGCTGAAGCGGGTACGCACGAGGGGTCGTTGCAGGAGGTCGTGCGGGAGAGCGGGCTGGATACCGATGCGCCAGTCATCGAGTTCACGACGATACGTGGACGGATCAATGCGGACCTGACGGTGGGGGTTGATGTCACGGACTGCCATGCCACTTCTGGCGAACGACGGCCTGTGTTCGCGCGGTGTGAAGCTGCACGGCACCGGCTTCATCGTGACGCCCGCACAAGCGAAGGCGCTCGGGCTTCGGGAACCGACCAGGACTGGAGAACCACATCCGCGTCGTATCGCAACGGCCGTGATCTGACGTCTCGCCACGTGGAGTGATGGTCATCGACCTGTTTGGCCTAACGGCGGAGGAGGTCCGTACAGCGCTTCCCTGAAATCTACCAGCACCTGCTTTCGACGGTGAAGGTTGATCGTGGCAAGCAAGTGGAACGGTCTCCAACCGACGTGATTCCCAGCAATATCTTCGAGACTGGTGGTTCTTCGGCAAGCCCAGACAGGAACTTCGTCCGCCCTTGCCAGGCCTGCATCGGTACATCGTGACTGTCGAGACCGCGAAGCATCGCGTCTTCCAGTTCCTCGACGCTGGACGTGCTGCCGGACAACATGCTTGTGGCGATCGGGTCGGACGACGCCTTCGCGCTTGGGTGTCTTGTCTTCCCGCAGCATCGTATCGTCTGGGCCTTGCGCGCGGGCGGCTGGCTCGGCGTCGGCAACGATCCCGCGCTTACGCCAAATCCCGCTGCTTCGACCCGTTTCCATTCCCCGACACGAACGACCTGCAAAAGCACCGCATCCGTCAGATCGCCGAGCGCCTCGACGCCCACCGCAAGCGGGTCCTGACCGAGCACGAACACCTGACGCTGACCGGCCTCTACAACGTGCTGGAGAAACTCCGGGCCGGCACCGCGCCCGCAGACCTCGACACTCCGCCGACCGCCGCATCTTCGACGACGGCCTCGTCGGCATCCTCAACGAAGACCACGACAAACTGGATGCAGCCGTCGCTGCCGCCTATGGCTGGCCGGCCGACCTGCCGGACACCGAAATCCTCACCCGCCTCGTCGCCCTGAACAAGGAGCGCACGCAGGAGGAAGCCCAAGGCCTCGTGCGCTGGCTCCGCCCCGACTACCAGATCGCCAAATTCGGCACCGCCGGACGACAAAGGCGCAACTCGACCCCGGTGGCGGCACGATGCGCCCCGACTGCCCAGCCCGTGGCCAGTCGGCCCCAAGGCAGTATTCCCGCCCGGCGACCTCGGACAGACCGCCGCCGTCATGGCCTCCCTGGTCCGAGCGAGCCGCCCGGTGTCCAGCTACGACATCGCCGCCAACTTCCGACAGGGCCGCCGCATTCTGCCGCAGATCGAGGCTGTGCTCGCCGCGCTGGTCTGGGATGGCTGGGTCAGTCAATCCGAAGGCAACGCCGGGTTCGTCCTCCGGAAGGCGGCGTAAGTGAGACCCGCAGAGCCGCCGCCATGCCTGCTTGCATTGCCAGTTGCGCCCGGCCCGCCGAACGCTTCGATTGCCGGCCGCCCGTACGGACTCATGGTGCGTTAATACTTGCGGCGTAACGCATGTGCGTCCGTCAGAAGTCGGAACGGGGGAGAAGGCAAGCTTTTCAAGGCGGATAAAGGGGATGCAGATGGATGGAGGGGATGCGCGGTTGCTGGAGCCGTTGACCGAGCGGATCATTGGGTGTGCTTTCAGGGTTGCCAATGCGCTCGGTCATGGGTTCGTTGAAAAGGTGTACGAGAACGCCCTCGCCCACGAAATGCGAAAGTGCGGGCTCGGCGCCGTCCAGCAGCGGGGGATCGTCGTCTTTTACGACGACGTTATCGTTGGCGAATTTACCGCCGACCTGCTGGTCGAGGACCAGGTAATCGTCGAACTCAAGGTCGTCGGCGCGCTGAGCGATGTGCATCTCCCGCAATGCCGAAACTATCTCCGAGCGACAGGCAAGCCCCTGTGCCTGCTCATAAACTTCGGCCGGCCTAAAGTAGAAATCCGCCGCGTGACCGCCCAGGCGTGATAGCAAGACATCCCCTTCATCCCCATTATCCCCTTCATCCGCCTTAAAAGCGTGCCCCCCACCCCGCCGAACGCCCCCATAGGAGGAAACCGCGCTTCGATTGCCGGCCGCCCGTACGGACTCATGGTTCGTTAATACTTGCGGCGTAACGCATGTGCGTCCGTCAGAAGTCGGAACGGGGGAGAAGGCAAGCTTTTCAAGGCGGATAAAGGGGATGCAGATGGATGGAGGGGATGCGCGGTTGCTGGAGCCGTTGACCGAGCGGATCATTGGGTGTGCTTTCAGGGTTGCCAATGCGCTCGGTCATGGGTTCGTTGAAAAGGTGTACGAGAACGCCCTCGCCCACGAAATGCGAAAGTGCGGGCTCGGCGCCGTCCAGCAGCGGGGGATCGTCGTCTTTTACGACGACGTTATCGTTGGCGAATTTACCGCCGACCTGCTGGTCGAGGACCAGGTAATCGTCGAACTCAAGGTCGTCGGCGCGCTGAGCGATGTGCATCTCCCGCAATGCCGAAACTATCTCCGAGCGACAGGCAAGCCCCTGTGCCTGCTCATAAACTTCGGCCGGCCTAAAGTAGAAATCCGCCGCGTGACCGCCCAGGCGTGATAGCAAGACATCCCCTTCATCCCCATTATCCCCTTCATCCGCCTTAAAAGCGTGCCCCCCACCCCCGCACTGCCCCACCGATCCAAGGAAGAAACGCGCCCGCTTTGTGGCCGGCCGGTCCCGGGTTTGCCCCGGTCCAAGGCGGCTGGTTAGTTGCTTTGGACCGGTTCGGGGACCAACACTGCGGGAAAGCGTTCAGGCTTCCACGGTTTCAACCTCGGTGGACCGGCCGCAGCCCCACAAAAACCCCACCCTGACCAAGGCGCCGCCGCCACCACGATCAACCCCCTCAGCACCGCTATCGCCCCCGGCTTCCGCGAAGGCCGAAGCGTCCTCCCGCAGGTCGAGGCTGTGCTCGCCGCCCTCGTGTGGGACGGCTGGATCAGCCAGGCCGAGGGCAATGCCAACTTCGTCCTCCGCGGCGCGGCGTAAGCAAGGTTTGCCGCCCGGGCGCCCGCCGGACGGCATGACAGGCGTCACGGCCACTACGTCGCATCGCCAGCCATCCCGCCAACACTTTTCTCCTCAAGCCTCATCGAAAACACAGATTCCGGTTGTGTTCCTCATACAACCCATGGTAGAGAAATAGGAACATTACACGAACACAACCCAGAGCCAAACCCTTGACCCAATCAGCCCCCACCCAGACCATCAACCAACCGGACGCCGACCCTTCGGTCTTCGATTGCGTCCTTGGCAACATCCTCGGGTTCATGCTGCCGTTCTTTCTGGTCTCGGCGGCCGGAAACGCCGGACTCGCTCGTGCCGCGATCAAGGAACTAATCGATGCCTATCAAGCCAGCAGCCCGGCCGAACTAGACCTTGTCGGCAGGATTATCGGCTTCAGCATAGCGGCTATGGACAATCTGCGTTTGTCGATGGCCCCCGATCTCTCGGATACCAAGGTTCTCCGCTACCGCTGCAACGCAGTGACGCTTAGCCGCTCGTCGGATCAGGCGCTGAAGATACTCGAAGCGGTCCAGGCAAGGCAGGAGCAGTCCCGAAAAATCCCCCGCCCCTCCGTCGCCGCCGCTCCGCCGCCTCGCGCGCGGCCCGCGACATCGACGATCTCGGTGCCCCGCGTCGCGTCGTCCCTCACCGCCGTCTCATCGAACGCCGGGCTGACCAATGGCGGCGTGTCGGAATTCCCCGCAATCGATATCGAGACTATGAAGCGAGACGCCCGCATCATGATGGCGGCGTTTTCGAAAAGCGACACGCACAGCACGACGATACCGGCGATGCTCGATCCCGCGGCATCCGCCGCCGCCGCTGCCCGTGCCGCCATCGCCGCGGCCAGACCAGCCTCGCCGAGGTGAGTTGACTCTAACCCATCCGCCGCAACCCCTCCCGCCAGACCAGCATCCACCGAATGCGCCGGTTGGGTGGTCATCCCGAAACTCCCCGAACGTTTCACTCGGGCGGCAAAACACCAGTTGGTTCCACGGTGGCAGGGCGCGAGGCGAGCGGCTAGGCTGACGATATGAGCGATAGCCCCTACCTCTTCCCTGTCAACCAGCATCCGCTGCGCGACGTGACTGACCGCCTCAAGGTGCGGGAAGCCGTCTCCGGCTTCGGCATCGCCCTGCGCTATCAGGAACGCGCGCCCGACCCGCCTCAAGCGGCCGACCCCAGCGCGCCGGAAGCGGAGTGGTGCGAGACCGGCCACTCGATCTTCATCCTGTCAGGACGCATTCGCTACCGCTTCGACAGCCACACGGTGGAGGCTGGCCCGGGCGACATGCTTCATATTCCCGCCGGGCGCGATCATCGGCACAGGCCCAGTGTCCCCGGTCCCGAGGTCGTGCGCTACGTTCTGACCGTGTTCGACTAACTCTTTGTAAACGATTAGGTAACATTATTGTATCAAGATCGGTCGATGGAGAGACCGATACATGCTGTCTGACACGGTTCGCAACATTATTGGGCGCTTTTCACGTCACCCGTCTGCGCAGGTGCTGCGGGAGCTGGTTTTCGCGGAGCCCGACCCCGCAGTCAATTCAGAAGCCACCGCTAGGAAGGTCGAGCCAACCGGCCAGGTCGTCTGGCCGCCCGCCCGGCTGGCCCTGGCCGACCAGCTTTGGGGCCCCGGCTTCATCTTTCCCGGTGGTGAGATTGAAACCTTGCGGCTGGCTCGACCGCTCGGCGCTTCGGCCGCTACCAGCCTGCTGATCGTCGGTGTCGGCAGCGGCGGCCCGGCCAGCTCCGTCGCGCGCAACATGGGAACCTGGGTGACCGGGATGGAGAGCGACCCTTCGCTGCTCGCTGCTGCTTGCAAGCTGTTCACCAAGAACTCCTTGGGAAAAAAGGTCAGCATCAAAGTCTGGAATCCGGCAAACCCGGACTTCGTCGCTAGAAGCCATCACCACTGCCTGGCGCTTGAGGCGCTGGCCGGCGCACGACCAGAACCGATTCTGGACGGGCTGGCCCGGGTGCTGAAACCAGGGGGCCAATTGGTTCTGACCGAGCTAACGGCGGCGGCGCCGCTGGATCAGCTCGACCCTACCGTTATCCGCTGGTCTGCCCTGGAAAAGCGCGATCCGGCTTACGTGCCGGTGGGCATCGCCGTCACCCGCATGCTGGGTCGGGTCGGGATGGATGTCCGCATCTCAGAGGACATCTCCACGCGCCACATGGAGCAGGCCATGCTGGGTTGGCGAGTGATGCTGCGCGAGTTGCGCGACCGCAAGCCTACCCGGCAAGAGGCGGTCCAAATGGTCTCAGAAGCCGAATTGTGGCTATTGCGGCGGCGGTTGATCCGCAATGGAAAGCTGCGGATGATGCGGTGGCACGCGATGAGCCGCGTTGCGATCTCGTGATCAGGCCGGCCGGCCGTCGGTGAAGGGCTTCAACACCGCGTAGAGCACTTCGTGCACCGGCGTCGGCACGCCGAGTTCCCGGCCAAGCGCGACGACTTTGCCGGATAGCCAGGGCAGTTCGATCCGGTTCCCGCGGATCAGGTCGTGCGCCATGGAGGCCATCATCGCGGGTGGCGCGGTTCGGGTGAAGGCGACGACCCGCTGCTCTGCGTCGCCCGGCAAACGCACGCCTCTGGCGCGGCCGACCGCGGCGACCTCCGCTGAGGCGCGGAGGAACAGCGGTGCGATGTCCGCATCTTCGCGCAATACCCCGATCGGCGACCTGGTCGCAGCCGTGAGCGCCGAATTGGTCGCCAACAGGATGAACTTCATCCACAACTCGGTTACGATCTGGTCGCTGTGGGTCGCATCAAAGCCCGCTTTCTTACACAGCGCGAGAAAGTCCTCACCCCGAGCGCTATGGCCGCCTTCGAGTTCGCCAAATATCAGACGCATGAAGTCGCCGGTCTGCCGGATCACGCCGGGCTCGGCGATCGTAGCGCTGATCTGCGCCACTCCGCCCATCACCGCCGGCGCACCGAGGATGGGGATCAGGCGCTCCGCGGCATCGATGCCGTTCTGCAATGGAATCACCGACGTTGTTGGACCGATCAGCGGGCGTATCGACGCGCCGGCGGTTTCGACATCCCAAAGCTTGACGCAGAACAGCACGAGATCAACTGTTCCAATAGTTGCCGGATCGTCGGTCGCCTGTGCCGGGGCAATGAGGGTTTCGCCACGGCCGCCCTCGATGCGCAGGCCGTTTGCGCGCATGGCTCGCAGATGGGCACCACGAGCTACAAATGTAACGTCGGCACCAGCTTTCGCCAAGGCGCCACCAAACGCGCCACCGACCCCGCCGGCACCAATAACTGCAATGCGCATCGATCGAACCCCCTATCCGCGCGGCCAACCGCCGACCGTTTAATGGGGCTGAAGCTTAGCTTCGGTAAGGATCGGGTCAAGCAAAGTTTCCATCCGGTTCCGTAAGGTTAGTTATCGGAACGCGGCGTGCAAGATACCGGCTTGATACATGTTTCGTTGGTGTAGGAATTACCGTTTTGCCTCAAGTGGGTGTTGAATCTATACTGATTACTGGTCTACCCTTGCGGAGTAGCAAGTCGAGCACGACTTCTTTACGATGCATCGCGCAATCTGGATCGCGGCGCCTGCTTCCGGCGCGCTGCCGTCGTGAAAGCGCGAGTGGCGCCCCCGCCGATCGGCAGGCCGAAGAGCGATCGCGGGGGATCAATGCAGGACAGTGATGTTCCCTCTGACCGGAGCGCTCCGCAGGACATGTTTGTGGATCCCGGATACCAGGACGAGGCCGGCTCCCGCAAACATGATCCCCCCCGTCACCACGAGCGGCACCATGTATCCGCCGCTCGCATCACGCAGCACGCCGGTGAGTTGGGGGGCAACGTATCCCGAAATGTTGCCCACCGAGTTGATGAAGGCAATGCCGCCCGCCGCGGCAGTTGCTCCTAGGTAAGCCGTTGGAAGGCTCCAGAACACCGGCAGGCTCGACAAGACGCCGAACATCGCGATGCAAAAGGCCCCGATGGTCAAATAGATATTCCCGAGCAGCAGCCCCGCGGCCATCGCGCCAAATCCCGCCAAGGCGACCGGCAGGACGACATGCCAGATCCGTTCACCGCTCCGATCGGAACTGCGAGAGATCAGTATCATGCCGATGCTGCCACAAATATTGGGCAGCATCAGCACATAGCCGATGGCCGTGTTCGACAGTCCCAACGACTTCACGATCAACGGCAGAAAAAACGCGATCGCATAAATGCCATACGCGATCAACGCGTAGGCGAGGGTCAGAACCAGTATTTGCGGGGTGACGATCGAGCGCAGCAGGCCGACGCCTTGCCCGGACTTGGTCGCGGCTTCCTGCTCAAGCTGGTGCTCGAGCCACGCGCGCTCCTCGGGTGCCAGCCAGGGTGCCTCGCTCGGACGGTTGCACAATGTCGCGAAGCCAAAGCAAGCGAGCAGGATCGCCGGCACGCCTTCGACCAGGAAGATCCATTGCCATCCCGCAACACCGAACGTTCCGTCAAGCTTTAGCAGGTTGCCTCCGAGGGGACCGCCCAGCACGCCGGAAAGGGCACCGAAGGCGTAGAAAATCCCCATCATGCGGCCGCGATAGAAGGCCGGAAACCAGCACGTCATGAAATAGGCGACCCCGGGGAAAAACCCAGCCTCGGCAATTCCCAGGAGAAACCGAACAGCGACAAAACTTGTCTCACCCGTGACGAACGCGGTGGCGGTTGAGCAGACGCCCCACATCGCCATAATGATACTGATCCAAACACGCGCGCCGACACGAGCGAGCATCAGATTGGCCGGGAACTGAAACAGCACGTAGCTCCAGAAGAACGCGCCGGCGGCCAGGCCGTATTCACTCGCGGTCAGCCCAAGCTGGGTGTTCATGGTCAGAGCAGCCATCGACACGTTGAACCGGTCGAGCGCGTTGATCATGTAGCCGATGCTGAGAAAGGGGATCAAATGCCAAGCGACCTTGCGCATGACAGCGTCTTCGAAATTAGGCGTCACTGTTTGCCTCCCGGATTCTGCTGTTCCGAGCGCTAGCCTTGTATGGGATCATGCCAGCGAAGCGGGTTGACGGGCAGGCAACCTGTGTTTGGCGAGCGGTCCGGTCGATTAGGGCGCCTCCGTGCGGAGGAAACGTTACGGAGGCTCTAGAGGCACTTCATTGGCGGAATCACAGTTCTGCGCCATGCTTGTTTGTCGTTCCCGCATTCTCTGCGTGAGACGCTTGTGCCGACCAACGCATCGGTGTCGGCGCTCGTCAGCACACGGCATAGTGCCATGCTACCGCACAAGTGTATGACCAACCAATATTCAAGTAAAAGGATGCTCAGATGGCCACTATCTCAGCGAACACCGGCTGGACCCCAGCTGACGCTCCAAGGCTCGATGGTAAGGTCGTGATCGTTACGGGCGCGACGGGCGGCCTCGGTTATGAAACCGCCCTCGCGCTGGCCCGACATGGCGCGACGACCATCCTCGCCGGGCGCAACCCTGACAAGGGTGCGCGGGCCGCTGCGCGGATACGGGGGCAACTACCCGCCGCTAAGCTCCGCTTCGAGTTTCTCGATCTCGATAGCCTCGGCTCGGTCGCTCGCTTCGCGGCGGCGCGGGACGGCGTCGTGGATATATTGATCAACAATGCCGCGGTCATGGGGCTGCCGAAGCGCGAACGGACCGAAGATGGATTTGAACGGCAGATCGGTGTCAACTATCTTGCCCATTTCGCCCTGACAATCCGACTGCTCGATGCGATCCGTGCGGCCCCGGGGGGTGGCCGGGTCGTCAACATCGCCAGCCTCGCCCATCGCCGAGCCACGCTCGAGCTTGATGACTTCCTATCGGAGCAAACCTATGGCCCCATGCGGGCCTATGGCCGAAGCAAGCTCGCTATGCTGATGTTCGCGCTGGAACTGCAGCGCCGAGCGGACAAGAACCTTTGGAACCTGCGCAGCATGGCAGCGCATCCCGGGTGGGCCAGGACGGATATCATCGGCAACGGGATCGGTAGTGGCGGCCCCAGCGTTCTAGCGAGGGTGGCCGAAACGGTGTTTAACCTCGTCGCCCAACCGGCCAAGGACGCGGCGTTGCCCGTGCTGTTCGCCGCGATGGCACCCGAAGCCAAGGGAGGGGCCTATTACGGCCCGAGCGACTGGGGCGAGACCCGGGGCGCGCCTGGCGTGTCGAAGATCTTTCCCCAGGCCATGGATCCGGTGGCCGCTGGCCGCCTGTGGGCTTTGTCCGAGAAGTTGACTGGGCAAGTCGCGTCGTGATCGGCGATGGCTGGCCCGCGGACTATGGTCGATATCTGTGGTCGATCGGAGGCGGGAGTGTAGGAACCCCGACACTGAGAGTTACAAAGCAGTGCTGGTTGAAGGTCTCGATGGAGAACCAGTTGACCAGGATGGCATCGTCCGTGGCGCGCAGCGGCACGGCGTTGAGCCAGCGGTAGGTGGTGGTGGTGCGCTTGCCGCGTTTGCAGATGGTCTGACGATGTTCTTGCAGTTCGGCGCCCTGCAGGTATTCAGCAATCGTCTTATGCGAAGCTGGCTTGCAGGTGAGGATGAAGTTGCCGCCGGCATCTTGGATGGCGGCAACGATCGGCTGGCAGGCAAACAGATCGTCGCCGAGATAGACAGGCCGGAGGTGAGCGAGGTCGGCGCCGTGCCGGGCCAGCCACCGTTTCGCGGCATTGCGCTCGCAGTCCTGCTTCTCCGCCCCATCTTGCGGCGCGATAAATTCCGGCGGCAGGGGCAGGACCTGCTTGTGGCCCGGTGCGACCATGCTGGCACCCAGGAAGGCGTGGAAGTATTCGGTGCCGCCATCGGCGCGCCGCCGTGTCGAACACTGCTCGCATTTGATCTTGCGCGAACAGAAGTGCTCGCTCCCATCGAGCGCGATCGGCACCCGCCCGTCAAGACACTGGAACGGTGTCAGTGGCCCCGCTGCCTCGATCGCCTTCACGAACAGTCCGTCGAATGCCGCAGGCGAAGCGCCGTCCAGCATCAGGCGGATGTAGTTGTCGGAGGGGATCGCCGACATGCCGAACAGCGTCTCGCAGTTCGACCGACCGTGCCCCTCCGCCAGCGCTTGCTGATGCCCAAGGAACGACGGGCTTCCCATGAAGAAGATCGAAAACGCCGCCAGACCAATGTCCGCCATTGTGTAGTCGCCGTCGCGCCGCGGGCCTCTGCGCTGGTCGTGCAGACCGGCGCAGACTTCGCTCAACGCCCCGATCATGTCTGCAATGGCGCTCACCCTCGCCCTTGAATTGACGATCGAGCCTACCCACAAGAGAAAATCACCGCATGCTGTGGGAGCCAGTCAATAACTCCACAATATGTGGCATATCGGACTTAGGTCATCGTACGCTGCGACTTAGAGCGCGACTTATTCGCATTGAGAACCGGAGAGGTCCCTGGCGTCTTGACGCGGTCAACAAATTGGCGTCGGTCCAAGTTCATTTTGTCGACGTAAATAGACGTGTGACGAGGCTCTGCAGCAACAGGACGACCGCTTCCGCCCCAAAACCGGCCAGGAATGTTATCCCCGAAGCCGAGAGCGTGAGCGAGGCAACCAACGTGCCGGCGGCCGGGACACCGGATGCCTGCATTGATGAAGTTGGGCTCGCGTTGGAGCTGATCAGCAAGCTAACACAAGCCGCGACTACAAGCCCAAGTATTAGGCGAAGCATCATCAACGGGAAGTCTCTTGGGCTTAAAGTATTGGATCGCAGCTTGGTTGAGTGGTCGAGTAGGACGTATAAGAGCGAGCCGACGAAGCCAAAAATGATTGGCAAGACATAGTTCGTGGTTACCTGCAACATCGGCGCTATGGCGAATTCGACGTCGTCACAGGAAGATCCGGCAGACGATTTGCCTTCGGCGGCTTTCTTTTGGGTCTCGTCGGGTCCAGCGGCGCCGGACGAACTTCCCGCCAGAGCGGGCAATTGCGCCACCACACATGAGACGCTGCGCGATGCGGTTGAGAAGAAACCGGTTCGACCGAGAACTTCTCCAAACATCGCAACGACGCCGCCTACCAGGTCGGGCCAGGACTGTTGATAGCGTATCAAGTCAAAGTGCGCGATCTGTATATTGCTTGCCACGATGACGTCGCGGCCGCAGAGTTCACGCTCCGCTGGAGAGGTTTCCAGACGAACGGCAGCCAAGTCCAGCTCTTTGCCTGGTTTGATTCCCTCGGGAAGCGATGCAAGTCTAGCCTGATATCTATTGCAGAGTGGGATGAGGGACCACGGAATGATGCCGCGATTGAGCTGGTCGCGGAGCGCGGCCTCGTCCGCGGGTTTGTCCAGGCTAGTCTCCAGCTTAAGCCGTTCCGCTGCGATGATTGCCTGCTGATTTCGGAGCAAATCCAAATTCTGAAGCAGATTCTTGCCCAGGGCGGCCTTGGTTGCTTCCCACGCCGCAAAGAGCGTGAACAAGATCGCAATAATTGTAAGAATCCAGGCGAGCCGACGGTGCCAAATAGCGCGGTCCAGAAGCATGTCGTAGGCTTGTTTGGCAAGTGCAAAACGCGAACTTTGTTGCCTCGCTACGCTGGTCTCCCGCGACGAGGGCGGTGTAGGAAATGGTCAGTCCTGTCGCCGGCGTTGTCATCGAAACCAGCGCGTCTCGAACGAGTTGGAGAAACCCGATGTGATCAATTCCGACTTGTTTGTCAGCAATGGCCTCAACGTGGGAGATCATTTCGATGATCTCGGGCGCGGTCACCTCGCGGATTGCTTTCTCGTTAGCGAACCTGTAGTTGACTTTGAGGTCCGAGAGCCTTTTCAGCGGATCATTCGCGATCGTCCTGACAATCAGTCGTATCTCGCTGAGTAGCGCGCGGGTGTACTCGCTTCGCCTCCCATCAAGTTGGCTGCGAGATACCTCGGTATAGTTTGGAGCGTCATCCATTGCCGATTTTCTGGGATTTTGACATTTTCAGTAGTACTGCATTCTTGTAGACGCTCCAACCGAAAATCGTGAGACCAGCATCGATTGCAGTATAGTTGTTCAAATATTTGACTGATCCACGTTGCCTTGTAAATGACCATCCAGCGGGCCGGTCCTCTCCATGGGCTTGACGGTTTGACAACGAAGGGACCGATTTGTTCACACACAACCGGGGATCACGCTGGTCCGCTGGGCTAGTCGAATTGTTCGATCTACTCCGCCTGGATGGTCACCCGGAGACATCGCCGCCATGACCGGATAGACTGGTCCAAAACCAGGAGTTCGCTCATGAATCAGCCCGCTTTTCGCCGCGACGTGATGCTCGCCGCGCTCTTCTCGTCCCTGCCGATCGGTCTGGTGGAAAGCGCGGCGGCCAGCCCGCTGAACCCCGAGCAGACCATCATCCGACCGCCCGCTGAGTTGCAGTGGAAGCCAAATCCCGCGTACTCCGAGCCTAGCGTGGACAATTGCATATTGGCCGGAGACATCAACCAGCCAGGGCTTTACTACACCCTGATACGCTGGTGGCCAGGTTTCATGAGCGCGCCGCACCACTATACGAGCGATCGGTTATGCGTCGTCGTCTCGGGCACGTGGTGGTGCAACAGCGGGGCGGATTTCGATCCCGGAGCCTGTGTTCCGGTGTCAGCCGGAAGTTTCGTTCGCAGGGTTGCCGGGACGCCGCACTATGACGGTGTCATACGCGGCCATCCCGAGCCGGCGGTCATCGCCATCTGTGGGATTGGGCCAGTGAATTTCGCGCTTAATGACCCGTCTCAGCCCGCTGTGCGCCGGGTCTGATACCAGTGGCGTGCGCCGATTGACATCGGCGTCTTGTTTCGCTGGCCGCCGCTAACTAACTCAGACTGATGGGCGATTGATGCAAGCGTTACTGCTCGGTTTGATCGTATAACCAAATGAAGGCGGTCATATGACCACGCTTGACGCAGACTTTGGAGCGTCCCCGTTGCAGTTAGCCATTTACTAGCGATTCGCGACATTTTGACCAAATCACAAGACCGTGTAACGGCTTTTTTATCCCCCACTCCTGTGGATAAGTCAGTGGGCACTCCGCGTTCAAAGCCCGGAACAAGGCTCTGCACCCCGACATCTAGCTTATGCTGAAAGTTTAGGCACTAAGTTAGTATATTGATTCTAAATAACAAAATTGTTTGTGAAAGGATCGTTCTAACTTATTGTTAATCATCGGATTGACCTGGGGACGGCTGAACGACGCCAACCGCTGATCACGCCGCCAGGCGTCCCGGGACCATCCCAAACAGGTAGTCGATATCCTCCGCGTCCATCGCCGGCAGCGACATTCCATCCTCGCTCAACGCCAGGCTGGCCAACGCCGCCTTGCGTTCCTGCAACTCGACAATTCGCTCCTCCACCGTATCGGCGGCGATCAGTTTGTAGACGAACACCGACTTCGTCTGCCCGATCCTATGCGCGCGATCCGAGGCTTGGTCTTCCACCGCTGGGTTCCACCACGGATCGTAATGGATCACCGTATCAGCGGACGTCAGGTTCAGTCCTCGCCCACCGGCCTTCAGGCTGATCAGGAACAGCGGCACCTCCCCGGCCTCGAACCGCCGCACCGGTGCCGCCCGATCCACGGTATCTCCGCGCAATTCGACGAAGGGAACCCCAGCGGTGATTAGTACCGGCTTCATCAGATCCAGCATCGAAGTAAACTGCGAGAATAACAAAATCCGCCGCCCTTCGGCGACCATCTCGGAGACCATCTCCATCAGGTCGTCGAGCTTGCTGGACGCGCCGCTCGCGCGCAACCCCGCCAGCCGAGGATCGCAACACACCTGGCGCAGCTTCAACAGGGCCTGCAGCACCAGCACGTGGCTCTGAGCCACCCCGCGCGCCGCTATGCCGGCCAGGACCTTCTCATGCATGGTCGCCCGGATGGTCTCGTACAGTTCGCGCTGATCGGGAGCCAAAGTAATACGCCGCAGGATGGTATGCTTCGGCGGCAATTCAGTTGCTACCGCCGACTTCGTCCGCCGCAGGATGAACGGCCTGATGCGTGTCGCCAACTGCCCGCGCCTCACCGGGTCGCCATCCTTCTCGATCGGCGCACGGAACCGCCGGTTGAAGCTTTTGCGCGATCCCAGCAGGCCCGGCATCAGAAACGCGAATTGCGACCATAGCTCGCCGAGGTTGTTCTCGATCGGCGTCCCCGACAGACACAGCCGATGGCGGGTTTCGAGCCGGCAGACCGCATGCGTTGCTTTCGCGGCGGGGCTTTTGATCGCCTGGGCCTCGTCCAGCACCACCATGTGCCACGGCAGTCCGGCCATGTCCTCGATGTCGCGCGTAAGCACGGTGTAGGTTGTGATCACGACATGCACGCCGGTGAGGTCCCGCCGCTTCTCGCGCCGCGCCAGGCCGTGCAGCACCGCGACTCGCAGGTGGGGCGCGAACCGGTTGAGCTCTGCCGTCCAGTTCGGCACCAGGCTGGTCGGAACGACCACCAGCACTGGCCGATCCAGCCGGCCGGCGTCTTCCTCGATGGCGATGTGAGCGATGGTCTGGGCGGTCTTGCCCAGGCCCATATCGTCCGCGAGCAATCCGCCCAGGCTGTTGGCTCGCAGATGCTGCAGCCAGTTCACGCCGAGCTGCTGATAGGGCCGGAGGCTGGCGGTGAATGCGGCGGGTACACTGGCTTGGGGGATGTCCGACGTGGCGCGAAACCGAGCGACCTGCTCGATGATCATCGCGCCGTCCTGCCAGCGGGTGGTGACCAGGTCTTCCAGATCCAGCACGGCTGGAGCGGCGGCGCCGTCGAGCACCATGGTCTCGCCGCTTGAGCGTGCCGCTGCTTCGACCAAATCGTCCATGACCGCTAGCAGGCGCGCGATGCGCTCGGCTGGGAGCTTGAGGATGCGGCCGTCTTCGAGGCTGGTGACGACCTCCCCGTCGATGACGCGAGCCGCCGCCATGCCGCCGCGCTCCCGCAGCCGCATGAGGATTGGCAATAGGGGATGGCGGGCTCCGTCGAGTTCGATGCCGAAATCGAGCGAAAAGGAGCCTTGCGCGGAACCTTGGGGAGCATCGCTGACGCGCATGTCGCACACCCCGACACGGTCAACCAGCCGAGGGCCGAAAGCGGTGTCGATCTGGTTGCGCCATCCGAGCGCCTGGAGCGCCGGGAGGCGTTCCGCGACGAAGCCCTGCCAGGCCTCCGCCGCGTCGCGTCCGCGGAACACGTAGACCAGCCGGCCTTTTGCCGCCTGAGCGGTGGCCATGCGCATCTGCACCAGCCCGTCCTGGCGGATAGCCTCCTGCGCCGCGGTTTCGGCTGGGCGGTCGCGCCGGACGAACAATGGTCCCCCGGGCGCGTCGACCCTCACGAACTGGCGGTCATCATCGAACGGGATGACTGCGCCGTCGTAGTCGAATTCGAGCAACAAAGCGTCGATCGTCTGCATCCGTCCGAACTCGTCGGGGCAGGGGAGGCGGGTGAGCCGCAGCACGGGCACCATTGGGCGGTCCACGATGACCTGCTCGCTGACCGTGCGGGGTTCGATGCGGCGCCTGGGCGGCGGCGGGGGCGCTGGGGCTGCGGAGGGCAGTCGAGGCGGCGGCGTGGGTGCCTGGATACTGACGCGGCCAACCGCGCCGGTGGTTGCATCGATATACCAAGGACCGCTGTCGGCGACGATCACGCCCGAACGCGGCGGCAGCGTGGCGGCCGAGGCGGAGGCGAACAGTTTGGTGGCACCCTTGACGAGGCGCTGGCCGCCGGCGTGCCATCGCGCCTGGCCGCTCTCCACCAGCGCATCCAGCACATCGGCAACGGCCGACGCTCGGACGCCGGTGCGGGGTTCGGTGCCTTCGCCCAGCAGGTAGGCGACGTCGCGGGCAGGCGGCGCGGCTTTGTCGTCCGCGGCAATGGCCCGTGGCGTGGTGGGGGTGGCGATACCGCTGCGCTCGCCGATCAGCAGGGAGGTGACGAAGCAGGCGTGCGGGTGATCGCCGGGCGCCAGTTCGAATACGATCCGCTGGCGCTCTTTTTCGGCGGGGGGATTGGTGAGGGTGTCGAGGAAGGTCTGCTGTTCGGGCCGCCGCAATGCCGGGAAGCGGTCGAGTGCGGCGAACGCCGCCGCCGCCAGATGTTCGCAGCCTGCAACGCGGCAGGTGCAGCGGTGGTCGAATACCACGCGGCGCCCGAGCAAGGCGGGGGTGATCGAGATGGTGTAGGTGAAGGCTTGGTCCTGGACGGTGCCGGCGATGGTGTCGGCGTTTAGTTGGACGTCTACGCCGCCGGCGAGCCCCAGGGTGCGGCCTCGGGTGAGGGCGCGGGCACCGAAGATACGGCCGAGGTCTTGAGACGAGAACGGCGTCGGCATGGGCGTGGGGTGACCTCGCGGGGTAAGTGGGTCCCGAGTTCGGTCAGGCCGCCGGGTGTTAAGGATACGACCGAAACCGCTGGCGAATGTCACCTGCTTTGTTTTCACGGCTCCGCGGATCGGCTTCAGCAAACGCGTGCGTTCACCCGCCGATCGTCGCCTGCTTCGGGACTAGCGCAGGTCTTCAAAGGCCGGCCGCGGGCGTCCATCGCCTTTGGGAAGGACGCCGGCTTAGTAATGATACCGGCACTGGATGATCTCGATGCGCTGGTCCTCGCCCTTGCGGCCTTGCACTCGGTACACCAGCCGGTGCTCGCCGGAGATCCGGCGGGACCACCAGCCCGAGAGGTCGCCCTTCAGTGCCTCCGGCTTGCCCAATCCCATGAAAGGATGCCGTCGCACATCCTCGATCAACTCGTTAAGCCGTCGATGGCGGTCAGGGTCTGTGCTCGTCCAGTGCAGGTAGTCGTCCCATCCGTCATCGCTGAAGTGGACGTTCACACCTCGGCAGCGGCCTTGGGCGGTTGTGGATCATGCGCCTCGAGCGTGCCCGCTTCGGCTTGGCGCACGCCACGCAGCAGCCGCTCGGCGTTGCGGGGGCTGCTCAGCAGATGCACTGTTTCCTGCCAGCCGGCGAACTCGGCTTCGGAGATCATCACGACATTGCCCTTGCCACCCTGACGGGTAACCACGATCGGCGCCCGGGCGTCGACGGCCTGGTCCAGGTAGCGCGACAGGTTCTGCCGCAGGTCGGTGTAGGATACGTGGGTCATAACGAGGTTACCTTTGGCACGTCATATGGCGTACGTATCTCTGTACGTCAAGTCATGCCGTTGTCAAACTAAACGCCCGGCCCGAGGCAGGCCGCAAGATCGGACCCCGGCCTCCTCATGTGAGGACCGACTTCTAGCAGCGGGACCGCGGTTCCGTGGCGCCCAAGCCTTATGCTATCAACGGCGCCCGCTCGCCGGCGGCGCGCACCCAGGCGGCCTCCATGTCTTCATCGAACAGTTCCGTTAGCTTCTTCATCATCGTGCCGCCCAGTTCCTCGGCGTCGACGATGGTCACCGCGCGGCGGTAGTAGCGTGTTACGTCGTGACCTATGCCGATGGCGATGAGTTCCACCTGATCGCGGTTCTCAATGTCGCGGATGACCTCGCGCAGGTGCTTTTCCAGGTAGTTTCCGGGGTTCACGGACAGCGTAGAATCATCCACCGGTGCGCCATCGGAGATCACCATCAGAATACGCCGGTGCTCGGGACGGATCAGCAGGCGGCGATACGCCCACAGCAGCGCCTCGCCGTCGATATTCTCCTTCAGCAGGCCCTCGCGCAGCATCAACCCGAGATTTTTTCGCGCGCGCCGCCATGGCGAATCCGCAGCCTTGTAGACGATGTGGCGAAGGTCGTTCAGCCGCCCCGGATTGCGCGGCTTGCCGTCCTGCACCCATTTCTCGCGGCTCTGGCCACCCTTCCAGGCGCGGGTGGTGAAGCCCAGCACTTCGACTTTCACCGCGCAGCGTTCCAGGGTGCGGGCCAGTATGTCGCCACACATCGCGGCCACGGTGATCGGACGGCCGCGCATCGACCCGGAGTTATCGATCAGCAGGCTGACGACGGTATCGCGGAACTCGGTATCCAATTCGCGCTTGTAGGACAGCGCCAGCATCGGATTGATCACCACGCGGGCGAGGCGGCCGGCGTCCAGCATGCCCTCGTCGAGGTCGAACTCCCACGACCGCGTCTGCTGCGCGAGCAGGCGCCGCTGCAAGCGGTTGGCCAGCTTGGAGATCACGCCCTGCAGATGCTGCAACTGCTGATCGAGTTGCTGGCGGAGCCGCGTAAGCTCATCGGGGTCGCACAGGTCCTCGGCGTCCACCTCTTCGTCGTGCTGGCGTGTGTAGGCGCGGTATATTGCCTCGTTGTCCGGGTTCGGGCGTTCGCGCCGGGGCTGAGGGCCGCCGGGACGGTCGTCGCCCTCGGCCACCGCGGCGTCTTCCTCGGAATCGGAGCCGTCGTCGTCGGCGGCTTCGCCCTCCATTTCGTCGGGCTGGGCGCCGAGCATGGAATCCTGTTCCGATTCCGATTTGCCGTCGCCGTCCTGGGAATTGTCCTGCGCACCGGATTGTTCGCCGCCGTCGTCGCCGTCCTCGGAATTGTCGTCCGGTTCGGCATCGACTTCGGCTTCCGCCAAGTCGAGCGCCGCCAGCAGCTTTCGCGATGCGCGGGCGAAGGCTGTCTGGTCGTCTTGAGCGTTGGTCATCTCCGACAACGCCTGGTCGGCGGTGTCGCCCAAGGTGTCACGCCACAGGTTCAACACGCGCCGTGCGCCTTCCGGCGCCGCCTCTCCCGAGATGCGCTCGCGGGCCAGCAGCGCCAGCGCCTTGTCGATCGGCAACTGATCTTTGCGCGTCATTCGGTCGTAGCCTTCGGACTCGCACTCCTCCGACAACTTGGCGCGGAGATTGGCATTCACGCCGTTCATGAAGCGTGAGCCGACTACTTCAACGCGCACCTGTTCGAGGGCGTCGTAGGCATCTTTCGCCTCGCGGCGGGTCGGCATGCGCTGGGCGTGGACGCCGTCATCGTGGTGACGCAGGCGCAGCGCGATCGCATCCGACTGCCCGCGCAGCTTTGCCATTTCCGCCGGGGGCAAGGCGCGGGTCGGCAGCGGCAACCGGGCGCGCTTGCCGGATAGGCCGGATGGGCCGGGCTGGAAGGCGACCTGGACATCCGGTTGTTCAGCGATGGCCCGCAGGACGCCTGCGGTGGCGCGCTTGAAGTCTTCAGCGCGTGCGTTGTCTTTACTATTGCCGCTCATGACCCGTTTCGACTGTCAGGCGAACTTCCGCGTGGTGAAGCCGCTGGTTGGAATGTCCTCGTTGAAGCACCGCTGGTAGTACTCGCCGACGGTCGAGCGTTCCGCCTCATCGCACTTGTTCATGAAGGTGACGCGGAAGGCGAAGCCGACATCGCCGAAGATGCGGGCGTTCTCGGCCCACGTGATGACCGTCCGCGGCGACATGACGGTCGAGATATCGCCGTTTATGAAACCTGCCCGAGTGAGGTCGGCGAGCGCCACCATGCTCTCGACGCGCTTTTTAGTCGCGGGCTCCTTCGACGGGTCGATGCCCATCTTCGCCATCACGATGCCGGTTTCCATCGCATGCGGCAGGTAGTTCAGGGTCGCCACGATGTTCCAGCGATCCATCTGGCCTTGATTGATCTGCTGGGTGCCGTGATAGAGGCCGGTGGTGTCGCCGAGGCCCACGGTATTGGCGGTGGAGAACAACCGAAAGGACGGATGCGGCCGGATCACCCGGTTCTGATCGAGCAGGGTTAGCTTGCCCTCGACCTCCAACACACGCTGGATCACGAACATCACATCCGGACGACCGGCGTCGTACTCGTCGAACACGAGGGCGCAAGCGTGCTGCAGCGCCCACGGCAGGATGCCTTCGCGGAATTCGGTCACCTGCTTGCCGTCCTTCAGGACGATGGCGTCTTTGCCTATCAGGTCGATGCGGCTGATGTGGCTGTCGAGGTTGACGCGGATACAGGGCCAGTTCAGCCGAGCCGCCACCTGCTCGATGTGGGTGGATTTTCCGGTGCCGTGATAGCCCTGGATCATGACGCGGCGGTTGTAGGCGAAACCGGCCGTGATCGCCATGGTGGTTTCGCGGTCGAATTTATATGACGTGTCAATGTCGGGAACGTGCTCGGTGCGCAGCGAAAACGCTGGAACGTCCAGGTCGATATCGATGCCGAAGGCCTCCCGGGCCGAGACAGTGCTATCCGGAATGTTGATCTCGGAGGTCGGGCGGGACGGTGCGATGTCTACAGCCGTGTTCATAGTCCAGCATTTCCTGTTGCAATTCCTAGAAAGTCTAACGTTGGCGGCGTCCGGCGCAAGGGCATCCGGAGGATGGCCGTGGGCTATCCAGCGGCGGCGACCCGGGTGTCGGTGCCCAGCCGCGAGCGAACGGCCGCGTAGGCGAGATTGATGGTCTTCAAGCGCTCCTCGGCGTCGCGGCTACCGCCGTTGGCGTCGGGATGGTGCCGTTTTGCCAATTCCTTGTAGCGGGATTTGACCGCGTCCAAGGTGGTTGGCCACGACAGGCCTAAAGTCGCGAGCGGCTCGCGGAGTTCCGCGGGTGGTTTGTGCGGGTGGGTGCGTTGGTCGGTTTTCATCCGGCCGGCGGCGAGGATGTGCAACGGGTCATTCAGGGCGTCTTCGTCCCAGGCGGCATGGCCGAGGCTGCCGATCGGCCAGGTTGGCCGCTGCCAGGAGGTGTCGGCGCGAAGTTGCGCCTCAACCTCGGCGGGGGACATGCCTTTGTAGAAATCCCACCCGGCGTTGTAGGCGCGGACATGCTCCAGGCAGAACCAATAATAGTCGTTGAGGGTGGCGCGGGATTTCGGCGCACGATACTCGCCGAGCTCGTGGCAGTCTGGCATGTCGCAGGGCCGGCCCGGAGGCGCGGCCGGGTCGGGTGCGTAGGCCCGGGGTCGCGTGGGGCGTCGCATCATGGCGGTCTTTATGTGCGTTGGGACCGGGGATTGGCAATGGTGGTTGCCGCCGACGGGGGCGATGGCAGGTGCCGAGCCAGCCGGACATCCGGCTGGAAAGGGGGATGCGCCATTCGACAGTGCGCAGACTGCTGGCCAGAACCTGATGGCTGGCGAGCGTCGTTATTCCAGGCGACGCCAACAAATTCCAGATTGGCGTCAAGGACGATTGCCTGGATCAAAACACATTGAGAACGCGATCACGCCACTGAACTCTCGGTCGCAACCGAGCGGGTGTCAGGACACGTGTGTCCGTTGGCCTCTCCGGCTCGGCCGTCTTACCGTCTCGATAGACGAATGGTTTGAAATTGACGGCGATCGGCCCGGCGGGAATGCTAACCCATCGGCCTAACGGAGGAGCAGCATGGACCTACGCCCGCCCCGCATTGCCATCATCGGAGCAGGCATCGGGGGCTTGACCGCGGCCGCCTGTCTGCGCCGCATCGGCATGGACGTGCGCATCTACGAGCAGGCGAGGGGTTTCACCCGCCTCGGCGCAGGTATTCAGCAGGCCCCCAACTCGATCCGCGTGCTGTATGCGCTGGGTTTGAAGGAGAAACTTCTCGCCCAGGCATTCCAGCCGGACAGCAACGACTCTCGAGACCACGACACCGGCAGGCTGACCAATTCGCTTCCACTGGGACAATCGGTATTGCAGCGTCACGGTGTGCCGTATTTTCTGATGCACCGGGGCGACCTGCACGCCATGCTCGCCGACCTGGTCCCGGCGGAGACCGTGCGCCTTAACCATAAGCTTGCCGGCCTGGATCAGGCGTCGGATGGCACCGTGCGGTTGAGCTTTACCAACCGCGATACGGCCGAGGCGGATGCGGTTATCGGCGCCGACGGCGTGCATTCCGTAGTGCGGGCGTTCATGCTGGGCGAGGAACAACCTCGCTATACCGGCCGCGTCGCCTACCGCACGGTGTTTCCGACAGCGTTGCTTGGCGGATTGCAGCCCTTTCCTTGCGTCAAATGGTGGGGCCCGGACCGCCATATTGTCAGTTATTTCGTCAATCCTCGCCGTGACGAGCTGTATTTCGTCACGAGCACCCCCGAGCCGGAATTTTCCGCTGAGTCCTGGTCCGCCAAAGGTGAACTGGGGACCATGCGTGCGGCCTATGACATGTTCCATCCGCAGGTGCGGGCGATCCTCGCGGCCTGCCCGGACGTGCACAAATGGGCGCTGGTCGAGCGCGATCCACTGCCGCACTGGGTGGAGGGGAATGTGGCGCTGCTGGGCGACGCCTGCCACCCGATGACACCTTACATGGCGCAGGGAGCTTCGACCTCGATCGAGGACGGCGCGGTTTTGTCCCGCTGCCTTGAGGGTGTGGACCGGGATGGCCTGCATTCGGCGCTGCTGCGTTATGAGGCAACGCGCAAGGAGAGGACGTCGCGGATCCAACGGACCTCGGCGGAAAACACCTGGCTAAAGGAACCGCATGATGCCGACTGGGTCTATGGCTACGATGCCTGGACGGTGCCGTTAGCCGCCTGATTTGGGCCCGACATAGCCGGCCTCTATTGTGCGTCTTGGCCAGGCCGACGAGGTCTCAGCCCTGCGTCCGTCTGACCTCACCTTTCCGCGTTCGGCATGGTTGTGGACCACGCATCCGTGTATAGGCTTGCTCGCTGATCGCTTGAAGTATCCACCTTGCCTGACGGAACCGCAATGAACGACGCCGCCACCGACACTCAGCGCGACTATCGCGACACGGTGTTTCTGCCGCAGACCAGCTTCCCGATGCGCGGCGACCTGCCGAAGAAAGAGCCGCAGATCCTGGCGAGGTGGGATGCCATGGACCTTTGGGGCAAGCTCCGGGCGTCCTCTGCGGGGCGACCGTTGTTCATCCTGCACGACGGACCGCCATACGCGAACGGCAACATCCACATCGGCACCGCGCTGAACAAGATCCATAAAGACGTGATGAACCGCACGCGCCAGATGGCGGGTTATGACGCGAATTACATCCCCGGCTGGGACTGCCACGGCTTACCGATCGAGTGGAAGATCGAGGAGGATTACCGCCGCAAGAACCAGGACAAGGATGCGATCCCGATCCTGGATTTTCGCGCGGAGTGCCGGGCCTACGCGGCGCACTGGATGGCGGTGCAGGCGCAAGAGTTCCGCCGCCTGGGCGTGGAGGGGGATTGGCGCGACCGGTATGCGACCATGGACCCCGCGTCCGAGGCCGCTATTGCGGGGGAGATCTGCAAATTCCTGCTGAACGGAGCGCTGTATCGCGGCCTGCGTCCGGTGATGTGGTCGCCGGTGGAAAAGACCGCCCTGGCGGAAGCCGAGATCGAGTATCACGACCACACCAGCACGACGATCTGGGTGCGCTTTCCGGTGACCGAGCCCTCGGTCCCGGCGTTGACCGGGGCGGCTGTAGTGATCTGGACTACCACGCCTTGGACGATGCCGGGCAACCGTGCCGTGGCGGCCGGCGCCGGCTTCGACTACGCCGTCATCCAGGTCGATGAAGTGGCTGCGGCCTCGATGGCCAGGGTCGGCGAGAAGCTGGTCGTCGCCGAGGCGCTGCTGGCTTCCGTTCTGAAGGACACTGGCATCACTGCCCACAGCGTACTGCAGGTGCTGAAAGGTGCCGAACTCGCTGGGTCCATTATGGCCCACCCGCTGCGCGGCCGTGGCTATGAGCAGGATACACCGCTGCTGGTGGGAGACTTCGTCACTACCGAGGCCGGCACCGGGTTTGTCCACATCGCGCCCGGTCACGGCGAGGACGATTTCGACCTTGGCCGCGCCAACGGACTGGATGTTCCGGAAACGGTCGGCGACGACGGCACCTTCAACACCTGGGTTCCACTCTTTGCCGGTCTCCACGTCTACAGGGCGGCCGATCCGATCTGCGCGGCGCTTGCTGAAGCGGGTGCGCTGTTGGCGCGTGGCAAGATCACGCACTCCTACCCGCATTCCTGGCGTTCCAGGGCGCCGCTCATCTTTCGCGCCACGCCGCAATGGTTCGTCCGGATGGATGGACCGGAGCAAATTCGAAAAAACGCCCTCGCTGCGATTGAGGCGACGCATTTCGTCCCTGATCGCGGCCGCAACCGGATCGGCTCGATGGTGGCGAACCGTCCGGACTGGTGCATCAGCCGTCAGCGCGCCTGGGGCGTGCCGATCGCCGTGTTCGTCGAAAAGCGGACCGGCGAGCCGCTGCGCGATCCTGCCGTGGTGGAGCGTATCATCGCGGCCTTTGCCGCCGAGGGCGCGGACGCCTGGTATGCATCACCGCCGTCGCGCTTTCTTGGCGCGGATCGGAACGCGGACGATTATGAACAGGTTATGGACATCGTTGATGTCTGGTTCGAGTCCGGCTCGACCCACGCCTTTGTGCTGGAGGCTAGAGGATTACCCTGGCCGGCCGATCTGTATCTTGAAGGGTCGGACCAGCATCGCGGCTGGTTCCAGTCGTCGCTGCTGGAAGCGGTCGGGACGCGTGGGCGGGCGCCGTTCAAGGCGGTTCTGACGGATGGCTTCGTGATGGACGAGCACGGGCGCAAGATGTCGAAGTCGCTGGGCAACGTGGTTGCCCCCGAGGCGGTCGCGAAGCAGTACGGCGTCGATATTCTGCGCCTGTGGGTGATGATGTCCGATACCACCGAGGATCTGCGGATTGGGCCGGAGATCTTGAAGCAGCAGGCGGAGTTGTATCGCCGGCTGCGCAACACACTGCGCTGGGTGCTGGGCAGCCTGGACGGCTTTTCCGATGAGGAACGCGTACCGGTCGAGGCGATGCCGGAACTGGAACGCTGGGTGCTGCATCGCCTAACCGAGATCGACGCGAAAATCCGTGCCGCCGTGGCATCCTACGACTGGACCGGCGTTTATCCGGAGTTGCACAATTTCTGCTCGGTTGATCTATCGGCGTTCTATTTCGACATCCGTAAGGATGCGGTTTACTGCGACCGGCCGGACAGTGTGCGGCGCCGCGCGGCTCGAACCGTGCTGGATCACCTGCACCGGTGTCTGTGCACCTGGCTCGCGCCGGTGCTGTGCTTCACGGCGGAGGAAGCCTGGTGCGCGCGGTTCGGCGAGGCCGTAAGCGTGCATCTGGAACTGTTTCCGACGCTTCCGGATATATGGCACGATGAAGCGCTGGCGGCGAAGTGGGAGACACTTCGAAATATTCGCCGCCGCATCACTGTGCCGATCGAGGAGGCCCGCAAGGCGAACATCGTCGGGTCTTCATTGCAGGCCGCCGTTGAACTGCCGCTGAACGCGGAACACGAACATTTACTGGATGAAGCTGCATGGTCCGAGATCGCGATCGTCTCATCCGTACGGATCGTTCCGGACACGGACGAACCCCTCTCGAGGGTCACGCCCGCCTCCGGCGACAAATGCGTCCGTTGCTGGAGAGTTCTGCCGGAGGTGGGGTCGAACGCTACCCACCCCGGACTGTGTCTGCGCTGCACGGACGCGGTGGAGTTGGGGCTGGTGTGCAGGCCGACGGCGTGAAGGGCCGCAGCTTTATGCCGCTCGGTCTGATCGCCGGGCTGGTGGTGCTGGTCGCGGACCAGGTCAGCAAGTGGTGGGTGCTGAACGTGCTGGACCTGCCGGACCTGCGTCAAATCGTGCTGCTGCCGGTGCTGAACCTGACACTCGTCATGAACCCTGGGGTGACGTTCGGGCTGCTGACCGGCCTTGGCGCCTGGGGGCACGTCATCCTGGTCGCCGTCGCCCTGGCGGTCGTCGTCGCGCTGGGGTTCTGGCTCCGCCGAGCGGAGAACTGGACGATGGCGGTGGCGATCGGGGCAATCGCGGGTGGGGCGGTCGGCAACGTGATCGATCGCGTCCGCTTCGGGAGGGTGGTCGACTTTATTCACGCCCACATCGGCACGCCGTGGGGCGATTTTTCGTGGTACGTTTTCAACGTCGCCGATGCCGCCATCGTTTGCGGGGTCGCGGTGTTGGTCCTGCAGTCAGTGGTATCGAAGCATAAGGGGGAAGGGGAGCGCGCGCCGACCTGATCGGGGTCGTTTCGGTTTTGTGGTCGCGCCGCCAATCGCGACGGTAAAGACCGAGTTGGTATGGGTTGCCGCGGCGGTTTGGACACGGTTCTCAGGCTATCTGAAAAGCCACGAAGCACGCTGGCCTGGCTCGATCCGCCCGGCAACTGACCGGTCCAGTTTTGCAGGCCGAGACGCTACTCAGAGCCACTTGCGCCACCGGAACACCGCCAACGGAATTATCGTGGTCAAAATGATCAGACCCCAACCCCAGGCATAACCATAGGCCCAGTCCAGTTCAGGAATGTTCTTGAAATTCATGCCGTAGATGCCGGCCACCAGCACCGGGGGAATACCTACCACCGAAGCAATTGCCATCACCTTCATGACATTGTTCTGCGCGATATTGATGAACCCCAATGTTGCGTCCAGCAGGAACTGCAGCTTGTCGTTCAGGTGAGTATCGAAATCGCTGACCGAAGCGATATCCCGCCGCAAGGTCGCCAAGCGGGGCTTCAGACCTTTAGGCAACCACTCCGCGCTCATGGCTGCGACATATGGGACGATGCGAGCCGCCCCCACCTGAGTCTCGCGCACGTGCGAAATGAGGTCGCCAAGGCGTCCCAGCCTGCCAAGCGTGTAGCGCAGAGCGGCGTCCTCGGTCTTTCGGCCGCCCTCCTGATTTACCCCTAGGGCAAAAATACCGTGCGACACCGCATCAAGATCGGCACTCACCTGCTCCAGCACATCCGCTTGACGGTCGACAATTGCTTCCATCAAGCCAACGAAGACATGAGCCCCGGTATCGTTCGCGTTTGATCCACGGGGCAGTTGGTCGGCGTAGGTCTCGAAAACGCGGTTGGCGGCAAACCGAATCGTGACCAGACGCTCCTGAGAGAGAATGAAACCGGCCGACACGCCATGTGGGCCATCATCGGACAGGTTGACCAACGGCATGCTGAGATACAGAGCACCGTTGCGACTGGCGAGCCGGCTGGACGTTTCGATTTCGCTCACCTCGGCTTGGGTAGGGACATCCAAACCGGTCACTTTCTGCACCCGGTCGATCTCCTCCGGCGTCGCGTTCAACAGATCGATCCACAATGCTCGGCTTAGCGCTTCGACCGACGTATCGGCCAGACGGTTCAGTGCCTGGTCTGAGCAGGCAAAAGCTATGATCATCGCGAAATCCTTTCCCCGGCGACCCCCGGTGGACGGGTCGGCGGACCGATGTGCTGGCGTGCAGCTCACTCCGAGTTCCGGCGGTGCCCCGACACGTACGAGGCATCATCGACCGTGTCGAGGGCTCGCCAGGGCCGCCGACCCTCATCGATTCGTGGCTTATACCGCGTTGCGGGAGGCGCTCGCGGGTGCATGCCGCAATGGGTTTTTTCTATTGTTGAGCCGTTGGTCGGTGCCGAGGTTGGCGAAACGAGTTGGAGAACAAGTCTCTGGCGTGCTGCTGGAACTGGCTCCGTTACTGGCCGGTCGAGTTCTAACGCGGCTGCACCGCAAGGCCCTGAGCGTGGCTCGTCACTACGCCATCGAAATCTTGCACGGGCTCATCGCGGGACGACGGAGACCAGGAACTACCTGCGATGTCTAGCGAAATCGTGGGAGGCGTTTGCCATGCCAACGATGCCACGATCGCTCAGCCACATCTCTCAACGCTTGCAGGGCGACCCCGTCACGCCCGAGTATCGAGCGAACCATCGGGGTCGTGATCGGCAGGCAGGTCGCGACCGGATCGAAATTCAAAAAACACCGTCGCTTCAGACCCATGCCGGATTTCTTGTCGTAGAAGTCGAGCTTCGAATCAGTTCGGGATGCCACCGGACGACTCCTTAAAGCAACTAGGCCAGGAAAAAGCGATCTTTCGGACAGCAGTAGGTTGATCGACGGCGATAAAGGGTTGCGCCGACGCGGAAGAGCATGCTTGGAGTTCGCAAAACTCGGCTACAGCGTCTGGACGCCCAAAGTATAGATGACCGGAAGGAATGCGACAATTCGTTATCAATGTGGCGCCCTGCCTTTCTCGATTACCGAGGAGGGGGAGGTGAGGGTTCTGCTTGTCACGACTCGCGGAAAACGAGACTGGATCATTCCTAAAGGCTGGCCAATCCGGAGACTGACGGCCGGCGCCACCGCAGCCCGAGAAGCCTACGAGGAAGCCGGGCTACTCGGTGCTGTCATCGGCGAAGGACCCATCGGCTGTTACCGCTACGAGAAACGCCGCAACTCGCGAAAGGCGGCTATCCATGAAGTATCGGTATTTTTGTTCGCGGTTAAGCGGCAGCTTCGCAAATGGCCAGAGAAGGCCGAGCGGGAAACCCGATGGTTTGCCCCTACGGAAGCTTCGACGCTGGTCGTTCAGGCTGGACTTGCCGAAATTCTCCAGACGGCCACTTCCCACCTTATGGTCCTGCAACAGGACGTCAAACTAGACTGATCGTTATTCCACCAAGAATTCCTGACCGCCTTTAGGGCGCAATTATCGCTGGCGGAATCACCTAAGAAGCGCGCGGCTTGCTCGCGAGCGCGTCACGGGTTCTGCCAACAGGGATCCACTGTCCGGCTTGTTAGCTTTGATCGAGATGCCAGCCGACACGGCGCACCGGCGAATATTCGTGTAGTTGTTTCTGGGCAGTGTGTCCAAATCAATGATCGGGGACGGGTTCTCGTGGTATCTCGCGCACCCACTTCACCGGGAGATCGAGAGCTGCCGCCTGGTCCTCGATCCATTGCCTCGCCTCATCCGGCGAGGAGCAGAATTGTGTTGCCGGTGAGCGACCAGGGAAATCCTTATACGCCCCAGGCACTGCACCCTCGCCGATAAAGGCCGCAACAAATTCACCGGCTTTGCACGGGTTGATCCAGGCTAGAAGATTGCCACGAGGTTTCATGAGGTGAAATCTTAATCATGATTGGGTGCACCGCTTGGTACCGACATCCTGCAACCTTGTCTAGCTGCTGTCACACAACCGACACAAGATGCGGCAGGAGGATCGAACACACCTCGGTGATCGTCGGGCAGGACCAGATTTCGCCTCGATTCGGGGCAGATCGTGCCAAGACGACCGCCGGGACTTGGTGTCCGCTTGGCAGGCGCCAATGTAAGCGGACTACCGGGGAAGTTCCTACAGGTCGTTCCTAACTGACTGCCCTTATGTTGCAATGGTGAAGTGGTGCCACAAAGGCGTTCCGAGCAGGAAGTCTTCGCTGGCGATCATCCGCACCAACTAATCCTGCATCACCCGGTCCTGACGGTGATGATGCCCGTTCAGCGATCCGTCGTCGTGGCCATCGTGCCCGGATGAGCCACGACCGGACAACGATGGATTGGTCAGAAAGTAATCGTGCGCCGATCGTGGTGCCTCACCTGGTGAAACGCGCTGCCATGCCCCGTCGGCACCGAGCTCCCAGGACTGCAACGTGTCCTTCAGATTCGTCACCATGATCTCATCCAAGACCTGGGCATGCACGGTCTTATTGTAGATCGGCACGAGCGTCTCCACGCGCCAATCCATATTGCGTTCCATCCAATCCGCCGAACTGATGAACACCGCGGCATCCTTGTTGGGCAACTTGTGGCCGTTGCCAAACACGTAGATCCGGCTGTGTTCGAGAAACCGACCGACGATCGACTTGATGCGGATGTTTTCTGAAAGTGCGGCAACGCCGGGACGCAGGCAGCAGATGCCACGCACGACCGCGGTCACCTGCACACCGTGACCCGATGCTCGATATAGTGCATCGATCAGCGTTTTGTCCACTAGACTGTTCATCTTCAGCCAGATCGTTGCGGGCTTTCCCGCGTGCGCCAAGTCGATTTCGTGCTCGATCATTTTGAGGAGAGTTCTGACGCGTCGTGAGCGGACTGAAGCTGAGGGCGTTCATCCGTTCGGGTTCTGCATAGCCTGTTATGTAGTTGAACAGCCGCGCGGCATCCTGGGTGAAGTCGTGGTTGGTGGTGAAGAACGACAGATCCGTGTAGATACGCGCCGTTATAGGATGGTAGTTGCCGGTCCCGAAGTGGGCATAAGACCTTAGTGATCCCGCTTCTCGCCGGATCACCAATGAGATCTTGGCGTGCGTTTTCAATCCGGGCACGCCGAAGACTACATGCGCACCGACCGCTTCAAGACTGCGCGCGAGCTTTATGTTGGCTTCCTCGTCGAAGCGGGCGCGTAACTCGACCACAGCGGTGACCGACTTGCCGGCTTCGGCGGCTTCGATCAATGCCTTAACGATGGGTGAGTCGTGCGTCGTTCGGTACAACGTCTGCTTGATCGCGACGACCTGGGGGTCTTGTGCGGCCTGGCGGAGAAACTGCACCACCACGTCGAAGCTTTCGAACGGGTGGTGCACAATCATATCCTTCGCACGGATCGCTGCGAAGCAGTCGCCATGGTATTCGCGGATACGTTCCGGAAAGCGCGGTGTGTTGGCCGGGAACAGCAGGTCGGGCCGGTCGTCAACAATAAGCTGCTTGAGATCAACGATCCCCTGCAGCCCCTGCTGCAGGTAGATCTGCTCGGGGTCCGCATCGACCTCCTCAGCGACCAGCGCCTGAAGGTCGGGGGGCATGGTGGCATCCATGCTAAGATGAATAGCCACGCCTCGCCGCCGCTGCTTAAGCGCCGTCTCGTAGGAACGAATGAGGTCTTCCGCCTCATCCTCGAATTCGACGTCGGTGTCGCGTATCAGGCGGAACGTGCCGCCGCCGGTGCTATGGAAGCCGGGAAACACCCGGTCGAGAAACAGCCTGATGAGGTCATCCAGCATCACAAAACGGATTGCTCTGCTGTCGGCGGGATGAGCGTTCGCAGCCTGTGGTGACGGCAGCCGAATGAAGCGCGCGATTTGCGAGGGCAGCGGCAACAAGGCGCGGATGCTACGATGGTCTTTGTGACGACGCAGCTTTAGCGCCGCGACCAGGCCCATGTTCGGGACGAACGGGAATGGGTGCGCGGGGTCGATGGCAAGCGGCGTCAACACCGGGAACGCATGCTCCATGAACCAACCGTCGAGCCAAGTCCTTTCAGCATCCGTTAACGTGGACGGATCGCCGATCTCGATGCCGGCTTCCTTCAACTCGTTACGCAGGTCCTGCCACACGCGTTGCTGGCCGGCCATCAGCGCCTCAGCGCGTCGTTTGATTTCGTGGAGTTGCTGGGACGGCGTCCGCCCATCGGCTGAGGTGACGTTCAGACCCGCGCGGGCCTGGCCAATCAGACCGGCAACTCGCACCGAATAGAATTCATCCAGATTCGATGCGCTAATCGAAAGGAAACGAATACGCTCGAGGATAGGATGCCGTTGGTTCTCGGCTTCTTCCAGAACGCGGTGATTGAAGTCCAGCCACGACACCTCCCGGTTGATGAAGCGGTCGGGGCTATCGGACGCGATGTCCGGGGACGTATCGGACTCGGCTTTATCGATTGTGTGCCCGGATAGCTCGTTCATTGTTTTCACTCCGCTCCTGCGTGTCTTTCCGCCAGAGACGACCGGGCTGCTACTCGGAATGGTGGACATCGCGGATCGTCACCCCTCTCGCCGGAGATGGCATCTCAGCCACTCCTTGTGCGCTAGTGGATATAATCCGACGGATAGTGCCGCCAGATTATACCCACTAGCCCTTGTTTCGGTCGGCCAATTCACCCGACCGCAAGGATGCTTCTGTCGAGATCGGACCACCAGCGACCGCCGGGTATCCCGTGAATCGTCGGTTCCTCATCATCCTTAAGTTGAGCCCCGGGATTTGGTCCAGAAGACTCCGGATGATCCGGCTTACGTTCACTGTGACGATCCCCTGCTCAGGAATAATTTTACTACTCTTTTGAACCCGCCATCCTGAGAAGGAAAGACACCTTCACGCAACGTCATCGAAGCATAACAGTGCCCTGCTAGCAATTTTTGCCCAACACGGCATCCTCAATGCACAAATCCTCGGATCCTGAGCATGACCCGCGATGAGATACTGTGACGCCGCCTCGATCACCGGTGCACCGCTTTCGACCGATGATGAATAGCGCAATAAATAATCCTGCGGCAGTTACACCCTCAGCTACGAGACTTCATCAAAATGTCACGCGCATGCACCGAGCGCTGATGGGACCCTAAAGAACCGGCAAGCGCACAATGGCCGCTGCGGGCGGAACCTTCGCTAGTGCATACCCGGCTCATGCCTGGCGCCAATAAGGAGGAGTAGACGTCATGCCCGATATCGCGCAGTCCGAGCCACTGGTTCGCCGCGAGGCGCAGACCGACTATCGATCCATCCAGCATTACATCGACCAACGTCCCATTTGGCCCGATGGCACAATCGCGCCCTCGATTCCGATGACCGGCATGCAATTTCGGATCTGGGCGCTGGCCGCGGCGGGCAAGTTCTTCGAAGGCTTTGTTGTGTTCATGACCGGCGTTGCGCTGCCGCTGATCGCGCGCGAATTCGAGATTAGTCCTGCCCAGGACGGCTTCATCAGCGCCGCGAGCCTGTTTGGCATCCTGGTCGGCGCCGTCGGCCTCGGCGGCATGTCGGACCACTTCGGCCGCAAGCGAATGTTCATCATCGAGATGATCATATTCTGTGCCTTCCTGGTGCTGCTGATCCTGACCAATGGGTTCATTCCGTTAGTGATCTGTCTTTTCGGCATCGGTCTGGCGCTCGGCTGTGACTACCCGACGGCGCACATGATCATCTCGGAGAGCATCCCCAGTCACAGCCGAGGCAAGCTGGTGTTGGGCGCCTTTGGCTTTCAGGCCCTGGGCGCGTTGGCCGGGACAGGTATCGGCTATCTTGTGCTGTCGTTCGATCCGACGCTTGACGCCTGGCGATGGATGTATGCCACCGCGATTATTCCCGCCGTGCTCGTCACCGCCGGCCGGTTCTTCATCACGGAAAGTCCGAACTGGCTGCAAGCCCGCGGGGCATTCGACCGCGCGGAGCGCGAAGCGCTTAGGTTGCTGCACCGGCAGCCACAATACCCTACGGAACTCAAACTGCCGCGTGAGGCTGTGGCGACGGGCCATGGCAGCGGTGACAGCCCCGGCTTCGCGGCGCTGTTCAGCGCACGCAATCGCCGCGCGACCATCCTGGCTTCGGTACCTTGGTTCCTCCAGGATCTAGGCACTTACGGTATCGGCATTTTTACGCCGACGATACTGGCAGCCGCGATAGGCAACAAGCCGGACCATGTGCGCAGCGCAAGTGATCTGATATTAAATGATATTGTGGCGGCCAAGGGCGCCGCCATGATCACCCTTCTGCTGATCGTGGGCATCGTGTTCGCCGTGCTGCTTGCGGATCGGGTCGGCCGTATCTGGCTGCAGGTAGTGGGTTTCGTCGGCTGCGCCGCGGGTCTGCTGATCGCCTCCTTCGCCGACGGCTTCACCGGCGCGACTCAAACGACGGTGATCTTCATAGGCTTCATGCTGTTCAATTTCATGACCAACCTCGGCCCCAACGCACAAACCTACTTGTTGGCGGGTGAGGTCTTCCCGACGGCTATCCGCGGCACCGGCGCGGGCTTTGCCGCGGCGTTCGGCAAGATCGGCGCCGTCGCCACCGCCTTCCTGTTTCCGATCCTGCTCGCCGGCATCGGCACGACGGCGCTGCTTTATATCCTGGTAGGCACATCGGTGCTGGGCGCGGTCATCACCTGGATGTTCCGGATTGAGACCAATGGCGTAAATCTTGAAGATATCGGACGTTGAGCGGGAGGCACATACGCATGAGCCATCGCATTGGCCTGGTTCTCGCTGCGACACTGGGGCTGACTGCAACGGGGCTGGCCGCGGGGGCGGCCCAAGCCTCCGACATTACGCTGACTGAAACCGGATCGACCTTGCTGCTGCCGCTGTTCGACATCATGGTGCCCGACTATCTCAAGACGCATCCCGGCGTTCAGGTCACTACCGCCGGTACTGGCTCCGGGGCGGGTCAGCAACAAGCACTGTCCGGCCAGGTCATGATCGGAGCGTCAGATGCCTACATGTCCGACCGGGAGGTGCGGGACAATCCGGCTTTCGTCGATATTCCGATTGCAATCTCCGCCCAGACGATCAATTACAACGTGCCAGGGCTCAACACGACCAATATTCGGCTCGACGGGCCGGCTATCGCAGGCATCTACACCGGGGCAATCCGCCAATGGGATGCGAAGGCAATCGTCGCACTCAATCCCGGAGTGGCATTGCCACATCAAGGGATCATCCCGATCCGTCGCACTGACGGTTCTGGTGACACGTTCGTTTTCAGCCAATTTCTGACATTCTCGACCCCGTCCTGGGAAAGCGGCAAGGGGTTCGGCATCTCAATCGCCTGGCCCGAGGTGCAAGGCGCCCTCGGGGTCGAAGGAAATGCGGCGATGGTGCAGACCCTGCAATCGACGCCCTATTCCATCGGTTACGTCGGCATTAGCTACAGCGCAGAGATCGCCGCGGACAAGCTCGGAACCGCCATGCTGAAAAACGAGGCCGGCCAGTTTGTCATGCCCACCCGGGAGGCGATTGTCGCAGGCGCCGCCTCGCTTGGCGTCCGTACCCCGGCGGATGAGCGGCTCAGCCTGGTCTTCGCCCCTGGGGACCAATCATATCCTCTGGTCAACTACGAATATGTCGTCGTCTCGACGAAGCAGGCAAACCCTGAGGTAGCGGCTGCCCTGCGGCGCTTCCTGCAATGGGTCATCGTTCCTTCCGAGGCCAACGCAGAGTATTTGGACCGCGTGCATTTCGTGCCGCTGCCGCCGCACACCTGGGAACTCAGCTATACGCAAATTCAGATGATTCGCTAGGCGGAACGTTCGGTTACCGATCGACATTGAACGTGCCGGCCGGAACATCGATGTGTTGAGAATCGTCAGTCGACGTCAGATGTCAAATACTAGATATCGGAATGGATTGTTGCACGCCTGGTGAAGCCGCAGTCCTGTAAAGGTCTGCAACTACCTCACGCCCATACTTTCGTTCCAGGCGGCGTATGATGAAGTGCCCCCGAGCGACGCGCTCGAAATGGTCGGTGAAGATCATATTGAGGGTGGCGCCGCCCAGGGCGCCCAGCACCGGTATCGCTCCAGCGGCGAAACGCTCCGACCACACCAGGCCGAAGCGCGACACAATCTCAGACACCATCCGCGTTACAATTGGGGCAGATGCATCAAGGACAGTCCGTTCCATCAAGCCGGCGACCAATTCGGCGGTCAGCTTGTTGAGTGTCCCTCGGGCGGCGTAATATCCGATGACGGCGCCGGCATCGGACTTTCGCTGGCCCAAGGCAAAGACTTGCAGGCAGGCCAGCCGCGGCTCGAGGGTGCGCAAGTCCTCGCCCTCATGGCGCGCGATGTCGGCGATAGCGCGCATCATCAGAGTGGTGGTGACCGGCAGCTCAACCGGCAATGAAACTGCACCGAACAGGCCGCCGACCGCTCCCGTTAGTCCAGTCAGCGTCTTGGGCAGCCATCCGGACGGCTCGAACGTCTCGTCCTCCTGCGACTCGATTGCCACCGTCAGGCATTGCATGATCGCGCCGCGCAGTGCGTTGTGAACTGCGCCGCTCAGTTTCGGGATAGCACTCAAGGCGCCGTCAAGCGGCTTCCCCGCGTAGTTCGCCAAACGGATTGCCAGGCGGGGCTGCTCCAGAAACCCGACGGCGCGTTCGAGGTCGCTCTGCTCGGAGGGTGAGAGCATCATCGGCCACGCAGCAGCGGACGGATGCCATTCAGGCTGGCGAGTATCGCCGACCCGTTACTGAGGACCGCAGTAACGCTGGGCGAGATTAGCCCACCGGGCAGCGCGAACCCAAGGGCGAGCGTATTCAGCACGGCAACGATCGCATAATTTTGCCTGATCAGGCCAACGGCCCCGCGCGATACCTCGATTGCCTGCACCAGCTTCCACAGCGAGTCTTCCATGAGCACGACATGCGCCGATTCATGCGTCACCTCTGGGCCGTGACGCATCGCGATGCCGACGTCGGAGTAGGTCAGCGCTACGGAGTCGTTGATCCCGTCGCCCACCATTGCCACGACGTTGCCCTCACGCTGTAACTGGGCGATGACCTCCGCCTTGCCGGTAGGCATCATGTCGGCGAATTGGCGCGTTAGCCCGATACGCTCGCCCACCGCGTTTGCCACGGTTGCGTTGTCGCCGGTTAGCATCACCGTGTTGCGGATGCCCATTTCATGCAGGGTCCGAACGACGTCGCGGCTCTCGGGCCGGATTTTGTCGGCGTACGGGATCAGCCCCGCCAGCTTGCCATCAACCGCCATGTAGAGGCACGAGTAGCCACGTTCATCCAGCATCGCGCGGTCGCGAACCGCCTCTCCAACGCGGATTTCGCTGTTACGTAAAAAACGCTCGCTGCCGAGGTGTACATAATGGCCGTCGATCTGACCCTGGACACCGAGACCAACCTTGTAGTCCGGGGCGTCGGCAAGTGGCACGCTGATGCCGCGGTCGCGGGCACGCGCACGTAGCGCTTCGGCGACAGGATGGCGCAAGCGGCTCTCCGCCCCTACGGCAAGACCGAGCAGATCGTCGCCGGAGAGGTGGTTTTGATAGGTGAGAACGTCGATGACCTCGGGCACGCCGTGCGTCAGTGTGCCGGTCTTGTCGAAGACGATCGTGTCGACCTGTGCCAGCCGCTCCATGTGACCGCCGCTCTTGATGATAATGCCGGTGCGGGCAGCATAGGTCATGGAAGAGAGGACGCTGGTCGGCGCAGCAACTCGGATGCCGGTCCCGTAGTCGATGATGACAAGTGAAAGAAAACGCTGGAAGTCGGCGGTGGCGGCCGCGGTGCCGAACGCCAGGCCCAGCGTCGGTACGACCAGGCGATCGGCGAAGCGCTCAGCGTGGTTCTGCATGCGCGTATCGCCGATCGGCGCCGAGTTCAACGAGCTTGGCAATCTGGCCGGCCACCGTGTCGATCCCGACACGCGTGGTGCGGATGGTGACCTGACCTTCGCGGAGTGCGGTCGCCGCGAACACCATCTCTCCCTTGCCGCGCGACACGGGCAGACCCTCTCCGGTGATCGTCTTCTGATCGACCATCGCGTCGCCATCGACCACTTCGCCATCGACCGGGATCATCTCGCCGGGATAGACCACGACCAAATCGCCGACGGCGACCTGGATCGCGGGCACCGATACCACTGAACCGTCGACCAGCAGCCAAGCCGATCGGCCCTGAAATTCCATCAGGTCGGCGATCGCGCGCTTTGATCCGCGCGCCGTCAGATCGCGGATCCAGTCACCGAGACGGATCAACCAGGTGATGATGCCGCCGGTTACCATCAAACCCTGGCCGATCGAGGCGGTGATCGCCAAGGTATCGAGGAAATCCACGTTCAGTCGCTTTTCGCGCCGCCAGACGCCCCAGGCGCGTGAGGCAATCGGCCAACCGTTCCACAGCATCAGCGGGACGTTGATCGCGATGGCGACGGGATTGGCGGAGAACGCCAGGGCAAGCGAGACCGTCGGGAGCGTAAGCACCGACGGCCCGAGGGTCTTCGGCGGCGCCGTGGCTGGGGGGAGTTCCGGGACGGAGGCGTCCTCAGGCGGTTCGGTTGCAGCAACAAGTGCCGCAAGCTCGCGGGGTGTCAGGCACCGCATGTAATCGAGCATCGTCTCCAGCATCGGACGCCGCGACTCGTCGTAACTGACGATCAGGCTGGCGCAGGCGTAGTTGATCCGCGCGTCGAAGATGCCCTCCTGCGCCGCGAGCCAACGGACAATCTTGCCGCTGGCGCGCGCCGTCGATGAAAGGGCTGGAATGTGAAGCCGGACTCGCCCGGGAATCCAGTGCCGAACGGAGAATTCCATATTCAGTCCTAGTCGTTGTCGTCGATGCCTCGACTAATCTTCGTCGGCGTCGTGAGCGTGAAGTTCAACGAAGTGATTGAGCGAGAAGATCGCCAACGTGATCCACATCGGCGTTGCCGCCGCGGCGCCGATTTCCAAAAAGGTCACGCCGGCGAGGGCGACCGGGACCATTATCTTCAGATCAAGGTTGTTGTTAGTCGAGCGTTTGATATCCTTGTCGAGTTGTTTCACTGCCCCAACAACGGTCCTGGCGATGGCTGAATGTTCCGCCAGAAAGTCGGCCTCATTCTCGATGTTGCGGGTCAATTCGTCGGCTCGGTTGGGTGGCGGCTGGACCGGCGGTGATTTGACCATCATCGGCGCGGGCTCGATCTGAGTGAGACAGTGCAAGAGCGCGGCGACCTCCGGGTGATGTTCGGGATCGTAATAAATCACCAGACTGCCCGAGCTTGCCTTAACGTCGACTGCATCGACGCCGGGGATTTCGCTGATGGTCGTCTTTAGCTGATCGAGCAGAGCCGGATCGCGCTTCGCCCCCGGAAACTTAAGTCTGACCCGGCCGTGCACGGCATGGGCGACTTCCGCGAAGTGCCGCTGTACCGGAGGCGCTGAAGTGCCAGACGAGCCGGCGGCCATACCGGACCTGTCGCTTTCGTGTCAGCGACCCCGTCGCGGGGCCCGGCATTCTGCCGCGGTTGTTCCGACAAACTCACGCGTGCGGCTTGGCCTCGGGTGCCTCGGTATTTTCGGCGTGCACCTCCGCGACGATGTCCTGCACCTGTTCTGTCGCTTCGGCGGCCGCTTCGCGCGCCTTGCGGCCGAACTTATAGGCGCTCCGGACAGCTGATCTGAACATCGGTTGCAGCGCGGCTCCCATCTGGGGCATGTATTTCGGTGCTACCGCTGCTGCCAGGCCAATCACAATGCCCGGTATCAGAGCCGTTTCTATCAGCGCGGCGCCGATTACAACAACGCCAACAGTGGCCGCCTTGGTCTTGAAATCATTAGAAGACCACGCCGATCCGTTGCTACTGTGCACAGGTTCGGCATCGTCCGAAGCCGCGCCGTCTATCTCGTCGCTCATGTATATTCCCCCGACCGCCCCCATGACAGGCGCCATCTTACAGCATTTCTTATAGCCTACAGAGAGGGTCGCCACGGCATAACGGGGCACACCATTAAAATTTGATGGCACTGAACAAAATTAGGTGGTCAGTAACGCACCGAGGCGGTCGTGACTAGAATCCCGCGCGGGCTGGCGCAGAATTTATCGAAAATTGCTTCGAATGAAGAATAGGGACGGTGCGTGCTGCGCTGGGATACGACGCGTTGGTCAAATACTAGGCGATTACAGCAGCATCTTGTCCGCCGGCGATCGCGGCCGGTGGTTTGGCATCGATAATATCTTGATCCAGTATCGATAATTTGGAATGTCACTTGACCCAGCGGCGAGTTGAGCTAACGTCTAAACCCACGGGCAAGCTGTATTGGCAGCCGATTTGCTCCTTTCATTCCCTGGTCCTTTGGGAGACGCAAGATGTCAGCCAGTGCCACGACCCTCGATGAGCATAGTGCGTCCGAGACGGACGAGTCAGTGATGCAGTCGGTAGGCGATGCCATGTCGCACGCTTCCAGAACCGCGACCGATCATGCCGCGAAGGCGACGAAGGCGGTTGCCGCAGCCGGGCCGAAGATGATGCGGTCGGCGTCGCGCCTGGCCTACACCAGCGCCTATTTCATGGCTTACGCCGTCGTCTATCCGGCGGTGTTCATCGCGCAGGCGATGCCGCAGGAAAACGCGGTGATGAAAGGCTTTCGTGACGGCGGGCGGGCGGCCACGGATGCACTCAGCCCTGGCGGCCACGACTAGATCGTCGAGACTTCGACGGCGTCCAGCGAACCGCGCGGGCAGCGATTGCTATCAGGTCCGGGGATCAGACGATGTTGGATCAGGTAGGATTCGAGCCGGTTGGCGCCAGCAAACTGATCCCACCTGTTGACGTCAGGGTCGTGTCGCCAGCGGAAGGGGTCATCCGCGTCGAGAGTGCGTTATTGTTCGCGAAGGCGGACGGCCATCATTGCCGGCGTTTCCTCGAGCGCGTGTTTCTGGCTCCGGAAATCCATAGCGCGGCGATCACGGCCAGCGCAAAGCCATACGCGGATCTGCACTTTGACGCGAAGCGGCACCGGCGACGCGACGTCTTGCGGCGCTTGGCTATTCTGCTCAAAGCCGGCGGCGCAAAACATGGGCCCGGGCGCGAGAAGCTTGCGATAGCCCCGGCGATTACCGCCCGCGATCAACAGGGTGTGGTTCGTTACCGGCAGTATGAAAATCTGGTGACTGGTTGGCAGGTGGTGACCAACCAACCAGGCGTAATCAAGCTTAAGAACCCCGTACTGTTTCGCAAAGCCGTCCTCTGCCAGGCGATCGAGCGCGAATTGATGAGCGTGCTCGGTGTCGACCGCTATGAAACCAGCGTGCTCAAGTGCTGGGTCCACATCGAATATGACCCGGGTCAGCTTGGTCCGACCCAGATCATCGAGATCCTCGACACAGCCCTGGCCAACACGGAACATCCCTCGCAACTCGATAAGATCAACCTCGATCTGGCAATCAGCACGGTCTCCGTGCCGCTGGCCGCGACCGCGCAGTTCGCTGTGCCAGCCCTGTTGCCGGTCGCAGCGGCAGTGTTCGCCTATACGGCGATTCCAAGCTTCCGGGGCGCTTATCGGGTGCTGCTCAAAGAGCGGCGGCTGGGGGTGGACCTGCTGGACTCGATTGTTGTCCTGGGTTGCCTCGCTACCGGGCAAATTCTTCCCGGCGCGGTCCTTGTCGTGAGTTTGGCCTTCGGCCGCTTTCTGGTGCGCCGGACCGAAGATAACTCCAAGAGGATGCTGCTGGGGGTTTTCGGCAAGCAGGCGCGCTATGTGTGGCTGCTGAAGGACGGCGCCGAGATCCAGTTACCGCTCGATCGGCTGCAAAGGGGCGACGTCGTTGTCGTCAGCACTGGCGAAGTGGTGCCGGTCGACGGCATCATCGTGGCCGGTCTGGCGATGGTCGATCAGCACGCGTTGACCGGAGAGGCGACACCGGCCGAGAAAGGCGTAGGCGACCGTGTGTTTGCCTCTACTGTCATGGTAGCGGGCAAGATGCACGTTCAGGTCGAGAGGTCGGGCAGCGCCACAGCGAGCGCGAAGATCGCGCAGATTCTGCAAGACACGGCGGGCCACAAACTGGCCTCGCAACATCGCGGCGAGCGGCTGGCCGACATGGCGGTGATCCCGACCCTGGCTATCGGTGCCGCCGCTTTGGCCGCCATGGGTCCACCGGGAGCGGTGGCAGTCATCAACAGCGATTTTGGCACTGGCATTCGGATGGCTGCGCCGCTCGCGATGCTCTCCACGCTGGCGCTTTGTGCGCAGAAGGGTGTGCTGGTCAAGGACGGCCGGGCGCTGGATATTCTGTGTGAGATCGACACGATCATCTTTGATAAAACCGGCACCCTGACCCGGGAGCGGCCGGAGATCGGACGCATTGTCGCCGCCAATGGTTTTTCGCCGGCACAGATCCTGGCCTTTGCCGCCGCAGCGGAACAGCGTTTTCACCACCCCATCGCGCTGGCGATTCTGGACAAGGCCGCGGATCAGGGGCTGCAACTGCCCGCTACTGACGAGACGCAATACCGGGTCGGCTACGGCATCACGGTGGGCGTTGACGGTCGCCGAATCCGAGTCGGCAGCCGTCAATTCATGGAGAACGAAGGCGTCGCGCTGTCACCCGAGATCGAGACAGCGCTCGCCGAGGCCCATGACGAAGGTCACACCATGGTTATGGTGGCCGTCGATAACGAAATCGGGGGGGCCCTCGAGCTCCAGGCGGCTGTACGACCCGAGGTTCGCGGCATCGTCCAGGGCCTGCGGGACCGCGGGATCAAGCACGTCGCGATTATCTCCGGCGATCACGAGGCGCCAACGCGAAAGCTTGCCCAGGAGCTTGGGATGGATCGCTATTTCGCCCAGGTGATGCCGGCGGACAAAGCTGATTACGTCGAGAAGTTGCGGCAGGAAGGCCGCAAGGTCTGTTTCGTCGGCGATGGCATTAACGATGCGATCGCGCTCAAGAAGGCAAATGTCGGCATTTCGTTGCGCGGGGCGACGATGATCGCGACCGACACCGCGCAAATTGTGTTCATGGAGCAAAGCCTCGGCAAGCTGTGCGAACTCCTCGACATCGCCCAGGCGCTGAAGCGTAACGTTCGCAACAGTTGGGTCATGATCATCGTCCCCAATGTCACCTGCATCGCTGGTGTGTTCACCATGGGATTTGGCATTGCCGCGTCTGTCGTCACCAACAACGTCGCCGGACTGGGCGCACTTGCCAACGGAATCTGGCCAATGCGCAAGGTCGCGCAGCTGGAAGCCGAGCGGCGGCATCTGCGTGAGTTGCGGCTCAATTGATGGTGCATCCGACGTCGGTTTGACAGCATATTTGATCGCCGCTTAGCGTCCATTCAGGAGGTGCTTCGATGTCGGAGACTGAAACCCGGTCGGAGTTGTCGCCGCGATCTTTGCAAAGGTCGCCCGAGCCCTCTTCAGATGGACTCGGTGGGACCGGCCAGGGCACCGAAGCCCCCGAGAAGGTGTCGCGCTTCCGAATCTTCATTGTTGATTCCGGCTGGAATTCGCCGGCGCGAAAAGTTCTGCACGATAATTTTCATCTGATACGTGATCTGCAAAAGGAGACACCGATCTATTTTCTGGGTCGAGAGAGATCCGTTGAGTTGATGCGGCGCTACCCAGCACTCGTAGGCAACGACCCGATAATCCGCGTGCACTGTGACGTTGAGCGGAAGCATATAAAACCCGGCTTTCATGGCTTCCGGCTGCACCTCGGCCTTTTGCGTGAGCCGGCGAAGGCGCTGCAGGCGCTGCAGAATTTTGCCAAATTCGTTGGCACCCATCAGGAATCGGTCGATCTGGAAGCGGATATGCGGAAGAGACTTCGGCAGGAAGGGTTTCAGGGCGCGTTGGAGATCGTGCTCAATGGTGAGGCGCACGGCGTCAGTATCTGAACGGAGAGGCGGCAAGTCATGTTGGAAGCGAGTGGGGACATCGTCAGCATCGGTGTGGGGGCGCTAGCCGTTGGATACGTCCTCTATGAAATCGATCGGCGGCAGCGCCGCCTGCATGAGATTTGGGATGTGCTCGGGACCAAGGACGCGGCTCGTACCGCCATGCTCGAAGGCATGGTAGCGAGCGGCGAGTTGCAGCCCTACGCCGGAGGGCCATTGCCGTGACGGCAACTCAGTCCGTCGCACGGGAAGTCACGGCCGCCAATGTTCCCTCGTCTGACGGGCGGGCGGTACTTCACCTCGATACTCTGACCACGGAGGTTGGTTGGCTTCTGGTGACCGCGGGCGTGATCGGGGTGATCGCGCCAGGCATTCCCGGAACACCGTTCCTGATCGTGGGCGTGCTCGTGATAACGCCGGGTGGGACGAAGTTGCTATCGCGCTGGGTCGGCAAAAACCCCCCTCGAATTGTCAAGGCCGGAATGAAACAGATCGGCCGCTTTCTCGAGGACCTCGAGCGCCGTTACCCTCGCGCTCCCTAACGTGTAACCTGACCCGGGTATTTCCTCATGATATTCCGATGACCCAGCATGGCTACATCCCGCGTTTTCTCAGGCGTTACGGTCAGGGTCGTTAACCGCATCAGGCAGGTTGCCCATGACGAACATGGGGTCGTATTCGATCCGTCGGACGGAACGACCGGCACCGCTACTGCCCATACTGGGATCGGTGACTGCGTCGTGCACTTCGTCCATGACAGCGTACAATCGGTCCTCGTATTGACTCTTGTGAAAAAGCCGATGTTGCTGCCCGCGGCACTGTTATGGAGCGGCTTAAGCGCTGAACTTGAGCGGTTGAAGAGGATGCCCTAGACCATGATCGTTTGGGGTTCGGGCCGCTACAACAGAAAGCTTGCGACGCCTGCATAGAAACCCAACAAGACGACGATGGTGAACACAATCGCAACGGCAGCGGCGTAGAAGCCGCCCAGGCGCAGGTCCTCCGGCAACTCCTGACGAGCAAGCCAGTAGAGAAAGCCCAGCACGATGGGCAAAAGGAGCGCGTTGAGAACACCCACCGCGATCGCCAGTCTCACGAGGTTCACCCCGGAACCGACCAGCGCGGCACCACTGAACAGGATGGCGGCGAAAGCGCCATAGAACCAGGGCGCTTGTGCGGGGCTCTCACTGAGCGAGTGACGCAGACCGAGCACTTCGCCAAACGCCCAGGCAGCAGTCAGACACACGACAATTGCCGCCACCAGTGCGCCGCCGGTCATGCCTAGGGCAAAGACAACTCGCCCGGCCGCTGGCCCGATCGCGGCGGTGAAGGCGCCGGCGATCTCACTGACACGATCGAACGAATACGCCGATGCCGCACCGTGGCCGGACGCCGACGCCGCGGCCACCAACACCGCAGCAGTAATAGTTTGGCACAGCACCGCGCCGACCAGCGTTTCCACGCGGGCGGCCGAAAGGTGAGTGCGGGTGAGGCCCTTATCGATGCTGGCCGACTGCTGGTAGAAGATGGCCCACGGAATCACGCAGGTGCCAAGACTCGCTGCCAGCAGATACAGGTAGCCGCGATCGCCAAATGGGATTTGCAACATCTGTGAAGCGATTTCCGTCGCTTCCGGCCGCGCCTGCCATGCAAGGGCAATGAAGGCGAGTTCGCACAGTCCCAATGCAATCGCGACCCGCTCGACCGAACGATAGCTGCCTGTCACGACGATTGTCAGCAGACCGGCGGCGGCCACAGCGCTCGATTGCCAGACCGGCACACCGTACAGCTGCCCCACGCCCGCCAACCCACTCAGCTCGGTCATCAACGTGCCGACGCAGCTGATCGTCAGTGTTGCGAGCAGGAGCACGGTCGGCAACCGGCCCAGCCGATGCAGCGCTAATTCCGCCAGTCCCTGGCGTGTGGCCAGGCCGAGGCGGGATGCCAGTTCCTGTGCCATGAACAACGCCGGGATCAGCGCAAATTGCAACAACAACAGTCGATAGCCCCATTGGGCGCCGCTCTGCGCCGCGGCAATGACGCTGCCGGCCTCGGTGTCGGCCATCATCACGACGACTCCGGGTCCGACCGCGAGCGCCAGATAGCGCCAAGTACGGGCCTCTGGAGACAGTTTGGACAAAGCTTCAGTCCCGGAATACTTTATAGGGGTCATCGGATGGCTCCCAAAGGCGTTCCGAGCTGAAGAAAGCGTGTCGCAGTGCTCTGATCTTCTGTTTGTTCGCATGAATCCGGGACCGTGAACATCCCGTCAGCACGATCATAAGAGGCGCATTGGAACCATCAACCAGGCGGGGAACCGGGTGAAGGATTTACTGGGCCATGTGCGCGTGCCTCGGCTGCATGGACCACTAAGAAACAATAATCAGCGCATCCACTGCTGTAATTCGGTCTCGCGCGCAAATAAGCGGGTTGACGTCCAATTCAGCCACCGTATCGCGATGATCGGCCGCGAAACGAGACACATCGGAGATGACTCGGGCCAACCGCTGAATATTCACGGCCGGCATGCCGCGGAACCCTTCCAGCAGCTTTACCCCCTTCAACTGCCGCAGGAGGCCCTCGGCCTGGAATGGCGTGACCGGGGCAGGGGAGAGCGCCGTGTCTTTGAGCACCTCCACCAGTACCCCGCCCAACCCAACCACGATCAGCGGGCCGAACAGTGGATCGTTACGCGCGCCGACGACCAGCTCGATGCCCTGCGGCACCATCGGCTGTACCAACACGCCGTTGATCCGCGGCGGCGGCGAGACCCTTTCGGCGTTCGCCATCACCGCCGTGTAGCCAGCGCGTACTTCGTCAGCGTCGCGCATGTTCAGGCGGATCACGCCGGCCTCAGTCTTGTGCGGGAGATCCGGGGATTCGACCTTGATTGCCACCGGAAAACCCAACGCTGACGCGGCGCTGACCGCCTCATCGGCCGACCCGGCCAACCGCTCGCCCACTACTGGCACACCGTAATGGGCGAGCACCTCTTTGGCCTGCCGCTCGGTCAATGTCTGGCCACAAGCTGCCGCGATCAGTCCTCTCGTCCGCGCGATCACCTCGGGCGGGGTGTCTGGGACAAGCTGTGCGCCGGCGGCCTTTTTGTCGGCGCGCCAATGCCAAGCGGCCAATGCCGCGAAACACGCGTTCATCGAGCGGAACAGGGCCACCCTGTCGCACTGGTGGGCCTCGACCACGCCAGGTCCATCCTGCCATTCAGTCTGCCAGACGACGCAGGCCATTTTGCCGTGCTGCTCCGCCAAGGCATTATAGGTCTGCGGTCGCTTCGCCGAAGGCGCGTATCCGTAGGTCAGCGGCGAGACCAGCACCCCGTATTGCGGATCGCCCAACAGCGCGCCGGCGCAAACCCCCAGCGCTTCGGGGTCGGCGAGAATCTGGGCGGTGACGTCGCAAGGGTTACGTGTTGAGCCGAACTCAGGGACCCGGGATTCAAGGATTGCTTTCACGTCCGGCATCGGTTGCGGCATCGCTACGCCGTGTTGCTCTGCCCGGTCCGTCGCCATGATGGCCGCTCCACCTGAGGCGGCGACCACCGCAACGCCCCGAGCGCGGGGAGGGGGCGCCTTGGCGAAGAACGCAGCGGTTTCCATCAGCGCCTCAAAATCGTCGACCATGATGGCGCCGGCGCGCTGGAACACTGCTCGATAGGACGCGTGGGACCCGGCCAGGGACCCGGTGTGCGACATTGCTGCCGCGGCACCCTGCTCCCCGGTCGCCATCTTGAAAATGACCAGCGGCTTGTCCACGGCCCAGGCGTTCTCCGCGGCTAATAGAAGTCGTTCGGGGGTCGCCATGCCCTCGAAGACGCAGGCGATCGAAGCGCAGGCCGGGTCAGTCGCCAGGTAGTTGACAAAGTCCGCCATGTCGACGTCGCAGGAATTGCCCGAGGTCAGGACGTGACTGACCGACAGCCCGCGCACCACACCTTGCGCCAGCGCCATGCCCAGAGCTCCGGACTGGCTGATGACGCCGACGGCATTTCGTTCCGGTCTGGGGATCGGCGTGATATCCATGAACGTCACTCGGCTGTCGAGCATCGCGTTCACCACGCCGATGCAGTTCGGTCCGACGATGCGCAGGCCCGTTTCCCGCGCGATCGCGGCGAGGCGTTCCTGCTGAGCGATACGGTCTTCCTTGGCGGTCTCGGCATAGCCGGAGGCGAAGATGATCGCGCCACCGACGCCGGCCTTGGCGCAGTCGAGGACGATTTCCTCCACCGCCTCCCGCGCCGCGGTGATCACGGCACAATCCGGGACCTCTGGCAGGTCAAGGACGTTCGGATAGCAAATATGGTCACCAATGGTCTGATACCGGCTGTTTACCGGGTAGGCTCGTCCGGTGTAGTGCGCCATGTTGGTGAGCACCTGCTTGCCAAACGATCCCGCGCGTGTGGACGCGCCGATCACCGCGATGCTTTGCGGATGGAGCAGCCGTGTGAGCTGTTCCCGGCTGTAAACGCCCCTACGCTTGTATTGCATTGATCCGGCCTGATTGACGTTCCTCGAGAGCGCAGCATACTCGTCGGTAGCCCCGGAGCAAGTTTGGGGGGCAAGTTTGGGGGAAACGCGGATGCCATCGCTGTTCGATCTGACCGGAAAGGTCGCCATAATCACCGGGTCAACCAAGGGGATCGGCCTCGCGATCGCCACACGGATGGCGGAGCATGGTGCGACAGTCGTGATCTCCAGCCGCAAGCCCGATGCGTGCGAGGCGGTGGCGGCGAGGATCCAGGCTACGGGCGGGAAGGCAGTGGTGATCCCATGCCATATCGCGCGCAAGGAGGAACTGCAGAACCTCGTCGATCAGACCGTTGCGCGCTGCGGCGGGATCGACATTCTGGTCGGGAATGCCGGGGTGAATCCGTATCTTGGGCCGGCTGCGGGGATGTCTGATGAGGCGTTTGACCGGGTGATGGGTTCGAACGTCCGCAGCAATGTGTGGCTGGCGAATATGGCGATCCCCCACATGGTGCAGCGCGGCGGGGGGGCGGTGATCATCATTTCGTCTATCGGAGGGCTGCGCGGGTCGGCTCAATTGGGCGCGTATTCGATCTCGAAGGCGGCGGACATGCAGTTGGTCCGGAATATCGCGGTGGAGTGGGGGCCGAAAAATATTCGTGCCAATGCAATCGCGCCAGGGCTGATTCGGACTGATTTCGCCCGTGCATTATGGGAGGATCCGGTGTTGTACAAGAAGCGCACTAAGGATACTCCGCTGCAACGAATTGGCGAGCCGGATGAGATCGCTGGCGCCGCGGTATTTCTGGCGTCGGCGGCGGGGAGCTTTACGACGGGCCAGACGATCGTGATCGATGGCGGCACGACCGCGGGGTCCGTCGTTTCAGGCGACGATTGATATCAATGTCCGTTGAAACCGACCCTTGGGCGCATGCCCCCGTCATGCCAGCGGAGGCTGGCATCCACGGCTTCGGCCGGATCGACCTTCAAGCCGTGGATGGCCGAAACAAGCCCGGCCATTCACGCGGGTTAGACTAGAAAGCGCCTGCGGTTACTCCCGACGCCGCCGGTGTGAGATGGGTGGGTGATCGTCGACGCATTAGTCCATCCGATCGAATCGGGATTGATTCACCAAATCGTGGCGACCCCGTATCGCGCAAAGAACTCGTCATCGGTGATCACCGTCAGGGCCTTCTCGAGCGCCGATGTGATCAACATCCTGTCCATTGGGTCTTTGTGGTGCATCGGCAAGGCGTTAGCCCGCTCACAGGCATCCCAGGTCATTGGCAACACCCGATATCCGGCCTGCCGTAGCCACTCGGAGAGGCTGCCGTTGAAACCGGGCGGGGCAGGGCGCTCCAGTTTGCCCAGCGCGATCTTGCGGGAGATTTCCCAAACCGTGATTGGGGAGACAGCGATATCACCGGCGCTCATGGCCTTCTTCCCCGCCGCGCTCATGGTCTGTCCGGCATAACCGTGAAAGACGATCAGGGCACAAGCGTCGGCGAGGAAGTTCAAACCGGCCAGCCTTCCTCACGCGCTTGATCGTCCGTCATTGGCGCGAATACAGATTTGTCGTAGGTGCCTTGCCATCCCCAGTCGCCAGGGGTTCGCGTGACGTCGCGCGGCGCTCCAACGATCCGAGCGACTGGGCGGCCGTGGCGGGTGATGGTGATTTCGGCACCTTCCTCGGCCTCAGTGATCAGGGCCGAAAGGTGAGATTTGGCTTCGGCGAGTGTGATGACCTTGTTCATGACCAATTATTTGGTCATCATGTTGAGCCTGTCAAGGCAGAACGGCTCCCCTTGCCACCAACGCGCATGGCGATACGCTCGGCTGATCGCGGGAGGGAAACATGAACCCACTGTTCGATCCGGCGGAGTTTCGGCTGCCTCCCGGCATTGCGCATGTCTGTGCTGGTGGCGAAACGGCGGCGCTTCGCAGCCACGATGCGGCGCTGCTGCGCTATGTCGCCGACAAAAGCCGCGGCCGTAGCGGTCGCACGGCGCAGGAGGCGGAGGTCGAAGCTGCCCGCGCGGGCCTGGCGCGTCTTTGGGGCGTATCGAGTGCCGACATTGGTTTCGTCAGCAACGTGGCGGAGGGCGTCTCGATTGTAGCGGAGAGTTTGGATTGGCGAGACGGCGATTCGATTGCGATTGACGCGAACGAGTATCCCTCGGTCGTCGCTCCCTTCGCCTTCCGACGCATCAACTCGGTTTCCCTACGTCAGGCGAGAGGCACTGACCCAAATCGTCTGTCTGCCTGCGTCGATGCCAGTACACGCATTATCGCCGCCAGCTACGTCTCCTACCTGACCGGAGAGCGGGTAGATCTGCACGCGTTGCGCCGGATGGCCGATAGTGTCGGTGCGCTGCTGCTGGTCGATTTCACCCAGGCCTCGGGCTACCTGCCGATTGACGCTTCCATGGCCGACTTCGCCTTTTCCGCTTGCTACAAATGGATGCTCGGTATCACTGGCGTCGCCGTTGCATTCTGGAATCGAAGCCGTCAGCCTGACTGGAGACCCGCCTCTGCCGGCTGGCATTCGATCGCCGCAGGGGTGCGCGGCTTTGACTCGCTGCCCGACCTCAAAACTGACGCCATGTGCTTCACCCGTGGCAACCCGGCGCACGGCCCGATCTATGTCCTGAACAATGCTCTGTCGTATTTATCACGTTTCGACATGCGCGACGTTCAGCGGCACGTGCAAACGCTGACGGTGGCATTGCTGGACGAACTCGCCGCTGCGCAAATCCCGGTCATGACGCCAGCCCACCCCGCTCGGCACGGCGCCAGCGTCTGCATCGCTTCGCCGCGAGCGCAGGAGGTCGTGGACGCACTGCATGCGCAGGGCGTGTATGCATGGAATGGCCACGGGCGCATCCGCATCAGCTTTCACGGCTACAACAGCATGGCGGACGTGGAGCACACGGCCGCGGCGCTGCGAGCGGTAGCCTCATCAGTTGTGTCGGGTGGCCTAGAACTAACAGTCGTGTCATCGGCTGCCCACCTCCCAGGGCATAATACCTGCTGCGAAGATCCAAAAGCAGCCATTTCATGATTTCTCCAATCTGAACCGAGACCATCTCTTTGATATTCTATTTTCTTGCATGTACTGGCCGTTGGCGATCTCTAGATGGATCGGCGCTTAATTGCTCACGGTCGCGGCCTGTCCATGGCTGAACTGGTCGAAGGCTTCGAGTGCCTGCGCGGCATACATCACCGACGGCCCCGCGCCCATGTAGATCGCCATCCCCATTGTCTCGAGCAACTCCGCGCGGGTGGCACCGCGCTGGACGGCGGCTTCGGCGTGGAAGGCGACACATGCGTCACACCGCGTCGCCACCGAAATGGCGAGCGCGATGAGTTCCTTTGTCTTGGTGTCGAGGGCCTTCGCTTCGAGCGCCGCGCGTGCGACAGCCGAAAAACCTTTCATCACGTCCGGCGCGCCGGCGCGCAAAGCACGCAGCGGGTCGGAAAATCCGGCGGCCAGTTCCGGCCAATCCTTATGCATGTGTCATCTCCTCAACTTGAACATGAGTGTCGTCCCGCATCGCCTCGACGGGCCGGTCTGGGGTGCCGCCGGCTTCGCGAAGCACGACGTAGATCGCCGGGATGACCAACACGGTCAGCAGCGTGGATGAGGCGAGCCCGAACAACAGCGAGATCGCCAGCCCCTGGAAGATCGGGTCGCTCAGGATTGTCGCCGCGCCGATCATCGCCGACAGCGCGGTGAGCAGGATCGGCTTAAAGCGCACTGCGCCGGCGTCCAGCAACGTCTCCCGCAAGGTCTTGCCGCTACCGGCGCCGTGCCGGACGAAATCGACCAGCAGGATCGAATTGCGCACGATGATGCCGGCAAGGGCGATGAAGCCGATCATCGACGTCGCGGTGAAGGGCGCGTGGAACAGCCAGTGCCCGATCATGATGCCTACGAGCGTGAGCGGGATCGGCGTCAGGATCACTAGCGGCAGCTTGAAGCTGCGGAACTGCGCGACAACCAGGATGTAGATGCCGGCGATCGCCACGCCGAACGCAGCGCCCATGTCGCGAAACGTGACGTAGGTGATCTCCCACTCGCCGTCCCACAGCAACGATGGTTTCGACTCGTCTATGGGCTGCCCGCGCAGGCTGATCTCCGGCCGCGGCAAGGCACCCCAGTCGTGCGTCTCGATCGCGCGGTTCACGGCGAGCATGCCATAGATCGGCGCCTCGAAACTGCCGGCCAGTTCGGCGGTGATCATGTCGGCGAAATGGCCGTCGCGGCGGAACAGCACCGGCGACCCCACCTCGCGGTCCGCCCGCACCACCTGCCCGAGTTCGACGACGGTCTTGCTTCCGGGCAAAGTGTTGGCCGGCACGGGCGTCGAGGCGAGGCGGCGGCTCCAGTCGAGCCCGCTCTTCGGCAGGCCGATACGGATCTCGATCGGGTCGCGTTCCTCGCCGCGATGCGAGTAGCCGATGGGAACGCCGCCGAACAGCGCCTGGACTGTGCTATACACGTCGCTTTGCTCGACGCCGAAGTATTCGAGTTCGTCCTGGTCGATGGCGATGCGCAAGCGTGGCCGGGGCTGACCGTATGAGTCACCGACGTCGACGATGAAGGGTATTGAACTGAAGATCTTCTTTACCTCGGCGGCGACGCTTCGCCGTGTCGCGGCGTCCGGTCCGTAGATCTCGGCCAGCAGCGTTGCCAGCACCGGCGGTCCTGGGGGCACCTCGACGACCTGCAACGTGCTGCCGCCGGGCAGCTTCAGCGCGGCAAGCCGTGTCCGCAGATCGAGCGCGACCGCGTGACTGGCGCGGTCGCGTGCTTCCTTCGGCGCAAGGTTCAGTTGCAGATCGCCCAGTTCCGGCGACTGCCGCATATAGGCGTGCCGGACAAGGCCATTGAAGTTGAACGGCGCTGCTGTACCGGCATAGGCCTGGATCGAGCGGATCTCCGGCAGCGGGTGGGCCAGTTCGGCGGCGGCGAACAGCGTGCGCTCGGTATCTTCCAGGTTGCTGCCTTCCGGCAGGTTGAGAACGACCGCCAGCTCCGATTTGTTGTCGAACGGCAGCAGCTTCACCGTGACGTCCTCGGTGTAGAACATGACGCAGGCGGCAATCGTGGCGAAGCCGACGCCGAGCAGAAAGATCCAGGCCCGCGTGCGCGATCGCAACAGCGGTTCGGCGACGGCGCGGTAGATCCGGCCGAGGCGGCCTTCGTCGTGGGCGATCCCGGTGGCGGGTGCGGCGCGCGGGGCGAGCTTGAGCATCAGCCAGGGCGCCACGACCATCGCGACGAAGAACGAGAACAGCATCGCTGACGAGGCATTCGCCGGGATGGGCGCCATGTACGGCCCCATCAGCCCGGAGACGAACAACATCGGCAGCAGCGCCGCGATCACTGTCAGCGTTGCGACAACGGTCGGGTTGCCGACCTCGGCCACCGCCGCGATGGCCGCCTGCATCCGCGGCCTTCCGTCACGCATTCCCCAGTGCCGGGCGATGTTCTCCACCACGACAATCGCGTCGTCGACCAGGATGCCGATCGAAAAGATCAGCGCGAACAGGCTGACGCGATTGATCGTGTAGCCCATCAACCGGGCGGCGAGCATTGTCAGAAGGATCGTGGTGGGAATGACCACCAGTGTCACCACCGCCTCGCGCCAGCCGACCGCCACTGCGATGAGCACCACGATGGAGACCGTGGCAAGCCCGAGGTGGAACAGCAGCTCGTTGGCCTTGTCGTCGGCCGTGCGGCCATAGTCGCGCGTGACTTCGACTGCGATATCGTTCGGGATCAACCGGCCCTTCAGCGTCTCGACGCGGTCGAGGATCGCCTGCGACACCACCACGGCGTTGGCGCCGGCACGCTTGGCGAGCGCGACAGTCACCGCCGGAGCCCGAATCCAGTCGCCGTTTCCAGGCGTCAGCGTCCAGACCCGGCTGTCAGTTACGCTCGGGGCAACCGCGGTCTTCGCGACGTCACGCACGTAGACTGGCCTGCCGTCGCGGGTGGTGAGGAGAAGCAAGCCGATATCCGGCACACCGCGCAAGGTCTGGCCGGCCGCCAAGGTGCGCGTGATGCCGGCGTCTCGTACGGCACCGGCGATGAATTCCTGATTGGCGTCGCGGACCTTGCCGATCAGTTGCTGCAAGGTGACGCCGAACAGCGACAGTTTCTCCGGGTCGGGCTCTACCCGGATTTCCTCGGGACCGGTTCCGACAATGTAGCTGGTTCCAACATCGTCAACCTTGGTCAGCTCGGTGCGCAGCTTGGCGGCGAGGTCATACAGATCCTTGTCGGTCCAGTGCTCGGCAGCGTCAGGGGTCGGCGATAGCGTCAGCGCCACCACCGCGACATCGTTGATCCCATGCCCGACGATCAGCGGTTCGGGGATGCCGATCGGGATTCTGTCGAAGTTGGCTCGGATCTTGTCGTTGACCCGAAGCACGGCGTCGTCCTCGTTGGTGCCGACGACGAAACGGACGGTGACGACGGCGCGGTCGTCCTGCGTCTGGCTGTAGACATGCTCGACACCTGGGATCGCCTTGACGATGGCCTCCAGCGGCTTCGTCACCAGCTCCGCGGCATCGGGGGCCTTCAGACCATTGGCGGACACCACGATATCGACCATCGGCACACTGATCTGCGGCTCCTCCTCCCGCGGGATGGTGAGCAGCGCGACGAGGCCGGCAGCGAGGGCGGCGAGGAGGAAAAGTGGCGTGAGCGGGGAGCGGATTGCCCCGCGTGCCAGCCACCCGGAGAGGCCGAGGTTCATGGCCGCACCAGCACGTCGCCGTCTTTGACGCCCGACAGGATTTCCAGGCCGTCCGGCAGGTCCGGGCCGGGCTGCGGCACGCCGCGCTGCACCGGGGCCTCGACCACGGTGCTGTTGGGCCCGCGAAGGCTCACGAAATCCAGCCCGAAGCGGGTATGCACAAAGTCCTCGGGCACCACATAGGCCGGCCGTTCGCCGGCATTGATCCAGACCCGAATCCGGTCGCCCACGAAGAAATCGCCGATGCCCGGGGCGCGGACGTCGGCGACCACCCGGCCTTCCTCGATTTGAGGATAAATCAGGGTGATTGTCCCAGACGCGGCGTGTGCCACGCCAAGCTGTCCGGCGTCGATCCGTACCGTGTCGCCCACCTTCAGCGACAGCGCGTGCCGCTCCGGTATGCGCAGCCGCAGCTTGAACGGCTGTTCCCCGATCGTGGCCACGGTATCGCCGTTCAGCACTACGGAGCCATTGGTCAACGGGACCGCGATGACCCGGCCGGCGACCGGCGCCAGAACGGCCCCCTCGTCGAGGTTCCGCTGCGCCACGGCGCGTTCGGCGGTGCGTGCCGCCAGGGCGCTGTTCGCCACGTCCATGGCGGTTCGTGCCTGGTCGAGCCGCTGGCGAGACCCTGCGCCGGTGCGGGCCAGCGTATCGGAGCGGTTGAAGTCCAATTGGGCCTGGGCTAGCTGCGACTTCAATCCGTCGATTTGCGCATCGAGCGAGTGGATTTGCAGCAGCAGCTTATCGTCGGCGACGACGGCGATCACCTGACCCTGCTTGACCGGGTCACCCTGGTGCACCGATAGGCCCGCCAGCGTGCCACCGATGCGGGTGCGGGCCGGCACGAGGTTTGGGCTTTCGACCGTTGCGAAGACCGCCTTCTGGTCGGCCAGCGGGCGCAATGCCACGGCAAACAGCGTCTGCGCGTGTGCCGGCGCAGCCAACGCCAGAAGCACGGCGCAACAGGACAGCAACTTGTGCATCGAGGGCCTCCGTCAGTAGCTGGCGGGCTTGGGGCTGGCCGGTTTGGGGCTGGCCGCTGCCGGGCTGGTGGGTAACCCAGCGGCCTTCCAGGCCGTCAGGCCGCCGCCCATGTGGGTGTTCACCGCGACACCGGCCTGCTGGCAGCGAGTCAGGGCCGCCGCCGAACGTTTGCCGCCAAGACAGGTCAATACCACGTCGCCCTGCGGCAGGGCGCCCGGATCGAACCGCGAGAGCGGCATCGCGAGAGCGCCTGGAATGCATTCCGCCGCCGTCTCGTTGGGCTCGCGCACATCGACCAGCACGATTTCGCCGCGCGCCATTCGGGCGCTGACCTCGGCCGGTGCGAGTTCGATCGGCGTTGGTTGTGCGGGCTTGGTCCTGTTCCAGAACATCATTGGGCTCCAACAAGGGTCGCACTAGGGGGTGTGCCCCGATCCGACCGGCGGCTTCGCATTGGCCGCGGGTGTGCGAGCGGCGGCGGGATCGTTACACATAGGTTCCGGCGCGCAGTAGATCGTGAACAGCGTCTCCAGCACTCGCTGCGCCGGCCCGGAGGCAATGGCGTAGTAGATCGTCTGGGCCTCCCGCCGCGCCCGCACCAACCCGTCCTTACGGAGCAGTGCGAGATGTTGGGAAACGGTGGAGTCACGCGTGCCGAGAAACGTGGCCAGCTCGCCGACCGAGCGTTCGCCGTCGACAAGTTGGCAGAGGATGAGCAGCCGATTGCGGTTGGCCAGCGACTTGAGCAGGTCACTCGCCTGATCGGCTGCTGCCTCCATTCCATCGAGCTGCATTTTCATAGTTGCGAAGATACGCAACTTCATATATAAGGTCAAGCCGTAAGTGCATCGTGGCGGTGGCCGAATGGCGGCTGGATCGCCCGGGCAAGACCCGAGGGGGTAGGGCAATGGCGGATGTGGTCGTTCTGGGTGCCGGGCTTGGCGGCACGCTCATGGCTTACGAACTGGCTCCGCAACTCCGTGACGGAGATACGCTGACTTTGATCAGCCAGGGCACCCGCTATCATTTCGTGCCCTCGAATCCCTGGGTCGCGGTGGGCTGGCGGAGCCGGCCGGATATTGAGATCGACCTCGCGTCAGTGATGCGGCGCAAGAAAATTCGGCTGCTGCCTCAGGGCGCACGACGCGTGCGGCCAGATGAGAACCGGGTTGAGATGGCCGACGGCAGTTCGGTGGCATACGATTATCTGGTGATCGCCACCGGCCCCGACTTGGCGTTCGACGAGATCGCGGGCCTTGGGCCAAGTGCCAATACGCAGTCGATTTGTCATGTCGATCACGCCGAGCAGACGTGGCATGCGTTCGAGGCGCTCTGCAAGAACCCCGGCCCGATCGTGGTCGGTGCGGTGCAAGGTGCGTCTTGCTTCGGCCCTGCCTACGAGTTCGCCTACATTCTGGATACCGAACTGCGCAAGCGGCGGATCCGCGATCGGGTGCCCATGACCTTCGTCACCGCCGAACCTTATATCGGCCATCTCGGGCTGGATGGCGTGGGTGACACCAAGGGGCTGATGGAAAACGAGTTCCGCAACCGTCACATCAAGTGGATCACCAATGCGCGGGTCAAGGACGTGGCGGCCCATGCTATGCAGGTCGAGGAACTCGACGAAACCGGCACGGTGCGGAAGGCTCACGATCTACCGTTCGCGTTCGCCATGATGCTGCCTGCGTTCCGCGGCGTTCCGGCGGTGCGCGGTATCGAAAAGCTGACCAATCCGCGTGGCTTCGTGCTGGTGGACAAGCACCAGAGCAATCCAACGTTCCCCAACGTCTTCGCCGTCGGGGTGTGCGTCGCCGTCTCGCCAACTGGGTCGACACCGGTGCCGGTGGGCGTGCCGAAGACCGGCTTCATGATCGAATTGATGGTGACGGCGACCGCACACAACATCGGCGCGCTGCTTCGCGGCCAGCCGGCGCGGGAGCAGGCGACATGGAATGCCATCTGCCTTGCCGATTTCGGCGACGGGGGGGTGGCGTTCGTGGCGCAGCCGCAGATCCCGCCGCGCAACGTCAACTGGGCGTCGCGCGGAACCTGGGTGCATCTGGCGAAGGTCGGCTTCGAGAAATACTTCCTCCGCAAGATGCGGATGGGCCAGAGCGAGCCGTTCTACGAGAAATTCCTGCTGAAGCAGTTCAACATCGAGAAGCTGAAGGCGACGACGCTCGATCCGGTGGACTGACCATGACTGAACCGACCACCGTCGTCTGCCCTGCCTGCGGCGCGCTGAACCGGGTGCCGGCCGAACGTTCCGCGCTCAGGGCGAAATGCGGCGGGTGCCATCACGCTCTGTTCGCGCAGCATCCTGCCGAGGTTGACGAGGCGGGCTTCGAGCGTCATGCCCGCGCAGACGGGATACCGGTGCTGCTGGATGTCTGGGCGCCCTGGTGCGGCCCGTGCCGCGCGATGGCGCCGCAGTTCGACCGCGCCGCATCACGGCTGGAACCCGACGTCAGGCTGCTCAAGCTGAACGCCGACGAGGCGCCGAACGTCTCGGCCCGGCTTGGCGTGCGCGGGATCCCCGCGATGTTCCTGCTCAATCGCGGGAGGGTCGTGGCGCAGACCGCCGGGGCGATGAACGCCGAGGCCATCGTGCGCTGGGCACGCGGCAATCTATCATTAAATCCCTTATCCAATGGAGACAGACCATGACAATCGACCGTGGCGTTCTTGCTTTCGCCGGCCTCATGACACTGGCGAGCGCCGTGCTCACATGGCTTTATGGGCCCTGGTGGCTGCTGCTGACCGGCTTCGTCGGGCTCAACATGATGCAGGCCAGCATCACGGGCTTCTGCCCGGCGGCGCTTATCCTGAAGGCGCTGGGAACCAAGCCGGGTGCCGCGTTCCAATAGGTGGGTGCGCGCAACATCCGTGTCGAGGACAAGGAACCATTTATGAGGCTGGCCACTGATCGTCTGTGGGATTGTGGCGGTCGTCGCGGTGGCGGTCGGACAGCGGGCGTCGCTTGCCGTCATGCTGGTCTGGCTGGCGCTGAGACGTCTGGCTATTATTGCTGCGCTACTCCTGCGACTTCTACCCCACCAACAGGCTGATTAAATTGGCGGCCGGTGACACGACTGTTGGTCTAGGCCTAAATGGGCTGATCTTGCCTCCGAGGAGGCTCGTATGTCCGAAACGCTTCCCCACGAGATGACCGGTCCCGTCGCCGCCGTGCGCCGGTTCAGCCGCTTCTATACGCGTCAGCTTGGCCTGCTCGACGAAGGGCTGCTGAACAGCCCATTTTCGCTGACCGAGGCGCGCGTTCTATATGAGCTGGCTAACCAACCGACGCTGACCGCGACCGAACTCAGCCGCGATCTTGGTATCGATCCCGGCTATCTCAGCCGGGTCCTCAAAGAATTCGAGAGACAGGGCTTAATCACCCGTGCGCCTTCTCCCGGCGACGGCCGCCTCGCGTTGCTCCAGCTTACGGATCTCGGACGGGCTGCCTTCGAGCCGCTGGACAAGGCGTCGCGCCACCAGATTCTCGCGATGATCCGCCACTTGATGCCCGCCGAAACCGCTCGGCTGGTTCAAGCCATGCAAACGATCGAAGATCTGATGGACGAAGCGGCTTCGTCCCAGGACCCCATCATCCTGCGGCAGCATCAGATCGGCGATATCGGTTGGATCGCTCATCGGCAGGCCGTGCTGTATGCACAGGAGTATGGCTGGGACGGAACCTACGAAATCCTGGCCGTCGAAATCCTGGCCGGAATCGTCAAGAACCTTTGATCCGGACTGGGAGCGAAGCTGGATCGCGGAACGGGACGGAGCGGTGATCGGTTCAGTGTTTGTGGTGCGCGGATCGGAGACAGTGGCGAAACTCCGGCTGTTGTACGTCGAACCGGCCGCACGTGGTCTGGGCTTGGGCGGCGTCTTGTGGACGCCTGCATCGAGTTTGCTCGCGAAAGAGGCTATCGGACGCTGTCGCTATGGACGAACGACGTTCTCCTGCCGGCTCGCCGTATCTACCAAGCCGCCGGATTTGCCTGCGTCGCTCGAGAGCCGCACCACTCCTTCGGCCAGGACTTGATCGGCGAGACATGGGAGTTGACGTTGTGAGCCGCGCGGTTCATGGCGTTTCGGTTAACACCGCCTCGTAAACATCGAGCGTAGCATCCTGCATCGCTCGCACCGTGGGAACCGAAGCCCTCGCCCGTTGTCCGAGCGACAGGCGCGCCTCCGGGTCGAGGTCCAACGCTAACTCGATCGCCGCCGCAAGCGCGTCAGGATCGTCCGGCCGCACACGCCACCCGGTTTCGCCGTGCCGCACGGTCTCCACCGGGCCACCGAGGTCGGAGGCAATCACCGGCCGCCCCATGGCCTGCGCTTCGATCACCACGCGGCCGAACGCTTCCGGCTTGGTAGAGGCATGCACCACGACATCGGACAAACACATGGCGGCGGGCATGTCATCGCACTGCCCAACCAATCGCAGCCGGGCGGAGATGCCCAGGCGCATTGCCTTGTGTTCCAGGTTGCGCACGTAGCCTTGCCGTTCCTGGGGGGATCCGACGAAGACGCACATCACGTCCGGGCGGTTTAACCGCGCGATCGCATCCAGCAGGACCGAGTGCCCCTTCCAAGCGGTTAGCCGCCCCGGCAACGTCACGATGAGCATATTGTCGGGCACGCGCCAGTCAGCCGCGAGTTTGGCAATCCGGCTGCCGGACACGGTCGCGGGATCAAACACTGCCGGATCGACGCCGCGCGGGATGATCCGGATCCGAGTGGCATCGACGTGATGCCGGGTGGCTACAAGACCGGCAATGAAGTGGCTGGCGGCGATGACGATTCGCCCACGGGCCATGACGCTATTGTAACGTCGTTTGAACGGGAAGCTTTCACCGTAGGTCCCGTGATAGGTCGTAACGAACGGGACACCGGTGCGCTGGCACGCCAGCCAGGCCGACCAGGCCGGGGCCCGCGATCTTGCATGCACCAGCGACACATTCCGCTCGTCGGATCAGCGTTTCCAACGCCCGCGCGTTTCGCCAGATGCCCAGCGGAGACTTGGTGGTCAGCTGCAGCGCAATGTGCGTGCCGCCGGCACGCTCGATCTGGCGCACCATGGGACCGCCGGCGCTGGCGACGAGGGCTACGGCCTCGGCTTCGACGATGGCTTTTGCGATTTCGACGGTGCCGCGCTCGACCCCGCCGGTGATCAGGGAGGGCAGCACCTGCAGCACGACTGGCGGGTCGGGTGAAGGAGACATTCGTCCGATAGTTATCACGCTTGCTGCGCTATTGGAGCACGGGTAAGATCACACGGGTTTTTCTACAAGGAGATTGTGCCTTGCGCGTGCTGTTATATGACCACAGCGCCAAGCGGAAGACCGTCAGCGTCACCCTGAACGCCGATCTGGTTGCCCGGTCGGCGGCGCACGGGATCAACATCTCCCGCGTTGCCGAAGCCGCTTTGGTCGCCGCGTTCGAGGAGGCAGAAAAGGCCAAGATCCGCGAGGAAATCCACGAGGCCGCACGGTTCACGGATGAAATTGTTCGCCAGTATGGGCACCCATTCCCGGAGTCGCGGGCTAGGCTTATGCCGGATGACGAAAATACTGATAACCTGAACGACGATGCAGCATGATCTGTTCGCCAATCCCAACCGCCGTGAGCGATTGGGGTTTCCCCTCATCGTCGAATTGCAGGCCAATATAGCCGAAGGCGCTTTCCGGGTCGTTGCCCCTCTGACCGCGGTCACGGCGGGCACGCCAATCAACAGGCTGGTGCCGATCATCGAACATAATGGCGAGCATTTCGCGGTGCTGTTCAATCTTATCACCAATCTTTCGTCACGCCTTCTCCGTCATCCAGTCGGTTCCATCGCGCAGTATCGGGACGACTTGTCCCGTGCACTGGACTGGCTGTTCTTTGGGTTTTAATCCGAATGGCTGAGACCACTGGACGCCTCGATCGCGGCAATGGCACTGAACTGGCCTGGGTACGGGTGGACGGCCGGGGGCCGACCGTGGTGTTTCTGCCTGGTTTCCGCTCCGACATGACTGGCGACAAAGCGACAGCGCTGGCCGCTTTCTGCGCCGAACGTGGCCTCAGGATGTTGCGGTTTGATTACTCTGGCCATGGCGCCAGCAGCGGCGATTTCCTCGAGGGCGCGATTGGCGCCTGGGTAGCCGACGCATTGGCCGCCATCGATGCGCTGACGTCGGGTCCGTTGGTACTGGTCGGCTCTTCCATGGGCGGTTGGATAGCGCTGCTCGCCGCGATGTCACGTCCCGAACGAATGGCTGCGCTTGTCGGCGTCGCCGCCGCGCCTGACTTTACCCAGCGCCTGATGTGGGACTCGATGACGCCGGCCCAACGGGCGACGCTGGAGCGCGACGGCGTGCTCCTTGTTCCCAGCCAGTATGGCGAGCCCACGCCGATCACGCTGAAACTGATCCGCGACGGTGCCGGCCATCTGGTGCTGGCCGCCCCGATCCCAATCCGCTGCCCAGTCCGACTGTTGCATGGACAGGCGGATCCTGACGTGCCTTGGGAGCTCGCTTTGCGGATCGCAGAACGAGTGGAGACCTCCGACGTTCGCGTCATCCTGGTGAAGGACGGCGACCATCGCCTTTCGCGGCCCTCGGACCTGGATTTACTTCGGCAGACTGTTGCCACGCTCGTCGGCTAGGATGGCGCGCAGTCCCTCCCGGTAGGTCGGATGGAGCCACGAGATCCCCAAAGCCAACTTCGTCTTGATGCTGGCCACCTTGCGGTTCTCCGACCAGAAACTTCGGGCGATCGGGCTCATCGTCGGCAGCGCGTCGGCAAACGCGGTTTCCGGCGGTGGGTCGATGCCAAGCAATGCCGCCGCCTCCGTTATGACAGCGGCGCTTTCGCACGGCTCGTCGTCCACCAGATTGAACACACGCAGCCCAGAGACCCGGTCCTGCCGCATGGCCGCGACGACGGCTTGAACGATGTCGTCTCGATGGATGCGACCGAACTGGTGCCCGGGCTTATTCATTCGCCGCGCCTGTCCGGCCCGCAGACCGTCGAATGCCGATCGTCCTGGCCCGTAAATTCCACCGAGGCGAAAAATGTCCACCGCGCGTTGGTCGGCAAAGCGTGCCCAGTTGTCCTCCGCGACGGCACGTAATTGCCCGCGTGCCTGCGACGGGGCCACCGGCGTATCTTCATCCACCCATCCTCCAGCCCGATCGCCGTAGACGGCCGTGCTGGACAGATACCCGATCCACCGCAGGGAAGGTGCCGCCTCGATTGCGGTTCTATAGCTAGCCAGCACCGGGTCGCCATCTTCGCCGGGTGCAGTGGTGATCAGCAGGTGGGTCGCTGATTGGACTGCCGTTTCGGCGTCAGCGAACCGAACGCTTCCGTCCAATCCTCGCCGTGTCGTTCCGGACACGTCGTATTCGATCGCCTTGGCCGCATCAGCGACCGCGCGACCGGTGTAGCCCAGTCCGAAAATGAGCAGCCGGTTCATGCCAAGCCTTTTCGCCGCAGGATCGCCTGGCCCAGCGCGCCCAAACCATAATTCAGCAAAATCCCAGCGAGCGCCAGCAGCACCAGGGCAGCGAACATGCGCGGCATCTCCAATCGGAAACTGGCTTCGAGGATGCGGTAGGCCAGACCGGAGGCAAAACCACCGGACCCCGCCACCAGTTCCGCCACCACCGCACCAACCAACGCGAGGCCGCCCGATATCCGCAGCCCGGAGAGGAAATAGGGCAGGGCAGCCGGAAGCCGCAGCAGGGCCATCGTCCGCCATTGGCTCGCGCCATAGAGCCGGAAAAGATCGTTCAACTCCGGTGGCGGCGAGGCGAGCCCCGTTGCGGTATTGGCGAACAGCGGGAAGAACGCGATGATGGTGGCGCAGACGACAAGAGCGACAAACGGCTGCCCCACCCAGATGATGATCAGCGGCGCGATTGCCGGCAGCGGCGTCACCTGCAGCGCCACTGCCCATGGCTGGATCGCCGCCTGAGCCAGCCGGCTCGACGCCATCGCTACTGCCATCGCCGCCCCAAGCACCGCCGCCACGAGAAGGGCGGCGAACGTCACGAACAAGGTCGAAGCCAATGCTTGCAGCAACCCGAGCGGATCTGCCGCGAAAGCGCCGACGATTGCGATTGGACCGGGCAATATGTAGACTGGGACCTGGCTGAACCGCACCGCGGCTTCCCACAACGCCAGGGCAAAAACGCCAAACAGGGCGGGCGCCCATTTCAACGGAGCGCGTCCTCCATGCCGCGAGCGATTTCGGTCACCAGCGCAGCGTAAGCTGGGTCCAGGCGAGTTTCGGGTCCCGGTGTCAGGCCCGACGCGATCTCGCGGTCGATCCGCCCCGGGCGTGGGGTCATCAAGACGATTCTGCGAGCGAGAAAAGCGGCTTCATAGATGGAATGCGTGACGAACATCACGGTGCATCCGGCACCGCGCCAAACGCCCAGCAGATCAGCTTGCAGCTTGTGCCGGGTAAACTCGTCCAATGCGGCGAAGGGCTCGTCCATAAGCAGCAGGCGCGGCTCGGTGACTAAAGCCCGAGCGATAGACACGCGCATGCGCATGCCGCCGGATAAGGCGCGGGGTCGCGCTTTCTCGAATCCCTCCAGGCCAACGTGGTGCAAGATGGCATGGACCTTGGGCATCGCGGCATCGCGTGCCATTCCGCGAAGTCGCAGCGGCAAGAACACATTGTCCTCGGCTGTCGCCCAGGGCAGCAAGGTGGCGTCCTGAAACACAAAGCCGATGTCGCCCGGCGCCGGTGGGCCGCCATCCCAGGTCAACCGGCCGTCATCAGGCTGGTCCAATCCGGCGATCAGACGCAGTAACGTCGATTTTCCGCAGCCGGACGGACCGACGAGCGCGACGAAGTCGGCCTCTGAGACACGGAGGGATGTGTCGCGCAATGCCTCGACGCCACCCGGAAAGCGGCGGGCGACGTGACTAATGCTCAGCACGCGGGATCCGGCCCGATGGGTCCCGGCCGGCCTCCGTTAGCCTCCGATTGGACCGCCGGTCGTTTTCCTGAACGGCCCGGGCTCGGTCATTCGCGTTCACGCCCGGCCCGGCTAAACGATCGGAAGGAAGTCAGCACGACCAAGGTGTCCTGGCCCAAAGCGCCTCAATTTTTCTGATCCATGCCGACCTTTTTGTTCACGAACTGCAGTGTATAGGCTTTGGTCACGTCCAGTCCCTTCGGGTACAAACCTTGGTCAGAAACGGTCTGATAGAACTCCGTCCAACGATCGGGCGACATGGCGCCAATGCCCATGGTTTTGGCGTCGCCCGAGTCCAAAATCCCTTGTTTCTTCATCGAGTCGATGCCGTAGGCGATCAGCGCGTCGTTCATTTCCGGATTAGCCTTTTTGATCAACGTGTTTGCCGGGGTCGGATCTGAAAACAGATATGAATACCATCCCTCGATCGAAGCATCGACGAACCGCTGCACCAGATCAGGCTGCTGCTCGATTTTTTTGTCCGACGTCGCGATCATGCTGCCGTAGCCTTTGAAGCCGGAGTCGGCGACGAGCAAGACCACCGGATCGACGTGCCCCTCTTCTTTGATCGAGAACGGCTCCGATCCCAGATAGCCCTGCTGGATCGCGTTCTTGTCCGCCAGGAATGGCGCCAGGTTAAAGGTGTAGGGCCGGATCTGGCTGTCGCTGTAGCCGAACTTCGCTTTTAGGAAAGTCCACCAGCCGACGCGTGTATCGGCACTGATCATGATCGGCTTGCCCTTCAGGGCCGCAAAGCTGTCATTGCCAACACCCGGGTGGGAGATTAACACCGACGGATCCTTTTGGAAGATTCCTGCGACCGCACGAAACGGGATGTTCTCCTTGACGAAATTCAGCGCCAGGAAGGAATTAGACGAGATATTGAAATCCAGGCGCCCGGCCAGCAGCAACTGCGTATGATTGACCTGCGGTCCACCCTCCTGGATCGTCACATCCAGACCGTGCTTGGCGTAGATACCGTTAGCCACGGCCTGGTAGAAACCGCCGTATTCGGCCTCGGCCTTCCAGTCCAAGCCAAAGATGACCTTGTCATTTGCCTGGGCGCCGGGAACTAGGATCCCAGAAGCCATAAGCAAGGACAGGATCGCAGATAACCTGCGCATCGAGGGGTTCCTTCCCATTGTGTTTCCGCCAGAATGGCACCGCCGGAATTGGAGGCAAGATGGGTGTCGAACTGAGCTACGGTCTGGCGGGACGACGAGCCATCGTCACGGGCCACCGCGGCGGCATCGGCGGCGCTATTTTCGAAACGTTAACGCGCGACGGCGCTGACGTGATCGGCCTCGACCTACCTGATTTCGATCTCTCGGACACGGCTGCCCTGGAACCGCGCCTGGCCGCCCTTGTCGCGGCCCAAGGCCCAATCGACATCCTGGTGAACAATGCCGGCGTCACTGTGCTGGGCACTATCCTGGAAACCTCCCTGGCCGAAACCGAGCGCGTCTTCCGCGTCAATTTCTTCGCCGCCTACGCCCTGATGCGCGCCGTGCTTCCCGGCATGGCTGAACGCCGGCGAGGCGCGATCATCAACATTGCTTCCGACCAAGCGCTGATCGGCAAGCAGGTCAGCGCGGCCTATGGCGCTTCGAAAGCCGCCATCGCCCAACTCTCCCGCTCCGCCGCATTGGACTGGGCGGCACACGGCATTCGGGTCAACTGCGTCGCGCCGGGTTCCACCCAGACCGCGATGCTGGACACCGTCATCGGCGAACTGGCCGCGAAACACCCTGACCAATTCCCCGTCTCCTCGACTGATGCCTACAGAGCCGGCGTCCCGCTCAGGCGCTTCGCCGACCCGTCAGAGATCGCCGCGGCGGTCGCCTTCCTTGCCTCCGACGCCGCCTCCTTCATTACCGGGGTGATCCTGCCCGTCGATGGCGGCGGCACCGCGCAGTGAAACAGGCGGTCGTCACCGGCGGTACGCGGGGGATTGGCCGCGCCGTCGCCGACCGATTGGCGGCTGAGGACTGGGACGTTCTGGTCCTCGCTCGCCGCCCGGTCGCTACTCCGCATCGCTTCGTCGCCTGCGACGTCGCTGAGGCCGAAGACGTCCGCCGCGTGTTTGCGGGCCTGATCCGGGTCGATGCGCTGGTGAATTGTGCCGGGATCGCCGGCGCTAATCGCCTGGACGCCGACGACACGCTCTGGCACGCCATCATCGGCTCCAACCTGCACGGCACCTACCACACCTGCAAAGCCGCTTTGCCGCTGCTGCCGGATAACACTGGCCGGATCATCAACATCGCCTCTGTCCTTGGGCTGCGCGGGGTGCCGGACCAGACTGCCTACTGCGCCGCCAAACACGGTGTCGTTGGCCTCACCCGAGCGCTGGCGCTCGCTGTGGCTCCTCGCGGCATCACGGTCAATGCGCTCTGCCCCGGCTGGGTCGCCACGGAAATGGCCGAGCAGCGCTACGCCGAACTAGGCATCACGGGGGAACAGGCCGCTTCTGGCGTGCCCACGGGCCGTGTCGCCACGCCGGCCGAAGTCGCCGACGCCGCCGTATGGCTTCTCCGTCCCGAGGCACGCGCCATCACTGGCCATGCTCTACCGATAGATGGCGGCGGTCTGGCCCTCCCGTGACCGGTATTCTAGAGCGTTTTCAGCCTGACTGTGCGGGCCGTAAATGCTCTATCCTCTTGTTTGATCGCATGATTCACACGCTTTGAACGTTCCGCTCAGCGTGATCATGCTCCTAGTCGAATAATGAACTGACCGAGCTCTCGTCGCTGATGCGACGCATCGCCTCCGCGAGCAACGGCGCGATGGTGAGCTCCCGAATGTTGTCGCATTGTTTGACTTCATCCGTGGCCTGAATCGAGTCGGTGATTGTCATCATCTCGATGGGCGAGGACGCGATGCGCGCGACTGCGGCGCCCGACAGGACACCGTGGGTGACATAGGCGCTGGCGGACAGAGCGCCGCGTTTCACGAGTGCGTCCGCCGCATTGCAGTGCGTGCCGCCGGAGTCGACCAGGTCGTCGATCAGGATGCAATCGCGACCAGCGACGTCGCCGATGACATTCATCACCTCAGAATGCCCGGCACGCTCGCGCCGCTTGTCGATGATCGCCAAATCGCAGTTGAGCCTCGTGGCGATCGCCCGCGCCCGCACCACGCCGCCGACATCTGGGGAAACGATCATCAGGTCGTGGCCTTCGTAACGTTTTTGGATGTCGCGGCTGAACACGCCAGCGGCGATCAGGTTGTCCACAGGGATATCGAAAAAGCCCTGAATCTGGCCGGCGTGCAGGTCCATCGTGAGCACGCGGTTGGCGCCGGCCTCGGTAATGAGGTTCGCTACCAGTTTGGCCGAGATCGGCGTGCGGGGCGCCGATTTCCGGTCCTGCCGAGCGTAGCCGAAGTACGGGATGACGGCGGTAATGCGGCGGGCAGAGGAACGCCGCAGTGCGTCCAGCGTGACCAGCAGTTCCATCAGGTTGTCGTTCGCCGGAAACGAGGTAGATTGGATGACAAAAACATCCTCCCCGCGCACGTTCTCCTGGATCTCGACGAAAACTTCCATGTCGGCAAAGCGCCTGATGGAGGCTTTGGTGAGCGGCAACCCAAGAATTTGGACCACAGCATCGGCCAAAGGTCGATTGCTGTTGCAGGCGACGATCTTCATGAGCGGGGCCGCTGGAAAGGATACCGAACCGGTCGGGGAGCCGGAAACAGGAGGATTTTAGCAATCGTACTGTCACATGTCCACGAGCATGGCTGCCTGGTAGGCTCTCCCGTTACGCTGGCCGCGTCAGTCGCGCCCCCGCATGGGGCGCTGAAACTCATACGTTTCACGACATGCTGGGATGTATTGCGCGGCTCGGAAGGCGGTGTGGCGGATCGCAGCCTCCGCCGGAAGGTGCAGGCCGTGGAACAATGCCGCGGCCACCACGATCACCGCGATAAGCGGTGCGATCTGCAGCCGCGGCGCTGGTCCCGAGAAGCGCAACAGGGCTACCGCACCTGCCAGCCCTATCAACGCCCCTACCACCACTTCCGGCAGCGAGTGCATGCCGAGAACGAGACGCGAAACTCCGATCACGATAGCGGCGAGCACCGCGACCGGCAGGATGCTGGCACGACGGCGTGTCAGCATCGCAGCCAAGCCGCCCGAGACCACTGTCGCCGCGGCGACGTGTCCGCTGGGGCTATGGATGTCGATTGGCCCGAACAATGGTGAGCATGCGAGGAACATCAACTTGAATGTCAGCGTGGCGGTAAAGGTTCCCGCCACGACGAGCAGCCAGACCAAGGCCCCGCGCCGCCAGCCCTGCACCGCGAGCGCGACGGCAACGGCAAGCACCACGGGGATTACAACGGCCTGATCGGCGAAATCGGTAAGGTATCTCACGCGGCCCCTATAGGCGATGATGGCCGGGGGAAAGTTTCATATTCGCGTCATAACGCATGAAAAATAAGTGTCAGATCCCGTGCCATATAGGCGTGCGTTTTGTCAGGAAGGCGTCCATGCCTTCCTTGAAGTCCTGACTGGTGTAGCAAAGGCGAATGAGGTCCTCATCCGGTGGCAGGTTGTCGCGCATCCGGCGCAGCGCCTCCCGTGTCGCGCGCATGGTTAGCGGGGCGTGACCGGCTACCAGAGTGGCAAGTTCCATCGCACGCGCCTTCAGCGCGGAATGGTCGGACAGCACTTCGGTGACCAATCCTACCGACAACGCCTCGGTCGCAGAGAACAGGCGCGCGGTGAGGATCATCTCGAGGACCCGAGCCGGACCAACGAGAGCGGACAGACGGGCGATGTTGGACATCGACAGGCAGTTGCCCAACGTGCGGGCGATAGGAAAGCCGAATCGCGCATTGGCCGCGGCAATCCGGAGGTCGCAGGCCGCAGCGATGGCCGCTCCGCCTCCGGTGCAGGCTCCGGCGATCGCGGCGATGGTTGGGACCGGGCAGCGCTCGATTGTCCCGACCACGCGGTCGATGCGCGCTTCGTAAGCCATTGCATCTTCAGCGCCGCTAAAGGCTCGGAATTGGTTGATGTCGGTACCGGCGGCGAAAGCCTTATCCCCGGCGCCGGCGATGATCAGGGCACGTACGTCGCCGGGATCGGCGGCGATCTCGGCTAGGCGCTCATACATCGAAAACGTTAGAGCATTGCGCGCCTCCGGCCGGTTGAGGGTGACGTGCCCGACACCATCGCGGCGCTCGTAGAGGAGTTCGTCAGTCATTATTGGTTCCAGGTCCCAAAGGTCTTCCGGCGGTAAGCGCCGGTTTGGCCGCAATAGGCCGGATCGGTAGTAGCGTCTGATTGCAGCCAGACGTGAGATCGGTTCGTGTCGATGCAGGGATCGATCGCTATTCGGCTGCCTTCGCCAGGTCCGTCGTGCGGGTCCGCGTGCGCAGCGTCACGAATTCCTCCGCCGCCGTTGGGTGGACGCCGATCGTGCGATCGAAATCCGACTTTGTCGCGCCCATTACGATGGCGATCGCGATGCCCTGGATGATCTCCGCGGCGTCCTCGCCGAGCATATGTGCGCCGACGACCTTTTGCGTAGCCTTGTCGACAACGAGTTTCATCGTGGTTTTCCGGTCGCGGCCAGACAAGGCGTGCCGCAGCGGCGTGAAGCGGGTCAGGTAGATATCGACGGGCGCGATCGCGCACGCCTGCTCCTCGGACAACCCAACAGTAGCGACAGGGGGCGTGGTGAATACTGCTGATGGAATGTTCCATATTGAGACTGTGCGTGGGTTGTGACCGAACAGGGAGTTGGCCAACGCGTGTCCCTCGGCCGTGGCGACAGGCGTTAGGTTCACCCGGTCCGTCACATCGCCTATTGCGTAGATATGCGGCTGCGAGGTTCGCAAGTGCTGGTCAACCTTGATCGCACCCTTTGCGTTCAACCCGATCCCGACCGAGTCCAGCCCAAGGCCACTGACGTTGGGGCGTCGTCCGGTGGCGAAGAATACCAAATCGCTGACGATTGTCTGGCCGTCCCCTAAGCTCAGGATGCGGCGGTCGCCGTCGGCCTCCAACTTCGTGGGCACGTTTTTAGGATGCAGGATGATACCCTGCGCCAACAGCGCTGCTTCCATCGCCTCCCTAATGTCGTGATCGAAGCCGCGCAGCGGCAAGGGCTGACGATAAACCAGGTGCACCTCGGCACCCAGGGCACGAAAAATGCCGGCAAATTCGAGCGAAATGTAACCCGACCCGACCATGACGACGTGGCGTGGCATGGACTTCAGATAGAATGCGTCGTCTGAGATAATCCCCAAGTCTGCCCCTGGGATGTCGGGACGCTCAGGATGGCCGCCGGTCGCAATGACGATCCGTTCCGCGGTGACCCGCTTGCCGGCGACCTCCACGGTATGCGGATCGACCAGCACGGCCTTCGCGTCGAATACCGTCGCGCCGGCGCCAGTCAGAAGCTTGCGGTAGATGCCTTCGAGGCGAGCGATTTCGCGGTCTTTAGCGGCGATCAGCTTGCCCCAGTCATGCGGAGCTTTGTGAATTGTCCAGCCGAAGCCCGCCGCGTCATCGGCCCAACCGCTGTATTCGCCAGCTTGCACGAGCAGTTTTTTGGGCACGCAGCCGACGTTGACGCAGGTGCCGCCCCAAAATCGCTCTTCGGCGATGCCGACATGAGCGCCATGTCCTGCGGATATACGCGCGCAGCGGACCCCGGCCGAACCGCCACCGATGACAAATAAGTCGAAGTCCATGCGGGCGATCCCCTTCTTCCTGGTCCGCCAATGTGTGGCCTGGGCAATGAGGGCGCAAGATTATCCCGCGATGCCGAATTATCGTTTGACCGGTCTCACCATTCGGGCAAACTCCAGGGCCGGAGACGGGGAGAACCTGTGCCGAATATTATTCCGGGGAGCCTTTCCGTGTCGTACGCTTCGACGTCTCGTTCCGAGGGACCTTGGTGGCGTGAGCCCACCAAAGATAACTGGTACGCCTTTATAGCCGCGTGGCTTGGGTGGACCCTGGATGCGTTTGATTTTACGGTATTCCTGTTCCTTCTCGTGCCTATCGCCAAGGAGTTCAACGCCGACCTGACGCTGGTCGTGCTGGTGGGCTCCCTGACCATGTGGATGCGCTTCGTCGGCGCCGTCTCCGCCGGGTGGATGGCTGATCGGTTGGGGCGGCGAGCGCCGCTGATGATCTCCATTCTGTGGTATTCGGCGTGCAACTTCATCGCAGGATTCTCGCCGACATTCCTGTTCCTGCTGGTTTTTCGTACCTTGTTGGGTATCGGCATGGGGGCGGAATGGCCTGCCGGGGCCGCATTAGCGACGGAGAGCTGGCCGGCCCGTTCTCGAGGTCTGATGGCGAGCGTGCTGCAGGGATCTTGGGCCTTGGGGTATCTCGTGGCCGCGGTGCTGTATGCCACGATGTTCGACGTCATTGGGTGGCGAGGCATGTTGTGGATCGGTGTCCTGCCAGCGTTGGCGGTGGTATGGATCCGCTTCTACGTGAAGGAACCAGAGGTTTGGGTCGAAAACCAGAAGCTGCAGAAGGCCAACAAGACCGAGATCAAGGTTCCGATCGCAGCCATCTTTCGCAAAGGCATGCGGCTGACGACGCTATCCACCTGCTGGTGGCTGATCAGTGCTTTCACGGTCTACTATTCGATCTTCGGACTGTTCGCGACCTATATGACAAAGGAACTGCACCTTTCCGCCGCTGCCGTTGGCTGGCCTTTGGCATTTTCTAACGGGCTGACGTTCCTGTTCAGCTTCCTGTGGGGCACCCTTGCCGACAGTATCGGCCGGCGGTGGGCGATGATCATTCCGGCGACCATCGGGATCGCCGTCGCTCCGCTGTATCTTCTGACAACGGATTACACGACGATAGCGATCGCGTTCTCGATCCAGGGCGCATTCGCCGGGGCGATTTACGGCATCAATCCGAGCTATGCGAACGAACGTTTCCCGACCGAGATACGGGCGACGGCAGCGGCGTTCTGCTACCATATGGGTGCGGTAGCGGCTGGCTTCGTGCCGCCGATCCTGACCTATTTCGCAGTGCAGCGCCATATGGGCTTCGCGGTGCCAATGCTGATTGGCACCATCGGCGGCCTGATCAGCTTCGTGATAACGCTATTTTTTAGTCCAGAAACCAAGGGCAAGGTGATGGTGCCGGATCTCGAAATCCTGCCGTTGGCGGAAATGCCGTAACGCTCGCTTTTCTAGTTTCGATGCCTCGGGTGGCGACGTTCTTCGTCGCGTGGCGGGCGCTCACCAGCGCAGAAGAACATCGTCACAACCAAAAGATCGTCAAAGGGTGAAGGAGCGCCTACCACCCTTTGTCCGACAACCTCTATGTGCCGATCCCGCCGATCGCCAAATACTTGATTTCCAGGTAATCCTCGATGCCATATTTGGATCCCTCGCGGCCTAGACCGGAGGACTTCATCCCGCCAAACGGAGCCTCGGCCGTCGAGATAATCCCCTCGTTGATGCCGACCAAGCCGTATTCCAGTGCCTCGGCAACGCGAAAGATTCGGCCTACGTCCCTGGCGTAGAAATAGGCCGCCAAGCCAAACTCGGTATCATTTGCCAACCGGATGGCTTCCTCTTCGGTTTTGAACCGGAACAACGGCGCCACGGGCCCGAAGGTTTCCTCGCGGAAAATCAGCGCGTCATGGGGAACATTCGCCAAAACCGTCGGCTCGTAGAAGTTTCCGCCCAATCGATGCTTCTTGCCACCGGTTACCACCGACGCTCCCAACGAGAGAGCATTCGCGACATGCTGTTCCACCTTTGCAACTGCGGCAGCGTTGATCAGCGGGCCCTGACCGACACCGGGTTCCATGCCGTTGCCGACCTTCATCGTCTCTACAGCAGTTTTCAGTTTGGCGGAGAAATGCGTCATAAACGCCGTCCTGCACCAGTATGCGATTGGCACACACACAAGTCTGACCTGTGTTGCGGAACTTGCTGCCCATCGCGCCAACCACCGCGGCATCGAGATCTGCGTCGTCGAACACGATGAACGGGGCGTTGCCGCCCAATTCCATGCTGGTCTTCTTTATGGTCGGGGCGCACTGCGCCAGCAGTTTTGCTCCCACCTCGGTGCTGCCGGTGAACGAAAGCTTCCGCACCAGTGGATTGGCGGTCAATTCGCCTCCCATTGCCGAGGACCCACCGGTCAGCACGTTGCACACACCCGCTGGCATTCCGGCTCTCTCTGCCAGCACCGCCAGCGCCAGGGCCGAAAACGGGGTCTGCGAGGCAGGCCGAATTACGCCGGTGCATCCCGCAGCCCAGCCGGGTCCCGCCTTACGCGTGATCATCGCACTCGGGAAGTTCCAGGGGGTGATGGCCGCGAACACCCCGATCGGCTCCTTCAGGACCAGGATGCGGCGTCCCTTGGCATTCTGCGGAATGGTGTCGCCGTAGATGCGCTTGGCCTCCTCCGCGAACCAGTCGATGAAGCTAGCGGCATAGACGATCTCGCCTTTGCTCTCTGTCAGCGGCTTGCCCTGTTCAGCGGTCATGATCACCGCCAAATCCTCGGCATTTGCCAGCATAAGGTCCGACAGCTTCCGAAGAATCGCCCCTCGTTCCTTTGCCAGCATCGCTCGCCAGCCGGGATAGGCCGCATTGGCTGCCTCGATCGCTCGCCGGGTTTCGGCGACCCCCATGTTCGGCACCTCGCCGATAGCTTCACCGGTCGCGGGGTTTTTCACGACGATAGTCTGGCCATTGTCGGCTTCCACCCATTTGCCATTGAGGTAGTTCGCTTGCCGGAACAACGTCGGATCCTTCAGCGGCAGCGGCGACACTGGGTTCAGCATGGTCGATCCTCCTGTTCGTTCAGGGCCAAAGATAATCCTTCGGCCTCCTCCTGTCAGGGGGAGGGCATCGATTCCGGGGCGGAGCGACAGGTCGGTTTTGCGTCAATGTTGAGGCAGAGTGAGGCCGTGGGCCAGAGGAGCCAACCTTCCGGCGAGTTCAAACCGACTGCCACCCTGCGGCTACCGTCTCACAGGTCGGTGTAACCCGTCGCGGTTACCGAAAAATTGTATGCGGCCGGGACTGTGTGAGCATTCCGCCATTGAGTGGCCAGCGTGCCGGAGGGGAGGCATCGCGCACCAGCCCGGGCTGCGTCGGCTTCGCCACCGCGCCCAATGCCGCTGACAAGTTCGACGCTGCCTCCGTCACCTGGGGCAGCACATTCCGCGGCCGGGGCGGCCGCATCCGCATAGAGGGTGCACTGATGTGGAGCACCGCGACGACCGAACCGGCCGCGTCACGGATCGGGGCGGCAATGCCGACGGCGCCCGCAACGACCTCGTCAGAAGTTATGAGATACCCGCGTGCGCGAATGCGCTGTAGGTCTGCGGCAATCCAGGTTGGATCGATCCTGGTGGCCGGAGTGTAGCGGTTGAGGCGCTGGGCAAGAAGCTGAGTTTGCACTGCCTCCGGCGCGAATGCCAAGAGGATGCGGCTACTGCCGGCATGTAGCGGGCCGCGTTTGCCGATCTCTGAATACATGCGGATGGTTGGATCGGTCTGATAGATGGCGACCGTCTCGCTTTCCATACCCTCACGGACGCGAAGATAGACGTTTTCGCCAGTCACCTTGCCGAGAGCTGCCAGGATTGGCATGGCCGTGGCCGCTAGAGCACCTTGCTCCGAGGCGGCGCGTCCGAGCGCATTCCATCGCGCACCGAGGCGCCAAAGACCGCGCGCTTCGTCCTGGATGGTGAAGCCGCGGCCTTGCAGCGTCCGCAGCAGCCGGAAAGCTGCCGTGCGTGTGCAGCCCGCACTTTCGGCCAACGCGGCGAGCGAGGCGGGGCCGAGCCGAGAGAGCGCCTCCAGTAGGTCGAGCGTCCGGTCAACGGCGGCGATATTGTAATCGCGAGGAGGTGAGGCAGGGTATCGTGTGGAGATGGCCGGGGGTGCCTTAAGCTTTGGCTTTGAAGTCCCATTGCTGGTCGTGGCTGACCCCATTGTCTCATCCCTTTTGATCGAGATGCAAACATAACGCTATCGCACAAAAACGGTGCAACACCACGCTATTTGCATCGACATTACTTACTAGTAGACTTACATTCCCTGGAGTTCCCCACAAAAGGCCTCTCTGCATGGGTGGTATGCGTCCCGCCGCCGAGTGGAGACATAAGCACCATTATCAAGCCTCGCCTGAGGTTGTGGGACACCATACGTTGAGGCAGAGTGCAACGTAATCAAGAGGAGAGGGAACGCGATGGCTACACCATTGTCCAGCGCGCCGGAACGTCTGCACCATCATGCGTATGTCGTGCGCGATCAGGAAAAGAACCGTCAGTTTTTCGAGGAAGTTCTGGGCATCCCGCTGACCGCGACGTGGTGCGAGCGGCATTTCAGCCCTTGGGTCAATCGCGAAGTCGCGTTCTGTCATACCTTTTACAGCCTGGGCGATGGCGGTGCCCTGGCGTTTTTCTCGTTCGCCGACGACGAGGTCTATCAGAAATGCCAGGCGGCTGTTCCGCCAGAGATCGGCGCCTTCCATCACGTCGCATTCAAAGTGGACGACGTTGGATATGAGGAACTGCTCGGCCGAATACAGGCCGCGGGGCAGCGGGTGCGTGAGACTGATCACGGCTATTGCCGCTCGCTATATTGCACCTCCCCCGATGGGCTGATTGTCGAGTTTACCGTCGATCCGCCTGACGTAGCTGAAATCAACGCCCTTCGCCGGGCTGACGCTCATGCGGAGCTGGCGCGCTGGGTGGCGGGAGATCACCGCACAAACAATGAGTTGCGAACCCACAAGGCAGCCTAAGGCGCCGCCTCGGCGCCGATTTACCCGCTTGTCTGGCCGCCATCCCTAGGGTAAAGCGCCGAGCGTAGCGCGTCGATTGCCTATTGGGCAGCCGGCGCTACCGGGCGTTGGGCGCGGGCGTGGTGAAATGGTAGACACGCCAGATTTAGGTTCTGGTGGCGCAAGCCGTGGGGGTTCAAGTCCCTTCGCCCGCACCAAACGGCCCTCGCTCGTCTAAAATGAATGAGGCTTTTAGGATTGGCTGAGACAATGCAGGTTACCGAGACGCTCTCCGATGGTCTGAAGCGAAACTACACGGTGGTCCTTCCGGTCGCGGATCTCGAATCACGCCGCACCGAGCGTTTGACGACTTTGGGGAAGACGCTTCGCCTGCCGGGTTTCCGGCCGGGCAAGGTGCCAATGCCGATCGTAAAGCAGCGCTACGGAACCGCCGTGTCGGCGGAGGTGCTGGAGCAGTCGGTTTCCGAAGCTACGCAAAAGGTGCTCAGCGAGCGTGGCCTGCGCCCGGCGCAGCAGCCGAAGGTCGATCTCGTGACCGAGAATCCCACGGCCATGGCGAGCGATCTGGAGTTTAAGGTCGAACTGGAACTGCTGCCCGACATCACCCTGCCGGATTTCAGTACGATAGAGCTGACCCGCCTCAAGGCGGAAGTCAGTCCCGATACCGTCGACAAGGCGCTGGCACAGATCGCCAAATTCAATCGCACGCTTGAACCGATAGCCGTGGAGGCCCTGGAAAGCCGCGGAACGGGCGCTACGCAGGGTGAGATCGTCACGGTTGATTTCGAAGGCAAGATCGACGGCGTGCCATTCGAGGGCGGCACTGGGACCGATACCCAGGTGGAGATTGGCGGAGACGGGTTCATCCCCGGATTTGCAGAACAGCTTCAGGGGGCGCGACCAGGGGAAAGCCGGACCATCAACGTCACCTTTCCCGAGAATTACGGCAAGGCCGATCTTGCGGGTAAAGCTGCGACGTTCGACATCACGGTGAAACAAATCAGCACGCAGATCGTCCCGGAGGCTAATGACGATCTGGCGAAGAAGATCGGCGCTCCGGATCTAAACGCGGTGCGGGAGATCGTTACCACCCGGCAGCAGCAGGAATACGATGGCATGTCTCGCATGCGGCTGAAAAAGGCGCTGCTCGATGCCCTCAGTAAGATGGCGGACTTCCCAGTGCCCCCGTCTATCGCGGACCGAGAGTTCGATGGGATCTGGCGGCAGTTTGAGGCCGCTCGCGAGGCGGGAACCCAGGACGAGGAAGATAAGGCAAAGGACGAGGACACGCTGAAGTCCGAGTACCGGGCGATTGCGGAGCGGCGAGTGCGGCTGGGGCTGCTGTTAGCGGAAATCGGACGCATCAACAGCATCACCGTCAGCGAGCAGGAGGTCGACCGGGCGCTGTATCAGCGCGCTATGGAGTACCGCGGGCAAGAGATGCAGATGCTGGAGCTCATGCGGAAATACCCACAATTTACCGACAACGTCCGCGGCCCGCTGTTAGAGGACAAAGTCGTTGATTTTGTTCTCGAGTTGGCGAACGTCACCGACACGGTTGTGTCGCCGGAGGAACTCGCAAAGGAAGAAGTGGACGACGTGGCGGCTTAGACCATGATCGTTTGGGGTTGATCCAGGCTTCGGTGTTCGATCGTGGTCTAAGCTTTTGTTTGATCGCGTGATTCACGCCTTCCGACTGCGTCAGCCTCAGGCGATCACGCTCTGAATCCGCATTCGAAACTGGCCAAACAACCGGGTCGCCCGATTTCCGGCTGGATTTTGTCGGCGATAGCCTTATTTATGGCCGGCTGATTAGTTCGACCCTTGCAACCTTAGGTGAACACGATGCGGGACCGCGACCCTGTCGAGGTATATGACAATTCCCTGGTTCCGATGGTGGTCGAACAGACCGCCCGTGGGGAACGAGCATTCGACATCTTTTCCAGATTGTTGAAGGAGCGCATTATTTTCCTAACCGGGGCGGTCTATGATCAGGTCAGCGCGCTGATCTGCGCGCAGCTTCTTTTTCTGGAATCGGAAAACCCTTCGAAAGATATCTCGTTTTATATCAACAGCCCGGGTGGCGTGGTTTCGGCTGGGCTCGCGATCTACGATACGATGCAGTACATCCGCAGCCCGGTCAGTACATTATGCATTGGTCAGGCGGCCTCGATGGGAAGCCTGTTGCTGTGCGCTGGTGCCAATGGCAAGCGGTTTGCCACGCCCAACTCGCGCATCATGGTTCACCAGCCGTCCGGCGGTGCCCAGGGGCAGGCTACCGACATTGAGATCCAGGCGCGCGAGATTCTGACGCTGCGCAAGCGGCTGAACGAGATCTATGTCAAGCACACGGGGCAGCCGATTGAAGCGATTGAGCGCAAATTAGAACGTGATACCTACATGTCTGCCGAGGAAAGCCGTGATTTTGGGTTGGTGGACGAGGTGGTGGACAGGCGGCCGGCCGGCGAGTCGCCGGAATCATCCAAATCCTGACCCCTTTTTGGTGATCCAGAGCCGGGGCGGTGTTAGCCGTCCCGGAACCGTGTTTGTGTTCAATCAGATGTGGTCTCGTCAACGCGCTTCGCCGTATGATTTGAGGCGTTTCCGGCACTTGGCTAACTGCAGTTCTTGTCCCTGCCGCTGATAGGGAGTTATCATTCCCCATTGTGCCCCTGGGTGCGGGGGAGGAGTATACATGAGCAAATCCGGCGATTCCAAAAACACCCTCTACTGCTCGTTCTGCGGCAAGTCCCAGCACGAAGTTCGTAAGCTCATCGCCGGCCCGACAGTGTTCATCTGCGACGAATGTGTCGAGCTTTGCATGGATATCATCCGCGAGGAGCACAAAACGCATCTGGTGAAGTCCCGTGATGGGGTCCCGACCCCGCGCGAGATCTGCAAGGTGCTGGACGACTACGTGATCGGGCAGGACCACGCGAAGCGCGTCCTGTCAGTCGCGGTGCATAACCACTACAAGCGTCTGGCGCACGGCCAGAAGAACAACGACATCGAAATTGCGAAATCCAACATCCTGCTAGTCGGTCCCACCGGATCGGGTAAGACGTTGTTGGCGCAGACACTAGCACGGATCCTCGACGTACCGTTCACCATGGCAGACGCGACCACACTGACCGAGGCTGGTTATGTGGGTGAGGATGTGGAGAACATTATCCTCAAGCTGCTTCAATCGGCCGACTACAACGTCGAGCGGGCGCAGCGCGGCATCGTCTATATCGACGAAGTGGATAAGATTTCACGCAAGTCGGACAACCCGTCGATCACCCGGGATGTGTCGGGTGAGGGCGTGCAGCAAGCGCTCCTGAAGATCATGGAGGGAACCGTTGCCTCGGTCCCACCTCAGGGCGGCCGGAAGCACCCGCAGCAGGAGTTCCTCCAGGTCGATACGACAAATATCCTGTTCATCTGCGGCGGCGCCTTTTCGGGGCTGGAGCGTATCATCGGCGCCCGCGGCAAGGGATCGGGAATCGGCTATGGCGCGGAGGTCCGTTCGCAGGATGAACGGCGGATGGGCGCGATACTGCGTGAGGTCGAGCCGGAGGATTTGCTGAAGTTCGGTCTGATCCCGGAGTTCATTGGCCGTTTGCCTGTGGTGGCAACGCTGGAGGATCTCGACGAAGGCGCGTTGATGGAGATCCTAACCAAGCCGAAAAACGCGCTGGTTAAGCAGTACGGTCGCCTGTTCGAGATGGAAGGCGTCAAGCTGTCCTTCACCGACGACGCACTGAAGTCGGTTTCGACCCGAGCGATCGCGCGGAAAACGGGTGCGCGCGGTTTGCGCTCGATCATGGAGCAGATCTTGTTGTCCACTATGTTCGAGCTACCGGGGCTGGATGGCGTCGAAGAAGTCGTCATCAACCGGGAGGTTGCGGAGTCCCGGGCCAATCCACTGTATTTGTACGGAAAGGAACGGGCGGAAAACAGCGCTTAAGGCAGCGCGCAACCCAGAAATGCGGCTCGCGGTAGCGCGATCACGGATTTCAAGGGCTTGCGACACTCCGTTCGGCGGCCATATCGGGTCGAACGGGTTGTGACAGACCCATGAAAGCGTCTTCCGTGCCGCTGTTGGGCGGAAATCGGCGCTGACTGTCCCTTTGGAGGTCAATTATGACGGAAGTAGATCGGCCCTCGGATAAAGTCGGATCAAGCGATCTTATGGCGGTGCTGCCCCTGCGGGATATTGTGGTTTTCCCGCATATGATCGTCCCGCTGTTTGTCGGCCGGGAAAAATCGGTTCGCGCGCTGGAAGCGGTGATGAAGGAGGACAAGCAGATCCTCCTGGTGGCCCAAAAGAACGCGTCTCAGGATGACCCTTCGGTGGAAGACATCTTCCGCGTGGGCACGGTATCCACGATCCTGCAACTGCTCAAGCTCCCCGACGGCACGGTTAAGGTGCTGGTTGAGGGAGGGCGGCGCGCAAAGATCGTCAGCTTCAAGGAAACCGAGTCATACTTTGAGGCCAAGACCGAACCCATGCCCGACGTAGCCGGCGAGAAGAAGGATCTCGAGGCTCTCGGCCGTACGGTGGTGTCGCAGTTTGAACAGTACATCAAGCTGAATAAGAAGATTGCCCCCGAGGTGCTGGTTTCGCTGAACCAGATCGAGGAGCCGTCCAAGCTGGCCGATACGGTCGCCAGTCACTTGAACCTGAAGATCCCTGAGAAGCAGGACTTGCTCGAGATCGCCAAGATCAGCGAACGGCTGGAACGCGTGTTCGGTCACATGGAATCGGAGATCGGCGTCCTGCAGGTGGAAAAGCGCATCCGGAACCGCGTGAAGCGGCAGATGGAGAAGACGCAGCGCGAGTACTATCTTAATGAGCAGCTCAAGGCGATCCAGAAGGAGTTGGGCGAGGGCGAAGACGGCAAAGACGAGAATGCCGAATTGGAAGGCCGCATCAAGAAGACCAAATTCTCGAAGGAAGCACGAGAGAAGGCCACGGCGGAACTAAAGAAGCTTCGGACGATGAGCCCGATGAGCGCCGAAGCTACGGTAGTGCGTAACTACCTGGATTGGATGCTCTCCATCCCCTGGAAAAAGCGTAGCAAGATCAATAACGACGTGGTCGCAGCTGAGAAAGTGCTCGAGGCCGATCACTATGGCCTGGAGAAGGTCAAGGAACGGATAATCGAGTATCTGGCCGTCCAGGCGCGCAGCCCGAAGGTGCGCGGACCAATTCTATGCCTCGTTGGACCGCCCGGCGTCGGCAAGACGTCGCTGGGAAAATCTATCGCCAGAGCAACCGGCCGCAATTTCGTTCGGATGTCGCTGGGCGGGGTCCGAGATGAGGCCGAGGTGCGTGGCCATCGGCGAACCTATATCGGCTCGATGCCCGGTAAGGTCATCCAGGGTATGAAGAAGGCCAAGACCTCCAACCCGCTGTTCCTTTTGGATGAGGTGGACAAACTTGGTTCCGACTGGCGCGGCGATCCGTCGTCCGCCTTGCTTGAGGTGTTGGACCCGGAGCAGAATTCGACCTTCGCAGACCACTATCTGGAGGTGGACTACGACCTGTCGGACGTTATGTTCGTCACGACGGCCAACAGCCTGCGTATGCCGCAGCCGTTGCTGGACCGCATGGAGATCATCCGTATCCCTGGCTACACCGAGGATGAGAAGGTTGAGATCGCTAAGCGGCACCTTATCAACAAGCAGGGCGAGGCGCACGGCCTGAAGAAGGAAGAGTGGAGCATCAGCGAAGACGCTCTGCGTGACCTGATCCGCTACTTCACCCGCGAAGCCGGCGTCCGTAACCTGGAGCGCGAGATCGCTAACCTAGCCCGCAAATCGGTGAAGGAGATCGTGACCAAACATTCCGCCAAGGTCTCGGTTACTCGGAAGAACCTGGAAAAGTTTGCCGGCGTAAAGAAATTCCGCTTCGGCGAGACCGAGGCCGAGGATATGGTCGGTGTCGTTACCGGTCTGGCCTGGACCGAAGTGGGCGGTGAGATCCTGACCATCGAGTTGGTGCTACTTCCCGGCAAGGGCAACGTCAAGCAGACCGGGAAGCTGGGCGACGTCATGCAGGAAAGCGTATCCGCGGCGCTGAGCTATGTGCGGAGCCGCTCGATCCGTTTTGGTATCAAGCCGACGCTGTTTGAAAAGCGCGATATCCACGTGCATGTGCCGGAGGGGGCGACGCCAAAGGACGGACCCTCGGCGGGTGTAGCGATGGCGACCTCCATCGTGTCGATCCTCACCGGTATCCCGGTCCGGCGCGACGTGGCGATGACTGGGGAAGTCACGCTCCGCGGTCGTATTCTGCCGATCGGCGGCCTGAAGGAGAAGCTGCTGGCGGCGTTGCGGGCTGGCATAACGACGGTGTTCATCCCGAAGGAGAATGAGAAGGACCTCGCTGAAATCCCCGACAACGTGAAGAAACACCTTAAACTGATTCCCGTTGCCGACGTGGACGAGGTGATCGCCCAGGCTCTGGCGCGCCGCCCAACCCCGATCGAATGGGAAGAACCGGCCGAAACTCCGGTGCCGGCCCCGACGGTGCCACAACCGATCGCAGCCTCGCTGCCGCACTGACCCAGGTGTGGGCTCGTATGATCGCTTTCAGCCCTGCTATTGCGGGCTGAAAGCGATCACCTCGTTGTCTGATCGAATAGTTCTGGCCCTGGGAACATTCTAGTCAGCGGGATTTATGCGCTGGAGGGGCCTGTGGCGTCCCTATTCCGCTTAAGTCTCAGGAACATGCTGTAACGAGTTGAGTGCGCGCAACGGCCTCCTGGCTCGACTTATCTCTCGCAAACCCGCCCCTGTCCGAGGGTTTTCCCCAAGTTTTCGTGCTCAAAGCATTGACGTGGCGGAAACGGCGCCAGTAGTGTCCGGCGCTCTTCCGGGCATATCGTCTGGAAGCATCAATTCGTGATCTCCACTTTTGAGAGGAAACGCCGTGAACAAAATGGACCTCATTGCCGCGGTCGCGGACGGAACAGACCTCTCGCGAGCCAAGGCGGGTGAAGTCGTTGACGCCGTGTTCGGTGCCATCACCGGGGCGCTCAAGGCTAAGGAGGAGGTCCGCCTCGTCGGCTTCGGCACCTTTGCCGCTGCCGTCCGCAAGGCTAGCACGGGACGCAACCCCCGCACCGGCGAAGAGATGGCGATCCCAGAGTCAACCACCGTCCGTTTCAAGGCCGGTAAAGGCCTGAAGGACTCCGTAGGTTAGGCCAAGCCTGAGGTTCCAACGATGGGGCGGTTAGCTCAGCGGTAGAGCGTCTCGTTTACACCGAGAGGGCCGGCGGTTCAAATCCGTCACCGCCCACCAGTCTGTCCTACTTGGCCGCCGCGCGCTCACGCGATTACTGGGGCGCCCTCGCCCTTGACGTGATCTTTGCCGAAGCCTAATTCCTCGCCCCTTGCCGCTGCGGGTGTAGCTCAGTTGGTTAGAGCGCCGGCCTGTCACGCCGGAGGTCGCGGGTTCGAGCCCCGTCACTCGCGCCAGCAGCACTTCCCAGAATGTCAGTCCTTTCATCGGTTTTGACCAGATTTCTGTGTCACCCCCCTATGGCGGTAGCGGAGGGATCGGTCTAAGGTCCCGGCTTATGCTGCATTGCGGGGGACCGGCGCCATGGCGTTTGTCCGCCCTGTGCCGCGATTGCAGCCGCTTGACTTATCGTGGACCTGTCAATGCAGCCTGTTCTTTTTGGTTATCTGCCCATCCTGGTGTTCCTGGTGATCGCGGGAGCTATCGGCATCGCCATGGTAGCCGGGTCTATCCTCGCGGCTCGACAAAAACCGTATCCGGAAAAGCTCTCAGCCTACGAGTGCGGGTTCGAGGCGTTCGACGATGCGCGCCGTCGTTTCGATGTTCGGTATTACCTTGTCGCGATCCTATTCATTATCTTCGACCTCGAAGTGGCGTTCCTGTTCCCTTGGGCCGTCGCTTTGAAGGGAATTGGCGCTTTTGGCTTCTGGTCGATGATCGTGTTCCTTGGCGTTCTCACTGTCGGCTTTATCTATGAGTGGTGCAAAGGAGCGCTTGAGTGGGAGTAACAGCATGAGCGACGCGACCGTGTTGGCCTGGAATCGGGATCACCTGCCACCGGGTCCGGAACAGGATGCTGTCATTAAGGGCATCACGGGGGAAATAGCTGACAAGGGCTTCCTCGTCGCCAACCTCGACAAGGTGGTGAACTGGGCTCGGACGGGCAGTCTGTGGCCTATGACCTTTGGCCTGGCCTGCTGCGCCGTCGAGATGATCCATGCCTATATGCCGCGATATGATCTTGATCGGTTGGGGATCATCCCACGGGCGTCCCCACGGCAGAGCGACGTAATGATCGTCGCCGGAACGCTGACCAACAAGATGGCACCGGCGCTGCGCAAAGTTTACGATCAGATGCCGGAGCCGCGCTGGGTGATCAGCATGGGTAGCTGTGCTAATGGCGGCGGGTACTACCATTACTCCTACTCGGTGGTGCGTGGGTGCGACCGGGTTGTACCGGTAGATATCTACGTTCCCGGCTGTCCTCCTTCCGCCGAGGCGCTGGTTTACGGGATTATGCAGTTGCAAAAGAAGATTCGCCGGACGGGGACGATCCTTCGTGGCTGAGGCAACTACGCCGGCCGAGGCCCCGCCGCCGCCGTCAACGCTGGAACTGTTGGGACAGGCGGTGGCGTCGATCCCGGGGATGGCTGGCTTCCGTGTCGAAGGCGGCGAACTGGTTTCCTGGGCGCCGCGCGACTCGCTTCAGGCTGTGATGATCACGCTGCGCGACGATCCGCGCTTCGCGTTCGAGCAGTTGATGGACATTTGCGGCGTCGATTGGCCGGATCGCGAGGATAGGTTTGACGTCGTCTACAACCTGTTGTCGGTGTCGCTGAACCAGCGCCTTCGGCTAATAACCACGACCGATGTGGCCCAGCCGGTGCCGTCGGTTCACACCATTTGGCCGGTGGCGACGTGGTGGGAGCGTGAGGCGTGGGATCTGTTCGGGATCGTGTTTTCCGGCCAGCCCGACTTGCGCAGAATTCTGACGGACTACGGCTTCGAGGGGCATCCGCTTCGCAAGGATTTCCCGATGACCGGCTATGTTGAGGTCCGCTATGACGAGGACCGCAAGCAGGTCGTCAATGAGCCGGTGCGGCTGACGCAGGATTTTCGAACATTCGACTTCCTGTCTCCGTGGGAGGCGATGACCACCTTGCCCGGTGACGAGAAGGTGTTCACCGAGCGAGCCGGGGACCAGGCGAAAGGCTAGGACATGAGCGAAACTTTGGTGACGGAGGTCACGTCCTCCGGCCGGACGGTCGAGATCGACAGCCACTCGATCAATTTCGGTCCGCAGCATCCTGCCGCCCATGGCGTGCTGCGGCTGATCCTGGAATTGGACGGTGAGATTGTGGAGCGCGCCGACCCGCATATCGGGCTGCTGCATCGCGGGACCGAAAAGCTTATCGAATACAAGACGTATATGCAGGCGGTGCCTTACTTCGACCGTCTCGATTACGTCTCCCCAATGTGCGAGGAGCATACTTTCGCGCTGGCGGTCGAGAAGCTTTTGGGCATCACCGCACCTGACCGCGCGCAATGGATTCGGGTGCTGTTCGCGGAAATCACGCGCGTTCTGAACCATTTGCTGAATCTGACAACCTACGCGCTGGACGTTGGGGCGATCACCCCGAGCCTTTGGGGGTTCGAGGAACGCGAGAAGCTGATGGAGTTCTATGAGGCGGCTTCCGGCGCGCGCCTGCACTCGAACTACTTCCGGCCCGGTGGCGTGTCGCGGGATCTGCCGGCCGGGCTTACCGACAAGATCGCGGCCTGGGCCGAGACGTTTCCGAAATTTGTCGATGACCTAGAGTCGTTGCTTACCAATAACAGAATTTGGAAGCAGCGCACTGTTGATATCGGCAAGTTCTCGGCCGAACAAGCGCTGGCCTGGGGGTTTAGCGGGCCGCCGTTGAGGGCCTCCGGCGTGCCCTGGGACCTTCGGCGCGCGCAGCCCTATGATAAATACGCCGAGGTGGATTTCCAAATTCCGGTTGGGCGCAACGGCGATTGCTACGACCGGTATCTGATCCGCATCTATGAGCTGCGCGAAAGCGTGAAAATCATCAATCAGGCTTTGGCCAAGATGAAGCCGGGGCCGATCAAGGTTCAAGACCATAAGTTTTCACCTCCCACGCGCGGGGAGATGAAGCGTTCAATGGAAGCGCTCATACATCACTTCAAGCTTTATACCGAGGGCTATCACGTGCCTCCGGGCGCAACTTATACCGTAACGGAAAGTCCGAAGGGAGAGTTCGGGGTTTATTTGGTATCGGATGGGACCAATCGCCCGTATCGCTGCAAAATTAGAGCGACCGGGTTCGCCTTCCTGCAGGCAACGGATGTGATGACGAGACGGCACATGCTGGCGGACGTCTGTGCGATCATCGGATCCTTGGATGTCGTGTTCGGCGAGATCGACAGGTAGACCATGACTTAAGTGAATGGGGGGTCCCCGAACGGAGCGGCGTTCGAGCAGCCGGCCAGCTTCGCCTTAGACGCGGCGAGCGAGGATGAAATCGCGAAAGTTATTGCGAGGTATCCGGCTGGTCGACAGGCCAGTGCGGTGCTTCCTGCCCTTTACGTCGCGCAGAATCAGATGAAGCGGCAGACGGGAAGCGCCTGGGTGCCGGTAAAGGCAATGGACGCGGTGGCGGCCAGGCTTGGGATGGCGCCAATCCGGGTTTACGAGGTTGCCACCTTCTACTTCATGTTCAATACCAAGCCGATCGGGACATATCACCTCCAGATATGTACCACGACGCCTTGCTGGCTACGTGGTTCGGATGACGTGACCGCTTCCTGCCGCGAGGCGACCGGCATCAAGGGGTGGGGTGAGACAAGCGATGATGGCGTTTTCACGATGTCCGAGGTTGAGTGCCTCGGTGCCTGCGTAAACGCGCCGATTTTGCAGGTCGATGATGATTTCTATGAAGATATGGACGCTGGGAAGGTGACCGAGCTTCTAGCCGCGCTGCGGCGAGGGGAGCGGCCGGTGCCGGGCTCACAGGCAGGGCGGCAGACTTCGGCGCCGGAGGGCGGACCCACGACCTTGACCACGCTGCAATTCGCACCGGAGGGTTGAGATGCTGCAAGACAAGGACCGCATCTTCACCAATCTCTATGGGCAGCATGATCCGTTCCTGAAGGGCGCGCGGTCGCGTGGCGACTGGGACAACACGGGGGCAATCCTGGCACGCGGACGCGAGGCGCTCGTGCAAGAGATGAAGGACTCCGGACTGCGCGGACGCGGCGGGGCAGGGTTCCCAACCGGGCTGAAATGGTCATTCATGCCAAAGCAGTCCGACCGGCCGTGCTACCTGATCGTGAACGCGGATGAGTCGGAGCCTGGCACGTGCAAGGATCGCGACATTATACGGCATGATCCGCATAAACTGGTGGAGGGGTGCCTGGTCGCCGGCTTCGCAATGGGCGCGACCGCCGCCTACATCTACATTCGCGGCGAATTCTACAATGAGTCTGTGGTGTTGCAGCATGCGATCGACGAGGCTTACGACGCTGGGTTGATCGGCAAGAATGCCTGCGGCTCTGGTTACGATTACGATGTTTTCCTACACCGCGGCGCGGGTGCCTATATTTGCGGTGAAGAAACGGCCTTGTTGGAGAGCCTCGAGGGCAAGAAAGGTATGCCGCGGATGAAGCCGCCATTCCCGGCTGCCGTCGGGCTGTACGGATGCCCCTCGACAGTAAATAATGTCGAAACGATCGCGGTGGCTCCGACGATTCTTCGGCGCGGAGCGTCGTGGTTCACCGGCCTGGGCCGGCAGAACAACTCGGGGGAGAAGGTCTTCTGCATCTCTGGTCACGTCAACAAACCCTGCAATGTCGAAGAAGAACTCGGCATCCCGCTGAGGGAACTGATCGAGAAGTACGCCGGCGGCGTGCGCGGCGGGTGGGACAATCTGCTGGCGGTTGTTCCGGGTGGTGCGTCGGTGCCGCTGATCCCCAAGTCGGTCTGCGACGAAGTGCTGATGGATTTTGACAGTCTGCGGGCTGCACGCAGCGGGTTGGGCACCGCCGGGGTCATGGTGATGGACAAATCCACTGACGTAATCAAGGCAATTGCGCGTCTGTCGAAATTTTACATGCACGAAAGCTGCGGCCAGTGCACGCCCTGCCGCGAGGGCACCGGTTGGATGTGGCGCGTCATGATGCGGATGGTGGAGGGGCGCGCGACACCGGACGAGATCGATGTACTGGAGCAAGTGACACGTCAGGTCGAGGGCCACACGATTTGCGCGTTGGGCGACGCCGCAGCTTGGCCGATCCAGGGGCTGATCAGGCATTTTCGGCCCATGATGGAAGAACGCATGGCCTCCTACAAGGCGGGCAGGTCCAAGTCGATGCCGATGGCGGCGGAGTAGAGACATAATGCCCAAAGTCACCATCGACGGAATCTCGGTTGAAGTCGCCAATGGCTCCACCATCCTGCAGGCGGCGGAGCAGGCGGGGGTCGAAATTCCGCGTTTCTGCTATCACGAGCGTCTGTCGATCGCCGGCAACTGCCGGATGTGTCTGGTCGAGGTGGAAAAGGCGCCGCCGAAGCCGATAGCCTCCTGCGGCTATCCCGTCGCTGAAGGCATGGTGGTGCATACCGACAGCAAGATGGTCCGCAACGCCCGTCGCGGCGTGATGGAATTCCTGCTGATCAACCACCCGCTGGATTGCCCGATCTGTGACCAGGGCGGCGAGTGCGACCTGCAGGACCAGGCCATGGGCTACGGCATGGATCACTCCCGCTATGCCGAGAACAAGCGCGCGGTGCCGGACAAGAACCTTGGTCCGCTGGTGAAGACGTCGATGAACCGCTGCATCCATTGCACGCGCTGCATCCGTTTCATTACCGAAGTCGCAGGGGTGCCGGATTTGGGCGCAACCGCCCGAGGCGAACACATGGAAGTCGGCACCTACGTCGAAAAGGCGCTGGGATCCGAGCTGTCGGGCAACATCATTGATTTGTGCCCGGTGGGTGCGTTGACCTCGAAGCCTTACGCCTTCGTTGCCCGTTCATGGGAACTGGCGAAAGTTGACAGTATCGACGTGCTGGACGCGGTTGGAACGAACATCCGCATCGACGCCCGCGGCACCGAGGTGCTCCGCATCCTTCCTCGCATCAATGAAGACGTGAACGAGGAATGGGTCGGCGACAAATCCCGCTTCGCCATTGACGGATTGAAGCGCCGCCGGCTCGACCGGCCATGGGTTCGCGAGAACGGCAAGCTGCGCGCCGCGACCTGGGCGGAGGCATTTGATGCCATTGCCGCCAAGCTGCGGGTGACATCTGGCGACCGCATCGGCGCAATTGCCGGTGACTTGTGCGACGCCGAGAGTATCATGGCGCTGAAAGACCTGCTCGTCGCCCTCGGTTCTGCCAATTTCGACTGCCGGCAAGATGGTGCGAAGTTGGACGCCTCACGGCGGGACTTTTACTGCTTCAATACCTCGATTGCGGGGATCGAGGAGGCGGACGCGATTCTGATCTTGGGATCCAACCCGCGCAAGGAAGCACCCGTGCTGAACGCTCGCATTCGCAAGGCGTGGCTGTCCCATGGCGTGCCGATCGGGTTGATCGGTTCCGAGACCGATCTGACCTATGCGGTGACGATGCTCGGCGCCGCCCCGTCGCTGCTCACCGACCTGCACCACGGCACGCATGACTTCGGGAAGGTGCTCGCGGCGGCCAAGAAGCCGATGATCATCGTCGGTCAGGGAGCGCTGGCGCGTCCCGATGGGGGCGCCATACTCGCCGCTGCATGGCGATTGGCGGCTCAGGTCGGGGCTTTGTCACAGGATTGGCACGGCTTCAACGTGCTACACACGGCAGCCGGGCGGGTTGGCGCGCTGGACCTGGGGTTTGTGCCAGGTCCGAATGGCAAGAGCACCGACGACATGCTGGGGGGCGGCGTCGATCTGCTGTGGCTGTTGGGTGCCGACGGGTTTGACCCGGCGCGCCTGCCAGCGGGCACGTTCGTGGTTTACCAGGGCCATCACGGCGATGCCGGCGCGCAGCGGGCAGACGTCATCCTACCGGGCGCGGCTTACACCGAAAAGTCCGGCACCTACGTGAACACCGAAGGACGCCCGCAGCGTGGCTTCATGGCGGTTTATCCGCCTGGAGAGGCCCGCGAGGACTGGACCATCCTACGGGCGCTGAGCGCGGTAGTTGGCAAGACGCTCCCGTACGACACGATCGAAGCCCTGCGCCAGCGAATGGAGCAGGTCAACCCGGCGTTCGGCCGTTTAGGCTTCCTGCCGCGCTTCGGTTGTTCCGACCACACAGGGCCGGTGGGCGACCCCACCGTGCTGTCCGATGTCCCCTTGGCCTCGTCGATCACGAACTACTATCTGACCGATCCGATCAGCCGGTCCAGCCCGACCATGGCGGCGTGCGTCGAGGCGCAGTCGACGTCGGCCCAAGCTGGACACGTGATGGCTGCCGAGTAGGCCGATGTACGATTTCTTCCACAACACCAACCTCGGTCTGTTCATCCTGACCGTCGTTGAGGCGCTGGTGCTGCTCGTGCCGTTGCTGATCGGCGTCGCCTACCTGACCCTCGCGGAGCGCAAGGTCCTGGCGGCGATGCAGTTGCGCAAGGGCCCCAACGTCGTGGGGCCGTTTGGCCTCTGGCAGCCATTCGCCGACGCGCTGAAGATGCTGATGAAGGAGACGATCATCCCATCGGGATCGAACCGTGTGCTGTTCCTGATGGCGCCGATGCTGACCTTCGGCCTCGCGATGCTGGCCTGGGCGGTCATCCCGGTGAACGACGGCTGGGTAGCCGCCGATATCAATGTCGGTATCCTTTACCTGTTCGCGATCTCCTCGCTGGGCGTTTACGGCATCATCGTTGCCGGCTGGGCCTCGAACTCCAAATATGCGTTCCTGGGGGCGATGCGATCGGCGGCGCAAATGGTCAGCTACGAGGTCTCGATTGGCTTCGTCCTGGTATCCGTCCTGCTGTGTGTAGGTAGCCTCAACCTGTCGGACGTAGTCCGAGCGCAGCGGCACATCTGGTTCTGCATTCCGCTGTTTCCGATGTTCATCGTGTTCTTCATCTCGGGTCTGGCGGAAACCAACCGGTCGCCGTTCGACTTGCCGGAAGGCGAGTCGGAGATTGTCGCTGGATACTTTGTCGAATACTCGGCCATGAGCTTCGCGCTGTTCTTTCTCGGCGAATACGCCAACATGATCCTGATGAGCGCGATGACATCCATCCTGTTCCTGGGCGGCTGGCTGGCGCCGTTCGGTGTACCGCCGTTCACCTGGATCCCCGGCGTGATCTGGTTCGGGCTGAAGATCTGTTTCGTCCTGTTTTTCTTCCTATGGGTGCGTGCCACGTTCCCGCGTTACCGGTATGACCAACTCATGCGGCTGGGCTGGAAGGTTTTTCTCCCGCTGTCGCTACTGTGGCTGGTGATCACCGCCGGCGCGCTGCTGGCCTTTGGGTGGCTTCCAAACCAGTCGTCAGTCGCCACTGGTCAGTCAGAGGAGGTCGTCGTGGCGGCTCGGTCAGTACCGTTGTCGCCGCCGTTCCCGCCGTGTGCGAAGGAGCCTGTATAGATGGCATTCTTGGACCGCACTGCGCGCAGTCTCGTTCTTGGCGAGCTTGCCGCCGGTTTGTGGCTGACACTGCGCTACTTCTTCAAGCAGAAAGCAACCATCAACTACCCGTACGAAAAGGGTCCGATCAGCCCGCGCTTTAAAGGCGAACACGCGCTGCGGCGCTATCCGAACGGTGAGGAGCGCTGCATTGCCTGCAAGCTGTGTGAGGCGATCTGCCCGGCGCAGGCAATCACTATCGAAGCCGAACCCCGGGCTGACGGCTCACGGCGAACCACGCGCTATGACATCGACATGACCAAGTGCATCTACTGCGGGCTGTGCGAGGAGGCTTGTCCGGTGGATGCCATCGTCGAGGGCCCGAACTACGAGTTCGCGACCGAGACGCGCGAGGAGCTGATGTATAACAAAGACAAGCTGCTCGAGAATGGGGATCGGTGGGAACCGGAGTTGGCGCGCCGGCTGGAAATGGACGCACCCTACAGATGATCACCACGATCCTGTTCTATATCTTCGCCGCGATCCTTTTGATTGCGGCTGCGATGGTGGTCAGCGCGCGCAATCCGGTGCACTCGGTGCTGTTCCTGATCCTGGCGTTCTTCAACGCCGCCGCGTTGTTCCTGATCGCTGGGGCCGAGTTCCTGGCGATGATCCTGGTCATCGTCTATGTTGGCGCCGTCGCGGTGCTGTTCCTGTTCGTGGTGATGATGCTGGACGTGGATTTCGAAGAACTCCGCACCGGGTATCAACGCTATTTGCCGGTCGGTGCCACGGTGGGCGCGGTGCTGTTCATCGAATTGGCGTTGGTGCTGGGCGGCTGGCAGTTGGCGCCGTCGGCGGTGCAACTGCGGATGTCACCGGCCCCGCCGGGCGTGGCTAATACCGAAGCACTGGGGCGGGTTCTCTATACGGATTACGTCTTCCTGTTCCAGACGGCGGGGCTGATCCTGCTGGTGGCGATGATCGGCGCGATTGTACTAACATTGCGCGACCGGAAAACCTCCCGGCATCAGGATATACGCCGGCAGACTGAACGGACGGTGGTCGAAACGCTGCAGATGATGTCGGTGTCGTTGGGCGCGGGGACGGTCCAGTCGGGCGGTTACCTGCGGCCGAAGGAACCGGAGGCTGAACCGGCCGAGGAGCCCGCGGACGCCGGGGGGCACGGTCATGGACATTAGGATCGCAATCGCGTGGGACGGTAAGTCCTTACCTTCAGGACCGAGCAACTCTGTCCTGACGTCATGGCCCAGCTTATCTGGGCCACCCACGTCACTCCGTGCCGCGCCAGGTGGTCCGGACCGGCTGCACGCAAGGAGCCCTTCCCATGATGGACGTCGGTCTCGGCCACTTTTTGGTGGTCTCCGCCATTCTGCTCGTGCTGGGCATCTTCGGCATATTTCTGAACCGTAAGAACGTCATCGTCATCCTGATGTCGATCGAGCTGATCCTGCTCGCGGTCAATCTGAACTTTGTCGCTTTCTCCGCCGCCCATAACGACCTGGCAGGGCAGGTGATGGCGATGCTGGTGCTGACCGTCGCGGCGGCGGAGGCGGCGATCGGGTTGGCCATCGTCGTCATCTACTTCCGCAATCGTGGATCGATTCAGGTTGAAGACGTCAACCTGATGAAGGGCTGAAGAAACAGTGGTCAGTTGTCAGTTGTCAGTGGTCAGACAGTTGTTGGCGGCGCCGGGGACGTGTGGATGATTTACGCTGTTGCCGTCTTCGCGCCGCTGGCGGGCGCCCTGGTGTCCGGACTGCTTGGCCGGGCAATCGGCGACAAGGCCGCGATGGGGGCGTCCATCCTCGGGATGGTAATCGCGGCCATTTGTGGGCCATTGGCGTTCTTCCAACTCACGGGGGGCGCCGAGCCCGGCGTGCTCGATCTCGGCACTTGGATAGAGGCCGGCCGGTTTCACGTTGAATGGGCGCTGCGTTACGACACGCTGTCGGCTGTGATGGTGGCGATGGTGTCGTTCGTGTCGATGCTGATCCATGTCTACTCGATCGGCTACATGGGCCACGAAACCCGGCCGCGTTACCGCTTCTTCGGCTACCTCTCGCTGTTCACTTTCGCCATGCTGATGCTGGTGACCGCTGACAACCTGGCGCAGCTGTTCTTCGGCTGGGAAGGCGTCGGCCTCTGCTCATATCTGCTAATCGGCTACTGGTATGACCGGCCGGCCGCCTGCGCCGCGGCGATCAAGGCGTTCATCGTCAACCGGATCGCCGACCTGCCTTTCGCCGTCGGGATTGCTCTGATCTTCTTCAAGTTTGGCTCGATCGAGTACGCCACCATTTTCCCGGCCGTCGCGCAGCACGCTTCGGACACCTATGAGTTGTTCGGCACCACCTTCCCGGTGCTGGAGGTGATCGCCTTCCTGTTGTTCATCGGCGCCATGGGCAAGTCGGCGCAGATCGGTTTTCACGTCTGGCTGCCGGACGCAATGGAGGGGCCGACGCCGGTCTCGGCGCTGATCCATGCCGCGACGATGGTGACCGCCGGCGTGTTCATGATTGCGCGGATGTCGCCGCTGATGGAATATGCGCCGCATGTGCTGGGCTTTGTGACGTTCATCGGCGCGTCGACCGCTCTGTTCGCCGCGACCATCGGCTGCGTGCAGAACGACATCAAGCGGGTGATCGCGTATTCCACGTGCTCCCAGCTTGGCTACATGTTCGCCGCTGCCGGAGTAGGGGCGTTTCAGGTTTCGATATTCCACCTGATCACGCACGCCTTCTTCAAGTCGCTGCTGTTCCTTTCGGCCGGGGCGGTGATCCATGCGATGTCGGACGAGCAGGACATGCGCAAAATGGGCGGGCTGGCGAAGATCATCCCGATCACTTGTGCGGCGATGTGGGTCGGCGCCCTTGCCCTCGCCGGTATCCCGCCGTTCGCAGGCTTCTGGTCGAAGGACGCGATCATTGCCGCGACCTATGCCTCGGGTTCGGGTATCGGCCTCTATGCCTTTGTCTGCACGGTGTTGGCGGCGTTTCTGACGGCCTTCTACTCATGGCGCCTGCTGTTCCTGACCTTCCATGGCGAGTCTCGGGTTGATCATCACACGCTGGAGCACGCGCATGAAAGTCCGTGGGTGATGCTGGGTCCATTGGTTGTGCTGTCCATCGGCGCGACGTTTCTCGGCTGGGCGCTGGACACCTGGTTCATCGGCGCCGACTGGCAGCATTTCTGGAATGGCTCGATCTTCAACGGGCCGCAGAACGATGTGATGGAAAACCTCGAGCATGTCCCGTTCTGGGCCGAGAAGGCACCTCTGGTGTTTGCCTTGGGGGGCATCGCCGTGGCCTACATCATGTATATCCGCAACCCGCTGCTGCCGGTACGGCTGGCGGAGAGCTTCGGCGGCCTCTACCGGTTCCTGCTGAACAAGTGGTATTTCGACGAGCTGTACGACGTGATCTTCGTGCAGCCGGCGTTCCGCTTGGCCCGCCTGTTGTGGCAAGTTGGTGATGTCACCATCATTGATGGCGTTCCCAACGGGCTGGCGGAACTGACGAGTGATGGCTCGCGGGAGGTGGTAAAAATCCAGACTGGTTCCCTCGCGGTTTATGCCTTCGTCATGCTGATCGGCGTTGTCTTGTTGGTCGGTATCTTCATGCTGAGCCGGTGAGATCATGACTGCAATTAACAACGCCGCCGGTTTCCCCATCTTGTCGCTGATCACGTGGCTGCCGCTCGTCGGCTGTCTGGTGATGATGATGGTGCGCGGCGATGAGGCGACCGTCGCATCCAACGCGCGATGGACCGCGTTGTGGACCAGCCTACTGGTCTTCATCCTCTCGCTGGTCCTGTGGGTGAAGTTCGATCCGTCCGATGCCGGGTTCCAGTTCAACGAGCACGTTGCCTGGCTGCCGGAGTATAAGGTGGGCTACAGCATGGGCGTAGACGGGATTTCGGTCCTGTTCGTGCTACTATCCACCCTGCTGACACCGATCTGCATCCTGTCCGCCTGGGAGGTGATTCAGACCCGGGTTCGAGAATTCATGATGAGTTTCCTGATTCTGGAAACCATGATGGTTGGCATGTTCTCCGCGGCGGATTTTGTCGTGTTCTACGTGTTCTTCGAGGGTGTGCTGGTCCCGATGTATCTGATCATCGGCGTCTGGGGCGGCTCGCGCCGAGTCTACTCTGCGATAAAATTCTTTCTGTTCACACTGACCGGGTCCGTTCTGCTGCTGCTGGCGATGATTGCCATGTGGCTGCAGGCTGGCACGACCGATATCGCTGTGTTGCTGCACACGACATTCCCGGCGGGGATGCAAAACTGGCTGTTCCTGGCGATGTTTGCCTCATTCGCGGTAAAGCTGCCGATGTGGCCGGTTCACACCTGGCTGCCGGACGCGCACGTGGAGGCGCCCACTGCCGGCTCGGTCATCCTGGCCGGCGTGCTCCTGAAGATGGGCGCATACGGGTTTCTGCGGTTTTCGGTGCCGATGCTACCGGAAGCATCGGCGGTCTTTACCCCATTCATGTTCACGCTGTCGGTCGTGGCGGTGATTTACACGTCATTGGTCGCGCTGGCGCAGGAGGACATGAAAAAGCTGATTGCATACTCGTCGATCGCCCACATGGGCGTCGTGACGATCGGTATCTTCACCTTCAACTTCCAGGGCATCTCCGGCGCCCTGTTCCAGATGCTGTCTCATGGTATCGTGTCCGCCGCGCTCTTCTTGGTTGTCGGCGTGGTCTATGACCGCATCCACACGCACGAGATCGCCCGCTTTGGGGGCCTGGCGGACCGCATGCCGTCCTACGCCCTGGTATTCATGTTCTTCATGATGGCGACGAACGGGCTTCCGGGCACATCCGGCTTCGTCGGTGAGTTCCTGGTCATCATCGGGTCCATACAGGTGAACTTCTGGCTGGCGCTGCTGGGCGGCATGGGGATGATCCTGGGCGCGGCCTACATGGTGTATCTGTATCGCCGGATCATCTTCGGCCGGATTACCCGCGACGACCTGCGCAACGTCCTTGATCTCAGTCCGCGCGAGTGGGCGGTGTTCGCGCCGCTCATCGTGTTGACCTTGTGGATGGGCATTTACCCGTCCAGCTTTACAAGCTACTTCGATGCAACTGTAGGTTCTATGGTGCAGCACCACGCCGCCGCGCTCGGCGCGACGACCAAGATGGCCGGGATCCCACCCGCGCCCGCCGGGATGATACATCAATGAACTGGACTTCAGCCGTTCCCGAGATCGTCCTCGCTTGCGTCGGGTTGGCCACTTTGGTCTTCGGTGTACTGCGCAAGCAGGACAGCACACTGCTGAGCGCAATGTTCGTGCTCGGCGGTTTTCTGATCGCGGGTCTGCTGGTGCTGACGCGCACAAGTGGGTTCGGGTTCAACGGCCAATTCGTGTCGGATCCCTTCAGCGCCTTCAACCAAATTCTCATCATCTCGGGCGCCTCGTTGTCGTTGATCCTTTCGTTGGAATGGAATCGTGCTCAGGGCATCGCTCGTTTCGAGTTCCCGGTCCTGATGCTGTTCTCGACCGTCGGCATGATGATCATGGCGGGGGCGGCGAACTTGATGACGCTGTACCTGGGGCTGGAGCTGATGTCGCTGGCGCTTTACGTGCTGGCGGCGTTCGCCCGCGACGATCTGCGTTCCTCCGAAGCTGGTCTCAAGTATTTTGTTCTGAGTTGTCTTTCCTCCGGCTTGCTGCTTTACGGGATTTCGTTGGTTTATGGGTTCTCCGGAACGATGGACCTGGCCTCGCTGCATGACCTGCTATTAAAGCCAGAAAGCGCCTCGCCGGGCTTGGTCGTCGGCATCGTGTTCGTGCTGGTCGGGCTGGCGTTCAAGGTGTCCGCCGTGCCGTTCCACATGTGGACGCCGGATGTCTACGAGGGCGCTCCAACGTCGGTGACGGTATTCTTCGCGACCGCCCCCAAGGTTGCCGCAATGGCGCTGCTGCTGCGAGTGATGGGCACGTCGTTCGCGTCGCTGGTCGGAGCGTGGCAGCTGCTGGTCGTCATCGTGTCGATCGCATCGATGTTGCTGGGAAGCTTTGCGGCGATCGGGCAGACCAGTATCAAGCGGCTGATGGCGTATTCGTCGATCGGCCACATGGGTTATGCCTTGATCGGACTGGCAGCCGGCACTGCCGAGGGTGTGCGCGGCACGCTGGTCTATATGGTCATATATGTGTTCATGACCGGTGGCACACTCGGCTGCATTATGGCGATGCGGCGCAAGGGGAAGGCTGTCGAGCAGATCTCTGACTTGTCCGGCTTGGCCGCCAATGATCCGGCACTCGCGCTGGCCATGGCGGTGTTCATGTTTAGCCTGGCCGGCATTCCGCTGATGTCCGGGTTCTTCGCGAAGCTGTATATCTTTTTGGCATCGATACAGGCTGGATTGTTGGCGTTGGCGATCATCGGCGTGCTGACCAGCGTGGTTGGCGCCTTCTACTACATCCGGATCGTCAAGGTGATGTATTTCGACGCCGCGGCCGAACCGTTCGACCCACGCCCGGCCTCACTATCGTTCGTGGTGGCCGCAACCGGCTTGTTCACGGGCTTCTTCTTTGTGTTCCCGGCGCCCGTCGTGGCGGCAGCGCAGGCGGCAGCGAGTGTGTTGTTCCGGGTCGGGTAGGGCGACGAAGGGTCGCAAGCCGCTTTGACAAGCCGGAAGCGGGCGGAGAAAACAACGTTCTCTCCGAAAGGGAACGCACATGTCCGAACCAGCGCAAGGCTCGCGATCGCGACCATCGGTTTTATTGGCCTGGGCGTGATGGGAGAACCGATGTGCGGCCATCTGGCCCGCCGGTCAGGGGTTCCTGTCCTGGCCTGCGACCTGCGGCCCGAACCGTTGGATCGATTGGCGGCGCATGGCGTGAAGGCGGCCTCCATCCAGCAGATCGCCGCCGGTTGCGATGTGGTCCTGCTGTCGCTGCCGGACGGCAAGGCGGTCGCTGCGGTGGTGGAGCAACTTGAGCCTCATCTGCGAGCTGGCCAGTGCGTTGTCGATACCGGTACGTCGCAGGTTGATTTGACGCGGTGGATCGGAGCGCAACTCGCAACGAAGGATATTCTTTACGCCGATGCACCGGTGGCGCGCACGAGGGAGGCCGCGTCGCGCGGTGAACTGAGCATCATGGTCGGCGCCACATCGGAGACGTTCAGTCGGATCAAGCCGATTCTGGAGACAATGGGGACCGACGTCACGCACTGCGGTCCTGTGGGATGCGGGCAAGTGGTCAAAATCCTCAACAACATGTTGGTGTTCCAACACTGCGGTGCGCTGGCGGAGGCGATCGCCATCGGGCGTCGCAATGGGGTGCCTGCGGACGTGCTGCTACCGACGATAGCAATGGGGTCAGGCGATAGTTTCGTGCTGCGAAATCATGGAATGAGGGCGATGTTGCCGGACATCTTCCCGGAACGGGCGTTCTCGGTGCGGTATGCGATGAAAGATCTGTCCTACGCGCTGGAGATGGCCGATGCGTCCGGGCTGGACGTAGCGGCTGCGGAACTGACCATGAGGCGGCTGAAGCGGGCCGTAGAAGCCGGATATGGCGACCAGTATCACCCCGTCGTGCTGAAGGTAATTGATCCACAATGAGTTTCTTCCTCATGCGGCGTCGGCGGACGGATCCGCAGCGTCCTTGGGAGAGCGCAGGTAGGTATCGCGGGGCCGTCCGATCTGCCCACCGGCTCGCTTGACGGCAACAGTGCCAGCTGTGACGTTACACCGACAATTTTCAGGGATACGAGCCAATGAATGTCTCACCCTCTCCGGCGTCGATCACCGGCGTGTCCCCGGCCGAGTGGCAGATTCGCTGCGATCTGGCCGCGCTCTATCGGCTGGTGGCGCACCATCGCTGGACGGACTTCATCTACACCCATCTCAGCGCCCGCCTGCCGGGACCCCAGCATCATTTCTTGATCAATAAGTACGGCGTGAATTTCCACGAGATGCGTGCGTCCGATCTGGTGAAGATCGATGTAGACGGAAACGTCGTCGAGGAAGAGCGCAGCCTCGGCAGCGGGAACGTAAATGCGGCGGGATTCACCATCCATTCGGCGATCCATATGGCTCGGGAGGACCTGATGTGTGTCGTGCATACCCATACCGCGGCCGGTATCGCGGTGTCGGCGCAGAAGGACGGACTGCTCCCGTTGTCGCAGCATGCCTGCAAGTTTTACGGCCGCCTCGCTTACCACGGATATGAAGGGATCGCTCTGGATCTTGATGAACGGGACCGTCTCGTCGCCGATCTTGGCCAGCACAAGGCAATGATCTTGCGCAACCACGGCCTGCTCGTTGGCGGGACCTCGATCCCCGAGGCGTTCCTTTACATCTACATGCTGGAGCGCGCCTGCGCCGCGCAGATTGCTGCACTGTCCGGCGGCCGGGAGATCATCCTGCCGCCGCCAGAGGTCTGCGCTCATACGGCGGAGCAGTTTCGACTGCAGGAGAATGATCAGCATTACGCAATGGTCTGGAACGCGGCGCTCCGGTTGATAGAGGACGGGAAGCCGGACTACCGGAGCTAGCCGAGTTGGCTGAGGTTCGCGCCGGTTAAGTCTGATCATCCTGAACGGGTGTGATCCGCGCCCTTTTTGATCAGAATGTATCGCGCGATGGCGGCACGGTGATGCACGCGATGCCCCGGCGAGTAAGACGGCTACATGCCTCCACTGCTGTAGACGGAGAAAGTCCGGACAAGCGCGCCCTGAAGGCGACCTGGGTCCCCAAAGGCGAGGTCGCGGGTAGTTCGATGCTCGTGGTCCGCAGCAGGTCGGGTGCGGCGGACCGAGCGGCTTCGGCGGCGGCCTCGGCAGCGGAGAGGGTGGCGAAGGCACCGACCTGGATCAACCAGCGTCCTGGCGGGGACACGGAAGAGAAGGCGACTGGCCGGGCCATCCTTTCCTGGATCGGGCGGCCCTCGATAGCATACCGCGGAGCGGCTGCGACCGGGGCGGCTCGAGCGAGGGGGCGTGCCGGGGCTGCCGCCGGGGGCTCGATCGATTGCCCGATCGACGGAGGTCCTCGCGGGTGGCTGGCATGGTCGTGTCGGGTCGTATGCAGCGTCGGGTCACAGCCTTCCAACGTGTATGGCGTGGACGCAACGGTTGATGGTGCTGGCGTGACGCGCGGATGGGTGTGGCGGTGTATGGCACGGCCGCTGCGGTTTGGATCATGGCCGGACGAAGCGGCGTGCAAGGCCGTCCCGGATCATAAGCGGCATCCGGATCGCAGCCGGCCGAGGTTGGACGATATGCCACGTGCGTCACCTTGGGCACCCCCGGCATAAACGGCCAAGGGGCCCGGACATGGGAGTCCCGGTTTCCAACAAAGGCGCCACCGAGGCGACATAATTGACAGTTTCGGTCGGCAGCGGCGCGCCGTTGCTCAAGTATTGATCCATTCGGTTCGGACCGGCGTTATAGGCCGCAAGAAAGCCGGGCGAGCCGAACCGATCATACATTTCTCTCAGATAGGCGGTGCCGGCGAGGATATTGTTGTGCGGATTAAACGGATCATCACCAAGGTTGTAGCGTGCCCGCAGCCCGTCATAGGTGTCGGGCATCACCTGCATTAGCCCCATCGCCCCGGCCCAGGAGATGACATCCTCCTGCCCGCCGGATTCCTGGCGCATCACGCTGCGGATCCAGTTTTCCGGCACGCCAAACCGGCCCGACGCCTCATGGATATAGGGACCCCACGGATCGTTAGGCGGTCCTGGGGGCGGGTAGTAGCGGGAGGGGTTGTAATGAGCGGATGAGCGATGGGTATGGCTGCTCCCGCACGCCCCAAGGGTGGCCAGCAATGCCAGGCAGGCGATCAGCCGAACCCGGCGTGATGTCTCGTGCGCGAACGTGCGGCTCATGGCTAAAGACCGGCGCGGTAGTTTCCGCCGTTGTTACCACAGAGAGTGAAGAAAGCATGAGAAATCTTTGGAGACGCCCAACTTCGAGGAGCTGAGCAACCCCGGCAGTGGCACCGAGGAAACACCCGCTACATCCCGATTGAGAAGCCGCCATCAACGGGTATTGCCGTGCCGGTGACAAAATCCGACGCCGAGGACGCCAGGAATGCCGCGATTCCCGCCATGTCGTCAGGCGTGCCCCAGCGGCCGTGCGGCGTGCGCTTCTCCACGCTGTCGTGCAACCCGGTCACCTGCTCGCGGGCACGCCTGGTCAGATCGGTATCGATCCAGCCGGGCAGCACCGCGTTGACCTGGATGTTGTCCTTCGCCCAGGCGGTCGCCATCGCCCTGGTCATCTGCATGATGCCGCCCTTGCTGGAGGCGTAGGCGACGGCATAGGGCGCGCCGAACAGCGACATCATCGATCCGATATTGATCATCTTGCCGCCGCCTTCCTTCACCATCACCGGATAGGCGGCCTGAGAACAGAAGAATGCGCTGGTCAGGTTGGTGTCAAGGACGTGGTGCCATTCGTCCTCCGACAGGTCCTGCGGCATTTTGCGAACCGAGGTTCCGGCGTTGTTGACCAGGATATCGATGCGGCCGTGCTTCTCGACCGTGGCGGCTATTAACGCCTGGCAGTTGGCCTTCCTTGTTACATCAGCAACGATGAAGCTGGCCTCGCCGCCCATATCGCGCAGGGCGCTCAGCGCGGTGGTGGCCTTGTCTTCGTTACGGCCGGCGATAACGATTTTGGCGCCGAGCGAGGCGATGCCCCTTGCCATACCGAGCCCAATGCCGCCATTGCCGCCGGTCACGACCGCGACTTTTCCCTTGAGATCGAACAAGTTCACTGAGGTGCTCCCTAGACGGACGTTTCGCGCAGCATGAGGGGAGGTATCATGCCGCGCAAGGCGTCAGGGAATCGCGCGCGTTTCCGCCAAGTGGTCGAACCGTTTCTGGAAAGTGCCCAGTCCCATGGTTTGAGAGCGCAATTCGATGATCAGGTCATGCAACTCGGCTTCAGGCACCAGCGCATCCACATTATCCCACCCCGGCCATCCGGGCCGCTCGGCGAACCCGAGGATCTGGCCGCGGCGACCGGTCAGCAAACGCTGCGCCCTCGCGGTGTAGTCGTTTGGCACGCTGATGGTGACGTGGTCCACCGGCTCCAACAGCACAGGGTCAGCTTTGGCCAGAGCCTCCTTCATCGCGATCTGGGTCGCGGTCTTGAACGCCATGTCTGAGCTGTCCACCGAGTGGAAGCCGCCATCGACCAGCGTGACGGACACGTCAACAACTGGATAACCAAACGGACCTTTGCGTGTGGCTTCCTCGGCGGCATCACCGACGGCGGGAATGAAGTTGCGGGGAACCGCGCCACCGACGATTTTGTCGATGAACTGGAAGCCTTCTCCGCGCGCCCTAGGAGCGACATCGATCTTAACGTCGGCGAACTGGCCGTGACCGCCGGTTTGGCGCTTCAGGCGCCCATGCTCGTGCACCGGTTTGCGAATGGTTTCCTTATAGGCAACTGATGGTTTATGGGTTGAGACCTTCAGGCCGTAGTCCTTGGCCAGGTGGTCCACCGTTGTTTGCAGATGCATTTCGCCCTGGCCGTGCAGGACGGTCTCACCCTCCTGGGTAATGAACAAAGATGGGTCTTCCTCGGCCAACTTTTGCAGTGCGCCGGACAGCTTCACGTCGTCTTTCCGGTCGGTTGTGGCAATCGCCATTGCATAAACGGGCGGGGTAGTCCGCGGAAAGGGCAGGGGTTCTGGTTGCCCGCCGGGCGACAACGTGGCGCCGGTCGGCACACCGTCGAGACGGCCGAATGCGACGATATCGCCTTGTCGTGCTTCGGGCACCTTCGTCAGGTCGCCGCCTACGAAATGATAGATGCCGCCGAGGCGCGTTCCGCCGAGTTGCGCCCCGTCTGAGATCGTGCCGCTCCAAATCCGGGCGTAGGACAACTTTCCGGTGTGACCTGCATAGGCAGTCTTGAAAACCTGCGCACGCGGCGCTCCACCCGGCACGATTTCCCGGCGCTCCGCGGTTTCGGAAGGATCTGGCGTGTCGTGGCGCAGCGCTTTCCACAGACGGCGCACGCCATTTGCGTTTTCGGCGGCTCCGACAAGAACCTCGATCACGGATCCAGCCAAAAGGTCTTTGCGCATATCGCGGTACAGTTCGTCGGGGGTCGGTTTTATGTCCTCCAGCACTTTCTCCAGCAGGGCATCGTCGTTGTCGGCCAAGGTTTCCACGAGGCGCCCTAGCGCCTCCTGCTCGTCGGCGAGCATCGCCGCAGGGATTTGCATGAGTTCCGAAGCCTGGCCCTTGCGGTAGCGATACGCCCGCTCGCTCATGAGATCGACATAGCCGGTGGCGGTGGGACCGTCGAAGATCGGCATCTGCCGCAGCACCAGCGGGCTGGCGGCGTAGGCCTGCAAGGCGGCGAGCGTGTCGGCAATGCTGCCGTCCAGCGTGTCGATCTTATTGATAAAGACGATATGGGGAACACCCTCCTCCTTCAGGGTTTTCAATAGTGGTGCGACCATGGCGGCCTTTGACGGCGTGGGCTCGCAGACAACCACGGCGATATCGACCATCGCGAGCGCGGAGCATGTTTGGTGGGCGAATTCGATCGAACCGGGGCAATCCAGGATGGACCACGGGTCACCGAGATAGGAGCAATGGCCGACGCGGATCTCGGTGGTCATCGGGCGGTTGCGCGGGTCGGCGGGTCGCTTGACAGGCGCGCCCGCTGCATCGAGCAGGGCTTCGAAAAGCGTGGACTTCCCGCTGCTGTATGGGCCCACCAGAGCCACCGAGCGAGGACTTCTGCCGTTTTGGATTCCTGACATGGCCGCACCTCCTTCGTATATTGAAGGCGCCCTCCGAGAGCGGGCCCGTGCGAAGGCGGGCACTCGGTGCGCCCTTGCCCGAAGATGTTAGCGCGGTTCAGGCGGAGGGGAACAGGGCACCCATTACGGCAACGGGCACTGCGATACGGCTGAGACGAGCATGTGGCAAAGTTGGGCCGCGCTGATCACTGTTTGATTGCGGCGGGTCTCAGCGAATACGATGGGACTTTCCCCGAAGTGGGAATGTCTTGACGTCCGTTAAGGTAAGGGTTCGGTTAATTGCCTCGACCCACGCCGCTTTCACCCGTAATCGAACGCCTTGTCGTCAAGATCAATAGCCGGGAACTCGTCTTTTTCCCTCCAGTAATCCTGGTTGTGCTGCCATTCCGGCTTGTTACCGCGCTTCGGAAGCAGGTGCATCCCTCGCATGATATACCCTGGATTGAAATTTTCCGGATCAATCCACGGCAGCAGAGGCATATCCTCGTCCTCCGGCCGCAGCGCCGGCATCACCCGGTGCGCGCCCTTCGCGTCCATGTGCTTCAACAAGCGGCAGACGAAGTCGGCGACCAGATCCGCTCGCAGTGTCCAACTCGCCCGGAAATATCCGAAGACCCAGACCATGTTCGGCACGCCGGTGAACATCATCCCGCGGTATGTCACGGTATCGGAAAATACCAGAGGCTTATCGTCTATGGAGAACTCGATATCGCCCAGGACATTCAAATGGAACCCGGTGGCCGTGATGATGATGTCGGCGTTCAGTGCTTTGCCGGACTTCAACTGAATACCTGTTTCGGTGAATCGCTCGATCTCGTCGGTTACTACGGAGGCCTTACCGGAGGCGATCCCTTTAAACAGATCCGCATCCGGGACAAACGCGATCCGTTGCCGCCACGGCCGATAGCTTGGGGTGAAATGTGTCGCGATATCATAGTCCGGCCCGAGTTCCGCTCGGACAGCACCCAGCAATTCCTGCTTCACCTTCTCGGGTTCGGTAAAGGCTCGCCGGGTGAACACGTTCTGCTCGTACAGGATCTTTCGGCGAACGATTTCGTGTATCCACTCCTCCTGAATGCCTAACACCCGCAACTCTTCCGCCAGCGCGATCGCATTGCGCCCGGTCAGGAAATACGTCGGCGAGCGCTGCAGCATCGTCACGTGAGCGCAGTCGTTGGCGATGGCAGGCAACAGTGTCGCGGCGGTGGCACCCGAACCGATAACGACGACGTTCTTGTCCTTGTAGTCCAAGTCGTCGGGCCAGGTCTGCGGATGCACGATCTTACCCTTGAAAGAGTCCATCCCGTCCCATTGCGGTGTATATCCTTCGGAGTGGCGGTAGTAGCCCTGGCACATCCACAGGAAATTCGTGGTGAACTGGACCGCCTCATTGGTGTCGGTCCGTGTGGCCTCGATCGTCCACTGGTTCCGCTTGCTCGACCAGTTCGCCGAGACAATCTTGTGGCGGTAGCGGATGTGAGGGGCCAAATCATTCTCGGCAATGACCTCACCCATGTAGGCTAAGATTTCCGCCGCGCTCGCGATCGGTGCGCTCGTCCAGGGCTTGAAGCGATAACCGAAGGTATGCAGATCGCTGTCGGACCGGATGCCGGGATAGCGATGGGTCCACCAGGTGCCGCCGTAGTTGTCCAGCGCCTCTAACACTACGAAACTCTTGGCGGGACATTGCTTGGTCAGGTGGTAAGCTCCGCCCACCCCCGAAATTCCCGCCCCAACGATCAGTACGTCGAAGTGCTCGGTTTTCTGGGCAGGCCGGGCGAGTGTTGCTGTTTCGCTCATGGTTACGGGTCTTCTTGGTTGGCTAGCGCCTCGGATGATCAAGCCGTCACCGGCATGACAGCCGTTGACTTCTAAGTCATGCGGGAAATAACACGATAAGGGAACCTACCTTATAGCAAATCCCCGATATCCTGCCGCAGACTTTCCACTCAGCCCACGGGTCACGCGCGCCGAGTAGGTCGGACCGTCCCCCCAAGGATCCCGTGACCGACTAACGTCCGATCAACGCGCTAGGCGAGAGGCTTCTTCCGCAGGTAAGGAGAGGGCACTCGGGTCCGCGGGTGCTGCCTCCTCCCAGACAACCGCCTCGTAACCACACTCGCGCGCTCTCATCTCGATCCGCTGCTGCGCGTCCGAAGCACAGGTGCCAACCTGATACCGCGGCAAAAGATGCTTTCCAAGAGCCGCGCTATCCATAGTGTAGGTGACGTAGAACAGGCCCCGCTCGACTTCGCAGAGTGTCGCGTGGAGCACTCGCCCGTCTTTAAGCTGGATCCCCACCGAACATTCCTCCCCGATTTATTGGCAAAATTCTCCGCGCGCCCGTGCGCGAGGACGAACTGCCAGTGGCATAACGAACCCAACCCGTGATCGATCAAAGCGGCGGAGAATCACAAATAGGTGATGTGTTCAAAAGTTGGACTTTGAATGCTAGATGGACCAAGATCGGTTCGATCCCGAAGTAGTGGCGACTGTATGGATGGGTTGGCCGCACCGTCTGTGGACGTGGAGGGAGTTAGGCTTGAAGCTCAGACGTTACGCACCTGGTTCGTCGATTTCGGCAGCCGGGTGCGGATCCCCTTGCTTTTCTCGCCCGCGGCGGCGAGATGGGCGCGATCATGCGCAACCATGATTGGACGGGATTGTCGCTCGGCGCTCCCGAGACCTGGCCCCAGCCGTTGCGCACCGCGGTCCGTTTCATGCTCAACACCGGCCATCCGATGTATATCTGGTGGGGTGCCGAAGGGGCGTGCCTTTACAACGACGCCTATCGCGCCTCGATCGGTCCCGAACGACACCCCAGTTCGCTCGGCCGACCGGTACGGGAGGTTTGGGCGGAGATCTGGGACATTATTGGTCCCCAGATCGAACAGGTTATGGCGGGCGGCCCGGCAACCTGGCATGAGAACCAGCTTGTTCCGATCACACGCCACGGGAGGCGTGAGGACGTCTACTGGACGTACAGCTACGGACCGATTGATGACCCGGACGCTGCCGAACGGCATTGGTGGGGTGCTGGTTGTCTGCACAGAGACAACAGCCACGGTTCTGGCCGAACGAGAACGTGCCGCACAGGCCGATCGTCAACGGCGTCTGTTCGAACAGGCGCCGAGTTTCATGGCGATCCTCGAAGGGCCGGAACACCGGATCACTTTCGCCAACGCCGCCTATATGCGCCTCGTCGGCGATCGGGAGGTCATCGGACGCAGGGTTTCCGACGCGTTGCCAGAGGCGGCCGCCCAGGGCTACCTGGAGCTTCTGGATCGTGTCTTCCAAAGCGGCGTGGCTTATAGCGCCACCAGCGCAAAGTTCATAGTCGAGGCTGCGTTCGGAGAGGCGGCAAACGAGCGATATCTCGACTTTGTCTACCAACCGATCACCGACGCTGAAGGCCATGTGACCGGGGTCTTTGTGGAGGGCCACGACGTCACTGAGCGGACGCTCACCGAAAGCGCTTTGCGCGCCAGCGAGGCTCGGCTGCACGAGATGAACGCGAACTTGGAATGGCATGTCGCAAAGCGCGCCGCTGACCTCCAGGCGAGCGAGGCTCGGCTTCGAAATATCTTCGAAACGAGCTACCAGTTGCAGGGTCTTATTGACCTGGAGGGGACGCTGCTTGACGCCAACGCAACCTCTCTGGCGGTCATCGGGAGGCCGCTCAAGGACGTGGTAGGCAAAAAGTTCTGGGATACACCATGGTTTACTGCGACATCCGGCATGCCCGAGATGGTGCGCGCCGCGGTGACGGCGGCTGGCAAAGGCGAGACCGTGCGCGTTGAGATCTCGGTCCAGCTTCCATCAGGCCTGCGCAGCTTCGACTTTTCGATCCGCCCAATCTGGGGGGCTGACGGCAAGGTCGTCGCCATCGTGCCGGAGGCGGTCGAGATCACCGAACGGCGCCTCGCCGAGGAACATCTGCGCCAATCGCAGAAGCTGGAAGCCATGGGGCAGCTCACCGGAGGTGTGGCGCATGACTTCAATAACCTTTTGACCCCCATCATCGGCAGCCTCGATATGCTCCTCCGCTCTGGCGTGGGCAGCGAACGGGAGCGTCGGCTGATGAACGGAGGGATGAAGTCGGCGGAGCGCGCCCGGACTCTGGTCCAGCGACTGTTGGCCTTTTCCCGGCGTCAACCGCTGCAGGTCGAGTCCGTCGACGTTGTCAGTCTCATTGCGGGCATGGCTGAACTCCTCGCAAGTACTTTGGGTCCACGCATCAATATGGTGGTCGAAAGCGCCATGGATTTGCCCTCAGCCAAGGCCGACCCCAATCAGCTTGAAATGGCGATCCTCAACCTCAGCGTTAATGCTCGCGACGCGATGCCAGACGGAGGAAGCCTTCGGATTGCGGCGGTGACGGAAGTGGTCGGCGTTGGCCACCGGTCCGGCCTTCCGCCAGAGACCTATATATGCGTGAGCGTGACAGATACCGGCGTGGGCATGGATACGGCTACGGCAAGGCGCGCCATCGAGCCGTTCTTCTCCACGAAGGGCATTGGCCAGGGAACCGGCTTGGGTCTCTCCATGGTCCATGGTCTGGCTGCCCAGCTTGGTGGCGCTCTGACCATTCACAGCATCCCCGGTCAGGGGACGACGATCGAACTCTGGCTGAGGGTCGGCGGCCGAATACCCCCGATTGCCCGAAAAGTGGTTGAAATCGAACAACCAATCCGACGCCTCGGAACTGTTCTTCTTGTCGATGACGAGGAACTGGTCCGCATGAGCACAGGCCACATGCTGACCGAACTTGGCTTTGTCGTTTCTGAGGCGTCCTCCGCCGAGGAGGCGCTTCGGATTGTCGATAGCAATGCGATGATCGATGTTCTTATCACTGATCACCTGATGCCCGGAATGACGGGAGTGGATCTGGCTTACGCTACGCGGAAGCGGCGTCCGGCGGTCGCGGTACTGGTCATTTCGGGATTTGCGGAAATGGAAGGGATCGCGCCGGATCTGCCGCGGTTGACGAAGCCATTTAGGCAAGCCGATCTCGCGGCCGCTCTCGCGGATCTGCGAGCAGAGTAGGAACCCTCGGCTCCGCCACTCGCATTCGCAATGGGAAGGCAAGGGAGTAAGGTGGCCGCCCTCACCCTTGACGCCTCCGGCCAGTGCGTTAGCAGCGTCCGGTAACAGAGATATGGACGAAACAATGCCGCAATTGATTGCCGGGAACTGGAAGATGCACTGCCTGGCGGCTGAGGCTGTCGCGCTCGCCCGGGCGGTAGCGGCTGGTGCGCAAGGCATCAACGCGGAACTGGTTGTTTGCCCGACCGCGCTGCATATTGCTGCCGTCGCGCAGACGCTCAAAGGCTCCTCCGTCGCTGTTGGCGGCCAGGACTGTCATCAGGCGAAGCAAGGTGCCCATACCGGCGACATCGCCGGCCGGATGCTGCGCGATGCCGGTGCCGCCTGGGTGATCCTCGGCCACTCCGAACGCCGCCAGAATCATGGCGAAACCGACGAACTCGTGCGCGAAAAGAGCTTGGCCGCAGTCGAAGCGGGTCTAACCCCGATCGTTTGCGTCGGGGAAACCGCCGACCAGCGTAGCGGAGGGCAGGAAACCGAGGTCGTCGGCTGGCAACTCGCTGGGAGCCTGCCGAAACCCTTCACCGGCGTTGTCGCCTATGAACCCGTTTGGGCGATCGGCACCGGCAAGACCGCCACCGGCGAAGACGTCGCCATGATGCATGCTTTCATCCGCGAGGAGTTGGTTCGCCAGTTCGGCGACGCCGGACACGGCATCCGCATTCTCTACGGCGGCTCCGTCAATCCGGCTAATGCGGCGGCTTTGCTCACTGCCCCCAATGTCGGCGGAGCGTTGGTGGGTGGCGCCAGCCTGAAGCCAGATGATTTTCTGGCGATTGCCCGCGCCGCTAAGGGCGGGTAAGAGGCGCGCGACGATGCGCTGAGGCGATCGCCGCCAGCTTATTTGAAAGTCCCGCGCGTTGAGCACAGTCCTGCTGATTATCCATCTGTTTGTCACCCTAGCCCTGATCGGCGTCGTGCTGATCCAGCGCAGTGAGGGCGGTGGCCTAGGTATCGGTAGTTCCCAGGGTATGGGCTCGTTCATGTCAGGTCGCGGCACAGCCAACCTGCTGACCCGCACCACGGCGGTGCTTGCGGTGATATTCATGGGCCTTTCCCTGACGCTGGCGCTGCTGGACCGCGGAACGTCAGCGGCGCCCGGACGGTCGATCCTGGACACGCCGGCACCGGCATCCACCACCGCACCGCCGCCGCCAGCGGCGCCCCCAGGTCCGTCGGCCCCGACGAATTGATATTTCACCCTGCTGAGATCACCGAACTGATCGTTCGTTGATGCATGAGGCTGCAACAGAGCTTTCACTCCTCGCGTGGTCGGATCTTCACCCACTGATCGCTCGGCACTTGCTTGAAATTTCATCATCGGGCTTCCCCCGGCCCGATTCGCTCCGCTATTGTGGGCGCCCATGACGCGATATGTGTTTGTTACTGGCGGCGTGGTCTCTTCCCTGGGCAAAGGGATTGCCGCCGCGGCGCTTGGGGCGCTGCTGCAGGCTCGCGGCTTTACGGTTAAACTGCGAAAACTCGACCCCTATTTGAACGTCGATCCGGGCACCATGAGCCCCTATCAACACGGCGAGGTCTTCGTCACCGACGATGGGGCTGAGACTGATCTCGATCTGGGGCACTACGAACGCTTTACCGGTGTCCACGCCACCCGGCTCGACAACGCTACCACCGGCCGCATCTACCAGGACGTGATCGCCAAGGAACGACGGGGGGACTACCTCGGCGCGACCGTGCAAGTGATCCCGCACATCACCGATGCCATCAAGGAAGCGGTGTTGCGCGAAACTGCCGATTTCGACTTCGTGCTGGTTGAAATCGGCGGAACTGTCGGCGACATCGAGAGCCTGCCGTTCCTGGAGGCAATTCGTCAGTTGGGCAATGAACTCGGGCCTGAAAGCGCGATGTTCGTGCATCTGACTCTGGTGCCTTACATCTCCTCGGCTGGGGAATTGAAGACCAAGCCGACCCAGCACTCGGTCAAGGAACTGCTGAACGTCGGGATTCAGCCGCAGATGCTGCTGTGCCGATGCGACCGGCCGATCCCTGACAACGAGCGCCGCAAGATCGCGCTATTTTGCAATGTTCGCCCCGCCGCGGTGATCCCCGCCCTGGACGTTGCCACGATCTACCAGGTCCCGATCGCCTATCACGCCGAGGGTATGGATCGCGAAGTGCTGCGCCATTTTGGGCTAGCTTTTAAGGGCGAACCTGATTTACGGCGATGGAAGCGTATTGTCGAGATCGTGCAGGCACCCGAAGGCGAGGTTCGGATCGCCATCGTTGGCAAATACACCAATCTGCTGGACAGCTATAAGTCGTTGGCCGAGGCGCTGACCCACGGCGGCATCGCCAATCGAGTAAAGGTCACCTTGGACTGGGCGGACAGCGAAATCTTCGAGCAGCCCGGCGCGGTCCACCGCCTCGAGGGCGTGCATGGCATCCTGGTGCCTGGCGGCTTCGGCGAACGTGGCACTCCCGGTAAGATTGAGGCAGTACGCTTCGCACGCGAGCACAAAGTACCCTTCTTCGGGATCTGTTTTGGCATGCAGATGGCGGTGATCGAAGCCGCCCGCAATCTGGCCGGCTTGCAGGAGGCATCTTCTACCGAGTTTGGCCAATGCGATACGCCGGTTGTTGGCCTGCTGACCGAATGGGCCCGGGGAAACCAGATCGAGCGCCGGTCCGAGCACGACGCCAAGGGTGGCACGATGCGGCTGGGCACCTACCCCGCGATGCTCGGTGAGGACAGTCTTGTGCGTTCAATCTATGGCGGTGCGGCGATGATCGAGGAGCGCCACCGCCACCGCTATGAGGTGAATGTTAACTTTCGAAGCTGCCTGGAAGCGACAGGACTGCGGTTTTCGGGCATGTCCCCGGATGGCGTCCTGCCGGAGATCATCGAATTGCCCGGGCACCCTTGGTTTGTCGGCGTGCAATATCATCCCGAGTTGAAGTCGAAACCGTTCGCTCCGCATCCGTTATTCGCCGGTTTCATCGCCGCGGCCTTGCGTCAGGCCCGCATGGTGTAGCAATTGTAGGATTCCCGTAAGTTGATTTTATTTGGCTTAAGCTGCCTACGTAACGGTCGCACTTCAACGAGTAATATATCGCGATCTCTCCGTTCGATCTCGCCGGTTTGGTTTCACAACAATTGATCGCGATAGGGTTGAGCCCGGTTCCGCTCCGCCCCAATGATTTGTTGGATGGGCGCCAGTCACCAGCGAATGCCGCATCACCAGCAGGACGCCACTTCGGACCAGAACTGCGGAACGCCGACTGCTACGAGGGTCCTAACAGGTCGCTCCTCGATCCGATGATGCGCACCTCGCCGTCCACGACCGCTATCCGCCCAGCCGGCGCGCGCGGAGATAGTCGTGGCAGTAACCGATCCGCATGCGCTCGCGGGCGGTCTTGGCGATCGGTCTGACCATGGCCGGCGTGACGGATCTTGTCCAGCGCTTTCGAAGAAGCGGACGGCCAGTGGGTCTAGTGTTAGTTAGGAGACTCACGCTCCCGCATCCGAATCGGTTGCGATATAATCGTTGCAGACCGACGAAGCGCCTTTCCTGGGGGATCTATGTCTTGACAGCGTGAAATTGAACGAAGCCAGGGAACGTGTTAAGGCCTGCCACCAGGACCTCATCGACTTGGAAACCCTCGAGGCATCGCCGAGGCGGCGAACGGCCCCAATTCAGCACGCCATCCCGAATTTCCCAAATTCTGGACAGATCACCACGGCACACGACTGCTCCTCCACGCTCCCGACAACCCGGCGGGTCCGGGTTTGACGAAGCTTCGGCCCAGGACCGACAGCGACTCACTCTAGCCGATCATAGGGCGATAGCGTAAACATAGTGCTCATCATGCTCGGCGTCGGCACCCCAGACACCGCGGCGCCGAGCATTTTCCAGCCCGGCACCAGGATATTGAAGGCCCGTCCACCATGTTGCAGCTACGGCACACGGATGTAGACTGGGTCGTCTGCTCCGCCATCCGGGTTGTCGGAATCGGGATTGAAGGTCGGCACTTTGCCCTCCCGCGCGATCTCAATGGCATACCACGCGGTCAGCGCTTCCGCGACGGCGAAGTCCTCCGCCATCCACTGGATTAACGTCTGCGTACTCATCAGGTCGATGGACGCTTTTTTCTTCTGCCTCGCCTGGGCTTCAATCGCGGCCCGCACGTTGTGGTCGTCTGCCAGCGCAATGACGCTTTCTCCCGTGGCCAGTGCGTCGTTGGCGATATTCACGCCGACCCACACGCTCTGTTCCCCTCGATCCTTCCACTCAGGGCGCAGCGGCTCAAGCCGCGCAGGCGAGCCAGCCTGCCACCAGAGATCCATGGCATTCTTGTAGCTCTGCATTTCGGCGTCGTATCGCTCGCCGATCCGCGTCGCCAGCCGCTTGATCCGATGACGGTTCCCCTGCACCCAGCCCGCGACTTCGGCGCGGTGCTCGATACGCTGATCCTTCTCCTCTCCCGGATTGCGGAGAACCTCGTCGAGGATGATGTCGGGGATCCATATCTCGCAACCAGGCAGGAATAGCCAGTCCAAGGCACCCGGGACGGTCGCCAGCAGTGATAGCGGCGCCGTGTCCGACACCAGGATGGCAGGGCGGCGCTCGTCACCCGGAGCAGGCTTACGGATCATCGTGCCCTTCCCCTGTAGGCCCGCCGAACACCCTCAAGCTCGGCTTCGACCGCTTCCCTGGTGCGGCCAGACTTCACATCGGCAACCATCTGGTCGACGGCGGTACCGAAGTTCGACATGTCGTACCCGAGCGGGTCTTCGCGCCCCCGGAGCGTGGTCCCGGCCTCTTGGAGCTCGGGGGGAACAAGCTCGCCCGCGGCAGTCTTGAGACGACGGAACTCTTCCGCCGACATGATTATGCTTCGGGGCTTGCCATGGCTTGTGAGCAACACGGGACCCCGGATGGCGGCCCGCTGGATGTCGCCTGTCCGCTGTTGAAGATCGAGAGCCGAAAATGATTGCAAGGCACACCTCCAGTAGGAATATACGTGTTCCACGTGTTTTTCACTAGTCATTTCCACCACGGGGGTTTAGTCGGCGCGGCGAGGCCGCGGTGAGACCCTCTTTGCGGAGGTGATCCGATGCCTCCGAAATCTCCGGATAGCGCGAAGGTATCGCAAGCTGTGCTTGAGATCGCTGGATTTCTACTGTAAATATATTAGCGCCGATCCGAAATGCGGTCACGCATCCCGCGGTTAGCCAATTTCGGCCGAGCGCGGGGCGCCATTGACGGACTGATGGATTTTGCCCTACGAGGACGCCGCCGGAGGTTACCGGCCCTCGTGATTTGTCCGGCCGGATTGCGGCGAGGTTTAAAGAAGCGCGCTAAAGAGGCCAGCGTCGGTCAGTTTCTCTCCCACGCTGCTCAACGGTCGGGCCATCGCTTACAAGGGCCCTGACATATGATTCTCGACCCATCGCGCCTTCGTCCTGCCAGCCGCCTGATCCACGGGGGTGTGCATCGCTCTCTCCATGGCGAAACCGCGGAAGCGCTATATCTGACTTCTGGCTACGTTTATGACGACGCCGAACAGGCTGAGGCGACCTTTGCGGGAACGATCGAACACTATCAGTATTCCCGCTTCGCCAATCCGACATTGAGCATGTTGGAGCAGCGACTATGCCTGATAGAGGGGGCCGAGGACTGTCGCACGACCGCTACCGGAATGGCCGCGGTGAACGCCGCGCTGCTGTCGCATCTGAAAACCGGTGATCGGGTCGTGTCCGGACGAGCCTTGTTCGGGTCCTGCCACTGGATCGTCTCCACGCTGTTACCGAAATTCGGCATTGAGGCGGAATTTGTCGATGGTGCAGACCTTGCCCAATGGAAGGCAGCGCTGTCGCGTCCCACCAACCTTGTGCTGCTGGAAACGCCTTCCAATCCAATGCTGGAACTGGTGGATCTGCCGGTGGTGGCCGAAATGGCTCATGCGGCGGGCGCGATCGTCGTGGTCGACAATGTTTTCGCCACGCCGTTGCTCCAGCAGCCGCTCAAACTGGGCGCCGATGTCGTAGTCTACTCCTGCACCAAGCATATGGATGGGCAGGGACGCGTGCTGGGCGGGGCTGTCCTCGGCAGCAAGAAGTGGATCAACGAGGTGCTGCAGCCGTTCATTCGCAACACAGGCCCGGCGCTGTCGCCATTTAACGCGTGGGTCTTGCTCAAGGGAATCGAAACTCTAGCGCTGCGGCTCGATGCGGCAGGCCGCTCGGCCACGGCGGTCGCCGACTTCCTGGCAGAGCAAAGAGGCGTCGTCCGCGTATGGTATCCGACGCGGGCCGATCATCCACAGCAGGCTTTGGCTCGACGGCAAATGACGGGCGGCGGCACCGTGGTCACATTCGAGGTAGAGGGGGGGAAGGCCGGCGCGTTCCAGGTCATGAACGGCTTCCAATTGATCGCCCTGTCGAACAATCTAGGTGATTCGAAATCGCTCGCCACTCATCCGGCGACAACTACCCACATGCGCATCGGCGAGCAGGAGCGGGGACGGCTAGGCATTACGGATGGTGTCATCCGCGTCTCGATCGGTCTCGAAGATATCGATGACATCAAGGATGACTTGCGTCAGGCGCTGGGCCGGTTGGAGGCGCTTTCCTGACGAATTCCGGTCTGCGCGGCCTATGGCCGGCGGCTCCGACGGGCAGCAGAACAATATTATTCGGCAGCTCGAGTACATGCCAGCCGCCGACAACACAAACCGGCGCGGCGGTCGAGCGGGCGGTGATCCCCTGAAGGTGCAGGTTCATGCACGCGGTATTACCGGCCGGGGCGATGATCGCCGCGCCGACCATACGGACCGAGCAGATGGTGCCGAGACATAGGCGCTGTCGCGAGCACGTCGCGATACGCCGGATTTACGCTTCACGGATGGCGACAGGTCAGACCGGTCCTTCCGGCGCATAGCCAAATCTCTTCAACCTTATCTCCTTCCTCGGGGCGCGAATGTATCGTCGTCAGGCATCGGCAGCATTGCGGTTCCCTCAAGTGCAGGCAGTCCCGCAGCAGGGTAGAGACCCTCGGCTTCGACCGCCGAGGCCAAAAGGTCCGGCCGATAGACCTGGGTGGCAAGCGTTTCAACATCGGCATGCTCATCCAGCCATCCCCACCGCCGCATCTGACCGAGGAACCACAGTGCGTGGGCGCGAGCCGGGAACCAAGCTTCCCCGGTGCGAAACCGGATCAACTCAAGCCCTGACCCTCCCGGCAAGGCCGCGCGGCAGGCTGCCTCCGGCAGTTCCAACCCATTCGAATTGGCCAACAACGCGGCGATTCCGGCCGCCTCGCCGGGCTGATCGCAGAGGTCCTGGGCCTGGAGCACGGCGCGCAGCAAATGGTGCAGCGGGTCCGAATTGGCTTCCGCCCAGGCTTCCCCCACACAAAGACATTTTTCCGGATGGAACGGCCAGATCGCCGATGTCCCGATCAGGATCCGTCCAGCCTGCCGAGCTTCCGCGACATCGCCCCATGGCGCGCCGGCGCAGAACCCCGAGATGCTGCCGGCGGCAAGGGCCTCCACTACGTCCTCCGGCGGAATGTCGACGGTTTCGACATCCCGGTCCAGGGAGGCGCCGCCAGATGCCAGCCAATAGCGCAGCAGGAGATTATGCGTCGAGAAGGAGTGCGCCACCGCAAACCGCGGCCTCGTCTGCTGATCGCGCAGCCACCGCAGGAGGCCCGGCCGCGGCGTCAGTTCATTTCCGATCAATGCGGCCGCAGCTTCGTTACTTGCCACAATCGTGTTGCCGCCCTGACTGAGCGACAATGGCACGACCAACCGGGCTTTCGGCCCAAGCAAACCCGCGCAGGCCGCGAGGACCAATGGCGGCAGCATTACCGCGGCATCCAGCGCGCCGTGGGTCATTTTATCGGCGATGTTCGCCCATGACGCCTCGACGCTGATCTTCACGTCGATGCCTTGGTCGCGAAAAAGACCGCTGGCGTCAGCGACGATGAGCGGCGCACTATCGACCAGTCGCAACAGGCCGAGACGGATCGGCTCGCTCATCCCACGTCCCTTTGCTTGGTGATTATGAATTCAATCGCGACAGGGCGAATACCCGTCATGGCGGGGAGCCTTTTGGGGCGAACCGTCGGTTCGGGCGGCGATGCTTGACCGGCAGCGCGTTGGCGTGTCCGGTAACCGCCTGGCGCGCGTATGTGCGGCTGTCAGTCTCGGACTGGTGGCAAGGGTTCGCGCGACCTCATCGGCCCGTTCCGCGTCAGCGCCGGCCAGCAGGACCTTCACTTGCTTGTATCTCTGTTGCACATGCGTGACGCAGAGGCAAAGCCTATGCCGCATCGCAGCACCGCTGTTTTGGCTAGATAGGCGACCGGTGCGCCGTTCGACCGCCTAAATTGGCGTCAGCATGTGCGCAGATGGTTCGCATTCGGGATGCATCGCCTACGCGGCCTGATCGACTTGGATTGCCGCGACATCGCCTCGGCGGTAGCCTGCGGCCAACTGAAGGAGATAGGGCCATGACCCTGAAACTCGGATACAAGGCGTCGGCGGAGCAGTTCGCTCCAAGGCGTTTGCTGGATTTCTCTGTCGCGGCGGAGCAGGCGGGGTTCGATTCCGTCTTCGTGAGCGATCATTTCCAGCCGTGGCGGCACACCGACGGGCATGCGCCGTCGGCTCTGGCCTGGCTGGGCGCACTGGGCGCCAGCACGCAGCGGATCGTCATGGGGACCAGTGTGTTGACACCGACCTTCCGTTATCACCCGTCAGTGGTTGCCCAGGTATTCGGGACTTTGGGTTCACTGTTCCCGGGGCGCCTGATCCTGGGCGTCGGCACCGGCGAGGGCCTGAATGAAGTTCCGTCCACGGGGATGGTATGGCCCGAGATGAAGGAGCGCTTTGCTCGGCTGCGTGAGGCGATAAGCCTGATCCGCAAGCTGTGGGCTGAGGACCACGTGACTTTCGAGGGCGAATATTACAAGACCCAGAACGCCACGATCTACGACAAGCCCGGTGCGCCGTTGCCGATCTACGTGGCCGGTGCTGGCCCTCAAATCGCCAAGTACGCGGGCCGCATGGGTGACGGGTTCATCTGCACCAGCGGGAAGAAATGGGACCTCTACACTGAGACGCTACTGCCGAACGTCGCGGAGGGGCTAGGATTGTCATCCAAGCCGAAGCCCGATTTCGACCGGATGATCGAGATGAAAGTATCATTCGACACGGACAAGCAACGAGCGCTAGAGGACACACGCATCTGGGCGGCTCTGGCGCTGACGCCGGAAGAGAAAATGAGGGTTCACGACCCGAAGGAGATGGAGCGGCTTGCTGACGCTCTGCCGGTCGAGCGTGCGGCGAGCCGCTGGATCGTGTCCTCGGACCCCGAGGAGCACATCGAGAAGATAAAGCCTTACATCGACATCGGCTTCCGCCACCTGGTGTTCCACGCTCCTGGCAACGATCAAGCTCGGTTCCTGAAACTCTATGGGGAAATGGTGCTGCCGATGCTGCGCCAGCGCTTCGGGTAGGATCGGATGCGCCGACTTCGTCATGGCCGAGCGTGCTCCGGTCAACTACCCTCAACGGTCGAAGCGCGGATGACCATGACGGGCGTGGGAGATGGGCTGGTCGCTGAAGCGCTCACCATGGCCAAAAATCGGTTGCGGCCGTGACGGCTCGGCTGGAATTGTTTGCGCTACCCGGCCTGCCGATGGTGCGCGCCGGCGACGATCTGCCGGCGATGATCCTGGCCGGCCTCGACCGCGCCGGCGAGATGCTGCGTGACCGCGACGTGGTGGTGATCGCGCAGAAGATCGTGTCGAAAGCCGAGGGCCGCATCGTCGATCTCGGTGACGTTGTCCCGTCGGCCCAGGCGATCGCGCTGGCGGCCGAGGTCGGCAAGGACCCGGGGATCGTCGAGGTGGTGTTGTCGGAGTCGACGAAGGTCGTCCGCAGCCGGCCGAATCTGATGATCATGCAGCACCGATTGGGCTTCGTCATGGCAAACGCCGGTGTCGACCAATCCAATGTCGCGGCGTCGGATGGCCACCACCGCGCTCTGCTGCTGCCACTCGACCCCGACGGCTCGGCCCAAGCGATTCGGGCCGCGCTGGCGAGGCGGGCGGATGTGGGCGTCGTGATCAGCGACAGCTTCGGCCGCCCCTGGCGCCGTGGCACCGCCGGGGTGGCGATCGGCTCAGCCGGTATTCCATCGGTTATCGACCTGCGCGGCCAGCCCGATCTGTTCGGCCGCAAGCTGGAAGTCAGCATCATCGGCTTCGCGGATGAGATTGCCGCCGCCGCTTCGTTGTTGCAGGGTCAGGCGGCGGAAGCGCAACCTGTCGTCGTGGTGCGTGGCCTGACCTGGACCGCACCCGACATGCCGGTAGCGGACGTGATACGGCCGCCCGAGGAGGATCTTTTCCAGTGATCATTGCCCCGTGATTATCGCCCCATGATCATTGCGCTATCCGGCGGGGTAGGGGGCGCCAAGCTGGCGCTTGGTCTGTCGCGCATCATGCCCCATGAGGACCTGCTGGTCGTCGTCAACACCGGCGATGATTTCGAGCATCTCGGGCTATCGATATCGCCGGACATCGATACGGTGGCCTATACGCTGGCCGGGTTGGCTAACCGCGAGCTTGGCTGGGGACGACATGACGAGACGTGGTCGTTCATGGAGACGATGGAGGCTCTTGGTGGCGAGACCTGGTTCCGTCTGGGCGATCGCGACATCGCCTTGCACGTGGAGCGCACCCGGCGGCTGAAGGCGGGCGAAAGACTGTCCGCGGTCACCGCCGATTTGTGCAGGCGCATGGGCGTTGGTCCCGCCGTGGTGCCAATGACCGATGATCCGGTGCGGACGCGGTTGCTGACCGATCTAGGGTGGCTCGACTTCCAGGAATACTTTGTTCATCGGCGGTGCGAGCCGGTGGTAAGCCAGCTTCAGTTTCAGGGCGCGGGGGCGGCCAAACCGCATCCAAGATTTATCGCTGCCTTAGCTGATACCGCGCTGGAGGCCGTGGTGATCTGCCCATCCAACCCGTTCATCAGCGTGGAGCCGATCCTGGCAATCCCAGGCGTGAGGGACGCGTTGATGGCCTGCAAGGCCCCGATCATCGCCGTTTCGCCGATTATCGCGGGGCGGGCGGTCAAGGGGCCGACGGCGAAGATGATGACGGAACTGGGGCTCGATCCGTCAGCCGGTACGGTCGCGCAACGATATGCTGAATTGCTAGATGGCTATGTAATCGACCACGCTGACATGTCCGAAGTGGTCTCCATCGATGCTCGGGTGACGTTGGCTCAGACATTGATGACCACGATCGAGGACCGCGAGGCCTTGGCAAAGATCGTCCTGGACGCCGCTGCGGTCTTGCGCCGGCGCGAACTGCGTGGGCTCCGGCACAGCAACCGGTGATCGAATTTCCATGATCGATGTTTGGGCCGCCGTTCCGGTTAAGGCGTTCACCGGGGCGAAGCTGCGAACCGGGTCCCTGTTGACACCGGAGCAGCGGGAAGTGCTGGCTGCGACCATGCTGGAGGACGTGTTGGCCGCCTTGGCGGGCGCAACGCGCCTCGCCGGGATCCTGGTGAACACAGTCGACCCGGTCGCAACGGAACTGGCAATACGTTATGGCGGCCGGGTGGTCACCGAGGGCGCGCTCGACGGCCACACAGGGGCGGTGAACGGGATGGCTCGGGTGCTCGTGGCTGAAGGGAAGGGGGCGATGCTGACGATGCCGGGGGATATCCCACGCGTGACCTCGGCCGAGGTAGACGCGGTGGTGTCATCGTGTCGGGCGCCGCCGTCCTTCACCATCGTGCCGGCACATGATGAATTGGGTTCAAACGCGGTGTTGTGCGCACCCCCGTTCTCGGTTCCGCTCCGCTTCGGCGACAACAGTTATTTCCCGCACCTGATGGCCGCCCGGAGGCAAGGGATCGAGCCGACCGTCGTGCGGTTGCCGGGGATCGGGCTGGACATCGATCATCCGGCTGATTTGCGGGCGTTCATGGCCGCGAGGCCGCGGATGCCGACGCGAACGCTGGCGTTGCTGGAGCGGTTTGGGTTGTGAAATGAGTACCGTCGACGACCGGTGACTTTGGATTGTTCTTGAGCAAAGTCGTCGAGGAAACGATGGCCGTCCGGCCGAGGCCGAACGGCGTCACTTGTTTCAGGCGGCGGGCGACAGAACGTGGATGACGCGGTTGGCGATCAGGTCTTTTGTTTTTGCCGCGTAGGCGGCCATGTGAGCGGAGGCGCCATGCGCCTTCAAATGGTCCAGACTCTCCCATTTCTCCAGCACCACGAAGGTGTCCGGACCGAAGGCTGTCTGAATACGTCCGGCGCCTTCGGTGTCGATTGCCGGGCCGTATTCGATGCAGCCTGCCTCAGCATGAACGGCCGGCATGTTGGCCCGGAACGCCTCGAGGATCGCATCGCGATTGCCTGGCTTGGCGGTGATGATGGCGATGACGTGGATCATTGGGTTGGTGCTCCTTGGTGTTTCAGGCCGCGCACGCGCGCGCCCTTGGTATGTTGCGCCAAGTTGGCGATTATGCGAAGAGCATCGGGCTGCATCGAGGCTTGCCATCCGGCCCATTCGTTACTTAATAATACCGTGTAGCCCCGCCTACTGTTGCACCAGCGCCCCGGTCAGATCCCCGAGCTCCGGTTGATGATGCGCCGCCAAGGCACTGTCGCGCTCGGTAATTCCGGGCAGCGTAGGCAGATTCCATCGGTTCGTGATGAACCGGAGGATCGACGTGGTATCGTATTGAGTATGGTCCACCACCCCCGTCTTCGCGTAGGGCGAGATAATGAGGGCCGGGATTCGTGTTCCGGGGCCCCACCGGTCGGCTTTGGGTGGCGCGACATGATCCCACCAACCGCCGAACTCGTCGTAGGTCACCACGATCAACATATGGTCCCATTGCGGGCTGGACTTCAGCGCCGTCAACAGTGTGGCGATATGGCGTTCGCCATCCGTGATGTTGGCGTAGGAAGCGTGCTGGTCCACCGATCCTTGAGGCTTGTAGAACGTCACTGGGGGAAGCGCGCCGGTTCGGATGTCGTCCAAGAAGCGCGAGGGCGGGAGCAGTGCCGGATCGGTCACCAGTCCGGCGTCCAACAGATGCGCCGCCCGGCTCGCCTTGCCATCAGGCGTCGCGGGATCAAACGCAGCGAAATAGTTGAATGGCTGATGATTGTAGAGGAAGTTCGGGCTCGCCTGGGATGCGCCGGCGGCGAACGGCGGATGTGACAGCGCGAAATCCCAGGCGCCGGCATACCACGCCCACCCTACACCTGCGTTGGTCAGCAAATCGCCGATCGTCGTCTCGGTTTGTGGCACCAGCGTTGACGCCGACGCCAGATCCACGGTTTGCTGGGCTGGATCGGCGTCGCCGCTGGGCGGATAAGGCGGCATCATCGTGTTTACCGCGTAGAAATCTGGCGTCAGATTCCCCGAGGCCGCGAACACCGGCCGCCCGTCGAGCGCGGAAGCGGGTGAATTCGGCGCGGTGACTAATGTCACGCCATCAGCCGCGACGATTGTGCCACTGGGATCTTTGCCGCCGTTGTTCGGGTTGTGGCCGTCATGGCCATAATAAGGGGCGCACGAACAGATCAGGAAAAAATGGTTCAGGAACGAACCGCCGAACGCACCCTGAAAGAAGTTATCCGCCAAGACGTACTGACGTGCCCAGTCCCAGAGCGGCGCGTCGGATTCAGGCTGAGGAGTGAAATACCCCATCGTCATGCCGCCGGCGTCCGACCACGCGGCGAACATGTTGTTGGCGCCACCGTTGATCTGCATCTGGTGCTCGTAGAACCGGTGCCACAGGTCTCGGTTGGTATAGCGCAGCGGGTCGGCGTCGGCCGGACCGCCGGTACGATACAAAGCGGCGACATCATACGGATGGTTGAAGCCGTTCAGGAACACCGCGGTTTGGCCCTCGGTCAGACCGACAGGGGCCAGTGGAGCGCCTTGCAAAACCTTCCTCCCGATGCCCCCCCAGATCGCAGGCAACCCGCGCATCGGCCTGCCGTCGCGGTCGAGCTGCGTGATGGACTGAGGCGAGGCCTCCGCCAGGCCGTTGGCACCGGGGAACGTGCCGTACAGATTGTCGAAGCTGCGGTTCTCGGCATAGATCACCACGAGCGTCTGGATGGCCGCATAGTAGTCGGGGGTCGCGGCCATCCCGCGCGTGGCAGCGAGAGCCGCCAGGATCGTCGTCGCCAGCGTCGGCAATTTCAGCATTCCGCATCCTCGCGCAATCAGTCTTGGCCAGATATAGAGCCGCGTGGCCGGTCGTCGATGGCCACGTCTTGGAACACAGTCTGTGTTTGGTGAGCAACAGGATCCCGCGATGAATTCGGCCAGATGATGCGCGTGTGGATCGTGCTGATCATGCTGGGGTGGGCTGCACGATCAATCGCAGGTGATACGCCGCCATTGCCATGGGATCCGACACCCTCTCCCACGGCCGCCTATGCCCGGGCGGAGGCGATCGCCGCGCTGGGGCGTTCGCTGTTCTTCGATCCGGCGCTGTCGGTTTCGGGACGTATGGCCTGTGCGAGCTGCCACGACCCAGCGCACGGGTTCTCGGCGCCCAACGCGCTGTCGGTGCAGCTGGGTGGTCCGGACTTGCGACGGCCAGGGATCAGGGCTGTGCCAAGTCTGATGTACGGGCAGGACACGCCAGCATTCACGGAGCATTACTACGAATCCGAGGACGAGGGCGACGCCAGCCTCGATCAAGGGCCAACCGGCGGCCGCGATTGGGACGGTCGCGTAGATCGGGCGCGAGATCAGGCGGCACTTCCGTTGTTGGACAAGCATGAGATGGCGAACGCCAATCCCGGCGCGGTCGTGGCCCTAGTAGCGCGCGCGGTCTACGCGAGCGAGGTCAGGCGCTTGTATGGGCAGGGTATTTTCGCCGACGCAACGCGCGCATTCGGTGCGATCACCGAGGCATTGGAGTTTTATCAGCAAACTCCCTCAGTGTTTAGTCCATTCAGCAGTAAATATGATGCCTTCCTGCGAGGCGCCGCGATCTTGACACCACAGGAGGCTCGAGGCCTTGAGGTGTTCAACAATAGGGCGAAGGGCAATTGCGCACAGTGCCACAAAAGCGCGGTCATGACGGATGGAAGGCCGCCTCTGTTCACCGATTTTGGGTTCGCGGCGCTGGGGATCCCGCGCAACGCATCGATTCCGGCCAACAACGATCCCGCCTATTTCGATCTGGGCCTCTGCGGTCCGGAACGACACGATCTGACAGGGCGGTGGGAATATTGCGGCCTGTTCAAGACGCCGACACTGCGGAATGTCGCTTCAAAACAGAAGCTTTTACCACAACGGCGCCTTTCGCACGTTGCGAGACGCCGTAGCATTCTATGCACAACGCGATACTGAGCCGGGGAAGTGGTACCCATCGGCGCCGGACGGGACCGTGCTAAAATTTAACGATCTGCCAATGGCATATAAACAAAATGTATCTGCGGAGCTGCCCTTCGGCCCGCGACAACTCCTTTCGGATGCGGATGTGGACGATCTGGTAGCTTTCCTGCGGACCTTGACGGACGGGTATCGCCCCGAGCCGTGATGGGTGGTGGCTTGTGCAGGCTTGCTCAGAGGGGTGTCACTTCGGTTGGGCTACGCGCTTTCTGCGTGACACCCGGGCGGGGACACACTATACGACAATCACGCAAGGCTCCGTTTATTGGCAGCGAAACGTACAGACAAAGCCGCACCTCACTTGTCAAAGCCGTTGATACTGTCCGGGAGATGTCCATAAATGGATCATGATGCATAATATTTCTAACATGAAAAACCAGACCATCTGGTGCTAAGTCGAATCACAGCAGGACTGGAGTCACGGCATGGCTACGTTTAATGTCACCACTCTGAACAACTCTGGCCCGGGTTCGCTCCGAGCCGCGATCGTTGGTGCCGATGCGGATATTTCAGGAACACCATCGGTTATCCATTTTTCTGTCGCCGGGATCATTACCTTGGCGAGCGACCTTCCGACAATTAGCCAAGCGATCACGATCGATGCGACATCAGCGCCGGACTATGTCAGCGGTGGCGCACCCGTAGTGGAACTCGACTGCAACGCGAATGCCGGTTTGACCTTTGGTGCGGGTTCGGACGGCTCGCAACTGCTTGGTGTCGCCATCGGCAACGCCCAAGGGAACGGTGTTACCTTGAAAGCCGGCTCAATAACGCTCAATGATAACTACATCGGGTTGAACTTGGCGGGCGGAATTTTCGGCAACGGCGGCGACGGGGTTTATATTTCGTCCAGTTCTTCGAATAACCAGATCGGGCTAAACCCGACCTCAGCATCGGGTATCGTGTCAAATGTCATATCCGGCAATGTCGGCAATGGCATTAGCTTTCACGGCTCGTCTGGCAGCACCTTAGTTGACAATCGCATCGGCACAAATCCGACAGGAACGACTGCAATCCCGAACGGCGCCAACGGCATATGGCTGACCGATTCGTCGAACGGAAACCAAATCGGTGGCACCGCCTTCGTGGATACGAGCACCGGTGCCGTCAATGACCCGACGGGAGACAAGGGGACCGTTACCCCGGTTTTCGTCGTACCGCCGTTGGGTAACCTGATATCGGGCAACGGCCAGAACGGCATACTTATTGATGCCAAGTCACAGAGGAATATCCTGAATGGGAATTTTGTTGGGACGACCGCGAGCGGTGACGGAGCCATCGGAAATACGTTGGACGGGGTCGCGATCACAGGCGCCGACAATAACTCGCTCATTGGCTGCCAGTTTATAAATAACCCATTTGTGTATTATAATGTGGTGAGCGGAAATGGCGAGAATGGCTTGCATATCACTGACTCTGATAACACGACTATCCAAGCGAATTTCTTTGGGGTCGGGGCGGACAACACGACGGTCATCGGCAATCAGGGTGACGGTATTCTGGTTGATGGCACCTCGGCAAACACTCAGGTTGGGGGCGTCATTCCCCTGGGGAATGTCGCCGCGGGCAATGGCCAGAACGGTATTGAAGTGCGCGATACGGCGAGCGGCTTCATCACCTTCAACACCTTTGGGGGACTGCTGGCTTTCAAGGGCGCGGCTCCCAATGGGAACGATGGCCTTCTCATCACATCCACCGGGGGCAACAATACGGTCCAGACTAACGTTTTCTCGGGCAACCTCCACGATGGCATACAGATATCGGGTGACGCTTCCGGCGTAACGATCGATCCCAACATCGTTGGGCTGAATACCAACGGCAACGCGGTGCTGCCAAATGGCAACGATGGCCTCGAGATCGACGGCACTGCCCATGGCAACGTGATTGGTGGCTCCCAATCATCCGTGATCCCACAAAACACCTTCTCGGGTAATACCGGCTACGGTATTGCCATCCTGGGCAGCGCCTACGACAACCAGGTCTTACTGAGTTACATCGGATTGAGTGCCGGAGGCACAGCAGGATTAGGCAACGGGTTGGGCGGGATTGTGGTCGGCGGGACAGCGCATGACGACGCCATAGGCGGAATGAGCACTCCGTCAACGCCGACCGCCAATCTAGTGAGCGCCAACGACGGAAATGGGGTTACGCTGGAAGCCGGTACAAGCAATATCCAGGTAGTAGGCAATTCGTTTGGTTCCGGCCGGTTCGGTGCGAAGACGTTATCGAATTCCGGTCCGGCAATCGTCGTGAACGGCAGCTCCAACCCGGAGATCAGCGGCAATGTCATCGCAGTGCCGACAGTCAGTGCGGTGACTGCCTTGCCCGCCGCCGCGGTTCTCGGCGCGGGCGCACTGGCAGTTCTGATGCTGCGGCTCGACGGCACGGCGACGGTCGCCGGTGGCACCCCAACCCTGACGCTGAACAATGGCGCGACCGCGGCGTATGTGTCAGGTTCGGGGACGAACGCGCTGAGCTTTGATTATACGGTTGCTTTGGGTCAGGACACTCCTGATCTGGCGGTGTCTGCGATTAACCTGAATGGTGCGACCGTAACGGATCAGTCCGGCGATGCCGTTGATCTGAGCGGAGCAGTATCAAGCTTGCCTGATACTTTGAGCATCGCATCAATTGCCGCCTTCGACACCACCACCAATCAACCCGTAGCTGTGGTCGGCCGAGCCTATATCGGGCCTGTTGCCGGTCTCCAGCAGGAATACATCAACCTTACGCCTGACAATCTAAGTGTCGCAACGACCACGCCCAATTGGTTCATCCACTCTGGGGCTGGCGAAGATGCGATTACGGTCAGTAGCGGCACGAACGTGCTGGACGGCGGAACCGGATCGAACTTCCTGACCGGTGGCAGCGGGACAGACACATTCTTTGTCGATAATCGAGGTGCCGCGGCGGATACCTGGAGTACGGTTGTCAACTTCCACAGCCAGGATAACTTGACGATGTGGGGTGTCACATCGCAGGACTTCGCCTTCAACTTCGAGGACGATCAGGGTGCAACCGGCTTCACTGGCCTCACATTGCACGCTACTGCTCCAGGCAATCCGACCGCCTCCGTGACATTCGCCGGGTTTACGACCGCCGACCTTGACAACGGGCGAATATCGGAAAGCACAGGCACCGACCCGGTCAGTGGCAGCATCTACACGAACTTCCACGCAAATGCCTGAAACGGACATTGTCACGGTAACCCGCTCTGGCAGGCGGTCTAGTAACCCGAATCGTTAGACTGCGAAATATGGCTCATCCGCTTCTGATGGACGATGCTCTTGGTCCAGCGATAATCTCGCAGATCAGCGGCTCGTCATCAACAACAAGGAAACTGTAGCTTATCAGCGTCGTTGATGCGCGTCTTTACCACATCACCAAAAATCCAAAAATCCGGTTTATCAATCACGCATGCTGGCGACAGCGGCCGCCATTCGGAGCACTGAAACCGACGCGACAAACGCTTAGGTGGGGCGGCGGGCGATCAGATCGATCTCAATACGGGCGTCGTAGGCGAGGCCGGTGGCGCCGATACAGGTGCGCGCGGGACGACGACCCTCGGGGAAGAACGCGCTATATACCTCGTTCATCGGCGCGTAGTCTGTTGAAAACCGGGTCAGGTAGATCCGCACCATGGTTACGTGTTGCAGGCCGAGGCCGATCCCGTTGAGGACGGTGGTGAGATTGGCCATCACGTTGCGCGTTTGGGCCTCGATCCCATCAGGCAGCACGCCCGGATTGGCGGGGCTGTCGGGCATCTGGCCGGTGACGAAAACCCAACCATCACACTCCACCGCGTGGCTGAAGGGTGCCACGGGTTTGGGACCTTCAGGTATCATGTGAAAGAGCATCTTTGGATCGGGCATGTAGCCTCCGGGTGGTGGATTGGCCGAAAGTAAGCACTTATCGTGCCACTCGGGAGCAATACGAGCGTCATCCAAACGTCGTCCAGGAACACGGTCAGGCCGCCTAGCGGATGAACTATCTTCTATAGAGGTCCGTCCCGGAGTTCATATAGGTCTATCACGGAGCGGTCGCCGCTGTCCTGGAAGGTGCGGATCAATCTGTACTGCGTCAGACTGCGTGTCAGGACGTCGTCGACGGCCTCTGCTGAGCTACCGAGCGTCCCCTCTGACTTGACGACGAAACGCGGCCGAGGCCCATGATTTGTTCCATCTCGTCAGTATGAGCGCTCTCACTGAATTCGGATATTTCCAATGTCATAAGCGTGGGCGGGTGAAGCCTGGCCAGCGCGTCTATAACCGGCTGATACCGGTAGACGTTGAGGCCCGTCACGAGCCCCCGCTTGCTGGACGATGTCGGCGATGGTGCGGGGCACGTCTTCCCTGGCCCATGGTGCTGCCCTTACGACGCCCATCACCCAGAGTGTCATCGGGGTCGCCAGCAAAGCAACCAGGCCGTAAGCGAATGGCTTGCGCCGGCCCGCCGCCAAGGCCTCCCAAGACAGACCGGTGGGTACAAGCGAAGAAGTGGTGCCGGAAGAATTTCATTGGAAGGCAGACATCAAGCTGCCGCGACGATCCACAGAAAATCCAGGCCTGGAGGGAGGATGTGGCACTCCAACGTGGCCGCCTCTGGACTCTGGAGAGGATAGCATAGACGATGGCTAGGACAGCCGCAACAATCGCCAGCATGCCGTGTTAGCCCAACATAAGAATGTTCCCTCCGCGCAAAGTTAGAATGTCCCCTTTCGAGCCTGTGTTGGCGTGGGGGACGGATGGTCGGCGGGGTTCTTACGATGAGCGGTCTGGAGCGGGAGCGTGCTTTTCTGGTGCGTCAGACGATTGAAGGTCGCTTATCGCAACGGGAAGCATCGGAGCGTCTAGGGATAGGGGTGCGCCAACTTAAGCGTCTGGTGCATGCTTGGCGGGCCGAGGGTGATGCGGGTCTTGTGTCCCGCCCGCGCGGCCGGGCGTCGCACCGTCGCATGGCGGATGATCTGCGGACCCGGATCAGCGGTCGAAATACGCCGATTTTGGCGCCACGCTGGCGGCGGAGAAGCTTTGCGAACTGGATCATATCAAAGTCTCGGCCGAGACGGTGCGCCGGCTGCAGATCGATCTTGGCCTGTGGCGACCGAAGAAGCGCCGTGCGAAACGCGTGTTCCAGTTGCGCCAGCGCCGTCCGCGGTTCGGCGAATTGGTCCAGATCGACGGCAGTCCGCACGACTGGTTCGAAGGCCGCGGCCCGCGCTGCACGCTGATCGTGTTCATCGATGACGCGACCAGCCGGTTGACGGTGCATCAGTTCGCTGAGGGGCGGCTGCGCTTCTCTTATAAGGAGCGGGCGCTGACCTGCACGGCGTACGGGACCTACGCCATGCCTGACCCGGCCGAGGACGAAAAGACGCTGGACGTGCAGGTCGCGGCGATCATCGCCGCGCAGCGGACGTCACAAGGCGCAGCGGGATTGGCGGCCAGCTAGCCCGGCTGTGTCTCTACCCGGCCTGATCGAGGCAGACGTTCTGGCGTGGCGCCCTCAAGGACGCTTCGCGCCGCAAGAGCGGTGGCCAAGCAGCTCTCAGTATTTGCCGAGGGGCCGGGTGTCGGCCCCCGTTTGAAAAGTCACCAATTGTCCCCGTTAGAAATGCATCCCGCACGCAAAGTAGAGATGACCCCGGCGGCGGACATACCTTGTGTGAAATGGCATCACCGGCACACGCGCTCGAGCCCGATCCGGAGGCCGATGCGCGGATAGCGGGGTTCTTCGCCAGCATGATCCGGCCGAGGTCCTAAGTCGGCCTCGTAGGCCGGCCAGTTCGTGACCCTGAGCTCTGGCGTGGGATGTGGCGTGTTAGAGCCACCTCGACACTAGAGGTTTTAAGAATGTGAAAAACAACCGCGACAGACCTGGCGCCCGCTCATAGACATCGCGATATTCGACGCAGGGGATTTTCAAGATTTCTTTGTAGAGCCTTTCCGATCCCAGCGTGTCGGAACCGTCGACGTCGAAGGTCAGGCCCAGGCTCTTGGCGTGCTCCGTGGCCTTGACGAGCAGGAGTTTGATAGCATCGGGATTCGGTTTGTTGTCTAGGTTTTTGGGGATGCACCGGTAGGTCGCCATCCAAAGATAATATCGCTCATGATCCCAGGCGCAGGCGATAGCGGCATCGAATAATGTTTCATGCCTATGGACACTGGGTTTTTGGCGCGCGGCGAGAACCCGGATTTGCGGGGGGTCGCGTGTCACGCCGGCCGCGATCAGATTTTGTGCGATGGCAAGTGGGGCATAGGGTTTCTTGCCTGCCGCTTTCAGGTTCGAATGGTAGAAGGCAATGAACGCTTCTGCGTTAATCTCCACGATGTCCAGTCTTTTCTCGGCGGCGCGCAAATGGTTACGGTGTTTCTTATTCAGCCGGCCGCGCACGCCAGGATCGTCGGCGGGGCAGGAATAGGTTTTCTGGGTCATATGCGAAAATCCGGCCTGAGCAAAGGCTTCCCTGACCAGGGCAGCATCCGCTGCGCGGGGCTTGCAGACAAAACGGAAGTAGATATTGCGAGGCAGTTGAGCGATGAGCCGTTCAAGGACCTGCCGCTTTCTGTCTTCACTTAAAGCCGAATCGACCAGCGGGCCGCCGAGATGCGACCAGAAGGGCGAATAGCCCCAGCGCAAGCCGATTTTGTTTCGGCCTGTCGTATAGAGCAAGTTGCCCTGCTCGATACCGTCTTCCACCACTTTCAATTTCCAGTAAGGCCCAGAGCTTACGGCTATGGCCAGCCACCAAGGTTGTTGGAAGACCGGGCGTTCGGCGTTATATACCGGGGTGACGTTATCCATATTAAACCAACGGCCCTAGGGGTAAACCCCGTTCAGTTCAGAACCCGAAAATCCCTTGCCGAGGTGATACGCCTCGGGCTGCTGTCCGGCCATGCTTGGGAGTCGGCCCGGCCCGCCATTGTCGCACGCTGGGCCTCTCGCCCGACGGTTATACCGCCGCGCCGCGCCGTGCTTCGCGTCAAGGGGGCAACCGCCGGGCCTGCGACGGGTGCGCTCGGTCGCGGGGCGGCAGGTAGTTCGACGAAGCGTGACTCCTTGTGTGCTTCGAGACCATATTAGTGTCAGCCATGAGTGACAGCACCAACACGCCTGAGGATCGATGGGACAGGCTTTCTGCCGCCCTATCCATCTGGAACTCAATAGTTGTGTCAATGCCGCTTCCCGTTTGAAAAGTCACAAATTGTCCCCGTTAGAAATGTCACCCCGCACGCAAAGTAGAGATGCACCCCCGGCGGCGGACACACTTCTGTGAAATGGCATCACCGGCAAACGCTCGGGTGAGGGCGAGGGGGTCAGGCGCCAGCGCGTGGCGGGCAAGTCCAGGCGGGTGCTGGTCCCACACCGCTACATATGGCAATCCGCCATGCTGCCACTGCTGCGCCATGACGAGATAGACCCCTTCGTCGGCATCGATCGAAGCAGTAAAGAGTGTGAACGCGCGCGCAACGAACGCTACAAGGACGATCAGCGCTATCACAAGAAAGTATGTAGAATTTCCCCCAAGATAATATAGTTGGCGTATTGAGCTAGACTCCGAATCCGACATAGGCCCTCAACCGCGCTTATGGAATTTCGAGTTACTCCGACTTTTGAGGCGTGCAAAGTTACAGTGTAGAGAAGATCGGGAGTTCGTGGCTGGGCGTCGCTTTCGAGCAACACGCGGGTTACTTTAAAGGGGTATTGGTCAATACGTTGCGCCCGCGATTTTACCTTGGAGGGCAAGCCGTGTCGGGCGGGCGGCCAGAACAGCCGTGGCGACGATTTGCACGCCTGACCCCGTCGCCCATATCCTCGCCCGGACACGCCAAAAGGAAATGCCATGCCAGGGCCGCTAGACGGGTATCGGATAATCGACCTCACCTCAATGATCTCGGGACCGTTGGCAACCATGATCCTTGCCGACCAGGGCGCTGACGTCATCAAGGTGGAGAACCCCGACGGCGGCGACCACACAAGAGCGGCCAACAATCGCCGTAACGGGTTTTCCGCCTCGTTCCTCAACAACAATCGCAACAAGCGCTCCATTGCTCTGGATCTGAAGGATCCCGCGGCGCTTCGGGTGGTGCTCCGCCTGCTCGGCACCGCCGACGTCTTCGTGCAGAACTTCCGTCCTGGCGTGGCGGACCGCATGGGCCTGGGAGAGGAGGCGGTCCGCGCCGCTGCTCCGTCGATCATCTACGTCTCGATCAGTGGCTTCGGCGAGACGGGGCCCTACGCGCAGAAGCCGGTATACGATCCACTGATCCAGGCTGTCTCCGGCCTCGCTTCAATCCAGGCTGGATCCGATACCGAACACCCGCGCCTGGTGCGCACGATCGTCCCGGATAAATTGACCGCTTACAATGCCGCTCAAGCCATTACGGCAGCGCTACTCTCCCGCGAACGGACCGGCAAAGGTCAGCATATCCGGCTGTCCATGCTGGACGCGATCATTGCGTTTCTCTGGTCCTCCGACATGGGCATCCAGACCTTTGTCGGTGAGGAGACTCCGCAGCAGGAGGCTGCCAGCTTTATCGACCTGATCTATGAGACCGCTACATTCCCGATCAGCGCCGCAGTGCAGACCAACCGCGAATGGATCGCGCTGACCCGAGCGCTGGAGAAGCCGGAGTGGTTGGAGGACACTCGGTTCAAGACCCCGGCGCTGCGCCAACGTCACATCAACGAACGGCTGACCATGACCCAAGACGCGTTTCAGGCGCGCACCGGGGAGGAGTGGCTGGACCGGCTGACCAAGGAGGGCGTCCCCTGCGCTCCGGTCCTGACCCGGACGCAAATGCTGTCTGACCCACAGGTGGTCGCCAACGGCATTATCGTTGAAACCGAGCATCCTCAGGCCGGACGAATCCGCCAAGCTCGGCCCGCGGCGCGCTTCTCCGGCACGCCCGCTACAATCCGTCAGGGTGGCGCCGCCTTGGGCGAACAGACCGCCCAGGTGCTGGCTGAAATCGGCTATTCGGCTGCTGAAATTGAGGCTCTGGCATCGAAGGAGCATGCCGCATGATCGACTTCTACTACTGGCCCACGCCGAACGGCTGGAAAGTCTCGATCATGCTGGAAGAGACAGCCCTGCCCTACACGCTGAAACCGGTGAACATCGGCGCCGGCGACCAGTTCACGCCCGCGTTCATGTCGATTAGCCCAAACGCCCGTATGCCGGCGATCGTTGATCACGACGCGCCGGACGGTCCGTTGCCGGTGTTCGAATCCGGTGCCATCCTGATCCATCTGGCCGAGAAATCCGGCCGGTTCATGCCGACGACCGCGAAGGGCCGGAAGGAATGCCTGGAGTGGCTGTTCTGGCAAGTGGGCAACCTTGGGCCCATGGCGGGTCAGCTCAGCCATTTCGTGAACTATGCCAAAAGCGTCCAGGAGGGCGACCATCTGTATGCCCACCAGCGGTATGCCGGCGAATACAACCGGTGCCTTGGCGTGCTGGAACATCGGTTGGACGGGCAAGACTACATCCTGGACGATTACTCGATCGCGGACATGATCTCCTGGCCTTGGGTGTTGATCGCCAAGCCCTTGGGTCAGTCGCTGGAGGATTTTCCTAATCTGTCAAGCTGGAGAGAGCGGATAAAATCGCGGCCGGCCGTGCAACGTGGGGTCGACCTGGGAAAGGAAATGCGGCGAACCGGCCAGCACACCGACGAAGCACGCAGGATCCTATTCGGCCAAACGTCTCAATCCTTGAATGGTTAGCCGCTCGTGATCGGCTGCCTGTCCGGCCCAGTGGAGGCCGGACAGGGTGCAGTTACGTCAGATCACACGTATTCGCCGGCCTGTGCGCCCTGCCGGTTGCCGGCATTCAGCCGTCGCTCGGCGATCTGAGCCTTCATCGCCTTCTGAAGTTTCTCGAACGCCCGGACCTCGATCTGGCGAACGCGCTCACGGGAAATGTTATACTGCTGGGACAGGTCCTCCAGTGTAGTCGGGTTATCCTTGAGGCGCCGCTCGATCAGGATATGACGCTCGCGTTCATTCAGCGACTTCAAGGCGCCGGTCAATAAGGCTTTGCGGCCGGTCAGTTCCTCACGGTCGGCGATCGCGAATTCCTGTGTCTCCGACTCGTCCACCAGCCAGTCTTGCCACTCACCTTCACTGTCCTGGCGCACCGGGGCGTTCAGGCTGTGGTCCGGCGCGGCGAGGCGGCAATTCATGCTGACGACATCCTGCTCCGGCACGTCCAATACCCGTGCAATCTTTGCAACCTGTTCAGGTTGCAGGTCACCATCGTCGATGGCCTGCATCTGCCCCTTCAGCCGGCGCAGATTGAAGAACAGCTTCTTTTGCGCGGCCGTGGTGCCCATTTTCACCAGTGACCAGGAGTGCAGGATGTATTCCTGGATTGCCGCCCGGATCCACCACATCGCGTAGGTGGCCAAGCGGAAGCCGCGGTCGGGGTCGAACCGCTTGACCGCCTGCATCATCCCGACATTGCCTTCGCTGATCAGTTCACCGACAGGCAGACCGTAGCCGCGATAGCCCATGGCAATTTTTGCAACAAGTCGCAGATGGGAGGTGACAAGCTTGTGCGCCGCCTCCATATCCTGGGAGTCGCGCCATTGATGGGCGAGCGACAGCTCCTCCTCCGGGGTGAGCATCGGAAACTTGCGGATTTCCTGAAGGTACCGCGAGAGGTTGCCCTCGGGGGCAATATTGAGGACGGCAGAGGCCACGAGGAAAACTCCTTTCGCCAGACCGCGTAGTAACTTGCCCAACCGTGGCGCAAGATCGCGGCATGAATGTGACTGAGGCCAATCTGGATGCAGGCTGGGAGTTCAAGTCCCGGTTATCCACCCACACTGGCGGCGGCGTGTCCGGACGTCCCCATCGAGAAGGGCATCCCCCTGCTTCGATAGCTGAGGTATACAGGACTGAATTAGTCCTGTCAAGATTAACGTATAGTTAACAACGGGAAAGAACGCTCTCGATGTCCCGTAAGAGGCGCTGCATATCGGCCGGGATGGCCGCCTCGAAGGTCAGCATTCGACCTGTTCGGGGGTGTTTGAACGCCAGACTAGCCGCGTGTAAAGCCTGTCTTGGGAAGTCTAGAAGTTGGCCGCGGAGTGGCTGCATTGACCGCCTTGGCGACGGACGGGATGCGGCGAAGGTACACAGGGTCACCGACCAGAGGATGGCCCTTGGCGGCGAAGTGAACACGTATTTGATGCGTGCGACCCGTTGCGAGCCGGCATTCCACCAGCGCGATGCTGGTTTGCCAGGCGCGCATTATCCGGTACCGCGTCAGGGCGAACTTGCCGCCGCGGTCAACCACCGCCATACGCTTGCGGTCGCGCTTATCCCGTCCGATGGCGCCTTCGATTTCGCCGCTCAGCGGCTCCGGCAAGCCCCACACAATGGCGAGGTAGGTTCGGTCGAGGTCGCGGGCGGCGAAAGCGGCGGTCAGTCCGTCGTTGGCTAACTGTGTCTTGGCCACGACCATGACGCCTGATGTGTCCTTGTCCAGCCGATGCACGATGCCCGGCCGCCGTTCGGCCCCTATGCCGGTGAAACCTGGCCCGCAATGGGCGAGCAGCGCGTTGACCAAGGTGCCGTCGAGATTGCCGGGTGCTGGGTGGACAACCAGTCCAGCCGGCTTGTCGAGCACGATCAGGTCGGCATCTTCGTATAGGATGGGGAATGGGATCGCCTGTGGCCGCGGGTTTGCGTCGATCGGCGCCGGCATGTCCAGGGTATAGGTAACGCCCGCCCGCACCGGTTCGGCCGGCTGGGTCACTGGACCTGCCTCCACTCGCAGGCGGCCTTCCTCGATCAGAGCCTTGACTCGGGATCGTGAGAGGGTGCCGAGCGCGTCGGCCAGGAAGCGGTCGATGCGCTCGCCGGCATGCACCGCGGCGGCGGTGATGTGGATCGGTGCGGGTTCGCTGTCGGCTGGCATGTGAGGTTGGGGATAACGCGGATTGGATTCGAATGGGAGACGGTATGCGGGCTTTGAAGGTCATGGTCGTGGTCATGGCCGTGCTGATCGTGCTCGGGACGATCGGGGCTGGTGATCGGGATCGCTCGGCGGTCGGTCGCGCCGGTTGCGCCGGTGCGCATTGCCGGCTGGCGATGTCGGCGGTGCTGGATGAGCCGGCGGGGACGCGTATTGCGGGCATGCGGCGGTGCGCGACCGGCTGGCGGTGCAGCTTCAGGGCGGCGGGGCGGACCGGGTGGTGCTGATCGATCCCGCGACCGGGGCGGTGGCGGGGCGGGTTGTGCTGGCCGGTGGGAGTTGGGTGTGGTGGGTGGAATCAGGTGCTTGAGGTTGGCGGGGTTCCGGGTTAGAAGGCGGGTCTGGCCGGTTGTCCCGTTCGTCTAGAGGCCTAGGACAGTGCCCTCTC
>CAWHWH010000039.1:0-166840 GCA_963832865.1 uncultured Pseudomonadota bacterium
CTAATCTTGGGGCCGTGCGTTCGAATCGCGCCGGGGACACCAAAATCTCTCAGTAAATTCCAATCTGAACGCCAGAGGTTATAGATCCTGTGTCCGAGGCGGAGCGCCGGGCGGCGCAGCTCGCCCCGATTTTTTACGAGGGGTCACCAGACGATCTGTTCGAAATCGTAACACTAAGCGGTCAAGGGCTGGAACATAGAACGAACCTCCCGTAAATTAAGCTTCGCGTCGTCCGGCAACGCGCCGACCATCCCCCGCGGCAACGAGCCGGCCGGCTTTTACCACAAGCCTACCGCCCTGTTCTAGTCTAGCGGATCGGCTCATGAACGGTCACGAGCTTCGTCCCGTCCGGGAAGGTTGCCTCGACCTGCACGTCGTGGATCATCTCGGCGATGCCGGGCATGACCTGATCGCATGTCAAAACCTTGGCTCCGGTCTGCATCAGGTCGGCGACGCTGCGCCCATCCCTGGCGCCCTCGACCACGAAATCGGTGATCAACGCCACCGCTTCCGGGTGGTTCAACTTGACGCCTCGCTCCAGGCGGCGCCGAGCGACCATGGCGGCCATGCTGATCAGCAGTTTGTCTTTCTCTCGCGGGGTCAGGTTCATTCCGGGCGTTCCATCATTTGGTCAGCATAGCCATACGCGTGGGAGGGGCCGATTCTCCCGCAATACCGCGAGGACGGCAATCACTGTTCGTCGCACCGAGGCACTGTTGGGTCCGAGGACGCGCGCTATCAGCATGCCGTTCCGGAGGGTGGCCGCGGCTTCGGTGGGTTCGTGGGTGGGAAGGCACGGCCGAGGGGGAGGGCGCGACGGTTGTGGCGTTGACAGCACCGTTGAGCGAAGGACTACCAATTTTTCCGCCGTGTCCGGTGCGACGTAAACAATCGTCGCCACGACCTTGGCCCCGGCGGCGACGGCGGCGCGCTGCAACGTGGCGTCGATGTCGCCGTCGATCCGGATCGCGTCGTGCAGCAACAGGTCGCTGTCGCGATATACGCGGATCAGGTCGCGCAACCACCCTTGCCTTACAAGCTCGCCCATCGCGGTTCGGCCGAACACGATTGTCTCGACGCCGAGGAAACGCGCATCGGCTGCGAGGTCGACCTTCAGCCGGCGGTCCACGGCGCTTTGGTCGAACAGGATCGTCTCCTGCGGCAACCATTCCAGCGCGGCGCCGGCCTCGACGGTGAGGTGCGTGCGCACCTTGGACGGGGCCTCGCCGGCGCGCGCCCGATAGAACCGCTCCGCTGCCTGGGCCGCGATCGTTGCCTGTGCACCCGCGCCGACCTCGATCGAGAGGTCCAGCCGATCGCCGCCGGCCACGCCGCCGCCGGTGTTCAGCATGACAATATCCATCCAGCCGGGCACGAGGCGGCGCGGGAACCTTGCCTTCAGGCAGCCGGCCTGGCGGAGTTCATCGAGCACCGTCTCCGGCCCTGACCGTTTGACGGCAACACGCAGTTCGCCGACCGCGCGTTGCAGCAGGCTGGGTTCAGACAGACAGGCGCCGCCGTACATCCGCTTCGTCGAGGTCCTCCCGCCGGCCGGCGAGGACGACGTCACCGCGATCCATGATGACCATCGTCTGCGCCAGTTCCTGGGCGAAATCGAAATACTGCTCCACCAGCAGGATGGCCATATCGCCACGGCCGCGCAACAAGGCGATCACGCGGCCGATGTCCTTGATGATGCTGGGTTGGATGCCCTCGGTGGGTTCGTCCAGCACGATCAGGCGCGGTTTCATGACCAGTGCCCGAGCAATGGAGAGTTGCTGCTGCTGGCCGCCGGAGAGGTCGCCGCCGCGGCGTCCCAGCATGGTCTTTAGAATCGGGAACAGATCGAAGATCTCGTCGGGCACCTTGCGTTGGCCGCGCGGCAGGACGGCGAACCCGGTTTCCAGATTTTCCTTTACCGTCAGAAGCGGGAAGACGTCGCGACCTTGAGGAACCCAGGCGATGCCTCGGCTGGCGCGGTCGTACATCGGCAGCCGGGAAATTTCCTGGCCCTCCCACTTGATCGAGCCCGCGGAGATCGGATGGGCGCCGGTAATCGCTCGCAGCAAGGAGGTCTTGCCGACCCCGTTACGCCCCATCACGCAGGTGACGGCGCCGACCTCCACCGTGACGGAGACTTTCCGAAGCGCGATCGCCGCGCCGTAATGCAGATCGACTTTCTCGACTTCTAGCATCAGGCGACGGTTCCTTTGGATTGCAGCGAACTGGCCTTCGGCAACACGCTCTAGCGCCCCAGATACACTTCGATGACCTTCGGATCGTCACTGACGAAGTCGATCGACCCCTCGGACAGGACGGAGCCTTCGTGGAGCACGGTCACCTTCACGGCCAAGGCGCGGACGAAGGCCATGTCGTGCTCCACCACGACGACGCTTCGGGTGCGGTTGATCTCCCGCAGCAAGACCGCTGTCTGCTCGGTTTCGGCGTCGGTCATGCCGGCGACGGGTTCATCGACCAGGAGTAACTGCGGTTCCTGGGCCAGCAACATGCCGATCTCCAGCCACTGCTTCTGGCCATGCGACAGGTCGGCGGAGCGGCGGTTGCGCTGATCGGTCAGCCGAGTGGTTTCCAGGATCGATTCGATGCGGCGCTTCTCCTCGGGTGTCTCGCGGGCAAACATGGTGAACTTTGTGCCGCGATTGTTGGCCAGGGCCAGCAGCAAGTTGTCCCAGACGGTGTGAGGCTCGAACACGGTCGGTTTCTGGAACTTGCGGCCGATCCCGAGGGAGGCGATGGCCGGTTCGTCCAGCTTGGTCAGGTCGGTGTTGGTGGAGAAGACGACTTTGCCTGTGTCGGGACGGGTTTTGCCGGTGATCACGTCCATCATCGTGGTCTTGCCGGCGCCGTTGGGACCGATGACGGCCCGCATCTCGCCCTCTTCAAGGTGCAGGGACAATGCGTTCAGTGCTCGGAAGCCGTCGAAGGTGACGGTAACACCATCGAGGTAAAGCAGTGTGTCGCCCTGGCTCATCCCGTCACCTCGTGGGCGGCGGCAACTGTGGGTGGTTCGGGTTCCGGTTCGACGGGGGTGCGGGCGCGGAACAGGCCCATGACGCCACGCGGCAGGAACAGGGTCACGAAGATGAACATCGCGCCGAGGGCGTAGAGCCAGACCTCCGGCAGCGCGCCGGTGAACCAGGTTTTGCCGAAGTTCACCAGGACCGCGCCCAAGATGGCGCCGACGAGGGTGCCCCGGCCGCCGACCGCCACCCAGATGACGGCCTCGATCGAGTTGCCGGGTGCGAATTCGCTTGGGTTGATAATGCCAACCTGAGGCACGTAGAGCGCGCCGCCGATGCCGGCCATGATGGCGGAGAGGACCCAGACGACCAGTTTGTAGGACTCCGGGCGGTAGCCGAGGAAGCGCGTGCGGCTCTCGGTGTCGCGCACGGCGATGAGGATCTTGCCGAAGCGGGAGTCGACGACGAAGCGGGCCAGCAGGAATTGCCCGCACAACAATAGCGCGGAGATCACCAAAAGGGCCGAACGGGTGGAGTCCGCCTGGACGTTGAAGCCCAGGATATCCTTGAAGTCGGTGAGGCCGTTGTTGCCGCCGAACCCCATGTCGTTACGGAAGAAAGCGAGCAGCAGCGCGTAGGTCAGGGCCTGGGTGATGATCGACAGGTAGACTCCAGTGACGCGGGAGCGGAATGCGAGCCAGCCGAAGACACCGGCGAGCACCGCCGGCACGACGATCGCCATCAGGATCGCGAAGCCGAACCAATCGAAGCCGTACCAGTACCAGGGCAGTTGCTTCCAGCCCAGGAACACCATGAAATCGGGCAGGTTGGGGTTGCCGTAGACGCCTCGGGTGCCGATCTGGCGCATCAGGTACATGCCCATGGCGTAGCCGCCCAAGGCGAAGAATGCGGCATGTCCGAGCGAGAGAATGCCGGCGAAACCCCAGACCAGATCGACGGCGAGGGCTAGCATGGCGAAGCACAGATACTTTCCGGCCAGGGCCACGACATAGGTCGGCACGTGAACCGCCGAACCGGTTGCCGTCATCTGGTTCAGCAGGGCCAAAATCACCGCGGCGCCAAGCACAGCGGTGATGGTGATATAACCGCTGCGATCGAGCTTCATGCCTCCACCGCCCGTCCCTTCAGCGGGAACATGCCGCGCGGATTGCGCTGCACAAACAGGATCAGCAGGACCAGCACGACGATCTTGCCCAGCACGGCGCCGGCGATCGGCTCCAGGAATTTGTTGACGATACCCAGGGTCAGGGCCCCGAGGGTGGTGCCCCAAAGATTGCCGACACCGCCGAACACGACGACCATGAAGCTGTCGATGATGTAGCCCTGGCCGAGATTGGGCGAGACGTTGTCGATCTGCGACAGCGCCACGCCGGCGATTCCGGCGACACCGGACCCGAGCCCGAAGGTCAGCGCATCGATCCATGGGGTGCGGATGCCCATCGCCGCTGCCATGCGGCGGTTCTGGGTCACCGCCCGCATCCTCAGGCCCAGCGGCGTGTAGCGCAGCGCGGCCATCAGCGCGGCGACCACCAGGAAGGCGAACAGGATGATATACATCCGGTTGAAGGTCAGGGTCAGGCCGCCCAGCTGGAACGCCCCGCTCATCCAGCCGGGTGTGTCGACGTCCTGGTTGTTGGCGCCGAAGATCGACCGGATGACTTGCTGCAACACCAGTGAGAGGCCCCAGGTCGCCAGCAGCGTTTCAAGCGGCCGGCCGTACAGCCAGCGGATCAGGCTGCGCTCGACCGCGACGCCGACCAGGCCGGATGTCAGGAATGCCATCGGCACGGCGATCAGCAGGCTGATGCCGTAGAGCGACGGCAGATAGGCGTGCATGAGTTGCTGCACGACGAAGGTCACGTAGGCGCCGATCATGACCATCTCGCCGTGCGCCATGTTGATCACGCCCATGACGCCGAAGGTGATCGCCAGACCCGCGGCGGCCAGCAGCAGCACTGAACCGAGGCTGATCCCGTAATAGACGCTTTCCGCGAGGCTCCAGATCTGCAGCACGCGGTCGATCGAGACCACGGCGGCGGCGGCGGCCTCGGCGACCGGACCGGTCTGCCCGGCGAGGGTGGACAGCAGGCTGCGGGAATCCTGGTCGCCTCGGGCGCGCAGCGTTGCGACCGCCGCGAGCTTGTCGTCCTGGCTGGCATCAGGGGCGAACAGGAGCGCCGCCGCGCGCGCTTGCTCGATGCGCTGCTTGACCGCGGGGTCCTTTTCTTGCGCCAAGGCCTTGTCGAGGACCGGCAAGGCAGCGGGATCATGTGACGTGAACACCGCCGAGGCGGCCTGCAACCGGGTTGACGCGTCTGGCCCGAAGAGCTGGAGGACGCCGAGCGCCGCGTCGATGGCGCTGCGGACGGCGTTGTTGACGCGCACGATCTTGACGTCGTCGTCGGACACGTCCGGCGCCGGGGCACCGGTCTTCGCATCGACATACTTGCCGTCCGGCTGCTGGATGAACAGCACATGGTCGTCGTTGGCGTAGAGCATGCCGTCGTGCAGCGCACCGATCACCACGGCGGCTCGGGGGTCGCCCGAGACCGCGAGCTGTTCGATGCCCTGCCGCACAGAGTCGAAGCTTGACGGGGAGATCGCCAGGGCTGACGCGGAGATTTCCTCGTAGGGATCGTCGGCGCGGGCCTGTGATGTGGGCAGCACCAGAATAATCAGCAAAAACAATGCGATCAGACGATGCATCCCAGTCCCTTCAGTGGGCAGTCCCTTCAGTGAAGTGAAAAGGGGGCGGCCGGGAGGAACAGCCGCCCCCTTTCTGGCAATCAGGCGATCAAGCCTTCTTGCCAGCGGTGCACGTGCCGGTCTTCACGTTGAACGCACCGCATTTCAAGGGCGCCCGCCAGTCGCCAATAAGATCCTTGGTGTCTTCGACGTAGGGCGACCATTCCTGAGCCACGACAAGGCCCGGCGTTTCAGAGACGATGTTGAACTGTCCGTCCGGCTGGATCTCACCGATCAGCACCGGCTTGGTGATGTGGTGGTTGGGCATAAGGGCCGAGTAGCCGCCGGACAGGTTCGGCACGGACACGCCGATAAGGGCATCGATGACGGGGTCCGGATCGGTCGTTCCGGCCTTTTCGACGCCTTTAACCCACATGTTGAAGCCGATGTAATGCGCCTCCATCGGATCGTTGGTAGTGCGCTTCGGGTTCTTGGTGAACGCCTTCCATTCCTTGATGAAGGCCTTGTTCTCCTTGGTGTCGACACTCTCGAAGTAATTCCAGGCGGCGAGGTGTCCGAGCAGGGGCTTGGTGTCGACGCCGGCGAGTTCTTCTTCGCCGACGCTGAAGGCCACCACTGGGATGTCGGTCGCCTTGATGCCCTGGTTGCCGAGCTCTTTGTAGAACGGGACGTTGGCGTCACCGTTGATGGTGGACACCACGGCGGTTTTCTTGCCGGCGGAACCGAATTTCTTGATGGAGGCCACGATGTTCTGCCAGTCGGAATGGCCGAACGGAGTGTAGTTGATCATGATGTCGTCGGGCGCGACACCCTTCAGCTTGAGGTAGGCCTCCAGGATCTGGTTCGTGGTGCGCGGGTAGACGTAGTCGGTGCCGGCCAGCACCCAGCGCTTCACCTTGCCTTCCGTTCATCAGGTAGTCGACCGCCGGAATCGCCTGCTGGTTCGGCGCGGCACCGGTGTAGAACACGTTGCGGCTGCACTCCTGACCCTCGTATTGGACGGGGTAGAACAGGATGCCGTTGAGTTCCTCGAAGACAGGCAGCACGGATTTCCGGGACACCGAGGTCCAGCAACCAAACACCGCGGCGCACTTGTCCACCGAGATCAACTGACGCGCCTTTTCCGCGAACAGCGGCCAATTGGAGGCCGGATCGACCACGACGGCCTCCAGCTTCTTGCCCAGGACGCCGCCTTTCTTGTTCTGCTGCTCGATCAGCATCAGCATGACGTCCTTCAGCGTGGTCTCGCTGATGGCCATGGTGCCGGAGAGGGAATGCAGGATACCAACCTTGATGGTGCCGGTGGCCTGGGCGGCCGCCGGCGAGGTCGCTGCCTTGACGGCGCCGACCGCGGCAAGGGTCGCGGCTGCCACGCCGAGACGGCCGAGGCCGCGACGGGAGAGAGTGGGTTCGTCCAGTGACATCGGCGCCTGCTTCCTGTGCCTGTTGTTGTTTCGGTTTCCCCGTTTGACGGAGGCGTGATCGGTAATGCAACCGATGTGCCAACGAGACGAGCGCCGCGATTAGCCGCGCTGCTGATCGGCTGTCAGAGGACAGGTAGCCGTCGAAATTGCCATCTGCCTATAAAGTCGCCACTCGCTGCCGCGAGGTCGCCGATTTGAAGTGCCTTAATTTTGTGCTTTTGATCGCTCCCCGGGTGTTGGAGCGATAGCCCGGGAACCGGCTGAGTGCGGCGAGAAAAGTTCTCTCCGAAGTGGCGGACTTTGTGGCGGTCGCAGTCGGGGTAGAGGTCGCAGTCAGGCGGCGCGCGGGCCAGCCGGTTAGATGGCGCGTGGAACATGCACGACCTGCTCAGGCGGCAGCCAGGGGATCCACGCTATGCTGCCAGGCAGCAAGCCTAGCCGCGGGTAACACCTCGACCTCGGTCCGGATCGCTTTCCTCCTGTTGGACCGTGCCGCCACAGCCATCACGTGCGCCGCGGTGGGGTGTGCCTGCGTGAGCCACCAATTTCCAGCGCAAGCCGGCGGGCGGACCGCGAACCGGGGCGGGTCGAGGGTGAACCCAACATCGCCGAAACGTTGGTAAAGGCCGAGACCGATTGCCTTGGTGACAGCCTCTTTGAGCGTCCAGAGTTTGACGGCCGCAACGCCTCTCATCTCGGGTGCGAGTGCTCGCAGCGCTCCACTCTCGGCACCGGTCAGCCAATCGCCGTCCGAACTCAGAAGCCGGGCAGTTTCGCAACTCTCCACATCGACACCGACCTCACTCCCAACGCCGAGCGCACAGGCAGCGAGACCTCGGGTATGAGATAGGCTGAAGGAGACGGGGTATCCGGTTTGGCCCCGGCGCAACCGGCTCCGTCCGAAAGGGCCAGCCACGAACTCCCACTCCGGTGGCGAGCGGGGGAGCAAAGCTGAGAGCATGACCCGCGTGAGCGCATGGGCGAAAAGGAAGGCGTTCTGATCTTCGACGAAACGGAAGCGGCTGGCCTGACTGAGTTCCTCTGCGCTGATCAGCACGCGCAATTGATCGATAGCCTCGGAGCCCCCGCCTCTGCATGGGGTTGCCCAAGCGAGGACCAGACGGCCGTTGCGCCATTCCTCCGCTTGACCACCCTTCTCAGTATATGTCTTACGATCAAACATGATTGATTTGTGAGATATGTCAGGGGCGACCCGATGGGCGCCTAGCTTATTCTTGAATAAGTAATTCAGGAAAGACACGTTTTCGCCGTCAGAAATCGATAAATTGCAGAGTTGTTAACGAACGATTGCAATGACCCTGCTATGTTCCTGATCCTGCCGGTATCGCCAGAGCCGCGCTGTCCCGCCTCAGTCGGCGGTGTGAGGGCCTCTCTAGCCGCTCGTGGGCGCTGCACATCCTAGCCCAGAGGGCAAGCAATCGAGGCGGCGCTGCCACCGAAGTACATTAAAGTTTTCTTTTCAAACTAAAGACTGATTTATCCCTTATTTTTTAGACTGGCGGTTTACTACCGGAGCGGCGGTTGCTCACTCGCTCCGCCTCCGGGCGCATCGTATGAGGAATGCCGACGGGAACACGCCGAGTTGCGAGATCATGATGGCAACGGCTCGGTAGAAGGCATGTTTTTCAAAGTTGGAGACACCAGGGTTCGACGATGGATAAGTCACAGAATGTTTCGTTCAAGGACGGTGGATTGCGAGCTCCGGTTTATGTTCCTGATCCAGCCGTCATCGCCAACTCCGCGTTGACCGCCTTCAGCCGTTACTGCGAAGAGCAGACCGGCCGGATCTTCCTTGATCAGGCGGCTCTCCATCGTTTCTCAGTTGACAACTACGCAACCTTCTGGCACCTATTTCTTGATTGGTCCGAGCTGCGCATTGACGGTCCTACCGAGCCTTCGTGCGCGGGCCATGAGATCGAGCACGCGCGATTTTTCCCCAATGTACGCCTCAGCTATGCCGAGAACCTGTTGTCCGCAGCCAGTCCGGCAGACGATGCGCGACCCGCGCTGACCGCCTTGCACGATGACGGCAGGCCACCGGATCGGCTTCACCCGCGGCGAGCTTCGTAGCGCCGTCTGTCATGCGGCGGCTCGGCTACGAGCGCTCGGAGTGGAGCCTGGCGAGCGAGTGGTCGCAATCATTCGCAACGACAGCGAGGCGGTGATAGCTGCACTTGCAACGACCATGCTGGGTGCGGTCTTTATCGCCGCCGATCCCACGATGGGTACTTCAGCGATCCTCAGTCGCTTCGCACAGCTTGCTCCGGCGTTCCTGGTTTACCCGAATGGTGCCGATGCGCGCCTGCGCGATCGCGCCGCTGAGCTTGCGTGCCGCTTGCCGACGCTACGAGCCGCCCTGGCGCTGGGCGACGGCGGCCAGTCCCAGCTAGGCAACTTGCCCTCGTATCCGCTCCTTCGCTCCGGATTGCCGCCGGTTGAGTTGTTTCCACGGTTTACCTTCAATCACCCTCTCTTCATCCTGTTCTCGTCCGGCACCACCGGACGGCCCAAGTGCATTGTCCACGGCGCCGGCGGCACTCTGCTGGAGCACGTGAAAGAGCATCGCCTGCACGTCGACCTACGGCCTGGCGAAAAGCTGTTCTTCCATACCTCCTGCGGCTGGATGATGTGGAACTGGCAGCTTTCGGCGCTCGCCTCCGGCGTCGAGATCGTGCTGTTCGACGGAGCGGTGACGTCTCCCAGAACGCTTTGGGATATCATTTGCGATGAGCGGGTCAGCGTGTTCGGCACCAGCCCCGCGTACCTCAAGCTCTGTCAGAACCTCGGCTTCCGACCCGATCGGGAGCTTCCCGCGCTGCGCGCAATCCTCTCGACGGGCTCGATCCTCTACGACGAGCAGTTCGATTGGGTGGAGGCCAACGTGAAGCATGTCCCGATACAGTCGATTTCCGGCGGCAGCGACATTATCGGGTGCTTCGTGTTGGGAAGTCCCAACCTCCCGGTGTGGCGCGGCGAGGCGCAGTGCCGCAGCCTGGGGCTGGATGTGCGGGCGATAGGCCAGCCGAACGGCGCGTACGGCGAACTGGTGTGCGGCAATCCGTTTCCGTCGAGGCCGATGGGCTTTTGGGGCGACGCGGACGGGAGCCGCTTTCATTCCGCGTACTTCAGCCAGAATCCGGGGTTCTGGACACACGGTGACTTCATTTCCTTCACCCCCCACGGCACCGCGCGGCTGCACGGCCGGTCCGACGGCGTGATAAATATTCGCGGCATCAGGGTTGGGCCGGCCGAAATCTACGCGGCGTTGCAGGACTTTTCCGAGATCAGCGAGGCAATGGCGGTCGAGCAGCGGGCGCCGTCGGAGCCTGGCGGAACGCGGATGGTCCTTCTACTCGTGCTGCAGGCGGGACATGTTCTTGACCCCGCTCTAGCGCTGCGCGTCCGCAAGGTTATTGGCCGAGACTGCTCGCCAGCACATGTCCCTGCGGTGATAGCAGACGTTCCGGCGTTGCCGACCACGCACAGTGGCAAGCGTTCTGAAAGCGCTGCTCGCGCGGCCGTAAATGGCGACGTTGTGATGAACGAAGCGGCGCTGGCAAATCCCAAATGCCTCGACGCGATCGCGCAGCATCCGGCGCTCTGCCAGTCGGCGCCCCCGGCGGCGCGAGACGGCGGAAGCACCACGCTCGAAGAACAGTTGCAAGCCATTTGGGAATTGGCATTCGATCTTGCTCCCATCTCTACACAAGATGATTTTTTTGAATTGGGCGGCCATTCGGTTGTCGCGATGGCGATCTTCGCCAGCATTCGGGAGCGGTTGGGCCGTGGTTTGCCGATCGCGACGATATTCCGCGCGCCGACAATTGCTTCGCTCGCCGCGGTGTTGCGTACGGAGGGCGAAGACCGCTTTAGCTGCCTGGTTCCCGCGCTCAAGGGCGAGGGCCGATCGTTATTCATCGTTCACGGCCTGTCCGGGACGGTGCTGGAATTGACGAACCTACTGCAAGGGTTGCGCTCCGGCCGGCCGGTGAGTGTGCTGCAGGCAAAGGGCCTCGACCCGGCCGCGAAGCCTCATCTCAGTGTTGAGGCGATGGCTGCACATTATCTCGACGAGGTTCACGCGTTTCAGCCCAACGGGCCTTACTCCCTCTGCGGCTTCTCGTTCGGCGGACTGGTTGCCTACGAGATGGCGCGCCGCCTCGTGGCCGAGGGTGAGACCGTCGAATTGCTTGCGTTGATCGATACGGATATTTATCCGCGGCATATCTCGTGGGCGGAATGGTGCGCCTACTGCAGAGGCAGATGTTCGCTGCTGCGACGGAATTTTGTCACCAGCCGGTGGCGCGCGCTCGCGACCGAGGTCAAGGGAATAGTCAATGCCATGGTGCTGAGACTGGGCCTTGGGCCGCATTGGGAGAATCCTGGGCTCGCCGGGGCGCCACCCTCTGCTGCGACGTGTCCGCCGGGGTTGCGAGCAGGCCTTTGCCGATTATCGGCCTCGGCCATATCCAGGCTTGGTCACTTACTTTCGCGCGTCCGAGCGAAATCCCCGGATGTGCGACCCGCTAGAGGTCTGGCAGCGGCTGGCCCGCCTGGAAGTAATAACGCTCGAGGGCGCCCACGTCGAACTCGTGCAGCCACCTCAGGTCGCCAATCTGGCTGCGGCGCTTGATGTTCGACTTATGGCACAAATCGGTCCCTTCCTCCGCGGCTTTGGGAAGGCGGCTCCGTCCGACCCCCGGGGAGATGCGCGAACGAGCCGTAATCGACCCATTCCTGCCGAATATGCGGACTGATCAGGGATCCAATTTCCCTCTCGGCGTCAGCGTGGTTTGGCTCAGCAGGCGACAGGCCGTAGAGTCCCGTCCAGCATGCAACGAGGGGGAAATCGATGGCTCTGATCATCATCGTCGACAATCCATTGAATGAGATGAGCATCGCCAAGGAACTGCTGCCGCCCAGCCTGGATGCGGTCGTCGCGCGGCACGGCTCCCCGGAATTCCAGGCGGCGCTCGGCGATGCCGCCTGCCTGGTCGGGTTCGGGGAAGGCACGATGGACGATTCGTTTTACGCGTCCGCGCCGAACCTAAAGCTGGTGCAGCTTTTGTCCGCCGGGTACGACCGCTGCGACATCGAGGCCGCTCGGCGGGCCGGTGTGCCGATCTGCAACAACGGGGGCGCCAACTCGACCGCGGTTGCGGAGCATGCGATCCTGCTGATGCTGGCGGTCTGCCGGCGGTTGGTTTGGCAACATAGCAACGTGGTCGCTGGCCGCTGGCGCGGCAACGCCGTTCAGGATGTACAGCTTTTTGAACTGAAGGGCCGCACGCTAGGTATCGTCGGACTGGGCACCATCGGCAAGAAGACCGCGCGCCTTGCGCAGGCGTTCGGCATGAAGGTGCAGTATTACGACATTCTCCGATTGAGCGAGGAGCGCGCCGATGATCTTGGGGTCCAGTTTGCGTTGTTTGAGGAAGTTTTGCGGACGTCCGACATCGTCTCGCTGCATGTGCCGCTGAGCAAGGCCACGCGGCTTATGATGGGTGCGGCACAGTTCAAGATGATGAAGCCGAGCGCCTACCTGATCAACACGTGCCGCGGGCCTGTGGTGGACGAGCCGGCGCTGATCGAGGCGCTGCGCCTCGGCACGATCGCCGGTGCCGGCCTTGACGTTTTCGACCAGGAGCCACCGCCCCCGAACAACCCTTTGTTCTCGCTGCAAAACGTCGTGCTCACCGCGCATTTTGCCGGACCGACTTTGGAGAATCAGTACACCCGCTTCCGCAACGCGTTCGACAACTGCCAGCGGGTGATCCGTGGCGACAATCCGCTTTGGGTCATTCCCGAACTGGCTGACTGAGTTGGACCTCGGATGGTCGTGTTTCCGGCATGACCAGCCAGACCACTACGAAGCCAAGCAGACCGATGGCTGCGAGGACGACGAAAGCGGCCTGCATGCCGGCGCGGTCGGCGATTTCGCCGGACATCGTCGTGCTGACGGCCGCGCCGAGGTACACTGCCAGGCCCAGGATCCCCATGCACAGGTTGAAGTGCGAAGTGCCGAGCGTAAGGTCAGCGGCGAGTAGCGGCAACAGCACACCGAACGCGGCGGCGCTGAGGCCACTAACGGCCTGACCCGCTACCAAGGGCCATGATCCCGGCAGCACCGCCAGCAGCAGCCCGCGCACCGGCAGTGCTCCCCAGCCCAACAGCATCAACCGCTTGCGGCCGAATTTCTCCGCCGCTCGTCCAACCCAGGGCGACAGCAGCGCCACGACCCCCTGTGGCACGACGATGCAGGCGGCGATGATGAAGTTAGCCAAATTTCCGGCCCGCATGGTCACCGCGGCGGCGGCTAGCGGCAGCATCGCGGCGTTGGACAGATGGAACAGCAGCACACAGACGGCGAAGATGAGCAGCCGGTGATCGGCGAGAAGGCGTTTCAGGCCCGGAATGTCCAATGGATGGCTGGTGGTTTGTGCCCGCCCATGTGGGCCGGCCCCGATCGCCCAGAGCGCCGCCAGCGCCGGGAAGCATAAGGCCGCGGTCAGTATGAACACGAACCGCGAGGAGAAATACGCTCCGGTCGCACCCATGGCCGCGGCGGCGAGACCATTGCCGATCGAGGAGTACCTCGCGTTCCGGCCCAGCCGCTCGCCCAGCGCGGCATGACCGACGAGGTGGAGGCTGATGGCGGCGATAGCTGGCGTAATCACGCAGCTGGCGAAACCGTGCAGGATCTGCGCGATCAACACCGGGAGCTGTGTGGGCTCGATCGCCAGCAACGTGGCCGCAATAATAACGCTGATCAGCGCGCCGGACGCAGCCATTCGCTTATTGCGCACCGTGTCCACCAGTATACCGGCCGGCAACTGGCCTATGAGCGAGGTCATGGTGCCCAATGTCAGGGCAAAACCGATTTCTACCTGGGTCCATTTGCTGGATGTCAGATAGACGGCGACAAATGGCCCGAACCCGGTCTGCACATCCGCCACGAAGAAATTGGCTAGATCGAGCGCTCGTTCGCCACTGGGCCACAGGGATGCGAAACGTTGCTTCATGCGTTTAACGGGATGATGCGCCGGGGGACGACGGGCCAGAGGGGCCGGAGGATGATGGGCTGGGGGATGGCGGGCCGGGGGGCGCCGACGAGGAATTGGGGGTGACGACAGGAGCCGCCTTGGTCGGATCGCGGAACTCCGGCGCCGTCTTGATCTGGTCGGGCGTCATTTCAAGTGCGACTTTGCGCTTCGCGTCGCCGGGGTTGAAGCGCAATGAGCTCCAAACCACGGCAATCTTGCGATTGCCAACGCCCATGAAGCCGCCGAAATCGATAACCGCGGCCTGTGGTTGGCCGTTCGCATCAACCAGCACGTCAACCAGACGACCGATGTCCTTGCCATCCGGATCCGTTACGCGCTGGCCAAGAATGGCCTCAGCATCGCCGGGGGGAACGGACTGAACAGCGGCGGGCGCAGAAGAAGGAGGCGCAGCGGCGGGCGGCGGAGGCTGCACGGGGGGCAGCGGAGGCTGGACGGCGGCGGCCGGCGGAGGCTGGACAGCCTCCGGCGGAGGCTGGACCGCGGCGGCTGGCGGAGCTTCGTCTGCTCGCGCAATCAAACCGGCCCACATGGCGGCCAACATTCCACCAATAACAGCCGATTTTCGCATTCGAGCCCCCAAACCAAAGGCCAGACGTGTCGGCTCCATGGCGGGTACGATCAACCCATCGTGGTCGACGTCCAGATCACGTTGTGGTGGGCGTTGGAACTGGCGGGACGTGGGGGCGGCGGCCATTTCCGGTCAGACGCACCGTCAGCGCATCTGGGGAATTCTCATTCGGCGCTCACTCGCTACTCTGGCGGTTTCCCCGAGGAGTTGCCATGACGCCGACGATCCACCCACTCATCGCCGCCGGCGTGATGCTTGCCACTGCGGCTACTGATGCGGTCTACGTGATGTTCACTTCCGCCGTTGTAGCTCGCCGGCGGGTGCCAGCGGCCACCTGGAGCAGTGTCTGGTATCTGCTCTCGTCATTCGCCGTGATCAGCTACACCCAAAACTGGATTTATGTGCTCTTCGCCGCCGCGGGTTCGTGGGTCGGAGCTTTCGTCTCCATTACCTTTCTGCAGCGCTCGGCAGGAAGTCCGCCTGGCGGCTCACCGCCGGGATAGGCCGCAGCGTTTACCCGTCGGGCGCGATCGTCATTTCGATCTTATCAATTCCCCGCACGTAGTAGATGGTGACCGAGAGCAGCCAACTGGCGAGGAACACTCCGATCACGACGAAGCCCAGCGTGTTGAAGTTGCCGTTGAGAGCCCCAACGGCGTCCCAGAACGCGCCTTCCGGTTGGAGTTTGTCGCCGATCAATCCAAGCGCCTCTACGCCGCCAATGACCACCGCGACGAGAACCGAAACCAGAGTAATCGTGAGGTTGTAGTAAAGCTTGCGGATCGGCTTCACGAACGCCCAATCGTAGGCGTGCAGCATGAGCACGCCATCCGTGGTATCGACCAGCGACATGCCGGCCGCAAACAGTGCTGGAAACACCATGATCGCGGATACCGACACACCCTTTGCCGCTTCGGTTGCGGCGATGCCCAGCAGGCTGATTTCCGTCGCAGTATCGAAACCAAGCCCAAACAGAAAGCCAAGCGGCAGCATATGCCAGCTTTGCGTGACCAAGCGGAACATCGGCCTGAACAAGCGGGCCAACAGCCCCCGCGATTTCAACAGGTGCTCGAAATCTTCCTCGACATAATGGCCGCCGTTGCGCACAAGGCGGAAGGACCGATAGACAGATCGAAGCACAATCAGATTGATCGCTGCGATCGCGAACAAGAATAGCGCAGAAACGCTTGTGGAGATTACGCCGCCGATTTCCCTGAAGCCGTTGAATCGGCTGTCCATTGCGGCCGATGCGAGGGCGATGACCGCCGCACCGAGTGCAACCACAGCGGAATGTCCGATAGCGAACCAGAACCCGACGGTGACCGTCCGCTTTCGCTCCTGAATCAGCTTGCGCGTGACGTTGTCGATCGCTGCTATGTGGTCCGGATCGACCGCGTGGCGCAGGCCGAAGCCGTAAGCAATCAGAGCGGTGCCCAGCAGGATGGGCTGTTCCCGAAACAGAAAAACCGCCCACAGCCACGCGGCGACGTTGGCGACGACAAGCACACTATAAATGGCAACCGTGCGCCGACGAAGGTCGGACGAACCGCTGCCAAACAGACGTCGAAAGAGTTCGATCATTGAGCCCCCATCATCCGTGCAAGGTCGCCGGGTCAATGTCGAGTCGCAGCCGTTCGACTTGCTGTCCCGCGACGACATGACGGCGTAGTATCTCCTCCACATCGGCCTCCGTCTCGTATCTATACCATACGCCGTCCGGATAGATGACCAAGGCCGGACCGTGCTCACAGACATTCAAACAGCCCGCATGGTTTATCCTGATCCGGCGGACCCCCATCGCCATGCCCAAACGACACATGTAATCACACAGTGCTCGGCTTCCTTTGCTGGCGCAACAGCCGCGCCGATGGGTTGCGGGGCGCTGATTGATGCAGCAGAACACGTGAACGCGATAAAGCGCCGACACTATTCCGCAGCTGACGCGAGCAGACTGGAGGCAGCGCTGGCTTCATGATCAAAGATGCTTTTTTCCACGTTGATCGTGGCCACAACTCCGTCCTGCACGATCATCGAATATCGTTGCGAGCGCTCTCCGAGGCCGAACGCCGAAAGATCAAGCGACAAACCAAGGCTGCGCGTGAATGATGCATCGGGGTCGCACAACATCAATACTTTCCCGGTGGCACCTTTCTCCTTTTCCCACGCGGACATGACGAATGGATCGTTCACCGCGATACAGGCGATTTCGGCCACACCCTCATTTTTCAGCCGATCGGCTTCCGCGATGAAGCCTGGCAGATGAGCCGTGGAGCAGACCGGCGTATAGGCGCCAGGTAGTCCGAAAAGTATTACTTTTTTGCCGGAGAGCAGGCTTCGCAAGTCTACGTCCTTGATCCCATCGGGGGTCATCTGCTTCAACGTCGCGGGCGGAACCGTATCTCCCGGTTCGATCGGCATTCGAATTACTCCTGATCTAGGTTATCGGAAGAGGCAGTTTGAAAGCCCGGCGGCGAACTCTTCGCGATCCAGATGCTTTCCGATCACGACGAACTGGGTCATCCGATCCTCGTCCGGTCCCCAGGCCCGATCGCGACGCAACGTCGTCAGCATACGCACGCTTTGGAATACCAGGCGTTCCTCGAAGCCGTTGGCGTAGAAGATTCCCTTGGTGCGATAGAGATCCTCGCCCCGGCTTTGCGCCATCTCGTTCATCCAGATCATCAACCGGTTGATGTCGATCGGCCTGCGTTCTTCCAGAACGAAGGAGCCGATCGCCGCGTCGTGCTCATGCTCGTGGTCATCGAGAAACGCTGGGTCGACTTCAAGTTTTTGGACAAGGTCAAAGGCCCCGACGTCTAGAATATCGGCCAGATCGATTTCGGCGTTCGCGGTGTGGTAGATTTTTGCCATCGGATTTAGTTGCCGAACCCGCGCCTCGATCGCCGCCATCCGTTCTGGAGAAACGAGATCCATCTTGTTGACCAGGATGATGTCGCTGAACGCGACTTGCTCGACAGCTTCGTTACTCTGAGCCAGGTTCTGGTCAAGATTGACGGCATCCACCAGGGTGACAAAAGCGTCGAGGCGAATTCCTGATTTGACCTCGTCTGCTGCGAAAAAGGTAGATGCGACCGGCGCCGGATCCGCTAGGCCGGTGGTTTCGATCAGGATACCATCAAGTGTGCCGGCGCGTTCCTGCAAACGGCCGAGCGTGTCGACAAGGTCGCCGCGTACGGTACAGCAGAGGCAGCCGTTGTTGAATTCCACCAGTTGAGCCTCCTCGTCATGGATGACGAGTTGACCATCAATACTGATTTCGCCGAACTCGTTGACGATGACGGCCAACTTTCGACCGTGCTGCTCACGCAGGATACGATTGATCAGCGTCGTCTTGCCGGAGCCGAGAAAGCCGGTAACGACGGTCGCGGGAATGCGGGCATCGGTTTCAGGCACGATTGTAGCCTTTGGTGGGGTGCGGAGATTGCGGGGATCCGGTTGCCACCAAGATCCCCGCCTCGGTCGTTACGCTACTTCGCCATCGCGGGGACCCGCTTGGCGGGCTCGCCGCCTGGCGTCGGCACGACCGTCCTGGTCATGGCCGCGATGCCTTGTTCCATAATGACCTTGCGGTTGGGTGGCGGCAACTTGTCGCCCCGCAGTTCGTCGTAGGGAACCACCACCCAGCATGCGCAGCCCCAGATACATTCGCCGGCCATGCCTTGGAAGCGAATTGCCGGTTCCGACAGCATCGGTCCGATATCGATCAGCCATGCGTGTTCGTTAAGCTTGTCCTCCCACGACAGCTTGTCGTAGTTCTTCTGGCTCTCCCAGAAGGCAATCAGGTCGGTCTTGGCGACGCCGGGCAGGATGACATTCGCATAGGCGGTCAGTGCGTCGAAAAACTCATGGTCGGAGATTTGGATGGTCGATTCCGAGTCGAGCAGGTAGTTCTCGGTGATCATCTTCTTGAAGGCCTCCGCCATGTGCTCGTGGCCCATATTGCGGGATCCATAAATGAGCACTTCAGCGTAGTCGGTCTTGAAGCCTTCCTTTAAGCCGCTGTATTTCGGCGTGAAGTCGATCCACTGACTGATAACCGAATCCCATTTGGACGGCGCCTCACCAGGCAGGACCTGTACACCAGGATGGGTCAGCTTTGCGACGTCAAACAAGGTCCAGTTGCGGGACTTGGCACTGACCGTCTCATGGGGTGCACCGGTCATACCCGCCGGACGCATTGCCCGGAACAGATCCCGCCCGTTGTCAGTGACAACGAAGCGCATAAAGGAGTCGGCGACAAATCGATTGGTCACCATCTGCTTGAAGTTCTGACGTATTTCCTTCTCGCCCGTGGTTGTGTAGGCAGTCAGACGTTGCCAGCTTTGCTCTGGATTGACAAGGAAGAAGCCGCCGGTAAACGGACTGCGGTACAGATCACCCCAGACTGCTGTGACGCCAGCGTTCTTGTCGTCATCCAGCATGCAGTCAAGGTCATTCAGTGTCGTGTACAGTGTCGGGCTGTTCTGATAGATGTCCGGGTCGCCGGAATGCGGAAGCTGGCCGACGCCAATCACCGGAATCCGGCGCCCGAGCTTGACGTTCGAAAGATGCCGGGCGAGGTCCACGACCATTCCGCTGCCTGTCCCGCCGGCCATACTGAAGCAGACCGTGACAAGTGACGGGAGCGTGGCAGCCTCGATATGACTGACGAACTTCTTCAGCGCCACGTCCAGCGGCCGGTCGCCGGCGTAGTAGGCGTTCGCGTAGATGCCCTTGGCGACAACGCGCGGGAAATGCTCGCCAGCCTTAGGCATCGCGAGCTTATGGGGGACGTACGATTCGAAGTTCGGGTTCCAGTAGTAGCGCGGATACTCGAGCTTCAGGAATTCCCGGGTGCGGTTCAGGCCTTCAAAGAATTCCTCCCGGTCTGGAACCGGCAGGGCGATCGACTCGAACAGGAACCGGTCGGCTGGAATACCGCGTGATTCGAGGCGTTTGTAGAACGATGAGGCATAGTCGCGGACGACCTCCATGTCCTGATCACCGATATCGACGACCAGGGCGGCAAATCGGGCTCGCGGATCCTGCAGCAAGTCCTCGATTTCTCCGGTCCGCAACAAGGCTTCGACATACCCTGCCCCGGTGCGTCCGATGCCGACAACATGCATGCAATGTGGTGCCTGAACCCCAGTTGCACTATGGTACAAAGATGCCGTCATTCCTTTTTCCTTTCAGATGAAGTCAGCCTCGCCGATTTACCGCCTTTTTCATGGCAGCAACTTTGTTTCCATCAACATCTGATGGAAAATGTTTCTGTCAAGTCGAGAAATCCCAGGTCGCGCAGAATATGCGCAACAGAAGTGGCCCGCTGGTTCGCCACGTAGAGCATGTAATCCTCGACAAACAGGCCGGGGTCGCGGGAGATCAGTCCTTCCTCTATGAGACTGACACCCTTCTCGAGATTGCCGCGATCCAGCGTGGCGCTCCAGATTGGCGATTCGATATAGATCGCCTTTTCGTCGGCGCCGGCGACCTGGAGAAATTTGCCACCGGTTACGGTTGGAACTTTTGCTCCATTGCCATATTTTTCGATCACCATCGACCAATCGAGCGGCATGAACAGCTCCCTGTTCTAGATAGACGCGAACTCTGATTCGGCGCCGGCAGACTGCCCGGCGTTCTCGTTTGCTGCCGGTTGTCCCCGGATATCGCTGAGCGAAACGGCGATCCAGCTATTGCCTCCGCCGAGACTTGCTCCGGCCATGCCCTCGAGTTGCGTTGACGGTTCGCAGAGCATGATGCCTTGGTCGAGCAACAATGAGTGGTTCAGCAGACGCTGATTTTCGTCCTCGGCATCATAGGCAGCCAACGACTGGTGGAACAGGCTCAGGTCCGTCTTGGCGATCCGGGGCAGAATGAACTGCGCGGCGGCTCGCCGACCGCCATCGACGACCTGCGGCGGAACCTCGGGGGTAAAGGCACTTTGGACACCGCCCGCGAGATCGGCTGCGTTCGCATCCAGATCGCCTACGCGGATTTCAATGAACTCCGGACGGTAGGTTGGGAGCAGGCCTAACTTGCGCCGCAGGTCAGGGTCGACCGCATCGGTGAAAGCCAGCATGTGAATCCACTGTGGTCCCCAGGGCGTTCTGGCAGCCGAGTGCTGCGTTGACGGCGCGGCAACCCAATTGAGCAGCCGCAGCAATTCCAAGAGATTTGTGCCTCGACGGGCGGTCAGCAAGGCCGCTATTTCTTTGTCCACGCGGGTGTTTGTTGCCGCCAAATCCTGCGTCGCCTGCCAAATGTGTTGCTGCGGTATCATAATGAAGCCGGCGGTGAACGGGTTCCTGAACAGGTCCCCGCACGACATGACCACGCCGCGGTTCTTGTGTTCATCACCGAGGATGTCGAGTTCGCTCAGGACGGACAACAGCCGAGCACCGGTGTGGGCCGGCTGATCGCCCTCACAGGGGGCGATGCCGATGCCGGCTACGAGCACCCGGCGGCCGAACAGTCCGTTCGATAGATGCCGGGCCAAATCAACCGCGATACCGCTGCCGGTTCCCCCGCCCATCCCAAACACTATCGCGACGACCGCCTGGGATCGTTCCGTGTCGATGGTTGTCGCGAAAGTCCGCAGTGTGGTTTCCAGCGTGCGTGGCCCAGTGTAGTAGGCATAGCCGTAGATCGCTTTCGCGACGGCACGTTCAAAATGTTGTCCCGCTTGGATATGGGTCGCTCGGGGAAGCCACGGCTGATCGGTGTCCGACCAGCGGTGGTTCGGGTATTCGAGCCGGAGGAATGTGCCATAGCGGCTCAGTGCGTCGAACAGATCCTCGGGCTCTGGCACGGTCAATGCGACAGTCGTTACCTCCGCTCGCTCTGCCGGTGTTTTGGCTGCCAGCGCGCGCAGTTCACGCAAGTCCTGATCGCCAATGTCGATAGCAAGGGCGGTAAACTTCGGGGCGTCAGGCTCCAGGTCTCGGATTATCTGACAGATCGCGTTCGCCCCGGCTTTACCGATACCAACGACATGGGTGGTCAGCGGGATTGACTGATCGGCGCCAACGCGATGGACACCTCGCTTGAGCGCATCTAGTTTTCTTCGCTTAAGTCTCTCCTCCATCGACCCACTCATTCCGTATCGCGCCTCCGACAAAGTTGTTCATTCTGGATTGCGAAAGACAAAGTCGTGCAGTGATCGTTCGACCTCGCGCACGGGAGGGATGAGATACCGCTACATCGAAAATTGCGAAGTGTGTGATGGCCGCACAGCAATACCGCGATGCCACAGGACCAACGCCATTGGTGATCCAGCATACGGAATTATGAGTCTCAGCCCATCTATCCAATGAGCAAAAAGCGAATGCGGTGATGTGTCAAGCGGCCTCTTTTCGGCTTCGAGAGCCAAGCCGCGACCTCGTGCGATGCGTTAATCCATTGCCGTTCGGCACCACAACAGCTTGTCTTCGGATGCATGATGTCGGATATCGCGAGCAAAATTGGACGCATCCGGTTGCGATACGAAAGTCGAGAGTCGGGCTTCGGTCGTGCGGTTGTTCTGCCTGACCGGCACTATCAAGTTGATGTGAATATATACATGTGACGGGTGAATACTGTCTCTCGACATTGCGGCTCGCTTTGCGGCCCCACGTACGTCCGCATTTACAGCGCGCTATGTCGTTACGGACTAAGTTCGGTTCCCGCGCGTCTCAGCGGTATCGGATTTTTTTGCACCGACCCGCGCCGGACCAATCGTGGGCTTGGAAAGCCACGCAGCATGGGGTTTGCTCAGCGTCATGCGACATATCGTCTTGAAGAACGAAACGGACTGGGACGGCTGGCGTCGGGCGGCGCGTGCGCTGATCCATGCAGGTGCGGAACCGCAGACGTTGACCTGGTCAGTCGGCGGCGAGACCGAGCGCCTGCCGGAGGCTTCTGGGACGTTCCACGTGCCACGGGCGCTGGTGTCGCTGGCCTCGGTGGCGATCCAGGCGCGGGAGCCGGAGCGGTTCGGGCTGCTCTACAGCCTGGTCTGGCGGGTCAATGCGGGCGAAAAGCTGCTGGAGGACGAAAGCGACCCCGACCTGTCGCTTGCTCGGCGGATGGCGCTGGCGGTGCGCGCCGACGCCCATCGGATGCGGACGGCCATCCGGTTCCTGCCGGTTGTCGAGGAAGATGGCCGAACGCGATTTGTCGGCTGGTTCGAGCCGGCGCATTTCGTGCTGCAGGCCAATGCCCAATTGATCGCGCGACGCCACCCGGAACTGGTGTGGTCGATCGTGACGCCGGACGGGGCGGCGCACTGGGACGGGTCCTCGCTGCTGTTTGGCTCCGGCCTGCGTCATGCGGCGGACGACGAGGCCCTGCAGGCGTGGTGGGAGATGCATCGGCACCAGTTGCTGGAACAGGCGACGCCGGAGGTCTCGGTTCCGGAGGCCGAGGCGTTGGACGAGGCCCCTCGCCCGCCCGACCGGCCCGCGCTGGGTCCGGTGGTTTTGCACTCTAAGCCGGATCCGGCGCTGTCGCGGGCTGGGAAGGAGGCCTCGGGCTGCCATCGTTGCCCGCTGTATGAGCCGGCAACGCAGACCGTGTTCGGCGAAGGGCCGGCGGATGCGGCGGTGATGTTTGTCGGGGAACAACCGGGGGATCAGGAGGACACGATCGGCCGTCCCTTTGTCGGGCCCGCGGGCCAGATGATGGATCGTGCGATGGAGGAGGCCGGCATCGACCGGCGCATTGTGTATGTCACCAACGCGGTGAAGCACTTCAAGTTCACGCCGCGGGGACGACGGCGCATTCACCAGACTCCGGAGGTGCCGGAGATCCAGGCGTGCGGGTTCTGGCTGGATGTCGAGCGGGTGCATGTCCGCCCCTCGCTGCTGGTGCTGATGGGAGGTTCGGCGGCGCGGGCGGTGCTGGGACGAGCGGTGACGATCAGCCGGGAGCGAGGGCGGGTTTTTGCCTCGGCGGACGGGCAGCAGGTGTTCGTGACCGTGCACCCGTCCTTTCTACTGCGCATACCGGACGCGGCAGCGAAGGCCAGGGCGTATGACGAATTCGTCCGGGATTTGGTGGCGATCCGAGCGCTGATGGCGACGGATTAGCTGGGTTTATCCACCCAGCCGGCCTCTGCCGGTGTTCGAGAAGATCGCTTCCTCAACGGCGGCGCCGAAGGTTCCTCAGCCCGGGGGCTCATCAGGAAACCAATGCCCCAGCACCTGATCTTCGGTGAAACGTCAGCCCATCGATCGCCACGACCGGCTTGCTCGCCGTAATCTTCAAAGTGGCTGCCACGTCGTGTTTCACAGCCGAGGTTTCGTCGGCGATCATTTCAGCGACTTCCCGGCGCAGGCTGGGGCTGGTCTTCAGGGAACGCTGCGATGCCGACCGGCGCGCGTTCCGGACCGAGGTTTTCCACCCGTTCCGGGGATCGATCGCAGGCGAGGCTTGAAGCTTGATCAGATGTTCGATGCACCGTTGCCGATGTGGCTGCTGCAACGTCGGTAGCGTTCCGATTGACCCACCGATTCGATCTCCTCGGCGATGTTCGGCCAGTCCAGTGCGCTGTCATTGACCAGTTCGCCGGCGGCGCGGCGACGCAGCAGAGCGGCTTGTTCCGTGGACCACGCCAGGACGTCGGTCCCGTAGTCGCTCATGACGGCGTTACCCCTCCACAACCACCTTGAAACTCTCGATCACCGTGTTCGCCAGCAGCTTCCGCGCCATCTCCTCGGCCGCGGCCCGAGCCTTCTCCGGGTCGATTTCGGATAATTCAATCTCCAGAAGCTTCCCGGCGCGCACATCCTTCACGCCGGTGAACCCCAGTGTGCCCAACGCATGGGCAATGGCCTTCCCCTGTGGGTCCAGCACGCCGGACTTCAGCATCACCGTGACCAAAACCTTCACTGCATCAGCTCCGGCCCTTTGAGGTCGCGGGTCCCGGCTTCCGGCAGGATACCGAGGCGGCGGGCGACCTCCTGATAGCCTTCTTCCACGTTCCCCAGGTCGCGGCGGAAGCGGTCCTTGTCCATCTTCTCGTTGGTCTTGCTGTCCCACAGGCGGCAGTTATCCGGGCTGATCTCGTCGGCCAGGATGATCCGCATCTCGTCGTTTTCCCATAGCCGGCCGAACTCCAGCTTGAAATCGACCAGAGTGATGCCGACGCCCAGCAGCAGGCCGGACAGGAAGTCGTTGATCCGCAACGTCAGCGCGACGATGTCGTCGAGGTCGGCGGTGTTGGCCCAGCCGAAGCAAGTGATGTGCTCCTCCGAGACCATCGGGTCGTTCAACACATCGTTCTTGTAGTAGTACTCGATGATCGAGCGCGGCAGGCGAGTGCCCTCGACGATTCCCAGCCGCACCGCCAGGCTGCCGGCGGCGACGTTGCGGACCACGACCTCCAGCGGAATGATCTCGACCTCGCGGATCAGTTGCTCGCGCATGTTCAGGCGCCGAACGAAGTGCGTCGGCACGCCGATCTCGTGCAGCCGCATCATCAGGTACTCGCTGATACGGTTGTTCAGCACCCCTTTGCCGGTGATGATGCCCTTCTTTGCGCCGTTGCCGGCGGTGGCGTCGTCCTTGAAGTATTGCACCAGGGTGCCCGGTTCAGGTCCTTCGAACAGGATTTTTGCTTTGCCCTCATAGAGCTGTCGGCGGCGGGCCATAGCGGGTTTCCTTAGGTCGGCACCGCATCATGCGGAGTCGCGGTACGTAGGTCCCGCGGCGCGGCGGGTATAGCAGCGGTACCCCAGTCGCAAAAGACCGTTTGAAATCTGGCCTCGTGCGGGGGACCTGGAGCGAACCTCCATATGGGTCGGCCGGTGATCGGAAGCGAGACAAATGACGCGCAAACCGTTCCGAAACCGCCATGGGGCACGACGTTGATCTGTTCCGCCGGTTCGCCGGTCCGGTCCGCCAGGATCGGAAGCCAGGCGGCCCAATCGTCCGGTCCGCTGGGTTCGGCAGCCTCGAAGCGGGGTAGGTGATGGGCGGTGCGCGGGCTGTTCAGGTCGTTCGGGTCGTAGGCGGTAACCATGGAGACACCCTGTGGAAGTGTCTCCGCCTGAGGCCGGCCGCGACCCAGCCCGCGAATGAAAATCGCCCCGCTGCGATCCGCCAGCACCATATTGAAGCCGCGCCAGTTGCTGGCGTCGAGGCCGGTAATCGCCTCGGCACCGGCGGAAGCAGTCTGATGGTCGAGTGCTATCAACGGGAGTTCGCCTCGGCTGCGCTTGCCCAGGGCCGGTCCGAGGGTGCCCGGCCGGTTCAGTACGGTGGCGACAACGCCCGATCGGTTCATCCCCATCCAGGTTCCCCCGGCCATACGATCCCGCCCGGCCACGGTACCCGGGTGTTCCGGCCACCACGCGCTCGGCGGATCCCAAGGGCGGTCTAGCCGCTCGTCGCGATTGGCGGCAAGCAGGACAAAATCAGGACGGACAAGAGCAACGACGGTACACACGCACCGAACATGGCGTGTGCGGAGGGGAAAGGCCAGCCTCCGGTTGTTCGCCATTTTGTCGAACTCGTATAAAAATGGTGCAACCACCCGCGGACCCCGGCTACGCGGGTTAGAACCATGAGAGGGCGGGAGCGACCGGCGAATCCCCCGAGTCTTGCACCCCAGGGACGACAATGATAGTGCCGCGCGACTTTCTCAGGGGCTAGGGCATGGCATCGACGTACGAGACCGTGGCGGGGATCATCTCCGACACCTGCGACATTGAGCCGGAAAAGATTACGCCGGAAAGCCATGTGATCAACGACCTCGGCATCGATAGTCTGGATTTTCTTGATGTCGCATTCGCTATTGATAAGGCGTTTGGCATCAAGATGCCGCTCGAGCAATGGACTCAAGACGTTAACGCCGGGAAGGTAACGACCGACGAGTATTTCGTGCTGAAGAATCTCTGCGCCAATATAGATAAACTAGTCGCGGCGAAGGCCGCTTGAGCGGATCTTTTAGCATAACGCCGCGGTGACCTGATGCGCCTGGAATATTTCCAGATGATCGATCGGATCACCACGCTGGATATGCCCGGCCGGCGAATCGTGACGTCGTGCCAGGTGCCGGAGCACTCCCCGGTATTCGAGGGACATTTCCCGGGCTACCCGATCATGCCCGGCGTGCTGCTGATCGAAACCATGGCCCAAACCGGTGGATGGCTGGTGCTGGCCGCGCATAGCTGCGCGAAGATGGCTTTCCTCATTCAGGTCGAGAAAGCCAAAATGCGGTCGTTTGTCCAGCCTCGCCAAACGCTGGAGGTCGAGGCCAGCCTGCTGCACGAGGGGTCCGGCTACGCGGTGGTCAAGGCCAGCATTACCGCGGACGGGAAGAAAGTGACGGAAGCCGAAATCCGCTATGGTATCGTCCCGTTTCCGAATGAGGCTCTGAGGGCAGCTATGCTCGAAACCGCTCGCCGCGTTGGACTGCCTGCACAATTCATGTCCGCGGGACTTCCGAATGACGCATGAGCGCGACGCCCTCATTACCGGGATCGGCATCGTCTCGTGCCTTGGCTCGGGGGCGGACGCGCATTGGCAAGCGCTGAACAGCTTCACCCCGACGCTGGATAGCGAGAGCTTCCCCCCGTTCATGGTGCATCCACTGGCGCCGCTGGATCTCGACAGGCAGATCCCCAAACGTGGTGACCAGCGGCAGATGGAAACCTGGCAGCGCATGGGGGTGTACGCCGCTGGCCTCGCGCTGGATTCCGCTGGAGTCAAAGGCAACACTGAGCTGCTGTCGCGGATGGGCATGATCGTCGCCGCCGGTGGCGGGGAGCGTGACTACGCGGTGGATTCGTCCATTCTGTCGCAATATCCAAAGGCCGCGAACCCGGGTGCTTATCTCAACGAGCATTTGCTGGGCGATCTGCGGCCGACGTTGTTTCTAGCCCAACTGTCCAATCTGTTGGCTGGCAATATCTCCATCGTGCATGGCGTCATCGGTTCGTCGCGCACCTTCATGGGCGAGGAAGCCAGCGGCGCCGATGCCGTGCGCATCGCCTGTGCGCGAATCGCCGCCGGCCAAGGCGACATCATGCTGGTCGGCGGTTCGTACAACGCCCAGCGGGCGGACGTCCTCTTGCACTACGAGATGGGCGGCCTGCTCTGCCGCCCGCCCTTCGCCCCGGTTTGGGCGCGTCAAAGGTCCGGCGGCGGCATGAACCTCGGGTCGGTCGGCTGCTTTTTGGTGATCGAAGGCCGAGCGCACGCGGCAGTGCGGGGAGCGGAGGCATTTGCCCATATCGCGGCAATACGCACGGACCGCTGCCGCCGCCTGCCGGGCGAAGCGACCATGAACGCGAAAGCGCAATTCGCGGCAATGGAGGCCCATTTCGATCGCGCGGGAGCGGCAGTGGTGTCCGGCGCAACCGGAGTTCAGGCGCCCACCGCCGAAGAACAGGCCTTCCTCGCGGAGATCGGCGTCCCGGTGCGCGCTACCGCCACCGCGTTAGGGCACTCCCTGGAGCCCTCGTTTCCAGCCAATCTGGCCCTGGCGGCGCTCGCTGTGCAAAGCGGCACGCTGTTCCCGCCGCTGGAAGACGCGGAAAAGCCGATGACAACGCCATTGACGCAGGCGCTGGTAACGTCTTGGGGTCATTGGCGCGGCGAGGCCCTCGCCCTGGTTACGGCAGCCTGAGGAAAGCCGCGATGGCACAAGACACCGATCATCTCGGCCGCCCGATTGTCGTGGTCACCGGCATGGGTGTCCTCAGTTCGCTGGGGCAAGGACAGGCCGACAACTGGAAAGCGCTCACCGGCGGCGTTTCCGGCATCCGGCGCATTTCTCGGTTTCCGATCGATGGATTGCGCACGACAATCGCCGGCACGGTTGATTTCATCGCGGTGCCGGAGCCATCGGCGCCTGCCCTCTCGCAGCGTCTTGCGGAGTTGGTGATGGAGGAAGCCATCGCGGAAGCCGCCATCGGCCGCGCCGGAAATTTCCCTGGTCCGCTGTTCCTGGCGCTGCCGCCGGTGGAGTTGGAGTGGACCCAGCGCTTCGCCCTCGCCGCCGCCTCCGGCGCCGACGCGACCGTGACCTATGATGATTTGATCCGGGCGGCGGGAAAAGGCGGTTTCGAACCCTTCTATCGCTGTTTTCTGTTCGGTTCGGTGGGCGAATACCTCGCGGACCGATTCGGGACGAAAGGCTCCCCGGTGGCGACATCGACGGCGTGCGCATCGGGCGGGACCGCGATTCAGCTCGGTGTCGAGGCGATCCGCCGTGGCGAAACCGACGCCGCTTTGGTCGTCGGCACGGATTGCTCGGTCAATGCCGAGAGCTTGATCCGATTCTCCCTGCTATCGGCGTTATCTACCCGTAACGATCCGCCGGCTTCGGCATCGCGGCCCTTTAGCAAGGACCGCGAGGGCTTCGTCATGGCAGAGGGCGCCGGAGCCCTGGTGCTGGAAAGTTTGAGTGGCGCTCGGGCGCGCGGTGCGGCGGTGTTGGCCGTGGTCGAGGGGTGCGGCGAGGTGGCCGATGGCTTTCATCGCACGCGATCCTCCCCGGATGGCAAGCCGATCATCGCCTGCATCCAAAACGCCTTGGCGGACGCCGGACTGGCGCCCGAAGCGGTGGACTATATCAACGCGCATGGCACGGGAACGCCCGAGAACGACAAAATGGAATGGGTCGGAGTGACCGCCGTGTTCGGTGACCGGGCGGGCTCCATCCCGATGTCGTCGAACAAGTCGATGATCGGGCACAGCCTGACCGCGGCAGGCGCGGTCGAGGCGATCTTCACGATCCTGACGATCCGCAACGGGCTGCTGCCGCCGACGATCAACTACGACATTCCGGACCCGGCCCTGCCGGTCGATTGCGTGCCCAATTTTGCGCGGGAGGCGCTGGTACGGCACGCGATCTCCAACTCGTTCGGGTTCGGCGGCCAGAACGTTTGTCTGGTGCTGGGGGAGGCGGAGTAGCGATCAGATCGTCTATCCTCACCCTGAGGCGTGACGACTGAGGATGATGGTGGCGTGGTAGTTCAGGATGCCGCCGTTCGCGCTGACCAGCACATAATCTTTCCGAGGAACCTGGCGGGCGCCGCCCTGGCCACGAGCCTGAACCACCGCCTCCGACAACGGCGTGAAACCCCACATGTAGTCGGAAAGCTGCCCTCCGGTGTTGGTCGGCAACGCACCCCCGGGTCCAAGCTTGCCGTCCGAGACAAACGCACCGCCCTCCCTTTGGCGCAGAAGCCGTAATCCTGCAGCGTCACGAGCATGGTGTAGGTGTAGCAGTCGTAGAGTTGGCAAATGCCGATGTCGTTCCGGGTGATTCCGGCCTGCGAAACGCTATCTCCGCGGAACGCTTCGCGCCGGTCTCGACCCCGGGATGGCGGTCGGTTCGCAAATTGTCACCGGGCGCGCACTGCGCGTAGCCGAGCACGTTGACCGGGGGCTGGCGCGGGTCGCGTGCCCGTTCTGTCAAAGTAACGACTACCGCCACGGCGCTGTTCGAAACAAGGCAGCAATCAAGCAGCCGCAGCGGTTCAGCGATGAAGCGGGAGTTGTGATGGTCTTCAAGCGTCATCGGCCGTTTCATCTGCGCCCAGGGGCTGAGCTGCGCCCACTGGCGCTGGCCGACGGCGATAGTGCCGAACTGTTCGCTGGTGGTGGCGTAAAGATGCATGTGCCGCCGGGCCGCCATCGCGTATTCCGGATTGCCGCCGAAGTTGCCATGCGCGGCGCGCAGCCCGACCATGCCACCGAGTGGGAAGCGGTACGGGCCAGCACAGGATTGGCCGGCGCCGCAAGTCGGCGATAACGGCGCATCGGCGTAGACCAGAACAACAACGTTCGCGAGACCCTCGCGGATTGCCATGCAGGGCATACTGCATCATGCTTCCGGCGGTCGATCCGTGGGCACCCATGACGTTTACCAGCGTGAGGTTCTCAAAACCCAGCGTCATCTGCGTGCGGACGTCCATGTCGCCCTGGACGTTCGCGTTGATGAGCCCAACGCCGAGAAAGGGGATTTCCTTATGCAACAGGACGCGGATCGGAGCCCGATGACGGACTGGGCGGGATTGATGCACGCGCTGGGACCCAAGTTCGCTGAACGAGCAGAACGGTGCGACGCCAATGACACGTTCGTCGCCGAGAACTTCGCGGAACTCAAACAACGGGGTGTGCTTGCCGCCGGTGTGCCGGCCGAGCTTGGCGGTGGCGGAGCATCCTATCCTGAGCTTTGCGAGATGCTACGAGTTCTTGCCCAGTATTGTGGCTCGACAGCACTCACGCTGTCCATGCACACGCACCCTCTTGCGACCATCGTCTGGCGTTGGCGTCGTGATCCGGCGCCCGTCGAGCGCATCTTGCGGCGCGTAGTGGATGAGCGCCTTCAGCTTGTGACCAGTGGTGCCTCGGACTGGCTCGATGGTTCGGGGGTCGCGCGTAGCGTCGCGGACGGCTGGCGTGTCACGGCAAGGAAGCGGTTCGTGAGTGGGAGTCCTACCGGTGACCTGCTGATGACCACGGCTGTGGATGCGGCATCGGGACCGGAACCAACTGTGCTGCATTTCGCACTTCCGCTTGCCGCCGCGGGTATGTCGGTTCAGGACAACTGGCGAACGCTTGGGATGCGCGGGACGGGATCGCATGATGTCGTCGTCGAGGACGTTCACGTGCCCGAGGCAGCCGTTTCGATCCGGCGCCCCGCGGGCAAATGGGTTTCACAGTTCCACCTGATGCAAATGATCGCGCTCCCACTCATCGTCGGCTGCTATCTTGGCGTGGCCGAGGCCATGCGCGACCGTGTGGTCCAAATGGCGGTGAAGCGGGCGGACAACCCTGGGCTGGTGGCTATCTTCGGCGAGATGGACACCGATCTCGCCGGGGCGCGAATCGCGCACCGTGACATGGTGGAAGCGGCGTTTACGCTGGAACCCGGCTCCGACACGTCGAATCGCGTTTTCATTGATCGCACGCTGGTGGGCCGCGGCGTTCTGCGTGTCGCCGAAAGGGCCATGGAAGCGGCCGGCGGAAGCGCGTTTTACCGCGCCGCCGGGCTGGAGCGGTTGCTCCGTGACATCCAAGGCGTGCGCTACCATCGTCCGCAGGAGCGGATGCAGGTCCGCTACAGTGGCGAACTGGCGCTCGGCCGGGATCCGAGCGGTTAATCCCCCGCGACGACACCTCTCGCCTGATTCGCGCTCATGGGACACTCCGCTCAGTGCGATCATGTTCTCGCGCCGCGCTGTGGCGGCGCCCATCGCCGGGCAGCCCGCAGCCATGCGTTGCGGGTCAGACATTGCAATGATCGCCACCGGTGCCATGTGGTAATGCTGCACTGCAATATCCGCCCGTCTTTTTAGGAGTCCGGCATGCCCCTTAGCCAGCCCGCCGAGCGCGAGCGTCTGCACACTCGTGCCATCGAAATCAATGGTTATCGCCGGGTTGATGGCCACTACGATATCGAAGCGCATCTGACCGACGTGAAAAGCTTTGGTCAGTCGAACTACGACCGGGGTTACATCGAGGCTGGCGACCCTGTGCACGACATGTGGCTGCGCCTGACGGTCGATGAGAAGATGCACATCCACGCGGTCGAAGCGGTCAGCGACAAGACCCCCTATGCCATATGCCCGGCGGCGGCGCCCAACTTCACACGATTGGTCGGTATGCGGATCAAGGCAGGGTTCCTGCGGGATGCGACGCACAAGGTCGGTGGGACGGTCGGTTGTACGCATCTGCGCGAACTGCTCCAGCAGATGGCCACCACCGCCTTTCAGACCATCAATCCTGCCAGGGCTCGGCGCGAGATGGCGGCCGAGGGGGCGGAGGACAAGCCCGGCAGCGATACGCTCGACCAACGGATCACCGAGAAGTGGGGCGGCGGGAGCAAGATACTCAATACCTGCCTGGCGTACGACGAGCGGGGTCCGCTGGTGAAACGTCGCTGGCCCCAACTGTATAAAGGAACGGATCCGTTGACCGAGGCGGCGGATTAGCTATCCGGGTGGTCCGATCTTATTGGCCGCGGTGGTGACGTGGCCGCGCCGGCACCTCGGAGGCTGTGTCGATGATTCGAACCCGCATAGCTCCGTCAGTTAGTGCGGTAGCGGCTCGATCGTGAACGTAGCATCGCCCTCGGAGGTGTTGCCGTCGGTCATCGACTTGGCGGTCCAGTGCAACTCGTAGGTGCCGGGCGGTAGCGCCCTGCTGCGGGCAAATAGCACATTCGGCGCACTGTCCAGCCGCGCCGGCAGAGTCTGCAGAACCCGACCATCCTGCACGATCAGCAATCGCGAGAATGCATGATCGACGGGACCGCCGAAGCGTATCACATAGCCGGAGGTGAGGCCGTTGGTCATAACAGAGACGGTGGGAGCCCTCCCATCCGGGCCGGGCGCCGGAGCCGCGGCGCCGGCCACCAGTGGCAGCAGGAGCGCCAATTTGATACTTGCTCCGCCCGGACCTTTCCGCATGGCTCAGCTCCTTCACGCTGATATGAGAGCATTTGTAGTCTCATTGTGCAGGCGGTAAATGCCCTATCTCCTGGTTTGATGCGACACGGTTGGAACGTTGCTCCCAGCCGCGGGGTAGCCCACGCGTCAGACCTCCTCCACCTGATCGACACCCGGCAGCGATTTGAGTGCCTGCGCGAGGCGTGGGGTGACATTGTAGCCGCCGGGGAGGGCGATCTCCACATCCTGTTCGCTGTCGATGCGCGGCACCAGTGTGACGCGTCCGCGGCCGCCGGCTTCACGGCTGAGCACTTCGCGGATGTGGGGTACGGCGGCACTTTCGCGTAGCCACACGCGAATCGACGCGCCGGCCGATGCGGCGGCGTGGTCGAGGGACGACACATCCACCGCGGTCACGCGCACGGTTTCGCCGTCGGTTTTCAGTTCGGCGTTCACCAGGATATTGGACCCCGCTACAAGGATATCGCGGGACCGGTTGAGCACTTCGCTGAAGCAGGTTACCTCCACCGAACCGGCGGCGTCGGAGACGCGGACCCAGGCCATGCGGCTGCCGGTGCGGGTTATTCGTTCCTTTGACGCAACGACGGTGCCGGCGATCTTCACTCGGCTGACACCGGCGGCGGCCCGTGCCTCGACTTGGATCGATGGGGTGACGCTGAGTCGCTTGAGGGCTTGGGCGTAGGCGTCCAAGGGGTGAGCGGTCAGATGGAAGCCGACGGCTTCGGCCTCGAAGGCCAGGCGCTCGAGTGGAGGCCAATCAGGCACGTCGGGGAGGCGTAATGGCTCCGGTTTGCTGGCGATGCCGCCGAACAGGCCGATCTGGCCGCTTTCCTTTTCCTCCTGATCGGCCTGGGCGCGGCGCAGGATCGTTTCGGCGCCGGCAAACACGCGGGCGCGATTTTTTTCCAGTTGGTCGAAGGCGCCGCCGCGCACGAGGTTCTCGATCTGGACGCGGTTGATCTGCCGCGGATCGACGCGGGTGGCGAAGTCGGTGACATCTGTGAAGGGTGTGTCACCCCGGGCGGCGGTTACGGATTCCATCGCCGCGAACCCGACCTTCTTTACGGCGGCGAGGGCGTAGCGGATCGCCAGGCGGCCGTCTTCGAGACGTTCGACGGAGAAATCGGCTCCGGAACGATTGATATCCGGCGGCAGGATTCTAATCGCGCTACGTTCGGCTTCCTGTTTCAGGGCGGCGAGGCGGTCGGTGTTGTTCAGGGCGAGGCTCATGCAGGCGGCGATGAAGACCTCCGGGTGGTTGGCTTTCAGCCATGCGGTCTGATAGGCGATCAGCGCGTAAGCGGCGGCATGGGATTTGTTGAAGCCGTAGTCGGCGAACCTCGCCATCAGGTCGAAGACTTCGGTGGCCTTCGCCGGATCGATGCCGCGCTTGATCGCGCCATCGGTGAAGATGTTTCGTTGCGCCTCCATCTCCGCGGCGATTTTCTTGCCCATGGCGCGGCGCAGCAGGTCAGCGCTGCCCAGGCTGTAGCCGGCCATCGTCTGGGCGATCTGCATCACTTGTTCCTGGTAGACCATGATGCCGTAGGTCTCGGCCAGGATCTCGTGGATGACCGGGTGTGGCGCGTCCCATTTCTCGCCGTGCTTCCGCCGGCAGTAATCGGGGATGTTGGCCATTGGGCCGGGACGATAGAGCGCGACGGCGGCGATAAGGTCCTCGAACCGGTCTGGGCGCATCTGCCGCAGTGTGTCGCGCACGCCCTGGCCTTCCATCTGGAACACGCCGCCGGCATCGCCTCGTTGCAGCATCTCGAAGGTTTTTGTGTCGTCCAGGGGGAGGCGGTCGAGATCGACCTCGATGTCGAGGCCTTTCAGGAAGTTTTCGGCGCGACGGAGGATTGTCAGCGTGGTGAGGCCGAGGAAGTCGAATTTGACCAGACCGGCCTGCTCGACATGCTTCATCGAGTATTGGGTGACCAGGAAGTCCGATTTGGGATCGCGGTAGAGCGGAACAAGTTCAATGAGCGGACGGTCGCCGATGACGACGCCGGCGGCATGGGTGGAGGCATGGCGATAGAGGCCTTCGACGCGCAGCGCGACTTCCAGCAGGCGGCCGATGCCTTCGTCCTCATCGCGCAGTATTTGGAGGCGGGGTTCGCCGTCCACGGCCTGTTGCAAGGTTACCGGCTTGGCAGGATTGTTGGGGATCAGTTCAGCAACTTTGTTGACCTGGCCGAAGGGAAGACCGAGCACGCGGCCGACGTCGCGGACGGCGGCGCGGGCTTGTAGTTTGCCGAAGGTGATGATCTGGGCAACGCGGTCGCCGCCATATTCGTTACGCACATAGTCGATGACGCGGTCGCGGCCTTCTTGACAAAAGTCGATGTCGAAGTCCGGCATCGACACGCGCTCGGGATTGAGGAATCGCTCGAACAGCAGATTGAACCGCAGCGGATCGAGGTCGGTGATGGTCAGTGCCCATGCGGCGACGGACCCGGCGCCCGATCCGCGGCCGGGGCCTACAGGAATGCCCTGTGCCTTTGACCATTGGATGAAATCGGCAACAATCAGAAAGTAGCCGGAAAACCCCATGCTTGCGATTACGTCGAGTTCGTATTGCAGGCGGGAGCGGTAGGTTTCGCGGGTGGCTTGGTCAGCGGCCACGGCGTCCATGCGACGTTCAAGGCCCTCGATCGCCATGGCGCGGACGGTTTCTTCTTCGGTCTGGCCGGGTCGGACTTTCGGGCAAACGGGCAGCAGAGGCTTGCGGGTTTCCGCCATTACCGCACAGCGGCGGGCAATTGCCAGGGTGTTGTCGCAGGCTTCGGGCAGGTCGGCGAACAGGGTGCGCATGTCGGCGGCGGGCTTGAACCAGTGTTCGGGGGTGACGCGGCGGCGGTCCCGTTCGGATAGCGTGCGGCCTTCGGCGATGCACAGCAGGGCGTCGTGGGCCTCGTGCATGTCGGGTGTTCCGAAGTAGCAGTCGTTGGTGGCGACCAGCGGGATGCCGCTTGCGTCGGCGATCGCGATCAGGCCGGGTTCGATGGCGGCCTCGACGGCGAGGCTGTGGCGGTGGAGTTCCTGGATGGTGCGGCCGGCGAAGGCCTCGTTCATCGCGTCGAGCAGGCGTTCGGCTTCGGCTTTCTGACCCTCGGCCAGCAGACGGCCGATCGGCCCGGTGGTGCCGCCGGTCAGCAACAGGAGGCCGGCGGCGTTTTCGGCGATGCGGGTGAATGGAAGCTGCGGCTTGAGGGTCGGGTCGGTTTCCAGGAAGCCGAAGGACGACAGGCGCTGGAGGTTGGCCATGCCGGCGGCGTCCTGGGCGAGCAGCACAACGGGGTCGGGCGGTAGGCGAGGGTTGTCGGTGCGGGCGAGGGCGATCTGGCAGCCGATGATCGGCTGGATGCCCTTGGCGGCGCAGTATTGCGAAAACTCCAGCGCGCCGAACAGGTTGCCGGTGTCGGTGATCGCCGCGGCGGGCATGCCGGCGTCCTTTGCCAATGCAACGATCTGGTCGGGGCGGATGGCGCCCTCGCTGAGCGAGTAGGCGGAATGGGTGCGGAGGTGGACGAAGTCAGCGTGAGACATCGGGTGGTAGTATCAGATGTGGCACGAGTTTGTCGTGCGTCCTCTCCTGATGGTAGTGGGTCAGTTCGAATGCCGCCGTGCCGACCCCTAACGGTTCTTCGGAGACTTTGTACGCCTTCGGCATCCGGAACTCTTCACGACAGAGATCTGGCCGCTTCCCGGTCGCTGTAGATTGCGTGCTCGGGATGCCAGCACGAAATATGTCGATCAGGCGTTCGAGTAGACCGGTCAAAAGCCTTTGAATTTAGGGCAAAAAGATGGAGTGGGAAGGCCCTTGTGGGGATTCGATCACATCTTGTGACCCGGCCACCCCGCTGTGCAAAACATAGTGTTGGCTGCCCGCGCTTTGGGATTGGGTGCGACGCTGACAACGCTGTACCAGTCTCTCGGTAAGGACGCCGACGCGGCACTGGGCCCGCTGGAAGACGCATACTCCTACGCGATTCCGCCGATTGGTTACCCCTTGGTAAATTTGGCCCGTCGCTCCACCAGTGCTGGAGGATATGGTGTTCGCTGATCGGTGGGGAGAGAAATGGTCGCGTGAGTGAACGCGGTCAGACCTGTCCGCGCAACGGAATCCGCTCCGCCAGCGTGAAAGCGGCGCCAGGTGCGGCCTGCGTAAAAAGGCAGATGTCTTCCACGCGACGGGAAGCCGAGAGCACCGGCTCAAAACATGCCTCGGCAATCGGCAAAACGACCGCCTTTTCCGCATCCGACAGACGCCGTGTCAACGTCATGTGGAAGAACCATGTGCTGAACACGTACGGATAGCCCCAGCGCACGAGCATCGCATCCTGCTCGGCGGACAATTTCGCGCGCCGCCGCCGAGCCAACTCGTCATCCGATGTCGGGGCACGAAACGAATCAACTCGTTCCACACAGGCGTCGGCCAGCGCTTGCAGCGGCGGGCAGGGGGTTGTTTCGCGCAGCGCCAGGAAGCCGTACAGATCGGCCACCACCAGCGGCGGCAATGTCGAACGGCGCGATATCCGCCGCCATCGTGCGGACCGCGGCGACGAAGCCACGCCAGTCTGTGCCTTCCGCCAAACGCATCGGCGGCTTCAGCGTCGCATGAAACCCATAGAGCCGCGGCTCGGCGGTAAGTTCGGAAATGCCATCCAGTGCCGGCTGCGGCACCGGGGCATTGGTGACCGGATCGCGACCGAGCCAGGATGAACTCAGGGGGGTCAATGGATCTTCGGGCAGCGGGGCATAGTAGATCGCGACCCTGGCGACCATCAGATCACACGCTCTCCCGCCCGCCAGACATGACGCACGACCGGTAGGGTGCCGAGCAGGCGCACGCGGACCATGTCGGCGCGCAAACCGATTTCCAGCCGGCCTCGGTCCGGCAGTCCCGACATTCGGGCGGGGTGGTCGGAGATCATGGCGATCGCTTCGGGCAAGTTGATCCACTCCTCGCGGGTGCACTGGAAGGCTGCCTCGATCAGGCTCGGCGGGACGTAATCGGACGCAAAAGCGTCCACCGCGCCCGCGCGCACCAGGTCCGCCGCCGCGACGTTGCCGGAGTGGGAGCCGCCGCGGACGATGTTGGGCGCTCCGGCAATCACCTGCATGCCGGCACGTTTCGCCGCCATGGCGGCTTCCATCGAGACGGGAAATTCGCTGATCCGGATGCCGTCGGCGGCATTTTCGGCGATCTCTTCCTCGGTGCGGTCGTCGTGGCTGGCGATAGCGATGGTTGTGCCGCGAACGCGGTCGAGCAACGCGCGGCGGTTCGGATCGCGCCATCGGGCTCGTTGCGCCTGCATTTCCTGGATACGGCGTTCGATGGCCGCTTCGTCGAGACCGCCCTGGCGGCGCAGCCTGCGGTAGAAATCGATGTTGGCGTATTGGCCGACGCCGGGACTGTGGTCCATCAGGCTGATCATGCGCACGAGAGGATGGTCCGCGACCGGTTCGAACAACGCCAGCATATCAAGCGCGGGGACTTCGCAGCGCAGATGCAGAAAGTGGTCGGCTTTCAGCAGCCCGGCCGCGGTCAGTGCATCCAGATCGACCACGCCGTTCCGGAAGGTTTCGATCCGTTCGGCATCAAACCCGAGGTCCCCCAGGCAAAGCGCGTCCAGCACCGTGGTGACTCCGGCGGCCGCACACTGCGCGTCATGTGCGACCATCGCGGACCGCGACGGCCAGCGCGCCAGGCTACGAGGTTGCACTTGCCGTTCCAGGTTGTCGGTATGAACGTCGACACCGCCGGGAATGACCATATCCCCGCCCAGGTCGATCGCGACCGAGGAATGCGAGCGTCCGGCCTGGATATCGGCGATGATTTCGCCGTGCATGACGATCGTTCCCGCCAGCGTCTCATCACGTAGGACGAGGACTGCGTTCGTCAGGATCGTTTCTTGCGTCATGCGGCATCCTGGTAGGGAGTCATCATGAACAAACGGTCGGCGATGGCATTGCGAACATCGGTATCATGGCAGATCGAGACGATTGCCGTTCCACTTGCCTTCGCGTCCCGGACCATGTCAATCAGAACCGCCCGATTCTCCGCATCGAGCGATGCGGTTGGTTCGTCCAGCAACAGGATCGGGTGTCGGGCGATGAAGCCTCGCGCCAGGTTGACGCGCTGTTGCTCGCCACCCGAGAAGGTTGCCGGCGGGATCGAGTGCAGCCGCGCAGGAATGTTCAGTTTCAACAGGAGTGTCCGGGCCGCATCCCGCGCGGCGCACTGATCGATACCGCGTGCCGTCAGGACCTCGGCGACCACGTCCAGCGCGGAAACTCGCGGGACAACGCGCAAGAACTGGCTGACATAGCCGAGTGTCTGGTGCCGTACCGCCAGGATGGTTCTCGGATCAGCGGAAGCGAGATCGACCATTTCGCCGTTGTGCCGAACCCAAATGTGACCGCTGTCTGCTCGGTAATTCCCGTACAGACTGCGCAACAGGGTTGATTTGCCGGCGCCGGAGGGGCCGGACAGCACGACGCACTCGCCCGCGCGGGTGTCGAGATCGACGCCTGAAAGTACTGGCAGGAGTAGGCGGCCACGCAGATGCAGGGTGAAGGTTTTCGCCAGTCCTTGGGTGCGCAGCATGACGGTCATGTGCTAACGGCTGCGTAGTCATGCGCTCAGCACTGAACTGACCAGCAACTGCGTGTAAGGGTGCTGGGGATCGTCCAGAACCTGGTCGGTCAGGCCTGTCTCCACGATCCGGCCTCGTTGCATCACGGCAATCCGATGCGCCAGCAGGCGTGCGACCGCGATATCATGCGTCACCAGCACCACGGCGATGCGCAGTCGCGTCACCAGCGATCGGATCAGGTCAAGCAACCGTGCCTGTACCGAGACGTCCAGCCCGCCGGTCGGTTCGTCCATGAACACCAAACGCGGATGGGTCACCAGCGTTCGGGCGATCTGCAGGCGTTGCAGCATCCCTCCGGAGAACGTGCGCGGCAGGTCGTCGATGCGGTTCGCGTCGATTTCCACCTGCGCGAGCCAGTCCAACGCGGCCTCGCGAATGTCGCCGTAATGCCGAGCGCCTTGGGCCATCAGGCGTTCGCCGACGTTGCCGCCGGCGCTGACGGCCATGCGCAGATTCTGCCGCGGATCCTGGTGGACGAACCCCCAATCGGACCGGTGCAAGGTGCGCAATGCGGGCGCCGGCATCGCGTGCACATCGTGCAACTGGCCTGCGGGATCGCGATACCAGACCAGACCGTAATCGGGTGTCAGGCGGCCTGATAGCACATTCAGCAGAGTCGTCTTGCCGGATCCGGACTCGCCCACGATCGCCAGCATTTCGCCGGGCCAGAGGTCGACGTCTACCTGGGCCAACGCGGTGATACTGCCGAAGTTGAGACTGAGGTTTCGACCTGACAGCAATGTGGCTTCCCTCATTCCGCAGCCTCCGGCAGTCCCTCCGTTCCGCGATGGCCGGCCGCGCGGCGTTCGGCACAATAGTCAGTGTCGGAACAGACGAACAATCGGCCGCCTTTGTCGTCGATCACGACTTCGTCCAGGTAGGAAGCTGTCGCCCCACAGAGCCCGCAGGGGTGCGGTGCGTTGATCGGCCGGAAGGGATGATCGTCGAAATCAAGCGATTTGACCGACGTCCAGGGCGGGATGGCGTAGATCCGTTTTTCGCGCCCAGCGCCGAACAGTTGCAACGCGGGCGTCATGTCCATCTTTGGATTGTCGAAGGCCGGGATCGGGCTGGGGGACATCAGGTAACGCTCGTTTACCATCACTGGATAGTCATAGCTGATGGATATCTGTCCGAAACGAGAGATGTCTTCGTACAGCTTCACATGCATTAGCCCGTAGTCCGCCAGGCCATGCATTCGCTTCGTTTCTATCCGGCTCGGCTCAAGGCGAGACAAAGGCTCCGGCTGCGGCACCTGATAGACGATAATTTGGTCTTCCCGCAGTTGCTTTTCGGGGATGCGGTGGCGGGTTTGGATCACCGTCGCCTCGGCGGTCGCGGTCGTCGTTGCGATTCCTGCGGTGCGGGCGAAAAAACGGCGGATGGAGACCGCGTTGGTGGTGTCGTCGGCACCTTGATCGATCACCTTCAACACGTCGTCGGGACCCAAGATCGAGGCCGTCACCTGGATTCCGCCGGTGCCCCAACCATAGGGCAGGGGCATCTCCCGTGACCCGAACGGCACCTGGTGGCCAGGGATCGCGACGGCTTTTAACAATCCGCGGCGGATCATCCGTTTCGTTTGCTCATCGAGATAGGCGAAATTGTAGCCCCTCATTCCGCCACCTCCGTCCGCATGCGCCGCACGTTCTGCAGTTCGCTTTGAAAATCGACATAGTGAGGCAGTTTGAGGTGCTCAACGAAGCCGGTCGCTTCAATGTTGTCCGAATGATACAAGACGAATTCGACGTCCTGAGCGGGCGCGACCACATCCTCGCCGAGCTCTTCGGCGCGCATTGCCCGATCGACCAAGGCCATCGCCATCGCCTTACGCTCGCTGAAGCCAAACACCAGACCATAGCCGCGGGTGAATTGCGGCGGCACGCTTTTCGAGCCTTTGAACTGGTTGACCATCTGACACTCGGTCAGGATCAGGTCGCCGATATCGATGACGAAGCCGAGTTCCGCCGGCTCGATTTCAATGGATACCTCGCCCATTCGGATTTCGCCGGCGAACGGATGCGAGCCGCCGTAGCCGCGCTGCGTGGAGTATCCCATCCCCAGAACGAAGCCTTCATCGCCGCGAGCCAACGCCTGCAGGCGCACATCGCGGCCCGCAGGAAACGACAACGGCTCACGGGTCAGGTCCCCGGGGTCGCCGTCCGAACCAACATCCGGTTCAAGCAATCCTTCGTGGCCCAGTATGTCGGCCACGCGCCGCATGGGTGCTTGATCCGGCTCGGCGGCCGGCGCGGTGGCGACGGCGTTATCGTCCATCAGCCCAAAATCCAGCAGCCGATGTGTGTAGTCACAAGTTGGACCCAGCACCTGACCGCCGGGCAAATCCTTGAAGATCGCGGACACCCGGCGCTCGATCCGCATCGACGCGGTCTCGATCCGCTTCGAGTGCGCCAGGCGAGGCAGGGTGGTGCGGTAGGCCCGCAGCAGGAACGCCGCCTCAATCAGGTCGCCCTGGGCCTGCTTGATCGCCAACGCGGCCAGTTCCCGATCATACAGCGAGCCCTCGGCCATCACGCGGTCGACCGATCGGCCGAGCTGTTGCTCGATCTGGGCAACCGAGAGGGCAGGGGTGGCGGGGTTGCCGCGACGCTCCTCGGCTAGCCACGCATGGGCGTTGTCGATCGCGCGTTCGCCGCCTTTGACCGCGACATAAGCCATTGTTCAGCCCTCCCTGACCGTGACGCTGCGCGGCAGGGCGGCCAGGGTGTCGCCAGCGCATAGAATGAGGTCGATCCCGCGTGGGAACAGCCCATGGTTGGCTTCCCAGATCGGAGCGAAATCGGCCGGGAGGCCATCGGCACACAGGTCAGCGGGTACCCGTAACCCTGGGCCTTCCAGCAGGAAACGCCGGCCCTCGGTCAGCGAAGCGAGTTGCAGAATGACGGTCGCGGATGTCTCCGGCATCTCGTCGCTGCCGCTGGGCAGTTCGGCCAGATCCGGCAGCGATAAGGCCATGGCGAAGGCCGCTCGTTTCGCAGTTTCAATCGGCGCGCCGGTATGGAAGGTGATCCAGGCGCCAGCGGCAGCGGTGGCTGGATCCAGCCACAGCGGCGTCTCGTGGTCGATCAGGGTCAACAGCAGGCCGGCCGCCGCGTTGCATAACGGAGCGGGAGCCGACACCCCGCGCACCGCGCGCACAAGTCCCGGGCGCGCCATCGCATCGAGTACTGCCCGGAAGCAAAGCTGGGCACCGGTGACCGGATCAGCGAAGCCGGGAGCGAGATCCGTGCTCATGTCGGCGCCTAGGTCCGCATCGTCTGCATTGCAAAGAATTCAACGCGCGTGGCCGCGGCCTTCCTCGACCTCGCGGTGCGCCCTTCGATTTGCTGACGTTCCAAAGGCGCCACTAAGCGGCGTTCGATGGTGTCCGCGAGATCGGGATCCTGCATAAGCGCGTCAGCGAGCGCGGCCAATTCGGCGCATCTTTCGTCGCGGCCCGCTACGTACGCGTGCCCCACGAAGCCCGTCTCCGTCCGGACGGTACAGCGGGTGATGGTCATTTCGCCCAGATTGAATGCCGCGCCGCCGCCGCCCGCTCGGGCACGCACCATGACCAGGCCGCCCTCCGGTCCCCGCACCATCGTATGGCTCGGTATAGCGCCGCAGTCGGCCAGCAACGCCTGAAGCTGATCGGACGGCGCGCGGGCAAGGATGGCCATCCAGCGTTGGCGGGCCGTTACGAAAGGGTCGGGGCGTCCGGGGTCGTCCATCGCTGTCCAGTCGTGATTAGACGTCTAGACAACTAGACACAGACCGATCTAGGGTCAACAGTGAAGTGACCACGGCCCCGGCCGGGTTTGGATGAAAGATCAATGAACGTTACGACGGGGATGGATGACCTCAGGGTCCATCGTGTGAACCGGCAGGATGGCGTGACGCTGTGGCGTCAGATCGCCGGCCAGATCCAAGGCGATATTGCCTCGGGCACCTGCAAGCCAGGTACTCGGCTCCCGACCGAGGCTGAACTGTCAACTCGGTTCGGCGTCAATCGCCATACCGTGCGAAGAGCGTTGGAGGAGCTGTCACGGGACGGTCTTGTGCGGGTCGAGCAAGGCCGCGGCTCCTTCGTGGCCGAGGACGTGCTGGACTATAACGTCGAAGCGCGGACGCGTTTCTCCGAATGGATTCGTAGACATAACAAGGAACCGTCGGGGCTCATTCGGCAGTTGCGGGAGATTTCCGCCGAACGGCGTGTGGCCGACGGATTGGGTGTGCGGGCCGGCAGCAAGATCGTGCTGCTCGAACGGCTTGGCTTCGCCGACGACCGTCCTGTCAGTCTCGCTCGGCACTATTTCCCCGCTATGAAGTTAAAGGGCATCTTAAAGGCGTTGCAGGGAACGCCGCGCGTTACAGACGCGCTGCGATTGGTCGGGGTCGACGACTACTTGCGCTTGCAAACCCGCGTGACTGCTCGATTACCGACGCAGACTGAGGCGGGGCTTTTGCGCATGGCGCGAAACCGTCCTGTGTTGATAACGGAAAATATCAACGTTGATCGCGCTGGGGCGATCGTCGAGTTCGCCTACGGCTGCTACCCGACGCCTCGGGTGCAAATCGTTTTCGAACCATGAGGTCTTGATCTATGCAAATCACTGGCGGAACAGTGCTGCTCGGATCCGACGGGCTGCGGCCCGTCGATTTGACGTTACGGGACGGGTTCATTTCATTCGATCGCGGCGATGGACCTCGATTCGATGCATCTGGCTTGCTGGTTTTGCCAGGCATCGTCGATTTGCATGGCGACGCTTTCGAGCGGCAACTTCAGCCGCGCCCAGGCGTGGATTTTCCGGTCGATTTGGCGTTGCGGGAAACAGAAACGCAATTACTGGCAAATGGAATCACCACGGCGTTTCACGGGGTTACGTTATCATGGGAGCCAGGATTACGCAGCCTGACCGCATGGCGCGCATTTTTGGATGCTTTGGATGCCGGGTCGTGGTCTTGCGATATGCGGGTGCATCTTCGGTGGGAGGCCTACAATCTTGACGCTCTCGAGACAGCGTTGGCGGACATTGCCGCCGGCCGCGTGCACTTGCTGGCCTTTAACGACCACACACCGGCTATAATTCGGAAACTGAAAGATCCGATCGAAGGTGTCAAGTATAGCGCCCGGGCAGGGGTGCAAATTGAAGCATTCGAAGCGATGGCGGTGGAAACCGCGGCGAGAGTCGAAGCCGTACCCGCTGCGCTGGATCGAATTGCCGCGGCTGCCGGCGCGGTTGGGCTGCCAATGGCGAGCCATGACGATGACAGCATTGCCGCTCGTGATGGGTTTCGCGCCCGTGGCGCCAGGATTTGCGAGTTCCCGATGGCGGAGGAAATCGCCGCCGCCGCTGCGGCCGCGGGTGATTTCGTTGCAATGGGGTGTCCGAATGTTGTCCGGGGTAAGTCACACCTCGGCTGGGGCTCAGCAGCCCGGATGGCTGAGGCGGGGATATGTCGGGTTTTGACCTCAGATTATTATTATCCAGCGATGATTTCCGCGGCTTTCGTCCTGGCGCAGCGGGGCGTGCTGGATTTCGCCCAGGTGTGGGCGCTGATGTCGGAGAATCCGGCGCAAGCCGCCGGGCTAACCGATCGGGGGCGTATCGACCCCGGGAAGCGGGCGGATTTGGTCATAGTTGATCCTGCCTCGTTTCGCGCGGTAGCGACCATCGCTGGCGGCCGGCTGGCGTTTATAACGGCCGGCGGCAGCGAACGATTGACGGCGCTTCATCCCCGGGCAGCGCGGAGTGCCCCCCGCGAAACCATGTCTCAATACCCGCGCGGATAATATCCCGGAGGCGCCGCATAGGCTGGCGGCGGAGCGTAGTAACCCGGCGGCGGGGCGTAGTAAGCCGGCGGGGGTGCGTAATAGACGGGCGGCGGCGGTGCATAGGCCTGTGACGCGATCACGCCACCAATGACTGCGGCAGCACCAAGCCCGAGGATTGCACCCGCAACGCCAGGGCCAGGCCCATAGTAATGACCGTATCCGCCATGCCACCCACCGCCATGCCACCCACCGCCATGCCAGCCGCCGCCACGACCATGCCAGTCGGCATGAGCGGCCGGCGCGGCCAGCAGACCCGCGGCTATCGGGGCCGCGATCAACAAGGCTTTGAAGCGCATCATGGCTATCATCCCTTCATCTCGGTCGATCGAGAGAACCTCGATCAGCCTCAAGCGCTAACATAGCTACCAACCGTGACCGTATTGAGGCGGCACAGCTCTACTTAGATAATATTTTGGTAACGTGGCGGAGTTGCCGCAAGGTCGAGGGTACCACCGGAAAAACGCCGTCCTCGCACAGTTGTACTCAAGTTGTCGCCGAATCGATCCCCTGGCTTTCTCGAGGCCGCGGCGCCGCGAGCAAGAAGCTTTTCTCCCGGTTCGACACCGATAGCGGATAGAATTCGAGAAGGCGATCACGCCAACCTTCGTAGGTTCCGATCTCCACCATCGTCGGCACAGCCGGCGTCGGCGGATCAGGTTCGGTCAACAAATGGTGACGATGTCAGACCGAAACAGATCTAACTACCGAACGCACTTGCCATCATAGTCAGAACCACGCATTCAGCAACGACCTCTGCGGCTCCCAGAACGTCTCCGGTGTGCCCCCCCACCTGGCGGTCGGCGATTGTCGTCAACACCCACGAGCTGCCGAACGCAAGCACGACCGCTCCAGCCCCCAGAAGAGGTGGCAGAAAAACGAACGGCGCGATCGCCGCAAGCCCCAGTCCGACACTGGCCCTGATCGGCCGGGGTTCACCGACCGACGCTCCCATCCCGTCGCCGCGGGCGGGGGGGAGCACCAGCATCGGAACAATCATCGCGCTCCGCCCAAGCATTCCTGCCAGGATCATCGCCGTTAGCACAACCTTCGGCAGGCCAAGCGTCGTGATGGCGGCCGTGCGCACGATCAGCGACAGGAACAGCGCCGCCGCGCCGTAGCTCCCGATACGGCTGTCGCGCATGATTTCCAATTTCCGAGCCGGTGTGGTGCCTCCTCCAAAGCCATCGGCCGTGTCCGCCAGGCCGTCTTCGTGCAAGGCCCCGGTGATCATCAACGTCACGGTCAGGGTCCATCCAGCCGCAACAAGAGGCGGCATGTGAATAATGCGGGCTAGCCAATAGACCAATCCGCCGGCTCCATTGACGGCAACGCCGACAATCGGGAACGCCCAAATGCAGCGGGCAAGATCGGGGTGCTCGCCGGAGCGTGCCAACCGCCCAACCGGCAGCCGGGTAAGCAGCATGAAGGCTGCTCCCAGATCGCTCCCGGGCAACGGCTTAGACCATGATCGTTTAAGCTTGATCCACACTTCGGCGTTCGATCACGGTCTAAGCTTATGTCTGATCGCGTGATTCACGCCTTCCAACCGGGTCAGCCTCAGGCGATCACGCTCAAGCTCGGTTATCGACGGCCGCGTCGGCGAATGTCGCCATGCCTGTGTGACAGGCGACGGCGGCGCGCAGCAGCGGAACGACTAGAGTTGCCGCCGAAGCTTCGCCGAGCCGCATGGCAAAATCCAGCAGTGGACTGAGGCTGAGCACCTCGGCCAGCGCCCGATGTCCAGCCTCGGCGGAGACGTGTGCCAACATCGCATGGTCCAGCGCATCCGTCCTTAGCCGAGCCAACGGCGCCACTGCGGCCGTGCAGACGAACCCATCCAGCAGCACGGGAATACCGTGATGGCGTGCGGCCAGCGTGGCTCCAAGAATGGCGGCAAGCTCCCGCCCGCCAAGCGCCCCCGCAATCCGTAAAGGGTCTCCCAGGCATGACGCGTGGCGATGCAGCCCCGCATCGATCGCGGCTCGCTTGCGTTCAAGCCCCGCGTCGTCGATGCCGGTTCCTCTACCGGCCCATCGGGTGCCGCCACCGCCGAATAGAGCTGCGGCGATTGCGGCTGCTGCCGTGGTGTTGCCGATGCCCATCTCTCCCAGGCAAAGCAAATCGCGATTTAGCGGGACAGCCTCGTAGCCGGTGGCAACGGCGCGCAGGAAGCCCGCCTCGCCCATGGCGGGAGCCTCGGTGAAATCTTCGGTTGGACGATCGAGCTCCAGCGGGATGACGCGCAGAACCGCGCCCGCAACCCTTGCGATCTGATTGATCGCCGCACCGCCGCTGGAAAAGTTGGCAACCATCTGGGCCGTTACGGTCGCGGGAAAAGGAGAAACGCCCTTGCGGGTGACGCCATGATTACCGGCGAACACCAGGACGTCGACGGCGTCCAGGCGGGGCATGGGGCGACTCTGCCATCTAGCCAGCCAGGCCGTCAGGTCTTCAAGGCGACCAAGACTGCCAGCGGGTTTGGTCAGAACTGACTGCCGCGCGCGAACCGCATCGGCGGCGCCATCGTTGCCCGCGGGTAGTTCCAGGCAGGCAGCTCTCAGGGCGCCGAGATCGGCAAATTGGGTCATGCGACACCTGTTGACGTTAGGGGACAACGGGCTGGACGGAACGGACCTGCTGTAACATCTCGTCGTTTGCCGAAAATGCATAGCGCTTGCCACAACTGTCGATAGCGTGACTGGCCGAATGTTAATGGTCTTGGCACCAATGCGTGCCCAAATTTCGGCAGTCGATTGACACGCAACCACACAGAATCGGGGAAAGTTATGACCAATCCGCCAAAGTATCGCGTCACCGCCATAGCGCTGCTGTCAACTACGTTCCTGACTGGGTGTGTTGTCTGGAAAAGCGACTACGACGCGCTTCAGGAGCAGAATCAGCAGCTTCAACAGCAGCTCGCCGCGAGCCAGCAACAAGTCACCCGGTTGCAAGGGGCGATTAAGTACACGGTTAACAGCGATTTGCTGTTTGCCTCGGGCAGTTGGAAGATGCGACCTCAAGGGGAACAGTTGATCGCGAGCTTTGCGAAAAAACTGGCACCCACCCAGCAGAATCACTTGATCGTGAGCGGTTACACCGATAATGCCCCGATCGGCCCTGCTCTGAAGCAGGAGGGTGTTACCACAAACAAGGAGCTATCACAAAAGCGTGCGGATGCCGTGATGCAATATCTGATCTCTCAGGGCGTTCAACCCGATCTCATCTCTGCACAGGGCTTCGGAGAAGCGAGTCCGGTTGCTTCAAACGATACCGCCCAGGGTCGGGCACAAAATCGCCGGGTCGAATTGTCTTTGGGCGCCCCAAGCAGCTGACAGCGCCACTCAGATCGAATTTGGTCCGATCTAAAGTTCGCTTAGTCAGTGGTCTCGTTCTCTGGATGTGAATCGATGGTTCGCATCGATTCGCGAGAGGACTACCTGCGCGAGGGTCATACGAACGAATTGAAGCATCCCTCAATGGGCGGCGAAGCCGCCGTGAAGGACAGAACCGGGGCAGCGTGGTCTTGGCCATCGCCAGAGTGCTTTCTGGCAATCGTCGACCCTTAGAGTCGTAGCGCGAGTCGCCCACTGCTGGTGGATTGGGACGAACCGTACCTCCGCGGACGTGTGCCGCGGAGGCCTACATGCATCGCCGCCAGGGCTCTTCGTATTTGAAGTACTAGCCTTCCTGCTGCATAGTGCGCTTTCCAGTCCCATTTGCAGGTTCCTAATCATTTCACACACGACGCTCGTTCTTGGCGGAGCCCGGTCGGGCAAGAGCGCGTACGCTGAGCGATTGCTTACCAAGTACGCGGCGCCCTGGGTTTACCTGGCGACCGCCCGGCCTATCGATGATGAGATGAAGCGCCGCATTGCCGAACATCAACTTCGGCGTGACGAGGGGTGGCGCACGTTCGAAGAGCCGATCGCACTTGTTGATCTGCTCGACCGGGAGTTGGTGCAGCCCATGCTGGTCGACTGTCTGACACTCTGGCTGACCAACCTGACCCTCGATGGTTATGACATCGCGGCCGCCACTACGGATTTCGAGGCCGCGCTGAGCAGGCGCCGCGGGCCGACCGTCCTGGTCAGCAACGAAGTTGGCCTGGGGATCGTCCCCCAGACGCCGCTGGGCCGGTCGTTCCGGGACGACGCGGGTCGGCTCAACCAGCGAATGGCGGCCGCTGCGGAGCATGTAGTGTTCATGATCGCCGGATTGCCTATGACATTGAAGTGAGGATCGCCCTCGTCCGCCATTCGGCGCCGCGGATCGCGCCGGGAATTTGTTACGGGCGCCTCGATGTTGCGGTGGACCTGTCCTCCGATGAACAGACGCTAAGCAAGATTGCATCGGAACCCGGACTTCATGGCGCCAGGCGGGTGTGGACCAGCCCAGCTATCAGGTGCCGGGGCTTGGCGGAGGCGATCGCCTGGTCCTTGTCGGCACCGTTGTCGGTCGATCACCGGCTGTGGGAGATGAATTTCGGTGTGTGGGAGGGACAAGCCTGGGTAACGATTGACCGAGCCGACCTCGATCGCTGGGCCGCATCTTTGCTGACCTGCGCACCGCCCGGGGGCGAGTCTGGGGCGGAACTGATCGCGCGCATTCGCGAGTTTCATGTTGACCTCCGCCGTGCGCGGCAGGATTGCGTGGTGGTCTCGCACGGCGGTCCGCTCAAGCTACTGCACGCGCTATTGGTGGGCGGGCCAATAGATCTGTTGGCGCCCGCGCCGGCGATAGGTTCGGTCACCGTCGTGACCTGTCAGGAGCCTTGATCTGGAAAACCGAGCGGAGGGATGCGCGAGACAACGCCCTTACGGAAGGATTGCGGTCTTTCGCGCCACGGGACGATGCCGTCGTCGGTCAGCCCATAGCGCACGGCCATGTTGACGATGTCATCAACGTGGACCTCAGGATCGAGGTCGCCGACGACATAGGTCCACTTGCCGGCAGCCGTTAACGCGATGGTGCTTGGACGCTTGCAGACAGAAAGGCACTCGACCGGAGTGACCCTGACATCGCAGTCAACGCATGAACGCAATCTCGATGTGACCGCATCGAACAGCAACCGTCCAGGCCGCTCATCGTCGCCGCCAAATCCCCGGCAGGTGACGCAGATGAAAACCGTGACACTCATTCGACCTGGAGGCGTCATCGGATCTCGATCTGTCGACCAGCGGTCGTCCGGCATTGCCAGCCGAAGCGCTCGAGTTCCGGCTCAAGATGGTTGGTTTCCGGCCAGCCGACGCAGAGATAGGCGACGAGCTTCCATTGTGACGGTGTATCAAGCACGCGGCAGACCTTCTGGGGATCGAGAATCGAAATCCATCCCACGCCGAGGTCCGCCGCGCGAGCGGCCAGCCAGAACGTCGAGACCATCGCGACCGTCGAGTATTCAAGCATTTCCGGCATAGTGTGACGTCCCAGGCCGAAGCCTTGCCCGGTCGCCTGATCGCAGAAAATCGCAAACTGAAGCGGAGCGCGATCCAGGCCCTCCAGCTTCAGCGACGCGTAGGCACGGGCGCGCTCATTCGGTTGTGCCAGTCTGGCAGCATCATTGCAGCTGGTGAAGATCGCGCGGATCTCGGAGCGCTTTGCCGCACTGTCCACCTGGACCCAGCGCCACGGCTGGCTGTTGCCGACCGAGGGAGAAAGCTGGGCGATGTCCAACAGGGTTTCGATCAACGGCTCGGGCACCGGGCGATCGCTGAAACGCCGAACGTCGCGCCGCCAGGCGATCAACGTCGTGAGCCGCTCGCGGAATGTTTCGTCGAAGACGGGTGGGGTGCAGCCGCGGGTCATGGTTCAGCCGCGATCACATGGAAGAAGGTGCCTGAAACGAGCCCTCGCCGGCTGCCGGTGGGTATTGGCGCAGAGCCGTAGGCATCGGAGGTCAGGATGAAGGGGGTGTCCTGTCCCGGCGAGTCGATGCTTGCGTAGTGGAACTCATGGCCGCGCAATAGCGATCCCGATCGGCCCAGGCAACTATCTTCGATCAGGCGGGCTTGCCGGTATCCCAGATGCAGTTTGCGCCGTGCAAAGCTGGTCGAGACACTCCAGTAGCCCCGCCATTTCATGGACGATGCCGTTGCCGTCGGTCAGCGAGGTTCCGAGCGTCATGTATCCGCCGCACTCGCCATGAATTGGGCGCGTCGAGGCGAATCGGCGGAGTCCGTCCATGAAGCGACTCGATCCGGCCAGCCTGCCGGCGTGCAGTTCGGGGTAACCGCCCGGCAGCCAGCAGGCGTCGCAGTCGTCGTCCGGTGCCTCGTTGGCGAGCGGGGAGAAGAAGCGAATATCGGCGCCGGCGGCGCGCCATCCCTGCAGCAGGTGCGAATAGAGAAACGAGAACGCCGCATCACGGGCGACGGCGATTCGTTGCCCCGGCGGTTGAACCGCCGCAGCTTGCGGGACCCCCTTCCTCGTGGGGTGACCGGCCGCTGCCAAGTCTCGGATCGCATCGATCCTGGTGTGTTCGGCGACAAATCCGGCGATTCGCTCCAGTCGCTCGTCCAGTTCGTCCGTTTCACCAGCCTGCACCAAGCCGAGGTGGCGCTCGGGCAGCTTGATCGCATCGGAACGGGGCAGGGTGCCTACGACCGGAATGCCGAGCGCCTCGATAGCGTCGGTCGCAAGTTTCGCATGCCGCGGGCTGCCGATGCGGTTGAGCACGACACCAGCGATCGTGATGCGGGGATCATAGGTCGCACACCCTTTGACGATCGCGGCGGCAGACTGCGATTGTCCGCTTGCATCCAGCACCAGCAGCACCCTCCAGCCAAGCGCCGCCGCCACGTCCGCCGAGGAGCCCGTGCGCCCGGCTGGCCCAGGAACGCCATCGAACAGGCCCATCAAGGCTTCGCAGATGATTAGATCGCAACCGAGCCCGACCTGGGCAGCCAGACATCCCAAAAGTTCGGGCGACATCGCCCACGAATCCAGATTGACGCTGGGGCGTCCGCTCGCTGCGTGATGAAATGGAGGATCGATGTAGTCAGGGCCGCATTTGGCGCTGGCAACAGCGACGCCGGCCCGACGGAAGGCACGCAACAGCCCCAAGGTCACCGTCGTCTTTCCGCTGCCGGATCGCGGCGCCGCGATCATCAGACCCGGTGGCATTTCCCCCGTCATGGGCCGAGGGCGATGGCGAACGGGGTCAGCGCTACCCGCAGCTTGACCATCTCGCCGATGGCGATGATGGACGGTGAGCCCAGACCCTGGGCCTGGACGTCGCGGGCCACGCTGCCGAGCGTCGTCACCAGTATTCTCTGCCGCGGCGTGGTCGCCTCGCAGACGACTGCCACCGCGGTTTCATGGGATAGTCCGGCCGTCATCAGCGCGCTGGCGATTTCGGGAAGGCGGGTCATGCCCATGTAGATGATGATTGGCAGCCCGCTCTCAGCGAGGGCACGCCACTCCAATGCCCGCTCGGTTCCGGCCGCATACTGGCCGGTGACCAGAATGACCCCGTGATTGGTATCGCGGGTTGTGGCGGGAATGTTGGCGTAGGCCAGTCCCGCCAACCCGGCGGTCAGCCCGGGAATAATGCGGAACGATATGCCGGCCGCTGCCAGCCCCATCGCCTCCTCGCCGCCGCGTCCGAAGATGAAGGGATCTCCGCCCTTCAGGCGCAGCACTCTTTGCCCTTGACGTGCCAGCTCGATCAATCGCTCGGTGATGTCCCGTTGGTGAGGCGATGGCCGCCCGCCTCGCTTTCCGGCGGACTCCAAAACCACCCCCGGTCGCGAGAGCTTCAGCACGGCGTCATTGACCAGGGCGTCATACAGGATGATGTCCGCTTGGCTGATGGCATTCAGCGCATGCAGCGTCAGCAGCCCGGGATCGCCCGGGACCGGCGCCGGTCAGCCAAACCTCCCCGGGCTGCAGCACCGGCAAGGTCAAGCCCTCGACCCGAAGCGGACCGGTCATCAGCCGCACGGCCTAGGCGGGATCGCCCGGGTTCGGTAGGACGAAGCGCCATGGAGCGTGCCGCACTTAAGCGCCCGTTGCGGCGCGGCTGGACCACGGGAACCTGTGCCGCTGCCGCAAGCCGAGCCGCGTATGAGGCGCTGTTGACCGGGATGTTTCCGGACCCTGTCCAGGTGCTGTTGCCGGGCGGGTCGCGACCTTGCTTCGCCCTGGCGGTCAGCGAATTCGTGGGGAACGCCGCACGCGCCGGCATCATCAAGGACGCCGGGGACGATCCTGATGTGACGCATGGCGCGCTGGTCCTGGCAACCGTTCGCCTGGGCGAACCGGACAGCGGCGTCACCTTTTGCGCCGGAGAGGGCGTCGGCACGGTGACCCGTCCGGGTTTGCCACTGCCGCCCGGAGAGCCTGCGATCAACCCGGGGCCGCGCGAGATGATCCGAACGGCGATTGCCGAGGTCGCCGCCCTGCGCGGCGGAAGCGGTGATGTGGTGGTCGAACTGTCAATTCCTGGCGGTGAAAAGATCGCCGAGCGCACGCTGAACGGACGCCTCGGGATCGTCGGGGGGTTGTCGATCCTGGGCACCACCGGGATCGTTGTCCCCTATTCCTGCTCGGCCTGGATACATTCGATCCATCGCGGCATCGATGTCGCCCGCGCGATGGGGCTGGACCATGTGGCGGGGGCGACCGGAGCGACCTCCGAAGCCGCGATTGCCCGGCTTCACAGGCTGCCTGACCAAGCGCTGATCGACATGGGCGATTTCGTTGGCGGCATGCTCAAGTATTTGCGCCGCCATCCTGTCTCGCGCGTGACTGTCGCTGGGGGGATGGCGAAGATGACCAAGCTGGGGCAGGGGCTCCTGGACCTGCATTCCCGGCGTGGCGAGGTTGATCTCGATTGGCTGCGCCGGGTAGCCACGGACTGCGGTGGCGGGACCGAGTTGGCGGAGGCCATCGTGCGATCCAATTCCGCCATGGAAGCCTTTGGTCACGCCAAGGCGGCCGGAATCGATCTTCCCGCCAGCGTCGCCACGTCCGCTTTGCGGACGGCCCAGCAGGCACTCGGTGGCGGGATGCGGCTGGAGGTCGTGATCTTCGACCGGTCGGGGGCGTTGTTGGCGCGGACGGGTCATTAGTCGCTCGACAGGCGGCGATCGGACCGGAACCGGCGCTGATAATCGGCGTCATAGAGCGCACTGTCGCGGAATTCACTCGCCCGGAGGACGGGTCCGACCAGGATTAGCGCCGATCGCTCGACTGGGGCAGCGTTGATGCGCCCGATGATCGTCGCGAGCGTTCCGCGGATGACACGTTCATCCGGCCATGACGCGCGATAGACGATCGCAATCGGGCACTCGCGGCCGTAATATGGGGTCAGCTCGGCAACCACAGCGTCCAGGACTTGAATGGAAAGATGCACGGCGAGGGTCGCACCGGTCGTGGCGAAATTTGATAGTGTTTCGCGCTCCGGCATCGCTGACGCGCGGCCGCTGGTTCGGGTGAGGACCAGGGACTGCGTAACGCCGGGCAACGTCAATTCCTGCCCTAGCGCCGCGGCCGCGGCCGCGAAGGAGGGAACTCCCGGGGTTACGTGAAGGAGATGCCAAGGCTGTCCAAACGCCGCAATTGCTCGCCCATCGCGCTCCAGACGGACAAATCGCCGGAATGCAGCCGAGCCACATCGTGGCCTTCCGCGTCGGCCTCGGCAAACGCGGCGATTATCTGGTCGAGCGAGAGCGGCGCGGTATCGACGATACGCGCGCCCGGCGGACAATGTGCGAGGAGTGCCCGCGGGACGAGCGACCCGGCAAAGAGGCAGACCGGGCACTTGGCGATCAGATCGCGGCCACGGATCGTGATGAGGTCGGGCGCACCAGGGCCGGCGCCGATGAAGTGGACTGTCACGACGGGTTATCCCGCGATTGGGCGATCGCGCAGGTCACGCCCTGGCTGACGATACGCAGGAAAATCAGCACCCCGCCGGGGCCGGCGCCGGCCAGCGCCGCGGCCTCGGCGACGGACGGAACGCCGAACCACGTTTCGGACGCGATCGATCGGGTCTGGACGAAAGGTGCCTGTTCACGAAGCGCGTCCCGGGTGAGGAAGACCAGATCGAACCCAAGGCGGCGGGCGGCCGCGATCAGGCCCGGCTCGGTGTTCTTGTCTTCGATCGTGAAGATTCCCAGCCGTTCGGCCGGCGGGGTGCAATCCAGTGCGTGGCGGACCAGGGCCTCGATCGCGTTGGCCGAACTTCCGAGGCGGCAACCGACCCCGATCGCGATCCGAGCGCTCATGATTTTGTCGCCGACCATTGAGTGACCGTCATCGCCGGCCGCATGGCGTTGAAGCCGCCGATCGGGTCGGCATGGGCAATCTGGATCGTCTTTAGCTTGCCGCCTAGTTTACTGAAGTACCGAATCAGTTCGACCTGGGTTTCGATGGTTATGCTGTTCACTACGATGCGTCCGCCGCCGAGGAGCGCGGTCCACGCGGTATCGATCGTATGGTCAGTGGCGCCTCCGCCGATGAAGATCGCATCCGGTCTTGGTAGGCCTTGCAGCACATCTGGGGCCGAACCTTCGACGATAGACAGATCGGGCACACCGAGCGCCGCTGCGTTGCGGGCGATTCGTGCTGCGCGGGTCGGGTCGCGCTCGATGGCAATCGCGCGGTTCGAAGGATGGGCCAGCATCCATTCAATGCCCACGGAGCCGGATCCGGCACCGATATCCCAAAGCAGTTCGCTCTGCCGCGGCGCTAGTGCCGCCAGTGTCACGGCGCGGATGTCCTGCTTGGTGAGTTGACCGTCATGCTCGAACCATGCGTCGGGCAGCCCCGGGGTCAGCGGAATGACGCGCGGTCCTGCCGTTGCTGTCAGTTCGACAGCGATGAGGTTCAGCGGGTCGATGTCCTCGAAGGTGAATGAACCTGCCTTCGTGCTTCTGCAGACGTTCTCGTGGGCCGCCCATGGCTTCGCAGACGATTATATTCGCGTCTCCACACCCATGCTGAACCAGAAGTTGTGCCAGTTGACGGGGCGTCGTGTGGTCCCAGGACAAGGCGAGGATGCGGGCGCGCGGCTGCAGGAGAGGGATGATCCGTTCCAGCGCTCGGCCGTGCAACGTGATCAGCGCACAGTCCTGTACCGCCCAGCCGAGACGGCTCGCTGCCAGACTGAAGCAGGAGGCACCCGGCAGACAGACCATTTGCTCCGGCGGAACCTCCTGAGCCAGCAGGGAGCCAATTCCGTAGAAGAAGGGATCACCGGTCGCCACCACGCATACCGAAGTGCCTCGGCGCGCGAGAATGTCTGGGAACGCGGCTTGTGGCGGCGAGGGCCATGCCAGGGTTTCGCCTCTTACGATGCCGGCGACGAGCGAAAGATGCCGCCGGCCACCCACCACAAGCGACGCTTGCCCGATCAGCGTCCGTGCGGCAGGAGACAGACCTTCCAGACCATCCTCGCCGATCCCGACGATCGACAGCCAGCGTTCGGGGGCGCTCAACGGGTGAACCTTCGTAGGGCGGAGAGATGCGGCTTCTGATACTTGGCGGCACGACCGAGGCAACCGCGCTGGCCAAGCGGATCGTCGACCGCCGGGACCTTCAGCCGGTGCTGTCCTTCGCCGGTCGGACGCGAAATCCATTGCCGCCACCTATACCCTTCCGTGTTGGCGGCTTCGGCGGCGTGGATGGGCTCGAGACCTACTTGATCGAGCGGAGAGTTGGCGCGGTCATCGACGCCACGCACCCGTTCGCTGTCCAGATTTCTCGAAATGCGGTCGCCGCGTGCCGGAAGGTGGGGGTTCCCATCGCAGGATTTACCCGGCTGCCTTGGAGGCAACAGAACGATGATCGCTGGACGAAGGTGGCCGATATGGCAGGAGCGGTCCGCGCGCTTGGCGACCGACCACGCCGCGTGTTCCTCACCATCGGCGGCGTGCAACTGGCGGCATTCGGGCAGGCCTCGCACCATTGTTTCGTCGTACGTACGATCGACCGTCCCGAAGGTTTGAGTGCCCTGACGTTCCACCGTTTGATCCTGGCGCGCGGACCGTTCAGCGTCGAGGACGAGATCGCCCTGATGCGCGATGAGCGGATCGACACGCTTGTCACCAAGAATAGCGGCGGCTCGGCGATCGAGGCGAAGATAAAGGCCGCTCGCGCGCTGGGCATCGAGGTGATCATCGTTGATCGGCCGGCGCCCGAGGAATATGCGGCGTTCCATTCGACCGACGACGTTCTCGCTTGGATCGAGGCTCATCGACCGGCTCCGTAGCTTCGCGGCGTTAGCAGCCATGGCGTACCGCCGGGGCGCTCGATGAACCGCGTTTCGCTCGAGCCGATCAGCACGAGTGTGCTCATGTCCGCCGTGCCGGGATCGGCGTCGCCCAGCGCTATAAGCACGATCCGCTCGTCTTTGCGGCCGATGGCGCGAGCAAAGGCTACTGGGGTGGCCGCCGCTTTGCAGCCGCGCAAGAGATCAAACGCGAGGTGGATTTTATCCGGCCGCGACTTGGAGGCGGGATTGAACAGTGCGATCACGAAGTCGCCGTCCGCGACGGCCCGCAAGCGCCGCTCTACGATCGCCCACGGTTTCAGATTGTCGGACAGGGAGATCGCACAGAAATCATGGCCCAGCGGGGCGCCGAGGCGGGCGGCCGCAGCCTGCATCGCGGAGATGCCGGGCAACACCGTGATGTCTAGGATGCGCCACGATGGTTCTCCCGTCTCAATCGCTTCGAATACGGCGGCCGCCATACCGAACACGCCTGGGTCGCCGCCGGAGACCACCACCACCCGGTGGCCTTGCGCCGCCATCGCCAGAGCCTCGCGCGCCCGGTTGAGTTCGACCCGGTTGTCGCTGCCATGACGCTGCTGACCGGGCCGATGCGGGACGCGGTCAAGATACGATTGGTAGCCGACGATATCGGTCGCGGCTTCAAGTTCGGCGCTCACCTCCGGCGTGATCCATTTGGCTGGCCCTGGCCCTAGACCGGCGATAACCAACCGGCCCGTCACGGGCACCGTCCCTGGCCGGGGATCAGAATCAGCGAGAAGTAAGGCGCGTTGTCGTCGGCCTTTTCAGCCAAGGGCATAACGAGCTCATTTTCCATCGTGCCGCGTTCCACGTAAATCGCGCGGCGCACCAGCCCGGCTTCCTGCACCGCGAGGCGGACCTTTGCAAAATTTCGCCCCAGCTTCATGATGACGGCAGCATCGGTGGTTCGAAGCCGTTCGATCAGCGAAGTCAGCGGCAAGGTCCCCGGCAGCACCAACAACGTATCGTCGCCCCAGGTCATCGGCTGGATCGCCGCAGCCCAACAGCCCCCCATTCCTGTTACGCCCGGCACGACGGTGACCGGGTAGCGCGGCTGCAAACGTATGAGCAGATGCATGAACGATCCGTAGAACAGGGGATCACCCTCACTCAGCAGGGCCACGTCCCGGCCGGCATCCAGATGGGCCGCGATGTTGCTGGCCGCATGTTCGTAAAATGCGGCCAGGACGGCCACGTAGACCGGACTGTCGAACGCATGCTCCGTGGTCATCGGGTAGTGCAGCGGTAGTTCCTGCGCGGCGCCGGTCATCCAGCGGCCGGCAATGCCTCGGGCGTTTCCACGCCGGCCGGCCTTGGCAAAATAACCGATGACCGGCGCCGTCTGGATCAGCCGCACGGCCTTGATGGTTAGAAGCTCCGGGTCGCCCGGCCCCACGCCGATGCCGTAGAAGCGGCCGGTAGGTCGTGACCCAATGGTGGGCTCGGGAATTGTCATTCCGTGGGGTTCGCGAGGGCATTGATGGCGGCGGCGGTCATCGCGCTGCCGCCTTTGCGCCCGCGGACGCAAAGGCGTGGAATGCGAGTGTCGGCCATTAGCGCTTCTTTCGCCTCTGCCGCGCCGACAAAGCCCACCGGCATGCCGACTACGCAAGCGGGTGTCGGCGCGCCCTCATCAAGCAGTTCCAACAGCCGGAACAAGGCGGTCGGCGCATTGCCGATCGCCACCACCGCACCGTCGAGCTTGTCGCGCCACAACTCCATCGCCGCCGCGGTTCGCGTGGTTCCCAACCTCACGGAAAGCGCCGGAACCGATGGACAATCCAGAGTACAAATTACCTCATTGGCGCCGGGTAGGCGCGCCCGGGTGATGCCATTGGAGACCATCCTCGAGTCACACAGGATTCGGGCGCCGGCCTTAAGGGCCGCGATGCCGGCGAGGACCGCGCCTGCGGAGAACATGATATCGGCCGCCACCTCCACCATGCCGCAGGCATGGATGATACGCACCGCTACCCGCTCTTCGTCCGGCGAGAAACGCGCGAGGTCGGCCTCGCTGCGGATGATGGCAAACGAACGGCGATAGATCTCGGCACCGTCCCGGATGTAACTGTTCATGCGGCGCTATCTCGCATTCGTTCCACCACCTGCGCCAAGGTAAGGCCACGTTCGGCCGGCGATCCCGAGGCGACGTCGTTGCGCACCAGGTCGTAGCGGCCGTCGCGGCCAACCAGTGTGACGGCAGCGGGGAGGGGGTGGGCGCAACCCTTTTCGCATCCCGAGATGTGGATGACGGTGTCCGAACCAGATGCTCCGGCGAACGTGGCCGCAAGGTGGGCGGCATCGTTTCGCACATCGGTCGTGGCCCGTTCACAGGAGGGGGCGCCCGGGCAGGCGGCGATGCGGCGTCGCGAGTTCTCGGGATCGAGAATGAATGAACGCCGCTCTAATTCCGCCGACAGCGTGCGGGCGTGCTCGACGGATGGGACTGGGATCAAGATTGCTCGCCAAGGCGTCAGGCGCAGTTCATGGGCGCCCATCGTGCCGGCCGAGGATGCGAGATCAGCGAAATCCCGAGCTGCGGTTCGGCCGAAGGGAAGACCGAGGCCGAGGAACCCGGCGGTGCCTAGCGAATGCACCCCCAGAAAGGCGGGCCGAGCCGTGCGCTCAGTATGCGGCATTGAAGAAAGCGGCAGTCCAGCTTCACGCGCGATCGTTTCAGCACCGAGCGCGGCGACCAGATCGCGCATGCGGCGAATGCTGTTCGTTCGGAGCCGCAGAAATACGCGGGCAAGAGCGGCGGCGACCTCGGCGACCGTTTCGGGGTGGCACGGGCCAAGGGAATTTCGGCGGGCGCCGTCGAGATGGATCGTAAAGGCCGGACCATCGACCGTTTGAGAGGCCACGAACAGAACATCCGCCGGAACCGCGGCAAGTCCGAGCAGGCCGCCATCATCGACGGCGTATCCGAACTTGTCAGGCAGGGCATGCAGCGAAGCGTCACCTGCTAGGCACTGCTCAAGGCTTTTTGCGATCGGCCGAACATCCAGCACACCGGCAGGATCGAGGCCGGCCAGTGGGCTGGAGATGACATTACGAACTGCTTCGGCGCTTTGGCTATAATCGAGCAGTCCGGCTTCCGCCAGCCCATCGTGCAACTTGGGCAGGTGCTGGATGGTGAGACCTCGCAGTTGAAGATTGCTCCGGCTGGACAAGTCGATCTGACCGTTGCCCCATTGGCTCGACCAGCGGGCGATCCGTTCTGCCAGCGAGACATCAACGATGCCGCCGGTCAGTTTCAGGCGCACGATTAGACCGTCGCCGCTTTCCATCGGCCGCAAAGCGCCAGGGCACCAGCCCTTTAGGGTGTGCTGCGACGCCCCATTGTCGAGGACGCATTCGCGACGCAGCGTCGCGGTCGGCGCAAGCAGAATATCCCTGGGTTGCGGTGCTGAACTCGCGAAATCCGTGGATGGCCGGCCTTCGCCGCCCGTGACGGGGAGGGGTGGCTGTGCCACGACTCCAGCACTTATTCCGCGGCAGGGCCTTGCGGCGGGGAGCGGTTGTCGGGCCGCGACTCGATGCGGCGTCCTGATGCCAAATTGCAGCGCGGCTTCGCTCCTGAGCTGTGGGGAACCCGCATCGCCGTCTGGGTCGAAATCTGCGGCGCTCACGAGGGGTACATCCGCAGGCTGGTCATGATGGCGGAGGCTGAGTTACGGCGGGTGGTCCAAATCCCGCGCCGTGTCGCTTCCTCGAATTGTCGCGCGATGGCGTTTGCGGCCTCAGGATTGGCATTCGTCAGGAAGTTTCTGACTGTCTCGTCGCCGATCGTCGCGTCGAACAACATGTCGAATTGACGATTGTCCGCGACGTCAGCCATCGCGGCATAGGCAAAGAAGTTGTCGACGGTCTGGGCGATCTCCGCGGCCCCTGCGAAGCCGTGGCGCATCTGGCCGGCAAGCCAGCGCGGATTGGTCGCCCGCGCTCGCAAAACCCGCCCGACCTCCTCGCGCATGGTGCGGATGCGGGATCGATCCGGATCCGTTGTGTCCGCGTGATAGACGGCGGGATGGTTGCCGAGAGAGGCTGCCGCGGCGGCGAAGCCCGCTTCGTGTCCGGCGAAGGCATCGGCGCCAAGGATATCCTGTCCCGCCATATCCTGAACGTGCACGAACGCATCCGCTTCAGCGACCCGGTCGCGAAAATCGCGTGCCGCGGGTTTACCGTCTGACCGAGCGCCGTATGCGTGTGAGGTGGCGTTCAGATAAGCCGTACCCAGGTCGTCACGGTCCGACCAACTGCCATCCGCCAGGAGATGAGACAGGCCAATCCCATAGGCTCCCGGCGCCGCCCCAAACAGGCGCATGCCGGTATCGCCGGCTCCGGACCTTACGCTCGCGGCAAGCGGGTTGTCTTCCGCCGCCTCGTCAAGTGCTGCGACTTCGCGCACGGCCTCGTCGAGCAGAGCGATCTGGCTAGGGAAAACGTCGCGGAAAAGACCTGAGATGCGCAAGGTCACATCGACACGGGGACGGTTCAGGATCGCCAGCGGCAGGATATCGAAGCCCCCAACACGGTTGGAATTCGACGTCCCACCGGGGCCTGACACCGAGCAGGGCGAGGGCCTGCGCGAGGTCGTCGCCGCCAGTCCGCATCGTGGAACTGCCCCAGATGTCGAGCACGATCCGGCGCGGCCATTCACCATGATCCTGGGCATGACGCACCAGCAAGGCTTCGGCGGTGCGCCGGCCAATCTCCCAGGCCGTTCGCGTCGGCACGGCGCGTGGATCGATGCTGTAGAGGTTGCGCCCGGTAGGCAGGACATCGATACGCCCTCGGCCAGGCGCGCCCGCAGGGCCGGGCGGGACGAACCGGCCGTCGAGGGCGGTGAGGAGGCCGCGCATTTCCGCCTCGGCACAGGAAGCGCTCAGCTTTTCGTCCAGGGCCTCGTCACAATGGTTAGGCGGTTGGCCGAATATATGCAGCCCATCGCCAATCCGCATGTCTTTGATGTCGCACAGCCACGCGTCCAGCTTGATCAGGGCTGCCGGCGCGTCGTCTCCGGGCGCGACACCGGACTCGGCTGCGAGGCCCGTCGCCCGAGCGTGCGCCATTATCAGCTCTGCAAGCCGGCCGGCGCGGCGCGGGTCAAGCGTCTGTGCCTCAGAGTATTCGTCGAGCAACTGTTCCAACTCGGCTGTCGCGCCGTGTGCGCCGGCTGCCATCAATGGCGGCGTGAGATGCCCGACCGTCACCGCCGCCACGCGCCGCTTGGCTTGCGCGGCTTCGCCGGGATTGTTGACGATGAACGGATAGATCAGCGGCGTTGGTCCCAGAACAGCGCGCGGGGCGCAGCGGTCCGATAGCGCCGTGGCCTTCCCAGGAAGCCATTCGAGCGTTCCGTGCGTGCCGCAGTGGATAACGGCGTGGACCTGCTCGACCATGCGCAGCCAAAGATAGAACGCGACATAACTGTGCCGGGGCGGCAGTAACGCGTCGTGGTAGTCCGTTTTGTGGAAGGCGGCGTGCCCACGATCCGGCTGCACGCCGACCAGGAGATTGCCGACACGCGTAATGCGGAAACAGAACAATCCGTCGCGGATCGCATCGTCCGTGGCGGGCTCACCCCATGCCGCACGGAGTTGGTTGACGAACGGGACGGGGAGGGTTGCCAGCAGGCGCCGATAATCCGCGAGGCTCAGTGCGGGGGTAGTCGGGCCGGCGGACAAGGCCTGTATCAAGCCGGCTTCGTCGAGCGGGAGGTTGGCCGTGTAGCCCTCTCGCACGAGTCGTCTGGCGATCTCGACAATACTGCGCGGCGTGTCGAGGCCGACGGCATAACCTGTGCGTCCAGCTTTCGCCGGATAGTTGGATAGGATGCAGGCGAGGCGCCGCTCCGAGCGCGGTGTTTTGGCAAGCCGGACCCAGCTAAGCGCCAGATCGGCCGCGTAGGAAACCCCGGCTGCATCTGGCTGGTGAACGAGTTGGGTGAATTCCAGAGCGGCGTAACGGCGGGTTTCACCCTTAAAGGAAATCGCCCCGGCGATGATGCGGCCGTCCAGTTCGGGGAGCACGACATTCATCGCTAGATCGGCCGGTCCAAGACCGCGCGGTGACTCCAGCCATTGCCGGTGGCTGCTGCCGCTCAGGGGCAATTGCAGGACCGGCGCATTCGTCTGGTCCAGCACCGATCCGCCGGAATCGGACCGGGCGGAAAACGCGGTAAGGTTGAGAATGATGTCCGGCCGTTCTCTCTGAAGGTGAGAGCTCAGCGGCACAATGGCGGCGGGGTCTTTAAGGCTTGTCACATACACGGTCGTCACTTGAAAGCCTCGACTGCCGAGTTCGCGTGCCAGTAACTCCACCGGGTCGGTGTCCGCGGCCAGCATCCAGGTTCGGTAGAAGACGATCAGCGCTGAGGGTGCACCAGTCGTGCCGCGGATCATCGCCGGGGCGAAGAAGCCGAACGCGTAGGTTGGGGCGGCGATGGGCGCCGCGGCTTGCGGGAACACATGGCCAGCGATGAAGCGCAGACAAGCGCCGACATTCCCAACCCCGCCGGCAGCGAAATAGGACCCAATCTGTTGTAGCGCCCTTGGGTGCAGCGTTGATGCCTCATCCAGACGCGCATCTTCGCGGTGATCGCCCGGCACGATTGCGAGATGGCAGCCGGATGAGCGGGCGAGTATCGCGAGTTCGTCCACCCCGTAGCGCCAATAATCCATGCCACCGAGCAGGCGAACCAGCACGAAGCGCGCTTTGGACAGGACTTTTTCGACGTACAGGTCAACCGAATAGGGGTGCCGCAGAGCGGAAAGGTTCGCCAGGCGCAGGCTGGGCAATGTGTCTTGTGCGGCCTCCCAGGCGGCAGCTAGCACCGCGAGGTCGGTGTCGGCGAAGGACAGCGCGACGATATCCGCCGGACTCTGTCCGAGGTCCACGGCTTCAGCTGAACCATCGATCGAGCGGGATTCGACGCGCAGCAGATGCATCGTTTGGACCTTAGACCATGATCGTTTGAGGTTTCAGGCTTTGCCGTTCGATCATGATCTCGGCCTTTGTGATCGCGTGATTCGCGCCTTCCGACTGGGTCAGGCTCATGCGATCACGCTCTGGCCGGCGAGCGCGGCGGTAATGGCGTCCCGGTCGAGGCCCTTTTGACCGATCACGACGAGCCGGCTGCGCCGGACCTCGCCAGCCGCCCAAGCGGCGTCGAATTGCTGCCGGAATCGCTGCCCGACGCCCTGAACGAGCAGCCGCATCGGCTTTCCGGCGACCTCGACGAAGCCCTTCATCCGCAACACAGCGAACTGTTCAGCGATGGCGGAGAGGCGCGTGAGCAGGCCCGCCGGGTCGGATGTCGCGGGGATGTCAATGACGAAGCTTTCGAAGTCGTCGTGATCGTGGCCGTCTTCGGCGTCGTGGTGGGATGGGCGCTGGGCGAGATCATCCTCGACCGAGGCGGCTATTCCGAGCAGAACGGCGGGATCGATGCGTCCCTCCCGGGTTTCGACCAGCTTGACCGGACGCGGGACTTTCGCCTGAATTTCCGCGGACATACGTAGAATGATGTCGGCGGGTAGCAGGTCGGCCTTGTTCAGCACGACGATGTCGGCGCACAGAAGTTGATCTTCGAAGACCTCTTCAAGCGGGTTTTCGTGGTCGATCGAGTTATCCGCGGCGCGCTGGGCGGCGAGTTTCGCGGGGTCGTCGGCGAAGCGGCCCTCGGCGACAGCGGCACCGTCGACTACTGCGATGACGCCGTCGACGGTCAGTCGGGTGCGGATTTCCGGCCAGTCGAACGCTTTGACCAATGGCTTCGGCAGCGCCAGTCCGGAGGTTTCGATGATGATGTGGTCAGGTTGCGGGGACCGCGCCAGCAGGGCTTCCATGGCGGGGATGAAATCGTCCGCGACCGTGCAGCACAGACAGCCGTTGGCGAGCTCGACGATGTTCTCGTCGGGACAATTATCGATGCCGCAGGATTTGAGGATCGCCCCATCGACGCCGACGTCGCCGAATTCATTGATGATAAGGGCGAGACGGTGCCCTTTGGCGTTCTCCAAAACGTGGCGGATGAGAGTCGTTTTGCCCGCGCCGAGGAAGCCGGTGACGATCGTGACCGGTATCTTCGTCATTGTGTGCTGCATGCCCACCTCCAGACCAGAGATTCAGTGGGTACTGCAGCTAATCCGGAGTGCCGGATCGGCCGCTGTTCGCACCGCTCCGGGGCACCCCGCCCGTCGCGTCAGCACTGTTTCGTCGGCCGGTATCCTGGCTTGTGGGTCATCTCCTTGCACCGCCTTCCCAGAAGGTCACCGTCAGGCGACCGAATTCCAGTGGCGCAGTTGGCGCTCGGATATCCACGTACAGTTGCGGGGGCAGCTGCGGTCTCGACGCTTTTCTCGCGCGCCGTCCACATTCCCGTTTAACCCTCCAACAGGAGGGACCATCGAAACAAGGCGCCTGTATGCCGGTGGTGTGATCGGGTGTCAAACGGATCTTGTCAGGCGGGCTACAATCTCGGTCTTGCGAAAGCGGGAACGTAAGGCGCAAATCTTGTAGGAACGCTAGGCACTGCGCAGGGATGCAGCAAGGGAACCGGGAGTTTGACGGTGGAGGACATCCGACAGCAGGAGCCGCTAGTATCTTTCATTACGAAGGATCGAGTTGACCTTTTGTCCGCCTTGATAGCGTTGTCGTTGAAGGCTTCCACCGCGTTTGGTGGCGTGATCCTTGTACTTTATGCAGCAAACGAAGGGTTCTTCTACGACGTCTCCTCATTTGCTGCCGTTGCTGTCTTACTCGTTGTGTTGCTAATGTTCTCCTTGCTGACCGCGATTGGTCTGGGCTACGGCGCGCTGTCATCGATCTGCGTCATTCAAGCGATAGTATGGCTGGTGACCCGGCTAACGAAGAGGAGACCTGCGCGCCGGCTCAGGCCATCCATTGCCACGAAGACGGTGACAGCCTATTCGGCTGTGCTGTTTTCCTATATCATAGTACCTACTTCTGTACGGAAGGCTAACTGGAAAGAGTGTTGAAAGAGGATTATTGCTTTTCTTTTTTGCGGGCGGCTTTTTGATTAACGTTCTTTTGCTCACGAAGGAGGCAGAAAGTTCCCGCGAGATTAGCATGGGGCTGCGTTTCGTATATTTAACGATAATTCTTTTGATCTTATTGGCGGCGACCGGCTCAGCTGCTCAGCTTCTTATCTAACAAGAAGATCCATGATCCTACTGAGCTTTCGATATGAGCCCAATTCGGCCGTTGTCTTGCATGAAATGGCCTATCAGAGGGTTGCAGCTATCGCCCGTGCGGCCGGAATACCAGTCTGCGCGGCCGTCTTTGAAAAAGACCTCTGGATGTTCCAGAAAGCAACGGTTGTTTGGCATGGGGTGGGAGCAACCTCGTACTTGAAGCTTACCGCCTCGGAAAAAAACTCCGGAAGAAAAGAGCGTGCTGATTCCGCTTCCAAGCAACGAAGTCGAGCCGATCCGTATTACCCAACCGCCCACATGCATCCCCACGCGGGGAAGTTAGCCCGTTGAGGCCAGGCGGCGGTTATCCGCTAGACGTGCGGCCGCCGCAGCTGCACCGGCAGGAGCAAGGAAGATGATGAACATCGATGACGCCGATCGCCGGCATGCAGAAAAAATGGCCAAGCGCAAGCAGGTTCAGGATGCGGAAGTTGCTTCCAAAACGATCGCGTCCAAGGGGCTGCTCATGGTCAACACGGGACCAGGCAAGGGCAAATCCACCGCCTCTTTCGGGCTGGTATTGCGGGCGCTCGGGCACGGCTGGCGCGTCGGCGTTGTGCAGTTCATCAAGGGCGCCTGGCATACCGGCGAGCGGGCCGCGCTCGAACGGTTCTCGGACCAGGTTGAATGGCACACGATGGGGGAGGGATTTACCTGGGAGACGCGGGATCGCCAGCGCGACATCGCCGCCGCGGGCCGGGCGTGGGGTATGGCGCGAAAGCTAATGGATGATCCCTCGATCCGCCTGCTGGTGCTGGATGAACTGAACATCGCATTGCGTTACGATTACCTGCCGTTGCCCGAGGTTCTGGCGGCGCTCAGTCAACGACGGGACGATCTGAATATCGTCGTGACCGGCCGAAACGCGAGGCCGGAACTGATCGCGATCGCCGATCTCGTTACGGAGATGAGAATGGTGAAGCATCATTTCGCAGCCGGTGTAAAGGCGCAGCCGGGCATCGAGTTTTGATGCTCGTAGAATGCTGCTCTCGGTCGCCACGAAGGCGGGCATGATGCGCGCTAAGGTCCTGATGTTTCAGGGAACTGGGTCTGACGTCGGCAAATCGGTGATCGTCGCGGGGTTGTGCCGAGCGCTGAGCAACCGCGGGATGCGGGTTCGCCCGTTCAAGCCGCAGAACATGTCCAATAATGCGGCGGTCACCGCCGATGGCGGCGAGATCGGCCGGGCGCAGGCGTTGCAGGCTCGGGCCTGCCGGGTCGCCGCCTCGGTCCACATGAACCCGGTGCTGCTCAAACCACAGAGCGAAATCGGTGCGCAGGTCGTGGTCCAGGGAAAAGTCACCGGCAATGCCACCGCCCGAGACTTTCAATCAATGAAGCCGGGGCTGCTGCCCGGCATACTCGACAGCTTCGAGCGCTTGAGGGCCGAAGCGGACATCGTATTGGTGGAGGGCGCCGGAAGCGCGGCGGAGGTAAACCTGCGCGCCAATGACATCGCCAACATGGGCTTCGCCCGTTCGGCGGATGTGCCGGTCGTACTGGTCGGCGACATCGACCGAGGCGGGGTCATCGCGCAGATCGTCGGTACATCGGCAGTTCTCGATCCCGCCGACGCGGCTTTGGTGGCGGGATTTTTGGTCAACAAGTTTCGCGGTGATCCATCGCTGTTCAGACCGGCCATGGACTTCATTGCCGACCGCACAGGGTGGCCCGGTTTGGGATTGGTCCGCTATTTTCGCGATGCCGCCCGGCTTCCCGCCGAAGATGCCGTCGCGCTGGACAGCTGGCAGACCCGTAGCTCAGGACAGTTCACCATCGCTGTGCCTCGCTTGGCGCACATCGCGAATTTTGACGATCTTGACCCGCTCAGGCTGGAGCCGTCGGTTCGGGTGGTCATGGTCGAACCCGGCTGCGCGTTGCCGGGGGAGACCGATTTGGTAATCCTGCCCGGCTCGAAGGCCACAATCGCGGACCTAGAGGATTTCAGGAGGAACGGCTGGGACATCGATATCCGCGCTCATGTTCGCCGGGGCGGACGTGTCCTCGGTCTCTGCGGCGGGTACCAGATGCTAGGACATCGGGTAGCCGATCCGGATGGCATCGAGGGCCCTCCAGGAACCACCCCGGGTCTGGGCCTGCTTGATATCGAAACGTCGCTCACGCGGGACAAGACACTCGTCGAGGTCAGCGGAATTTCGATCGCTGACGGCGAGCCGTTCCGCGGCTATGAGATGCACATCGGCCAAACCGCCGGGCCTGACTGTCACCGACCCTTGCTTCGCTTTACCGACGGGCGACTGGATGGAGCAATTTCGGTCGACGGTCGCGTTCGCGGTACTTACGTGCACGGGTTATTTGCCGATGATAGGGCTCGTGCCTCGCTGCTGTCCTGGTTTGGTGCCAAGGCCGGAAGGTTCTCCTTCGAGGCGGACATCGATCGAGTGCTTGATGCACTCGCCGATCATCTGGCCTTGGATATTGATCTGGACCACCTGCTCAGGCTCGCCCGATAAGGACGATTGCGAGCAACACCAGCCACTGAGCCACGCAAGCCGCGCGATACAAATGCAATGCCCGGATTATGTCGGCGGCTGTTGCCTCCCGACGGCCATCGCCCATGAATGCGTCGTCGATAAGCGTGTCGCCGTAAACTCTCGGACCGGCCAACTGCAAACCGAGCGCACCCGCCATCGCGGCTTCAGGCCATCCGGCGTTCGGCGAGCGGTGGTTGCGTGCGTCTCGCCAAACTGCCTGCAAAGCGCCTCGGGGGGAGGCGCCGATTGCGGGGGCCGCCAAAACGAGAAAGAGCGCGGACAGGCGGGAGGCGGGAAGATTGATGACATCATCCAATCGGGCGGCTGCCCAGCCGAATGCGTGGAAACGCGGCGTCCTGTGCCCGATCATCGAGTCCGCGGTGTTCGTGGCTTTGTAGCACATGGCGTTCGGCAAGCCTCCGACGATCAGCCAGAAGGCAGGAGCCACGACGCCGTCGGAGAAGTTTTCAGCCAGACTCTCGATCGCAGCGCGAGCAACGCCGGCCTCGTCCAGACGGTCGGGATTGCGGCCGACGACCATCGCCACGGCTGCGCGGCCGGCTGTCAACCCGTTCGTTTTCAGCGCTTCCGCGACTGCGCGGACATGCTGGTGAAGACTACGCTGGGCCAGAAGGCTGCTGGCCGCCAGGATTAGAATGCCCGAGCCGACCGGCCCATCGGGTAAAACCCGATCGAAGGCGAAGGCTCCGAACGCCGAGGCGGACAGCATCACAACAAGGGTCAGGATCCCGAGTGCCCCGCGCTGCCATTCCGGCGCGGAGGGCCGGTTGAGCCGGGCTTCAAGCCAGGCCACCGGTGCGCCTACCCAGGTGACAGGGTGCCCGATCGCGCGGTAGACGCAGTGAGGGTAGCCGATCGCCGCCTCCAGAACCAGGGCGGCCAGCGCCAGTTCGACGTTGGAAAGGTGGTGCATGGATTCGCGGCAACCGGGTCCGGAAGAGGCGCTCGCGCTACGGTATCACGGCGGCAATATCAATGCCGCCCGGCGCCTGTTTCCGGAAGCACCCGAGCCCTGGATCGATCTTTCGACCGGTATCAATGCGGTGCCATATCCGGTCGACGGCATCGCGCCGGAGGCCTGGACCCGGTTGCCTGATGCGGCGTCGCTCGATACGCTGGAGAGCGTGGCGAGGGCTGCCTATGGCGCATCGCCGTCAGTCGGGGTGGTTGCCGCGGCCGGAGCACAGGCGCTGATCCAGTGGCTGCCTCGGATCTTTCCGGCGCGGCGGGTCGGGGTGCTGGGGTTAACCTACCGGGAGCATGAGACAAGCTGGCGCGCTTCCGGAGCCGAGGTTGTCACCGTTAGGTCGCTGCCGGATCTCGCCGCATTCGATGTCGGTTTGGTGGTAAACCCGAACAACCCGGATGGCCGAAGGTTCGGGCCGGAAGATATGGCCGAGATAGCGGGCGCGCTGGCCCGTCACGGAGGCCGGCTGATCATCGACGAAGCATTTATGGATTTGTTGGGGCGGCAGGAGAGCCTGATCCCTCATTTGCCCGGGCCCGGCGCCATCGTTTTGCGCTCGTTCGGCAAAGCTTACGGACTTGCTGGGGTTCGTCTCGGTTTTGCGGTTGCGTCGATGGATGATTGCGCGCGGGTCCGGGCGGCGCTGGGCCCATGGCCGGTATCCGGTCCCGCGATCGAGATTGGGCGGCGAGCGCTGGCAGACGACTCGTGGCTCGCTGCGACTGCGCTACGATTGCGCGAGGAGGCAAGCCTACTGGATGGGTTGTTGCAATCCGTGGATTTAGAGATCGCCGGGGGAACGCTTTTGTTCCGGCTGGTTCAGGTAAACCAAGCACCGGCATTGTTCAGGCGGCTCTGCCGGGCCGGCATTCTGACACGGCCCTTCCTGGACAGGCCCGATTGGCTCCGATTTGGGATCCCTCATGCGCCGGCGGAATGGATGCGATTGGAAGCGGTGCTGCGTTCTTCCCGAGGCGAAATTGGCAGACGATGATCATCGCACTCGGTGGACAGGGGGGAGGGACGCCGAACGCAAGAACCGAATCGTGCGACCGTTGCGGCTTACCGTGATCTATCGCATCGGCTAACGACCCCGGCCAAGTGGAGCCGCCAACCGCCGGCAGCGTTCTCGGTTGTGTGACTTTCCTCCCCTTCCTCAATACTTGTCGTCCGCGGCTCCCTGCGTTCAATATCAAGCTAATAAACCGAATGACAACGGTCGGAAACGACCCCAGGGAAGGAGGCTTGCAATGACGACAAGGGCTCCGTTCTTAAAGAAGCGCTACAGCGGTTACCATCACCGGCACGTGCCGCAGGAGGATACCGAGCTCACTCATGTGGGGCCGGACACGCCGTGTGGCGAGTATATGCGACGGTTCTGGCAGCCGGTCTGCTACGCGGATGACCTCAAAGACCTGCCGCTGGCGGTCAAAATCCTCGGCGAGGAGTTGGTGGTGTTTCGCGACGGCAGCGGCGCGGTCGGCCTGCTGGAGCGGCATTGCCCGCACCGCGGCACATCGCTCGAGTTCGGCCTGGTCGGCGCGAAGGGGATACGCTGTTGCTACCACGGCTGGCTGTTCGACGTGGACGGCACAATCCTTGAGACACCCGGCGAGCCGGCGACCAGCACGCTGAAGGACCGGCTCTGCCACGGCGCTTATCCGGTGCACGAAACCCACGGCATGATCTTCGGCTACATGGGGCCGCCGGAACAGATGCCGGCATTTCCGACCTATGACAGCTTCAATCGCCTGGGCTATCGGATGATTCCCGGCCAGAAGTATTTCTATCCGTGCAACTGGCTGCAGATTCTCGAAAATACGATGGACGCCATCCACACCGCGTTCCTGCATACGATCGTCAGCGGGGCCGTGTTCACCGACGAATTCGGCGTGTTGCCGGAATTGGAGTTCGCCGAGACCCCTGTCGGGACCATCTACATCGCGACCAGGCGCGTCGGGAACAATATCTGGGCGCGGATGGTCGAGAACGTGTTGCCCAATCTGCAGCAGGTCGCACCGATCTGGGAAACCGGTCAGGAGGCGCATCCATTCAGCGGCCCGATGATGAGCCGTTGGATCGTGCCGCTCGACGATACCAATACGATGCTGATCGAATTCCGCCACGTCAGCGAGACCGAGGGGGTCGTCACCCCGGCTTGGTGGGCAGACCGCAGCATCATGCTGCCCGGCCAGCTTGCCGCTGACACGTACGAAGAAAGCCAACGCCGGCCGCAAGACTTCGAAGCCCAGGTGTCGCAGCGCCCGGTCGCTGTCCATGGCATGGAACATCTCGGCACGACTGATCGCGGGATCACGATGTTCCGCAACCAGCTCCGGCGCGATATCCGAGCGGTCAAGGCGGGCGGGCAGCCGGTTGGCCTGTCGCGCGATAGCGGCATTATCCCGACCTATTGCAACGATACCGTCGTGCATGTCCCACCGGCAAAAAGCCCTGAGCTGGATAAGAAGCTGCTGCGCGAGACCGGGCGACGATTGGCGCAAAGCTACATCGAGGCCCCGCCGCTGGTGGCGGCTGCGGAATAGGCGACGTAAGTCGTTTCCGACGGGGAGGTGCCACGGCTCGCCGGAAGCTGACTACAGGAGTGACTGGACGCCGCCTACGCGTTGACATGCCGCTGCCGGCGGGATGATCGCCCGGACGAAAGCGGCGATGTAAAACAGTTTCTACGTAGCGGCACACCGCAAGCGTTGCGTCGTGGGTCTTTTCTCCCCTTCGGCAGTGATGGAGGCTGTGATGATTGCAGCTAATGACGCGAGCTTTGTCTCGGCAACGTCACTCGCGCAGGCCATCCTGAATGGCGAAACGACGGCGCAGGAGGCGGTGGCACAATGTCTGGATCGGATTGCCAGGATCAATCCTCAACTGAATGCGATCGTCACGCTCGATGCCGAGGGTGCACGGCAGCGCGCCGCTGAGGCTGACGCCGCTCGTGCCCGCGGCGAGATCTGGGGATCACTGCACGGGGTTCCGATAACGATAAAGGATTCCTTCGACACTGCCGGCCTCCGCACGACGGCCGGCTTCAAGCCATTTGCCGACAGGGTACCACGAGAGGACGCGGTTGCAGTGGCGCGCCTCCGAAAAGCCGGCGCGATAATCCTCGGCAAGACGAACCTGCCGGAGTTGGCCAACGGCATCCAGACCAACAACAGAGTATTTGGGCGAACGAACAATCCTTTCGATCTCGCCCGCACACCCGGTGGCAGTTCCGGCGGTGCCGCGGCCGCGGTAGCGGCGGGCATGTCCTACCTTGACCTAGGCAGCGACATTGGCGGCTCGATCCGGATCCCGGCGCATTTCTGCGGAATATGCGGATTGAAACCGACCGGCGGCAGCGTCCCAGGCAGGGGCCATGTCGCAACCGCCCGCCCACTCGCGGTTCCGAGAGAATGGTTGCCGCTGGCCGAGATGGCAACATTCGGCCCAATCGCGCGGTGCGTCGCCGATTTGCGGTTGGCCTACCGCGTCATCGCGATGACGAACGGGTCGACACCAGCGATCGACAGACGGCTGCGGATCGCCTGGACCGACGACTTCGGCGGCACGCCGGTCTCGCGCGAATACCAGGCAATCATTGCGGCGTTCATCGACGCCCAGCGTTGCGCTGGGCACGATACCGTGCGTACGGATGCCGGCCTCGATTTTCCTGATGCGTGGGAGCTTTCTGGGCAGTGCTTGGGCCTCATGAACACCCTGTTCCAATCGCCTACGCGGCGATGGCTGAGGCGGTTGGCATCGCCTTTGTTGCGGCGCGTCGGCCCGCGCAGTGCCATGATGGAGGGATTGTTCGTCGGCCTGGCGCTGCGCCCACGCGACGCCGAGAACGTTGTGCGGCGGCGCGCGGCACTGATTGAGCGGATCGACACGTTCTTGCAAGGTTTAGACGCGTGGATATGTCCGGTATTCCCGGTGCCCGCATTCACGCACCGATCCGCCAAAGCACCGATCGAGATCGACGACAGCCGCCTGCCGCAGATCGAGGCCAATCTGCGGCACGAGATCATCTTCAACGTGAGCGGAAATCCAGTCGTCGTAGTGCCCATCGGGCGCACCGGCGGCGGGCTGCCTGTTGGCGTTCAGGTCATCGGACGGCGGTTCGCCGACCTGCGTCTGCTCGACGTGGTAGAGCGCGTGGTTGAGGCTCGGTCCGCCGAGCCCTGCGCGGCAGGACCGTTGGACGTGCCGTAAAAACTAACTCCACCCCCGAGCCAGCTTCCGCACCGCTGTTGAGGCGTTGCGCTTCCCCTCGCCGGCATAATCCTCGTGCCAGTCCTCGATCTTTCCCGGATCGTAGAGGTAATTGACCATCAGGGTGGCGCTTTCCTTGGCGCCCTTGTCGGAGGTGTCTCCAGCCATATTCAGCCGCTCCACCCGCGCCCCGTTCGACAGGTGGAAATGCGCCACCGGATCTTTGGCCCGCTTGCCGGTTGCCTCACCCAACAGATACCGCGCGGCCAGCCGGATCAGCACAGGCTCGGCCGCTTTGCGCAGGGTCCCGTCCCGCCACCAATGGCGCTTGCCGATTGTGCCGGCCAACGCCGCGCATCCCGTTTCGGCAGGAAACGCGGCAATCAGACCGGACGCCTCATCGTCGCTCAGCATCCCCGGTTCGTCTCTTGCCAATAACGGGTCCAGCCAGCGACGGAACCCCGGGATCGGCGACAACGTCGCAAACGTCTTCAGATTGCGGAATTCGCCCGACAGTTCCTCGACCACGCGCTTGATCAGGAAGTTGCCGAAACTGATCCCCGCCAACCCCGCCTGGCAGTTACTGATCGAGTAGAAGATCGCGGTATCGGCATGGGCCGGATCCTGCACCGGTGCTTTCTCATCGAGCAGAGCCTGCACGCTGCCGGATAGGCCTTTCACCAGGGCGACCTCCACGAAGATCAGCGGTTCGCCCGGCATACGAGGATGGAAGAACGCGTAGCACCGCCGGTCGGAATCCAGCCGGTTCTTCAGGTCGCGCCAAGAGCGGATCGCATGCACAGCCTCATAGTCGACCAGCTTTTCCAGCAGCGCGGCGGAGCTGTTCCAGTCGATCCGCTGCAGCTCCAGAAACCCAATATCGAACCAGGCCGCGAGCAGGCCGCGCATATCCGCATCGAGAGCGGTGAGAAGCTTGTCGGATCCGCGCACCTTCAGCAGCGACCCGCGCAGATCGACCAGAAATTTTCGTCCGTCCGGTATCGACGTGAACTGCGTCAGCAACTTAAGCCGAGGCGGTTCCAGCGCCCGGCGCAGCGCCGCCTTCGCGGTCGCTCGCTCGGCCACGTCCGAGGCCGCCTGAACCTTTGCATATGCGTGGGCGACCGCATCGGGATCGGAATCGAATGCGGCCAATGTCCGGAGAAACTCCTTCCGTCCGGCCTCGTCCTGAGTCAGGTAGGTCTGCGCCAGCTTGGCCGCCCGGTTGCGCGCGCTGACCTCGCCGCCACGCCCGGCCAGGCACGCCTGCATCTGCGCTTCCAGGGTCTCGTCGCCTTCCCCAGAGACGCTGGACGCCATGTCGCGCCATACGCCGGTGATTCGCCGGATGGCACGGTCGAGCAACCCGGTGGAAACAGCTTCGCTCATGCAGGCCTCATTTCGATCGACGGCGGGCACAGCATAGCTGGTGTGGCGAAAAAGTGTCGCCTCAGAATTCTGTGGCCAATACACGAATAAGTGCTGGCAGCAGATCTTCGACCACAAGTCCGCGCCCGGCGAGCACCGCCGCTCGGCCATGCAGGTAAGCACCCGCCGCCGCAGCCTCCCACGCTGGCATTCCCTGCGCGAGAAGCCCCGCAATGATACCGGACAGCACGTCGCCCGCACCGGCGGTCGCAAGCCAGGGCGGGGCGGTAAAATTGACCGCCGCCCGGCCGTCCGGCGCCGCGATGATGGTGTCGGCGCCTTTCAGCAGGACGACGGCACCCGTCTGGGCCGCGGCGTCCCTCGCGGCGGATAACCGATCGTTGGCCGGCGCGCCAAACACCCGCGCGAATTCTCCAGCATGCGGCGTCAGCACCGCCGCGCCTCGCAACGCCTCCGGCTCTCCGGTGAATGCCGAGAACACGTCCGCGTCGCCGACTACCGTCCGGTTCGCCGACACCAGGGCCGGGAAGACGGTCCGCGCCTCCTCCGGACCAAGCCCCGGCCCGCAAACCCAGACTTTTCGCCGGTCGTCATGTAGCAGCGTGCCGATGTCCGCTTCGCTGACCAGCAGCCCCGGCTCGCCTGATCGATAGATTTCGGCGGAGCCACGAGCCGCGATCGTGACCATGCCGGCTCCCGCTCGCCGAGCGGCTTCGGCGGCCAGGCGGGCGGCGCCGGTCATGGTGGCGCCGCCGACGACGGTGACATGCCCCCGCGTGTATTTGTGGGCTTCGGCGGTCAGGGCGGGCAGCCGCCACAAGGTCGGCAGGTTGGCGAAGGCCTGGGGCGCGATCCCATCCAGCACGCTATCCGGGATGCCGATATCGGCCAGTTCGATCCGTCCACACAGGTCGCGGCCTGGCAGTAACAGGTGGCCAGGTTTCAGCCGGAAGAAGGTGACTGTCAGTTCGGCCGTGGGGGCATACCCCAGCGGCAATCCAGTCGATCCGTCGAGGCCGGAGGGAACGTCGACGGCAACAACGCGTTTGGCTGCCCTCAGCGTTTCGGCGGCCAAACCATCAACGGGCCGGGTCAGCCCGGCTCCAAACACCGCATCGACCACGACGTCCGATCGACGGACTTCCTCGGGCGAAAACGCGACCATCGGGCCCAACCAGAGGCGAGCCGCACCGGCGGCGTCGGACCCCTCCCGCGGCGGGGCGAGCGCGGCCAGATGCACCGGCCAACCATCCTGAGCCAGCAGGCGCGCGGCAATGTAACCGTCGCCGCCGTTGTTGCCCGGGCCGGCCAGCACCAGCACTCGGCAGCGCCCGAAATGACGCCGAATTGCGCGTGCAACGGCGCGGCCGGCAGCCTCCATCAGCTCGGGACTGGGGTGACCATGCCGTGCCGCCGCTTGGTCGGCCCGGCCCATTTCGGCTGGGGTGAGGAGGGCGGAGCGGCCGCGCAACCGGCCCATCAGGCCAGTATCGAAGGTTGCGACAGGCGAGGGGTGCGGAGCCATCTTCGTGATCCTGTGGACAGTCCGGTTGGCGATCCGGATCCGACTATCGGCGCCGGATTGATGGTGGGCATTCTCTGCCGCCGTTGCCGATCGATGTATGATGAATGCCATGCGCGACCATGACAACCTAACCGCATATCTGCTCGAACTGCTGACACCGCTCGGGCCGATCTCGGCGCGCCGAATGTTCGGCGGTGTCGGATTGTTCCATGGCGGGATGATGTTCGGCCTGATCGCCCGCGACGAGCTGTTCCTGAAGGTGAACGACGTCAACCGGGCGGCGTACGAAGCCGCCGGAGAGGCCCCGTTCAGCTATGATACCAAGCACGGCGTGCATACAATCCAGTCTTATTGGCGATGTCCGCCCGAATTGCTGGACGATCCTGACAATTTCCAAGACTGGGCACGCCAAGCGGTCGAGGCGGCAGTCGTCGCGGCCCGAGGCAAGAAGGCAACCCGCAAACCCCGCAGCGTTGCTCGATCATCGCCGGATAGGTGAGTCTTCCTAGCCGGCTTTGGCCCCTCGGCCGAGCCTCACGCCGCCCGAGGTCAGCCGCTTGACGAACGCGGAAAGCCGGTGCCGGCGCAGTTCACTCCGCGCCTTGTCGTCCGTCGTCATATAATTGAGCTGCACGCTGTAGCGCTGTCCCACGAACTGCCGGTGCCCATGCCATGTCGTCGGCCCATTGGGAAACACCAGCAGTGTTCCGTTCACCGGCGGTACCTCGACGGCGAAATCCTCCAGGTCGGTGGGACCCCGCAACAGGCGGAGGCAGCCGTCCTGCCGGCTCCAGGCATCCGTCTCCGGGTTCAAATACAGCAGCACCGTCACCCGCTTCGCCAGCGAGTTACAATGGATCCGCCCATCCCGCTCACTGGTCCAGCCACGCAGCGTCACCATGGTGGGCGAGCCGCGCAGGTCGAGCCCGAACAGCCGCTCGATCGCGGCACGCAGCGGCAGATCTTCCATCGCCTCCATCAACGCCGCGGCGTGGGGACCGAGCTTGACGGAATCCACGGGAAATGAACCGCGTCTGCCAAGCGGCGGAAGGTCGCCGAGCACGGCCTTCAGGCTGGCCGGCGGCACAAACCCCGGAACCACGACGTGCGGGAATGGATCAGTGGAAACCGGCGTCGCGGCCAGCTTGGCGTAATCAAGGTCGATCATGACGGCGCGCGGCATAGCAGCAAAGCCTCGGTCAGGTCGAGGAGGTCATCCGGCCAATATTCATCGGGTCTGGGTCGCGCCGGATGCAGACGGGCATCGGGGCGACAGGTCAGCACAGGTAGCACCCACCTGACCGGCAGCGACGCTCGTCCATCGGCCGCACCGAGCAGGGCACCCGCGATCGCTGCGTTGGTATCGGTATCGCCGCCGTGACCCACGGTTGCAATCAGCGCGGGCTCCACCGCCGTGCCCGCGGCCAGATGAAAAAACGCGTTTTGCAAGGCGATCAGCACCCAACCCATCTGGTGCTGAAACTCCCTGGGAGCAACGCCAGCGGCAGCCCGACGCAGCGCGGCGGCAACCGGAGCGGCCTCGGATCCGGCCGTGTCGGCGACCCGGAGCGCGGTTTCCATCATCTCCTGCCGGTCTGCCCCCAACAGAGCGGCCGTAATGGCGGCTGCGAAGCAGGCACAGCTCGCGCGGCAGACCGGATGCGGATGAGACAGTGCGGAATCCTCGCCGGCGGTTGCCGCGGCTTCGTCGGGATCGCCGGCCCACACGCCGATCGGCGCGATACGCATCAGCGAACCGTTGCTTTGGCTGCCCCGGTCGGCTGCGCTCCGAGCGGCCCGAGCCTTGTCACCCGCCGCCGACGCGGCGGCGCCGAACGCTATGCCGGTGGTGTGACCGCAATCGAACGGCTTGCTGGCGTACCAACGCCCGTAAGCAGCTGCGGCGTCTTCAGGGTCGTATTGGCGCGTCCGCACCAGGCTGCGCGCCAATGCCAGGCCCAATTCGGCGTCATCTGTCGGCTGCCCCGCCAACGTATGCCACACTGGGCTGACAGCCAGATCGTGGACCCCGCCGGGATAAGTTGCTCGGATCGTCTCGGCGTTCTGGAATTCCACCTGGGACCCCAGACTGTCGCCAATCACCATCCCCAACATGCAGCCCAAGGCGCGGTCCAACCGCTGGCCCTCCGGCACTCGAGGCCAGCCCAGCGTGACCATCGGCTCTCGCCGCGGTTCGCTGCTGCCGCGCCAGATCCGAGCGCGCAGGGCTGCCACGGCGGCGGGTGCACCACCAAAGCAGGCAAAGGGGCGGTGGGTTCCATCCTCCGCGTAGGTCACCTCCATGCCGTCCTCGGCCACCAGGACACCACCGGCGGCGGTCAACAGCGCGTGCCCGGCAACGATGTCGTGCGCATTGACCGGGCGCAGCGTGACTGTCGCGATGCCATCCCCGACCGCGACCCTGGCCAGCCGGTACGCGATCGACGGCAGCGGCATGAACCGGGCGAAGGTGCAGGCCGTGCTGTTCCAGACGGGTCGCTGGCCGGCGCCATGGTTGAGGAACACGACATCTGCAGGGGCCAGATCGCGGTGGCTCAGATCGATCGCTACGGGGGCGCCGTTGCGCGTGATGGCGCTGCCCTCCGCCCAGGCGATCAGGTCAGGTCCGCGATCCGGGCTGATCGGGGCAAACACCACGCCCAGAACCGGGGTACCATGGCGTAGCAGCCCGACCGAGACCGCGCTGCCGCGCCGTCCCTCCAGGAACGCTCGCGTGCCGTCATGCGGATCAACGACCCAGCAATAGCCGTTCGCCTCGGCGGCCAGAACACCCTCTTCCTCGCCGACGAATCGGGCCGGCAGCAACTCCGTCAGACGCTCGCGCAGAAACAATTCAATCTCGGTGTCGATCGGCGCGGTGTCGTTGTTGCTGAACCGAGGACCATCGGGCCGGCTGAACTCGGCGGCGAGCCAGGTGCCGGCCTGTTGCACGAGGTCGATCACGGCCGGGAGAATCGAGGGCAGGGTTGCTGTCGTCATCAGGCCGAGAAGTCTAGGCGTTGGCGTCCGGACACGCTATCTCCAGTGCGCCCTCATGGATAGCCAAGCCCACCCATCTCAACTGACCGGACCGCTGCCAGCCTACCAGGACCTGATCGCCACCGGTTCGCTGGCGGCCGATCCGGCGCAAGCGGCAGCGGTCGAGCGCCTGCAGGACCTGTGGGAAAGGCTGCGCGATTACGACCCCGAGCCGGTTCCAGCGATCGGTGGGGGACTGCTGTCTCGGTTGATGCGCCGGCGCCATGCCGAGGAATATGTGCCGACCGGGCTGTATCTCGTGGGTGCGGTCGGGCGTGGCAAATCTATGCTGATGGACCTGTTCTTCGACGCCGCGCAGGTCTCGCGCAAGCAGCGCATCCATTTTCACCGCTTCATGCAAGACGTCCATGCGCGGTTCCACGCATACAAGAAGGCCCATCCGGACGTCTCCGATCCGATCCCTCCGCTGGCCGATCAGATCGCGGTGGACGCAGCGCTGCTGTGTTTCGACGAGTTTCAGGTCAACGATATTGTCGACGCGATGATCCTCGGGCGATTGTTTCAGGCGCTGTTCGATCGCGGCGTGGTCGTGGTGACGACGTCCAATACCGCACCGGACGATCTGTTCAAGGGTCAGCCTGGCCATGACGCTTTCCTGCCGTTTATCGCACTGATCAAGCAACGGCTTGAGCTTCTGGTAATGGACGGCGAGCGTGATTACCGGCGTGAGCGGATGCGCGGTCTGCGCACCTGGCAGGTGCCGGCCGACGAAATGTCGCGCTTGGAATTGGACAAGGCGTTCCGGCGATTGACGGGGGGTTCGGCGGTCAGACCCGTTACCCTGACGGTGATGGGGCGTGAACTCGTTGTTCCTCAGGCTTCCGACGGCGTCGCTCGCTTTGACTTCGACAGCCTGTGCAACACCGCGCTGGGTGCCGGAGACTATCTGGCGATCGCCACGCATTTTCATACGGTGATATTGGACGGAATCCCCCGGCTGTCGCCGGACAACTACGATCAGGCGCGGCGGTTTATCGTATTGGTGGACACCCTATACGATCAACGCGTGAAGCTAATCGCCTCGGCTGATGCGTTGCCGGATCAACTTTATCAGCGCGGCGAGAACGCGGGCATGTTTGAACGGACGGCCTCGCGGCTGGATGAGATGCAGAGTGACGACTGGTTGGGGCTGACGCAGGGGAACGGAAGCTTGGGGTAGGGGCAGTAGCCGCCAGGCGAGCCTGCGGGCTCGATGAAGGCTTGCAATCATCGCGGCACGTGGGGAACAGGCATCATAAAATCTACTTATGCGGTTTCAGGCCGCCGCTACCACGAAAGAAAATTGCAAAATGGCAAGGCGGTGCTTGACATTCGAGGGCGTCTCTGACGCGATGAATTGCGCCTAAATGGCGCACCGGCCGTCTCAAAAGCAAATGCATCCAGAAACATTGTCGCGGGAGGATAACCATGAAAAGCACAAGACTGCTGCTGTCGGTTGCCGCGCTTTCTGCAGGGTTGAGCATCTCAGGAGGGACGCGGGCCGAGGATTGGAAGCCTGTTGGCCAGGCTGGCTTCTTGGGCGTCGGCAAGGCGTACGAGATTTAGAAGGGCCATATCTACTGGGTTGGGGAGTTCTCTGGCACCTTCTTCAATGACAAGGAGAAGGGTCTGTTCGATCATGCCGGCGTGAAGTGCCCCGCGTGGGATGACATCGACCTCAACAACAAAAAGGAAAAGGGTGGTAGTTATTGCGTGATCACCGATCTTGATGGCGATCAGGCCTATCTTACATGGCAGAACGCAGGGGCGCCGGGACCCGGGCAGCGCGGCCCCGGAACGTTCGAGTGGACGGGCGGAACAGGCAAATACAAAGAGATCAAGGGAAGTAACACCTTTGTTGGTGTCACCCAAAACTGGCAGGACGGCACCGCTACCGGCTACGCCACCTGGAATCGGTAGCTGCCATTCGCAACGTTTCCTGACCAAGCCTGATGATTGCGGCCACCGTCGCCGGCACAAGGTCGGGAAAGGGTGGTCTCTCGTATCGCTGACGCCGGTGGCCCCAAGGAGTGGCACGAGTTCGGCTCGGGGTGAAATTCCCCCAAGCCGGCTCGGCACGATTACCGTTTCACGTCCGAGTATGGATACTGAATATCACCCGTCTTCAGTTCCGGTGGCCAGAGGATTACCTCGGTCTTCGGATCGCGGAACTGCTCCATGTCGTTGGCCTTCACGTTCTGGAACTGCACCGCCAGCACGCGCGGCTCGACCCATTCGCCATTCGGGCCAAATCTGATATCGCCGACAATAGTCTTGAACGTGCCCTGGCGCAACGCGTCGGCAAGCTTGTCATCGTTCAGGCTCTGCGCCGCCTGGACCGCCTGTTGCAGCACCTGCATGTAGGCATAGGCAAACGGCGGCAAGTAATATCCAAGTGCGTCGATACCCTGGGCACCTGCCCCCGCCTGGTATTTTTTCAGGAACTCAAAGCTGGCTGGCGAGGCGAGCCCGGACCAGGGCAGCCAGAAGTCGTAATCAACGATGCCGTTCATCAGCGGGCCAAGCTGCATCTTGATCGAAGTGCTCTGAAGCCCGACCATGCCGCCGCCGAATAGCTTCGCTTTCAGGCCGACCTCGTTGGCGGCCCGGATCATGCCGACGGTATCCGGGGGGTACGAGGTAACCAGGATGATATCCGGATTGGTCGCCTGGATCGCGCGTACGATGGGCGAGTAGTCGGTCGTCGTTGGCGGATAGGTTTTGTCGTAGACGACCTTCAGCCCGATTTCCTTTGCCACGACCCGCGCCCCATCCATCGCGTTATGCGGGAACTCGGCATCCGCGCCAACAATGGCGAGCGTCGTGGGCTTCGGATCTTGCGCCATCGCGAGGCCGAAGAAGCCGCGCGCGAAGGCTTCCTTCGGCTTCGGGCCACCGATCGGTACCATAGAGAAATATCTTGGGTAGTTGAATTCCGAATTGACCGCGAGACCGAACAACGTGAGGAACGTCCGGTTGTGTCCCATCACCACTGGCACCGCCGGCGCGATCACGTTGGTGCCATAGCCGCTCACAACTAAATCGACCTTGTCGACGTCGAGCAGTTTCGTGTAGATCCCGGGAACCGTGGCCGGGTTCGACTGGTCATCGTAATATACCAGCTTCACCGGCCGCCCGAGCAGGCCGCCTCCGGCATTGATCTCCTTTTCCCAGATCTGCATCGCGAACAGGGCCGCCCTCCCGTTCGGGGCCAGTCCACCGGTCAGCGCCATGCCGAATCCGATCGTGATCGGGTTCTGCGCTCTCGCAGTAAAGCTCCCCGCTAGCAGCAGCGTGGCGGCGAGCAACGCACAGCCCAGGCGCTTGAATAGCATCAGGTTCCTCCGTTTTGTTTTGAGTCCGATGTTGACTCGGATTCCCGATTCACGGCGTAAACTGCCGTTGCCGTGGTCCGAGCGTCAGTCATCTAGCGGCGTTCTCGCAAGGCTCTTACTGGGTCAGAAGTATGCGTCTACTTTCACGATCCCGATAGGCGACTCCCCCTGGGGAAGCGCGCGAGGGCGAACCGGGTAGTTCGCGGTCGGTACAACGCCCTGTCGGGAAGACTTCTAGGAAGAAAAAAGGAAAGACCTTCTTCAAATCGCCACTTGCTCAGATATTTTTTCATCCAGGGTGGGTCGGCTGAGGGCCGGTGTCAAACTAGCTATGGCATCGACGATGATCTTGAGGAGCTACTTACGTGGCTTGGCGAGATCCACGGAACCCACTCCATCGAAATACCTCAAGCATCACATCATTCGGGACCGACAACCAAAGAGACGGGCGACCGTGCCAATGCCAGCGAGGTCCACCGGCTGTCCCGAAATGGCTCCGCCGGCGGTCCTCAAACGTAACATGTTCTCAATGACAATGAAGCAAGAAGGGCCGGCGACGCGCACCAGCCCCTTGCCTGTATTTAGCCGCCCCGGCGGGCCAAGGGGTGGGAGATGGAGAAAGCCTCGCGGACAACTTATTGCACAGGCCGCAGGAGCGTGGCCGCACGCTCGCCAATCTCTCGACCGTACGCGGTACCTTCAATGGTCGCGTTGCGGAAGTGGAACCCAACGAGGACGCGCGAATACGCGTTCTCGGTCGCCGCCTGGGTGAAGCTGGTATATGAACGGAGCACCGGCGTCGCATCGTTACAGGTACTCCCGGCAGGAAGCGCCAACCCGCAATCCTGAAAGCTGATCTGGTCAGTGCCGAAGACCTGCTTCAGCACCTCAGCCCCCGCTCCGCCTTCCATGGCGTGACCCGAAGGGTACTCTCGGTCCGGAGGTGTCGGCCGCAATGGTGTCCAGGTGGGATCACCGCCGCTCCGAATAGCGGTGACCGGGCGCCAGAAGTTGTAATGGCTCTTGGACGCCACCATGGCGACATAGCCGTCCGCCAGTGCCATATTGAGCAGGGCGAACAGCCGCGCGTTCTCCCACCGGTTCAGCCCCTTGTTGGTGGCGACGGTCCTGGCAATGCGGCTCCATTTCAGCGGGGAGCTTTCCAGCCAGAACAGGGCGATTTGGGTCTGGTCTGCTGTGCGGGCACTGGGTGTCGTGGTGCCATCACCGCCAAGCGATTTCACTTCATCCAGGTCAGTCTTGAAGGTTTTGTCGGTCACTGCGTAGGGCGGCCCAGGCCGGAACTGTGCATTATTCTCAAGCACGAAGGGGGTCACTTTTTCCCAGGTCTCAAAAGCAATAAATGGGAACCCCGGTGTGCATTGATACTTTCCAGGCTCGGGCGGGGGGCAGTTCTTATTCAGGAATGGTCCCACGGCGTGGTCATCAGCCCTCGCCTTGAGGATCGCCGCCGCCGATGCCTGTCCCAGGGCGATACCCTGTTTCTTGGCTGGCGTGTCGGGGATGGCGGCAAGGGCAGCGATATAGGCAGCTTCGGCGCTGGAAACACCCGCATCAATGCACTCCTTCTTGACTAATTCAGGAGGCAGCTGGCCGATGAGCGAAACCAGAACATCGCGTCCCGCTGCCGCCACCGCGGCATCTGGAGAAGTTCCTGGTTCCGCTTTCTTGTCGAACGTGTAAGGCTCAAACCGGCGGTCGATCGCGTTCAGCGCATCATGGATGGCGATGTGCGTCATCGCGTAGATACGCGATTCGTGGAACGGATCGTCGAAGGGAGCGATGCATGCCTTTGTGGCGGCCACGCCTGCGTTTGCGTTCCAGAGGATGACGGCATCGCCCCCGGCCGGCGCCGCAAAGGCGCCCACATGGGGAAGCTGGAAGAAGACCATGGCCGCGGAGGCCATACCAAGGAATAGCCGTGCTTGTAAGCCCATCACACACCTCTCTGTTGTTGTTGACTCCACACGCAGATTAACTGGAGGATATCCTGCCCCGACTATGGTTTGGCGGGGTGGACCGGCACGCCCCTGATCAAGACGCCCGCAAGAGCGTCAATTATTGTCTTGCTGTAGATTGGGTAAAAGGTCGAGCGTCAAGAAGTCAGCAGCTTCTTCAACATAACATTTGCCCCTGCATAACATCATCCTTTCGGATGAAGTTGTTGTTTATTTACTCCTGATGACCACCCGCAATGCACAACGGCCGCCGTCCTTGCCGCTAATGTGTCTGCAGACTTCTAGTGTTCGGACGCTCCTTCGTGGGTAGCGGTACCAATTGACGTTGATCCGGGATTGTGAATCTTGGGGAGATGTTGGCTAGTTCAGAAATCGAACTGGTGGCGAAGCCGTTCCGTCCAACACTCTTTATGAACCATCTTTTTGTGCCCAGCGGATCACCTTGTCAGCGACCGCCTGACCGAGTGCGGCGCCGGCAACATTGTCGCTGCGGTAGTGAATGCCGGCCCAGACCCGCGACTTCGCGGGCTTCTTCGGCTAGCGCCCCGAGCAGGGTTGCATCGCGCGGGAACAAGTATCCTAGAATGGTGGCCGTCGCGGTGGAAAGGCAGGCATGCGCGGCTGGATAGCTGGGGTGGTTCGGTGTTGGGAAGAGCGGCTTGACCTCTGGGTCGAGCTGAACGGGACGGATCGCCCAGTATGCATACTTGCTGTCCCAGCAGGCAATGCCGGCATCAATCGAGGTAACGTTCTGGAGCGCATATGCACGTGCTGCCAAGGGCGGATCATCGTCGAGCCGGTACTCGAGGACTAGCCGGCCGATCTGCCCGCTCCAGGACCGATGGGCGCGCAAGCCGCCTACTGCATACTCCCAGAAATAAGCGGCGGAATTGCTTTTAGGAGTGCGCTTGAAATCTTTCAGCTCAGCAAGCTCCGCGGCCTTTTCTGGCGAGTCGTAGGCAATAGGAGGAGGAGCCCTGAACTCGCTGGGTGAGTCCAGGACCCAGGTTTTCCAAGTTGCCATCTGCGGTAGGACCGGATTGGTGCCGTTCCACTTTCCAAGCCCGGTCGGCACGTTGCCACTCCACTTAGCATCGGAGCCGTCGGCTTTACCACGCTCAATCACACGCGCAGCGACTTTGCGCCCGAGCTCGAGCCCGGCGCTGACGTCACTTGGATATTGAACTCCCGCAAGCAAGCGGGATTGGCTTGCCTGTTCAGCCTTGTCTGCGAAGTACGACGCACGCTCCGGGAACAGGTAGGACAGCACTGCCGCGGCGGCTCCCGCAGCGACCGCGTGTTCAGCCGGGTAGGACGGGCTATGCGGATTGGGCAATTCCGCAGCAAAGGTATCATCGACCTCGCTCGGTCGCTTACGATTATAGGTGTATTTGCTGTTCCAGGCGGCGACCATCGCGTCGTAAATGGCAACGTGGAGTAGGGCGAAGTCTCTCATCGCATAGTTCCACGGCAAATTATTGCGCATGACCTCGCTCAGCGCGATTTCCTGCCAGCGGTACGACGGCGGCCCGACGTTCCAATAGGCGATGAGGTCCTTCGCGATTACATTGCGCTTGTTGGCGAGGCTCTTGAGCTGGTCAATCTCGGAGGCAGTGGCAGCATCGTTCGGGGGTGCAATGGCTTGAAATTCGCGACCTGAAGAGATCACCCAGGTCTTCCAGGTTCCGGCCTTCGGCTCGATCTGATCCTCCGTCGCATGCGCGGTCGCGACGCCAGCGAGGAGTATGATTGCGCTGGTCAGTAATTTTCGCATATTGACCTCCGAGTGCCTTGATATAATATTCCGGCAACAAGTGAGCGAAGCGCCGGCGCGCTCGCCGCTGGGGTGTCTGCAGGCCTTCTAGTGTTCGGACGCTTCGCCGGGGGCAGCGGCACCGACTGACGTTTAGCCGGGAGTGTGATGCCTTGGGAGACGTTGGCTAGTTCAGAAATCGGACTGCTGGCCGAACCAGAGCAGATTACCGGGGGTGCCGTGCATCTTTACGGCCAATATTGTCCAGTCGCCCGAGCGGCGGAGCTTCTCGCCGATCGTTGGACAGTGCTGATCATCCGTGAACTACTTGCCGATATTACGCACTTCAACGACCTCGAGCGTGGTCTTCCCGGCATCTCGCGCACGCTTCTGGCCGAGCGGCTGCGCCGACTTGTACACGCCGGCGTGGTGGAACGGCGCACCGCCTCGCGCGGACTGCGCATCGATTATCGAGTGACGGCGGCTGGGCGAGAGCTGCAGCAACTGATCGATCTGCTGGGTACGTGGGGCGCGCGCTGGGCCTTTGGCGATCCGCAACGGAACGAACTTGATCCTGGTGTCCTGATGTGGTGGATGCGACGGCGCGTCTTTCTCAATCGGATGCCCAGGCCGCGCATCGTGATTGAATTCGAGTTTCGGGGTGTGCCATCGAAGAAGCATTTTTGGTTCGTTATCGAATCGTCGGCCGGGGCGTCAATTTGTCTCCAGAATCCTGGATTTGATATCGATGTGATCGTGGCCGCCGATATCGCGGCGTTTTATCGCGTCTGGCTGGGCCATATGCCCTTTGCCGAGGCTGTGCGTCGAGGCGACCTGCATCTGGACGGGATGCCCGCCGATATCAGATCATTCCAGTCCTGGTTTGCATGGAGCCCGATGGAAGCCACGGTGCGGGCAGCGCTGCCCAACGCAAGGCCCCCTGTGTCAGGCAAGTTGCCGCCTAAAGTGTAGTTGTGGCCGGCGTAGCCCGGGGTGATATGGCTTGACCCGTGACGGATGCAGTGGTGACCCAAACGCCGCATGATACACCAACAAGCAGCTTGGTGAGGCAGGTTCAAATCGCGGCCAACCGGTCCCCCTGTTGGAAGTCGAAAGGCCCAAGGATGACAGAACCGGCGCACCGTGTTCACATGGATGTGCAGAAGTTTTGGCTTATATCAGTCGGCGTTTGTGCCGGCCGGTATCAGAGTCTGCTCTCGCGCGCCGTCGCCGTCTAACCCGGCGACCTCCCAGCGAAGCGCGGGTGCTTTTTCGTTGATTCGTTGGCATGAAAGGAACGAGACGCCACCCTGGCGAAGTATTGTGCAGTCTTCGACCCCAAATCAATCGAACTCCGTCGCCAACCGCGGATCCCGCCAATGCGCGAACATCCGGCTGATGTGATGCGGCAACGTCCGGCGCAGCGACAAATCAGCCGGTATATCGCTCTCGGCAAACCACCCGACCTCGCTCGTTTCGAGGCTGGTCGCCGCCTCTCCCCCCTCCAGCGCGCATACAAAAAACATCCTTACCACCGAGAAAGCCATGGGCGGCTGCACTTGTCGCGCACGGTCCCACACCCCGGCCAGCTTGACCGCGCGGACCCGGTAGCCTGACTCCTCGAAGACTTCCCGAACGACCGATTGGGCCGGAGTCTGGTTTACATCCGCCCACCCGCCCGGCAAGGTCCAGCGGTTCCCGTCGACCACCTCGCGCACCATTAGGATACGCCCGGCCGCGTCAAACACCGCGCCGCGAACGCCGACTTTCGGGGTCGCGTAGCCGGTTTCGCCGTCGAACAACCCCTCAATGCGCTCCAGGCTCGCGCCGGTATGCTCCGACATGATCCGAGCGGCCAGACGCCGCAGCGCGGCATAGCGTTCCAGGTCGTAGGGGTCTTTGCTGAACGCCAGGCCGGTCTGCGCCAGCGCCTCGATCTCGCGTGCCCAGATCAGCCAGTCAGGATCAGGCACGAGCGCCGCGCGTCAACCCGCCGATTCCGTCACCATCGTAACTTGGGCCGCGTCGCCGCCGGCGATCTCAACGTCCGTGAGCACCCGCCACGTCCCGCTCATCAGCACTTCGCTCGGTTTAAACCGGGCTTTGTACGCCATCTTCCGGCTTTCCGGCACCCAGTAGCCCAGGTAAACATAGGGCAATCCCAACGCCCGGGCGCGTTCGATCAGCCAAAGCACCGCGTGGGTCCCAAGCGACCGCTTTTCCATCCCCGGAGCAAAAAAGCTGTAGACCGCGGACAGCCCGTCACCAAGCCGATCCGCCAGACAGGCGGACACCAGTCGGTCCTGGTCGTCCCGGAACTCAATGATGAACGTCTCGACCGGGGTATCCTCGACCATCGCGCGATAGTCGTAGAAACTCATGCTCGCCATATCGCCATCGCCGTGGCGCACCATCTGGTAGCGCTGGAACAACTGGAACTGTTCGGCGGTGGCGCGAGCCGCGACACGATACCCCTCCAAACCGGCATTCACCCGCGCGATCTTCCGCAGCGTCCGGTCCGGTTGGAAGATATCCACCGGGATACGAATTGGGATGCAGGCCTGGCACGATGGGCAAACCGGGGCGTAGGCGATATTGTGGCTGCGCCGGAAACCCGCCCGAGACAGCCGGTCGTGCAGCGCCTCCGCGTCCGGCCCGACGATTTCCGTCACGACCTTGCGTTCGGTGCGTCCCGCCAGATAGGGGCAGGGCAGGGGGGCCGTCGTGTAAAAGAACTGCGGCCGGCGCGGTGGCTTGTACATTGTCATGGGGCAGACGTTCCACCATACATGTTCCAGCCTCCGCCTGCCGCGGTCAACGCCTCCGCCCGCACCACTACCAATCCGCTCACCAGGTCGTGCAACGTCCGATGCCGGATGGTGAAAAACGCCACCAACAGGAGCAGTCCAGATGTGGCCATCGTCAGATAGAAGATCAGCACCGCGAGCAAGGCCTGCAAGACTGTTGGCGGCCCGAGATCATCATTGCGCCGCACGATCAGGCCCATCATCCGCTGCCCCGGGGTGGCGCTCCCCGCGCTGAGTAATGAGAAGAAATGATAGCAAAACGGTACGAACGGCAGGATGCTCATGACGCCGAACCCCAGGCCAAGGGTCAGCAGCCCGAACATCACCATCATCCACCACAGCACCCAGACCAGCATCGCGATCAGAAAAACATCGATCACCCAAGCCACGCAGCGCCGCGACATGACACCGCCGGTCAGGATATCGTCGTCCAGGTAGAGGCTGCCGAAGCTCATGGTTCCATCTCAAGGTGTCAGGTGGACTGTCCCGCCGATGCCGGTCGCGGCCGGCCCTAAGGTTATCGTAGCACCGTCGCGCCAGCGCATAACAAAATCTCTTGCATGGCTGCTGAACGGATTTCCCGATTGCCCAGGGGTCACCATGAACAGGCTGCGGTCCAGGTCGGACAGATCGTAAACGCCGCGATAAGCCGCGCCATGCACCGACTGGAACGCCGCGTTCGTGCCCCCGCGATCGAGCGTGGTGTCGTCGCCGGGACTCGGCACGCTGACCGTAGTGAGCGATCCGAGGACAGGAATGCCGCGAACCATCGGATGAGCGAACGTCGCCTGATGCGCCTCACCCCATCGCCACGCCGCCGGATCGTCACCGAAACGCAGGCTCAGGTCGCGCACGGCCTCGTCCAAAGAATCCCTCAGCATTGGTCCACAATCGCCGTCACACCAATGTGCTCCAGCCGAGGACAACACAGACGCGACGAAGTCGGAAACCGGCGCACCCACGCCGGCCGTCAGACCGGCATGGTGCAGCACGGCGTTGTAGAACGCCTGCATCCACGCGTTGAAGATCAGCGGTGCGGGAGACTCCATCGCTGCCGATCCGTCCCAGCCTCGCAGCAAATCATGCGCCTTTTCACCCGTGCCGGTGATCCCTGGAACCGCCATCAAAGCTGGCAACACTTGTCTGGCGAACGTGTCGACGACGTCGACCTGCATCGCAGCGAAGTCCGCAAGCGTCTGCCGGTCTGACTGGCCGAGCAACTCCCGGATCCGGTTCGCCCGCCAGGCACCGAACGTGTCGCGGCCCATGAATATGGGAAAATCTGGCTGCCACACCGGCTCGTTGGCATTCACGATACGACCGCTTTCCGGCGAGACGCTGCGCGGTAACTGCTCGCCGGAGGCCCATCCGGTCCAGTCGTGCGATCCATCGCCTGAGACCGGCGCGGACCCATCGCCTGCCTTGCGGATCGGCACCCGGCCGGTGACGAACATCCCGATCGTGTTCGCGTCCGCCACCAGAAGATTCTGCACCGGCGAACTGATCGCCGTGGCCGCGGTTCCCGCGTCCTGTACCTGATCCCGCCCGATTCAGCGCCAGCAGCCCCGAGGCCGCCGTGTCAGCCGGCTGAAGGTTGCCCATTGCCACCGCCATGATCGGTCCATCAGGATGGTCCAGGTCGCTGATCACCGGCCCATGCCGCGTTGCCCGCACGGTCAGAACCACGTCGTCCTGACCGCGAACCTTGATCCGCTCCTCCCGTAACGCAAATGGTTTTGGGCCACTCGGGGTTTGGTATTCTCCTGGACCAGCCGGCGTCTCTATGAAGATGTCCTGCACGTCTGCACCCGTGGTAGTGAAGGTCCAGGCGATTTTCCCGTTGTGACCCAGCACCAGGAATGGCACCCCGGGCGCGGTCGCGCCGGCCAGAACCCGCCCCGGCATGTCGATCCGGGCCAAATACCAGATCCCGGGAAAGCTGAACGCCAAATGCGGATCACCGGCCAGCAGCGGCCTGCCCGTCACCGAGTGGCGTCCATCGACCGCCCATTCGTTCGACGCGCTCCAGGGCAACGTATAAGCTCCCGGAAACTGCGGCAGCACGGCTAAAAGCCGCGACGCGGTCTCGGCAAACCGGGTTGACGATGCATTCATTGCATCCGGTGCCGGCACTGCCGTCTGGGGCGGCCACATTTGCTCGAGCATCGCTGCCGGGACACGGCCGGCCACAGCCTGCCGGGCGAGTTCCTGCCGCCAATTCATCGACAGCCACAATCCCATCGTCTTCGCCCAAAGCAGGCAATCTGTTGCCTCCCACCTCTCGGGTGAACCCAGCACCAGAAATTCCGGCGCGGCGAAGCGCCCCTTCAGATCGATCAAGGCGTTTACGCCGCGCGCATAAGCCTCCAACATCGTCTGGGTATCCGGCGGCAGTGTCGCGAAATCCGCCATGGCGCGCTGCCGAAGCCCCAGCGTGCGCATCATCCGGTCCATCGGCAGGGTCGCTGGCCCGGCGATTTCCGACAGTCGGCCGGAGGCTGCCCGCCGCATCAAATCCATTTGGAACAATCGGTCGCGCGCATGGAGAAAACCCAAAGCCGAGGCCGCGTCAGTCTCCGAGCCGGCACGTATTCTCGGCACCCAGTCGGTGTCGTAGCGGATATCGACCACACCTGACAGCCCGGAGATCGAAGCTGTTTGCTGCGTTTCCGGCACGGTCAGCCACACCGCGCCGACGACCAGGGCCGCCAGCAGCAGCACAACAGCCCGGATCGCTGCCAGCACTCGAGCAAAGCCTCGAACAAGTGAGGTCATGCCGACAAGGTGATAGGATGGACAGGCGTTGGGAAGAGGGAATCATCCAACCCCGCCGCAGCCAACAAAAATTTGGATACCCGCTTAGTATTGACTACGTTTGAAATTTTTCACCTTGCGGGTCTCCCAATACGCAATAGATTGTCGGGTCAAGCTGCGGCCCGGAAACGTCCGTCCAAAAGTAATGATCAAAAACTAATCATGAAGCCGCCAAACTCAGACGCGCCTGTCCTGCTCGACGCAATCGATCGCCGCATTCTCGCCGCCCTGCAGGAGGACGGGCGCATGACCAATGTCGACCTCTCCAAGCGGGCCGGCATCTCAGCCCCGCCATGCCTGCGCCGGGTCCGCGCGCTGGAGGAAGCCGGCGTCATCCGCGGCTACCACGCCGACACCGATCCTCAAATGCTCGGGTGGGAAATCACTTTTTTTGCCATTGTCGGGCTGGAAAGCCAAAAAGAAGCCGTGCTCTCCGCATTTGAGCAGCTTGTCGGAGCCTGGTCCGAGGTGCGTGAGTGCCACATGATCCGAGGCGGCGGGGATTTCCTGCTGAAGCTCGTGGCGCGCGATACCGCTCATGAAAACCAGTTGACGCAGAGACTGACTGGCTTGGGCACCGTTAGCCGAGTGCAGACACTTCAAACGATCCGTACCAGCCGGAACCTTTCCGGTGTGCCGTTCTAGATGTAAGTTCCTATTTCATAACGACTTCCAATGCCTACTCAGATCTTCCGGGTTAGGCAAGACGCTAATTGTTTCAAATCAGGCTAATAATGATAAAGTAATGATATTGGCCCAAACTGGATGCAATTCATAGTTGCATAGCCTACGGTCCCCTTGACCTGACCCGCGCATCTTGTATTCCGCACCCTTTTGGTGCGGGGATGCGAATCGGAAGCCCATGGCCGATGTGACCACCCAAGCGAGGCGAGGTGAAGCATCCGCGGCCAAACCCGCGCCCATCCTGAGCGTCATTGTTCCGTCCTTCAACGAACGCCCAAACGTAGCGCCGATGGTCGCCAAGCTCGATGCTGCCCTCGCCGGGATCGCCTGGGAAGTGATCTACGTCGACGACAACAGTCCTGACGGCACCTCACGCGAGGTTCGCCGGATCGCCCAGCACGATCCGCGCGTACGGTGCATCCGTCGGATTGGCCGGCGAGGCTTGGCCTCGGCGGTGATCGAGGGCGCGCTGTCATCCTCCGCCGACTATGTCGCTGTAATCGACGGTGACCTTCAGCACGACGAGACCCTTCTGGCAGTGATGCTGCGCGCTCTCCAGGCCGGCGGCTACGACATCGCCGTGGGCAGCCGGCACCTAGAGGGTGGCGACAGCGCCGGCCTGCGCAGCCCGTTCCGCCATGTTCTATCGGACGGAGGCATTTGGTTGGCACAAGCCTTCCTTCCGGTGCGCCTGACCGACCCGATGAGCGGCTTCTTCATGCTGCCGCGCCCGCTATTCGAGAACCTCGCTCGCCGTCTCAACGGACAAGGCTTCAAGATCCTGCTCGATCTCGTCCTCAGCAGTCCCTCGCCACTGCGGGTCTTGGAGGTTCCCGCCCGGTTTCGCGAACGCGCCGCCGGCGAGAGCAAGATGGACGCGCTGGTGGCGATCCAGTTCGTAGGGCTGCTGCTGGACAAGCTCTTCGGCGGCCTGCTGCCGCTGCGCTTCTTCTCTTTCGGCCTGGTCGGCGCGCTGGGTATCGTCGTCCACCTTTTCGTTCTTGCTCTGCTTCGGAAGACCACGCCACTCGGGTTTGAGGCCGAACAGACCATCGCGACTGCGGTTGCGATGGTGTTCAATTTCCAGCTTAACAATGTGATCACTTACCGTGACCAGCGTCTGAGGGGCCACCGGCTTTGGCGCGGGCTGCTGCTGTTCATGCTCGTGTGCGGCGTTGGCGGGGTCGCTAATGTAGGCATCGCCAAGGTGTTGTATGACCAACACACCACGTGGACCGTCGCCGGCGGCATCGGTGCGATGATCGGCGTGGTCTGGAACTACGCGATTTCCTCGACGCTGGTCTGGCGTTCGCGGTGAGGCCACTCGCCGCTGCGCTCGCGGCGGTCACTCTGGTCCGGCTGGTGGTGGCGTCAATGGTGCCGCTGGCCCCCGATGAGACCTACTACTGGATCTGGTCGCACGCGCTGGCCACCGGCTACCTGGACCATCCGCCAATGGTGGCGTTGTGGATCAGGGCAGGGACCCTGCTGCTTGGACAGTCTGCATTGGGCGTGCGCCTGCTAGGTCCGCTCGCGGCCGCGCTGGCGTCCTGGATGCTGTTCGACGCCGCCAACGTGCTGTTTCCCGGACGTAAGCCTGGTTTGGTCGCGGCAATGCTGCTGAACGCCTCGCTGCTGCTGGGCGTTGGAACGGTCATCATCACTCCGGATTCGCCGCTGCTGTTCTTTTGGACAGCGGCCTTCTGGGCCGTGACGCGCGTTGCCGTGGGTGGGTCCGGCGTGTGGTGGCTTGCTGCCGGCGTGGCCGGCGGATTGGCATTGGACAGCAAATACACGGCATTGTTCCTTTGGGTCGGGGTCGGCCTTTGGGTCTTGCTGGTGCCTGCCGTCCGTCCCTGGCTGAGCCGCTGGCAACCTTGGGCCGCATGCGTCGATCGGGCTGGCTTCGTTCACGCCGGTGCTGTGCTGGAACGCCGCGCACGGCTGGGCCGGTTTCGCCAAACAAAGTAGCCGCGTCGACGATTGGCGCCCGGCTCGGGCGATCGGCTTTCTCGCCGAACTGGTTGGCGGCCAAATCGCCCTAGCTACGCCATTGGTCTGGGTGCTGTGCATGGCCGGCCTGGTGGCCGCGACACGGCGAACCTGGGGGCGCCGCGATCCGCTCTGGTCGCTGCTTGTCGCACTGTCGCTGCCGCCGATTGTGGTGTTCCTCCAGCACGCAACCGGCGACAGGGTGCAAGGCAACTGGCCGGCGATCATTTATCCCGCCCTGACGGTCGCCGCCGGAGCGATGGCGCTGCCTCACCCGCTGGTGGATCGGCGCTTCTGCGCTTGGGTTCGCGATCACCGCGCTGGTGTATGTGCAGGCGGCCACCAGCTTGATCCCGCTGCCCCCGCGTCTCGACCCCATCGCCCTGCGCCTCTCAGGTTGGGACCATTTCGCCGCCCAGATCGAGGCATCCCGAGCCGCCACGGGTGCGGATTTCGTCGCGGCCGATGGCTATGCGCTGGAGAGTGAACTGGCCTGGTGGATGCCTCCCGCGGTCAAACTTGTTGGAATGGGTGCACGATGGCGGTTGATCGACCTTCCTCGAGCGCAAATTGACGGCCAGGTTGGCCTGCTTGTAGAGGACTCCCGCCGCCGTCCCGATGCCGAGGTGTGGGGTAAGGTCGAACAGGTTGGAGTAGCCGATCGACCCGGAACCGCAGGATTTTCATTGTATCGCGTTACCCCCCGCCCCGGGGCCGCGGGGATCGCGCTGCCATGTCGTTGTCCGGGGCGTTAGTCCCGTCCTGGGAACCACTTATCCGAGATTGCAACCCGCCTCTCGCCGCGGGAGCAATCGAATGGTACGGTGCGCCTCTTGGCGAAAGTTCGATGCGCTACACGGCACGTCCGAAGCGCGTTGATCATGCCATCGACACGCAGGGACCGCCATGGAGGTCGGACGCAGCGGACGCCTGGTGCGTCTGCGCCGGGTTGGGAGGATGCCGCTGGTGTCACCGCGGCTATGGTGGCGCCGGGTGGTTTTCTGGGTTGGCGCGGTGCTGGTGGCAACAGCGGCCGTCGGGTTCGCGAAGGTGTCGGATTGGGCCGGCGCAATGTTCCTCCATTTCGCCGCCGGCCATGCCTGGCTTCCATATCTCATCGCCCCAGCCGGACTGACGATCGCCTTCCTGCTCACGCGATACGCGTTCCCAGGCGCGCAGGGCAGCGGCATCCCGCAGACCATCGCGGCGTTGCACATGCACGACGAGGCTATGGTCGATCGAGTCCTCTCGCTCCGCATCGCGGCCGGCAAGGTTGCACTTACTCTTCTCGGACTTGCCTCGGGAGCATCCATCGGTCGCGAAGGCCCCACGGTCCAGGTCGGTGCGTCCATCATGCATGCGCTCGGCAAATTGCTGCGGTTGCCGCGCCTGGAACTGCGGCGGGCGCTGGTGCTAGCGGGAGGAGCCGCGGGGGTCGCAGCCGCCTTCAACACACCTTTGGCCGGGATCGTGTTCGCCATCGAGGAACTGAGCCACTCGTTCGAGGCACGCACCTCCGGCACCGTTTTCACCGCCGTGGTGGTGGCTGGTGCGACCACGCTTGGGCTGGTCGGCAACTACACCTATTTCGGCCAGACCTCCGCCGTGTTGGCCAACAACGTCGCCTGGCGAGCCGTCATCGTGTGCAGCGTGGCAGGCGGCCTGGCAGGTGGATTGTTCAGCCAGGCGCTGATTATCGCCGCTCGAGGTCTGCCAGGCTGGGCCGGCAAGATGATCATCCGCTATCCGGCGGGATTCGCTGCGTTGTGTGGGTTGCTGCTGGCGATCATCGGCACTTTGTCGGGCGGCCAGACCTACGGCACCGGCTACGCCCAGGCGCGCGACATGGTCGAAGGACACTCGACCCTACCGGCGGTCTACGCGCTGTTGAAACTGGCGGCCACGGTGGTTTCGTATGTCAGCGGCATTCCAGGCGGCATCTTCGCCCCATCCTTGTCGATCGGCGCGGCCCTTGGTTCGGTCCTGGCGCCGTTGGTCCAAGGTGCACCGGTCGGGGCGATGATCCTGCTTGGGATGACGGCCTATTTCTCCGGCGTAGTGCAGGCGCCGATTACTTCCGCGGTCATCGTAATGGAGATGACGGCCAACCAGAGCCTGATGATCCCACTTATGGCAACCTCATTCCTGTCGTTCGCCGTATCGCGGCTGGTCTGCCGGCGACCGCTCTATGGCGCGCTGGCGCGGCGATTTCTCCAGGTGCAGGGCGGACACTGACGGCAGGCACGAGTCAGCCGCCGTTGCAGCGTTCTACAGAGCTTGGGCGACCACCAGATATGCCTCACCGAAACCCTCACAGGAACCCCGCGCATGTCGCAAAATCCTTGACTGCGCTGATGGATAAGTGACGGTCGGCCTCGCTCGATCCGGTTAAATGCAGCACCGCCCACGATTCCACTGACGGTTGCCATCGAAGTCGCACCGACGAGGCTCGTGTTATCTATAACAGGTCCTAACTTCCGGCGGAGACCATCCAAAACCTGGGGGATCAGGCTGCCCGCTAATCTGACGCCAGGTCCTTCGCTCCACGCGTAAGACGCATTTTTTGGTTACGGTAAAGTATCGAATTGCAGTCCTGGACGAACGGGTATAAGGTTTGGGTCGAGTATCCTTTTACTCCGATCGTGCCAGGAGCCGGCGAGTTCTCGGGTGGATCGTAATGCAGGAAACGGCCGATTTTAGCTGCATCGGAGCCGTCCGGTTTCTCGGTTGGGACGACGATACCCACGTAGCTGTTGAGTGGCACCGGCTGATGGGCCGGAATCGTAACGGGTCCGGTGCTGCCGAGGTTCGATTGCTGCGAGGACGGTGGAGTCACCCTGAAGTTTGCGGAATCCAACGACCATGTTTGGTTCACCGCGGTGTTGTCCACAAAATTTACGTTGAAGATGACAATGGCCTGCGAGGGTTGCACAGTTATACGCCCGTTTGGAAAGTCTGCCTGTGTGCAAGCGCCGACCTGCGTGTACTGGACGGTTGCCACGGGATTGCCACCGCCGTGACAACCCGCAAGAGCCATCGGCGACAACAGCACCAAAAGTGCAAGGACCGGGTACTGCATAGCCTCCTCCTACGACGCTTTACGACCAAGTACATTGCCAAAGAATCTGGCGAAATCTGGGCGGAAGCCAAAGAACCGATGTGCTTTATCGTGCGCGGGCCGTTTGCCGCCAACAACGCACTAGACCCGCTACCAAGTGCCACGATACCGCTGTGGCAGTTCGACGGCAAGATCGCAGCAGCCTGCCACGGCGGCATATCCTGGGGTAGAAGCAGCCAGGACCAATAGGTTCATGCGGAGATTATCTGCGCTAGATGGTCTTCAATGTTTGTATTACAGGCAATGTTAAGAACGTGTGAAATTCCTGGCCTCACGCACACAAAAGATCCCGCCAGCCGTAGCGCAGCCCTGGTCACGAGTGGGTTGCAGCCAATCGTCGCGTGCCGAGGCGTAAATTCCCGAAAAGATGCTGGTCGCAAACAAACACCAATCTCAAGAAAGGAGCTCGACGACTTGACCATTCTTGGTCTGGGTGATAAGGGAATTATAGAGATGATTGAAGGGGTGTCCAGGCCGCCATTTGGTTTTGCCCCATGCTATTCATCGGCTGCGACGTCGCGGATGTCAGTGCCGCCTATACCCAAGTCGAACGGCACTTCAGCGCTGAGGAACAGGTCGGTGTCAAAAAATAACTGAGCACATGACGGTGGCCAATTCGGGGGGCGGCACAATGATCCCATCTGGTGGAAGACCCAACTTGCGAACCCTCGGGCTGATCTGCAGCGTCGCTCTGCTGATCATCGCGAACCTGCCAGTCCGGGCACAAACTGCGGACGAGCAAGAGCGCGGCTATCGCCTCGACGCGATGGAGCAGGCGCTTAAGACCAAGCAACACTTCGACCTTTATGGCCTACACTTCGACAGCGACAAGGCAATCATCCAGCCCGAGTCGAAAGCGCTCCTTGACGACATAGCGACCGCGCTCAAGAACTTTCCGGACTGGCACTTGGGGATTATCGGCCACACGGATTCGGCCGGCGATCCGGAACACAACCTTCACCTTTCGTTAGACCGGGCGCTCGCCATCGAGGCGGCCCTCGTGGATCGGGGAGTGGACCCTCAGAGGCTGGTGACAGCAGGCCTCGGGGAGGGCCGGCCCATTGCCAGCAACGCCTCACCCGATGGGCGCGCGCTCAATCGCAGGGTTGAACTCATCAAAGTGACAGACTCGGCTGAAGCGAAGAAGATGCTCAAGGCGATGTCAGACTTCATGGGTAGGCAGAAATCCTTGTCGGCCGGCTTCGACACCGTTTTCGAAGTCGTCACCCCGACCGATCAAAAATTGGGCCTTGCGAGCTCGGGAACCGTAACGCTCACCCGACCCGACAAGATTCGCCTCAACCGGTCCGGCGGATTCGCCGACTACGAGATTCTCTATGACGGCAAGGCGCTCACGCTTTTCGGAAAGAACGCCAATCTCTACATGCAGGTCGCCGCTCCAGGCACCCTCGATCAACTGATCGACGACCTCCAGAACAAATACAAGAGGCCGGTGCCCGGCGCCGATCTGTTGGTGACGAACTCGTATGACGAACTGATGGAAGACGTCTATGATTCAAAGGACCTCGGCAGCGGCGTTATAGACGGCGTCGAGTGCGATACTCTCGCGTTTCGCAAAAGCGACGTGGACTGGCAGATCTGGATCGCTCAAGGCGACCGCCCGTATCCGTGCCGGTTTGTTATAACGTCCACGCTGATGAACGGCGGACCCCAATACACCATTCAATTCCGCGACTGGAAATTCGGTAATGATGTCGTGGCCGATGACTTCGCTTTCAAAAATACCTCAAACGCTCAACAGATCGAGCCGAAGGACCTTAAGGACAAGCTCGGCGACTTGCCGGCGAACTTCACGACAGGAGGTGCAAAATGACAAAGTTGAAGCAGTTTGGCCTCTCAGTGGGCGCGATCATGTTGGGCCTGCTGGCGATGGAGGTTGGCGCTCGGCTCGCGGTCCCTGCCGTAAGTAGTTACGTCGCGACCGCTGAAGCAGCTGTTGGGCGCCCGCTGACGCCCGTCAGCGTCGCCGGCACAGCGCGAAGGACGACGCGCCGCTGCGCGGCCGGCGTGTACGATTGCTGAAGGCGTCAGGCACGCCAAGCCACCCCATCTGGGCGGGAAAGGTCACCGACCTCCGACACACTGCTTCGTCCACGAACAGGAGCCGCCTCGCGCGCCAACGGCGGCAGATTCTGAAAGGCTTCCGCCAGTTTCTTTTAGCTGATCGCTCTGTGAGGTGAACACGATTCTTCGGCCGGCATTGTTTGGTGCCGGTCGATAAGCCGCCGCTGAGGATGACGGCCGGGATGATGCATCGCTTCACGAAGCAGGGTGGTGGTCACCCGCCCATGCGGTAAGGCAACTGGATTACTTAGTGGATTTTTGGAGCCGTCCGGTCTCTACGACCCTGATCAAAGCGACCGGCAACTGGTCACACTGTTTTACGATGCCGCATGATCTGGCTATATTCCCGCGCTCTGGAAGAAGAGACATTTTCTGGAACGGATCCAGCAAATTCGGACGGAGGCAACCTAATGCTGATCGCGGGCGATATCGGCGGCACCAAGACGCGGCTGGCACTCGTGTCTCCGGACGCTGGACCTCGCAAATTCGTCGCCGAACGGGAATTCCATAGTGCGGACTTCAAGGGATTGCAGCCGATCGTCGAGGCGTTCCTAGCGGATGTCGGCGGCCGCGCCACGTCCGGCTGTTTCGACGTCGCCGGGCCCGTAATTAATGGGCGTGCCCATCTGACCAACTTGCCATGGGGCCTAGAGGAAGCGGGGCTACGTCGCGATCTCGGGCTACAGAGCGTCAGCTTGCTGAACGACCTTCGGGCGATCGCGATCGCGGTGCCACATCTGCAGCCGGAGGAGACGATCGAGATCAATGTCGGGCGTCCGGAGAAACAGGGTTCGATCGCCGTGCTGGCCCCGGGCACCGGTCTCGGCGAGGCGTTCCTGGTCTGGGACGGCCAGGAACACATCGCTTGTGCCTCCGAAGGCGGCCACGCGGATTTCGCTCCGACCAACCAGATCCAGGCCGAGCTCTGGGCGTTCCTGGCCGAACGGTTCGGCCATGCGGCCTACGAACGGGTTTGTGCGGGGTCGGGCCTGCCGAACGTGTATGATTTCTTGCGATCACGCGACCCGTCATTGGAGCGCCCGGACTTCGCCGCGACGTTGCAGGGCGCGCATGACCGCACGCCACTCATCGTCGATGCCGGGCTCAAAGACGCGGACAACAACCCGCTCGCCGCACAGACGCTGCGCATTTTGATCGAGGTCTGGGGCGCCGAGGCTGGCAACCTCGCGCTGAAGGTGATGGCGACAGGCGGGGTTTACCTGGCTGGCGGCATGCCGCCCCGGCTGGTGCCGCGGCTTCAGGACGGCGCGTTCATGCAGGCCTTCACCGCGAAGGGACGCTTGACCAGCCTGCTGAGTGCGCTGCCGGTTCACGTTATCATGATCAACGCCGCCCTGCTCGGTGCCGCCATTTATGGGCTCAAGCGGGCAGCAAGGGGCTGAACAAAACCGCCGAATAAGGGCATTGTTCGGCCATCCGGCCAACAGCGACCTGCCGGGTCATACCCGAACATCGGAGAACCAGATGACCGCTCTCACCGCCACGCCGGCTTGGACGGCGCTGACATCGCATCATGGACAGATCAAGGAGGCACATCTGCGAAAGCTGTTTGCCGACGATCCGGGTCGGGCAGAACGGTTCTCGGCGGAGGGCGCAGGCCTCTTCCTGGATTATTCGAAGAACCGCATCACCGACGAGACGGTGCGGCTACTGCTGCAACTCGCGGACGAGCGCGGCGTGGCGAAGCGGCGCGAGGCGATGTTTGCCGGGGAGAAGATCAACTCCACGGAACGCCGGGCGGTCCTGCACGTCGCATTACGCGCGCCGCGTGGCAGCCGGATCGAGGTCGATGGCGCCGACGTGGTGGCCGACGTCCACAAGGTGCTGGACGCGATGGCGGACTTTGCCTCCAGGATCCGTAGCGGCACATTCACCGGACACACCGGCAAGCGCATTCGAAACGTGGTCAACATCGGCATCGGCGGGTCCTATTTGGGACCGGAGATGGCGTACCGGGCGCTGCGCCCGTTCAGCGACCGTTCGATGACATTCCGCTTCGTCGCCAACGTCGATGGAGCTGACTTCTCCGAGGCCACCCACGACCTGAATGCGGAGGAGACGCTGTTCATCGTCTCATCGAAGACCTTCACGACGTTGGAGACGATGACGAACGCCGCGACGGCACGCTCGTGGCTAGTCGGAAAGCTTGGCTCTGACGCTGCGGTCGCTAAGCACTTCGCCGCGGTCTCCACGAACATAGCCGGGGTCACGAAGTTCGGCATCGATCCGGCCAACACGTTTGGCTTCTGGGACTGGGTCGGCGGCCGCTATTCCATGGACAGCGCGATCGGCCTGTCCACGATGATCGCGCTCGGACCAGACAACTTCCGCGGCATGCTGGCTGGATTCCATGCCATGGACGAGCATTTCCGCACCGCGCCGCCAGCCCGCAATCTGCCTCTGCTGCTGGGTCTTCTGACCGTCTGGTACAACAACTTCTTCGGTGCCCAGACCATCGGAGTGATGCCGTACTCCGCTCATCTTGCGCGCTTTCCGGCCTATCTCCAGCAGTTGCAAATGGAGAGCAACGGCAAGCATGTCGATCTCGACGGACATGTCGTGAACTACGAGACCGGCCCGATCATCTGGGGCGAGCCGGGCACCGACGGTCAGCACTCGTTTTACCAACTGCTGCACCAGGGCACCAAGCTCGTCCCGTGCGACATGATCGGCTTCTGCAAGCCACTCAGCCCGCTGACCGCACAACACGATTTATTGATGGCCAATCTGTTTGCCCAGGCCGAGGCGCTAGGGTTTGGCAAAACCGAGCAGGAGTTGAAGGCAGAGGGGTCGCCCGATTTCCAGACGCCGTTCCGTGTCACCGAGGGGAACCGGCCGACCAACATGATTCTGGCCGAGCGGCTGGATCCCGCGACGCTTGGGAGCTTGGTGGCGCTGTATGAGCACAGCGTTTTCACTCAAGGCGCAGTCTGGGCGATCGATAGCTTCGACCAGTGGGGCGTCGAGCTTGGCAAGGTGCTGGCCAGCAGGATCATTCCCGAACTCGACCGCGGCGCAGAGCCGAAGCTGGCGCACGACGCCTCTACCAATGCCCTGATCGGCCGCTACCGCCGTCAGCGCGGATGATCGCGTCGCTGCGGCAAAACGAGTGAGCCGGCCCGTAGGATCGAGATGTCGATTCCGAGGGTGATCTGATCGGTCGATTGTGCTACAGCGTGCTTGATCTTTTCCTGTCCCATGCTTGTCATCCGGGGCGTCAAACACCGAGGTATCCGTTCGGGCCTGATGGAAAAGAAAGGGGCGATCAAACTCTAGCTCGGTCCCGCAAGACCACCATGATCCCGATCCGTCCCCTTTCACCACCGGCAGGCGCCAACCTGCCGGTGGTGAACCGTTCTGCCTCGACAGACAGGCAAACAGATAAGACAACCATGATCGCGCTGAGCGGAACGTCCCCAGTGCGTGGAATCATGCGATCAAACCAAGCGTGCGATTGAACGCTAGCTTCGCGCCAGCGGCGAATCTTCGCCGGGTCGGTATCAGACGAATTTGATAAATGTTGCGAAAACCCAGCGAGGTGGCCGGCCGTTTCGCTACCCATGCTCAATCCGCGAACCACTCGACGCCTGGCCTGGATTGGCGTTCCGGTCGCGTTGCTGATCGCACTGGCGGCATTCTGGAATTGGGATTGGTTCATCCCGATTATCCAGTCGCGTGCTTCGACTGCGATTGGGCGCCCGGTCACGATCTCTCATCTACATCTGCGCCTGGGTCGAGTTGTTACGGTAACCGCGGATGGCGTGGTGGTCGCCAATCCGCCTGATTGGCCGAATGGTGACCCGCCATTCGTATCGATCAAGTCACTAACGATTCAGGCGGACGCATGGGGCTATGTTCGCGGTCATGGCCTTGTAGTGCCGCTGATCGGAATCGACGGCCCGCGCGTCCTGGCCGCTGAAACGAAAGATGGCGCTGCCAACTTTCGCCTCTCGACCGGTGGCGGGGGCGGCAGTTCGTTGAAAATCGGAGCCGTTCAAATCACCGACGGCGATGCGCACGTGGTAATTCCCCCGTTGAAATCCGATTTCAACGCGAAGATCGAAACGCAGGGTGATGGCGATGCCGCCAAGATCGTGGTGGATGCCAAGGGCACCTACGCCGCGCAACCGATAACGGCGAGATTTGTGGGTGGGGCTCTACTGTCTCTGCGCGATGCCAAAAATCCTTGGCCGGTGGAGATGAATGTCGAGAATGGCCCGACGCACGTCAGCCTCGACGGCACCTTGCAAGACCCGGTCGCGTTCGAGGGCGCTGATGTCCGGCTCAGATTCAACGGTCCGGATATGGGACTGTTGGAGCCGCTGGTTGGCTTCCCGATTCCGAAAACGGCCGCCTATCAGATCGCAGGCAAGCTTGACGTTCATGGTCTGGATAAGATTCGCTTTACGGATTTCCAGGGACGCCTCGGGAACTCGGACATCGCCGGCACGATCGAGGAGCAACCGAGTGGAACCGAGGTCAAAGGCAAGACGAAGCCTGTGGTGACTATTAGACTTGCGGTCGAACCGGGTCGATCTGGCGGATCTGAATGGGTTCATCGGCGGAACGCCCGCCCGGTCCAATACCGCCAATGCGACGCGTGAGGAACGCGAAGCCGCGGCCAAGGCGAACGCCAGTCCAAAGTTGTTGCCTGATACGCCGATCAGCGTGCCGCGGCTCAATTGGGCAGATATTCACCTGCACTATCACGGCGCGCATATCGAGGGCCGGAATACTCCGCTAGACGACTTGACTGTCGCCCTCGATGTGGTGGGCGGGCGGATTACCGTGCACCCGATCAGCTTTGGCGTGGGCAAAGGGCAACTGACCGGCGATGCCGATCTGACGCCGGAGTCCGGCAAGACCGTGCATGCGAAGATTGATTTGCGCATGCGCAATCTGGACGTCTCGCGGATGATGGCGGCGACCCACACGTTCGAGGGCGCCGGGTCAGTCAGCGGCGTCGGAGCGATCGACGCGACCGGGAACTCGTTGGCGTCGCTGCTGGCGAATGGCAATGGCGAGGTCAAAATGGCGATGGCCGGTGGGGATTTGTCCGCGGTGCTGGTTGACCTTACCGGTTTGCAGTTCGGCAACGCGCTGCTATCCGCGTTGGGCCTTCCAAACAAAACGCAGGTGCAATGCTTTGTTGGCGATCTGGGACTGCAGCACGGCATTCTCGATTTCAAGGCGATGACGCTCGATACCGGGGAGGGCATCACCAACGTCAGTGGCAACGTCGATTTGTCGAAGGAAACCATTGATCTGGCGTTGAAAACGGACGCGAAGCATTTCTCCGTGGGATCGCTGCCGACCCATATCAACATTAGTGGCACGTTCAAGGACCCGAAGATCCGGCCGGGCGCCGAAGTGGCGGTCCGCGCGGGCGCGGCGGCAGGGCTGGCCGCCCTGTTCGCGCCGTTGGCGATCTTGCCGACGATCCAATTTGGCACCTCGGAGGCGGAAGACGCGCGCTGCGGCGAGTTGCTACAGCAAGCTCGGGCGAGTGCCGGGTGGAAAGGCGCTGCCGCCCCCGGTACAGGGCGCGTCAGCGGAGCACTGAGTTGCATCCTGTTGGCTGACGTGGCTTCCTGAGCACCGTCTGTTCAGGAGGGGACCAATGGCATTCTACGAACTGCGCCAATACAAAGTACTGCCCGGCCAAATGGCGGGCTGGGTGAAGATCATGGAGGAGGAAATCATACCGTTCCAGGTTTCCAAAGGGATGGTGATTACCGGCAGCTTCCAGGGCGAAACCGACTCGTCGATCTATGTCTGGCTGCGCCGGTTCGAGAGCGAGGAGCAAAGAGTAGCGCTGTATGCCGCGGTCTATGAGTTAGAGTATTGGAAGACCCAGATCGCGCCGCGCGTGCCGGAGTATCTGGACCGGTCGGCGATCGTTGTGACGCGGATCGTGCCGACAGCGAAGTCGACGGTTCAGTAGTGGGGAGGGGCGGCCGTCGCGCCGCCCGCCCTGATTCCAGGACGCTTTTCGACGGCGTGCCGAAAGGGGATTCGAACCCCTTGATTGCCGGCCTTTCGCCTGCGAAAAGGCAATGGCAAACCTTGAGGAAACAACGTGCCGCCGACCAAGCCACTCACCCAGGGCCAGAAAGCGTACGAAGCCAGGCGCGCTGCCAAGGCTGGTATGAGCCTCGAGAAATGGCTCTCCAGCAAAGAGCGCGAGCGGGAGGCCGAAGCAAAGGCCGCGCTGAAGGCCGTCACCGTTGCCAAGCCGCCGAAGCCACCGGGCTTTTTCGGGCGTTTGCTGGAGCGCGCCCAAAAACCGCTTGGATCCTAGCCTAGCCGCCCACGCGGACTGGAGCATCGACCCGCGCAAGCGATGGGTGACTGCTGCGCAACGAACAACGGCCGGCTGGACTTTGACCGCGCCCCGGCCTGTCGGAGATGTCTCAACCTTTCTATCGCGCCTTGACAACATGGCCGAGGGTGGCGCGGTCGCACTGGGTGTCGATCTGCCGATAGGCCTGCCGCGAGCCTACGCGGCAACTCGGCCGGAGCCGGATTTTCCAGCCTTCTTACGGGATGTCGGAAGGCTGCCGGACTTCTTCACGGTCTGCACTACATTGGGCGACATTCGGCCGGAGCGTCCGTTCTATCCAGCCCGTGGCATCGCCGGGATGACCCGTCTATCGCATGCGCTTGCACTCGGCCTAGCCGATGCGTCGGCGCTTTCCAGAGCATGCGACCGAGCGACGGCGGAGCGGCCGGCAGGGGCGCCGTTGTTCTGGACACTGGGCGCGAACCAGTCCGGGAAGGCCGCGATCGCCGCCTGGAAACAGATGATCCTGCCGGCACTGACCAACCGAACGAAACTTCGGTTGTGGCCGTTCGAGGGTTCGTTCCGGTCATTGCTGGCCCCAGGCTGGATGGCTCTCGCGGAAACCTACCCCGCGGAGGCGTTGCGTCACCTTGGCATCCGATTGCGCGGCAGCAAGCGCCGGCACGCCGACCGCTGTGCTACCGCCGGGGTGTTGGCAACGGCAATGGAGCAGCAGGGCGCCGCACCCGACGACGCGATGCGTCAAGCAATGCTCGATGGCTTCGGTGCGGACGCCAGCGGCGAAGACCGCTTCGACAGCGTCCTGGGAGTTCTGTGTGTGCTGAATGTCCTCAATGGCAATCGGCCGGATACCGCCCCCGCCGATCGGTGGATCCAGCACTGGGAGGGCTGGGTGCTTGGGCAAACCGCCATGCCTTCCGGATGGCTCGCGGTATCGGACCAGCTTTCTGCTGAGGCGGAGGTCAGAGCGCGTTGATTCGCAAACTGTCCGCCCTGTCGCGGCATGACCCGACGCGAAAGGCGATCTTCGAGTTCGACAAGCTGGTGCGCAGCATCTACCCGGACTGCGCAGTGCTCGATGCAGGCAAATTGGCGAAAATCGAAATGCCGAACCGGAATGGCTTCATCAGTCCCAATCCGAGACCCGATGTCTCCTAACGTCTCGCCGTTTCGCTTTTTCGGCCTCTTGGCAATGCGGGTATATTGATCCAGGTCAAAGCGTCTTGGCCTTTGTATGACGTTGATGTCTCCACCGTCGGGCAGACACAGGCTTGTCCGTCGTGACGAGAGGCCCCATGAACGAAGATGTCGTTACACTTGTCGAGAACCGGGTCTTCGATGAAATCCGCGTCGGCGATACCGCACGCATGCAGCGCACGATGCGGATGGAGGACATCACATTGTTCTCCATCATATCCGGCGACATCAACCCAGCTCACCTGGATCCGGTTTACGCCAGCACAGATTCGTTTCATCATATCATCGGACACGGCGTATTGACGGCGGGGCTGATCTCGGCGGTGCTGGGCACCAAGCTGCCCGGACCAGGCACCATCTACCTGGGCCAGGATCTGCAATTCCGGGCGCCGGTCAGTCCAGGTGATACCATCACCGCCACGGTCACGGTGACCTCCAAGATCCCGGACCGGCATGGCGTGATACTCGACTGCCATTGCGTCAATCAGGACGGCGTCGAAGTGATCCGCGGCACGGCAACGGTGAGAGCACCGGTGGACAAGATCAGCCGGCCGGCGATGCAGTTGCCCGAGGTGCGGCTAATGGATCACGCCTGGTCCCGGGCGCTGCTGTCCCGAGCCTTGGGCGCTGTGCCGCTGACCACGGCGGTGGTCCACCCGTGCGACGAGGCGTCGCTGCGCGGTGCAGTGGAGGCCGCCGCAAACAAGCTGATTGTGCCGATCCTGGTGGGTCCGGAGGGCCGAATCCGCGCGGCGGCGACCGCCGCAAAGCTTGATATCAGCGCATTCCGGCTTGTGCCGACCGCCCATAGCCACGAGTTCGGCTGCCCGCGCCGTTGCCCTGGTGCGCGGCGGCGAGGCGAAGATGCTGATGAAGGGCGCACTTCACACCGACGAACTGTTGCATGCGGTGATGCACGCCGACACCGGGTTGCGGACGGGACGACGTCTGAGCCACGTCTTTGTGCTGAGTGTTCCCGGTTACGCGCGGCCGCTGCTGGTCACCGACGCGGCCATCAACATTGCGCCGACGCTGGAGGAAAAGGTCTCCATCGTGCAGAACGCCATCGATCTGGCGCACGCGTTAGGCATCGAGACCCCACGTGTGGCGGTGCTGGCGGCGGTTGAAACGGTCAACCCGGCGATGCGGTCAACCCTCGATGCCGCGGCGCTGTGCAAGATGGCGGATCGCGGTCAGATCACCGGTGGTTTCGTCGACGGGCCGCTGGCCTTCGACAACGCTGTCAGCCCAGCGGCGGCGAAGGAGAAGGCGATCGTTTCACCGGTCGCGGGACAGGCCGACATCCTGCTTGTGCCCGATATCGAAGCCGGAAACATGCTGGTGAAGCAGATGACATTTATCGGGGGGGCGGATGCAGCCGGTATCGTGCTCGGTGCCCGTGTGCCAATCGTCCTGACCAGCAGGGCGGATAACACGCGAGCGCGCCTGGCGTCTTGCGCGGTGGCGACAATTTTTGCCGGTTGGGGCTGAGTTTACGGCGTTAAAAGAACGGGTGGCGTTCGCTGGTCAGAACATCAGCGTCGCGTATGTCCGAGCCTCTGGCGCGTTTAGTCTAACGGACGGCCAATCAGTATCCGCGCCTCCGGCCGGCCGGCGTGCCAAAGGGGTCCGCCGCCGTCCGAAGGCGTTGATCTTGGGTGATCCATCCTTGCGCCGCAGCCTCAGAGTCGAACCCGGCTGCCGTCTGAGGCAGCGCGCCAACTCTAACGATTTCGACGACGAAGCTATCGTCCTCTCGGTGGACAATGCGATAAGAGGTGTCTGACATCAGTCATATTGACATGACGGCGTCTTCATTGCACGTGAAGATTGGGCGTCTGACGATTGATGACGTGACGGACGGAGAAATCAACCAACGACTATAGCGGCTCCGGCCGCACAGTCGTCGCATCCTCCTCACGGGCAACGATAGCGGCGGCCCGTCGGACCGTGATGTCTTTCAGGCTATGAACGCCGCCCGCAGTGGTTGCCAGCTTCACCTCTCCCTGCTCATCGTAGATCGCTGCTATATGGCGGAGCTGCACCACCACCAAGCCGCCCGCAGCGGCTTCGAATGTGACCCAGCTCACCGGGCGCCGCGAGAAATCATCAGCTTGATATAGTCGGCACGGCTGGTGCCGTCGTATGACATGCCAAACGGCTTTTTCTCCGCAGTGGCCGCCTTCGTTTCCGCCGCGATTGGCTTGGCCCGCTTCATCTTCGCGGACGTGGGCGGCACGATCGAACGTGCGACGGCCACACTGAGTTCCGTGGCCTGCCGGCTCGATCCGTCGGCACGGCCTTCTCGCCAGGACGCGACGTCTTTGCGCAACTGATCCTTAAGCGCATCGGCGTCGTCATCTCCCACCGGTGTGGAATTGTCCCGATTCGGATCGTGGATGGTCCCTACGCTCATGGTTTTTCCTTTTGGTAAGTTGTTGCGTAGGTCGATCTAAGACCAACGTCAACAGGCCTGGGCAGGCCTTTCGGATAAAAGTAGGCAATGAAGTCTGTCTAAGCCGGGTTCAAGCGGGGTGTCCCGTATAGTCAGTAGTCCATAAGTGCGATGTTCGCTTGGAAATGCAAGTCTGGCACCGTGAACCCCCCTGGCAAGGTGGCCGGAAAACCTTTAAAGCTGAGGCTCTCGAGAGACGGTCGCCGCTAGGAAGCCGCATCTCGCGCCATCGTTTATGCCTCCTCGAATGCTGCCGGCAAACGTCCGGCCTTGAATATTATAGTCGGCTCGTCGTCGTATTCGCCCAGTTCCGCATCGCCCGAAGTCGAAAAAGCAACGACGCCCGCCCGAGTCGGTACGAGGTCCTCAGCTCTCTTGCGTGCGAGCTCGAGTGACCGGCAACGGATAGGCGTGTCGGCGATTAACCGAGTGCCTTTGCCGGATGTGAATGCTTGCACGAGAAAAAGGGTCTCACGCGCCATGGAAACCTGTTCCTAACCCTGAGCTACCAGTCTGAATTGCAAACCGATCCAACGTCAGAACAAGGACTATCATGCAGATCCGAGTCGGCTACGAAATCGTCTATGACTGCGTTCAACCGACCCCGATGGTGCTGATGCTGCACGTCCACCATTCGCGCGTGGCCGATATCGTTGTTGCGGACCATCTGGTGACAGAGCCGGCTTTGCCGGTCCGTGCCTATCACGATGCGTTCGGAAACTGGTGCAGCCGGATCGTGGCGCCCGCCGGCCGAACCCGGATCGCCAGCACGGCTGTCGTCAACGATGCCGGCCTGCCAGACCCGCGCGTGCCGTCGGCGCAGCAGCATGCGGTGGAGGATCTGCCGGACGATGCGCTCGTGTTCCTGCTGGGAAGCCGATACTGTGAGACGGACCGGCTGTCGGAGACGGCCTGGGCACTGTTCGGCCAGACGCCGACCGGATGGGGCCGCGTGCAGGCGATCTGCGACTTTGTCCACAAGCATATCGTTTTCGACTACATGGCCGCGCGCCCCACCAAGACGGCATGGGAAGTTTACAATGAGGGGCGAGGTGTTTGTCGCGACTACGCTCATCTTGCCGTCGCTTTCACCCGCGCCATGAATATTCCCGCACGATACTGCACCGGATACCTAAGCGACATCGGCGTGCCGCCGCCGCACTCGCTGATGGATTTCGCCGGTTGGTTCGAAGCCTACCTGGATGGCAGTTGGCACACCTTTGACCCACGCAACAACAAGCCGCTGTATGGGCGCGTACTTATCGCGCGCGGCCGCGATGCGGTCGATGTTCCGATCAGCCACACATTCGGCCCGAACACCCTTGTCAGCTTCAAGGTGGTAGCGGACGAGGAGGTCGCGTCGAAAGGTTAGGCCAGGTAAATCGGACGCTGACCTCCCGTATGGGATGCGAACCCTCTACGATTTCAATTTTGTCCTGGCATCGACCGCATCCGCGGTGACCTCGGCGGAGATCCTGGCCAGGGTGCTCTCAAGCCCGGCGGGGGTCGTGGTCGAAAACTCCAGTGCCGCTCGACGCTTGGCCTCGCGACGGATCAGGATTGCCGAAAACGCCTCGAAGCCGGCATCGGGCTTGTTATCGTCGGGCATCGCGATCCCCCGTGGCACCTGCCACACCACGTCTGCGGCAGGTGCCAGCATTTTAAATGATCAGGCGGCTTCTGCAGGGGGTTCGACGTGTTCGCCGACCATTGCCTCGGTTGTGATCATCAGGCCGGCCACCGAGGCCGCGTGCTGCAGCGCGCAGCGCACGACCTTGGTCGGATCAATGATCCCGGCCTTGACCAGGTCTTTGAAGGTGCTGGTCTGGGCGTCGAAGCCATAGTTGTACTCGTCTTTTTCCAGCGTCTTGCCGGAAATGACGGCACCATCTTCGCCGCCGTTGGAGGCGATCAGACGCAGCGGGGTGAGGGCGGCCTTGCGGACGATCTCGATCCCAACGCGCTGGTCGTCGTTGTCCGGTTTCAGCTTCAGCAGGATTTGCGCCGCGCGGGCCAGGGCAACGCCGCCGCCGGGGACAATGCCCTCCTCGACCGCTGCGCGTGTTGCGTGCAGGGCGTCATCGACGCGGTCCTTACGCTCCTTAACCTCGCTCTCGGACGCGCCGCCGACACGGATGATGGCAACACCACCCGCCAGCTTGGCCAGACGCTCCTGCAATTTCTCCTTGTCGTAGTCCGAGGTGGTTTCCTCGATCTGCGCCCGAATCTGGGCGCAACGCGCCTGGATATCGGCCTTCTTGCCGGCGCCCTCGACGATCGTGGTGTTTTCCTTGTCGATCAGCACCTTCTTCGCGGAACCCAGCATGGCGAGGGTGACATTTTCCAGCTTGATGCCGAGGTCCTCGCTGATCACGTCGCCCTTTGTCAGAACGGCGATATCCTCGAGCATCGCCTTGCGGCGATCGCCGAAGCCGGGTGCCTTTACGGCCGCGACTTTCAGGCCGCCCCGCAACTTGTTCACCACCAGGGTCGCGAGGGCCTCGCCTTCGACGTCCTCAGCGATGATCAACAAGGGACGGCCGGATTGCGCGACGGCTTCGAGCACCGGCAGGATCGACTGCAAGTTCGACAGCTTCTTCTCGTTGAGCAGGATGTAAGGATTTTCGAGCTCAACGGTCATTTTCTCGGCGTTGGTAATAAAATACGGCGACATGTAGCCGCGGTCGAACTTCATGCCTTCCACGACGTCGAGTTCCGTCACCATGCCCTTGGCCTCTTCGACGGTGATGACGCCCTCGTTGCCGACCTTCTGCATGGCCTCGGCGATCATCTTCCCAATCTCGGGCTCGCCATTGGCCGAGATCGTGCCGACTTGAGCGGTTTCCGACTGGGTCGTGATCTTCTTGGAGCGCTTCTTCAGTTCCTCGACCAGCGCCACAACCGCCTTGTCCACACCACGCTTGACGTCCATCGGGTTCATGCCGGCGGAAACCGCCTTGGCACCTTCGCGGACGATCGACTGCGCCAGCACGATCGCTGTCGTTGTGCCGTCGCCGGCGATGTCGTTGGTCTTCGAGGCCACTTCCCGTACAAGCTGAACGCCCATGTTCTCGAACTTGTCCGACAGCTCAATTTCCTTGGCGACGGAGATCCCATCCTTGGTCATGCGTGGTGAGCCATAGCTCTTGTCAATCAGCACGTTGCGTCCCTTGGGACCCAGTGTGACTTTCACGGCCTCGGCGAGCATATCGACACCGCGCATCATGCGCTGGCGGGCATCGCCACCAAACCGAACGTCCTTCGCAGGCATTTGCGTATCCTTCCCGAAAATCCAATGTAAGCCGGTTCGCCGAACCGGCGGAGACCGGTGACGAAGCTCCTGGTCGTTCGCCAAGCGCAGTACTCGCACTCCACCGAGTGTCGAGAGGGGCGCCGTTGGGCGGACCACTAACCACCGCCCCGGCAAAGATGTTTCGCCGGCGTGTAAGCATTAGCACTCCTCCTATGCGAGTGCCAAGAGATAATTCTCAGCCCTCCGGGCGGAACGGTTGCGCGAATCTCTTCCGGACCGATCCGGGCGGGCCACGAGAGAATCTGGTAGCGACAAGAGGAACTTCGCCGCACGACCGATTCGGTTAGTGAAGATTGATCCAGGTCAATTGGAACTTGGTCGAATCCGTCATCATGCGCCAGATCGATCGAAGACCAACATCTTCACCACCCGGGGGAGCACTAACATGAACCACAGACTGTTCCTGCTGACCGTTTCCGCCGCGCTTCTGGCGAATGCGGCGGCGGGGGTCGCCGCCCAGGCAGCCGACGCAGCCGCGGGTGAAGCGGTTTTTAAGTCGCAATGTAGCATCTGCCATTCGGTTCAAGCAGGCCGCAATCAGGTCGGGCCGAGTTTGGCCGGGATCGTCGGCCGGCCGGCCGGGCAGGTGGCCAATTTTCGCTATTCGCCTGCCAACAAGAACTCCGGGCTGACCTGGGACCAAGCGACGCTCGATCGCTACCTGACCAATCCGAGCGCGTTGGTGCCGCATACGATCATGACCTATGGCGGCCTGAAGGACGCCGACAAGCGAGCCAACCTGATCGCCTACCTCGCCAGTTTGCATTGATGCAGTGAAATCCACGCCTGCTCCGTACGAGCAAAGGCGGAGCGAAAGCTCCTTTGGGGGAATGATGGCTTGCAACAGGACGACGCAATTGCAAAAGGTGATCTTGGCGGCGGTTCTTGGGTTGTTGTTTCCGGCGCTCGCCCAGGCGGTTCCAAATTACGCCCAGCAGACAGGTCAGCCCTGCACCGCATGCCATATCGGCGCCTATGGGCCACAACTGACGGCGTTCGGACGGGCGTTCAAGATTGGCGGCTATACGCAGACCGGAGGCGACGAAGGCACCCCCATCCCGCTGTCGCTGATGCTGCTCGGCTCCTACAGCAACACAACCAAGGGGCAGGGCGCCCCCGCCGCCAACAATTACGGCTCCAACGGCAATTTCGCCATGGACCAGATCAGCGTGTTCGCCGGTGGCCGCATCACCGACTACGCTGGCGCGTTCGTTCAGGGCACGTTCAACGGCATCGCCAGTTCATTCAAGCTCGACAACACCGACCTGCGCCTTACATCGCCGTTCAATTTTGGCGACACCGAAGTGCGTCTCGGGCTGGACGTCAACAACGGCCCGACGGTGCAGGATCCGTTCAATTCGACCTACGCGTGGGGGTATCCCTATGTGGCGTCCGCACTCGTGCCGACGCCTGCGGCACAGCCGTTGCTGGCCGGCGGCCTGATTGGCAACTCGATCGGCGCGACAGTCTATGCCTGGTACGATCGCTCCCTATATCTCGAAGCGGGTTTATACAATACATATGGTCCCAGCCTTCTGAGCTATACCGGCAATGGATATGGGCCAGGTGCCACGGCGAACCCCGCGCCCTATGTGCGCGCCGCCTATGAGTGGAACTGGAACGGGCAATCCGCCCATATCGGCGGGATTTTCCTGCATTCCAACATCAATCCCGCCGTCTCGACCTTCGCCAGCAATGGTTCGGCGGGCCAGGACGTTTATAACGACTACGCGGTCGATGGCGGCTATCAATGGATCGGAGACGGAACGAATGTCGTCTCGGTTCTTGGGATCATCGACCACGAGGAACAGAATCTCGCCAGCTCGTTCGCTACCGGGGCGGCGAGCCAATCCGGAAATACGCTGAACCAGCTTCGCGTGAACGCCACCTACTATTACCAGCAGACCTACGGGGCCACGGTCGCCTGGCAAAAGACCTGGGGCACCCCTGATCCAGTGCTCTACGCGCCCGCGCCGCTGACGGGGAGCGCCAACGGCAAGCCCAACAGCAACGCGTTCATCTTCGAGGCCGACTACGTGCCGTTCGGCAAAGCCGACTCCCGCTTCGGCATATGGGTCAACCTGAAGCTCGGTGTGCAATACACATTGTATACACAGTTCAACGGAGGTACGAGTAACTACGACGGCTTCGGCCGCGCGGCGAGCGACAACAATGCGCTGTATGTGTTCGCTTGGTTGATCTTCTAGAGAGCTTGATCCCTGGGCGGAACATCGAAACCATCGCACAATGGCGATCAGACAGGATTGAGAGCGCGTCTGAGCTGCGAGGTCAGACTGGCTCTACGTCGCAACGACGGCGGAATGGAGGCTACAATGAGCCTATCACGTATGGCGGTCGGCATTTTCGCGAGCCTGGCGCTGGCCTGCGGGATGGCGCCGGTCGGCGAACAAGGTCCGCCTGACAAAGGTTCGGCGCAGTCCGCCAGGGCCATGCTGGAGCGCGCTGTCGCCGCAGTGAAATTCAACGAACCTAAGGCGCTGGCGGATTTCCGGTCCGGCGCGGCCGGGTTTCGTGACCATGACCTGTATGTCTTTTGCGCCCGCTCCGACGGCACGGTCGACGCGCATGTCGATCCCAAGCAGATCGGCCGTAATATCAAAGACCTGTACGATATTGATGGCGTCGCGTTCGGCCAGGAGATGATGGCTCTCGCGCGAGAGGGCGAGATCAAGGCGATCAGTTATATGTGGCCGGAACCGGCTTCCCACGTGCCGATGAACAAGGTGACCTTCTTCACCAGGGTCGCCAATCAAATGTGCGGCGTCGGCTACTATAAGTAGGAGGCGCCTGTTTTTGACGCGCCGCGGAGCACGCACCGCCAAGCTCAACGCAAGTCGCGCCCTCACCGGCGTTACCGTAGCCACCTCGGCTGAGATTTGACGCTGTCGTGATGAAGGCACGTAGCGCGCGATCGGCGGCTCTGAACGACACCGCAGCCGAACGGCGCGGGTTGACAACTTCCAACCTGGCGATGCTGACTGAGCTTCAACATCGGCCATAGCGCGCCTTGGCGGCTAGGCCGTTCTCCGCTGTGGATATGCAACGAGATGGTGATGCATTCGAAGGTCATTCTGGTAGCGGCGATCATAGTAAGTGGCACCGGCGCAGCGCAGGCTCAGGATGCTGCGGCTGGTGCGGCGGTGTTCAAAACGCAGTGCAGCATCTGCCACTCCGTGATCGAAGGCAAAAATATGGTCGGGCCCAGTTTGTTCGGCGTGGTGGGGCGGCAAGCGGGGCAGGTCTCGGGATTCCACTACTCGCCAGCGAACAAAGACTCCGGACTAACGTGGGACGCAGCGACGCTGGATCGGTATCTGAATGATCCCCAGGCTGTGGTGCCGAAGACCATCATGCCGTACCCCGGTTTGAAAGACGATACGAAGCGCGCTAATCTTATCGCCTACCTGTCCACGCTACATTGATTGCGACAGCGCGGCCGGCGGCTAAACCAGACGGTGTATCTCGCGCACGAAATTCCATATAACAATCGGCTTTAGCGCGGGTGGGCAAATTGGCGGCAGCAGAAATCACGACGGCTATGGTATCGGCGGCTTTCGGGGCGACGGCAGCGCAAGCGAAACCGCGCGACGGTGACCCGTTCAGGGTGGGCGACTATGTCGTGTACCCAACGCATGGTGTAGGCAAGATCGACAAAATCGGGTCGGAAGAGATCGGCGGCCACAGGCTCGAGTTGATCACCATCTCCTTTGACGAGAACAAGATGACGCTGCGGGTTCCCGTGGCCCAAGCCAGGGTGACCGGGTTGCGCAAGCTGGCGACGCCGGAGGTGTTGGCGCAGGTCATGACAATTCTGGCCGGGCGTCCGCGTGTGAGCCGATTGATGTGGGCGAAGCGGGCTCAGGAATTTCAGGCGAAGATCAACTCCGGGGATCTTAAGGCGGTTGCGGAGGTCTGTCGTGATCTGCAAAGTGCGGCGAACGGGTCGGCACCGAGCTACAGCCAGCGAAACCTGTTTGAGTTGGCGATTGACCGGCTTGCCGGGGAGTTTGCCGGTGTAGTCGGAACCGACAAAGCAGATGCGATCGTTAAGCTCACGCAGAAGCTGGTTGATGGAAGGGCAGCAGACACCGCGCGTTTGGATCGGATGGCGGAAGAGGCCGAGGGGAAGTCGGCTGATCTCGCGGTATCGGTAGGGCAAGGCGCCGTTTAATAGGCTTGCAGGCAACCGCTTCATCCCGAAGCACACCGAAGGGATGCAATGGGGGATCATGGTATTCAAACCGAATTATAATCATCAGCGAGCCGAGCGCGACCGCGCAAAGCAGGCGAAAAAGGAAGCGAAATTGCGGGAACGCGAGGACGCCGCGGCGGTGCGCCGGAAGGCCGAACAGGATGGTACAGAGCCAGCCGAAGCGGAACCCGCTGAAACCCACAATTCGTGATGCTGGGTCGTTGAACGAAGGAGGGAGACAACGAAGCGCCGAGGCAAGATCAGCTTCGTGCGGTTTGGTGTGTCTTATGCTCGACGGAACCCTCGCGGCCGATCGGAAATGCCGACGTCACTCGGACGCGGGTCTGAACTGATCCCCCTCGGCTGACCGGCCTCCGGCCGGAAGGAAAGGGTAGCAATGCAGCGAGCAACGCCACGAGTGAGCCAAATCTTGGAGACATCTCTCTACGTGAGAGATCTAGAACGCTCGCGCATATTCTATGAGCGCGTTTTCGGCTTCTCCACTATGTTCCATGACGAACGCATGTGCGCGCTGGAGGTGCCTGGGGAGCAGGTTTTGCTGCTGTTCCGGCACGGGATGACCGATCAGCCAGCTCCTGTGCCGGGCGGCCTGATCCCGCCGCATCATGGGCGTGGGGCGCTTCATCTGGCGTTCGCCATACCGATGCGCGAATTGGCAGCTTGGGAGGACCACCTATCTCGCGAAGACGTCGGGTTGGAAAGCCGGATCGACTGGCCCGCAGGTGGTATCAGCCTTTACTTCCGCGATCCTGATGGACATTCGCTTGAGGTGGCGACGCCCGGTTTGTGGCCAAACCGGTAACCAGAAAGTAAAATCCGGCAGTGGCTGGACGTCGGCTGCCGGCTTCTGGTCGAGATACGGCGGACCCCCACAGGCTTGCGTTCGTTCCGACCCGTTCGTAGCGTCGGGAGCTACCAGGAGACGAACGAATGAATGGCGCTGAGAAGTCTTGTGCATTCGCTGCTGAGAAGCGGCGTCACGACGTGTTTCTCAAACCCCGGCACGTCGGAAATGCACTTTGTCGCGGCGCTCGATCGCGTTCCCGGCATGCATTGCGTATTGGGTCTGTTCGAAGGCGTGGTGACCGGCGCCGCTGACGGCTACGCACGCATGGCCGGTAAGCCGGCCGCCACGCTGCTGCACTGCGGTCCGGGCCTGGCGAACGGCTTGGCCAATCTGCATAATGCTCGCCGCGCCGCCACACCGGTCGTCAACATCGTCGGCGACCAGGCGACCTACCACCGGCCCTTGGACCCACCACTGACTGCGGACACCGAGGGGTGGGCGCGCGGCGTTTCCGGCTGGGTCCGAACATCCAACGCTGCGAGTACGGTTGGAAGCGATGCCGCGGCGGCGGTGCAGGCCTCTATGATCGCACCCGGGCAGGTGGCTACGCTGATCCTTCCGTCCGACACGTCCTGGAACGACGGGGGTGTGGTCGCCGAAGCGTTGCCGCGGCTGCCACCGCCATCATCGTCCCCGAACCAAATCGAGGCAGCCGCCGAGGCACTGCGCCGTGGGGGTGCCGACGTTGTGCTGTTGCTGGGCGGCGTCGCGCTGTACGAGAAAGGACTGGCGCTAGCACATCGTATTCAGGCCGCCACGGGATGCCGCGTCATCGCTCAGGGTTCAAATGCGCGCGTGGCGCGTGGACAGGGGCGTCTCTCGCTGGAGCGTGTGCCCTATGTCGTCGATGTTGCCGTAAGGGCGATGGCGGGGACGAAACATCTTATCCTGGTGGGCTCCCGCAAACCCGTTACCTTCTTCGCCTATCCGAACACGGTGCAATCCTCGATCCCGGACGATGCCGAGATTGATATTCTGGCTCGTCCGGAACAAGATGTCGTTGAGGCGCTGGCACGCCTGGTCGATGCGCTGGACTGTCCGAAAGTCGCGCCGCCGGACAACGGCATGCGGCCCGAAACCGGGCGCGGCGCGCTCACCCCGGATTCCGTCGCCGCCACGCTTGGTGCGTTGATGCCGGAAAACGCGGTCATCGCGGACGAATCTGTGAGTTTCGGGCGTGGTTTCTTTGCTAATACCAAGGCAGCGCCTCCACACGATTGGCTGAACGTAACCGGCGGGGCAATCGGGGGCGGCATGCCGATGGCCACAGGTGCGGCGCTCGGGGTGCCCGGACGGCGTGTGATCAATCTTCAGGCCGACGGATCGGCGATGTACACCCTGCAGGCGCTGTGGACGCAGGCGCGGGAGAAATTGGACATCACCACCGTCCTTTTATCAAACCGAAAATACCAAATCCTGCTGGGTGAACTCGCGAATGTGGGCGCCAATCCTGGCCGCACCGCGTTGGACATGATGGATATCGGCAACCCTGACATCAACTGGCCCAGCCTGGCGCAATCGATGGGAGTCGAGGCAGCGGGGACCGACACCGCCGAAGGCTTCGCCGATCTGCTGGCTCATGCGGTGAAACGATCCGGACCCTTCCTGATCGAATTGCTGATCTGACCGTGCCAGACCATTGCGAATAAGTCATGGCCGGCCAAGCTTCCGCTTGACTGTAGCCACAGCCGTGCGTACATCGAGCGGCGTGCCGGCCCTGGACATTGCGGTGCGCGCTTGATCGGACTTGGAACCAACCAAGCTCGACACGAAGGGAGGACAAAATGGCAAAAACAAACCGTACGGATAACGCAACATTAAAAGGCCGTTCAACTCCAGCAGCGAAATCCCGTTCCCGCGCTCCAGCCGCTAAAATACAATCACCCGCTCGGCCGACGGGCGAACCGGTTCGGACCGGGTGGGCGACCGATTTGGTCTTCGATGTGCGAGAGCCAAAACTGGCGGTAAGCCTGCGGTTAGATGCGGATGTGCTCCGTTTCTTCCGCGGCTTTGGTGCCGGCTATCAGACGCGAATCAACGAGGTCCTGAAGGCGTTCATGCAGGCAAGGGGCACGCCCGAAACTGTGCCGCGTGCCGTTCTTGGCGCACGGGCCGGGCGTGGCTCAATCAGCAACGGTAAGCGCGCCCGCTGACGGTCGCTGCTGCGGCGCCGGAAATCGTTATGGCCGGTCTTCGGGTTGGCCGGCCTCAACGATGGCTACGGCCTCGATCTTAGTCTGCCGTTCCGCCGTGTTCGCGACCACCCAGGCTCGTAATACGGATCGCATTGCAGAGCGCCAGTTGGTATTCGCTGCCTTGAACCAGGAGAGGGTTTCGGTATCTAGGTCGAGCCCGATGTCTCGCATCGCCTCTGGCCAGTCCGGAAGGGTCGTGGCGGCGGAAGCGGCGCTGTCTCGCCTTGGTGGGGCATCCCCAAGGTACTTATCAAACATCGCGCCGTCGTCGAGCAGGTCGGCGTCCTCATCTGGGTCATCTGAAATCATGTGGACCGAAACGCTTTACTTTGCAAAATGCTTAAATGGCCAAGAAGAAAACAACAACCGTTTGCTCGCCAATCCCGGAGAGGACGCCTTAATACAAACTACCCGAGATTGGTTAACAAAATACTAACGCGGCGCATTTTTCGCATACGCGTGTCGGACTCGCAAAAAAGGGGCACCCCGGACAAGGCGACAAGGCGTCTATCGCGATGAAATAACAAGCCCTAATTAGTTCTATTCCGCGACCTACAGGCCCCGAGGGAATTACGCCGCGGAGAAACGAGAGATAGGTAGCACGTGATATTTTAGAGCTCGCTACACTGCAGACCAGAAATATGAAAAAATTCCTCGATGCATCTTGTTCAGGCTTTTCATCCGCACAACCTACGGCGGTATGAGCGCCGCCGAAGCACAGGCAGAACACCACCTTGGATTTCAGCTTCACCGTCATAATCGCGTGGCGGAGGCGGAACCTTTTTATCGCCGAGCCCTCGATCTAGATCCGGAGTTCAAGGAGGCCTGGACGAACCTTGGCCTCGCCGTCCTGGCTCAAAGGCGCCCGGAGGAAGCACTGCTGTGTCAGCGCGAGGCCCTGCGCCTCGACCCTGATAGCGCTGACGCGCACAACAATCTCGGAATGGCGCACTACGCGCAGGGCCATATAGCTGAGGCTGAGAACTGCTTTCGGGCGGCACTGCGGTTGTGCCCGGACCACGCCAATGCCACGCTGAACCTCGGATCCACTCGGCAGATTCTTAATCATGTCGCGCAAGCCGAGGTGTTGTTCCGGCGCGCCCTGACTTTGGGCGTCGACCCCTGCCACGGAAAGAGCAACCTCTCACTTGCGCTGCTGGAGCAAGCTCGGCCGGAAGCGGCGGAGCCTTGCCTGCGGGAGGTCCTGGCAGAGCGCCCGGATTACGCCGAGGCTCGGGGCAACCTCGCTCTGACGCTGCTCATGTTAGGGCGCTTGGAGGAAGGTTGGCGTGCCTACGAAAGCCGCTGGGAAATCGAGGCAATGGGAGCCCCGGCGCCTGTATTCTCGCAACCGCGTTGGACCGGGCAGGCGCTGCATGGTGAGACCGTCCTGCTGTACGCCGAACAGGGGTTCGGAGACACCCTGCAGTTTTGCCGCTATGCCCCAATGGTTGCCGCTGCCGGGGGGCGAGTCGCACTGGTGGTGCCAAAAGCGCTGAGCCGACTGATGGCGACGCTCGAAGGCGTGGCCGATGTGCTGATTGAGGAGAATGAAACGCTGCCGCCGTTCGACTATCACTGCCCACTGCTCAGCCTGCCTCTGGCGTTCGGTACGATCATGCAGACGATCCCCGCTGCGGCGCCGTATCTCCGCGGAGATCCGTCGCCCTGGGCAGAGTTTCTCGCTGGTCTGCCGGGTTTGAAGGTTGGGCTAGTTTGGGCCGGTAAGTCGCGCACCGCACAACCTCATGCGGTGGCGATCGACAAGCGCCGCTCGATGCGTCTGACCGACATGGCGCCCTTATTGAAAGTACCTGGCTGCAGTTTTGTGTCGTTACAATGCGGGGCACCGGCGTCGCAAATACACGCTGTAACGGATGGGAAAGCGTTGCACGATGTGTCTAGCCGGATTGAGGACTGGGCCGACACCGCGGGACTGATCAGCGGGCTTGATCTGGTGATCGCGGTCGATACAGCGGTTGCGCACCTCGCCGGCGCCCTTGGGAGGCCGGTGTGGATGCTGAACCGCTTCGATTCATGTTGGCGCTGGCTTATGAGACGCGATGATACACCTTGGTATCCAACCATGCGACTGTTCCGCCAGACCAGTCGAGGCGACTGGGCCGGGGTGCTCGAACGTGTCGAAAGAGCACTGGAGGAACAAGCTTGCGGCGCCCGCAGTCGTTGACCAAAACACGGTTGCGGGGATGCCCGACCCCCGCGGACCGCGCGCTTATACCACCCCGAAGTTGATCAGATTGCGGACCGGCGCGCCGGTCTTCAGCATTGCGAACCCCTCATTGATCTCATTCAGCTTCACCTGGCCTGACACCAGCGTATCGAGCTTTAACCGCCCTTGCCGCCACAGTTCCAGTAGCCGAGGCATATCTACCCGAAACCGGTTGCCGCCCATGCTGGTGCCCTGGATCTTGCGGTCGCGCAGGAAATCGGCGCCATGCAACTCGATCTTCGTGCCGAACGGGACCATGCCGATGATAGTCGCAACGCCGCCCGGCCGCAGCATGGCGAACGATTGTTCAGCGGTGATCTTTAATCCGATCGCCTCGAACGAGTAGGGCACACCTTTGCCCTCGGTTAGGTCCTTCACCGCGGCCACTGGATCGACGTTAGAGGCGTTGATGGTATGGGTCGCACCCATCTCTATCGCCTTTTCCAGCTTCGACGAGTTGGTATCGATCGCAATGATACGTTCCGCGCCGGCGATCGCTGCGCCGTTCACCGCGGAGAGGCCGATGCCGCCGCAACCGATGACAGCGACGGTGCTGCCGGGTTCGACCTTCGCCGCATTGAACACCGCGCCGACCCCGGTCATGACTCCGCAGCCCACGAGGGCGGCACGGTCGAGGGGGATTTCCTTGTTGATCTTCACCACGGCATGCTCGTGGACCAACATCTGCTCAGCAAAAACCGAGAGGTTGAATGCTTGATGCAGGACTTCGCCTTTCCACTTCAGGCGGCGAGCGACGCCGGGGAGCAGTTTGACCTCGGTGTTGTCGCATAGATTGGTGTGGCCGGTGGTGCAGTACTCACACTCGCCGCAGAATACCGACAAGCAGGTGATGACATGATCACCGGGCTTGACATATGTGACATCCTCGCCGACCGCTTCAACCACTGCAGCGCCTTCATGACCGAGTACCGCGGGAGTAGGATAGGGATACAGCCCCTCCATGAAATGCAGGTCCGAATGGCAGAGCCCGGCGAACGCGGTTCGCAATAACACTTCCCGGCGCTTGGGATTTTCGATCCCTACTTCCTCGATTGTGAGAGGTTGGTGCGCTGCGTGAAAGATTGCGGCTTTCATGGTAGGTTCCTCCGGTGCTTGATCCGGCTGAAACCCTAATCGCATTGCGTCTTATCCGACAATCTCTGGAAGCGTCGCCTCGCGCCGCAGCCCTTTGAGGTGACTGAGCACGGAAGCGACGCCGCGCTAGAGTTGGTCTTTATGCAAGGCTAAGCGGACTACTTCCCGGGAGAGTTACTGGTGTCCGGCGCACCTGCACCTGATCCGCTCGGCATCCCATTCATGCTGCCCGAAGGCATTCCGGCTGAGCCCATGTTCGAAGTGCCGAACGCCTGTCCTCGCTGGGCGGCCTGATAGCTTTGGTCATTCAATTGGTTCACAGCTGCATCCTGAGATGCATCACTCTTTCCGTGCATCTTGCTCGAATGGCCGGCCATCGCAGAATGATGGGAGTGGGTGCTCATCGTGCCGGAGGAGCCGCTTCCGGTCGACATATTATCAGCTGCGGGCGCATTCACACTGTTGCCGGTTCCGGTCGAAGCAGGCGCCGTATCCGTCTGTGCGATCGCGGGCGCGGCTGCCAGCATCGCAACGGTGCAAACCGCCTGCAGCAATCGTGCATTTGCCATAGTTCGTGTCCTTCCTAAAAGTGGCCAGAAGCGTGCTCGAAGCACGCTCCTGCCGCGATAACGACGTGGTAGTCCGGGCGCTGCCCTGCCATCACTTCATGGTGCGCTCCTGCCACTTGGTCGTAGAGGCCTCGGAACCAATGCGACCGCAAGGCACACTCGGTTTCGGCCTCACGATTTGGTACCGCCGCTATCTTCTGGCGGCTTAGGTTCGTGCACCCGTAGCAAGACCAAAGAGCCGCCGCTTCCCTGGCGGCTGTCGTGAGTTTCTACTCCTCGTATCGGAAATCCGCCGAAGAAGGAACGGCTTTGTGCTCCATTTTATCCAATGAGGCTCTCATGCAACGAGATTTCGATTACGATGTCATTACCGCCCCGGCGCCTAGCGATACATCCTGAACGCGGCCAGACCAACTCTGCTTCAAGAGCCCAGAAAGGGTATCGAAGTGAACACCCGAAAAATGCCCGTCTCGATAGGTCTCGATTCCTAGCCGGCCCGGAAAAAGGATGTGAGAGGGCTACGCTAGCCGGGTTTCATGGACTTAGGAAGTTGGCTGAAACCGAGGTACGGCCGATTAGATCCCGCAGCGCCGGATTGTCTTGGCTGTTCTCCTCGGTGAGCGTCTCCATAGGGACGAAGAACTCGTGGGCGTGAGGCAACTGGTGCTTGGCGAAGCCTTTGTAGTGACCGCTTTTGAGGCCGTAGAGCACACGCATCTCCCGCACCGGGACCACCACGTCGGTGTAGGGTTCATGCAAAATGACTCCCGTCGTCCGCCACCGGGGGGTTGGGTCCATCGGCGCGATCGGAACCAGCAACCATTCAATCGGGCATAGGCACATCATAGAGTGGGTACTGGGAGCAAAACGGGATCGCTTGTCGAGCAGGTTTTGGATCGTGCTGCAGGCTTCGATCGCCAGTATATCCACGAATGGTTCAGCGAACGTGCCTCCGAAATTCAGCCACAGTCCGTCGGGAAGGGTGCGCAGCCGGGTGCTGCCGGGGATTTTCAAAAATGGGCTGCTGATCTTGGTTTCGTCCTCGGACGGCCGTCCGCGGAGCCATGACTCCTTGCCCCGGCGCGGTTTCACGCCCGGAGGTCGCTGGCCCCACCGCTTTAGCCGGCTTTTGACGAGAAGATCCAACGAAACTTCTCCACGCATAATTGCCTTTCAGAACGTTTTGTTCGAATACAATCAATGCGTGTATGATCCAGTCTCGTTTCGTGATCAAACTATTTGAACACGAAATAGTGAGCAGCTTAATCGGTTCTAATTCGTTGCCGTAATCCCAACACGGTTCGTATTCGAAATATCCTTATCCCAGACAACGGCGCCAAGCTTCTAGAACGTCAGCAGCGTAGCAATATTGTCTTTTTAAATCAGAAGATTAAGAAATTTTATCGCTACGCAACGCGAGGACTCCTGTCAAACGTATTCTATCGCTTGTGAAGCCCACTATGAATTTCGCCGTGTGAAATTGTATTGGTCCAATAACCGCTTGAAATAGCGGAAAAACCGGCGGCCCAGAGAGTCGCCGGGTAAGACTGCAGACAAATCCTGGTCAGCCGCGTCGCGCGACCGGCAGGTAGTCGCGTTGTGGCGCCCCGGTATACAGCTGACGAGGACGACCGATCCGCTGCTGCGGATCTTCCATCATCTCCTTCCACTGGCTGACCCAACCGACCGTGCGCGACACCGCGAACAAGGCAGTAAACATGCTGGTCGGAAAGCCCATCGCCTTCAGAATAATACCGGAGTAAAAATCGACGTTTGGATATAGTTTACGATCAACGAAGTAGGGGTCGTTCAAGGCGATGTGTTCTAACTCCATTGCCAGATCCAGTAGCGGATCGCCCTTGATCCCGAGCTCCTCCAACACGTCGTGGCAGGCCTTCTGAATAATTTTCGCTCGAGGGTCGTAATTCTTATACACTCGATGACCAAAACCCATCAGCTTGGTATGGTTCTCTTTGTCTTTAACGTCAGCCAGGAACTGCTTGATATTGTTGACGTGACCAATTTCAGACAGCATCTTTAGTACCGCCTCGTTTGCCCCGCCATGCGCGGGTCCCCACAGGCTGGCGATACCGGCGGCGATGCAGGCAAACGGGTTGGCGCCTGTCGAGCCCGCCAGCCGGACCGTGCTGGTGGACGCGTTCTGCTCATGATCGGCATGCAGGATCATGATCAGATCCATCGCCTTCGACAGCACAGGATTGACCTTGTATTCCTCGGCCGGCACGGCGTGAAACATATGCAGGAAGTTTTCCGCGTAGTTCAAATCGTTGCGCGGGTACATGAACGGCTGCCCGATCGCATATTTGTGGGTCCACGCTGCGATCGTCGGTACCTTGGCGATCAGGCGGAAGGCACTGATCCGCCGGCTCTCAGGGTCGTGGATGTCCAGGCTGTCGTGATAGAATGCCGAAAGCGCGCCAACCACGCCGCACATCACCGCCATCGGGTGCGCGTCCCGCCGGAAGCCGTTGAAGAACGTCCGAAGCTGCTCATGCAGCATGGTGTGCCGCATCACCCCGAGCTCGAAATCCTTCGCCTCTGCCTCGGTTGGCAGCTCGCCATTGAGAAGCAGGTAGCAGACTTCCAGAAAGTTTGACTGCTCCGCCAGTTGTTCGATTGGATAGCCGCGATACAGCAGAATGCCCTGATCGCCGTCTATATAGGTGATCTTGCTGTCGCAGGACGCCGTAACGCCGTAACCCGGGTCGTAAGTGAACACGCCCAGATCGCCATATAGCTTGCGTATATCGAACACATCCGGACCGACGCTACCGGACAGCAGCGGCAGCTTAGTCGACTTGTTCGTGCCGTCGAGGGTGACCGTGACAGACCGTTTGGCTGGGGCGCTCATGCGCGATGTCCTTGGCTGGGGTGCGGTAGCACACCACCGTACCTGCAAGCCAAGCATCGCTTTGCTTGAGAACGGGGGTTCCAGACACAATTATGGTGCTATGCTCCCGGACGCAACCTTCGCAGGCGCAGCAAAACGTGGGGGACGTAGAATTCCTTGCTAATTCACTGCTAATGCAACACTAAATGCCGCCTTGGGCGTGACGGCGGTATCGGCCGAGCCTGCTCGGCTTGGCAAGCCCGGATCGCCTTGCGCAGGGCCAACATGGTACGAGGTAGATTGAGGTTCACCGCTTCCTCGGCCAGCATTGTAAGGCACTGCAGCACATTGGCCGCGGTCGCATGTCGAACCGGGTCGGGCAAATCGTCATCAATCATGGCCAGTCAATCTCTGCAGGCTGTCTCACCTGAGCGTGAGATAGAGCATTGTCCCTATGGGAAAAATCGGCTCCGGTGGCAAGAAAAGAGTAAGTGCAACGGAATTTGCAATGAAAAACCAGGCAGAAATGCCACGCACGCTGGGGATTATAGCCGGCGGCGGTGTGCTTCCGGTCAAAGTCGCCGCGGCAGCGCGGGCGGCGGGCAGGGGGGTCTTCATCGTCGGGTTGGAGGGTTTCGCCGACCCCGCCATTTTGGCGCCTTGGCCGCACGAAATTCGGCGGTTAGGCGCGGCTTCACGCATCATCGCGGCCTTGCGAGAGAACGGCTGTCAGGATCTGGTGATGATCGGACCGGTGCGCGGCCGTCGCTACTTGATCTGCGACCGGACGTCGAGGGCGCCAAGCTACTCGCCCGCATCGGTCGCGCGGCGTTCGCCGGCGATGATGGGCTGCTCGCGGCCGTCATCCGAGTGTTGACCGAGGAAGGGTTTCGCGTGATTGGCGCGCATGAAATCATCCAGGAGGTCCTAGCCCCGGCCGGCGTGCTTACCAGGACTCGGCCTGACGCCCAAGCAATGGCGGACATTCACCGCGGCGTACACGTCGTCGGGTTGCTGGGATCGGCCGATGTGGGCCAAGCCTGTGTCGTCCAGCAAGGGCTGGTCCTCGCGGTCGAAGCGATTGAGGGAACTGACTCGATGCTGCTGCGTGCTAGCGAATTGCGCCGCGACGGAATCGGTGGCGTTTTGGTGAAACTGGTAAAACCGGGGCAAGACAAGCGGGCGGATTTGCCGACCATTGGCATCGCTACAGTGCAAAACGCCGCGGCCGCCGGGCTAAGGGGGGTTGCGTTCGAAGCAAAGGCAACCATTCTGGCAGAGCGTGAGGCTTGTCTCGCCGCCGCGGATGCGGCGGACATATTTATGTTGGGCCTCGATCCTGAAACCTTGAAGGGGAACTCTCGATGAGCCGGTTCTTGCACACCATGCTACGCGTCGGCGATCTTCAGCGCAGCGTCGATTTCTACACCAAGGGCTTCGGCATGAACGAAATCCGTCGCAACGACGTCCCCGACGGTAAATATACCCTGGCCTTCGTCGGGTACGGCAACGAGGAGAGCAGCACGGTCATCGAACTGACCTACAACTACGGTGTCAAGGAATATGATCTCGGAACCGCCTTCGGGCATCTGGCTGTCGGTGTGCCGGACGTCGCCGCGACCACCGAGAAACTCCGGGCCTTTGGGGCGAAGGTGACGCGGGAACCCGGTCCGGTGAAGTTTGGCAAGACGATCATCGCGTTCGTCGAAGACCCGGATGGCTACAAGATCGAACTCGTGCAGCGGGCCTGATCCGGTTTTGGCCCGGCTTGCCGGGGCGCGATCTTCGCGAAGGCTGGAATAAGAAGGTTCGGACACCTGAGCCATTGAGTTGAATGGATTGCCACGCGGTTGCGCCGCCGGCGAGCATCGGCGTTAATTCCCGACGGACATTCTAGGGAAGCCAATTCATGGGACCTCTGGCAGGAGTCAAAATCGTAGAGTTTACAGGCATCGGACCCGCTCCGATGGCTGCCATGATGTTGGCCGACATGGGCGCAACGGTCCTGCGCATCGATCGCGCCACGACGGCTGATCTCGGCATCCCGGTGGCCGAGCAATATGAATTCACTCGCCGAAGCCGAGCGGTTTTGCACCTTGATTTGAAGCAGCCGGTCGCGGTCGGGGCGGCACTGAAGCTGATTGAAGGCGCCGACGCGCTGATCGAGGGCTTCCGCCCTGGCGTGATGGAGCGCCTTGGCCTCGGCCCAGAGATATGCTTGCGCCTCAATCCGAAGTTGGCCTACGGGCGGGTGACCGGTTGGGGCCAGGAAGGCCCCCTGTCACAGGCGGCCGGGCATGATCTGAACTACATCGCGCTGACTGGGGCGTTGCACGCCATCGGCCGCGCTGGCCAGAAACCGACGCCACCCTTGAATCTCGTCGGCGACTACGGCGGCGGCGCGCTCTATCTGGTGACCGGCCTGCTGGCGGCGATCATTTCGGCACGCTCTACCGGTGCCGGCCAGGTTGTCGACGCCGCTATGGTCGATGGTGCGCTGTCGCTGATGACGCCAGCCTATGCAATGCTGGCTGGCGGCCGGATGGAGGGCGCGCGGGGTGAAAACCAGCTCGATTCCGGATCTTATTACTATGAGGTCTATGAATGCGCTGACGGGCAATTCATCTCGATCGCGCCGATCGAGGTCAAATTTCACGACGAACTGCTGCGCCGATTAGAGATCGATCCGTCCGGCATGCCCGCGCAGCGCGATAGATCGGGCTGGCCACGATGGAAGGAAGTGTTGACCGAGCGATTCCTGACCCGCACCCGCGACGATTGGTGCCGCATTCTGGAGGGCACAGACGCCTGCTTTGCGCCCGTGCTGTCGATGGCGGAAGCGCATACGCATCCACATAATCAGGAACGTGGCGCCTTCGTCGACGTCGGCGGCGTCCGCCAACCGGCTCCCGCGCCCCGCTTCGGAACGACGAAGCTGGCAATGCCGCGGCCTCCGGGATCCGTGCCGCTGGAGGAAGCTCTTGCGGCCTGGAACCTGACGTCCGCTGATCTCGGGACGGCGATAGATAAGCGATCCTGACAGCTGGCGCCCGATCGTGACGATTACGTGATCGGCGTCATCGCGCAGTCGTCATCAACCCGACCCTACTGTCGGCTGCCTGGAATTAAATATGCAATCTCGTGCGTCGTTTTATCATGGCACGAGAGGCAAACGAAATGTTATCACGAGCGAAATTTCTGAGCGGCGCCGCGCTCTTGGCGGTCACCATGCTGGCCTCGCCGGTGGTGGCTCGGGCACAAACCAGCCAGCAGGTCACCGTCGACGGGGCGCGCAAGGTCCTTTCCGACCTGCGGCACGACAAGGCGTTTGGCAACGCCGCGCAATTGCTGCGTCAGGCGAAGGCTGTGTTCATCGTACCCAAGCTGATCAAGGGCGGCTTCATTGTCGGCGGAGAGGGCGGCAACGGTGTGCTGATGGCTCATCACCATGCCGGCTGGAGCGCGCCCGCCTTCTACGCTATTGGTGCTGGGTCCTTCGGCCTGCAGGCCGGACTCGAACAATCCGAGATGATCATGCTGATCATGACCCAAAAAGGTTTAGACGGCGTGCTGCATGACAACTTCAAGATCGGTGCGCAGGCGGGGATCTCCGTTGTTACCCTGGGTTCCGGCGTCGAGGGCGCGATCGGCGGTGCCTCGCTGCCGGATGTCGTGGTGTGGTCATCCTCTACTGGCCTTTACGGCGGCCTGACAGTGGACGGGTCGGTGATCCGGTCCGAACCAAATATGGACGCCGAATTCTATGGCCGGCCGGTAACCGCGCGCGACGTGCTGTTCGGTTCGGTGGAAAGTCCGCATGCGGCGGAACTGCGTCGGGAGTTGAACGGGCTGGGGTAGCACGCCGACGAGAACGGCGAGCTAACGCTGTTCGCATAATCTCATGAAAGTTGCCCTCCTAACCTGCGATCGCATGGGCGACAAATGTGGTGTGGTCTGAGGCCGACCGGATTTTGAGGACGTTGCGACCGGCACGCGGCGGTGCTAGTGTTATGCGCCCCGTTGGGGGATAGTTTAGCGGTAAAACTCCCGGCTCTGACCCGGGCATCCTTGGTTCGAATCCAGGTCCCCCAGCCAGCGGTTTCAATTTCAGTGCGTTCCAGGCACCTGGTGTATGGGGGCCTCTCCGTCTAACGACAGGCTCTGGGTGGCAATCGCGACCCCCAGGGCCAATTATCATTTCTGGCGCGGCTGTTTCCCAATTCGTTGATAAGGTCGCTTCTAGAGCTTCAAATCAGGCGGATAGTGCGTCTGATTTGAACCACTATCCTTGATTTTGTGGGCCAATTCATCCGACCGCATGGGATGCTTCTGTCGGGATCGGACCACCAGTCTCACACTGTCCTCAATCGAGAGGTTGCCCTCTGACCGCCGACTGACGCCCACCGACGAGGCTCCAGCCGACCAGCACCAATGCGCTCATGAGAAGGCAGCCACCGGACAGGGTGGCTATCTTCGTTTTGAGGAGAACGTCAGCATTTTTGCGACTGAACGGATCTCAGCTAGCAGGTGGGCCTTTCCAAAAGGTTATAATTGGCTCGCGCAGCGTTATTCGGCGCGGCCTGATCAAGTTTCTCGGCCGGGCAGGGCGTGGGCAGACTCAGATGGTCCTACACCGACCAAACCGGGGTCATCGAGGACCGGCCATAGCCCCGCGGTGGTCCGGCAATCGGGCCGTCGACCCCAGGCCAGAGCCATCGAGCCTCGGCGCCGATGTGATCTAACTCTTTCAGGATAACGGCGCGTTCGATAGGACTGCGTCCCGCGTGCCTCAGCCGCAGACAATGTCCAGCGACGGCCGCTTCGGACATTGCGTTGATTGCTGCGACGTGGGTCGGTCCCAGGAATTGCGCAGCCTCAGGGATGAAAACGCGAGCCATCACGGGTTCGCCCGATAGTTTCCAATCGGCCTAGCTAGGCCAGCACCGCTCTCGCCTGTTCGCGCTTCGGCACGGCACCCCTAGCCAACTCCCAGTCTCCGCGTCCGTGCCCCGCCAAAAGAGCACTCGATGGTTTCGCTTTCCATCGTTGTTTTGCGCAAGGGATAACGCTGCACTGACAGCTGCCCGCTTTTCCAGAAGCTGTAGTACTCCGAGTCGTTGATATTGCAGGATTCGGGATTGACCGAGACCGGAGATATCACCGCAGAATGGATGACGTGAGGTAGTAGTTCGAATGACGGCACTCAGCCGGCGAAGGTTCTTGCCGGACGAACAGCGAGGCGGCAGGCGGCATCAGTCGCTCCAGATGCTCTCGGCCGGCGGCTCTAATGCGCAAAGGGGCGGAGTGCACAATCCCGCTGCCGTTCAAACGCCCGGGGCTGGAACTCGTTGTCATTCATGGTTCCTGGTTGACAGAATCGAGGAGCGTTGCGCAATTGGCGGTTAAGGGGGTTGAAACCATGATCCGTAATTTGATCTTGGCAACGGTGGTCGCATTGGCGCCCTTGTCTCTGGCGCGTGCGGCCGATCTGAACGGTGTAGCGATGCCCGACACGCGAATGGCGGACGGGACGCCAATGCAGCTGAATGGCATCGGGCTCCGTACCTTTTCCGTTCTTCGCATTCCCATCTATGTGGCCGGTTTGTATTTGGAACGGCGGAGCGACAACCCTGACGCAATCATGCACTCTCCGGAAACGAAGCTGCTCGATATCCGGTTTCTCCGCGATGTGGACGCCGAGGAAGCCCGAAAGGCATGGCTAGACGGCTTCGAAAGAAATTGCAAAAAGCCTTGCCACCTTGATCCTCGCGACATCCAGCGGTTTCTCGCGGCGGTTCCGCCCGTACACAACGGCGATGAGACGATACTGCTGTTTACCCCGAACGGCGTCAGCGTGTGGCTTAACGGGCAATCTATGGGCGCCATCAGCGATCCCCACTTTGCCGAAATAATGCTTGCCACCTTCATCGGCGTTGAGCCCCCGACGCCCCGGTTGAAACGACAGTTGCTCGGCAACCGGGACTGAAGCACCGGAGTATAGCTTTCCAGTCAATCTCCAGGATCGACCGACTTAGGCGAAAGCAGCCGCTCCGGGCGCTAGGCCCGTGGAAGCGGCGAGGTAGCTGGCGCATACGTCTCCGCTTGGCGCGATGCTTCGGTCTAGCCCGCTAAAGTTAGTTCCACTCGCCGGTTTTCGGCTCGCCCCTTTGGGGTTTTATTCGACGCAACTGGGTTGGCATCGCCAAACCCGTGAGCCTCAACAAGGCTCGGATTTAGACCCTGCGAAATCAGGAACTCCATAACGTTTTCAGCACGTTTTTGCGACAGTATTTGGTTCGAAGTCACGCCCTCCCGCTGCAGCGCCGGGCCGACCGGGGCGTCATCGGTATAGCCGTTCACAATGATCTTGTTGTGCTGAGTTGGCGCGAGTTTCGCAGCCATTCTGGCGATGATCTGCTTCCCCTGCTCGCTGATCTTCCAGCCACCCGAGGGGAACAGCAAATCGCTGTTGACAGTATACTTGATGGCCCCCTGCAACCGGCCGATCTGGGTTTTGTCCGCGGCGATCTGCTGCGACATCGCGGCGTTCTGCTGTTGCAACTGTTGATATTGCGCCTCAAGATCGTCGTATTTGCTCTGGGACACGCACCCCATCAGCCCCAGGGCCGACATCAGCGATCCGACGACGAGCTGTCGTTTGATTGGACTGGCCATAGAATATTCCCGTGTGGCGGATGGATTGGCTTTCGCTACGCCGTAGCGCCGCCTTCTCAGCATTATGCGAGTTGGTCGGCTGCCGACTATGCAGAATTGGCCGGTAGGAGCAATATGGTTGTGGGCGAGGCAGGCAAATGCTTCGATACATGTCAAGGAAGCCAGCTACGGCATCGACGACCCCGCAGACATCCTCCCAAAGGATCAAGTATCGCAACATAGTTGGCGCGCACGGACGGACCCGAAGGCCCTAACCCGCATTGCTGGGATTGATTTTTCTCGACTAAAATTGCGCTATCGCATTAGTGTCGCGACTTCGCGATCGCCGGAGAATGAGATGATCCCAAGCTGCCTGCCACTGATCAGTGAAACGGACTACTCCGGCTTTCAGCGAATGATCAAGGAGCTTATGCACGTCTCCTACCGCGAATGGCAGCAAGATCACCACAAGGCCGTGTCCTACCGGCGGTCTCGAAACGGATCGCGCGAAGTCGCGATCACCCCCGCCGAGTTCGACTCGTGGCTAAAAAAGAATAGGCTGGACGCCCACTTGGAGCTTCTTTGGTCCTGCGTGGAGGACATGGCGGATAGCTCATCGGACCGCGCGCCGGCGGAGTTGTGACGCGTCCGTCACCCGCTACCGGAAGCCTGCAGAGAAGAAACCTGAGCCGAAGTCCGCTTATACGCGCCCTGTCCGCAAATGAGCCCTAGCACTTCCAACACCACCCGCGCCGCCACCCTCTGAGCTGCTGCCACAACCTCCGGGCTCTGCGGCGCGCCCGGCTCGAACCGGCAGCCCTCGACAGCATAGACAATAAGTCTTTCCGGCAACTGCCGGAGTGCGCGCGCAAGTTCGACAGCATCCGCCACCCCGAACCCGTGCGTCGAGGCTAATGACAGCCCGATAGGCAGTGACTCGCGCATGAGATCAATCCGATGGATGGACCCCAGCGTGGTAATCGGCGCCGCCGCGTCGATCAGCACCACGTGGTCGCGACCGCTCCAGTCATCGATCAACCCCAACATATTGCCGGCCCGCTCAACGATCGCCACCTCGGGCGGGACGTGTCCTACCAAAAGCCGTGCCACCAGCGGACCGATTGCGTCATCGCCACAATCCGGATTGCCGATCCCGATGACCAACAGACCCGTCACTCCCGCTGCACCGTTAGCTTCAGGAAATGGCACGAGCAGGAAATGCACGGATCGTGGTTGCGGATCGCCTGTTCGCACAGGTGGCGTAGCGTATCATCGGGAAGGTCAATCGCGTCCGTTGCGACATCAACCAAATCCTCCTCGATGCTGAGCTGGTTCTGCGAGGTCGGCGGGATAATGCATGCCTCGAGGATGCGGCCGTCTTCCGCCAGCGTATAACGGTGATAAAGCATACCACGGGGCGCCTCGGTGCTGCCATGACCGGTGCCGGCGCGAGGCTCGGCCGGCACGAACGGCGCATCCGGCGGTTCGTAATCAGCGATCAACCGCAGCGCCTCATCGCAGGCATAGACCAGTTCAACCCCACGCACGATAATGCTGCGAAACGGGTTGCCGCAGGTCGGTCCCAGCCCGCACTCCGCGGCCAACGCCTGCACGTCGGCGGGCAGGCGATCGAAATTGAGGTTGTAGCGGGCGAGCGGCCCGGTCAGGTAGCTGCCGCGCCGCTTCAACACCGACTGCAGCGCGGTCGTATGCGCGGCATGCCGTTCCTCGAATTCGGTAGGATACTCGGCAGCAGCAATGTCGAGGCCTCGGTTGGAAACTATGCGGCCCTCGTTGAGGGGGTATTCGTCTGGGTGACGCACCGCAACAAACTCATAGTCGCGCTCAAGGTCAGGAAACGAGAACCCCGCCACCCATCGCAGCGTCGCCACCGCGAGATCGCGCGCCCGTTTCAGTCCCTCGGTGACCGGTTCGAACTCCTTCCGGCTGGGCACGCGGTAGAACCCGCCGACGCGGACATTCACCGGATGGATCTCGCGTCCGCCCAGCAGCCGCAACAGCTCGTTGCCGATTTTCTTCAGCGCCAGGCCCGCGCGCACCGCGTCGCCGTGCTCCCGCGCCATCTGGATGCCGTCCTCGTAACCCAGGAAGTCAGGCGCATGCAGCATCACCACATGCAGCGCGTGGCTCTCGATCCACTCGCCACAATACAGCAGCCGGCGTAGCGCCCGCAACTGCCCGCCGACCGAGATGCCAAGCGCGTCCTCCATCGCGTGCACCGAGCTCATCTGATACGCCACCGGACAGATGCCGCAGATACGGGCGGTGATGTCAGGTGCCTCGGCAAAGCCGCGACCGCGCAGGAGCGCCTCGAACAGCCGCGGTGGCTCGAAAATCTTCAGCTTTGCCGAGGTGACGCGCCCATCCTTGATCCGCAAGTCGAGTGCGCCCTCACCCTCGACACGGGCGATCAGGTCGACCTTGATCGTCTTATTCGCCATGCGCGTCGCTTTCTTGCCGGAACGGTTCGGCGGCGGCGTTGAACGTGCGGAACACCCGATGAATGTCGCGCTCCGTCGCCCCGAGACGTTGCCATTCCACCGCGAGCGCCGCCGTGTTCGGACTCTCCATCGGGCCGAAGCAGCCATAGCAGCCGCGGTTATAGGCGGGACAGATCGCGCCGCAGCCGGCATGGGTGACCGGGCCGAGGCAGGGGGTGCCTTTCACCATGACGCACGCGGTGCCACGCAGCTTACATTCGACGCAGACGCTGTTCCCGGCGATCGTCGGCTTGCGGCCGGCCAGGAACGCTGACAGCACCTCCAGCAACTGCATCTTGTTGATCGGGCAGCCACGCAGCTCGAAATCCACCTTCACGTGGGCGGAAATCGGCGTCGATGTCGCCAGCGTCTTGATGTACTTCGGTGACGCATAGACCGCGGCCACGAACTCATCCACCTCGGCGAAATTGCGCAGCGCCTGGATGCCCCCGGCCGTGGCGCAGGCGCCAATTGTCACCAGCGCTTTCGACTGTTTGCGCACCTGCTGGATGCGCTTCGCGTCATGCGCCGTGGTGATCGAGCCCTCGACCAGCGACACATCGAACGGCCCCTTCGCCATCGCGCTGGAAGCTTCGGGGAATAGCGCGATCTCGACCGCATCAGCCACCGCCAGCAACTCGTCCTCGCAGTCGAGCAGAGACAATTGACAGCCGTCGCAGGACGCGAATTTCCATACCGCTAGGCGCGGGCGGGATTTGGCTGCCATGTCAGATCTCCCGGATGGCGAGCAAGCCGACGATGCGGTCGTAGCGCATGACCGGACCATCTTTGCAGATGAAGTCAGGACCGAACTGGCAATGCCCGCACAGGCCGACCGCGCATTTCATGTTGCGCTCCATCGACAGATAGATCTGCTCGACCGGCACGCCCGCGCCCAGCAGCGCCGCGGCGGTAAAGCGCATCATCACCTCGGGCCCGCATACCATGGCGATGGTGTGGTCCGGATCGAAACTGGCACGCGAGATTAGCTTCGGCACCACACCGACATCGCCATGCCACCTAGCATCGGCATGATCGACCGTAACCATCAGCTCGATATCAAGCCGCCGCCGCCAGTTCTCCAACTCCGTTCGGAACAGGATCTCGTTCGGGGTGCGGGTGCCGTAGAGGATCGCCACGTGACCGTAGCGGGCTCGGTTCGCCAGCACCTGGTAGATCGCCGGGCGCAGCGGCGCAAGTCCAAGGCCGCCGGCAACGATCACCACATCACTGCCCTCCGCCGCCGTGGCCGGCCACGCGGTGCCGTACGGTCCGCGTACCCCGACCACCGCGCCGGTCCCCAGCCGAGCGATGGCCCCGCTAACCGCGCCAACATCGCGAACCGTGTGGACGAACGCGCCGGGCCGCGCCGGGTCGCCGCTCATGCTGATCGCCACTTCGCCGATCCCGAACGCATACAGCATATTGAACTGGCCCGGCAGGAAGGAGGGAACCTCACCGGCGAGCGGGACCAGTTCCAGCGTCGAGATGTCAGCCAGTTCGCGCCGTGCGCGGTGGACCCGATAAGCCAGCGGCACCCACGGGTCGAGCTCGGCTGCCTGGCTCACGCGCTGCCGCGCTGTCCCATACACGTCGAGCAACTGCATGCGTGCGTCTTCCAATCGTCCGACCACCAGCGGCAGGAAGCGCTTCATCATCTCGTAGCCAAGATGGTTGTCGGCTTCGCACTTGTCGCGCAGGCACTTCGCATCGACGCCGATCGCGCGAACCAGTTCTCTGGCGCGGGCATCGAACCGCCAGCGATATGGCGGCGCCAGCCACGAGACGCCGACGACAGCGCCTTCATGCTCGGTGGCCACCACGACGGCGGGCTGGCCGGGCGGCACGATTTCCACCGCCACTGAACCATGCCGGATCAGAAAGAACTCGTTGGCGGGATCGCTCTCGTGAAAAAGATATTGACCGGGATCGAAGCGATGATTGCGCACGCAGCCGGTGATCACCTCAGCCAGCTTCGGATCGAGGCCGGTGAAAAATGGATGCGCCAGGACGATGCGTTCAAGTCCCTCCATGCCGGGCCTCCGTTGTTCTGCCGGGATTGGCGCGAATCGCGGCCACTTCGGCGGTGATGTCGATGCCGGTTGGGCACCAGGTGATGCAGCGGCCGCAGCCGACACAGCCGGACGTGCCGAACTGATCGATCCAGCTCGCCAGCTTGTGCGTCATCCACTGCCGGTAACGCGACTTCCCCTCCGTCCGCACGCTGCCACCATGGATGTAAGAAAAATCGAGCGAGAAGCACGAAGTCCCAGCGTTTCACCCGCTCCGCCGTCTGGCCGGTCAGGTCGGTGTGATCCTCGACCGTCGTGCAGAAACAGGTCGGACATACCATGGTGCAATTGGCACAGGTCAGGCAGCGCGCGGCGACGTCGTCCCATTGCTTGTGGGTCGGATTTTCCTGCAGCAGTTCCTTAAGCCCGTTGGTATCCAGATGGCGCCCCATCTGGCCCGCGGTGCGATTGACGACGGCCATCGGCCGCATCGAGCTGTTCCGGTGAGGCCGAGCCACGAGGCAACTCGGCCAGCACCGCGGAACCGATCGCGCTTCCGACCTCGACGAGAAATTGATGATCCTCGCCGTTTATCAGTTCGGTCAGCGCTAGATCGAAGCCGGTTTCGACCTTTGGCCCAGTGTTCATCGAAACGCAAAAGCACGTACCTCCCGCCTGACCGCAGTTCACGGCAACGATGAAATTATCGTGACGGCGACTGCGATAGGCGGTGTCGGGGTAGGGGCCATCGATCAACACCCGATCCTGAATGGCGATCGCGTGCACCTCACAGGAGCGCACCCCGATAAAAGCCAATTTTGGCGCCGCCTCCTGGGCTTGAAGGACGACAAATCCACCATCGCCCTCACGACGCGCCTGCCACATCCGTTCGATCGGCGGATGCAAAAAGCGCTTCCATGAGTGCGGCCCGACCGCGTAACCGAACAGCGCTCGGTCGGTCCGGTGCTCCAGCCGGTAGCTTCCGGCCTCCTGCCGGTCAGTCCAACCGGCGGGCAGATCGGCCAAGCCGCTCAAGGTGTCATAAACGATCGCGCCTTCGCGTAATGTCGGCCCGATCACCTGATAGCCCCGGCTGACAAGGCCCACGATCAGCGCCTGCAAACCGTCAGAGGTGAGCACGGCTTTTGCTCCAACTGGCAGTGCATCGCGCTCCATTCGGACCTCCTTGGGTTGCCGATCGTAGTACACTACCACTTTGGCTACCTGCGTGCGAGGGGCGTTTCTCCGATCGCGCGTGCCGCGGCGGGCGCGATCGCCTAAAGCCCGATTTCTGTCGATAGCCATGTGTGAGGCATTCTCGAGTCTCGGTCGCCGGCGGCGGCTTGCTCACCGTCGGCGCAATTGCCGGGAACTGCAATATGCCGTCCGTCAACCCTGCCCGATTTTTGTCGTCAGATCGAAATCGCCTGGGGCGCCGCACCTGATCTTTCTGCTTCTCAAGACAACAGACGCGGAGCGCATTCGCTCTTGACAAAATGTAGCCATAAAGCAACCCTTATTTGCATTATTAAAAGGCATGCGTGCATGCTCATCGTTGGTGCATGTGCCCCAGAGACAACGCTTTCATCTGCCTTATCTCAGATAGACTACCTGACGAAGCATGTCGCTACATGTCCGGAAAAGGAAATCTCATATATACTGGCTATCGTTTCCCTAGATCCCTTTCTATTAGAAGGTTTTAGCTTGGAATTCTCTCGTGAGAGATACGTTCGACACCATATCTATAGCGGAAGAAATTACTCGTTCCTCGCAATCGCGTGGTTGCCTAAGCAGGCATCTCCGATCCACAGTTATAAGACATGGTGTGCGTTGTCTGTTTACGAAGGTCAACCTCGTACTGTCATGACGAAATAGGTGTGGATCTCATTTCTGAGAAACACCTGTTCTGTGGACAAGTGAGTCATTTGCCATACAATAAGCCTGTGGCGCACAGCCTCAGAAACAATGGTACAAAACCAGCCATCTCTCTTCATGTGTACGGAGCATCGTTTGATCGTCTAGGGACTGATGTGAATTATATTTGGAGCGAGGAGTACCAGCCGCGTCGGCCCAACGGCTAGGGAGCCAGACCGGCGGCTTATGAAACGCAAGAGCCCGCCTATTGAGTCTAAAGCCGGGCAGGATATCAGTCGTGGCGTTGTTCAAGCACTTTGTGATCCAACTGATCGCTCGCTAAACCGACCGTCGGCTACACTGGCTTTTCAGGCGGAGTGGCCTTGACAAGCCCGGCCAGATATTCCGCCAATTTCTCCGTTTGGCGACGAATATCAGGCACCGCGGTCATCTCCCAGAACGTGCCCTTCGTCACCGGTCCGACCGCGAACAGCCGGCGAGAAATCGCACCTTGGCGATTGAGCAGCGCGCAATTGCCTGTGACATCCAGACCAAGCCGCAGAGGATCGGGCCGCACAACGCCCGTAGCCAAGAGGTCCCGGATCAGCGGTTCCTGGATCCGGTCGTAGTCGGCGCCCGGGCCAGCGCAATTGACCACGCGACCGACTTCGATCCTGGCGAGAGCATCCTGTCGCGCGGGCCGGTAATATACCTCTACGATATCGTCCTTGATCGCACATTCACGCACACGGCCGACCGACACGCACAACTGCCCACTGGCGCGCGCGGCATCGATCCGGTCCGCGACCTGCGGTGCCATGCGATGCCGATGCACATCCCACCACGGCCGCAAGTGACGCAGGAACCGCTTGCGGTCCTGCAAGGGCATCACCTGCCAGACGTCAACCGTAAACGGCCGCAGTTCGTCGATCACCGGTTGCCAGCCGCTGCCCTGGGCGGTGGCCCGGGCCGTTTCTTTGCGCAGAAACCGAGTTAACGTATTCACCGCCGTTGGATACGGTTCGTGCTCCGGTGCCGGAAGCGGCACGCCCGCATGCCGGCGGGGCAACAGGCCGCGGCGCGACATCGCATAAATCTTACCCTTGTGGCCCTGATCAAGCAGCGACACCACGGCGTCCATCGCCGTCAGCCCGGTCCCTACCAGCAGCACCGAGGCATCCGGATCCAGGTCGGTAAAGGCGTCCGCTGCCCAGGGGTCCGGTCGGTAAAATGCTGTATCGTAGAAGCCCGGGTTGGCGACCGGCATCGGCTCAGGCGGGAAGTTGCCTATCGCCAACACGACCAGATCGGCCTGAACTGTACGGTTTCGATCCACAGTCAGAACAAGCGGCCGTCCTGTTTGGTCCAGGCCGATCACATCACCTTTAACCAGCTCCAGCCGGTCCCGCCCGCTGCGTTTGATCTCATCGTTAAGCAGCGCCCGGATGTAAGCGCCGAACAGACGTCGAGGCGGAAATGTCCCAGGACCGACCGCGATGCCGATGTCGCCCTCCGGCTGGCTTGTCAACCATTCCAGGAAATCGTTCGGCCGATCATGGAACGCGCTCATGCGACCCGCAGGCACGTTCAGAATATGGCTGGCGTTGCCGGTGGCATAGGCAAGTCCACGACCGAACTGGCTGTTACGCTCGATCAGAACGAGCTGAATGGGCGGCGGGCAACGGCGCAGAAGGTGCAGCGTCAGCAAGGTGCCGCTGAAACCGGCACCAACAACGGCGATCGTTGTCATTGACGAGCAATCGCCTGCGGGCCGGCAATATCCTGATCGGGGAGACAAGTGATCATCAACGTCGATCTCCCAATCGCGACCCGGCGAAAGGCATAGGCCGGTTCAACGCCAGATTTCTCACCATAATAGCTGTTGGTCAATTTCATAAAGCCCTTCCGGCAAATGTTTCATACTGCCCCCCGCAAGACCTTGATATGTCACTACTCGGAGAGGGCATTTCGCCGGAATTGCACGCAAAAGGCGTCTTATCAACCAATCGATCCGTCGCAAGCAGAGCCTGCCCTGACGATAGCGCCCAAACCCTCCGTCCGGCTATGCTGCCGTCAGGGAACCAGGGAGTAGCCAAATGCGTCCGGAAGACGTCATCGCCGACCGGCGCCGCCCGTATACCGGGGCGGAATACATCCAGAGCCTCCGAGACGGACGCGAAGTCTACATCGACGGCGATCGCGTGGCCGATGTTACCACCCATCCGGCCTTCCACAATTCCGTCCGCTCCATCGCCCGCCTATATGATGCTTTGCATGACCCGAAGCGGCACGACTCGCTGACCTGTCCGACCGACACCGGCTCCGGCGGCTACACCCACAAATACTTCCGAGTGCAACGCTCCCGCGAGGACCTGATCGGCGCCCAAGGCGCCATCGCTGAGTGGTCGCGTATGACCTACGGCTGGATGGGCCGCACGCCGGACTACAAGGCCGCCTACACCAATACCCTGGGCGCCAACGCCGAATACTACGGCCCTTACGCCGCCAATGCTCGGTCCTGGTACAAACGCGCTCAGGAAACCGTTCCGTTCATGAACCATGCGATCGTCAATCCCCCGCTCGATCGTCACAAGCCGGCGGAACAAAGCAAAGATGTCTTCGTTTGCGTCCAAAAGGAAGTCGACGGCGGCATCATCGTCTCCGGGGCCAAAGTCGTTGCGACGTCGGCAGCCATGACGCACTACAATTTCATGGGCCAGTCATCGAAAACCGCGACCGAGGACCTGGACATGTCGCTCATGTTCCTCGTCCCCATCGACGCGCCCGGCCTGAAGCTGTTCTGCCGAACCTCTTATGAGCAAGCCGCTCGGCATAGTAGCCCATTCGACTACCCACTATCATCCCGCTTCGACGAAAACGACGCGATCTTTGTTCTGGATAAAGTATTTATCCCCTGGGAAGACGTCTTTATCTACCGAGATCCAGCTCGGGTATTGAGCTTCTACCCGCGCTCCGGTTTCACCAACGGCTTCCAGTTCCAAGGTTGCACCCGTTTTGCTGTCAAACTAGATTTTATCACCGGCCTGCTGGCAAAGGCCCTGCGGTGCACCGGTGGAGACGAGGCCCGAGGCAACCAGGTGCTGCTGGGGGAGGTCGTCGCATGGCGAAACCTCTTCTGGTCGCTGTCGAACGCCATGGCGCACAATCCGAGCCGGTGGAATGGCGACGCCGTGCTGCCTGACCTGAAAGCAGGGCAGGCGTATCGCGTGTTCGCCCCCGACGCTTACCCGAGGATCAAGGACATCATCGAACGTACCGTAACCTCAGGCCTGATCTACCTGCCATCCTCGGTGAAAGATTTCGCCAATCCGGACATCGATCCGTATATGCGGCAATACGTTCGCGGCTCTCACGGGATCGAATACAAGGAGCGGATCAAGATCATGAAACTACTCTGGGAATGCGTCGGCACCGAATTCGGCGGCCGGCATGAACTGTACGAGCGCAATTACGCCGGCGGTTGGGAAGATATCCGCGCCCAGACGCTGACGGGGGCGGAGAAGGGCGGCGACATGGCGAAGATGGAAGCCCTGGTCGATCAATGCATGGCGGACTACGACGAGAATGGCTGGACAGGAGATACTTGGAGCTGAAACGCTCTTGCTTACATAAAGCCGCTCAACCGAGGGAATAACATGCCGCCGATGGCTGATACTGTCGCATCCTGGCGCAACTACTACGAACTGCTTGGCTCGAGTTCGGCCGTGATGATCGGCTTGCTGTTTGTGGCAGCGACCGTCGGTTCCGGCACCTTCAGCAGTGACCGGCGAGCCCCGGTACGGATGTTCCTGTCCGCCAGCGTGGTCCATTTCACCGGCATCCTTTCAGTATCTCTGATAGTCATGGCTCCATTGCAGAGCCAAGTCCTGTTTGGCACGCTGATCGTAGCGGGTGGCCTGTTTGGCCTGGCATATTATGGAGCAGCCTGGCGCGATACGGTGCAAGATGGACTGATCAAGAAGATCGATCTGGAAGACCGGATCTGGTACGCTTTCCTGCCTGTCGGCGGCTACCTGTTAGAGACCGCGTCCGGGGTCATGCTGATACTGGGGCTCATGCCAGGATGGCCGACACTCGCCATCACGCTGGGGATACTACTGCTTATCGGCATACACAATGCGTGGGATATCACCGTTTGGAGCATGAGCAGGCGACGCGATTAAGGCTGCGAGCCTGCGCTACCCCTGTTTTGCGATGATCTTGCTCTTGATGCCGTCATAAACACTCGGCGGCAGGATGTGCCGGTTAAGCAGGTCGTCCTTACCTTTGTAAGGCCGGCCCTTAATGATCGCCTCGCCTCGAGCCTTGCCGATACCGGGCAGCGCGTCCAGGTCTTCAGCCGAGGCTGTATTGATGTCGACAAGCGCCGCTGGAGTGGCCGGCGAGGCCTTCCCCGTCGTCGCCATCGGAGGCGTAGGCTTGGTCTGGGTAGACTGCGCCAACGCAGGCAGCGCCAGCAGGGCCACAAACGCCCCCATGATACCAAGCCGGCCGATCCTCATGACAATCACCCCGTATCAACCCGATAGAACCGCTTTATCCACTGGAAACAGACGCCGCGAGCGGCCCACTAACTTACTATAGGTCTTGGAAAAAATCCACCGTCTCCGTTACTCGATATCCTCTAAACTGAACTGTTCGGCTTCCTCGTCATAGCTGAACAGCTCTGCATACCGCCCCCATCCGATCACCGTCCGCAGCGTATCCGCCGCATAGTCCGGTGACATGTGATCCTCCAGCTCATCGCGAAACCGCACCGCCGACGCCCGATGATTCCACCGTTCATCCAGCACCCCGCGGATCATGCTCACCAACGGCACGTGCTCGCGCAGAGCTTCAGCGAAAATCCGCTTCCGTTCATCCGTGTCAGCCTCGACAAATTGCCGGCCCAGATCAGTCAACAGGATATCGCCTTCCTCCAGCACCCCGAACCGGAACAACTGCAACGTCTCACCCAGTGGCAGCAGATCGTCGACCTCGTATTGCAAAGACGCCGCCAGTGCCGGCAAGTCCGCCCGCCCATTGTAAGGTTCGGCCGCCAGCGTCTCCATCAGGCCCGACATGATATTCGTCCCGACCCGGGGCAGCGGCATCGCCAGAGGCGACACCAGCGTCGTGGTCGCCGCCTTCGGCCCCACCGGCGGCCGCCGCGTCATGATCCCATAGATATCATCAACCAACTGCCGGAACTCCGGATCCAGACGGTTGCGCGGGTGAGGGAAGGGGACCTTCAACTCGTTCGCCACCCGTCCGGGATTGGACTGGAACACCAGGATACGGTCGCACATCAGCACCGCCTCCTCGATGTTGTGGGTTACCATCAGCACCGACTTCACCGGCAGCTTGCCCTCCATCCACAGGTCGATCAGGTCGGTGCGCAGCGTCTCCGCCGTCAGGACGTCCAATGCGCTGAACGGTTCATCCATCAGCAGCAGATCCGGATGCACCACCAGCGCCCGAGCCAACCCGACCCGCTGACGCATGCCGCCTGACAGCTCCTTTGGGTAGGCGCTTTCGAACCCGCCCAACCCGATCATGTCGATCGCGGCCTCGGCAAGGTCCTCCCGCTCCGAACGCACGACACCTCGCGCCTCCAGGCCGAGTTCCACATTTTCCTGCACCGTCAGCCAGGGAAACAGGGCGAAACTCTGGAACACCATCGCGACGCCCTCGGTCGGACCGTTCACCGGCTTTCCCCGCCACGTCACCTCGCCGGCGGTCGGCTTCAGCAGTCCCGATACGATCCGCAGCAAGGTTGATTTCCCTGACCCGGAGCGGCCAAGCAACGCGACGATCTCGCCTTCGTTCATCGTCAGGTTGACGTCGTCCAGCACCACCAGATCGACGTTGGCATCTTTGTGATACGCCTGCCGGCACGCTCTCACGTCGATCAGGCAGGCCCGTGTCGTGACCGCTGTGTCCATGACGATGTTCCTCAAACCAATGATGGCGCCGGCCAAAAGTATGGAGCGTATTATTCATGCGAGAGCATGAACTGCCCGGTATTTAGGACGCGCGCCAACCGTGCGATCAACTCAAGCCAGGGTAAGGCGTCGCTGCGCATAGGCGTACATGGGCCGCCACAGCAAGCGGTTGAACAAAACGACAAAAGCGGACATCACGGCGACGCCCAATACGACGCGCGCCATGTCGCCCTTGTCTGTGGCCTCCGCAATAAAGGCGCCCAACCCGTGCGCCTGAAGCTTGGTGCTGCCCCAGGACGCCACTTCCGCGACGATCGCCGCGTTCCACGACCCGCCGGAGGCAGTGATCGCCCCGGTGACGTAGTAGGGGAAGATCCCCGGAATTATGACCCGCCGCCACCACAACCACCCGCCGATGCGGAAATTGGCGGCGACCTCTTTCAGATCTCCTGGAAATGCGGCGGCGCCGGCCACCACGTTGAACAGAATGTACCACTGAGTCCCCAGCACCATCAGTGGCGTCAGCCAAACATCGGGACTCAGGTGGAAATAAACAATGGACAAGACAAACGGCGGAAACAGCAGATTGGCCGGGAATGCAGCCAGGAATTGCGCGATCGGTTGTGCCCGCCGTGCCCAGACGGGACGCAGACCCAGCCAAACGCCGATCGGCACCCAAATCAGGCTCGCCAAGGTCATCAATACGACCACCCGCACCAGCGTGATCAATCCCAGGCCAACGGCCTCCCCCACGTCGGCCCAGGTCAGCGCCTGGGATGCGAACAGGACCACACGCCAAATCGCCAGTCCCACCAACGCCAGCAGCACCGCGATCCACGCCACATCCACCGCTCGGGAACTTTTGGCGACCGAGAGCGTCCGCGCCCGCCCGGTGAATGACAGCCGCAACCCTCCGAGAAACGCCAGCGCGTCGCCGACCATCTCACCGAAAAACTTCAGTAACCGCGTTCGCCGCATCAGCCGCAGCATCCAAGGATCGGAGGCAGTCGCGCCGGCCGTCGTCTCGAACCGGAATTTCGCCGACCACGCCACCAGCGGGCGGAACAGCAATTGGTCATACAGCAGGATCACCACCAGCATCGCCAGGACCGCCCACAGCACAGCCAGAATGTCCTGCTTTTCCAGCGCCAGAGCGACATACGAGCCGATCCCGGGCAGCTTCCAGGTGCTGTCGCCCACCGACACCGCCTCCGATGCCACCACGAAGAACCAACCGCCGGACATGGACATCATCGTATTCCACACCAGGCCAGGGGTTGCGAACGGCACCTCCAGCCTCCAGAACCGCTGCCACGACGTCAGATGAAAGCTGATCGAGGCCTCATACAGGTCGGCCGGCACCGTTTTCAGCGACTGGTACATACTGAACGCCATGTTCCAGGCCTGGCTGGTGAAGATTGCGAAGATCGCCGCCAACTCCAGCCCCAACACCTGACCCGGAAACAGGTTCATGAAGAACACGACGGTGAAGGTCAGGAAGCCGAGGATCGGCACCGATTGCAGCACGTCCAGCAACGGCACCAACACGAGCGCGGCCCGCCGGCTTTTCGCCGCCGCGGTGCCATAGGTGAAAGTGAACAGCAGCGAGGCCGCCAGCGCCGCGAACATCCGCATCGTGGTGCGAAGCGCGTAGACCGGAAGGTTCAGCGGATCGAGGGTGATCTCGGTGGCCCCCGGCGCATCAATACGGGCGACGGTGCCTCCTGCCACGTGAGCAACCGCGATCAGCGCACCGATGACGCATACAAACGCCACGGCGTCCCATAAATTGGGCAAACGCCAACTAGCGGCCATCGAGGGTAGTATCGTGGCTGGCATGTCGCTGGAGGCCGATCGTCAGCTTGAGGTTGCGCGCGCCGGCCCTGTTAGCCCGCCTTGAACAAGCCTGTCACGTCCGAATGGCGTTGCAATTGCGTGACATCAAGCCTTGTTGCGGGTGATCAGCCGGCCCGCCCGAGCCGCGGTCGCTCCGTCGCCGATGACGTAGGCGGACTGGCCATTGACCCAGGTCTCCAGGATGCCATCGGAAGGCCGTGTCGGAGCGTCGTAAGTCGATGCATCGCGCACGGTGGCAGGATCAAACAGAACAAGATCCGCATAAGCTCCTTCCCGGATCACGCCGCGATCGACCATGCCGAAGACCGAGGCTGTGTGCCCGGTCATTTTCCGGACTGCCTCCTCCAGGCTGAACAGTCCCAGATCCCGGGCGTAGTGTCCCAGCACGCGGGGAAATGTCCCCCACAGCCGCGGATGTGGATAGCTGTCGTGCGGCAACCCGTCGCTGCCGATCATCGCCAGCCGGTGCGCCATGATCCGCTGCACGTCCGGCTCGTCCATTTGGAAGTAAATCGCCCCGGCAGGAAGCAGCCGTTCAGCCGCTACTTTCGGGTCAACCCCCCATTCCATGGCGATATCGGCCAGCATCCGGCCCGCAAGCTCCGGATGCGGCACCGACCAGGTAATCTGCACCGGAACGTCCTGGCGCAATCGATGCGGCATCAGCACCGTGGAACCCGCCGCGTAGGGATAGACGTCGAAGTCCACCTTTTGTAGCGCCGCTGCATTGTCGATCATTGGCAAGGTCTCGACGCTGCGGCCGAAATTCTCCGGCATGGTGCACTTATGATGGCTGATCACCACCGGCACGCCGACATCGCGGCCGATCTTCAGGGTTTCCTCGATCGACAGCAGAACGTCGTTCGCCTCGTCCCGCATATGCGTGACGTAAATCCCGCCAACGCCGCGCAAAGCCTGTGCGACGGCGATAACCTCATCCGTTGGCGCCAGCATGTTGGGCGGATAGTACAGCCCGGTAGAAAAGCCCGAAGCCCCCTGCGCGAGCGCCTCCCTCAACCGAGCCTGCATATGCGCGGCCTCGCGGTCGGTCGCAGCCCGCTGGGTATCCCCGCCCATTGCCTCGACCCGCAGCGACATGTGGCCGATCAGCGCGTAGGTGTTAACCGGAGACGGTTCGCGCGTCAGGCGCTCGGCATATTCACCAAAGCTGTCGAAACAGAACCAGCTTTCGTCGCCCAGCAGATCCAGAGGCGGTACCGGCCGAGACGTCATCCGCACCGGCGACAACGAGATCCCGCAATTGCCGACAACGACCGTCGTGACCCCCTGCGACATCTTGCACAGCATACAGGCCGGCCCGCACAGCACCGCTCGGTCGTCATGCGTGTGCGCGTCGATAAAGCCGGGTGCCAGCGCCAATCCATCGGCATCGACATCGCGGTCTGCTTGGTAAATGCCCAGGTCTCCGACCGCGAAGATCCGGTCGCCTCTGACCGCCACGTCGGCTTCAAATCGAGGCGCTCCCAAGCCATCGAACACAATGGCATCCCGGATAATCAGATCGCAGCGCAGCGCCATGAACTTGTTCCGTTCATCTCGTTCGTCGGGGATCGCGAGGTTAATCGGAATGTTGCGTCATGACCATCACTGATCTTGTCTTTTCGAAGCTTGGATTAGCGTCACAGCGCCGCGCTGGCCGCTTCAGGTGTCATCTGGTTGAACAGGCTCCGCTCCACTACTCCCAAGCGAGTCGCGCTCGCCACCTCGTCAAACGCCTCGCTCGATATTGGGCGGCTATAGAGATAACCTTGGGCTTCGGAGCAACCCAGTGCGCGCAGCACGGCGGCCTGAGCACTCGTTTCCACACCCTCTGCATTGGCGCGAATGCCCAGGGCTTTAGTCATGCCGACGACTGCCCGTACGATCGCCTCCGCGTTGGGATCCTGGCCTAATCGGGATATGAAGCTGCGGTCGATTTTGATTTTATCGAAACGAAATTTTTGCAGGTACCCTAGGCTGGAATATCCTGTGCCGAAATCGTCCATCGCCAATTTCGTGCCCAAATTGCGCAGGCGCTGCAGGATGGCCAAGGTTTCCCTGGTATCTCGCATCAGGACACCTTCAGTGATTTCGAGCTCGAGGCGTGATGGTGTGATGCCGGTCTCATGGATCACGTCGGCCACAGCCTGACAAAATCCAGTTTGGCGTAGCTGCACCGGCGAAACGTTCACAGCGATCCCAATATGCTCTGGCCAGGTAGTTGCGCGGAGACAGGCTTCGCGTAGCACCCACAAGCCAATCGGCACGATAAGGCCAGTGTCTTCGGCCAGGCCGATAAACCGATCTGGTGGCACCATTCCGTGATCGGGCCGGTTCCAGCGCACCAAGGCCTCCGCGCCAAGCACGCAGCCCGTCAGAAGATCGACCTGCGGCTGGTACTGCAGGATCAGCCGCTGTTCACCGATCGCAGCGCGAAGGTCTGTCTCCAAGGTGTGATGCTCCCGGACCTTCACATTCATATCTTCAGAAAAAAACCGAATCCGCGAACGTCCGTGCTCCTTTGCCTGATAAAGCGCTATGTCAGCCTGCTTGATCAGCTCATCGGGCAGGTTTGGCGCACCGACCTCCGACAAAGTAATGCCAATACTGATCCCGACATGCTGAAATCGTCCGTCGAGGTCGATCGGCGGCCCGACTGCAGCGAGCATGCGTTTGCCGAGTGCATCCGCATCCTCCGCGTGGACGAGTCCTTGCTGGATCACCGCGAACTCATCGCCGCCAAGGCGCGCCAGCGTGTCCCTGGCGCGCAGGCACTTGCGCAGCCTCTCCGCGACAGTTCGCAATGTCGCGTCGCCAGCCGGATGCCCGAGCACGTCGTTGATGGTCTTGAAGTTATCGAGGTCCATATAGAACACCGCGATCCGGCCGGCTTCGCGTCGTGCTTGAGCAAGGGCCTGCTCGAGCCGGTCGTGGAACAGGCGGCGATTCGGCAGGCCTGTCAGCAGGTCGTGTGCCGACAGAAATGAGGCGTGTTCGATCGCCGCTGCTAACATTCGCAACGGCACGACGCGCAGCAGCAGAAACATCAGCAGGCCAAGGCCACTGGACCCGCAGGCCACGAAGGCGGCCACAGTCAATGCCGGACGCAACGAGCGGGCAATGTCCACCTCTCCGAGACGGGCAGCACCATCCACCACCGCCAAGCGGGCGATCAGCACCGGCTTGGCGGGCGCGATGGAGGTGGCGGTTTCGATCAGGATTCTCTCGGCGCCAGAGAAAACGCGCCGCCGTTCGGGAACAGCGCTCGGACCGTCTGCATCCAGTTGACGTCCGATCTCCAGATCGTCCAGTGCTTCCCCTGTCGAACTGTCTGCAAGGGCGTTCCAGAGAGCGGGATTTTGTCGCGCTTCTTCCGCGACCTCGCTCGCGTAGTGCTGCGCGCTGATCTCAACCTCGCCACGCAGACGCGCCTCGGCGGCGAGGAAACATGAGACCGGCACGATCGCCGCGATTGTCGCTGCTGCTAACGCGGCGAGCAGCGTGATCATACGCACCATACCAGCGTTCGGCGTGCTCGGGACATAGGGTCGGAGCCGGGCCTGAAGCATGCCCAAGTAAGCAGCATGGATCAGGCGCCGCCACCGGGAATGCGACTCCCTAACGCAATCGGATGCCAGGTTTTCAAGCACAGCGATCGTACCAACCCCCTGATCGACGCAAGGCCAGAAATGGCGAACACGGCAAAACTAAAGGACCGTAATTAACAAGTTGCTAATTTTTGGCGGCTAAATTGAAAGGCAGCGCGGCGGGAGGATCGACCAGGTCTGACAGCCGGGATGTCATGACCACCCGGCGGTGCCCCGCCCGGGAAGAATAGGATTTTAGACATGGTTCGCATTCTGAGTTTCGTGGCCGCGGCGTTACTGACCGTGTCGGCGGCGTCTGCTGAGACAGTCGGGTTTTCGCAGATCGGAGCCGAGAGCGATTGGCGCACCGCGTTTTCAGCGAACATGCAATCAGTGGCCAAGACCCGAGGTATTGATCTCCATTTTGACGATGCACAGGGGAGCGTGGACCGGCAATTCGCCGCCGTGCGGCGCTTCATCGCAGAGCGGGTCGATGCGATCGTTATCGCCCCGGTTGTCGTTTCAGGATGGACGCCGGTATTGAAAGAAGCGCAGGCCGCGAAGATCCCGGTGTTTATTGCCGATCGCTCGGTTGACGCCGAGCCCTCGCTGTTCGTCGCGCGGATCGGCAATGACACCAATCTGGAGGGCCGACTGGCCGCCTCTTGGCTGGCCCAGGCAAGCCGTGGCCGTTGTGCTATCGTTGAACTGCAGGGCTCCATCGGCTCAGCACCGGCGATCGGCCGCAGAACGGGCTTCGCGGCCGTCATCGCGCAGTTTCCCGGCATGCGGGTTATTCGCTCGGAAAGCGGCGATTTCACCCGCGAAGGCGGCCGGCGCGTGATGACGGATTTTATCAAGTCCACCAACGGACTGAAGGATGTTTGCGCGGTTTGGGCGCACAACGACGATATGATGTTGGGCGCGATTGAGGCGATGAAGTCGGCCGGCCTGCGTCCTGGCAAAGATGTGCTGATGATCTCGGCGGATGGCGTGCCGGGCATTTACCGGGCCATCTTGGCAGGCGAAGCAAATGCGACAGTTGAGGTCAAGTCTGACATCGGCGGCTACATATTCGATGTCGTGCAAGGCTATTTGAATGGCAAGCGGGACTATCCGAAGTGGGTACTGAATACCCAACGATCTGCACACACCGGACGATGCGGCAAAAATGCTTGAGCGCTATAGTGGGCTTTAAGCGCTCGTGTTGTGGCCGCGGTGTTGCCCGCAAAGCCCGAGATGATCAAGACAGGCCGGTCACTCCATCGGCTTCGGGCTCGCTCGCAGAGGGCGGCGGGACTTGATTCCGACCGGCCGAAAAAGATCTCGGACCCGAGGGGCCGTTAGCTTAATCCGCGTGAACCCCTTCCGGTTGCTCCGCGCGTGCAACCACCACGTTCGGAATATTCAGAAACAAGGCACAGATGATCGCGGAACCCAGACACAATAGTGCCAAGCCATAAAGTCCACCCGCGTAGCTCCCGGTCACATCCTTCATCACGCCGACATACCAGGGGCCGAAAAACCCTCCCAGATTGCCGATTGAGTTGATCCACGCGATCGAGGCAGCCGCCGCGGTGCCCGTCAGGAACATCGATGGCATCGCCCAGAACGGCCCTTTCGAGCCGTAAAAGCCCATCGCAGCGAGCGACATGCCCGCGAGTGACCACCACGATCCCATCGTATAGCCGGCGATGAACAATCCAATCGCGGACACCAGACAAGCCGCTAACAGGTTCCATCGGCGCTCACGCATGCGGTCGGAGATACGGCCCCAAACAACAAGCGAAATGCCGCCGCACAAATAGGGAATCATGGTCAGCCAACCCACCGCCATGTTGCTGCTGCCCGCACCGATCGACTTGATGATCTGCGGTATGAAAATCAGCATGCCCAGGCTTGCGACGACGATGCCGAAGTAGTTCAGCGACAGCAGCAGCACCTTGGGGTCGAACATCGACTGCCACACGCCAAAGGTCTTCACTTCCTCCTTGGCGCGGCGCTCGGCCAACAGCTTGTTGGCGAGCCAGGTTTTTTCCTCAACCGTCAGGAACCTCGCCTGCTCGGGCCGATCCGTCAGCACGAACAGCGTCACAATGCCGATCAGGATGGTTGGTATCGCTTCGGCGATATACATGATTTGCCAGCCGCGCAGTCCGAACATCCCATCGAGCGCCAAAATCCCGGTTGAAATCGGCGCACCCGCCGCCACCGCGATCGGCAGGCCAATGAGGAAACCGGAGACGATCCGAGCGTGATGGTGGCTCGGAAACCAATATGTGAAATACAGCACGATTCCTGGAAAGAACCCCGCTTCGGCAACACCCAGGAAAAAACGGACGACGGCAAAACTTGTCGAACCGCTTACCAGCGCCGTAACACCGGCCAATATCCCCCAGGTAATCATGATGCGGGCGATCCACAGCCGCGCGCCGACCTTTTCCAAGATCACGTTGCTCGGTACTTCAAAGATGAAGTAGCCCCAGTAAAATGTGCCGGCCGCAAAGCCGAACGCCGCCGCCGACATCTGCAAATCCTCTCGCATTGTCAGGCCGGCGAAGCTCACGTTGATGCGGTCGATGTAAGCAAGAAAATAGCTGAAGACAGCGAACGGCAAAAGACGCAGGTAGATCTTGCGCATCGCCGACTTTTCAATCGCCTCGCTCACGACTTTCTCCCCGCCTAGGTTCGGACCGATCGATCATCGGTACACTCAAGCGCTTGTTTTTGTCATCCCGATTAGCCTACGACGCCGAACGAGCAGCCAGCAACCCATCGCGCCGTCAAGCTGCCGCGCAGCGGTTCCCGGAAGCCGAACTCACAAGGCGCGCAGTGCCTGCGTGGCGGTCTCGTCTACCGAACCGTCCGCTGCAACCGAAACGCGGTAAACCAACCGGGCATCGGCCGCCGAAACCAGTCCGTCCCGCACGTCTCGAGCGACCAGCAACGGATCGCGCGCCGACGGATCGCCCATGCCCGCGCCGCCCGGCAACTCCAGGATCAGCCGCTCACCGTCGGGAATGACCTGAAGCCCCTTGGTCCGCAGCACCCCGCCGCTTTTGCGGGCGACCCGGCCGGCCGCCCCGTTCATCCCGCCCTCACGGCCCTTCGGCGCATTGGCAATTCGGTCGAAGCTCGCATTCACCGCGAACTCCAGGTCGCCCTTCGTCGCTATCTCCATGATCTGTCCAACCCCGCCGCGCGTCCGCCCCGCCCCACCCGAGCCCGGCCTCAGTTCCTTGCGCCACACGATGATCGGCGCGACGTTTTCTGTCGCCTCCACCGGCATCGTCCGCACGCCGGAGGGAAAAGCGGTGGCATTCAGCCCGTCCTGCGTCAGCCGCGCCCCGGTGCCGCCGGAGTTGAACGTGATGATCTCGAAATCCGCCACCACCGGTTTGTTGCCGCGCGACTGGCCGGAGATCGCACCGCCGCCGCGCAGAGGTGGGTTCCACAGCGCCGACGCGCCCTCCGCCGTGACACGGTGCGGCACCGCCTGATGCAGGCACCCCATCATCAGGTCGGGCAGCAGGTGCCCAATGACATGCCGAACCGAGACCGGATACGGGTGCGGCGCATTCAGGATGCAGCCCTCCGGTATCTTCATCCGAAACGGCGCCAGTGAGGCCCAATTGTTCGGAATCTCGGGCGCCACCACACACTTGATGCCAAAGCAGGAATACGCCCTGCAATACGCCGGCGGCACATTGATCCCGCGTGACGAAAGTCCCGAGGTCCCGGCGAAATCCACCTCTATCCCGTCATCGAGGATCGCCATCGAAGCCGCCAGCCGAACCGGTTCCTCATACCCGTCCGAATAGATCTCGCTCGCGTAAACGCCTCGGGGAAGACGCGCGATCTCGGCCAGCGTGGCGCGAAGCGAACTGTCGAAGATGAAAGCCGCCAACGGATCCAGGCTGGTCATCTCGAACTCATCCATCATCTCGACCAATCGCTTCGCCCCGGCGTCGTTGCACGCACACAACGAGTAGATGTCGCCTTCCAATTCCACCGGTAGCCGCGATCCGGCCCGGATAAACGCGAAGAACGTGTCGTTCGGCTCACCCTCCCCGAAACACTTCACGATAGGGATGTACATGCCCTCTTCGTAAACCGACCGCCCCTCCGGACCCATGCCCAGGCCGCCGATGTCGATCACATGGGCCGTGTTAGCGAACAGGCCGACAATCGTTCCATCATGAAACGCCGGTGTGACGACCGTCAGATCGTGCAGATGGCCCGTCCCCAGCCACGGATCATTGGTGATATAGTGGTCACCCGGCCGCATCGTCGCCGCTGGAAATTTCTTCAGGAAGTGCCCAACGCTCTCGGCCATCGAATTGACGTGCCCAGGCGTCCCTGTCACCGCCTGTGCCATCATCCGTCCGTGCAGGTCGAAGATCCCCGCCGACAAATCCCCAGCCTCCCGCACCGTGGTCGAGAAAGCCGTGCGGATCATGATCTGCGCCTGTTCCTCCACCACCGCGATCAGTCGGTTCCACATGATTTGCCGGTGGATCTGCGCCAGAGCGTTGGTCTCATGAGACATCGAGTTTCGGCCTAGTGGTTCTTGAGCAACCGGCAGTCTGGCCTTGTCCCGCATCCCGTGACAACCTTCCCTCAAACATGGCACGAGGAGGGAGCGAACATGGTGACCCTAGGCAGCGGCGACTACCAATACGAACCCGCCGACGACTGGGCGAAGCTCCCGCCCGGGTGGTCGTTCAAGGAAATCGGCGGCGTCGGCGTCGACAGCAAGGACAACGTCTACGTCTTCAACCGCGGCGAGCACCCGATGATCGTGTTCGACCGCGACGGCAATTTCCTCCGGTCCTGGGGCGAGGGCCTGTTTCCCCGGGCGCACGGTGTTTCCGTGGCTCCCGACGAGACGCTGTGGCTAACCGACGACGGCGACCACACCGTTCGCCAATGCACCCTTGAGGGCAAGGTGCTGCTCACGCTCGGCACATCCGGCAAGCCCGCACCCTACATGAGCGGCGAACCGTTCCACCGCTGCACCCACACCGCGATGGCCCCGAACGGTGACATCTACGTTTCCGACGGCTACGGCAATGCTCGGGTCCACAAATACGCCCCGGATGGCCGCCTGCTGCTGTCCTGGGGCGGCCCCGGAACCGACCCCGGCGAGTTCAACATCGCGCACAACATCACCTGCGATGCCGACGGCTGGGTCTATGTCGCCGACCGCGAAAACCACCGCATCCAGGTGTTTGACGGCAACGGGAAATACGAAACTCAGTGGAACAACCTGCACCGCCCCTGCGGCCTGTTCATGCCCGGTGGAAAATGCCCGATCTGCTACATCGGGGAGCTCGGTCCGGTCGAGCCGGTCAACCGCGATGTCCCGAACCTCGGCCCGCGCGTTACGATCGTCGACAACACCGGCAAACGCCTCTCGCGGCTTGGCGGCTTGCGGGCGGGACTGGGCATCGATCAGTTCCTGGCACCGCACGGCCTGTGTGTCGACAGCCGAGGTGACATTTACGTGGGCGAGGTGTCGTGGACGCAGTGGCCGCAACGGTTTCGCAAGGACCCGATGCCGGACAATCTCCGATCGCTGCGAAAGTTCCGCAAAGTGAGGTAGGGCTGCGTTCGGGCACCCAACATCGGAGCGCTCCAAAGCATCGCGGCGCAGCGTGGCCAGTTCCAGGTGGATGCCCTCGGTCGTTCGCCCAAAGGAATCATACACGTAGCGGCGGTGAACGGGGCTGGCAATTCATCTTGCTATACCGTATCAAAACCTCTACGATGGCGAGATCGAAGAGCATCATCGTATGACATCACAAGAGCTGCACTATTTAACGTGATCAGGGCAATTGCGCTCCTCGCATCCGTTATCACGTGCGTCATGTTGGGCGTCAGCGCATGGTTTCTATACTGGATGTAATTGAAGCGCGGGCAGGACTGGATGGTGTTCTATACCGCCGCCCGCGTGTATTTTGATGGTGACCTTTTGACGGTGCTTGACCCTTCTCGGTTCATGACCGCACTGAACGGTCATTTTGAGACATGGCTGATGAAGCCGCCTCTTTCCCTGCATCCGTGGGTCTATCCGCCACACTTCCTCATGCTGTTTTTGCCATTCGACGCCTTGCTGCCGGTGTGGTCGTATATTTCGTTTATGCTGTTGACGTTTTTCGGCCTGATACTTGCTCTGCAACTGAAGCACAGGCCGCTTTGGCTATGGAGCGCGTCCATTGCCATTTCGCCGGCCGCCGGATTTGCGGTGAGCGTAGGCCAGAACTGTTTGCTGATAACCGCGCTGCTGGTCGGCGGTTATGCCTTCATGGGTACTAAACCAGTCGTGGCTGGCATTCTGTTCGGCGCGCTCATTGTCAAGCCACAGTTTGCCTTATGGTGCCTGTGGCGCTGGTCGCCGCATCTAGTTGGCGGGTCATATTTAGCGCGGTAGCAACCAGCGCTATCCTTTGTTTGATCAGCTTGGCCATACTCGGCCCGGCGCTGTGGCTCGCCTGGCTGGCAATGTTTACGGGCCGGTCAGACCCAACTTTCCCACCAGACGAAAAAATATGACTTGAAATCAAAGCATTGTGGGGCGCAGAGCGATTTAGGCACCACACGTGCCAAGGTGGTGGAAGCTCTGACTGAAGTGCGCCGAGCGAAAATCGATGGTCCAGCCTTGATTTTCGACGACCAACTGTGCGAACTGCATTCCTCGAACACCGACGCCAGCACATCAGCGTCGAGCCGGTCAATGCCAAATGTCCTCGGAAAGGGCAGTGATTTTTAGCACCACAAATCGACATTGGCCTCGGAACCCCGCAGTTTTCTGGGGCATTCCGGGTGTCGGATGCGTAACGGTGGGAAAGTTGGGTCAGACTTCTTTCACCATTGGTCGGAGGCGGGTCGGCTCAACGGCATGAGCGTCTACACCTGCGCAATCGTCGCCGGTGCTTCTCAGGCCAAAGCGAGACTTGTGCAGATATTCGCAGTCTTGTTCGCCCCTGGAAACGTGATTGTGGCATTTCGTCGGAAAATGCCGCCCGACCTACAGCTCGCCGTTCTACTGACTTGTGCATTTCTGGCAGCTCCACACGTGTCGAATTATGATGCGGTGCTGCTGACGGTCGCGGCTATATTCGTATTCAAGCAATCATTTACTGGCGGGCTTCCTATTTGGGACATGCCGCTTGCTGGCCTGGTGTGGTTGTGTCCCCTTATCAATCCGCCAATGGTGTTCCACATCGGCATCTTTTCCCCCGTGCTGATCTGCCTGTTTCTCATCGCTCAGGTAGTTCCACATGCGGACTGGATGACAAGGGCCCGTCGCATTGGAGACCAGCTAACGAGGCGCCGGACAAGATATCATGCTCCGCCGAATATATGAAATATATTCATGCCACATGCATGAATAGCGCTGGGTCGACCTTTCCTTCAAGGCGCGGTCCCAATTCATTAGAAAACTTTACGACCATAAGGAGCTCACCCCACTGGGGGCCATGGCACCATGATCCGCGGCACACGTTACCACCACAACTCTCCTGAAACTGCCTTCATCGACTGTGATGCTGCGGTCGTGCCGCTCAAGACGCGACGGCCAACGCACAACTATCCAACTCGGCATCCAAGCGATCGGAGGTGAAATCTCCATAGCGCTCGGTCGCCTCCGAACGAACCGCGTTCGTCCAACGGGGCTTCTGCGGCGGCCTCGCGCCGCACAAACCCTTAATTCGTTTTAGGAAAGGTTAAAAAGACATTCTGTCAGCAAAGTTCTTCCGGATATCCGGAGGTCATTTGAAAATCTTGAAAACGACCGTTAATGCGAGGAGGGTTGCAACAGTGGGGGTAACCGTCCTGACCAACCTGACCGGCGAGTGCCTTCCGGGTCGAGTTCCTCCGCAAACTGGCGTGCCGCCGGACGGCGGGCTCGGTTTTGTCTCCGGGCTTCTGATGGCGCTCATAGCAAGCGATGGCGCGTCCCTGTGCTGAGCCTGCATGGTCGGCGATGACGGCACGGGTCCTTTGATGATATCGCACCAACTCCTTCAGCGTCTCGCGCACCCTATTGGCGGTTTTGTCGGATTTGGCAAGAGTGTTCGCCAAGTACCGAATAGACGTCAACGCCGACGACCAGGATGACCGTCCTGACCGTTCGGCTTCGGAGCAGCCGATGTCCATGCCGAGCACTTCCCGCCTGCCGTCGCCATTGACGCCGACCCCGATGATGACGGCCTTGGAGACGATCCACCCGGCATCGCGCACCTTTACACAGGTCGCATCCAGCCAGATATACGGCGAGTCGCCTTCCAGTGGGGCGGGTCAGGAAGGTCTGGACGCGATCGTCGATCTCACCGCCGCGATACCTTGGCTTTTGGAGATGCCGTTCATCCCCTTGGCCTGTAACAGGAGATCGACCGAGCGGGTGGAGATGCCCTGAATATAAGCCTCTTGGATGACTGCGGTCAGGGCCTTCTCGGTCAACGTAAAAAGTGGGTACGAAGTGTTAGATAATATCCGCTAGAGACAATGTAGCTGGCATCTGGGTCTCCCAGGTTACAGTAGCCAACATTGTGCCGCTCTTCCGGCCCCACATAATCGTTTCCCGTGCAAACTCTTCTAGCTGCCCCCGGAATTCCCGGGGTTGTACAGTGATGGTTCCAGGACGGTGCTCCAACGAAATACGGTTTTCGCCGAAGAACGTTGCAAAGTATTCGCCGACGTTGAATGTGAAGAAATGTACTCCCGCAAGTGCGCCCTCCGGTGTGGGGATACGAAGAACTTGATAGCGTACTATGTCGGCAAGTTCAGCAGGATCGAAGCTTATACCGCGTTGGTCGAGGAACTCTCGAGTAATTTCATGAAGCTCGGCAAAATAGCTGGCAAAATCCGCTGAACACATGAGGAACGCGGCTTCCTCGGCGTCCCAGTAAGCAAACCCAAACTCTTGCATAACCCAGCCCCGCCCATCGCCAGCAGCCAAACGATCAATCTTGCTTGCGAACGCGTTCAGAACAGCTGCATGGCATGGGTAGTTCGATTTGTAGCCGGCGCCAACAATCGCTTCGATGAATTCGATATGGCTGACTAAAAATCGATCATGCAGCCAGGAAAGTACAAAAAAAACCGAGCTTAAGGCTATGGATCATCATGGTAACCCAAGAAATCATCACCATGTGACGCCAATCCTCGTGCGGCATGCTATCGGTGGCTATAACGATTTCTTCAATCTCGGACACCCAATCGTTATGTCGGACGTTGCCATGAATCTCGTTGAGATCAATCTTTTTGGTTATGATACCAAAAGACTTCTGATAGTCCCGATCAGCCAGATCAGTATTAGGGAAAACCTGACACAAATAAATGAAAAGCTGATTCTTGAGGCCTGACGAAAGTATCTCATCAATGCCGTTGCGCCAGCTCTGTGTTGTCTCGCCCGGCAGACCGAGAATCAACTCCGTATACACTGGAACGTCGTTCTCGTTGAACCGGCGATGAAGCTCTCGTGCAACTGAAAGCTTAATATTGTCGCGCTTGATATTCTTCTGGACTTGCGGATCGGTACTCTGGTAGCTGATCGTAATACCTTTCTCCATGTTGTATTGATGTAGAATATTACTAATAAAAAAAATCTTTTCGTCTGTGTTTTTGCCGTAGCAAGTCCGGAACTTTTCTGGGAAGCTGTATTTCTTCTTAGTTGCCACTAGGAACTCGGCGATCTCGCTGTCTCGCCGGTGCATCCCAAAATTGGAATCGGCATTGAATACGTAACGGATTTGATTTTGGCCTAGCCAATCGATCTCTGCGAAGATCCGATCTAGTCCATGATAACGGTACTTCCGAGATAGTCCTCCTTTGCCCCAATAACAGAAGGTGCAATGGAAGGGGCAACCGCGATTGGTCTCGATAATTGCCTGGAAGATGAGGTCCGGACGGCTCTTCATCAGGTCGTTGTACAGGCCCTCGAGATAGGGCGAGGGATATAAATCGAGGTTACGTTCGAACGGGCGCTCGTCAGCGTCGCCACGGATTTCGCCGTCGCGGGTTCGCCAAGTAACACCAATCAAATTTTCTAAATCTTCTCCGTCGGCGAGCCTCTCAAGTATTTCACGGAAAGCGTCTTCGCCCTCACCTCGAACCGCGACGTCAATAAAGGGATGTTCACGGAAATAAGCTTCGGGATGGTGTGGAACCTGCGCCCCGCCAAAGATAATCACCACGTCGGGATATCGCTTTTTGATCTCGCGAGCAACGTGAAGGTTGAGCTGCTCATTCCACATCATTACCGAGAAGGCTGCTACATCTGGTTTTGTTTTGTATTGGCTAAAAATGTTTGCGGGCGCATCAAGATGAAAGATATAAGGCGCGATGGTATAGTGTTCTTTTACCTTCTCGGATGTAAGCGCGGCAGCATGAAGCAAACCGGACACAAGTGGCAAATATGTTGCATCTCCCATGAGGACATTGTACTCATTGAAATATATGGTTCGGAGATTTGCCATGCTCAATTTCTCTCGTTGACGGAGTGCGATAAGTAGATTTTGTATCCTATATACAATGAACCGCCACTCGACACAAGCGATTTCATTCATATGTTCGCTCAGAGGCTGGCAATAAATCGGGTTCCCAGTGAGCGGGTGATGATAGCCATGCCGCGGGCGCGAGCCTGGGCTCAGGCGGGACCACGCCGGCGATGCAGGGACGCCATTGGCGGCAGCTGAGGGGCGGACGCAGCAGTGCATCACTTGGCTGCACGGCGCCCCCGCTTGCAGACCCGGAGGCAAGCTTTGACTGATCAGCTGCCAGGACCAGACCATGTTGTGCGTCAGAGCGTGCAAGGGGACAACGGCCTTGACCTTCTCCAAGCTGGGCATCAGGAATTGCGTCAGTCCGTAGGGTATTTGGGCGCAAAGTCATACTTTACGCTACAGCTAGTTTTGGCACATCATCGAGATATTTTCAGGCTCTCAGTGAGACGAAAGCGTCACCACCCGGCGCCGGCAGCCTACCCGCGCAGGAACCCGACCTCGTTTTCCCTGATATAGGACGGCAGGTAAGACGAAAAGTGCTGCACGGAGAAGCCGGTCTCCTTAAGTTGATCCAATATCCCGCTTCGCCGTGGGGTTATCGAGCCAGTAAATAGAAAATCAATATCTTTATGTTTGTCGGCGCGCTGAGTCACCTTCGCATAGCCCTCAACATATGCGAAGGGTATGATCGATACTTTGCTGCCGTAGAGTAATCTACAGTTCTTATAAGTCACCTCAGATAGATAATAATGTGTGCTTCGGCATAAACTAGATGAGGTATGATATTGACCTCCAACCCTCCACTTTGGAACGCAGATGTCAGATAAGTAATGATGTCCTCTAAATGGACGGGTGACTCGCCGTGATTGCCGGTAACAATATTGATCGGTTTCATTTTTTCTGTTTTTCCGACGGAGCGGTTGCGATGTAGGTAAGATCTGTGCGATCACTTGCCTCGTATGACTTAAGGGGCTGCTCGCAGATTGGGGATCATACTACGTTGGCAAATACCCACTCGGATGGGCGTGAGGCCCAGTCGCTAGTCGAACTCCGACCCCAATACCCGGCTGAGAGCCGCAGCACAACAAACGGGCGCAGGAGACCGCCTAATTGGCATCCTCTAAGCTTTTGGGCAGCGGGCCAGTTACGAATAAACAATCCTTTCGTGGATAGCCATACCCGCTTATCAACTAATCGGCCCGACCCTGCGGCGGGTTCTTGCGGGTCCGCTGAAAGCCAACTGGCGGCCAATGCGGACGAGACCCGTCAGAGGAGCGACAAGTCGGTGATCGCCGCCGAAATCTCCCTTCCGATCAATGGGACAGAACGAATTGATTGGTTGATGAGCAGGTAACCATTAGCGACGTTTGCTCCACCCCAGACCCAAGAGTCAAACGTTTTGTGATCCCAATCTCGTTCGCAGCCGTGATGCAAAGCGTGTTCAGAATTTGCGGTTTTCGGGCTATACGGGCGCGCGGAAGCCGCCGGGGAGCATACAAGCCTGTGGGGTTTGTTGCTGCCGGGGTACGTTTTGGGCTCACGGGACGAGGGCGAACTCGTACCGAAGCTGGTGTGGCGGAAGAGGTTGTCGGCGAAATTGGAGCTTGGCTGTCAACGCAACGCCAAAATGTCCCCTGTTTCCGCAACGCCACGATGTCCCCTTTTGAGTGGTCAATGCGTGGCTGCGATCATGCCGGGCCGGCTTTCTGGTTCGGTTGAGGCGCCGCTTTCCCGTCCCGGCCTGGAACATCGGAGGCCATGGGGCGGAACGAAAGGGGAAGAGAGGAGCGGAGCCACCCGGAGCCACGCACAGCGCGTCTTTCAGCGCGAGCATGGCGAGGATGGCGAGCACCGGACCTTCCCTGAAGTGAGCACAGCATGGCACAGTGATGGCCAGCCGGTGGGACGGGCCATCACGCGGCCTCGGCCAGCGCTGGTTGTGCCGCGATGACCGCATCGACCCGCAAGTCCAGGGTTTTCTCGTCCTCGGCTGGGTCGGGAACCGGATAGGTGCCGTAAACCGTGAAGGCGAGCGGGCGTTCCTTATAATAGACCCTTAACCGGCCATCGGCGAAATGATGCAGTGCCACCCTACCACCACGGAGCGCGGTCCCCGGAGCCGTGGTCTTCACACAATATTTCTTCCCGCCGCTGCTGAAGGTCAACGCCTTCGTTAGAACCCGTTCCTCGCGCCGGGCGAGCGCCTCGGTCGTCCGCCGTCTTGGTCCAGGGGCGGTGCGCCGGGGTCTCGTCGTGCGGCGGAACGCCAAACTTTTCATTATACTCAAGTATGAACCCTGGCAGAAAGGCCCTCGCTGCCTCAATGGAAGATATGTTACTTAACCGCATCTCCTTGATCAACCGATCCTGCAACGTTTGATTGGCACGCTCCACCCGCCCCTTCGCCTGCGGCGTCAGCGCGTTGATCAAACCAATGTCCAGGCGTTCCGCCACGCGGCCGAACTCAGTCTTGCCGTCGCCGCTTTCGGCGTCCTTGGCATTGACCCGAAAGACCCCGTGCCGGTCCGAATAGAACGCCAGCGGCCGGCCATGCGTCAGAACCTGATCGCGCAGCGCTTCCAGGTAGGCTTTCGTGCATTCCGCCGGGGCGAAATGCAGCGCGATCAGTCGGCTCGTCGCGTCATCGACGAACACAATCAGCGTGCATCGTGGCGCGCGGCCTTCAAACCAATCGTGCGGACTGCCGTCAATCTGGACCAGTTCACCGAACCGGGGGCGGCGGTCCCTGATCTGAAAAACGCGCTTCTCGCCCCGCTTCTTCGGCCTGTGCAGCTTCAACCGTGTCTGAATGCGCCGGACCGTCTCCCGCGAGACCACAATCCCGTCCCGTTCCGCCAGTTTTTCTGAAGCCAGGGTGGGGCCGAAGTCGGGATAGGTCGCACGCAATAACTGTTCGATCCGAAGCCGTGTCGCCTCCGACAGGCGGTTGTGCGCGGCGCGGCCCCGCTGACGGCTGACCAGCCCGTGATCGCCCTGCCGCTTCCAGGCCCGCACCAGACGCTTGATCTGGCGAATGCCGATCCCAAGCCGTTCCGCGGCCTCACGCCGGCTTAAGCTCTTCTCAATGATCCGCCTGACCAGGTGCGATCGGTCGCGCTCGCTCGCGCTCATCAACAGATACCCTTCCAGCATAACGTCCCCTCATCGGGCCAAGCCCAAAAGGGGACATTCTAACTTTGCACGAAGGGGACATTCTCGCGTTGCGCTAACA
>CAWHWH010000040.1:0-100064 GCA_963832865.1 uncultured Pseudomonadota bacterium
GGCAGGTCAGCTCGCACGCGGTGCGCGGAGCAGGGTGCCGGCATCGACGGTCAGAATAGTGCCGGTGATGCCTTTCGCATCGCGCCTTGAGGCGAGAAAAACATAGGCTCCCGCCAGATCATCGGGCATCAGAGCGAGGCGCAGCGGATTGCCGGCCCGCATCCGCTCCTCGATCGCCGGATTGGCGAACTGCGAGCGGTCATCATTGCCCAGTGCCGTCAGTCCGCGCAGATCGGTCATGGTGCCGCCGGGCGCGACACCGTTGACCCGGATATCCGGCCCCAACTCCATCGCCAGCTGCCGGATCAGACCGACCACCGCGTGCTTCGAGGCGGTATACAGTGCACCACCCCCGCCCGAGTTCAGGCCGGCCACAGACGCGGTGAAGATCATCGAGCCGGCGGTCTCCCGGAGCGCCGGCAATGCCGCCTTGGCGCCGAAAATGCAGCCCCTGACGTTGACCCCGAAGAGTTCGTCGTAGGCGCGGGTCAGGTCTTCCTCGGGCAGGTCGGCGAAACGCGCGTAAACGTCGAAGACACCCGCGTTGCCGACGAACACGTCGAGCCGGCCGAAGGCGCTGATTGTTTCAGCCGCGGCCCGCTTGTTGTCAGCCAGGTCGCCGGCGTCACCAACGACCGTGACCACCGCGGAGCCGAACCGCGACCGCAGAGCGTCGGCTCTATCCGCCATCCGCTCCATAACGCCGACGCGTGCGCCCTCCTCGATGAAGCGAGCGACCACCGCTTGTCCGATGCCGGAACCGCCGCCGGTTACCAGCGCTACCTGACCCTCGAGCCTTCCCATGAAGGTGTCCTCCTCGGGCGGAAAAAGTTACGTTCGGGGGCGATCGCGCCCCAAGCCGTGCGCTTACAGGCATCCTAGAAAGTTTAGTTGAATGAAGCAAAGTGTCGCAGGCATGAAGAGACGCGTGGCTAGGGATCAGGCCGGCGATGCCGTCAGATGCTCTTGCAGCACTCGGCGAAGGCGGCGGCGCGATCACTTCGTCCCTGACCGGCCGGAAGACGAGTTTTTGCCGAGCGCGCCGCAGCGCCGCTGGTGCACCGCCCGGTTGTGCGGGGTGCATCCGGGGAAGGGGCCGAAAGATCTTGTATCTGGCATCCCATGCCTCGCCTACCGTCGACTGAGCGGTTCCGGGCGGCCCGATGCAACTGATCGAGCACGCGACGCAGCTACAGTTCATCTACGTTGATCGTTTTATCGCCCGGCGATCTCGTGATCTGGGACAATCGGTTCGCGATGCATCGAGGTCGGCCATATGGCCATATGACGAGGCAATCATCGACGGGATCTGCGGAGGCCCCCGGTCCAGGGATCTGGACCCTGCAGGGCAGGATTTCGCGCCCGGCGTCGCGGCAGCGGCGATGGCGTGATGCGGTTCCATCCTCGCCCTCCGGCCCCGCCCAGTGGGCGTTCAAGCCGGGTAGCCGCAAGATGCCGGCTTGAATATGCCGGTCACCCCTTGAGAGCACCCTGGGAATTGGGCATTAAGAAGGCATTCCGGGCCACTCCGGACCGAACATGGCCTCGGGCGAACCGTGGGCACCAGGGAGAGCAACAAGATGGTTTCGACACGCCGTACCCTTATCGGGGGCGCTGCCGCGTTATCGCTGGCGCCGATAATTCGTCCGCGGGCACAGGGCCGGGTCAAGCTGACAATTGGCGTGCTGACCGACCTCTCCGGAACGTACCGTGACAACACCGGACCGACATCCGTCGCGGCCACGCAACTCGCGGTCGATGAGATGAAGTCCCATCTCGACTGCGATGTCGATGTCATTAGTGCCGACCACCAGAACAAGCCCGACGTCGCGGTCTCGATCGCCCGGCAGTGGTTCGACAGCGGTGTCGACATCGCCGCCGACGTGCCCACGTCCTCGGTCGCGCTAGCCGTCGCCCAGGTCGCCAAGGAAAAGGACAAGATGATGCTCAACGCATCGGCGACGGTGGCCTCGCTGACCGACGACCAATGCAGCCCCAACACCATCGTCTGGAGCTTCGACACCTACGAGAACGCCCACTCGACCGGCGGATCTCTGATGAAGCAAGGCTTCAAGTCCTGGTATATCATCACAGCCAACTATGCGTTCGGCCAGTCGCTGGAGACCCTGACCGCGGAGGTGGTCAAGAAGGGCGGCGGCGAGATCAAGGGTACCGCGCGCTATCCGTTCCCCGACACCACCGATTTCTCATCCTACCTCACGGAGGCGCAGGCCAGTGGCGCCACGGTGGTGGGCTTCGCCAATGCCGGCCTGGATACCGAGAACTGCATCAAGCAAGCCGCCGAGTTCGGGCTGAACAACACAATGAAGCTCGCTCCTTTGCTGATGTTCATCCAGAACCCACATTCTCTGGGCACCCAAGTTTGTGGCGGGTTGCTGACCACCGAAACCTTCTACTGGGACATGAACGACCGCACCCGGAGTTTCACCAAGAAGCTGCTGGCGCGAACCAAGCAGAACAACTACCCGAACCAGGCACACGCCAGTTCCTACGGCTCGACGATCCATCTCATGAAAGCGCTGGCGGCCATGGGCGGGACAGAAGCAAAAAAGAGCGGACGCGCGATCGTGGCGAAGATGAAGTCACTCCCGACCGACGACGACGCATTCGGTCCGGGCCGCGTGCGAGCCGACGGCCGTGGCGAGTTCCCTGCATATCTGTTCCAGGTCAAGACCGGCGACGAAAGCAAAGGCGAGTGGGATTTGTACAAGCTGGTCAGCACGACGGCGCCCGCCGATGTGCTGCATCCGCTCAACGCCAAGTGCAATTTTCCGACAGGTTGAGCGGTCTCGCCTAGACGGCCGTTCGTTTTCTAAAGTTCCGATAGGCCGCAAGACTACCGCCGGAACTCTGAAAGAGAATGCCGGGCGACATGAGGTTGCCCGGATTGTTCTTGTCAGCTCCTGCGCGGGGAACAACGAAAATTCGAATTCCGTAAAGTTACGAGTTTTATATATCAGTCGAAACAAGATTCATCCCCGGGCAGCAATCGGCTTCGAGCGCTTCAGATCGGAACGGAGATTTATATCGATAAATATATTACGATACCTTAATTTATTAAGGCAGAGAGGGACAATGTTGTGGGCACATCAAGGCTTTGCCGCAACTTTTACGATGACCGATCGCCAGCGCTGTTATGCGCGCGGCATGAATCACACCCCGAACATCCCGCACCGAACCATCTGCTTGCAGGTAATCCGGCCCGACCGGGACTTTTCCATGCCCCCCGGGAATATCCAGCACGTAGGTGGGCCAGGCCAACCCGGTTACCCGCCCCCGCAATCCCTCCAGCAGTGCGCGTCCCTCCTCGATCGGGACGTGAAACCGAGCGGTCCCCGGCGCCGCATCCAACTGGTGCAGATAATACGGCTTCACCCGATGCGCGATCATCGCCCGAAACAACGCCTCCAGAGCGGCCGAGCTGTCGTTAACGTCGTGCAACAACACCGACTGGCCAAGGATCGGAATCCCCAGCGCCCGCACTCGCCGTAGCGCCGCGTCTGCCGCCGGCGTGAACTCACGCGCGTGATTGGCATGGATCACCAGCCACATCGACCGGTCGGTCTCCATCGCGCCGGCCAGTTCGTCCGTCAGCCGCTCCGGGTCAGCGACCGGCACGCGCGAATGGATCCGGATCGTCTGAACATGCGGCATCGCCGACAAGGTCCCCACAATCATCCGCAATCGCCGCGCGGAAAGCATCAGCGGGTCGCCGCCTGTGAGAATGACCTCGGTCACCTCGGAATGCGCCGCGAACCACCCGAGCGCCGCCTGCAGCTCGGCATCCGTCAGCACCCCGCCGTCGGGACCGACATGCTCTCGCCGAAAGCAGAACCGGCAATAAACCGGGCAGATCAGCAACGGCTTCAGCAGCGCCCGATCCGGATAGCGATGCACCACGCCCTTAACGGGAGACAGCGCATCGTCGCCGATCGGATCAACGCTTTCATGCGCCGCGGTGACCAACTCCGAAAAATCTGGAATGAACTGCCGCCCGATGGGATCGTCGGGAGCCTCGATCAGCGCCCGCATGGCGGGAGAAACGGCGACCGCGTACCGTGCCTCGGTCGCTTCCACCTCCGGCAACGCCGCGGGTGTGATCAGACCTGCCGCCAGCAGCGCCTGCCCGCTGCGAAGGGTCAGCTTTTCACCAATGCGCATCCCAGCGTTTCCATCGACTGGAACGCTTTGTCCTGCGGTATCGTCGCCAGCAGCTTGAACTGATCCCATTCACCCTTCAACTCAGCCGGAGTCTTTGTCTCCCACACCCGATTGGCATGGATGAACTTGCCGTCGGCCCGCACGGTGCCGCTTCCATATAGCGGATCGGCCACCGGCATGGCCTTCATCTGCTCCACTACCGCGCGGCCGCTGACCTTCGCCTTGTCCTGCCCCATCGCGACCACCGCCTTGAGATAGTGCGTCACCGCGGAGTAGGAACCGGCATGATAATAGTTCGGCCGAGCGTTGTGATAGCGCGGCGTGAAGCGCGCAGCAAAAGCTCGGGTATCGTCGTTCATGTCCCAATAGAACGGCATCGCGCCGATTATGCCCTGCGCCTGCTCCAGCCCGACCGAGCGGGCAATGTAATCCTGATAGACCAGGGCCGCGATCTTCACGCCTGATTGCGGCAGACCGAACTCGTGAGCCTGCTTGATGCAATTGGCGGTGTCGTCGCCGGCATTGGCGAGGCACAGGACCTTTGCCTTGCTGGCTTGTGCCTGGACGATATAGGCGGAAAAATCGGTGGTGCCCGGGAACGGGTAGGCCGCCATCCCGGCCACCTTGCCGCCGAGCCCCTCGACGATCTCGGCCGTGTCCTTGGTCATGGTGTGGCCGGAAATGTAGTCCGGCTTAATGAAAAACCAGCTGTCGCCGCCCGCCTCGACCAGGCCGCGGGTGATCGCGTTGGCGTTGCTCCACAGATCGTAGGTCCACTGGATTTGGTTCGGCGAGCAGTATTTCCCGGTCAGGGCTGGTATACCGGCGGACGTGAAGACGACGACCTTATCCTTTTCCCTCGCGACCTGACCCACGGCGATTGCCACCGCCGATTGCGGGATATCGAAGATCGCATCGACGCCGTCTTGATCGTACCAACCACGCGCAATCGCCGCCCCGACGTCCGGCTTCAACAGCATGTCGCCTTGCACCACTTGAACGGTCAGGTCCGGATGCGACTGCATGAAGTCTTCCGCCGCCATCTGAGCCGCCAGCAAGTCGCCGGGGCCGGAAGCCTCGGCATATTGGCCGGACATGTCCGAAAGCACGCCGATCTTGATCGCGAAGGCTGCCCGGGCACGGCGGATCACGGGCAGCGACAGCGCGGCAGAGCCCGTCAGCATGGTTCGGCGGCGCATCGGCATGAACGTCTCCAGCGATCTTCAGTCGTTCATCCGCTTTGCCCCGCCGCCCGGATGCTGTCAACGCGCTGGGCCCTGCCGCATTACCAAGTGCCGCGGCCAGGCGCGCGCCATCTCCCCGTTAAGCTCGGGAACCTCCCTCAGCAGGCCTCACGGTCTATCGCTGAGACGGAACGACAACCTAAGGATGCGCTCCATCGAGCCTCGGCCTCCGCCAACCTCGCCCTCTCTTCGCGGAGCATCGCCTCGAGGATGCGCCTTTCGTTGGGGTCCGCTTCATTGCGCAATAGCTCTTCGAAGTGGGAAATGTTGTGCTGGGCGACGAATTTTTCCATAACTACCGTCCCTCGAAGATTTGACCCAGATCAATGCCTTTTGAAGGCTAGCAGTCCTACGGCGAACATTCCAGGCCGGTCCGGCTCCGCGACGTCAGTGTCTTGACCAAGATTGCGTGCTGATGTCCGTCAATTCCCCGACATTGGACGCTCGTAACGTTTTGTAATAGGCTGAACCAACATCGGCGCGGTCATCCGGCCGGTAGGTTCAGAAAGCATCGCGACCATGCGAACGCCATGAATAACCAGACGATAGACTTTGGTGCGGTTGACCTCACCAACTGCGATCGCGAGCCGATCCATGCTCCAGGATCGATCCAACCACACGGCGCCTTGCTAACCCTTGATCCGCGCGATCTGCACATCGTTCATGCCGGCGGCAACACGGCAAAGCTTTTAGGGGCGTCGGCACCGGAATTGCTAGGTTCTGCCGCAGCGAATTTCTTCCTGCCATGGCAACGGCAGCGGCTACGATATCTGCTCGGATCTAGTCGCTCTTTGCGGCGTCCTGTCCATGCTTTCGAGATGGCGGGAGCAGACGAAGTGACGGATGCAATAGCGCATCTGAGTGGCGGGTTGCTGATCCTGGAGCTTGAGCCGCGGCAGATGCCGGTCATCGAAAATGCCTTGGCGCTGGTTCAAGGGATGGTTCGGCATGTGCAGCGCGTTGATTCGCTACAAGCGCTCTACCAGGCGATCGCGACGGAAGTTCGTGATGTGATAGGCTTCGACCGCGTCATGGTCTATCGCTTCGCGCCCGACGGGAGCGGCGCGGTGATCGCTGAGGCCCGCGGTTCGGGTATCGACTCATTTCTCGGCCTTCATTTTCCTGCGTCCGACATCCCGCGGCAGGCGCGCGTGCTCTACCAAGCTAACTGGATTCGTAACATTCCCGACGCGCGCTACGCGCCCGCGGTAATCGTGCCGCCACTCAATCCCCTAACCGGCCAGCCGCTCGATCTCAGCTACAGTATACTTCGCAGTGTCTCCCCAGTGCATCTACAATACCTCGCCAATATGGGCGTGGTGGCGTCGATCTCATTGTCGCTGATCTTGCGCGGTCAACTCTGGGGCCTGATCGCCTGTCATCACAACACCCCGCGCTATTTGCCACACAGTCTGCGCGATGCCTGCGAATTATTCGCGGAGATGACGTCTTCCCACCTGAATATGAAGCTCATAGAAGCGGATCTGGAAGCACAACTGCATAAAGCGCGCATTCACGAAGAACTGGTAAGGCAGATTAGCCTCCAAGGCGACATCAGCTACGGTTTGATCCGAAATCGTCCAACCCTGCTGGACCTGATCCCGGCGGGCGGCGTCGGGCTTTGGTTCGACGGACGGCTCAGTGCGATCGGGACGACGCCGGCCGCGGCAGAGGTTGAGGCGCTGGTGAACTGGTTAAATGCGACAGTCGAAGATGGTATTTTCCACACCGACTGCCTGCAGGCGTTGTGGCCCCCCGCGCAAGGCTTTCCCGACACTGCCTCCGGCCTCCTCGCCTTGTCCGTGTCACGGACGCCGCGCGACTATGTCCTCTGGTTTCGTCCGGAACTGATCCAGACGGTATCGTGGGCCGGAAATCCCGACAAAACTGCTGATATCGGCGCGGATCGCGTAAACCTAACGCCTCGTAACAGCTTCGCGGAGTGGCGAGAGACGGTGCGGCTACATTCGTCTCCGTGGCTTCCCGTCGAGTTCGAGGCAGCGCACCGCTTACGCTTGTCGCTGTTGGAGGTGGTGCTTAGGCGGATCGACCAGACCGCTCGCGAACGCGAGGCGGCACGGCGACAGCAAGAGAGAATGACGATCGAACTGGATGCGCGCCTGGAGGAGTTGCAGGCGACGGCCGAGGCGTTGAAGCAGGAATCCGAGCGGCGTGCCGTCGTCGAGACGGAACTTTCGCAGATCTTGCGCCGAACCGTTTCGGACCAAGAGGCGGAGCGTCTGCGAATCGCGCGGGAGTTGCACGATACCCTGGGTCAGTCGCTGACGCTCCTGCAGCTTGGTCTCGAAGGCATAGGCCGCGCCAATGCCACTTCGGACTTTCAGGAACGCTTGGCCGCACTGAAAAATATCGCCGCCGAGTGTGGGCGAGATATCAACCGGATGGCCTGGGAGATCCGGCCCACCGCCTTGGACGATCTTCCCATTCAGACCGCGATAAAGAATCTCTTGGAGACCTGGAGCGAACGCTCCGCCATTCAGTTCGACCTGCATCTTACATTGCACAACAAACGCCTGTCCCCGGATATCGAGACCACTCTGTACCGTGTTCTGCAGGAGGCGCTGACCAACGTCGTGCGCCATGCCGGAGCCTCGCGCGTCGGTGTGGTTCTCGGGGCCGACGACAGGCTCGTCACGATGATCATCGACGACGATGGCAGCGGCTTCAACGCCGGCGATGCCGGTCTCGACACCGCTCCGGCCAAGCGCCTTGGTCTGCTCGGCATTCGTGAGCGCCTCGCTCTGGTGAACGGATCGCTCGAGGTCGAATTCGACGCCCGGTAACGGAACCACACTCTTCATCCGGGTCTCATCATGACGGCAATGACCGCGCGACCGGCTTCGCCGCTGCGGGTATTCCTGGCCGACGACCATCCGTTAGTGCTGGACGGTATAAAATCGCTTGTTTTCGCTGACGACGGACTTGAGCTGGTTGGCGAGGCCCGGGATGGACTGACCGCCCTCCGGCTCGCGGTAGAACTGGAGCCCGACGTTGCGATATTGGATCTGTCTATGCCCGGGCTTAACGGCATCGAGGTCGCCGCCAGGCTTTTGGATGCCTGTCCGCAATGCCGCGTGCTGATCCTGACCGTGCATGAGGATGCAGCCTATTTGCGCCAGCTGCTGGATCTTGGTGTCGCCGGCTACGTCCTGAAGCGGTCGGCAACAGAGGAGTTGCGGCGCGCCATTCACGCGGTGGCGGCCGGAGGCATCTATCTGGATCCGGCGATTGCCGCGCGCGCGGTCGGCAGGCCGGCCGCCCGTCAGCATGCCGACCGGGACGTGAAGGCGACTCCCGATCTCAGCCCGCGGGAGATCGACGTGCTTCGCCTCACCGCCATCGGCCACAGCAACAAGTCCATCGCGAACACGTTGCACATTGGTGTGAAATCCGTCGATACCTACAAAGCACGCGCAATGGAGAAGCTGGGCTTCCGCAATCGGGTCGAAGTCATCCGCTTCGCGTTGAGCAAGGGCTGGCTGAGCGAGCCCCGCTGAGTCCGGAGCCTGCCGCCGCCCTGCTTGCTCCGATATTGTGCGCGGCCTAGGTTCCCGCGCCATAGCATCACCGAGGAGACAAACCATGGTCGAAGTCCCGAACCGTCCCGAATATCAAAGTGAACTGTTCAAGAAGGGCCTCGCCGTCCGCCGCGAAGTGCTGGGAAAAGACTATGTCGATGCCTCGTTGGCGCGCGCCGACGATTTCAACGCGGCATTCCAGCAGATGACCACCGAGATCGCGTGGGGCATGTGTTGGACCCGCCCGGGGATCGACCGCAAGACCCGCAGCATGATCAACCTGACGATGCTGTCCGCACTGAACCGCGGCGCCGAGTTGCGCCTGCACCTGAAAGCGGCGCTGACCAATGGCGTGACGCGTGAGGAGATCAAGGAAATCCTGATGCAGGTTGGCGCCTATTGCGGAATTCCGGCGTGCCTGGAGGCGTTCAAGATTGCCACCGAGGTTTTCAAGGAAGTCGACGCGGCGAAAGGGTAAGCGGACATGACCAAAAACGTCGGCTTCGTCGGCGTCGGCAACATGGGCTGGCCGATGGCTGCTTGTCTCGTCAAAGCCGGCTTCACCGTCAACGTGAACGACTCGCGGCGCGATACGGCGAACAGTTTTGTTCAGCAGATCGGTGGATTTGCCCCCGACTCATTGCGCCAACTGGCCGAGACCTCGGACATGATCGTCACCATGCTGCCGACCAGCGTGATCGTCGAGCGTGTGCTGTCCGGCGGTGACGACAACCTGTTCGCCGGCATGAAGCCCGGCACCATCATCATCGAAATGAGCTCCGGTGTCCCCACCGTCACGCAGCGTCTCGCCGAGCAGGTTGCGGCGTTGGGGGGCGTGCTGATTGACGCCCCAGTATCGGGCGGCGTCCCGCGAGCAAAGACCGGGCAGCTCGCCATCATGGTCGGGGGCGACGAAGCAACCATCGATCGGGCGATGCCGGTGCTGTCGGCGATGGGTGGTTCGGTGCTGAAGACGGGCGCCGTCGGGTCCGGTCAGGCCATGAAGGCTTTGAATAACCTGGTCAGCACGGGCGGCTTTCTGATCGGGATCGAGGCGTTGCTGATCGGCCAGCGCTTCGGCCTAGATCCCGCCGTGATGACGGATGTCCTGAACGCGGCCACCGGTATGAACAATTCAACTCAGAAAAAATTCAAGCAATTCGTGCTGTCGCGAAAGTTCGATGCCGGATTTACTATGGGACTGCTGGCAAAGGATCTGTCCATCGCCCTGCAGGTCGGCCGCGAGACCGCTACCGCGGCGCCGCTCTCCGCGCTGGTCAACGAGATGATCGTTGCGGCACAGGCAAAATTCGGGGCGAACGCGGACCATACCGAAATGGCGAAGCTATGCGAACTACTGGCGGGATCGGAACTCGAGGCCGGCTGATGCGTGGCGTGTTGCTGCTTGCGCTGCTGCTTGCCCCGATCAGCGGACGCGCCGCCGATCCTTCCGCGTTGTGGAAAATCGTCAACGGCCAGTGCGTGCCGCACGAAGAGAGCGAACACAGCCCCTCGCCGTGTGCCGCTGTCGATATCACCAACGGTGTCGAAAAGGGTTTCGCCGTCCTCAAGGATAAAAATGGTATTGCCCAATTCCTGCTGATCCCAACGGCTCGGATCGGCGGGATCGAGGATCCGGCGCTGCTGGCGCCAGGCGAAACGAATTACTGGGAAGCCGCGTGGCAGGCCCGGTCATTTGTTGAACAGCGCCTGCACGCATCCCTGCCACGCGAGTCGCTGTCGCTGGCGATAAACTCCGTGAAAGGCCGCACTCAGGATCAATTGCATATCCATATCGATTGCATCCGTCCCGATGTTCACGATATCCTGGCCGCTAATCTCGACCAAATCACTACCACCTGGGCAGCGTTGCCGACACCGCTTGCCGGGCATTACTATCGGGCCATCCGGATCGATGGATCGACCCTCGACGGGGTCTATCCCTTCCACCTGCTGGCGAATGCCGATCCGAAAGCATTGGCAGACATAGGGATGCACACCTTGGTCGTGGTCGGGGCGACGTTCCCGGACAATACCAGCGGTTTCGTTCTGCTGGACGATCATGCCGACCTGGCTGCGGGCGATCGCGGCTCCGGCGAGGAATTGCAAGACCACACCTGCGCGATCGCCACGAAGTAGACGCCATCAGCGCGTCGTCGACGAAGTCGTCACGGCGAGCAAGCCCGCGGTGGCGGCAGCGGCAGCCAAGGCGGCAAGCGTCGAAATTGACAATGCCAGGGCCCCAAGTCCGGCGCCTGCCGCGAGACTGAGCCATAGCGCGACATATTTCCCAAGTTTCCGCGGGTCGCCTTCCCGGCCAAGCAATCCCGCGATGGCACGGCCGATCTGTACCAGCGTCCCGGTGACATAGGTCAGTCCGATGCTGATGCCCCCCGCTCGGTGCATCGTCGCGTTCTGCAGGCCCATCGCAAAGACCAGGGGAAAGAGAGAAACAGTCGCGGGTATCGACAGTCCCGGCCAATGCAACGCCGCCCCAATACCGAGCGTCGCCGATTCGACACTTAAGACTAATGATTGGCCGCGGCGTCCGCCCCACGGCTCGATGCGTTCGCCGACGACGACACCCATGACGAACAGGGCTACGATGGCCCCGATCGTGGCTGCCTGTCTGAAGTCCTGCTGCGCCAGCGAAGCGGCGAGTTCGGTCGTGTTGCCGCTCATGAACGATAGGAACACGCCGCCCGAACCGGCAAGACCCGCCGCGTCTACCCAGCCAGCCAGTCCCGCCAGCAGCAGGGCCAGGCCAAACGCTCCATCATCGCTCATGTCGGGAATTTAGCGACCGGCCAGTCCTTCGCCTACCATGGTCCGGTCGGCCGGAACGCCCATCGAGTTCGGTCTCGATCCGCTCACCCGTGGCCTCAATGCCGATCGGGATGTTATGCATCATTGTCTCTTGCGGGCGGGGTATTCGCGCCTTGCCGAAACGGTGGCGCCGGGCTGCGGTTCGGACAATGAAGGAAGGATTGATGCCGGGTTACGTCGAGGCGGTCAGTCAAGCCGGCACGCACCGGTTCAGCAAGCAGCCCAGGATGTGGATCCGCCTGCTGGCCGGCCTCGGCGTCGAAGGCGATGCGCATCTTGGCGCGACGGTAAAGCACCGATCCCGTGTCGCGCGAGATCCCACGCAACCGAACCTGCGCCAGGTCCATCTCCTGCAGCGTGAATTGCTGGAGGCGCTTGAGCCACAAGGTTTCGCGATCGGCCCGGGTGATATCGGCGAGAATATTCTGACGCGCGGCCTCGATTTGCTGGGCCTGCCCGCGGACACTATCCTGCGGATCGGCGTCAGGGCCGAGATAAGGGTGACCGGCCTGCGCAACCCCTGCATTCAGCTCAACCGCTTCAGATCGGGATTGATGGCCGCGACGCTGGACCGGGATAAAGCCGGGAACCTGATCCGCAAGGTCGGCATCATGGCGGTTGTTCTGACCAGCGGGGAGGTCCGGCCCGGCGATCCGATCGAGGCAATCATGCCGAAACAACCGCACCGCGGATTGCTGCCCGTGTAGAAGATCGCGCGGTTGCCCATAAGAGCCCAGGGCTGACTTCACATCGGGCATCCCGGCTGGCAACTTGCGAGAAGGGGGAAAAGACCATGAACTTCGACTTCTCTGACGATCTCAAACAGCTCCGCGACCAAGCTAGGCGGTTCCTGTCGGAACAATGCACTCCCGCGGTCGTGCGACGATCGCTGGACGGTCAGGAACCCTATGCCGCTGAGTTGTGGCGCGCGATTGCCGGGATGGGCTGGATCGGCGCCGCGCTTCCCGAAGAGTTCGGCGGCGCCGGCCTGGGTTACGAAGGCTTGTGCGTGCTGGCCGAGGAAATGGGCCGAGCGGTCGCGCCGGTGCCGTTCGGTTCCACCGCCTATCTGGCCGCCGAGGCGATACTGACAGCCGGATCGGATGCGCAGCGGCGGGAGTGGTTGCCGAAGCTGGCTGATGGATCGTTGATCGGGTGCCTTGCGCTGTCCGAGGGCAACGGCAATCCCGAACCCTCCGCGATCCACGCCCGCGTCGTCGGCGGCCGTCTGACCGGGCCAAAATGGCCAGTCGCGGACGGTGGCGTCGCCGATTTCGCCGTCGTGGTCGCCTGCGACGAACACCGCCAGCCCGGCCTGTTCCTCGCCGAGCTATCCGGCGCCCGCCGGCGCGACCTGAAAACGCTGGACCCCACCCGCAACCACGCCCGCTTGGAGTTCACTTCCATGCCCGTGCAGAAGCTGGGATCCGGGGGCTGGGGTGCGGTGCAGCGCGTGCTGGATCGGGCGGCGATCCTGTTCGCGTTCGAACAGGTAGGGGGCGCCGACGCCTGCCTGCAGATGGCGCGCGAGTATGCCCAGGAACGATTCGCCTTCGGCCGGCCGATCGGATCGTTCCAGGCGATCAAGCACAAGCTGGCGGACATGTATGTGGCGCTGGAGCTGGCGCGTTCAAATGCGTACTACGGTGCCTGGGCGCTCGGAGCCGACGCAACCGACCTGGCGCTGGCCGCGGCGACGGTTCGGGTCTCAGCCACCGAAGCATTCGATCTAGCGTCGAAGGAAAATATCCAGACGCATGGCGGGATCGGCTTTACCTGGGCGGTTGACTGCCATCTGTTCTACCGGCGATCCAAACAGCTCGGGCTGGCGATCGGATCGGCGCCGTTCTGGAAAGACCGCCTGGTCGATTTGCTCGAAACCCGCAACGCAGCGTAAGGAATAGCGCGTCATGGACTTCAACGATACGCCGGACGAAGCCGCATTCCGCGCCGAGGCGCGCGCGTTTCTCGCCGCCAACGCCGAACTGAAGGCGAGTGCCAAGCCGGTCCTGCGGCAAAGCGGCGATCGATGCCGAAGGCCGTCCGGCGCTGCAAGCATTGGCAGGCGAAGAAGGCCAAGGCTGGTTTCGCGGGCCTTACCTGGCCGAAACGCTTCGGCGGCAGAGAAGCCTCGCCGATCCTGCAGGTGATCTACAACCAGGAAGAAGACGATTTCGTGGTGCCCCGCGGCCTGTATGAAATTGGCCTGGGCATGTGCATCCCAACGATGATGGCCTACGCGAAGCCGGAACAACTGGACCGCTACGTGCGTCCGGCGCTGCATGGCGAGGAAGTCTGGTGCCAGCTTTTCAGCGAACCCGCCGGTGGGTCGGATCTGGCGGCGTTGCGCACCCGCGCCGAACGGGACGGCGATGACTGGGTCATCAACGGGCAGAAGATCTGGACCTCAGGCGCGCACCTGTCGGATTTCGGCATCATCGTCGTGCGCACCGACCCGAATGTGCCGAAACATGAAGGTCTCACGTTCTTCTTCCTGGATATGAAGTCTCCCGGCATCGAGGTTCGCCCGATCCACCAGATGTCAGGCGCGCGACACTTCAACGAGGTTTTCTTCACCGACGTCCGCGTGCCGGATACCCAACGTCTCGGCGCCGTCGGACAGGGCTGGAAGGTCTCGCTGACCACGCTGATGAACGAACGCCTTGCGGTGGGCGACGTGCAGCGCCCCGATGTCGATGATCTGATCGAACTTAGCCGGAAGCTCAAAGTCGACGGCAAGCCAGCGCTGCAAAACGCTGCCGTTCGCGAACGCATAGCCGAGTGGCACGCACGCGCTCAGGGCCTGAAGTTCACCCGGTTCCGCACCATGACGGCGCTGTCGAAAGGCGAGACGCCAGGCCCGGAGAACTCCATCCACAAGCTGGTGAACGCGTCCAAGCTGCAGGATATTGCCAGCTACGGGATCGATCTAATGGGCGCGGGCGGTTTGGTGGTCGATGACGATCTGATGGAGGCTCACGGGATGTTCCAGGCGGCCCTGCTGTCGTCGCCTAGTGGTCGCATCGCCGGGGGATCGGATGAGATTCTTCGCAACATCATCGCCGAGCGGGTGTTGGGACTGCCGCCCGACATTCGTGTGGACAAGAACAAGCCGTTCAATCAGGTGCCGACCGGCAAGCGGTGACAGTGGCTGGATCCGCGCAACCGCGACCACCATCATGACGTTTTAGCCGGACATTCGGCAGGGCTGATGGCCTCCTGTCCGATTGGGACGGAGGCAAGCGGCATGGATGAACTCGCGGCCGGAACGGCTGGGCGCCCCACTGCGACATCCGGCATGACGAACGTTCGTTGGCGCATCTTTTTCCTGATCCTCGGAACCGTGGCGATCAACTACATCGATCGCGCATCCCTCTCGGTCGCCATGCCGATGATCAGCCACGAGTTCAGCATCTCGCCGGCCATCCAGGGCCTCCTGCTCAGCAGTTTCTTCTGGACCTACTGCTTGATGCAGATCCCCGGCGGCATGCTCGCCGATCGCTTCTTGCCCCGCCTGGTGATCGCCGGGGCGACCATCGGATGGGGCGCCTTCGCCGCGCTTGCCGCCGCTTCCACCGGTTGGATCACCATGTTGCTCACCCGCCTCGGGCTTGGTTTGGCCGAGGGGCCGATCTATCCAGCCGGCGCCAAGCTGATCGGCCTGTGGATGACCCCGACGGAACGCGGCCGAGCAGCGGCGCTGTTGGATGGCGGGGCGCCGCTGGGAACAGCGCTGGGCTCGTTGATTATCGCCGGCCTCATCGCGGCCCTGGGATCTTGGCGGCTGGCATTTCTCGCGGCCGGGCTGGCGACGATGGCGTGCGGCGGGTTCGCCTGGTTCTACATTCGCAACCATCCGCACGAGCACGGATCGGTAAATCCGCCCGAGCGGGAACATATTCAAGACGGCCTGGATCGCTCCGCCGCGGATGCCGGGCCTTCCACCTCGATGACCGCGGTTTTCCGATCGCCGTCGATCTGGTTGCTGTTCGTCGGCTGGTTCTGTTTCAATTCGCTTTGGTATGGTTTCCTCACCTGGGTGCCAAGCTTCTTGGCCAAAACGCAAGGATTGGACATCGGGGCGCTCGGCTGGGCCTCATTTTTGATCTTCTTCGCCGGTTTTGCTGGTGAGTTGGTGGGGGGCCAGTTGCTGGATCATTTCCTGCACAAAACCGGCGCCACTGAGACAGTATACCGCACGCTGTTCGGCATTTCCGCTGGACTGGCGACGATCGCGGTGTTCCTGGTCGCCTTCGTGCACGCGGAAGCCATGGTTATCACCCTGTTGGCGACGACGCTTTTCTTCCTGCGCTGGTGCGGCATGTATTGGACGTTGCCGGCACTGCTGATCGGCGGCGAGAAGGCCGGTTTCCTCGCCGGGTGCATGAATTTCGCGGGCAACATCTCCGGCATTGTCATCCCGGTCATTGTGGGTCTGATCGTCAGCGTGACCGGATCATACTACTTGGCGCTGATGGCTTTCGCCGCCGTTGGCGCGGGGCTTTTTCTGTGTTCGGTGGGCATGCGGTATCGCCGGGCGCTGTAGCCTCCAGGTTTTGTCGATCTGTTCGCGAACGCGTGTGGTGGTTTATTTATACTAGACTGCGTGCAGAATATGTAGGTAGCGTGACGCAAAAATTGGGAGGCGATCATGGACCCTGTACCATGGCGGCACAATTTATTGCGCTCGGTGGTGCTTGGCATCGCGATCCTGTTGGCATCGTGTCAACCTGTCTCGCAGTCAGTGCCAGCCCGTGACGAAGCCGCGCTCGCCTCCCGGAGTGTGGAGTCTCTTCCCGTTGCCGATGAGGACTATTTCAAGGCAATGGATGGCGCCCTGCCGCTGACATCGGACGAAGTCAAAGGCCGCAATACCTGGATTGTCTGGACCGGGGGTAACGACCGTTTTTGGGATAGCGTGACCAACTATACCTTCGGCTCCTTCGACCTCCTGAAAATATTGTCTTCCTTTCCGGACCTGAAGTTCAGCCGCGACAGCCGCTGGCATTATCTCGGGTTGGTCAATGAGCCATGCTTCGACAAGGCAAAAGGACCTGATCCCGACCGGTATGGCCTATGGTTGGATCGCCGGAGAGATGACTGTGCACCGGATCCTTTCGACAACGCGCAGAAATACCCGGGTGTGGCAATTGGCGCCCGTGGTCAAACCGTTCCCGTCGGCTCGCTTTATGGCGCACCGAGCGGCATCATGGGGCTCCGGCTTTTTCCGAACCCGGCATTCGACGAGGCCGCGGCGAAGCGATGGGACCCGGTTCGCTACTACACTGATCCGGCTTACTACAACTCAAAGGATCTGGTGCGGCCATATCGCGTCGGCATGTCATGCGGCTTCTGTCATGTCGGCCCAAACCCGAATCGGCCGCCAGCCGATGCTGAACATCCTCGGTTCGAGAACCTGGGTTCACTCGTCGGTGCGCAATACTTTTGGGTGGACCGCATTTTCAACTGGCGATCGGACGAATCCAACTATCTTTTTCAAGTGCTCCATACATCTCGTCCCGGCTCGCTCGATACGTCGTTGGTCGCCACGGATTATATCAACAATCCCCGCACCATGAACGCGATCTATAATGTATGGCCCCGGCTCAACGCAGCGCGCAGTTGGGGCCGCGAAACATTGGCCGGCGGAGAACTCAACAACCGGCAGTTCAACGACTACCTTCAGCAGGGTCCACTGACGCAGTTTTTCCAGCCGCCATCAACGGTATTCACCCCGCACGTGCTAAAGGACGGCTCCGACTCAGTCGGAACGCTCGGCGCTCTCAATCGGGTTTACGTGAACATCGGCCTGTTCAGCGAGGAATGGACCCAACACTTCATCCCGTTGATCGGCGGCAAACGTCAAACACCGATCGAAATCGCCGATATGCGAGCAAATTCAAACTATTGGGGGGCGACCGAGGCGCGAACGGTGGACATGGCCTTGTTCCTCCTGAAAGCTTCGTATCCGCACAAACTGGCGGATGCGCCCGGCGGGCACCGGTACTTGAGTGGGAACACGCCAACGTTGAACCGCGGCAAGATTGTCTTCGCGGAAAACTGCGCCGGCTGCCATTCCAGCAAGCAACCAGCAATACCCGCCGGCGCAGACCCGGGTGCCTGCATCGGGCCAGACTACCTGGCATGCTGGGACAAGTATTGGAGTTGGACGCACTCGGACCCGTTTAAGCAGCAGATGCGCCAGATTGTCGTCGCGGACGACTTTCTCAAGGACAACTATCTGTCCACTGACATGCGCGTGCCAGTGACCTTGCTGCAGACCAATGCTTGCAGCCCGCTTGCCAGCAACAGCTTGCAAGGCGAGATCTGGAGCGACTTTTCCTCGGAAAGCTACAAGTCGCTTCCATCGGTCGGCACCATTACCGTCTACGATCCCTTCACCGGCGAGCCACAGCCCTTCACAATGCCCGCCGGAGGCCGCGGCTACACCCGGGTGCCCAGTCTGATCAGCTTGTGGTCTACCGCACCGTTCCTTCTGAACAACAGTGTCGGCCCGTTCAATCCGGAGCCATCCGTCGCCGCTCGCCTGTCTTCCTTCGACGCTTCCATCACGCAGATGCTGTGGCCGGCACGAAGGGCCTCCGACCCGGTGTTCGGCAATCGCATTCCCGGCGTTATCGACCGCACCACGGCCACTAGCTACCTGCGCGTTCCCGCCGGCTATCTGCCGGAGTTCGTTCGTAAGTCCGAACCTATCGCCAGCCTAATCGTGCCATCGCTGTTCGACGGTCAGGGCGGCATCGAGGTCGGACCAATTCCCAAGGGAACGCCGGTTGATTTGATCGCGAACCTCGATCTGCTGCCCGAAGGCGGCGGCCGGCAACGCCTGATGCATGACACCGATGTCGTGCAACTGCTGGCGCGGCTGATCCACGATCTTAAGACCTTGCCGGCTGGCGCCACCGATGAACAGGCCATGCAAGTATTCGCCAACGTTGCCCGTCCGCTCTACGCTCTCAGCCGCTGCCCCGATTACGTGGTCAATCGGGGACATTACTTCGGATCCGAGCTTTCGGACGAGGACAAGCGCGCATTGATCGCGTTCGTTAAGACCTTCTGAGATGTAGCATGGCGCAATTCCCGAATTTACCATTGTCACGGCGTGACGTGGGCCGCGCGGCCGCCGGCATAGCGGTCTCTGCCATAGGGCTCAGCGCCTGTGACAGTAAGCCGGCGTCAGTGACTGGAACAGCACTTGGCCCGTCGGCACCGGTGGATTATATCGTCGTCGGCTCGGGCGCGGGTGGTGGACCTTTGGCCGCCAATCTCGCCAAAGCCGGATATAAAGTCGTGCTGATAGAAGCCGGTGGCAGCGAAAACCCGCCGGACTCCCAGATACCCGCGTTTCATCCGCTGGCGAGCGAGGATCCTGCGCTCTCCTGGGCCTATTACGTGCGGCACTACACGGATGACGCCCTGCAAAGGCAGGACAGCAAGTACGTCGCCGACAAACAAGGCATCTTCTACCCGCGCGCCGCCACGCTCGGTGGATGCACGGCTCACCATGCCATGATCACCGTCCGCGCCGACAACGCCGACTGGGACGGAATCGCAGCACTCACCGGCGATCCCTCTTGGCGCAGCGAGGCGATGAACGTCTACTTCCAACGCCTGGAGCGCTGCGAGTACCGGCCTCAACTGCCGATTAATTTGAACGGACATGGCTTCAACGGGTGGTTGCCGACCCAAGTGGCGGATCCGACTCTTCTCGCGGCCGACTTGCAACTCCAGAAAGTCGTGCTCTCAGCAGTACGCGGCGCCGGATTGCAACAGGTCCTCACCCCGCTGCTCCTTGGCGACCTCGATCCGAATGACCAGCGTATACTGACAAAGGGCCGCGCGGGTTTGTTCAACGTGCCGTTCTCCGCCGCCAACGGCCGCCGAGCAGGCACGCGCCAGCATATCGAGGCGACCGCCCGTGCCTTGCCGAACAATCTGATCATCCGCACCAACACGCTCGTCACGCGGGTCCTGTTCGAGGGCTCTCGCGCCACCGGCGTTGAATTCATGGAGGCACCTAGTCTCTACCGCGCCGACGCGCGTGCGGCGGGCGCGGGGCCGGAGCCGGTTCCGCGTCAGCGCTTGCTCGCCAGGCGGGAGGTCATTCTCTCGGCTGGCGCTTTCAACAGCCCGCAGCTTCTGAAACTATCGGGCGTCGGCCCGGCAGAGGAGCTAAGGCGTCATTCAATCCCTGTCGTTATCGACCTGCCTGGCGTCGGTGAAAACCTGCAGGACCGTTACGAAGCCACGGTCGTGACACGCATGAAGAAGGACTTTGCCATTCTGCGCGACTGCGGTTTCAGGGTCCCCGGCGCCGGGGAGACGGATGATCCGTGTTATTCCGCTTGGTTGCGGGGTAAGGGCGTGTATGCCACGAACGGCGTGCTGACCGGAATAATCCGCGCCTCCGCCCCAGCCCGCGCCGAACCGGATCTTTTCATATTTGGTGTGCCAGGCTACTTTCGCGGCTACTATCCGGGATATTCACAGACCATCCGCGATAAGGACTTCTTTACCTGGGCCATTCTAAAGGCGCACACACGCAATACCGCGGGCACGGTAAAGTTGCGTTCGGCCGATCCGCGCGACCCGCCGGAGATCAACTTCCGTTACTTCAGCGAAGGCAACGACCCCAACGGCGAAGATTTGGATTCAGTAGTCTCGGGCATCGAGTTTGTACGGCATATGCAGCGATCGCTGTATGGACCGATCGGTATCGCCCAGGAGGAGGTGATCCCGGGCGCATCGATCGCCTCGCGTGGCGCGATAGCTCGCCATGTAGTGCGGGAAGCGTGGGGCCACCACGCCTCGTGCAGCAATCGGATCGGGCCGGTTGGTGACCCGATGGCGGTAGTGGACAGCCAATTTCGCGTGCATGGAGCCCAGGGGCTGCGCGTCGTGGATGCTTCGGTGTTTCCCCGAATTCCTGGTTTTTTCATCGTTACCCCGATATATACGATTTCCGAGAAGGCATCGGATGTGATTCTGGCGGATGCGCCGAAGTGGGCGACCTCAATCGGGTTATATTCGGGGAGCGGGTCGACGGGCTGAGGCGACCGGGAAACAATTTGGAGATAATGGCAGCGGGAGCGTGGACATGAAAGCAAGCTTAGTCGCTTGCATACCGTTGGCGATACTTACCCTGCCCGGGGCGGCTGCTCCACCATACATCTCGGCTACGGACTTTGGGGCTGTCGGCGACGGGGGGACAGACAACACGGCCGCACTGCAGCGGGCCTTCGACTACGCGAAGGCCAACAACATGCAGGTGTATATTCAGCCGGGGAACTACGCACACTCCGGAGTTATCCGGGCCGACAGTATCGTCGTGTTCGGTGGCGGCGACGACACCCAGTTGACAGCAGTCACCGCCGGGCAGGAAGCGCTTATCCTTACCGGGCACGACCCTGCCTTGTACAACGTTCAGATGGCCGGTGTCGCTCTGTCGAGGTTGGACAACAATGAGTTCAGCGCAGGTACTGGTGCAGTACGCCACTGGATTCACGGTCGAGAACGTGCACGTGGTCAGCTCGTCCTCGGTTGGTATCTTCACGATCGGCGGGACGAACGGGAGCATCCTGCACAACACAATCGAGGGGACCCGAGCCGACGGTATCTACACTACCGTGGCAAGCTCGCACGTCACGGTCAACAACAACCTCACCATAGCTACCGGGGACGACGCCATCTCGGTCTCCAGCTACACGGGTGACCCGGACTACACCCACGACATCATGATCAAGAACAACACCGTGATCGGCAACTGGGAGTCGCGGAGCATCACTGTCAACGGTGGCCATACGATTACGATCTCGGAGAACTATATCGACGGCGGCACAGCTGGGGTCTCGGTTGGGTCGGAGAGTGAGTGGGGCACGCGCGATGTGTACAATGTGCTGGTCACCGGAAACACTATCCTGAACACTACGTTCACCGGAGAGGGAACGATCGGCGGTGGTGGACTGAGCCTCTACAGTAACGTGGGTGCTGCTGATTTGACGCTGACCGGCAACGCGACCTACCTGCCGGCGCACGACGGCATCCTGGTGCTGGGCACGACGCCAATCCAGGCCACGATCCGCGGGAACAAGGTCTACGCGAGCACGGAGCACCCGGTCTACGTCAACAAGGACCGCGCCGCGGTTATCAGCGTCAATGACAACCCGAGGATTTCGCCCACGAAGTACGTCGCCGTCAAGCCGATCCCGGGGAACGGTGTCGACCCGGCACTGGTGCTCCCCACCGCGAAGCCGTAGCCGGCTAGATTAGGGGCACCCAACCGCAGCGAGATTGTCCCAGCCTCGATCGCCATCAGATTTAGCTGCGTTGCGGACGGTCCATGTCATGACGTATTTCGGGAACGAAGCGACAGCCTATCCCGCTCTTGAAATCACCCGTTCGCCTTGTGCATGAATTCGGCGATCTCATCCAGAACCGGAACGACCTTGTCTTCTCCTTCCGAGTCCAGATTGAACACCACCCGCTCCACCCCTAGATCGGTATAGCGCTTCATCAGGTCCAGTTCGCGCCGCGGGAACCACACCGTGATGGCGATTTCATCCGGATTGCGACCGGCTTCGGTGGCCATTTTCCTGAACTCCGGAATCAGGTCGCCGATCTCGCTGTAGCCGCCACGCGCCGCCTGCGGGATCCAGCCTTCGCCGTAGCGGATCGCCCGCCGCGCTGAATACGGAAACGCTCCGCCCACGATCACCGGCGGATGCGGCTTCTGCACCGGCTTCGGCCACGCCATCATCGGATCGAAGTTCACGAACTCGCCGTGATACTCCGGCTTGGTTTTGGTCCAGATTTCCTTCATCGCTTCGACCCGCTCCCGGGCCACCTTGTGGCGATCGGCGAATTTCACGCCGTGGTCTTCCAGCTCGTCCTGGTTCCAGCTGTTGCCTATACCAAACAAAAATCGGCCACCCGACACTTGATCGATCGACGCCACCAGCTTTGCCGTCTGGATCGGATCGCGCTGCGCCACCAGGCAGACCCCGGTGCCGACCCTCAGCGTCTTGGTGGCCGCCGCCGCCGCGGTCAGCGTCACGAACGGGTCCATGGCGTCGTAGTAACGCTTCGGCAACTCCCCACCACTCGGGAACGGCGACTTCCTCGACAGTGGGATATGGGAATGCTCGGGAGCCCAAACGGATTCGAAGCCGCGCTTCTCGAGCGCGATGCCGAGCGCGCCGGGCGCCATTGAATAATCGGTAAAGAACATCGATACGCCGGACTTCAGCATGTTGGTCTCCTCCGCAGATTGAACGCAGGGATGATGTGTCAACAAGCGACAATGTTCCAGACCCCCGGCGGCCGCTAGACCATGCTCAGCCCTGACTGCAGGGACGTTCCGCTCAGCGCGGTCATGCTTCAATCGCCGGCTTTTCCGGAACGCCGGTTCATACTGTTTCCTGGAAATGTAAACTGCTTGTCATCTCGCTGGTCGGATCGGGTCCGCCGCGCTAGACTGCTCCTTCAAACGGCCAACCGAGGGAACCCAGGTGGACGAAACGGCGCGCGCCCCCGCCACGCGATCCGCGCCGGTGAAGATCACGGACGTTGCGGCCGCGGCCGGAGTCGCCCCGATGACCGTCTCGCGCGTGATCAACACGCCAGACCGCGTCTCGCCCGAAACCACCGCCAAGGTGCGGGAGGCTATTAATCGCCTTGGCTATGTTCCCAACCTGATCGCTGGCGGCTTGTCCTCGCGTAAGTCGCGCATGGTGTCGGCCATCGTGCCCACCATCGCCCATCCGATGTTCGCCGGCCTCGTCCACGCTTTCTCCGCCGCCATGCGGCACGCCGGCTACCAGGTGATGCTGTCGATCTGCGGCTACAACGACACCGATGACGAGGCGTTGTTCCGCGCGGTCCTGGGCCGGCGGCCCGATGCGATGCTGATCACCGGATCGGGCTACAGCCCGGCGGCATTGCAGATGCTGATCGAGGCCCGCATTCCCGTGGTGGAAATCTGGGATGTATCCAGCCGCCCGATCGACATGCTGATCGGCTTCGACCACGCCCAGGTCGGCGCCGAGGTCGCGGCTTTTCTGGCCGCCAAAGGCCACGACCGGTTCGCCGTGCTCATCGCGAACGATACCAGGGCACTGACGCGCGCCCGAGGCTTCACCAGAACAGTCGCCGAACTCGGTGGCACCATGGTTCTGGAGAAGGTGATGCCGACGCCCAGCACCATAGTCGCCGGCCGCGAAGGAATGCGTCACTTATTGCCCTTCCTGGATCAGCGTTGCGCCGTCTTCTGCGGCTCCGACCTGCACGCCTTCGGCGTCGTCACCGAGGCTCGGATACACGGCATCGCCGTGCCGGACCAACTCGCGGTCTGCGGTTTCGGCAACATGGAACTCAGCGAGATGAACGAGCCGCCGATCACCACGGTAAGCCTGGAAGGCGTCGGCACCGGCCGGTCAGCGGCGGCGTTCCTGCTGCGGCGGCTGGCGGGTGAGGCGCCTCGCGACAGCGACCGGGTGCAGGTGCCGTTTCGGATTCTATCACGCGCGACGACCTAGAGCGTGATCGCCTGAGCTGACACGGGCTCCCGTCCTCCGATAGCCTCGCCGGTCTCGCGTCAACCGGCAAATCCAAGATAAAAGGCTGACCCAGTCAGAAGGCGTGAATCATGCGATAACATATAAACTTAGATCATGATCGAACGCCAAGTGTGGATCAACCCCAAACGATCATGGTCTAACCCAAAGCTGGCGCGTTTTTTGCTAATCCACTCGCGCACCGATCCCGTGGAACCGGACGTGGAGCCGATCAGAATGAAAAGACGCCAGTTTGTCCGCCATACCGCCGCCTCTGCCTTGGTGGGCGGCATTGGGTGTCCCGCCATCGTCCGGGCGGCGTCCGCCAACACCCTGAAGTTCGTGCCCTATGCCGATCTCGCGCTGCTTGATCCGCTGATCAGCGCCTTCGTGACGCGCAACCACGTCATGATGGTGTTCGATACGCTGTTCGCCCTCGATGCCGAGGGCAATCCGCAATATCAGATGCTGGCCGGCCACGCAGTGGACGCTGACCAAAAAGTCTGGACGCTAACATTGCGCGACGGACTGCTGTTCCACGACGGCACGCCGGTGCTGGGCCGGGATGTCGTCGCCAGCCTGCGCCGCTGGGGCACGACCGACGCATTCGGCCAGGCGCTGATGGCGGCGACAGACGACCTATCGGCGCCCAACGACCGGACCGTCGTCTTCCGCCTGAAACGGCCGTTCGCGCTGCTCCCTCAGGCGCTGGCTAAGCCGACCGCCCCGATGGCGGTGGTCATGCCCGAGCGGTTGGCCAACACCCCGCCCGGGAAACGCATCACCGAAATGGTCGGCAGTGGCCCGTTCCGCTTCCTGCCGAACGAACGCGTCCCCGGTGCCAGGAATGCCTACGCAAAATTCGAGAAATACCGCCCGCGCGAGGGCATCGCCAGTTTCTGCGCCGGCCCGCGCATCGCCAATTTCGACCGCGTCGAGTGGCTCACCACACCCGATCCGTCCACCCAGGCCGCCGCGCTTAAAGCCGGCGAAGTCGATTGGGTCGAGCAACCGGTGATGGATCTAGTTCCCTCACTGCGGGCGGACCGCAATCTCCGCGTCGAGGTGCTGGAGACCAGGGGTCTGATCGGCGTGTTGCGCTTCAACCATTTGAACCCTCCGTTCGACAACCCGGCGATCCGCCGCGCAGCGCTGCGGGCGGTGAACCAGAAAGAGTTCATGACCGCAGTCGCCGGGGAGGCCGGACCAGATGTCATCAACGATCATGTCGGCTTTTTCTCCCCGAGTTCGCTCTACGCCTCGGACGCCGGCATGGAGAATTTCAGCGCCAGCCCAGACCTCGGCGCGTTGCGCAAGGAGATCATGGCGGCCGGCTACAAAGGCGAGAAGGTCGTCTTCATGGGCGCCACCGACGTCGCGCGCATCAGCGCGATCTGCGAGGTAGGCGCCGATCTTCTCACCAAACTCGGACTGAATGTCGACTACGTATCGCTGGACTGGGGCACGGTCGTGCAGCGCATGTTCAGCAAGGCGCCGATCAATGAGGGTGGCTGGAGCATCTTCGGCTCCATGTGGGGCGGCTTCGATTGGGACAACCCTGCCTGCGACCAGGCGCTGCGCGGCAATGGCAAGGATGCCTGGTTCGGCTGGCCTGACAGCCCGAAGTCCGAGGCCATCCGCGACCAGTGGCTACAAGCGACCGATTTGCCGACACAGAAGGCACTCGCCGCCGACATGCAGCGCCAGGCGTTCGTCGATGCGCCGTGCATGCCTTTGGGACTGTACTACCAGCCTGCTGCCTACCGCGCCGACCTGTCCGGTATGATGAAAGGGTTGATCCTGTTCACCGGCGTGAAACGCGGCTGAGCATCGCCGTTCAGCCCAGCGCCGTCAGCAGCATCGCCAGGAGCAGCACCGCCGAGCTCCGGACGTTCGCTTCCGGCCCGGCGAAGGTCGCTCTGTCAACCGATCCGTTGGATGCGCCCAGTGTGCGGGTCCATGGTGAACTTCGCTACCACCGACCCTTCCGGCGTGGTCAGGTTGAACCCAATCGGACCATCCGCTGTCGGTGCCACGTCCGAGACCTTCCAGGTATGGTTGCCCCTCCATAGCAAGAAGGCTTCGGCGATTTTCTGCACGTCGGCCGGCGCGAGTTGCCGGTCTTCCTGCGGATAGATCAGGGCGAAAGCGCGCTGGTTGAGCGCGCGTTGACGCATCATCCCCTGGTGCATCATGCGATGAGCCCAACCCGTCCTTCCGGAACCGGGCGCTCCACCGTCCGTCTGTTGGGCCGGCGGTGGAGTTTGCTGGGCTTGCGACAGCACCGCCCCTGTGCGATGCCACCGATCACGAAAGCCGCCGTTGCGGCGAGCAAGGTCTGACGCACTGGATTCTCTCCTTGAGTTGCAGTAGCCCATAGATGGCGCATCCGGCCCTCTCCAATCCGCTCTGCACAGCGACGAATTGCAATAAATTGCAACGGTCGTTTCGGCCCGGCCTCCATCGTCGTATGTTACAGTCCATGGACCAGACGCCACACATCCTCGTCGTCGACGACGATCGCGAGATCCGCGATCTTCTCGCCCGCTTCCTGGAGAAGCAGCGCATCCGCGTCACGGCCGTGCGCGACGGCCGGGAAGCACGACGCGCATGGATCAATGGCCACTACCAGCTTGTGGTGCTCGACCTGATGCTTCCCGGCGAGTTTGGCCTCGACCTCGCTCGCTGGCTGCGCAGCCAGGGCGAGATACCCATCGTCATGCTGACCGCGATGGGCGAGGAAACCGACCGGATCATTGGTCTGGAGCTCGGCGCCGACGATTACCTGTCGAAACCCTTTAATCCCCGCGAATTGCTGGCTCGAATCCGCGCGGTCCTCCGCCGCTCGAGCGATCAGGCCGAGCCGAGGCGTGACCCGTCCATGCGCGGGTTCCGCTTCAACGACTGGACCTTGGAGCCGGCGCGTCGCCGGCTACTCAATCCGGAGGGGGTTGAAGTAGCGCTGACCGGCGGCGAATACGATCTCCTGCAAGCATTGGTGGAGCGGGCGAACCGGGTGCTGACGCGCGACATGCTGTTGGACCTGCTGCGCGGCCGCCAGGCAGGCCCGTTCGACCGGGCAATCGACGTCGCGGTGTCCCGGCTTAGGCGCAAGCTGGAGGATGACGGGCGGAAGGCGCAGCTTATAAAGACGGTTCGCGGGGGCGGGTATGTCCTCGCTGCCACCGTCGAGCGCGCCTGACGCGGCAGTATCGGCCGCCCCGTTAGGACGCCACAAAATGGGGCGCGTAATGAAATTTCGCATTTGGCCGCGCAGTCTCGCCACGCGCACTGCGTTGGTGCTTTTGATCGGTCTGGCCTTGGTGCAAATGGCCGGTCTGACCATCCACGCCCTCGACCGGCTGGATGTGCAGCGCTTGGCGCAGGCGCGCGATCTCGCGGTGCGCGTGGTCGGTGTCTACCGCACGATCGCGCTGACCGATCCGGCTCGGCGGCCAGACGTCTTGGCGGAACTGCATCGCGGCCCCGACCTCACCGCCGTGTTGAGCGATTCTCCCCCTCAGGTGGACATCCCGGAGATGGCGCCGCCCGAACGAGGGTTGCTGCGGGTCAACCTCAATCTGGTTCCTCTTGGCGCCCCGCAGATAAGGTGGCGAGAGTTGATCATCTACGGCGGCCACCAATGGCATCAGGCGATCATCGCGATGCACCTTCCGGATGGCGGCTGGGTCAACGTGACGGCAGCGTTGGAGCCGTTGCGGCCGTGGCACTCGCCGACATTCCTTACAGCGTTCGTGTTGATGACGGCTGCCGCCGCACTGCTGACATTGTGGGCGGTGCGCCAGTTGACCGCTCCGGTGCGGACGCTGGCCGAGGCGGCGGAGGCCCTCGGGCGGGACGTCAATGCCCCGCCCTTGCCCGAGAATGGCCCGACCGAGGTCGCGGTCGCAGCAGTGGCATTCAACACCATGGCCGCCCGGATCCGGCGCTTCGTGCAAGATCGGACGGAACTGCTGACCGCCATCGGGCACGATTTGCGGACACCGATCACCCGTCTGAAGCTCCGGGCGGAGTTTGTCGAAGACGACGAACAGCGCGGCAAAATCCTGGCCGATCTGGAGGAGCTGGAGGCAATGGTTTCCGCCACTCTGGCGTTTGGACGGGACGCACGGACAACGGAGCCCGTGTCGTCGCTGGATCTGGCGGAGCTGTTGCGCACGATTTTGGATGAAGCAGGGGATGCGCACCCGGATGTGCTGGACAAGCTGCGCTACGACGGCCCGGCGCACCTGACCGTTCGGGCGCGATCGCTGGCCCTGAAGCGAGTGCTGGTCAACCTGGTCGTCAATGCCGTGATTTACGGCGGCTCCGCCGCGGTGCGGCTGTCTCAGGACGCTGATCGCATGGTGGTGGTGGAGGTCGAGGACGACGGCCCGGGTATCCCGCCGGCCGACTTGGATCGGGTGTTCGAGCCGTTCCACCGCGGAGAACCGAGCCGGAATCGGGAGACAGGTGGGGTCGGGCTGGGGCTGCCGATCGCCCGCAATATCATGCGGGCCCACGGCGGTGATGTCGTGATCGTGAACCGCCCGGCGGGTGGGGTTAAGGCCACCATGACGCTGCCGATTTAACCGGGTAACTCTCGACATCGCTGATCAGATCAAGCCGAAAACGCCCCCTTCCCCGTCCTCCTCGAGCTTCCCATGTCCCCAACCCGCCAGGAATCAGCACAGGCTCAAACGGGAACCGCCATGAAGACATTCATCCGAGTAGCGTTTTTGCTCCTTCTCGCCTGGGCGCCACGCGCCGAGGCCGCGCCGGCTTGGACAGAGTTTCCACTTCCCGAGGGCAGCGGCCCGCACGACGTGGCACCCGCACCCGACGGGACCGTATGGTTCACCGCCCAGGCAGCCGGCGCGCTCGGACGCCTGGACCCTGGTTCGGGCCATGTGGACGAGTTTCCCCTCGGCAGCGGCTCGGCGCCACACGGCGTGATCGTTGGCCCGGACGGCGCGCCGTGGGTGACCGATGGTGGTCTCAACGCGATCCTGCGCGTCGATCCGGTCTCGCACGCGATCCACCGTTATGCCCTCCCCGCCGCCCGATCCCGCGCGAATCTCAACACCGCCACCTTCGACAAGTCAGGCGTCCTCTGGTTCACCGGCCAGGGCGGCATCTACGGTCGGGTGGACCCAAAGGCGGATGAGGTGCGCGTCTGGGACGCACCGCGCGGCCCGGGTCCCTATGGCATCACCACTACGCCCGACGGTGCGGTCTACTTCGCGTCTCTGGCCGGCAGCTACATCGCGCGCATCGATCCCGCCACCGGCGCGGCAACCGTGATCGAGCCGCCAACCCCGCGGCAGGGCGCCCGGCGAATCTGGTCAGAACTCGACTGGAGCAGTGTGGGTCAGCGAGTTCCTCGCTGGTCAGCTTGCTCGTTTCGACCCCGCGAAAAACACTTGGCAATCCTGGCGTCTGCCCGGCGACAGGGCAGAGCCCTACGGAGTGTACGTCGATCAGCACGACGTCGTATGGGTGAGCGACTTCGGACCCGGCACATTACTTCGCTTCGATCCATCCACCGGCCAGTTTAGCCGCATCGCCGGCCAACGCAATGACGTCTGGATCCGCCAGTTGCTGGGCCGGCCCGGCGAGGTCTGGGGCGCCGATTCAGCGCATGACCGGCTCATTCGTGTGACGGAGCAGAACTAGATGCGCCGTCTGATTGCACTGGCGGTGGTCCTTTCGCTCGCCGGCGCCGGGAGCTCCGTCGCTTCGGCCCCGGCGACGCCCGCCGACGCGTCAGCCCAAGCGCGCGCGAACGGCAACGAGGCAGTGCTCGACGAGGTGTGGCGGACCGTGCGGGACCGTTTCTACGACCCGAGGCTCGGCGGTCTGGACTGGGCGGCCACGCGTGAACGTTACGCGCCTCAGGCGGCCGCGGCGGGATCTGACGACGCGTTGGGCGAGGTCATCAACGCCATGCTCGCGGAATTGCACGCCTCCCACACCGAGCTTTATACGCCGGCGGAGCCCGCATACTACCAGTTGGCCGACATCTTTGCCGGCGCCTTGCGTCATCGCGGCCTGGAACGCGTGTTCCCCGCTGGGAAGATCACCTATCCAGGCATCGGCATCTTCACCCGCGCTGACCCGGAGGGCCATAGCTTTGTCACCGGGGTGATCGGGGATGCGCCCGCACAGCGCGCCGGGCTGCTGGTGGGCGATGAGATCGTTGCCGCCGATAGTGCCCCGTTCAGTCCGGTGCTGTCATTCCGGAACAAGATTGGCACCCCGGTCGTGCTCTCGATCCGCCGCCAGGCGGGCGGAGCGGTCGAGCCGGTTGTCGTGACCCCCGCCGAACTGCAACCGCACGAAATGTTCCTGCAGGGCTTGAAGGCGAGCGCGCGACTGATCCCGACGGAAAACGGGATGCACATCGGCTATGTGCACGTCTGGTCCTACGCTAGCGACGCCTACCAGGAAGCTCTCGAGCAACTGCTCGGCGAGGGTGCGTTGAAGGATGCCGACGCGCTGGTGCTCGATCTTCGCGAGGGCTGGGGCGGCGCCGTTCCCGACTATCTGGACCTGTTCAATAGCCGAGCGCCAACCATGCAGGTGCGTGACCGCGATGGCCGCACCCGGCTCGATAACGTGAAGTGGCGCCGCCCCGCCGCCATGCTGGTGAACGAACGCTCGCGCAGCGGCAAGGAAGTACTGGCCTACGGCTTCGAGAAATACCGGCTCGGCGCGGTGATCGGCAGCCACACCAGCGGCGCGGTGCTGGCGGCCACAGCGTTCCTGATGAGCAACGGCGACCTGTTGCTGCTCGCCGTCGACGATGTCCGCGTTGATGGCGAGCGGCTTGAGGGGATCGGCGTTGACCCGACGATCGCGGTGCCCTTCGATTCACAGTATTCGGCGGGACGTGACCCGCAGCTTGATCGAGCGGTCTCGGTGCTCTCGAATGGCTGACATTGGTTGAAGGCTTCGTTGTTTCCATAACCGCTGATGCGCGAATGACCAAACGATCGGCCTTACCTAAGTCACGTCCAAACTTTCCGCCGGATGTCGCCTTTGATCACCACACGAAGCACAGGTGGGAGAGTTTGTACACCAACAAATCGTTCAAATCGTCCGTGGGATGATAGGGGAGATCAAAATGTCCAAAGCTCGGTTTAGAACTCAGGTATCTGAAACTCTTGCGGTCTGCTCTGTGGCCGGAATCGTATCGGTCTTCGCATCCGTGCCGTCAAAGGCAGAGGAGCAGGTCCAGCCGCCGCCGTATGAGATTGCTGGATTGAATATCGTGACCGTGAACGTCGTCTGGGATGATGCCGCCGTCAGGAAAGCGCTGCCACGCGGAATCGAGCCGGTCAAAGGCATGACCGGCGGGATTAATATCTACAATACTGAGCGGGGCTATGTGGTTGGCCCTTATTCGGCAGCGTATTTCTGGGTCGACATTGAGGGCTTTGATTCACCCGAAGGGATCAAAGGGCGGTGGATGCTCGCAGGGGTCTATGGTCCTCAGCCCAAGACAACCGCCGCATTTCAGGCAAGTGGGTTTCCGGTTCGTTCGGGCACATCACGCTTCGAATCCGTCGCCGATGGAAAACGTGCCATTGGCACCGTGAGCGGACAGGACTTCGTCACCGCGGAAATCAAATCGGTGCCCGGGTCTTGTGAAGCAGGATCGGTATTGCTGAACTATATTTCGATGTCGCCCCAGGCCAAGCAACTTGTCGTCACCCATATTCCGGTTGTCGGCGACTTCTGCAAGGCGGACACGGTGTCAGCCAAAATCACCGCGGCTCCGGGCGATCCGTTCGCTGCATTTACCATAGCCAAAGTCGTCGGGATGAGCGAAGGCAGGAACATCTCGGTTGCGATCACCGTGCCCCAGCCTGCGGAGAAGTAGCGTTCAGCGTCCTGCGCAAATCGCGGCCGACAGACCAGACGTTTTCGTGTGTCGGCCGTGACTGCGTAACCACCCTGCAGACCGAAAAGGCGCTCGACCAGCGTCTCGGCGACGAACTCCCAGCCGCCCCCTGAGATGGCGGAGCCCGTAGACGACATGCGGCAGGCCGAGATAATGGCCGCCATACAGCAATACAAAGCGAAGATCGACAGCCAGCGCCCCCGCGCCCACCCCGCCACCGGCCCCCATCTCCCCACGGACCAGACGTGGAACCCCGAACTCTGGGCCAGCGCGATGATGAACTCGTAGCAGCCCGCCGGTCCGGTCCAACCCTCCCCGTAGTGCATGGTCTACGCAGAAATCTCCGGGACTTTCATGCCCCCACTTTCCAGCTTCGCTTTTGATTGCAAAGTGATCCACCGATCGCGGTTCCCTTCAATTCGCAATATTCGGCTCGAAGCAACCGGCAGCTGGACCGAGCGATCTCGGTGCTGTCGGATGGCTGACATTGGTTGAAGGCTTCGCGCACCCGCGTTCCACCCTGAACTAAGGCGCGGAATCGGCGAAGCGACCGACCAATAGCGTCAGGTCCGGGGCTATCGCGATCCACGAATGCGGCGCGGAGGTTGGTCGGTCGGTGTCGCGTTCGACCGCTCTCGATCTCCGCGACCCACACATTCTCCGGCAGCGCCAAACGGTTTGAGCAAACGGCGTTATCATTCGCGTCCATCGCTACATCAAAAACTCGGCGAGCAGAGGTGGTCGGCACGTGAAGGGTGCGGCGAATGATGCCGGTCGGCATCGAGACGCTGGTCAAAGTCCTGTCCAGGGCACAAGATTTATCGTAGCTACTGCGTGGCTTGGCGGTCGAGCGGGCGAACCAGATTTGGTGCATGGTCGCCCGCTGATGTTCCTTGTTCGACCAACGAATGGCATCAAGCTGTCATCGTAGCAAGGTATTAAGAAACCTCGATGCCAAGAAGGGCCAAAGACAATGATCGCCAATGAACAGGACCCAAGGAGCGCTCGATGAGCGACTACGACACCGACATCCTGCACTGGTCGGAACGCCAGGCCGATCTCCTGCGCCGCCGCGCCGCCGGCGAGCTGATCAACGAAGCCGCGCTGGATTGGCCGAACATCGCCGAGGAGATCGAGAGCGTGGGGAACGAACAGCTTCACGCCGTCGCGTCGCTCCTCGTGCAGGCGTTGACCTACATGCTGAAGGCGGAGGCGTGGCCGCTGTCGCGTGAGGTGCCGCACTGGCAAGCCGAGGCGCGTCGGTTCCGCGGTGACGCGGCTGATCGGTTTGCGCCGTCCATGCGCCAGAGGATCGACCTCGCACGGCTCTACCGGCGGGCGCTGCGGGCGGTTCCCGAGACGATCGACGGTCAGCCGCCATTGCCGATGTCGGAGATCTGCACCGTCACCCTGGACGAGCTGCTAAGCGACGGGCCTTGACCACTATGGATCAAAACCGCCTGACGGGGGCTAACCATCCCCACCGTCGTTGTTCAAACAGATTCATGTTATGTTCTTGACATCGCCCTCAACCAGCGCTAGAACAAATGCGCAACCGCACACCGGACTGACACATGGCTCTCCGATCGAGCTCGTTTCTTGAAACGATCATCGCGTTCCTGCTGCCGTACTTCATCGGCGCCTCCAGGGACAAGCACGAAGCCCGCTCCGAGATCCTCGACACCCTGACCTCCTACGAAACCCGCACCAGAGCGGAAATGCTGCAGGCAGCTCACATCATCGCCTTCGGCATGACCACCCTCGATGTCCTCGCCGAGGCCAAAACCGCCGACATGTCACAATCGATGCGCCTCCGCTACCGAGGCTGCGCCAACAGCCTCAATCGCTCCACCCTCCAGACCGAGAAGGCGCTGGACCAGCGTCTCGCCCGCGAACTCCCACCCGTCCCCGCCGAGATGCCGGAGCCCGTGGACGACATGCGGGAGGCCGAGATAATGGCCGCCATTCAGCAATTTAAAGCGAAGATCGACTCCCAGCGCCCCCGCGCCCATCCCGCCACCGGCCCACATTTCCCACCAGACCAGCCGTCGGACCCGGAACTCTGGGCCAGCGCGATGCTGGACTCGTTGCAGCAGCCCGGCGGTCCGCTCCAACCCTCCCCATAGAGCGTGGTCTAGGCAGAGCTCTCCGGGACCTTCCTGGCCCCACTTTCCATCGCTTTTTGATTGCAAGTGATCCAACCGCCGCGGTTCACTGCAATTCGCAAAGTTCGGCGGGAAGTGACCCACAGCTGGACCCGGCGATCTCGGTGCTATCGAATGGCTGAGCGCGTCTGAGGGACTGGAGCGCCCGCGAGGTTCCGCTCATAGGCTAATTTCCTGCTCGGAACTCATTACTTCACAGACCTGTTGGCCCGGATCAAGATGTCCGCCATCGACCGCATCATGGCAAACCGCCGAATAGTTCGACCACATTGTCGCTGATTCCGGTCATACGCTTCGGATCCGGGCGACGAAAGCCTCCCACGGAGGCCTTCCGTGGACGCAGTGCACCCAAGGTTTCCGCCTGGCGCGTCGCAGCCGCAACACCGTCCACGAGCGGAACCGGAATCTCATCTGCTATGCTGGCGGCTAATCCAGCGAGCGGCGCTCCAGCCAAAATGCAGACCTCTGCTCCCGCCGCAACGGCTGTCCGGCAAAGCGCCACCAGCTTTACACGCTTCTCCTCCGCGACCGACGCGATGTCAGCGAACGGCTCGTCCAGACAATGCACCCCGGAGCAGCGCTGCCGCAGCCCAACATGGTCGATCGAATCATGGAACCACGCACATAGGGAAGGCGCAAAGGTCACAACGGCGAAGCGGCGCCCGAGCATGCAGGCGGTGAGCATGGCCGCCTCAGCCATGCCGACAACCGGGATTGGTAGTAGCTCTCGCGCGGCTTCCAGTCCCGGATCACCAAATGCTGCCACGATGACGGCATCCATGCCATGCGCGTGCCGTCCCAGAAGATCGAACAACGCCGAGGCTCCGAGCACGGCCTCCGCCCGGGTGGCGATGTAGGGCACTCCGGTTGTCGCCGTCACGGCCACGATCTCCGTTCCGGGCGAAGCCGCTCCCCGCGCAACGGCCGCCATGCGCTGGGTTACCACATCGGTCGTGTTGGGATTGGCGAGCAGGATCTTCATGTAGAGGTTCCCCTTCGGCCAGCTTTTATAATGGTTGGCGCTCGTCGCATTTATGTCTCCTCCCCCGCTGCGCTCGATGTTTTGCTTTCTACCGAAAAAGCGCACGTCATTCAAAAGCGACCCGAAAGTCGGACACTTGCCAGGCGGCGAGCTATGGCAAGAAATCTGCATATCCCCGCTGGTTAGGCGCACTGCCCGCAGGGTATGCCTATCGATTTGATGCCGCACCATCATCCACGAACTGCCCGCGAAGGAGGAAACGACCAATGGCACAAGCTCAGAAGCGCAACGCGAAACTCGCCACCGCCGCCAGGCATTGCCGCCGCGGGCTCCGCTACGCCTGTTCGCTCGCCCTGCTCGGTGCGATCCCTACGCTTCCCACCGCGGCAATCGCCGCGGATACCACCATGCGCAGCGATTTCCCCGTCGCAGCCGGAGCGAACGAGATCCAGCCGGCGTGGCCCGAAGACGTGGCCGTTGACTCAACCAAGCTGGTCGCATTGTCGGAGTGGATCAGGAAAGAAAGGCTCGATGTCCGCAGCTTCCTGGTGGTCAAGGACGACAAGCTGATCTTCGAGCGCTACGGCGACGATTTAAGCCGCGACTATAATTACGAGCTCTATTCCATCACCAAGATGATGACCTCGCTGCTCGCGGGCCAGTTGATCGCTGACGGGAAAGTGCATCTCAACGACAGCATCGCCCCGATCCTGTCGAATTGGCGCCCCGATCTCAAGAGTGCGCTGGCGGACAAGCAAGACATCGAGTTGCGCCATGTACTGACCATGTCCTCGGGCCTGCGCTACACCTTCCAGCCGCCAAACGATCCGATCTACTACACGGCGCCCGATCGGCTGAAGTTGGCGGCGGAAACCCGGCCATTCCTCAAGCCCGGCACCGTCTTTCAATACATGGACATCAACCCAATCCTCGCCGCCGCTACCCTGAGCGCCGCGGCGGGCGAGCCGTTGGACAAATACGCGGAGGACCACCTGTTCAAGCCGATGGGGCTGATGCACGCCGCCTGGACTCGTGCGGACCAGACGGGGCTGGTGTCCTCAGGCTGGGGCTTGCGGCTGCGCGCCATCGACATGGCCAAGATCGGGCTGCTCGTGCTGGGCGATGGCAAATTTAACCACCAGCAAATAGTGCCCGCGGCGTGGATCAAACAGATGACCTCACCAGGCATAGTGCCATTCTTCGGGTATTTCTGGTGGATCAAAAATGTGCTGGAGGGCGGCGCGGAAGGAGGGTCCCAGCCCGAATACGACGCGATGGGCTTCAAGGGACAGTTCATCCTGGTGCTGCCCGCGCATCATGCCGTCGTCACGATGACTAGCATGTTGCCGATCGAAGGTGGCCTGCGCGACGCAACCAACCTGCAGCTGTTTCGTTACATGGTCGTCAACTACGTGTTGCCTGCGATCGAGGATGGCGCGCACGGGCCCGCCTCTGAAGACCGCCGCGAGATGCTGCTGCATGAGTTGCAGATCAGCGAGCACACCATGGGGACACCCGGCGTTGGATCTGACCCCACCGATGTGCCGCAAAAATAAGCCTCGGCACCACCGCTCGGTGACGCCATGGGCCATCCTTGACCGCTACGGCACCGCCGCGCCCTGTGTATTGACGTACAGGGCGTAGACCGAGGTGCTCGCACACATGTAGAGGCGATTTCGCAACAACCCGCCGAACACCACGTTGGCGCAGGTCTCCGGCAGATGGATCTTGCCGATCAAATCGCCGTTCGGTGCATAGCACCGCACGCCGTCCTCCTTCGGATCGGCCCAGCCCATGCTCGTCCAGACATTGCCCTCGACATCGAGACGCATCCCGTCGGTAAGCCCGGGCGCGAAGTCCTCCGCGAAGACCTTGTCGTTGGTGAGTTTGCCGCTTCCGACATCGACATCGAACACACGGATATTCGCCTTGCCACCATGCGTAATGCCGCTGTCGATGATGTAGAGCTTCTTTTCGTCCGGCGAGAAGGCGAGGCCATTAGGCTGCGTGAAGCTATCAATGACCATCTTCACCTCACCGGTATGGCTGTCGACGCGATAGACGTTCCGCGTCGCCTGCTCCTGCTCCGCTTTCAGTCCCTCATAGTTGCCGCCGATTCCATACGACGGGTCAGTGAACCAAATTGACTCGTCCGAGGCCACGACAACGTCGTTCGGCGAGTTGAGTTTTTTACCGTTGTAGCTGTCGGCGATGATGGTGATCGTCCCGTCCAACTCGGTACGCACCACCCGCCGCCCGCCGTGCTGACATGATACCAGCCGGCCCTGACGATCAGTCGTATTGCCGTTGGAATTGTAGGATGGCGAGCGGAAAACGCTGAGGTGGTTGTCATCCTCCAGCAGCCGCATTTGCCTGTTGTTCGGGATGTCGCTGAAGATCAGATAACGGCCGGCGCGGAAATAGGCGGGTCCCTCGGCCCAGCGGAAGCCGGTGGCAACTCGCTCCACGGCGCCGGTGCCGGGGCTGCCCTTGAAGCGCTTGGCATCAATTACTTCGATGTGTGTATCCGGATAGCGGGAATTGGCAGCGGACCCAGCGGCAGTTTCTCGCTGGTGGGGACCGTTAGTGGAACCCCGGTCTCGCCCGGCGGAGGCACCTGCGCGGCGGCGGCGAATTGCAGCGTCGCGGCTGCCGTCGCCCCGACCGTTGATGTGGCCAGGAATGCCCGTCTGTTCATGTCGTGTCTGTTCATGTCGTTTCCTCGCTCCTTTGCCATTCGTGAAGGGTTGTCCAAGGGTGTTCGCGCCGCCCCAAATCGCGCACGGGGAAGCCGATCACCGCGGTATTCGTTCCGCGCGAAGAGCACACGCCTGGCATCGGCAAATGTCCAGCCTGGAGGATAGCGAGACGGCAAGTGTAAGAAGAATTCATATCGTTGATACGGCTACCTCAGGATGACAAAGCCACAACAACGACCTCAGCGCGGTAATATGAACTGGAATCCAGAATCGCCAGCCACCCGCTTACGGCGACAACCAGATCCGCCACCAGCTCTTTGCCCTTCGTCTCCGGCCCGACCAGCAGCGCAACGATATAGCTGAGCGCGACGTGGCGGGATCAGCCTTGGTCTCACGGTCACAGTTGACACACATCAACCACAGCTCCGCGTGTGCCTTGACGATATTGTGGGCGGTGGCGCGGACCGATGAAAAACCCGACAGAGCCACTTCAGTGGATTCCTCGCCGGTGACGTGGTCGGTCAGCACCCTGCCGGATCGCCAGGGTCAGCGAAGGTATTGAAAATGCCCTTTCGAGGCCCACCGTCATCTATCGCTGGTTTTTTAGAGATGCCTATCGGTTTCACCGGTGAGATCAGGGGGACAAGCAAGATGACCGCGAAGGGAAGTTGCCACTGCGGCGCCACCCAGTTCACCGTGATGAAGCGGCCCGAGACGGTAACCCGCTGCACCTGCTCGTTCTGTACCAAGCGCGGCGCCTCGTGGGCCTATCAGGACAACGAAGACGATTTTGTCCTTATCACGGCGCGTGATCGCGTCTCGACCTACCAGTGGGGAAGTTATCTGGTCGAACATCATCACTGCGCGATATGCGGCTGCGGCACGTCGTCCCGTTCACCGTTCGGGGATCGGCAGGCGAAACGGCCGATTGCCGGTTATTTCAGAGTGCAGGTGAATGCATGGCTGCTGGAGGATTTCGATCTCGGCGCGCAGCCGATCGAGGTCATTGATGGCAAGACGCTATGGTGAGACCCGAAGCCAAGAAACCGCGGTTGACAGGCTCCCCGTCGTTCCAGCGAGGCGCAACTTCGCCTCCTTCATCAATGGTCCGCGGTGCGATGCAGAACAGGCACAAGCTTCGATGCGACCGTGGAGCACGTCTGATCCAGCCACTGGGAGCGGACACAACGCGCGATGCGTCCGCCCAATACGCCGGGTTGACCGACGCCGATACCGGCGCCGGGCCGCCCGTCGTCTCGGTGTGCGATGAGCGCCCCGTGTGCCAGAGTTGAGAGAACATGCGGCCGCCCTTTGCGTGGACGGCCTGTGTGATCTTGGACAAGCCCTCGACCTGTGGGTCTGAATACAGGCCGGGTGCGCCAAGCCACCCGCGGGCTGTTACCGAAACCGCGGTCGCCTCAGAAACGATCAGGCCGCCGTCCGATGCGGGTTGAGTGTAATGTTCGCGCATCAACGCGCCTGGAATGTCTCCTGGCTGTTGCGATGTGAGGGGTGCCATCACGACCCGGTGCTTCAAGGTCATCGGTCCGATCTGCACAGGTGCGAACAGCTTGCGTTCAGTCGTGTCTGTCATTGCAGTCCTTCCCTCGATATGGCGTTCAATACGACAGGTTATCGAAAAGCTGATCGCCTTTGGCCGACGTTGTGCATTGGGGCCGCCTAGACCAGCGCCAAGTAAAGCCTCGGCAGATCACGTTGTTTGATCGTGACGGTGATGCGGGCCGCATCCATGGACCGTCCGATGATCCGGACACCGTTTTTGCCGCGCTTCCATCTCGCCTGATCAATCCAAGGTCTACTGTCGATCCGATCGACATGATTGCATTTTCGCGCTGTCCTCGCCACGATCTTCTTCCGATGATCGTGGCGGCTATCGGGTTGGTCCTGAGCGGTCCGCGCAGCAGTCCCACCGAACGACCGCTCCGCTTCCGCCACCGAGAATGACGACCACCACGCGCGCAGATGTACACCTGGGAATTGACGCTTCCAGAGACCGACGCCATCCATTAGCGTACTGCGCGCCGTATCGACGTAGGTCGCCGCCAGCATCATCATCATCATCATCATCATCCGGGGATGGCCCGATCGTGTGTGACAGCGGAACATCCGTGGTCGACGAGCAGCCGGAGCTCCCCCTCGAACCATCATGCCTAAGCGCCAGCGGACACGCGGCGTGCTCGGGGTTGGGCAATCACCCTCGTCACCCAGGCTGTCGTTTACGGAGGAGCATCGCGTGGACGCAAATACTGTAGCGGCGGTGATGAGCCGTCGGTTCCGCCTCGACAGTGCGCCGACCCTGGGGGCGCCGACGATGTCGCAAACACCGATCGCCTTCACCCGCCTGCGGTGCATGGACGAACAACACGGTCGGGCGGGGCCGGTGCCGTGCGAGAACTCGTTCGCCTTCCAGGTCATGCTGCAACCGATCCGTTCGTGGGACCTGACGACGAATCGAGGTCTTTCACCCTTGCCGCCGACGAAGCCCGGCGACGCCTTTCTGTTCGATCTGAGCGAGAACCCGAGGGTGAACATCGAGTCGTCGTTCGACATGGTTCGATTTATATTTCTCAAAATTCATTCGACGGTCTGGCGTACGAGCGCGATCTGCGACAGGTCGGAGGGCTGCGGGCACCGGCGTCAGGCACCCACGATCCGATCCCGCACGGCATGGCGATCTCCCTGACCGCGAGCATGGTACGACCTCCGAGGCCCAGACGCTCTTCGTCGAATCCATGGCGCTGGCCTTCCACGCTCACGTGATCAGCGCCTATGGCGGGATTGTAGAAGGTCGTCGCCGCTTGGGCCTTGCACCATGGCAGCTCCGGCGTGTCGGCGACGCAATGGAGGCTGAACTGGACGCGGACCACTCCATCGGCCGGCTGGCCCGTGAGTGCGGCCTGTCCAGCAGTCATTTCGCCCGCGCGTTCAAAACAACCACGGGACTGGCGCCGCATCAATGGCTCACCCGAAGGCGGGTTGCTCGGGCCCCCGCAGACCAGGATGGAACTGGCGGATATCGCGTGCGCCTGCGGCTTTGTCGACCAAAGCCACTTCTCGCGGATATTCGCGCGGGTGGAGAAGCAGAGCCCGGGCCGGTGGCGGCGTCGGCTCGCGTCACGAGGGACGAATACGAACTTGAAACCGAAAGCTCTGGCGCGCTCCGCGGCCCTCGTTCCTTCGCCCTATTAAATCGATGGAAGGTTGAACGAATACGGCTTTCGAGATTGGTCCCCCCTGGGTGCGTGCATGGGCACTGACAGGTTATACCAGGGGCCCTTGGGAGTGACCCATAGGCGTTCTCGTACCGTCATGACCGGGCTTATTCCGGCCATCCACGGCTTGCGGGTCGATCCGGCCGAAGTCGTGGATGCCGGCTTGCGCTGGCATGACGGGGACCATGCGCCCAAGAGTTGGTTTCAGCGTCGGTTGATATTTGGCCGGCCTGAATGGGAGGACCCGTCGAGGGTTCAGTTGCGACCGGCCTGATGGCCATACACAGAACGGTTGACGCAGCGGCTGACAGGGTCCACGACCGTCGCCACCCATGTTGCGCCGCCTCGAAGCCCTGCTTGATCCCACCGCCGGAACGCCTGCCTCGCCGCCCACCGCGGGCCTGGTCCGGTTCTACTGGTTCTACATAAGGCAGGTCACCGGCCTGACCGCCGCCTTGTTCGTCTTTGGCGGGCTGACAGCCATTCTCAACTCAATGATCCCGGCCTTTATCGGCCGGGTCGTCGGTTTGGTATCCTCGCACACGCCGCAGACGCTGTTTCGTGATAGCGGGCTGACCCTGCTGGGCATGGCGGGGGTGCTGATGGTGCTGCGGCCACTCAGTTTGATCTCGCACAGCATCCTGGTGAACCAGATCGTCAATCCGGGCCTGTCCAACATGGTGCGGTGGCAAAACCATTGGCACGTGGTACGGCAGAGCTGGACGTTCTTCCAGAACGACTTCGCCGGCCGCATCGCGAATCGCGTCCTACAAACCGGTCCGGCGCTGCGGGAAAGCCTCGTCATGGCCTTCGATGCCGCCTGGTACATTGTCGTATACGGCTCCACCGCGCTGGTGCTGCTCGGGCGGCTGGACTGGCGGCTGACGCTGCCCCTGGTGGTCTGGTTTGTAATCTACGCCGCCATGCTGCGCTATTTCGTGCCGCGCCTGCGCGATCGATCGCGCCACGCGTCGGAGATGCGCTCGAATCTGACAGGGCGCGTGGTGGACAGCTATACCAACATCCTGACGGTGAAGCTGTTCGCACGCGCGGCCGATGAAGACGCATTCGTGCGGGATGCTATCGATGAGCATACCGAGGCGTTCCGTGATCAGACGCGGATGACGACGGCATATACCTGTACTCTCGGGCTTATGAACGCCACATTGATCGTTTCGATGTCCGCCGTCGCGTTATGGCAATGGTCGGCCGGCGCAATAGCCATCGGAGCGGTGGCGACGGCCATTCCTCTGGCCTGGCAACTGAACAATATCGCGGGCTGGGTCGCGCGCAGCGTCACCGCGATTTTCGAGAACATCGGGACAGTGCAGGATGGTATGCGCTCGATCGACGTGCCGCGGCAGATGCCCGATCCCGAGGATGCGGTTGAACTGCATGTGACCGGCGGCGAAATCCAAATCGAGGATCTGCATTTCGACTATGGCCGCGTCCGGGACACAATCGGCATCCGCTATCCGGCGGTCCTGCATGGCATCAACCTGACCATCGCGTCAGGGCAGCGCGTCGGGCTGATCGGCCCCTCAGGGGCCGGTAAATCCACCTTGGTCAACCTGCTGCTGCATTTTTATCATCCTGCCGCCGGCCGTATCCTGATCGACGGACAGGACATCGCCGGGGTGACCCAGGAGAAGTCTGCGCCGGCACATCGCCATGGTGACCCAGGATACGTCGTTACTTCATCGGTCGATCTTCGAGAACATCCGCTACGGTCAGCCTCAGGCGACGGACGCGGAGATTATCGCCGCGGCGAAGCAGGCGCAGGCTCACGAATTCATCCTTGGTCTGGAAGACTGGCACGGCCGCCGGGGGTATGACGCGCATGTGGGGGAGCGTGGGGTCAAACTCTCCGGCGGGCAGCGCCAGCGGGTGGCGCTGGCGCGGGTGATCCTCAAGGACGCGCCGATCCTGATCCTCGATGAGGCGACCTCGGCGCTGGATTCTGAGGTCGAGGCGGCGATCCAGGAGCAACTTGATACGCTGATGGAAGGGCGGACGGTCATTGCCATTGCACATCGGCTGTCCACGATCGCGCGGATGGACCGGCTGATCGTGCTCAATGAGGGCCGGATCGTTGAAGCTGGCTCGCACGCGGAGCTGTTGCGCCGGGATGGGGTTTATGCGCGGCTGTGGCGGCATCAGTCAGGCGGCTTCGATGCCACCACCGTCCGCGACGACGGTGTCGTCGCCAAGTAGCGTCTGCACTGCCTCGGCGCCATCCGAGCCAGGCAGGGATGACGTGGATCGTACCGGGCCGCGTGGTGTTCCGCGCGGTCACGCCGCCCTTTGGGCAAAGTCCTATGCAGGAAGTTTCGAGAATCCTGATGTCGCGTAGCTGGCCGCCTTCTTGCCACCACCGCTCCAAACACTCAGGGTGCAGAGCCTCCGGCAAGCCCGGCGCGGTTCACACGCTACCGGCTGAACAGCGGCTTGCCGAAGATTGAGGGAACTAGATCGTCGAGGAACAGGACAAACTGAACCTGTCCACCTAGCCCATGCCCAGCCCCCCGATCCAGCGGCACGATCGCCTCGGCCGCGAATTGCCAAGTCTGCCCGACATAGGCGAGGCCCGGGTTCGCGGTGGCGGTCTTTTGCGCGGGACTGGGTCCGAGCGGCGAAGCCACTGCAAATTCGATCAGCGGAACGTATTGTTGGCGTGGTTCCTCGGTTCGGGGGGTGCCGGTGAACCAGTCGGACATATAGAACGTGCTGTACTGGACGGAAAAGCCCCAATGCAGTATGGCATCGTTCTTGGCCGAAAACAGTTCTAGTGAGCCTTCCTCTGGATCGCTCAAATAGGTTGTCGAGGACCGTTGAAGGGGAAATTCCAGGCTGGCCCCCCGGTGATGGCGATCGGACGCAGCAACTTCAGGCTGTCCGGTAGATCACCAAGGCCCTGTCCAAAGGCAAAGCCCGGCTCCGCGTGCTCGGTCCGTCAGCATTGACGGCGTGGCTACCAGAGTGGCCGATTCCCCAGAGCAGGCTGGCTGCGACTAGCGTTTCATGCGGGTCATCTTCATAGACCTACGCCTTCAGGGTTAGTCTAGTCGTGTCGAAGCCGGTGTGCGCGCCCGTAATCGCGATCGAGTTGGTCAGACGGCGGCTGAAGGAAAAGCCGTCAGGTTGTCGCGGGTGCCATCCGGAGCTCTGCTCAGCAGCGAAATCGACGCGCTTCCACACCTTTACAGCGTCCGGGCGGCATTGCCTTACGCTGCCTCTGCCACACGCGGCGGCGACACCGGGCCCCTTCCTATAGCATGGTTCCCTTAAGTATCAGCGTTGCGACCGTGAAGTAGATCACGATGCCCGTCACGTCTACGAAGGTAGCAACAAATGGCGCCGAGGCTGTTGCGGGATCGAATCCGAGCTTCTTGGCAATGAACGGCAGCATCGAGCCGACCAGCGAGCCGAAGGTCACGATGCCCACCAGAGCGGACGCAATCGTCAACGTCACTAGCCTCCAATGCGGTCCGTAATCGAAGAGGCCGAGATTCTGCCAGATGGTGATTCGAAGCGCGCCCATCAGTCCGAGGATCGCGCCAAGCGTGATTCCAGATGGTAGCTCGCGCAACAGCACGCGCCACCAGTCACGCACCTGCACCTCCCGCAGCGCCAGCGCGCGGATGATTAACGATGTCGCCTGGCTGCCGGAATTACCGCCCGAACTCATGATCAACGGGATGAACAAGGCCAGCACAATGGCTTTCTCCAACGCGTCCTCGAAGGTCTGCATAGCCGAGGCCGTCAGCATTTCGGCGATGAACAGCACGCAAAGCCATCCCGCTCGCTTCTTGACCATACTCAGGAAACCGACGCTCATGTAAGGCGCATCCAGCGCCTCCATTCCGCCGAAATTCTGCACCTCCGCGTCCTGCTGTGCCACCAGCGTGTCAACGGCGTCGTCAACCGTAACGATCCCGATTACGTGCTGCCCCGTATCGACAACAGGAATAGCCAGCAAATTGTACTTCGAGATCAGCCGGACCGTTTCGCCTTCCGGGGTTTCCGGCGTGACCGACATCGGCGCATGCGCCGGCGCGGCACTCAGCACGGTGGCGCCAGTGTCGGCGAAGATCAACTGGCGCAATGTGATCGCGCGGAGCAGCACGTCGGTCGGCGGATCGATCAGGTAGATGGCGTAGACCGTTTCTCGCGTGTGCTCGACCGCCCGGATATGGTCGAGCACCTCGCCGATCGTCCAGTCCGCTGGCACGGTCACGAACTCGGTCGTCATGATGTGCCCCGCGCAGCCCTTGGGATAGGGCAGCAGGTGATCGAGAGACGCCCTGGTCTCGGGGCTGACCCGCGCGAGGAGGTCGTTGCGGACCGAGATGCGCATCTCACGAACGACGTGTGTCGCACGGTCGGCGGACATCAGGTCCAGTAGCCGCGCGGCACGTTCGGGCGGAAGCGCGGACAGGATAGCCGCACTCCGTTCCAATTCCGGCTGGTCAAGCGCGTCCACGGCCTGTGCTTCCGGCAGCGACTGCAGGAGTTTCATCGCGAACGCGGGCTTGTTGCGGTTTAGCAAGTCAACGATATCGGCACTCTGCTCAGTGGCGAGGCTGGCTGCGAGCTCGGTTTCATCGCGGGGGGCAATGGACATAGACGGTTCACTCAAAGGATGGGTTGATCGGCCCGCAGGCCGGGCTGGATCGGTCAAACGACCATCTCAACTCGTGTCTTACGAGCCCGCAGCCGCGCCAATCCGGCGTCGCGGTTCGAGAGTTCACCAATTGGTCGAAATTGATCAAATCTGCACCCGGATGCGGCGGCCAAGCGCTTACATCACTTCTACGCGGGGGTGACAACGCACTACTCAGGGCATCCGGCAACGGTAGTATAGACGCGTGATCGGGGTCGGCGTTGTTTAAGCTCGCCGGCCGCCGGCCGTAAGTTCGGCGCGCCGCACATCGCCGAGGCGTATGTGCTGAGTGGCCTTCTTGCCGGGAGCTCGGCGGTTTTTCTGGTGTTCCGCATCGCCCTCGACGTTCGGCGATTTCTTTGTGCTGTATGCGATCGCGGCCATGGTGCTGGGCGGCTGCAGCCTGCGCGGCGGCGAGGGCTCCATCCTGGGCATCGTATTCGGCACTCGCTGCTTCAGCTGCTGCGGAACCTGGTTAATATCCTGGGTATCCCGAGTTCGCCGAATTTCGCGATGATGGATATTTTGCGGATCAGCAACTGCAGAAACGACGAGACGTGGCAATCGCCGTGCCTGCTGCGCGACAAGAGCGTGCGGTGAGCTCGCCCCGCGCCGGTTGATGAATGGGGCTGGCGGCGTAAGCTGCCGACCGGCCCGGTCTGCATTGTTTCAGATTGGAGCTGGGCGTATACGCTGTGGCGGGCATTGCTGCATGACCCGGGGGGGATATCGTGGAACCGGTTTTACTCAACCGCGCCAACCTGGCCCGCTTCGCGCCGAGCGTGCAGGTTCCTCGGTTTGATCCCGCGCTTGTCGCTGCCGGGATCGTGCATCTTGGATTGGGCGGATTTCATCGTGCGCATATGGCACGATATACGCACAACCTTATGGAGTGCCGGGCCGACTCGCTTGGATGGGGGATCATTGGCGCCGGGCTGATGCCGGCTGATCGCCGCATGCAGGAAAGCCTGGGGCCACAGGACAACCTGTATACGCTCGTTGAACGTGGGTCGGGGGACGAGATCGTGACGGTGATCGGCTCGCTCGCCGATGTGGTGTTCGCGGGTGAGTCCAGTAGCGCGCTGCTGGCGGGGATCGATAAGCCCGCGGTTCGGATCGTGAGCCTTACGGTTACCGAACACGGGTATTGCTTAAATCGGTCGACCAAGCGGCTTGATCCGGAGCATCCGCTGGTTCGGAAGGATATTGCGTATCCGGAACAGCCGGCTAGCGCGATTGGCATCGTGGTTGAGGCGTATCGCCGTCGCATGGCGGCCGGGGAAGGGCCGTTCACTGCGCTGAGTTGCGACAACATCCAGCACAACGGGACCGTGCTGCGGGACGCGGTGTTGGCGCTTGCCACGCTGCGCGATCCAAAGCTGGCGGACTGGATCGCTGCCAACGGTTGCTTTCCGAGCACGATGGTCGATCGGATCACGCCGGTGACGGCGGAGGAGGACATTGCCTGGCTGGCCGAGCGGTATGGGGTGATCGACCGTTGGCCGGTGTTCGCGGAGGTGTTCACGCAGTGGGTGATCGAGGATCGTTTCACGGCTGGGCGCCCGGCGTGGGAAGATGTCGGGGCGCAGTTCGTTACGAATGTCGCGCCTTACGAATTCATGAAGCTGCGGCTGTTGAATGCGAGCCATCTTGCGGTTTCCGGGATGGGGCGGCTGATCGGGTATGTCACGATTGCCGAGTCGATGGCGGATCCGTTGATCGCTCGGTTCATGGCGGCGCTGATGGATCGCGAGACCGGGCCGACGTTGCCGGATGTCCCCGGGATCGATCTGCCGCGCTATAAGGCGACGCTGGTCGAGCGCTTTGCCAATCCGGCAATCAAGGACACAGTGGAGCGGGTGAATACTGACGCGCCGCTCAATATACTGGTGGATCCGATCCGGGACCGGCTGCGGTCCGGGGGGTCGGTGGATTTGCTGGCGTTGGCGCTGGCGGCGTGGCTGCGCCGGGTTCGCGGGGAAGACGAGCAGGGTCAGCCGATCGACGTGCGCCACCCGCTCGCCGGTGAATTGCGTGCCAAGGCGATCGAGGGCGGGCCGGACCCGCGTCCGCTCTTAGCGATGACGCAACTGTTCGGCGAGACTGGGGCTGATGCGCGATTGGTGGAGCCGGTCGGGCGGTGGCTTGGCTTGCTCTATGCGAAAGGCGCCAACGAGACGCTGGCCGAAGCGTCACGCATGCTGGGGTTCTAGGGTTGGCATTCTGGCAGCCCTAGCGTGTTGGAGAACCCATCGAGGTTGGACCCGTCGGCAGGGCCTCGGCAAGAATCGAGAGTCTGCCGTCATGTTTGGCACGCCTGCCTTGGTCAGCCTATAAACGCGCAAGTTGCGTCGCCGCGTGGAGTTCGAACCGCTTCTGTGGTCAGATCACGTGGACGCCGCACCTACGTCATTCTTGGGGAAAGCTGTCTCGTAGCGTTCCCAACCCACGTCACCATCTTCTCCGGTCGAGACTGGAGTATCGCCGGAGGGACAGGCCGTGTCCATGAACGGAGGTCCGCGCAACGGGAGATCGCGTGCCGGGGACGTTCGCTCGGCGCGCGATCATGCTCTCTAGCTTTCGTAGTCTGGCGGATCATCCTCCCTTTCGACTTCGTCAGGCAAAAGGTCACGGGGATAGCTCAACCGACATTTCGAAAGAGGGCTTTCACCGAGACTATCGAGGACGATTCCGACAATTAACGCCAAGAGAAGCGCGCCACCTGCCACAATAAAGGCCATGTCCGCTCTCCGTTTCGAGGAGTCTGTTCGTGCCACCTGGCGAAGTTCGCCGGGGTAGTCAGATTTTGAGTGTCGAGGTCGGTCACCAGCTGAACTGGCCTATGTGTTTGGCTGGCCGCGCGTGTGTCGCGCCGAGGGCGAGCCGCTCAGCGCGATTACGCTTTAGCCCCAGCCGAATCCCACTGGGCTCGCGTCCTTGACGCTTGCCGGGGCGCTTACATCAGACGACCGGGACGATGCAGGTGCCGACGGCGTTGCCGGCTGTGTGGCGGCCGCCGCGGCCTGGGTGTGATCAGACGCCGTCGCATCGAGAGGATCGGCGGAGGCCGGAGTCACTGTTGCCAGAACCGCCGCAAGGGCAACCGCAGAAAGGACAAAGCGGAGCATGTGACTTCTCCCGTGCTGGCGACATCAGTCGGATGAATTCGATGGAGCCAGCTTTTAGGCGGGCAGGTGCGTTCGCTCTATGAAGCGTTTCACACGTCTAAATGCGGGATCATGCCGTAATTCGCTCGCCGGAAGTCCTGGGCCGGATTGCCGCCAGGCCGGCGGTCGTAGACCGTCGTGCGGTCAGGCGGCTCCCAGATCCGTCAACAATACCCTTGCTTCCGAAAGGGCCTCGCAGTCGAGTCCCGCATCAAACCAAGCGCAGATTGGTGCGACCAGTTCACGCGCGTGAGCACGCTTGTCCTGCCCCAGCCATAAACGTCCGAGGCTGACCGCGGCTTGCAACTCGAACAGTCTTGCTGATTGGGTTTGGGCAATGTCGATGGCACATGCGAAGGCGGATTCTGCCGCGGCTTCATCGCATGGCCGTTGCTTGAGCAGGATTTCGCCTCGGGCTCGGTGGAGTTCTGGCAGATACCAGCACTGTCCAGTCTGCCCAGCGATCGCGAGTTGCTCATCGACGATGGCTAGAGCGGCTTCGGGACGGCCCGCTTCGGCTTCTGTCTCGGCCAGCACCGCCATTAGCAGGGGCATGTAAATCCCTTGCTGCTGCGAGTTCATCAGCGACATGCCCGTCTGCATGTCCGCCAAACCGGTCTCGTGACCAACGTCGCCCCACCGCAGCCACCCCTCCATGAAGGTGCCATTAGCGACCCAAAGCGGTATTTCATGCTCTCGGGCGAAGCCGAGAAGTGCCCGCACATGTGGCGCCGCCCGCGGGCGGTCGCGGCGGATCATCGCGAAAATCGCGCCGTGGGCGTGCCCATAGGCTATTGTTGGCAGATGCCTTGTTTTCAACGCTTGGCAAACCGCCTGCTCGATGAGCGAGCCAGCGCGATCGAGGACCCCGAGCGGCCAGAGTGTCATGGCGAGATAGGCGACCGCGGGGGACGCAAGATCCTGGCCGAAGCGAAAGACGAGTTCGCGATCTTGCACCGCATCGCAAATCGCCAGCGAACGCTCCAAGTATTTCCGTGCCTCTATGAAGTTGCCCTCGAACCAGCGGGTCATGCCGCACATCCTTTGAGCGAGCGCAGCTTCCGGCGACTTTGGCCAGCTGTTCACGTCGCGCAGGAAGATTGCTGCCATGTTCCGCATCGGCTGCAGATCTCCGCGCATGAAGCTGCCGCTCCACAATCCGTAGTAGGCCGGGAAACGCTCCGTCACATCCTCGATGTCGGCGGCGAGGTCGCTGGCGTGGGCGAAGGCTGCTTGCGTTTCCGTTACCCCGAAGCCTCTTGCGAGCCGCAGCGCGTTGCCATAGGTAATTTGCAGCCGCAAACGCCAGCGCCGTTGCTCGGACCCTTTATTCAGACCGTCGGCCAGCAGGATAGCCTGTTCGAGATGGGCGATGGCCTCCGCATAGGCGGACCGCCGTAACGCCAGGTCTCCCGCTTTGCCCCACCACTCCACGGCGATTGCCGGGAGATTGGCCTGGGTAAAGTGATGAGCGACGATTTCGGGCTCTGCGTTGGCTCGTTCGGCGTGTTGATCGCGAACTGTTTCGGCGATCCGACGATGGACTTGCTGGCGCCGTGTCTTGAGGAGGCTCTCATACGCGACCTCCTGCACGAGCGCGTGCTTGAAGGTATAGGACGCCTCCGGCGGCAGGCCGCGACGGAACACCAGCCCAGCCGCGACAAGTTCGTTCAGGCCCTTGGTAAGCTGCGCCTCCGAGAGTTCGGCGACGGCGGTCAGCAGGTTTTGGGAAAACTCGCGTCCTATAACGGCGCCGATCTGTGCCACCTGCTTTGCTGCGGGCAGTCGGTCGAGACGTGCCATCAGGGAGGCTTGTAACGTGCTCGGAACGGCTCGTCCCAACGAAGGACCATCGGGGGCGGTTTCGAGGATCGCCTTCGTCAGCTCTTCGATAAACAGTGGGACGCCATCGGTCTGGGCAATGATTCGCTCTAGGATGGTCTGGGTGAGTACATGCGCCGTGGTCACCTGGGCGGCGAGGGCCGCGGATTGTCGCCGATCCAACCGGGTGAGCGTAATTAGACTGACGGCGGCTCGCCCGATCCATCGGGGGACGAAATCGGGCCGGAAGGAGATCACCAGCAGGATGGGAAGTTCGGTGATTTGGCCGACGAGGGTATCGAATAATTCTAACGAACTATGGTCGGACCAATGAGCGTCCTCGAACAGCATCAGCACGGGCTGGCGTTTTGCAAGACTTGCAAGCCGTCGATGCAGTAGAGCGAAGGTCCGCTCCTTCCGCTGCTGAGGACTGAGGTCGGGCTGTGGGTAGCCAATACTGGTCGGAACCCCAAGCATGCCGGCGAGCAGGGCGATGTCCGCGCGCGAAAACTCGTCGGGAGCAAGAACAGATTCAAGTTTGTGCAAGCGTTGCTCCGCGGTGTCGCCGCGTGCGAAGCCTGCTTCCTGCTCCCAGCGCGCGATGACCGGATACAGCGCGCTGCTCTGGTGCAGAGGCGAGCAGAAGTAGCGCAGGCTCGCGTGCGTCTCGATCGCCAGGCGCGTCTGGAGTTCGACGAGCAGCCGCGACTTTCCGATGCCTGGCTCGCCGGTGAGCAAGACGATCCGCCCGTCGCCGGCCTTGGCCTGCCGCCAACGGCGCGATAACAACTCGAGTTCTTCCTCGCGGCCGATAAGGGGCATCATGGCGCTCCCGTGGAGCGCTTCGAAGCGGCTTTGGACCAACCCTTCGCCTATCGCGCGCCATGCCGGCACCGCTGTCGGCAGCCCTTTGAGTTCGATCGTGCCGAGGTCTTGGCACTCGAACAGGCCACCGATTTGGCGGCGGGTGGCCGCGTCGATCACTACCTGATCGGGCCCAGCGAGGCCCTGTAGCCGGGCGGCGAGGTTCGGTGTTTCGCCGATCGCGGTCTGCTGGCGCGAATCGCCTGAGCCGATCGCCTCGCCTACCACCACGGGTCCCGTTGCGACGCCGATTCGGACGTGTAGCGGCTCACCGCCGACGTCTGCCTCGCTGACCGCGGCGGCGACGGCGAGAGCGGCACGGACGGCACGTTCCGCATCGGTTTCGCGGGCCTCCGGCCAGCCGAAGTAGATCAGCACGCCGTCGCCTACGTAGCGGGCGATGAAGCCGTCAAACTGATGGATGGTTGTGGCGACGCAGGCCTGATAGGTGCGGATGACCTGGCGGAGATCCTCGGGATCAAGTCGCGCCGAGAGCGCGGTGGAGCCGATGAGATCGCAGAACATCACGCTGAGGGGACGACGCTCGGCGGTGGTTTCAGGCGGGCCGGCATTTGCGGTTGGGGCGGCGGGAGGGCGGGGAGGCGCGTCGTTGGGACGTAGCGTAGCGATCGCTTCCAGAAGCTGACGGCGATGGCCGACCGAAGTGATGCCGAGATCTTTGAGGTCGTCGGCCGTAAGATTGGGCAACAATTTGGCATCGACGTCATTCTCCCGGAATGCCGTCGCGTATCGTTCAAGACCGAGGTTTCGCAACCAGTCCGTGACGTTCATTGGCGCTCCTTGGCAAGCCGGACCGCTGATCAAGCATGGCGCCGTCAATCCAGCCTGTCCAGGTTTGTGATCTTTAAATATTCGCTGCGGGAGCCACGACGTATGAAGGGTTTCATAGGAGTAGCGCACCCGCGGGCCTAAGTTGGGTCAATCGATTTTGCCAGCTTGATCTGCCCGCACGGGAGAAATCAGATGCTCCGCTCTATCCTTTCCGCAGTTGCTCTTGCCGGCATTATTGCAGCGGCACAGCCCGCCTCCGCCGGTGCTGCCGCCACGACGGCGTCCGAACACGCTCAGCCCGCGGCAGCAGCTGCGCAGCAGTACGTACCGCCAGCGGCAGCCTCCTCGCCGCGGTCGTTGGACGCCCCAGCGCCGGCCGGTTTTGGCTGGGGCTAAGGGAAACGCATTTTCCGCAGGAGGCCACGGTGAGCTTTGTTGTCGCTGGCTTTACTCAATGGGTCCGTTTTCGATGTCGACGATCGGCATTGGGGAGATGTCGAGGAAGTAGCAATCGCCGATTGGGATCGCGACGCCAAATGTAGTCCTGCCTTTTATTTGTAGGTCCGAAGTAAACGGGGACTACGGAATTGTCCCCGAGTTAGCATGGAGTCCGGCAACCGTGTGGAAAAATCCAAGTCGGCGTCGCGACGCGGCGCTATTCCCCGAACTCGGCCTTGATTGTCTCGGTGTTCTGGCCGATGGCCGGTACGGCACCCAAACCGAGCGTCTCACCAGTCCTGATGACCGCCGGCGCGATGATGTCCGCCGTGCCGCCGCCGGGCAGGGCAACCTTGGTGCGCCGCAGAGCCGGATGGTGGCGGAGCGCGGCCAGATCGTTCACAAAGCCATATGCCGTGTTGGAGGCTCTCAGCTTTGCCGCTGCCTCGTCCCGGGTGAGAGCAGCGAAGGCTTGTCCGACCCGAGCATCAACTACCGCGCGGTTGGCTACCCGAAGATTGTTGCTTTCGAAACCGGGCTGCTTGGGCAACGCCGGGTCATCCAGGAACGAGGCACAGAACGTGACCCACTCGCGTTCGTTCTGGATGGAGATCAAGACCAGCGCGCCATCGTTCGTCGCGAACGCGCCATACGGGCAGATAGATGGATGGGCCAGGCCCAGTCGTTGCGGTGCTTTGCCGGTGCCCTCGAAGTACAGCAGGGGGACATTCATCCAGTCGGCAACGGCATCGAACAGACTGACCCGCAACCCCTTGCCGCGACCGGTCTGCTGGCGCTCGATCAAGGCCTCCAATACACCGGTATAGGCATTCATCCCACAGCCGACATCGGCGATCGATACTCCAACGCGACCGGGACCGGCGGGAAGCCCAGTGACCATCGCGAGGCCGGCCTCCGCCTGCACCAACAGGTCGTAAGCCTTCATCGTCGCATACTCGCCGGTCTCGCCGTAGCCGGAGATGTCGACGGTGATCAGCCGCTCGTGCCGTGCCCGCAAAGCTTCCGATCCGAATCCGGACCGAGCTGCCGCGCCGGGAGCCAGGTTCTGGATGAACACGTCGGCTCGCGACAGCAGACGGTGCAGGAGTGCGGCGTCGTTAGGCTGTTTGATATCGGCGACCAAGCTTTCCTTGCCTCGGTTCAGCCAGACGAAATAGCTCGACATTCCCTGCACGGCGCTATCGTAGGCGCGAGCGAAATCCCCCTCGGCGCGTTCGATCTTGATCACGCGCGCGCCGGCATCGGCCAGCCTGGAGGAGCAGTAAGGGGCGGCGACGGCCTGCTCCAAAGAGACGACAAGCAGCCCTTCGAGCGGTTTGGTCATGGTCCGGATCCTTTCAGCAACCGGACAGGATCACGGCAAGCGGCCGCCGGCAAGGTTGGCGGCCACGGATCGGTGTCACGGCGGTTGATTGAATCTCGAACCCCCACGCCGGTCTCGCCAGCCGCGGCCAAGGTCAATAACAACCAGGACGGCGGGGATCGCCGCGGCAATCCGGAATGTGGCCTGGAAGGCGGCCAGGAATCCCTCTGGGGCGGCGGTCCGGAGCGACTGGAAAATCAGCATCAGCACCGTCGCGCCGGTTACCGTGCCGATGGTTCGGGTCGCCATGCCGAGCGCACCCGCGACGCCTCGGTTCTGGGCGGGGATCGCGGCGGTGACGATGTCGAAGTAGGCCACCTGGAACAACCCGATCCCGAAGCCCTGGACGCCCATCGACAGCACCAGGATAGAGACGCCGGTCGTGCCGTCGGACAGCGAGATGCCGAACAGCCCCGCTGCGCTGAGGACCGTGCCGATCAGAGCGATCAGCCGGGGCTGGTGCGTCCTGGCCAGCCGGCCCGCAATTGGCGCGGCTGCGATGATCCCGAGCGGCGAGGCCGCCAGTATGAGGCCCGCGGCGGCCAGGGACAGGCCGGGAATGCGGCTCAGGTAGAACGGGGCGAGCAGCATGATGGCGAACGCCGACAGATTGATCAGCACGTTGCTGATGTTGACCGCGGTGAAGTCGGTATCGCGGAAGGGACTAAAATCGATGATCGGTTTCGCGGCACGCCGCTCCTGACGGTAGAACAGGACGAAACCCGCCGCCGCGAGTACGGTGAGCGCCGCGGTCTCCGGGCCAGGCGGACGGAGGCGGTTCAGCGCCACCAGCATGAAGCTGAGTGCCAGGGCGAGCAGGGCCCCGCCGCCGGCGTCGAACGGTTCGCGCTCGCCACGGACTGGGCGGGGCAGAGTCCATGCCAACGCGAACGCCGCGGCGGCGATCGGTGCCCGGAAGCTGAACACGGCGGCCCAGCCGAAGCGCTCCACCAAGAGGCCGAACACCGACGGTCCCAAGGCACCGCCGATGCCGAACATCATCATGTATCTGGCGAGGACCTGGGTGCGCATCGTCTCGGGGAACAGGCTGGTGGCCAAAGCCGGGCCGCAGGACAGAATGAGGCCGGCGCCGACGCCTTGCGCGACTCGACCGGCGAGCAGGGCCGCATAGGTGGGTGCCAATGCGCACGCGATGAAGGCAACGGTGCTGATCGCGGTTCCGAACAGGAAGATCCGCCGGTAGCCGAACATGTCGCCCACCCGGCCGAAGGTCAGCATCAGCGAGGTTTGGGTGAGGACATAAGCGATGACGATCCACTGGATCATCGGAATCGGCAGCCCGAAGCGCGCGACGATGGCGGAGAAATCGATGTTGACCGCGGAGTCGAGCGGCACCACCAGCGTACCGAGGCCGACGATCAGCAGAGGCCACACAGGGGATTTCACCCGGATGGTGGGCGCGGAAGGCGGCCGCTGCATCGATGTCCTCAGCATCTCGGCGAGCATACCGGACCTTGGTGCCCGGCCAAGGGTGCCGCAGTGATCCACCGACGTCATTCACCGACCTGGATTCGGACGACGGTCTGCAAAAAGGCACGGACTGTGGCGCGGGTCACAGTGGAATTGCGGCGTACCCCCTAGGGTTCTGTCGCTGGCTTTAAGGATCGCGCTGCCTGACTGATCGAGCGCTTGGTGCAACCCCAACCGTCACGAGGGAACAATGGGTAACGAGCAGATGCATTCCATCGGTTTGCGTGGATTGTCGTTCAGTATCGCTGACTTGCTCCTGATCGGGGCTTGGTCGGCGGCGCGTGGCCAGGCAATGGTTGTCAGGCTCGATCATGGATCGGAGACCGAGGAATATGAGGAGGTCATCGCGTTCCACACGGCGAGCGGCCGGCCATGCCGGTACATCATGTGGCGCGATGCCAATGCGGTGTTCGTGCAGCCGTTGATTGGGCGGATCCGGCGCTATTCATCCGTGGTGGATGCGATCGTCGCGCTGACGCCGCAACAGCCGGTTGTGGTGACGGATGTCATGGCGCAGCGCTGGCCGGATCAAGGAAATGCTGCGTAGTTTAGCCACCGATTCGACGCATCGCCCGCCACACCCGGAAAGCCGAGGCGGGGCCGTCAAGCGTGGCGACCCCCACGGCGTCGGCGATGGCGTTTACGACGGCCGGGAATAGCGCGATCGCACCCGCTTCCCCGCAGCCCTTCACGCCGACCGGGTTGGTGGTGCAGCGCGTGCCGCGGAATGACAGCTCGAAACTGGGCAGGTCTCCGGCGCGCGGCATGGCGTAGTCCATGAAGCTGCCGGTGACGGGTTGGCCGGATTCCCTGTCATACACGGCGTGTTCCAGCAGCGCCTGCCCGGCACCTTGAGCGATGGCACCGTGCGCCTGGCCGGCGGCGATCATCGGGTTCACGATGATGCCGTAGTCGTCTACCGCGGTCAGGCGTTCGAGGCTAACCGAACCTGTCTGCGGGTCAACTTCGACTTCCGCAATGTGGGTGCCATTGGGAAAGGTCATCGCGTCCCGCGTCCACTGATGATAGGTGTCGAGCGCACCGGGAAACTCCGTCGCTAGGTCCAGCAGCGTAATGGTGCGATCGGTGCCGACAACGCGGAAGGTCCCGCTGTCGAAAATGATGTCAAGTTCGGCGGCTTCCAGCGCCTGCGCGGCGAATGTCTTGCCCTTCGCCACGATAATCTCCGACGCTCTCCAGATCGCTGTGCCGCCCATGTACGTGGCGCGAGAGCTGCCGTGACCGCCGCCCATCGGGATCAGGTCGGTGTCGCCCTGTTTCAGGTGGATAAGCGCGTTGGGCACTCCCAGACGGTCGGCAAGTATTTGCGGCATGGTGGTCTCGTGTCCCTGGCCGATGGTCTGCGTGCCGGTGATCAGCGAAACCGAGCCGTCTTGTTCAAAGCGGATGTCGACGTTTTCGGTCGGCAGGCCGCCGGTGGCCTTGATGTGGCAAGCCACGCCGATGCCCCGACGCCGTCCTTTCGTTTCGCTTTCGCGTCGGCGTGCCGGAAAATTTGCCAGGTCGGCATTGCCGATCGCGATATCGAAGTTGGTCCGGAAGTCGCCGCTGTCCACTGTGAACTTCAGCGCGTTGGTCATCGGGGTGGTGGCGACAAAGTTGCGCCGGCGTAGATCGATACGGTCGAAACCGCATTGCCGTGCCGCCGCGTCGATGAGGCGTTCGATGATGTTGACCGCCTCGGCGAAGCCGGGGCCTCTGGTCACGCCGATCGGCGTGGTATTGGTTAGCACCGCCCGGACGTGTAATGCGATCGCGGGAATATTGTAGACCGAGCCCTGGAGATGCGGATATTGGTTGGTCTGCACGGCGCCAGAGCCGCCCGCCATGTAGGCGCCGAGGTTGGCGATGCTGTCCACATGCAGCGCGCGAAATTTTCCTTCCTTGTCCAGGGCGAGGCTGGCGGTCGCGAGGTGGTCGCGGGCCTGGTGGTCGGACAGGAATGTTTCTGAACGCGTGGCAATCCATTTTACCGGGCGCCCGGTGCGACGGGCTGCCCACAGGATCAAAGCGTGTTCGGCGTAGGCGAAATTCTTTGCCCCGAAACCGCCGCCAACATCCGGCGCGATGAAGCGCACCGCGGATGGGTCCACACCAAGCGCTCGGGCGGCCATGTCGCGGTTGCCGTGGATGTTCTGGCTGGAGAGATGCAGCGTGTAGCGACCGTCGTAGTGACCGACAGCTCCGCGGGGTTCCATCGGGTTGGTAACGATACGATGGTTGTTCAGCTCGATCGTTACGACATGTGGTGCGGTCTTGAGGGCGTCCGCGACCTCGGCCGTTTGGCCCCAGTGCCAGTCGAGGCAGAGGTTGCCGGGGACCTCGGCGGTCAGGACCGGGGCTTCGGCAGCCAGCGCGTCGCTAGCCCCAATAACTGCGGGCAAGGGCTCGAAGTCGATGACGACGCGTTCCGCGGCATCCAGGGCCTGGTTGCGGGTTTCCGCGACTATCAGGGCGATGGGTTCACCGGCGTAGCGGACGATGTCGTCGGCCAATAGCGGTTGTGGCAAGAAGCGAAACGGCTCGTTGGTCTGGACGTTGGCTTCGACGGTGGGGCGCAGCGGGCGGAGCCCGTCGGCGGCGGCATCGCGCGCGATGAGGATGGCGAGAACGCCCGGGCGCTGCAGGGCGTCGTCTGTGTCAATGGCGGTGATGCGTGCGTGCGCATGCGGAGACCGAACGAAGACGGCGTGGGCGACGCCATCGAACCGCAGATCATCGAGATAAGCGCCGTGGCCGGTGACGAAACGGGCGTCCTCTCGCCGGCGCGGGGTGTCGCCAATGACGGCGCGATCGGTCATGGATGGCGGCTCCTTGGGCTTCCTGGGATGCAGATTGGCCAGAGGCAGGGCGGCGGGCAAGGACCGCTCTAATATAGCACCTACCCCAGATTGCGTGGACCCCGGACGCCATGCCAATCTCATCCGCTCGATGGTTAACCGGTCGACCGGTCACAGCGATCTCAGGCAAGGATGACGATCATGGCCAATGACAAGATGATGGCGCAAATTTCCACGAAGGCTGGCTTTATCGCCGCGCTTGACCAGAGCGGCGGGTCGACACCCGGCGCCCTACGCCTCTACGGCATTCCAGATACCGCCTACAGCGGCGAGGCGGAGATGTTCCGGCTCATGCACGAGATGCGCGTGCGGATCATGACAGCGCCCGCGTTCACCGGCGCCAAAGTCATTGCCGCCATCCTGTTCGAGGCCACGATGGACGGGCAGGCGGAAGGAAAGCCAGTTCCTACGTTCTTGTGGGACGACCGCGGCGTGATCCCCTTCCTGAAAGTCGACAAGGGGCTTGAAGCCGAGGCCGACGGCGTGAGCCTAATGAAGCCGATACCTGGCCTCGACGCGCTGCTTGCCCGTGCGGTGAAGCTCGGCATCTTCGGGACCAAGATGCGCTCCGTCATCCACCTGGCCTCTAAACAGGGTATTGCCGCGATTGCGAAGCAGCAGTTCGACGTGGCCGCGCAGATCGCGGAGCATGGTCTCATGCCCATCATCGAGCCGGAGGTTTCGATCAACAGCCCGGACAAAGCCGGCGCGGAAGAGATCCTTCTGGCTGAAATCAACAAAAACCTGGACGCACTGCCGAATGGGCGCCAGGTGATGCTCAAGCTGACGATCCCGGACGTTCCGGATCTCTATTTGGGATTGGTGAACGACAAGCGCGTCGCCAGGGTGGTCGCGCTGTCGGGCGGCTACACCCGGGCCGACGCCTGCAAGCGGCTGGCTTTAAATCACGGTGTCATCGCTAGCTTTTCGCGCGCCCTGGTCGGAGACCTGCGGCACTCGATGAGCGACGCCGAGTTCGATGCGGCGCTGGCCAAAGCCATCGACGAGATCTATCGGGCCTCGACCGAGAAGGTTTGATACGGCGGCGGGTCGGACCGGCACCAAAGGCGGGTCTGGACGGCCTTCGCAGGCTTGCTCCTCGGCCTTGATCAGGCGACGATAAGCAAAAGCCGGAGGAGGCGAACAGTGATCGATCTGATGATCCGCGGCGACACGGTGGTGACGCCGCAGGGGGTCGGCGCACATGACATTCTGATTTCGAGCGGGGTCATCGCGGCCGTGGCTGCGCTTGGCAGTATCGCCGTCCCCGAGGGAACGCGCCTGATCGACGCCACTGGCAAGATCGTCATCCCAGGCGGCATTGACCCGCACGTGCATTGCAAGTGGCACCTGCCGGGCCCGGACGGGACCGCGACCGAGACGGCGCCCCCCGACGTCGTCAGCAGGGCGGCGGTGCATGGCGGAACCACCACGATGATTGACTTCACGCGAGCCTCCCAGGGCAAGGATGTTCGCAACGCGATCGAACTGCGGGAGGCGGACTGGAAAGGTCATTGCGCCTGCGACTACGCGCAGCACATCATGGTGGAAGGAGCCCTGCCGGTCGACCTGCCGGGGCAGGTAGCGGAGGCGATCCAGGCCGGATTTTCGACCGTCAAGATTTTCACCACCGACATCACACCAAGCCGTAAGGGACGGATGGTCGACTTCGGGGATATCTGGGAGATTTTTAAGATTCTGGCGGCGAACAAGGGCCTTGGCGTGATCCACTCCGAGGATAACGACATTGTCATGCACATGTATGCCAAGCTGATCCGCGAAGACCGCACCGGGTTCGAGAACATGGCTGAGGTGCACAATACTCTGTCCGAGGACGTGTCGTTTCGTCGGGTGATCCGGCTAGCGGAGAAGGTGCCCGGGACGGCGTTGTATATGATGCATGTCTCCGCCGCCACCGGGGTGTCGGCGATCCAGGAAGCCCGCCGGCGAGGCGTGCCGATCTACGGCAAGTCCTTGCATCAATACATGCTGTACAGCAGCGAGGACTACAAAAGGCCGAACGGCCAGATCTATCATACTTACCCGTCCTTGAAGGGGCCGGAGGATCACGCGGCGTTGTGGCAGGGCACATTGGATGGCTCGATCAACTGCGTTGCCACCGATGAGATCTGCTGCACCTTGAAGCAGAAGCTGCAGGGCATCCGAATCGACGACACCACCGGCGGCAACGCCGGCGTGGAGCCGCGGGTAGCGCTGATGTATACTGAAATGGTGGGCAAGCGTGGGTATTCGTTACGGCGTTATGTCGATCTGGTGTCTACCAACGCCGCTAAGATCATGGGCCTGTATCCTCGGAAGGGTGCGCTGGCGGCGGGGTCGGATGCCGATATCTGCGTTCTGGATCCGGCGGATCGGCGGGTGATCCGGGCGGAAGATCTGCATGAGGCCGACTATACTCCGTGGGAGGGCCGCAAAATGGACGCCTGGCCTTGCCTTACCGTGCTGCGGGGCAAGGTCGTGGTGGAAAACGGGGAGTTCAAGGGCAGCCTCGGTGATGGCAAGTGGCAGCACCGCAAAGTGGCGGACGAGATGTTCACTGGCCCGCGGCTTTGACGGGTGCTTCCGTGATGATCGGATCTGGGGGCCCCATGACCATATCCAATCTACGGCGGAATCGATCAGGACCCTGACAGATGCGTGGGTGGCCTGAAGGCTGACCGCCGCATCCTTCAGGTTCCTTTACTTGGAGTCCAGGTCATCGCGAACGTCGTTATCGGATGTCCAGCACCCACGCTCCGGTCAATCGGCATCCCACTCCCCCAGTTACGATCCTACTGGCACGGAAACGCCGGCTTTTCAGACCGTGGATTTTCATGTGACCTTGACGGAACCCTGTGTCCGACGCGCCGGGACACTTAACGTCCACGCAACTTCGGGCGTCGTCATCGGCCGTGCAGCAGAGCGCGCTCCGATGAATTCCCCTGTGAAACACTTCGTATCCTCGGGTGTGCTCCCTACTCTACCCCGATAAAGGGAAATGATGTGCGAGTAGGACATAGCGATGTGGAAACAAATTCTTGCGTCGAAGGTCACCCCCTGGGTTTTGCTCGGCCTCGGTGCTATCTCTCTGATTGGATGGGTAGTAATTGGTGGACTAAAAGGCCGTGCTGAGCCGTTGGCAAGACGCTGGAATAACGAGATCGGGAGCACCGCGACGCCTCAGTTCAAATCGCTTCTGGCGTCTCCTCCGAACCCCCGGTTGCCTGTGCCTGTATATCCGCCGGATTGGGGGAAAACCCAAGTGGCTGTTTATACTGTACCGACCATTAAACCTGAGAAAACTCGCCCGACGCTACGCGACCTTGCCGATATCGGACAAGCTCATGCGATTGACTTCCTGGCGGACGGGTCTGTTACGGTCCCTCATTCCTGGGCAGACCTCCAAAAAGCTCTAGTTGACCCGAAGGAAGCAGCTCCCGGAGACAGAGATCCGTTCGTATTCGACCGCACGTTGGTGGCAACGGTGACCAAGGGCGTGGATTGGGAGCCGGGAGATCGTATGGTATGGAGTTCGAGTACTCATTCAGCCAATAAACTTCCTGTTCGCTGGCTACACGGTTGCTGCAACTGAAAACGAAATGGTTAGGGTAACGAGCATTGAGACCACGAGGACCAAGAAATTTTCCGCTGAACTTGGCCTGACGTTCTCAGGTTTGGGAGGACCGAAAGCGAGCCTGGGACCAAGCGACGAGCGAACTTTGAAGTCGGCCGAGGATATCAACGCACAGTTCGAGAAACTTGGCATCGATATCATGCCCAATTTTCTCCGTGTTATCAGAGAAAGCGAAACCGGAGGAGACGTTCGGGGCAACACTCTTGTCTCGCTATCGGTCGTGACTGATCCTTCCACTATTTTGAATCAGGTGCCGGAGGTAGCGAAGGAAGACCGCAAAAAACCACTTGGCGCGGACGTGGTTCTCCTGGTGGTGGATACGAATCTTGATGATGGGCCTTCTAGAACCAATAATGAGCCTGAATCAATAACAGTGCTACCCCAAGTGCCGCTTCCGCACTGCCCTCTCCTGGCACGAGTTTGGATGTTCTACCAAAAGCGCGAGATCGCCCGTGGTCGCGAAAGTTACGAGCCAAGCTAGGAAGTTAAACTTCAAATACCCGCCGAGAGCGAGTTTTGTTCCATTCAAGACCACTCGAACGGATGTTTGCCAGCCGAACGCGGACCAAAAAGATAGGGGTTCCTACCAGCAAGGTGGGTAAGACGCGCGTGGTCACAGTGCCCTTGATTTGATCCGGCGCGGGCCGGCAGAACTCCGCCGCTTGATTCGCTCTCAGCCTCGGCCTATCCAGGGCATCTTGGTTGCCATGATGGTTACGAACTGGACATTTGATTCCAGCGGCAGGCTGGCCATGAAGGCCACTTGCTTGCCGACATGGTCCGCGTCCATTCGCGGCTCGATCGCCATCTGGCCGTTCGGCTGCAACTGACCGTTGGTGGACCGCGCGGTCATCGGCGTCGCCGCGTTCCCGATATCCACCTGACTGCAGCAGATATCGTATTGCCGCCCGTCGAGCGCGATCGACTTTGTCAATCCGGTGATAGCGTGCTTGGTCGTGGTATAGCCCGCCGACCCCGGACGCGGATTGTGCGCCGAGATCGAGCCGTTGTTGATGATGCGTCCGCCCTGAGGTTGTTGTTCGCGCATGATGCGGAAAGCGGCGTTAGCGCACAGAAACATCGCATCCAGGTTGATCGCACAGACCGTGCGCCACATCTCGAAGGTGTAGTCGCCGAAATTGGTGGTGGGGACGTTGCCCCCTGCATTGTTGAACAGCATGTCCAGGCGGCCGAATGTCGATTTCGCCTTGGCGAACAGCGCGTCCACTTGGGCCGGGTCGGTGACGTCCGTGGGCACCGCAAGCGGTTTTCCGCCGGTTGCCATCCCGGCAGTTTCCTCCAACGCCTCCGGCCGGCGGCCGGCGAGTACGACCGACCAGCCATCCGCGAGCAGGTTCAGCGCGGCGGCGCGTCCGATGCCGCTGCCCGCGCCGGTGATGATGGCGACACGATCTGTCATCTGGGTGTTTCCTTCCCCTCGGTGAACGATGCCGTATTCTGGACGGTGGTTGCCGACGGGGGAAGAGGGTGCGAGGCTTGGGCGAGAGGAAACGTAGATGCCGCGCTTCGCTGCAATCGGGCTGGATCATCGTCATGTCTACGATCTCACGGCGGGTTTGCTCGCCGCCGGGGCTGTTTGCGCCGGTCACGATCCGCAGACGTCCGATGCCCGTGTGCTGGCCGGCTTTCGCAAACGATTTCCGGATGTGCCGGCGGTGGAGCGGGACCGGCTACTCGACGATCCGTCGGTGGATTTCATTGTTCTCGCCGCGGTGCCTCGGGATCGGGCGGCCCTGGCTATCGAGGCGATGCGGCGCGGTAAGGACGTGCTGGTCGACAAGCCGGGCGTGACGACGGCGGAGCAGCTTGCCGCGGTCGAGACGGCGGTTCGGGAGACGGGGCGGATCTGGTCGGTTGCGCTGGGACGGCTGACCTCGGCTTCGGTGCAGGCCGCGTTGGGCGTCGTGCGTTCGGGGGAACTTGGGCGACTGGTATCGCTGACCAGCCTGGCGCCGCATCGGCTAAACCGAGCGCTGCGGCCAGCTTGGTTCTTCGACCGTGAGGCGTATGGCGGGATTATTACCGACATCGGCGTGCATTCGATCGACCAGTTTCTGGCCTTTGCGGATGTGTCCGACGCCGAGATCGCCGCCAGCACCATCGGTTGCTTTGGCACGGAGCCGCCTGGCTTCGAAGACTTCGCTGAGGTGACGTTGCACGGCGGCGGGATGGTCGGAACGATGCGGATGGACTGGTTCACGCCTGACGGGTTGCCCGATTGGGGCGACGGACGATTGTTTCTTGTCGGCACCGAGGGCACCCTGGAACTGCGCAAGAACCTGGACATCGAGGGCAGGGCGGGCGGCGACCATCTGTTCGTGGCGAACAAACACCGGACTCGCTACCAGGATTGCAGTGGACTGCCGGTGACTTACTACCGGGACTTCCTCGAGGACGTGCGAGACCGTAGCGGCCGAACGATGGAGGGCGGGCAGGTGTTTTCTGCCTGCCGGTTGGCGCTGCGCTGTCAGGCGGAGGCGAAACGGTTCAGCCCCTGACGAGAATTTCGGTCAGACCCAGCGATAGGACGTGGCGCAGGTCGTCGAGGGCGAGCGCGATGCAGCCCTCGGTCGGGGCATAGTCCGCACGCGCCGGGTGGAGAAAGATGGCGGAGCCCCTTCCGGGTTGAACAGGGTCGTCGTTCCAGCCGAGGATTCCGATGATGTCGTAGACGGCATCGTCGCGCCATAACGCTTCCGCGCTGGCTTCGAAGGGATGACGAACGGGCAGGTTGTAGGCGGGGTGTCCGGGATCGTCACACCATCCGTCAGATGGGGTGAGCGGTCTGGTTGATACGGCACATTCAGGGGGGGAAAGGCGGTCGGGGCGGAAAAGCACTTCGCGGAGGGGGAGAAGTCCGGTGGGGGTCGCGCCGTCGCCCTCGCGCTTGCCGGAACTGATGCCACCGTAGCCCAGTGCGACGCGAAACGTTTCTGTTCCGATCATTAGGGAGCCGGCTGAGGTGACGATGGCGCGCATGGTTTTGGGGTGTCCTTGAAGTGACTATACGATAGGCGCGTTCAAAGGAGGAAACCAAATGGCCCGTGTTCCGTATCTCGAACCATCCGACCTGGCGCCGGAGGACCAGGATCTGCTCAAGCGGCCGATTTCGCTGAACAAGGCTTTGGCGAATTCGCCTAAGGCGGCGCGGGCGTTCTCGGGACTGGGCGGGTATATTCGGTATGGGAGCAAGCTCGATCCGCGGTTGAGGGAACTGGCGATTCTGCAGGTGGGATGGCTGGCGCGTTCGCCCTACGAGTGGTCGCACCACGTCAAGTTGGGACATGACTTTGGCGTCAGCGATGAAGACGTGCAGGCGCTGATCGATGATACCGCGGGCAAGCCGACAGGTCTGGATGCGCTGTCGAAACTGGTGCTACGGGCGGCGCGGGAGATGACCGTCGAAGGTGCGATGGCGGAGGCAACCTTCGCCGCATTGCAAGCCGAGCTGGGGAATGAACGGGTGGTGGATCTGACGCTGGCCATCGGCTTTTACAGCGCTGTCGTGCGGGTTCTGGCCACGCTGCAGATCGATGTGGAACCGGACTATATGCCGTATCTGGAGCGCTTCCCGCTGCCCGAGTAACCCTCTAGGCTAGCCGCAAGACCGTGGGAGCCAAGCTCATGGAGTTCGGCATCGGCATTCCGACGTCCGGCGAGAGCTGGAAGGTGGCGCAGCGAGCGGAGGAACTCGGCTTCACGCACGCCTGGTTCTACGACACGCAGATGCTGGTCGGCGATCCATTCGTGGCGATGGGGGCGGCGGCGCTGAAGACCTCGCGCATTCGGTTGGGCACCGGCGTGCTGGTGCCGACAAATCGGATTCCGGCGGTCACTGCCTCGGCCTTCGCGACGCTGAACGCGATGGCGCCGGGGCGCATCGATTTCGGTGTGGGGACAGGGTTCTCGGCCCGGCGGGCGATGGGGCTGGGCGCCATGAAGCTTGCTGACATGGAGGAATACATTCGGGTCGTCTATGCCCTGCTGAACGGCGAGATGACCGAAGCCGAGGTCGATCCGGGGGTGTGGAAAAAGCTGAAATTCCTCAATCCCGAACTGGGGCTGATCAATATCAAGGACCCGATCCAGCTGCATATCTCAGCGCTGGGACCAAAGGGACGGCAGATGACGGCGCGGCACGGGGCCGCGTGGAAAACGGTGATGTCGGGCGTTGATGACGGGCTCGCGGCGCTCAACGGGATGCGTGAAAGCTGGGTGGCAAGCGGGCGGGCGGCCGGCGATCTCTATTCCTCCGCGTGGATCTGGGGCTGCCTGTTGCGGGATGGCGAGACGCTCGACAGCCCACGGGTGCGGGCGCAGTCTGGAACGCGCGCTGCCGTGCTGCTGCATCGCGCTGCCGATCTCGACATGGAGGGTTGGAAGAACACATCTCCGGTGCCCGACAGTGTGAAGGATGTGTTGCAGGGCTATGTGGAAGCGGCGCGCAAATTCGAGCCGGCCGATGCGCGCTACCTGCTGAACCACACCGGGCATTGCGTCGCGGTGAAGCCCGAGGAGGAGCAATTCATCACCGCAGAACTGATCCGGCAGACGACGTTCACCGGGGTGGAGCAGGACATCAAGCAGCGAATGGAAGCAATGCGCGACGGCGGAATCTCGCAAATGGTTATCGCAATCGTTCCCGGCCATGAGTCGGCGATTGAGGACTGGAGCCGGATCGTCAGGGCGTTCAACTGACGATGTCAAAGTTGGCCGAGCGGCAGGGTGTTAGAACACCTTGGGGTAGCTTCGCGGTAGGTTCAGGGGATTTGTGCGATGATCGAAATCAACGGTATGGCGCACGTCATTCTCACGGTCAGTGACTTCGACGCGTCACGCGCGTTCTACTGCGATCTTTTGCCGTTTCTTGGGATGAAGAAAGTCTATGACGGGAACAATTTCGTCTACCACGTCGGGGGACGCACGGCGCTGGGTATTCAACGATGCGCGGAGGCGTATGAAGGCGAGCGTTTCGTGCAGAACCGCATCGGACTTCACCACCTTTGTCTGCGGGCTCGATCACGCGAAGACGTCGATAAGGCCGCGGCCAAACTGCGAGAGATGGGTGCGTTCATCGATCGAGGCCCGATGGAGCGTGACTGGGCCGATGGCTACTACTTCTTTGTTTTCGAAGACCCGGATGGCATCCGGCTCGAGATCAACCATATCCCGGGGAAGGGGCTTCTGACCGAAGGCGGACGAGAGAATCCAAGCGATGATCCCAATTGGGACCAGAACGCATGAGGGATGGACTCAGGGTGGCGTCCGGGCTCATTCCAGCCGGAGCGGCGTGCCGTCGAGTTCTTCGGCCCGCTCCACTTCGATTAGAACGGCGAAGCCTTTCTTGTCGGGATCACGGTCTTTCTCGGGCTGGATTAACCGCGTCCAGACTTCTTCGTAAGTCGGCCCTGATTTGAACAGCCGAGCGGTGCCGTAGAAGCGGGCGATGCCGCCCTTGGGCAGGATGCCGTCGGCCCGAAGCTGCGACTTGCGGAAGTAGATGGTTACCCGCGTGCCGTCGGTCAGGTTTTCGGTCGTTGATCCTCTTCCCCGCTCCCATAACGAGAAATGTTCGTCGTCGAAGACTTGGGTGCTGCCGCGCGGCGTGATTTGCGCGTAGCCGTTCGGCAACACGGTCCCGATCAGGCACACGTCGTTGGGAAAGGCGGAGTTGATGTGAGGTTGGAGGGTCTTGGGAATGACTGCCATTTGTCTTGCTCCGGTGTGGCGGGTCTAGATGCGCTCAAGAATTGACAGACCCCGGTTGCGGTCGATCAGGTAGATCAGACCCCGATGGTCAACATAAACGTCGTTGCTGCAGACGCGCTGCGCACCCGGCGGCACGTCAGGCATCCACCATGCAGCCTGTTTCATCGACAGAGGATTGGAGATGTCGATCACCCGCAGCCCGTTGGCGAACCAGGCCGCCGGGACCTCGTTGCCGGTGATCGTTTCGATCGGTTGATGGCACGCCGTCATCAACGGCGTCTTGACGCCGACGAGTTCCGGCAATTGGAAGCAACTGACCGGGGTCGGCCGGGTCTCGTCGGTGATGTTCACCATCCAGATCATTGCGGGCAGTTCCGGCGAGAGGTTGGGATCGAGCGGCTGAACATGCTCATCCGCTACCAGCATCCAGCGATGGCCCGCGATCGGTCGATCGATCGGCACCAGACTGTGGGTGGGCCAGCCGAACGGGGGACTCCAATCGAGGGCTGAGACCATGCGCGGTTTGGTCATGTCACTGATGTCGAGGATGACGCCGCCGCCGTACCAGTAGCTGACATACAATCGATCGCCGCGGCGGATCGGATGGTGGCAACGGTGGTTTCGGCCCTGCCAGCCGGGCGTTTCACCGCCGCCTATCCACTGTCCTTCCATCCACCAACGCCCCACTTCTTGCGGTCGGGTCGGATCTGCCAGATCAAGGATCATGACGATCGTTCCGACATAGCCCTCCAGTTCGGCGGAGATGTATGCGTAGCGGCCGTCAAAGGTAAAACGATGCACGCCCATGCCTGCACATTCCCAATGGCAGATGTCACGGGGGTTGGATGGCCGGCTGACGTCGAAGATGCGCAGTCCGACGAAGTCATCTGTGGGCTTCTCGCCGTGGGTGCGCTCGCGGTTGGCCAGCATCAAGTTGTTTACCACCCGCACTTTGTGTGAATGCAGCCCCGGGGGGATGTCGATCGTCGCGACGACCCGGGGGTTGGCGGGATCGGATACATCCAGAACCGAGGTCCCGTTCGGCGGGGCCATGTGCCCGACATAGGCGTGGTTCCCGTCCACAACGACCTGGCCGCCGCCAGCGATATCGATCCAGGCGACCTCGCAAATGCCGGAACCTTGTCCCATCGTGCTTCCCTCCGCTTTGGGAATTCAACAGATCTCGGTTTTCCCGTAAAGTTCGGATGGCGGCGAGGCATGGTGAAACGGGTCGGAATGCGGGACAGTGGGCGAACCGGCGATCGGATAGGAGGATCTCATGCGTATCGGAGCCAGCACCTTTATCTGGGTGTCGCCGTTTTCGTCGGATACGCTCGACCTGATCGACAAGGTCAAGGCTTTCGGCTTCGACTTGATTGAGATCTGCGTTGAGGATCCGGACACGATCGATACGGCTGTGATCGGGCGCGCGCTGAAGAGAGCGGGACTTGGCGTCACCGTATGCGGCGCCTTTGGACCGAACCGGGACATGAGTTCGGATGATCCGGCGGTTCGAGACAACGCGATCGACTACAGTCGCCGATGCGTTGACATCGCGGCGGAACTCGGCAGCGAGGTGGTCGTGGGTCCGATGTATGCCGCTGTCGGCAACACGAGGCTGCTTGGACCGTCGGAGCGCCGGCGGCAGTGGGACTTGGCGGTGGACAGCGTGTCGCAGGTTGCCGATCATGCGGCCGAACGTGGTGTCAGGCTGGCGGTGGAACCATTGAACCGGTTTGAGACGGATCTGATCAATACTGTCGATCAGGGGCTCGAACTGCTTTCCGACATCGGCCGCGAGAATGTGGGGTTCTTACTTGACACGTTTCACATGAATATCGAGGAAAAGAACATTCCGGACGCAATCCGGCGTGCCGGGAAGCATATCTTCGAGTTCCATTCATGCTCCAACGATCGCGGCACGCCGGGCGAGGACCACCTACCGTGGTCTGAGATCGCCGCGGCTTTGCGCGGGGTTGAGTACGAGGGGCCAATCGTGATCGAGGCGTTTACGCCGCAGATTCAGGAGATCGCGAAGGCCGTTTCGTTGTGGCGTCCTTTGGCACGGAGCCAGGATGTCTTGGCGCAAGACGGGCTGCGGCATCTGAGGCAGGTTTTTAGCTGAGGAGGAAAGCCGTCTCTATTTGACTCGGATGACCATGCGCGGGCTGTCGATCGCGATGGGTTCAACAGGTAGTAGACGGTCGGGACATGGCGCAATCGCGGCGAGCGAGCCGGGCTGACGGCACGTCGTTTCCGCGTGCGATCATCTCCCGGAGGCGTTCCTATGGATCAGCAGCACTATGTCGGCCTCGATGTCTTGCTTGAGACGACCTCGATCTGCGTCGTTGATCAGAGCGGCGCGATTATCTGGCGAGGCAAATGCAGCACCGAGCAAGAGCCCATCAGCCAGGCGGTATCACACATGGCCCGGCGGTTGCGCGCGTCGGCCTGGAGACCGGGCAATGTCGATTGGCTGACCCTTCAACTGCGCAAGCAGGGCCTGCCCGTCGTTTGCCCTGATGCCCGGCATGCCAAGGGTGCCCTTAGCATGCAACTCAATAAGACCGCCGCCAATGACGCACACGGACTGGCCAGGTCGTGCGAACCGGCTGGTTTCGCGAGGTCGCCATCAAGAGCGTGGACGCCCAAGCGTTGCGAATGTTGCTGATGGCGAGTGCTCATCTCCTCTCGCGACTCTAGGCAGTTGCGAACAACATTCTTGGCCTGCTCAGGACCTTTGGGTTTGTCATAGCGCGTGCCAGCAATGGGCCGTTCTTCCGTTCGGGTTCGCGAAGTCATTGCCGACAATGCGACGCTGGTGCAGGACAGAAGCCCCGATTAAGCGTTGCACTCGACCGTCAAGACCGCTTCGCGTCGCCTCCGGCGTTGGCCTGCGGCCAGTCTTGACCGCCACTCCTTGCGGCGCAGAGTCACGGTGCAGGCTGGGGCGGAGAAACGGCCATTCAACCGAACAAAGAAACTAAAGGCTATTAGCGTGTGCCATCAATCCTGGAGTGAACACACCATGGGCGGCCCAATCCCAGAACTTGATGTGTCGGACCTAGATCGTTCGCTAGCGTTTTACGTTGGCGTGATAGGCTTCGCGGTGATGTTCGATCGCCCTGAGGAGCGTTTTGCCTTCCTCACCCTCGAGGGTGTGCACCTGATGCTCGAGGAAGCTGCCGGGCCTGGACGGCGCTTCCGGACGGCACCACTTGAGCATCCGTATGGCCGGGGCGTGAACTTCATGATTGAAGTGGCCGAAATTGACCAGTTGCACAGCCGAGTTCAGGCTGAGGGGTTTACCATTGTCATTCCGCTAGAAGAGCGATGGTATCGGCAAAACGAGATTGAGTACGGTCGTAAGCAATTCGTTGTCGCCGACCCAGATGGTTACCTCCTACGATTTTCAATCTCGCTTGGCCAAAGACCCGCTCAGCAATAAGTTTCCGCCCACAGTCTAAGCTGTCGAAATCCATCGCAGGATCCTTATCAAGGGACCGCCGAACAGCTAGCGCTGCGAACCGCCAGCTTGCCAAAGGGACCGCGATTAAAGAACAAAGGACAAACCCTGAGGAAATCGACCGATGTCTTTTGTCGTGGCTTGTTGGGTGGGCCGAAACACATGAGCGCATCACCGCCGTAGCCGGTCCCACCAAGAGAAGAAGTTGGGTCGCCTAAGCGCGATGGCGGTAGGCCAGTGCCTCGGCCAGGTGAACGCGCCCGACCACCTCGGCGCCGGCGAGATCGGCGATCGTGCGAGCGACACGCATGGTTCGGACGTAGCCGCGCGGTGACAGGCGCAGTCGCTCCATCGCTTGCTCCAACAATTTTTGCGCATCTGGCAGCAGCCGGATCAGCGTTCTGTCGGCCTCGGCGTTGCACACCGGACCGTCTGCCCCATATCGGCTCGTCTGGGCGCGCCGCGCTTGGGCGACCCGTCCGGCAATGACGCTGCTGCCCTCACCAGCCGGCGCATGCGACAGTTCCGCCGCCGTCACCGGTTGCACATCGACCGCCAGATCGATCCGATCCACCACCGCGCCGCTGACACGGTTGCGGTAATCCTCCGCGCACCGTGGCGCGCGCGCGCATTCGCGTCCTCCCTCGCCGAGATACCCGCAGCGGCAGGGGTTCATCGCGGCGACGAGCTGAAAGCGGGCCGGATAGGTAATGTGGGCGGCAGCGCGGGAGACTGTCGTGCGCCCGGTTTCCATCGGCTGGCGCAGCGACTCTAAGGCCTGGCGGGGAAACTCGGGAAGCTCGTCCAGGAACAGCACGCCGCGATGCGCCAGGCTGACCTCTCCGGGACGCGCCCGGTGGCCACCGCCGGTCAGCGCGGCCTGCGACGCGGAGTGGTGCGGTTCCCGGAAGGGTGGCCGCATGACCAGCCGGCCGCCGTCCAGCATGCCGGCGACGCTGTGGATCATGCTGACCTCTAGCGCCGCTCGCGGATCCAGGTCCGGCAACAGGCCAGGCAAGCGGGCGGCGAGCATGGACTTGCCGGCGCCCGGCGGTCCGATCAGCAGCAGGTTGTGGCCCCCGGCCGCGGCGATCTCCACCGCGCGCCTGGCGGTTTCCATGCCCTTCACGTCGGCCATGTCGGGACTGGCCCGCACCTCGGCCACGCCAGCTGTGCCGGGCGGCGTCAGCACCTGGGTGCCGCGGAAATGGTTGATCAGGCTCAGCAGGTCGGTGGGGGCCAAGACTTCGATCCGGCCGGCCCAGGCTGCCTCGCCGCCCTGGCTGGCTGGGCAGATCAGGCCGAGATCACGCGCGGAGGCAGCGATTGCTGCCGGCAGCACGCCGGCGACGGGGTTCAGCGAACCATCCAGCGACAGTTCGCCGAGCGCGGCATAACCGGCGATCTCCTCGCGCGGCAGGATGTCCATCGCGGCGAGCAGCCCCAAGGCGAGCGGCAGATCGAAATGGCTGCCCTCCTTCAGCAGGTCGGCGGGTTTGAGATTGATCAGGACGCGTTTGATCGGCAGCGACACGCCCATGGCGGCGAAGGCGGCGCGGACCCGCTCCCGAGCTTCGCCGACGGCTTTGTCGGGGAGGCCGACCAGGATGAGGGCTGGCAGGCCGGGGGCGATCTGCACCTGCACCTCGACCGGGACCGCCTCGATGCCGTTGAACGCGAAGGTGTTGGCAACGGCCATGGTGGAGGATTGAATGCGGTTCGACATGGCTGCATTGTCGCGGGCAATGGTAAACAAAGTCGTAAGCAGCTGAGGATTTCGCATGCCCTTCGACGAAACCGGCCGCCGGCCTGGACGGCGGCCTGCCCGCAACGTGCTGGGCGGCCCGATCGGGGTCTGCTCCAGCGATCCGATGACCGGGTTCTTCCGCAACGGCTGCTGCGAGACCAGCCCGGAGGACCTCGGCAGCCATACGGTCTGTGCGGTGATGACGGCCGAATTCCTTGCGTTCAGCAAGGCGCAGGGCAATGATCTGTCCACGCCTCGGCCGGAGTTTGGTTTCGCTGGGCTAAAACCGGGCGATCACTGGTGCCTGTGCGCGCCGCGCTGGCAGGAAGCGTTTGAGGCCGACGCGGCGCCTCAGGTGGTACTGCGCGCGACCGAGGAGGGTGCGTTGCGGCATTGCCGCCTGGCCGATCTGACTCGGTTCGCGATCGACCTGGTTTAGCGGCGCGATTGTTCGGGACTTATTTACCCCAGCGCAGAACGATCGGGTCCAATCGACGGGCGATTTCGATCAGCCCGGCCCTTGCGGCGGGATGCAGCGGCGGGATCGGGTGACGCACCGCGTCGGAGGCGATTACCCCTCCCGCTTTCATCAGCGCCTTGCAGGCGGCCAAGCCACATTGGCGGTTCTCGTGATTGATCAGCGGCAGCCAGCGGCCGTAGGCCGCGACCGCTTCCTCCCGTCGCCCGGCGAACCAGGGGTCGGTGATTTGCCTGATGCCGTCCGGATAGCCGCCTCCGGTCATCGCTCCAGTGGCGCCGGCTTCAAGGTCGGCGAGCAGGGTGATGGCCTCTTCGCCGTCCCAGGGGCCGACAACCGATGAGCCACCGAGTGCGATGAGATCGCGCAGCTTGGCCGCTGCCTGGGGTGTTTCGATCTTGAAGTAGCTGACGTGCTCAATCTCCCGCGCCATGCGGGCGAGGAAAGTGGCGGACAAAGGGGTGCCGGCAACGGGGGCGTCCTGAATCATGATTGGGATGTCGATTGCATCGGAAACGATCCGGAAGAACTCGAAGATGCCGGGCTCGGGCACCCGGATGGTCGCGCCGTGATAGGGCGGCATGATCATCACCATCGCGGCGCCCGCCGCCATCGCGCGACGGCTGCGTTCGGCGCAGACCCGGCTGCTAAAATGCGTCGTTGTCACGATCACCGGCACGCGGCCCGCGACGTGGCTCAGCATCAGGTCTATGATCCGGTCGCGCTCGTCGTCGGCCAGCACGAATTGTTCGGAGAAGTTCGCGAGGATGCAGAGGCCTTCCGAGCCCGCATCGATCATGAAGTCCGCGGCGCGGCGCTGGCCGTCCAGATCGAGTTCACCGCGTTCGGTGAACACTGTCGGCACCACGGGAAAGACCCCGCGCATGGGCGGTTTGGCGGATGTGGACATCGGACCTCCCTTCGTTGCCGCGCTAGGTTACGATGGCGCGGGATATTTGACCTACGCATAAGGCGCGCCTACTTGGCGGCGTCCTGACGCAATGGAGCCGCATCGCTACCGGACAATCGATCCGGCTTGGGCCAATGTCCAGTGCGCGGGCACGGGTCAGTAACCATGGCCGTTCGCGGGCGCCAGTGGGCGGCGTCAGTCCAGCGGGCTTGTGTTCCTGGCACGGTCGAGGCGGCCGTCGACCGCGGTGAGTATTGCCTCGGCCTCCGCCCTTTTCAGGCCGTCCAGCATCAGCACCGCAACTTTTACACTCCCGCCAGCCTCCGCCAATATGCTGGCGGCTAGCGCCGCCGGGACACTGGCGATCGCGGCTACCATGCTCTGAGCGCGGGCTACGAGCTTCTCGCTACCAGGCACCATATTGACCATATGGCCCTGATAGACGCGGCCCAACTCGGTCATCAAGCGGGTCGAAAACAGGTTCAGTGCGATCTTCTGCGCCGTGCCGGCCGTCATGCGTGTCGAACCAGCCAGAAACTCGGGTCCGGTGTCCAGCAGCACGGGATGGTCCGCCGCGGCCAGCAAAGGGGTGCCGCAATTGTTGGCCAGGGCGACGGTTAGCGCCCCTGCGGCACCAACGGTCTTCTGGACCGCGCGTGTGTAGCGTGTGGTGCCGCTGGCCGCGACCGCGACAAGGACGTCGTTTTGGCAAGGCTTAATCGCGGCGGCCTCACAGGCGCCCGCGTTCGCGTCGTCCTCCGCGCCCTCGACGGAACTGGTGAGCGCCGGCCTGCCTCCGGCGATGAGATAGACGAGGCGGTCGACCGGCCAGCCAAAGGTCGGATGCAACTCGACGCCGTCCTGGATCGCTAGCCGGCCGGAGGCCCCGGCTCCGCAATAGATCAGCCGGCCACGCTCCCGCAGCCGTTCGGCAGCCCCGGTCGCGGCGATTGCAATTGACGGAAGTGCGAGGCGAACGGCGGCGAAGGCGTTGAGTTGGTTGTCCAGCATCGCGGTCAACGCCTGTTCCGTGGGCCAGGCGCCTGCATCCCGGTAGTGGTGGATGGTCCGTTCAGTATCCATGCCGCCAGTCGGCTCCTCGTTGGCTGGCGTTACGGCAATCGACAAGTTGGGTGCTCGGCGCACTCCACCATTTGTGCTCGAGTTCTGGCTCTCGGGGTCGGCCACGTCCCATCTCGTCCTCAAGGTGAGGACTTAGTGGGACTGTTCGGCAAGACGCTCATTTGCGAGCGGCGACCTGGAAATACAGGCCAGGGTCACTGGCTAGAACGGAATTTCATCGTCCAGATCGCCGCCTTTCGGCGCGTCCCAGGACGGCCCTCCCGAGCGTGCTCCGCCAGCGGCGGCGGGACGAGCGGCTGCGGCCGGGGCGCGTTCCCGAGGGGTATATCCGGCGCCGGAGCCGCTTTCGACCCCTCCGCCGAAGCCGCTGCCTTCACCGCCAGAGCGGCCGTCGAGCATGGTGAGTTGCCCATTGAACCGGCCGATCACGACTTCCGTCGTGTAGCGCTCCTGGCCCTGCTGGTCGGTCCATTTGCGGGTCTGCAGCGACCCTTCGACGTAGATCTTGGCACCCTTCTTCAGGAAGCGCTCAGCGACATCGGCGACCCGGTCGTTGAAGATCACGATACGGTGCCATTCGGTGCGTTCCTTGCGCTCACCGGAGGCTCGATCGTTCCACGTCTCGCTGGTCGCCAGGGTCAGATTGACGATCTTGCTGCCATCCTGGGTGGAGCGAACTTCAGGGTCTTTGCCCAGATTGCCCACCAGGATCACCTTGTTCACCGAACCTGCCATCGTCCCAATCCTTTTCCCGAGAGTCGAAACCCTAGCGTAAACCCCATCTAGGGGCCATTGGTTAAGATATTCCTTACAGACTGGCGCGAGCAGGCTGGGGCGAGCGCCACGGTTGGTGCACCCAACTCGGCCAACAGCTTTCGCTGGAGGTTGCGCCGCGGCCGAGACCGAAGCGGACACGGTCGGAACGCCGGTGCCGGCCGCTCCGCCGGATTACCCATGCCGGCACTCGCTTCATTTGACGAGGTGACGGCGTTCAGGTTCCGGCCGAACCGGAAGGGCGCGACGGCGGGGAAGCCATCGCCAGCGTCGCGCCGCCGCGAACGCTGTCGTCGGGTGCCGCCAGAGCACTCCCGAATTCGAACAGGACGAGGTGTCCACGATGATAGGCTGTCTGCACTCCACGCTTCCTACGTCAGGCGCCTATCCGGAAATCGCACGACCCGCAGCCCAGCCAGCGCCAATCGGTCTACGAGGTGCCGGGCCGCCGCAGTCGCCATAAAGCACTCGGTCGGGCGGGTGATTTGACCGCCAGAGGACCGCAACGCAGCCGACGAGTACCGCTTCCAGTTCGGCGTCGGGGACTGGTTCAGGAGACGGGTCGAACATTTACGCATGCTACGCCGGATGAGCGCACAAAACAAGAACACAAAAGCCTCTGACAGCGATAGGAGCAGGCTTTTGGAGCTGCCGTGGAAATGATCCGAGCCAAAACGGTCTGCGCCGGAAGCGGGGGTTGGAACTATCTCTCTAGGCGGACGCCCGATATGGACCACATGAGGTTGCCAGGGGGTGGGCAGAGGGGGTGAAAGTTCTTCCAACCTCCCCTGGAGTGTGGCACACCGGGAACATCCGCAGAACAGTAAAAGGGGATAGCAGGAATTCATGGCCCAACCTAAAGCGGGCAACATCCATGTGCGCGGCGCGCGGGAACATAATCTGAAGAACGTCGATGTCGTGATTCCGCGCGACTCGCTGACGGTGATCACAGGCCTGTCCGGCTCCGGCAAATCCTCCCTGGCGTTCGACACGATTTATGCCGAGGGCCAGCGCCGCTACGTCGAATCGCTGTCCGCCTATGCCCGCCAATTTCTTGAACTGATGGGCAAGCCCGACGTTGACAGCATCGAGGGTCTGTCGCCGGCGATCTCGATCGAGCAGAAGACGACGTCGAAGAATCCGCGCTCGACCGTCGGCACGGTGACCGAGATCCATGACTATATGCGTCTGCTGTGGGCGCGCGTCGGGGTGCCCTACTCTCCGGCCACCGGTTTGCCGATCGAGGCGCAGACCGTGTCGCAGATGGTGGACCGGGTGATGGCGATGCCGGACGGCACGCGCCTGCTGTTGCTCGCACCCGTCGTGCGGGACCGCAAGGGTGAATACCGCAAGGAGCTCGCGGAATTGCAGCGCCGGGGGTTCACCCGGGTGAAGGTGGACGGCACTCTGTATGAGATCGCCGATGTTCCGGCACTCAATCGGAAAACCAAGCACGAGATCGAGGCTGTGGTGGACCGTTTGGTTGTGCGGGAGGGCATCTCGGCACGCTTGGCGGACAGCTTCGAGACAGCGCTGAGCCTGTCCGACGGCATCGTCTATGCCGAGAATGCCGATGGCGGCGAGCGGACCGTCTTCTCGTCGCGTTTCGCCTGCCCGGTGAGCGGTTTCTCGCTGGAGGAGATCGAACCTCGGCTGTTCAGCTTCAACTCCCCGCACGGCGCTTGCCCGGTTTGCGACGGGCTGGGTGTGGAAAGCTTTTTTGATCCGGATCTGGTCGTGCCGGACGACCGCGCGGGATTGGCCGAAGGTGCGATCGCGCCTTGGACCGGCTCACATTCACCCTACTACGACCAAACGTTGCAGAGCCTGGCTCGGCATTTCAAACAGACGACGAAAACGCCCTGGCGCGAACTGCCAGATGATGTGCGGCAGGTGATCCTGAGCGGTTCGGACGAACCGATTGCGTTTACCTACAAGGATGGTGTCCGCGCTTACACGGTGACGAAGCCGTTTGAAGGTGTGCTGAAAAACCTGCAGCGCCGCTGGCAGGAAACCGACAGCGTCTGGGTGCGGGAGGAACTTTCGCGCTATCAGGCGGAAAAGCCGTGCGTGGTGTGCAACGGAGCGCGCCTCAAACCGGAAGCGCTGTCGGTGCGGGTGGCGGGGAAAAACATCGCCGAGGCTTCGGAGTTTTCCATCCGCGGTGCGCTTGGCTGGTTTGCCGAGGTGCTGCCGCAAATGACCCCGCAGCGCCAGGAGATCGCCGGTCGCATTCTGCGTGAGATCGTCGATCGACTGCGCTTTCTGGTTGATGTCGGGCTGGACTATCTGACCTTGGCCCGAGGCTCCGCCACGCTGTCCGGCGGCGAGTCGCAGCGCATCCGATTGGCCAGCCAGATCGGCTCTGGGCTGACCGGCGTGCTGTATGTGCTGGACGAACCGTCGATCGGCCTGCATCAGCGCGACAACGAACGGCTGCTGGGCACGCTGCGGCGATTGCGTGACCTGGGCAATACCGTTCTTGTGGTGGAACATGACGAAGACGCCATACGCGCCGCCGACCATTTGATCGACATGGGGCCGGCGGCTGGGATCAATGGTGGGCACGTCGTCGCCGAGGGCACACCAGCCGAGGTCGCCGCCAACCCGAAATCGCTGACCGGCGATTATTTGTCGGGGCGCCGCATGATTCCGGTGCCGGCGATGCGCCGGCCGATGCAGAAGGACCGCGTCTTAAAAGTCGTCGGCGCGCGCGGCAACAATCTGAAGAACATTTCGGCCAGTTTTCCGCTGGGCACGTTCACGTGCGTCACCGGAGTCTCAGGCGGCGGCAAGTCCACGCTGGTGATCGACACCCTGTATAAATCCGCGGCCCGCCGGTTGATGGGGTCCGGCACGGTGCCGACGGCGCATGACCGGATCGAGGGACTGGACCAACTCGACAAGATCATCGACATCGACCAGTCGCCGATCGGCCGCACGCCTCGGTCCAATCCGGCGACCTATACCGATCTGTTCGCCCCGATCCGTGACTGGTTCGCCGAACTGCCGGAAGCGCGCGCTCGGGGTTACAAACCGGGTCGTTTCAGTTTCAACGTCAAGGGCGGGCGCTGCGAGGCCTGCCAGGGCGACGGCTTGCTGAAGATCGAGATGCACTTCCTGCCGGACGTGTACGTCACCTGCGATACGTGCAAGGGGAAACGCTACAATCGCGAAACATTGGAGATAAAGTTCCGCGACAAATCAATCGCCGAGGTGCTGGCGATGACGGTGGACGAGGCGGTCCCCTATTTCAGCGCGCAGATGCGCATTCACGACCGGCTGAAAATTCTCCAGCAGGTTGGGCTGGGTTATATCGCGCTGGGCCAGCAAGCCACCACGTTGTCGGGCGGCGAGGCGCAACGGATCAAACTATCAAAGGAACTTGCTCGGCGGGCCACCGGGCGGACGTTGTACATTCTCGACGAGCCCACCACCGGCTTGCATTTCGAGGATGTGCGCAAACTGCTGGAGGTACTGCACACGCTGGTCGATCAGGGCAACACGGTCATCGTGATCGAGCACAACCTGGAAGTCATCAAGACCGCGGATTGGATTCTCGATCTCGGTCCGGAGGGGGGCGACGGCGGCGGCCGGATCGTGGCGGAGGGCACGCCTGAGGATATCGTCGCGAATCCGGACAGCTATACGGGCCGGTTCCTGGCGCCCTTGCTGCCGCTCGTGGAGGCTCCGAAAAAGACCCGGCGGCGGGCTTGATGAACGTTGCCGCGGCGACTTGCCGGGCTCGCATTTAGTCCGGGGTTATTGATTAATGGGCGAACACGTCCGGTTGCTCATACCCCAGTAAATCGAGTTGCCCGCGGGTTGGTAGAAATGCGAAACAGGCCTCGGCCAAAGCCAGCCGGTCCTCGCGGATGAGGATCGCTTCCAGTTTCGCCCATAGCGCGTGCAAATACAGAACGTCGGACGCAGCGTATGCGAGTTGTTCCGACGTCAGCTCCATTGCGCCCCAATCGGACGATTGCTGCTGCTTCGATAGCTCCACCCCGAGCAGTTCTTTGCAGAGATCTTTAAGGCCGTGGCGGTCGGTAAAGGTGCGGATCAGCTTGGCGGCGATCTTGGTGCATTTCACCGGACCAACGGGGATGCGGAGGTAGTGCTGCAGCACCGCTACGTCGAAACGGCCGAAATGCATCAGTTTCACAACTGCCGGATCGCTTAGAAGCTGCTTTAGATTGGGGCAGTCGAAGCCGTGGCCGCCGCGTTCCACCGGGATTAACTGGACGATGTGCGCGTGCCCATCGCCGGCCGACAATTGCACCAGGCAGAGCCGGTCGCGATGTGGGTTGAGCCCCATCGTCTCGGTATCGACGGCGACCACCGGCCCCAGCACAAGGCCCTCCGGCAGGTCATCCCGGTAGAGGTGGATGGTGGCGTTCGGCATGAACTGCGTGATGCTCATGGAAATTTGGTGCCCAGAAGAAGACTCGAACTTCCACGACCTTGCGGCCACAGGTACCTGAAACCTGCGCGTCTACCAATTCCGCCATCTGGGCAGCCATTCGTCCGCGACAAATGCGGACAAAAGGGTGGGCGGGCGATGTAGCCGCCACCCGCGGTGGCGTCAACCGTTTCCGGCGTTAAATATACCGCACCTTGAGAGGTGCGTTGCGCGGCGTATCAGACCGGCGCGGAGAGGGAGACTCACGACCATGGCGATACGGCGCGTGGCGACGGTGTTCGGCGGTTCCGGCTTCATCGGCCGCTATGTGGTCAAGCGACTGGCCCAGCAAGGCTATATCGTGCGGGTGGCGGTGCGCGACCCGGAGGCGGCGCTGTTTCTCAAGCCGATGGGTGCGGTAGGGCAAATCGTGCCGCTTTATGCCTCGGTGATGAGCGAGGGCACGGTGCATCGTGCCGTGGTCGGGGCCGAGGTCGTCGTTAACCTCGTTGGCGCGCTGACGGAAAGTCGAACGGCGTCATTTCGAGCGGTGCATACCGAGGGTGCCGAACGGATTGGACGGCTCGGCGCGGCCAACGGTGTCCACCGGCTGATCCAGATGTCCGCCATCGGCGCCGATCCGACCAGCCCGAGTCAATATGGTTCGACCAAGGGGAAGGCGGAACAGGCGGTGGTGGCGGCGTTCCCGAGCGCCACCATCTTGCGTCCGTCGCTGGTTTTCGGGGTGGAAGACAAGTTCTTCAACCGCTTTGCCGAGATCGCACGGATCTCGCCGTTCATGCCGGTGATCTCCGGCGACACGAAAATGCAGCCGGTTTTTGTCGGCGACGTCGCCAACGCGGTGATGGCGGTTGTGGCGTCCACCACCTCGATGGGGAAGGTGTTCGAGCTTGGCGGTCCGCGCATTTGGACTTTTCGAGAAATCCTGGCGTTCATCCTGCAGCAGACGCGGCGCAAGAAACGACTGGTGGACATCCCGATGGGGATCGCGCGGTTGCAGGCCGCCATCCTGCAGCATGTGCCGGGCAAACCGCTGACGCCGGATCAGCTTCTGATGCTGTCGAAGGACAACGTCGTGTCTCCGGATGCACTGGGACTGGCCGATCTGGGGATCACGCCGACACCGGTGGAGTTGGTGGTGCCGTCGTATCTCAGCCGGTACCAGCCCGGCGGTGGCCGGCGGCCCACGATCCCGCTAACCGCCTGAGGTACCGAAGAGTTCGCGCTTGGAGGTCCTGCCCTTAGGGAAACGGGTTCAGGATTTCGATACCGAAAGACTTGAAGTCCTTTACGTTGCGGGTGACCACGGTCAGTCGGTGGACGACAGCGACGGCTGCGATCATGCCGTCTTCGATCAGTTCATCCTGTCGGCCGACCATCAGCCGCGCCCATGCGCGCATGACCCGGGCGTCCATGGGGAGAACGTTCCAAGTGTTGGCAACCCGGTCGATCCAGAATTCGATTTCCTCGGCTTTTTCTGCGTCCTGGAGACGCGTGACCTCTACGCCAGCCTGAAGTTCCCCCAGCGTCAGGGCGGCGATATGCAGATTGTCAGAGGGGACCGCCCGCAGCCAGTCGACAACGGCAGGATGGGGGCGGCGCTTGCGTAACTCTGAGATAACGTTGGTATCGAGCAGATACACCGGTTAGCTGAGTGCCTCCGGCACCCTGCGGCGGCGGCGACCGCGTTCGGGGATTTCGAGGTCCGCGCGAGCGGAGTTTGACAACAACAGATCTTTTAGCGACGGCTGGCTGGCGGCCTGCAGCTTGCGCCACTGGCCGATCGGCACCAGCACCGCGGCCTCGGCACCGCGACGAGAGACGATTTGCGGACCGTCTTCTAGGCATGTGTCGAGGAACTCGCTGAATCGCGCCTTCGCGTCCTGTACCGGCCAGATGTGCATGTGAGCCTCCTGCTCTCCGATAATGACTGGTCATATAGCTAGTCAGCACGCGATTGCAAGCCAATAATATAACCGGCTATTTTTCCTGCTGCGGCACCCCTCAGCGTCAGCCGCCTCCGTCGATCGTTAGCACCGTTCCGGTGGTGTAGCCGGACACCGGAGCTCGCCAGGAACGCGACGGCGTTGCCGATCTCCCGCGGGGTGGCCGGACGGCCGAACGCCATGCTGGCGCTGAGTTCACGCCAGCGGTTCTCATCACCCCACTTCTCCTTGGCCTCGGCCTTGCGAAGCATTACGAGGCGATCGGTTTCCACTGGCCCGGGGTTGATCGCCACCACCCGCAGCCCGTCGGCCGGCGCGCCCTTCCCCAGCGCCCGGGTGAACGCCATCAGCGACGCGTTGCCTGCCGCGCCGGCGATGTAATTGGTCGGGAATCGCTCGCCCGCCGCGCCGATCACGTTGACAATCACGCCAGCCCGCCGAGCCTTCATCTGGGCGTAGATCACGCGGCAGAAGGAGATGTAGCCGAATACTTTCAGGTCCCACGCCTGTCGCCACCGCGCATCATCGACCGACAACACGTCGCCGGGCGGAATGGCGCCTGCGTTGTTCACCAGGACGTCGATCTCCCCCGCCTCCTGGGCGACCTTGCGGACAGACGCATCGCTGGACAGATCGGCGGCGATGGTGCGCACGTTGATTTGGCGCTTGGCTCGAATCTCGGCAGCAGTCTCGTTGAGCATCTCCGCGCCACGCGCCACCAGGATCAGGTTGCAGCCTTCCTCTGCCAGCACCTCGGCCGCCGCCTTGCCGATGCCTTTCGAGCCGCCCGTGATCAGGACAGTCTTGCCTGCGAGTTGGAGGTCCATTGTCAGGGCGCCTTTCTGCCAGACGTTATGTTTTAAGAGCGTGGTTCACGCGCCACGCGCGTGCGTTCCCAGCATCGGCAGGCATCGCCGAAAGCGGTGAAAATAGCAACACTCTGGGGGTTGGTGGCGAATGCCCACTCCGGATGCCATTGCACACCCAGCAGCCAGCCGGGCGCAGAGGGCATCGCCACCGCCTCGATCGTGCCGTCCGGGGCGCGGGCTTCCACCACCAAGCCGTCAGCCAGCCGGTCGATGGCCTGGCCGTGCAGCGAGTTCACCTCGATGGTCGTGGCTCCGACGATGCGCGCGAGGCTGCCGGTGACCGTGATCGGGTGCTTCGGACCGTAGCGGGTTTCGTGCGGGCCGGGACCGCCTCGGTGGTCGCTGAAGCCCGGTTGGGCGTGGACGCGTTGGATCAGGGAACCGCCCAGCGCCACGTTCAACTCCTGAATGCCGCGGCAGATCGCCAGGACAGGGAGGCCTCGGGCGATGGCGGCGCGAATCAGCGGCAGGGTCGTGTGGTCGCGCTCAAGGTCGTGGAAGTCCGGCGTCTCGCTCTCGCCACCCTGATAGTGGCTGGGATGCACGTTGCTCGGGCTGCCGGGCACCAGCAGCCCGGCCAGGGTGTCGAGCAGGCCGAGCATGGTTTCGCCCAGGGGTGGGATCAGGACGGGCAGCGCGCCGACGCATTCGAGCACGGCTTGGCCGTAGCGGGCCGGACTGTGGTGGAACGGCATGTCCGAAATCGTTTTGGCGCAGGCGGGTATGCCAACGATCATGGGCGGTGGGCCTCGGGGTGGGGACGGAAGCGGTCGGCGATCACTGCACCCAGCATGCCACAGGCCATCAGCGCTGCCATTCCCCTTGGGGTGCCATCGGTCAGCAATCCGACGAGCACGCCGGCGACAGCGCCGAGGCTGAACTGGAACGTCCCCATCAGCGCCGACGCGCTGCCGGCGTGCCCGGCGTGACGGGACAGCGCCCCGGCAGTGGTATTGGCATTATTGAAGCCCTGGCAGCCGATCACCACCACCAGGGGTGCCACGATCGCCCACAGTATGTGCACGCCGCCAAACGCCAATATTACCAGGACAATGGAGGCGCAGAATGACACCCGGGCGACCGTCGTCAGCACTGCGGTTCAGGCCGAATACCGGCAGCAGCCGGGCATTGAGTTGCGAGCAGGCGACCAGGCTGATCGCGCACAGGCCGAAGATCAGCGCGAACTCCGAGGGGCTGAGGCCGAAGCCGTCCTCGAACACCGGCGAGCAGCCGGACAGGTAGGCGAACATGCAGAAGGTGCTGCAGCCGCCCATGACGGCGTGGGTGAGAAAGGTTCGCTCGCGCACGATCATCAAATAGCGCGCAACCTGGCCGACGAACGACAGGCGCGTGCGGCGATCCTCCGGCAAGGTTTCGGGCAGCACTTTCCAGGCGCTGACGATGCAGACGACGCCGTAAAGGGTCAGCAGCCAGAAGATGACCCGCCAATGCGCGAAGGCCAGGATGGCGCCGCCGACGGTGGGGGCGAGGATGGGCGCCACGCCCATGACAAGCACCAGGCGGGACATCATGATGGCGGCGGCCTGGCCCTCGCTCAGGTCGCGGACCATGGCACGCGAGATCACCATGCCGGCGGACGCGCCGAACGCGGCGATCGCGCGGAAGATGGAAAGGATGGTTAGGCTTGGCGCCAGCGCGCAGCCGATCGTGCTGAGAGTGAAGACGACGAAGCCTGCCATCAGCGGGATGCGGCGACCGAAGCGGTCGGACAGAGTGCCCTGGGTTATCTGGCCGACGGCAAGACCGGCGAACCACGTCGCCAGGGTAAGTTGAGCGGTTCCCGGCGCGGTTCCGAAGGTGGCCTCCACTGCTGGGAATCCCGGCAGGTACATATCGGTGGCGGCTGGACCGACCGCGATGAACAGGCCGAGGAGGTTCGGCAGCCAGGTGGGGTGTTTGGGAGGAACGCGGGTGCTCATCCGGGGGTGCTTGCGGTTGGGGTGGATGGGCGTTGTCCCAGGGTGTTCTCGTTTGCGCAGAGAGCAGTTGGGGTGGACGGCCTCACGGCATCGAGTGCCAGTATTCGGTTGTCAACAACCAAGACGGGAGCCGTCCATGTCCGAGATTAAGCGCAGTGGCATCGACAACCTCAAGCCCGACCGAAACCACACAAGGCGGTTCGTCCAAAGCGGTTTCACCCTCGCCTTGGAATTGGCGATAGACCCATGACGGACGCCGAGCGCCAGGCGCGCGATCGCGCGGCGCGTGCCGCAGGAGCGCCAGTAGTCCGCACCCGTCGTCCAGCCGACCATCGCAGCCGTGCTTGGCGCTGGCATGACACCGTCGCCATGCTTATGGGTCTGCAGGCCGAGTATGCATGCCCGCCTGGCTGGAAGTCTTGCGGAAAACCTGCAAGACGGCGCCACCGCCGAGGTATTGCAGGCGATCTGTGGGTCCTCGATCTTGGCGGGCTTCAAGCAATCGAACCGCCTCGTGGTTTTAGTCGGGATTGAGGTCACACGATGACGCGCGGGAAGGCGGAGAGGCAATCCGAACACTGTCCGAACGCGCTTTGATGTTGGGTTGGGGTGAAAGAGCTTAATGAGATGACGATCGAACCGATGATCTAGAAAACCCGTTTCCCGCAAAGGCCTTCGAAGCCGCAGAGGTGTTTGGGAATGGATCGCGGACCCCATCTGTTGGGGTGGACGGCCCGACGGCATCAAATGTGCCACCATTGGGTCGGTGAACGAACCATGAAAGGGCCGCCCACGTGGAACTTAAACGTATCTCGATCGATACCTCCAAGCATATCTTCACGATCCACGGAGTCGACCGGCAGGAGCATCCGGTCCTGCGGCGCGAGATCAGGCGTACCCAGCTCGAATCGTTCTTCGTCAAACTCGAGCCAACTGAAGTGGCACTCGAAGCCTGCGCCGGATCACACCACTGGGGGCGCTTACTGAGCCGTATGGGCCACCGGGTGAAGCTGATCCCTCCACAATACGTGAAACCCTTCGTCAAGCGGAGCAAGAACGACCGTAATGACGCGGAGTCGATCGGTGAGGCGGCGTCGCGCCCGGCGATGCGCACCGTGCCACTCAAGACCGCGGAGGACCAGGCTGCCACGATCATCGTGAAGCATCGAGAGATGCTGGTCGCGCAGCGCACTCAGGCGATTAATGCGCTGCGCGGGCACGCGGCGGAATTCGGCATAGTCGCCGCCAAAGGCTGCCCAAATGTCACTGCGCTTCTCTCGGTTCTAGCCGCGGACGAGGCAATTCCTGTCTCGGCACGGGCGATGTTCGGAGAGATGGGCCAACATGTTGCTGACCTCGACGCCAAAATCGCGGAACTGGATCGGCGGCTTCTCGACCAGCATAAGGTCAATCCGGTCAGTCGACTGCTCGCGGCGATCCCGGGCGTCGGACCGATCACCGCGATCACGATGGCCTTGACGGTGGATCCGGGTAACTTTGCATCGGGGCGGCATCTCGCGGCCTGGTTGGGGCTCACGCCAAGGGAACACTCGACCGCCGGCAAGCATCGACCTGGTAAAATTAGCAAGGCCGGCAATGAGAGGTTACGACAACTGCTGGTGGTTGGGGCGATGTCCGTGATCCGCGTCGCCAAACCCGGCAGGCAGTCGGCATCCGGTTGGCTGTTACAATTGCTGGAGCGCAAGCCGCGCAAACTCGCAGCGGTGGCTCTGGCCAACAAGATGGCCCGGATAATCTGGGCCATGATGGCGCGCGGTGAGGCATATCGGCGTCAGCCGGTGACTACCGCCTGACTCGCACGCCAGTTCCAAAGGTTCAAGGACGTAGCAAAAGATAGTAATCGGTCGAACCGACGAACGAGAAAATCCGGGCTGGCCCGTGGTATATGAATACCGCCCATCTGTTAGGATGTCGTTCGCGGAACCTATCTGGGCCCGCGGTCATGTTGCCGCACGAAGAGGCCGGACACATGACCGCTTTCGAACCGCCACTAATTTTGCTGAGCCACCCTTGACCTTTGCGGGCCGTCCACACATGGGCCAGCGGTCATGAACCGCGTCAACAGGCCGGACACATGAGCGCAGTCGATCCGTCCGTGAGAATACTCATTTTCCCCTCTTGCATCCGAGGGCCTCCACACATGCGGGGGATGGGTTGGGTCGGTTGGGGCACCGGATCAGGTGCGTTCCCCGCGCCGCTGAGGGCACTTTGAACGGTGGCTGCCGTGAGATGAAGGGATCCTCCCGGCGCCGAGACGCGCGCGTTGACATCGGGGGGGATTTGGCTCTAGTCCCCGCTTCTCGGCGCGGGAGGGGTGCCCGAGTGGCTAAAGGGGGCGGACTGTAAATCCGCTGGCGTGCGCCTACGTTGGTTCGAATCCAACCCCCTCCACCATCACCATAAATGGTAGATTTATCAGATACTTAGAGTTTAGAGCGAAGTTTGACGCCCGTTTTGTCCTCCGGTATTTTCTCTCCCAAGCTGAGCGTTGAGAGGTGCCAGTGGGCAGGTATCCCTACCTCGTTGGCGGCGCTGGATGGAACGTATGATCGTGCCCGCCGATGTGAAACCGATTTCTCGGCAAGTCGGCCTTCAAAATTAGCACCGGTGAGACAGACGAAGGCTGGTATGCATTACAATGGTCCTTGACCGAACAAACTCGTCAGCATGCGTTGGCATTTCCGTTGGATGGTGCCTCTGGTGTTGCGGCAAGAGGACTTGCTGTGAGGCTAACGTTACGGGCGCTCAGTCCGCTGCTTCGTAACCGCAACTTTAAGCAATCTGCGCCATGGAATTTTTTCCTTGGGTGATCAAGCTTCGGTGGACGAATTTCACTGCCTTGCCTTGATGCCCCTGTCGGAAACTGTTTTCTCGGTACCACTTTTTTCGGTATTCCTCCCCGCTTAGCGGCCCCATACGGAGCTACCTTAGGTGGCGAATGTTTATGCGTTCGATTGAACGACTTTGGACCAATCTATTTGACAAAAGGTTAACAATCTTCGTACTCCGCGCCATCCGGTCACCACCTCATGACTGACCGTCTCATTGTGACGCGGCGGCGATGTCATGAGTGGTTAGGTTGTCGGTATCCGGCGGCAAGAAAGGCGCGTACTTCTTTTGCACAATCGGATTGAGATGCTACTGCGCAATCAGGGCGATAACTTCATTCCCTTCGTCACCCTATGCCAGGGCTGGACCGGACAACATTGCGCTGACCACAAGAGCCATTGCTACCAGAATGGTCCATCGCACCCGGCTTTAGCTCCATGGCCGTGACGCCCGAGCAGCTAGCAGGGTCTTGAGCATCACCGGCTGATAAACGTGCTGTGCCTTCATCGTTTTTGCCGAAACGTGTGTAGCCGCTGATGGGAGGAGGCATCGTCGGACATTGGTCTTCCAAACACCTGCGACAGTGGGCACGGCGATCTTGAATGCCCATCTGGCAAGTCGTTACGATGATTTGCTGATCGTTTCGAAAGCTTCGGCTGGTGCCTCGTCGACTTTGATGCTGCAAATGGCACCTTCAATTATTATTTGACGACGAGCTAAAACCACCCTGAGATTCGGAAGTTCTTCGCTGATGGGGATTATCCGGAATTTGCCAACCTTTACGAGCGTTTCGAAAGACGCAAATAAGTCTGGCGCGTCGCGGTGTGGCGTCCGGGTAATTGTCCGGCAGTTGAGCCGCTGGCGTTCTTGATCGAACTCAGCGCAGATTATGCCAAACTTACGACCGACCGGCGTCTGGCCGCCATTAGGCGTCGTCCGTCGGCTGCGAAGCGGCCCAGATAGTCGGCGCTGAGATAGCGACCATAGCGGCGGGAGGTCAGCAGCGTGCAAGCCGCCTTCGGGTAAGGAGCCTGGAGCAATCCTGTTGCGACCCGCAAAAGCAGCGACGGCAGGATCGTCGGACCACCTCCGTGCGGTCATCCGCGGATCGGACAGGCGCGCCGAGAGCAACGAGCGGCCGTGTCATTCGATCCGAAAGAGACGGAAACAGAAGAGTAAGCGCCGAACAGCCCCAACGGTACTAGCGCGGCGAGGCGCTCAAGTCATTCGCCTGCACCGCCCAACCACCGCCGACCCGGCCAGCGAGCTACCGCGGCAAAAGTCGCAGAGCCATGCCAGCAAGCAATGGCAGGCCACGGCTGACGAACGGGGGGTTCGCTCGAGCGAGCACGAACGGCAGCACCGGAAGAATAAGGGGCTGACGATCGTTAGCCCGCCGCCCTGGTAGGCAAGCACAAACAGGATCATTGATTGGGCCCTCTGCCGTCAGGCGGGAGTCGGCCTGAACGTCAGTGCGACGCCGTTCATGCAATAGCGCAGCCCAGTTGGCTTGGGTCCATCGTCGAAGACGTGGCCGAGATGTCCACCGCAACGACGGCAATGCACCGCTGTCCTGACCATCCCCAAGCTTCTGTCACTGACTGTGCCAACGGCGTTGTCAAGCGGCGCCCAGAAGCTTGGCCATCCCGTCCCACTGTCGAATTTCGTGGATGAGGAAAACAGGTTCAGGTCGCATCCCGCGCAAGGAAACGTGCCCGGTCGTTCCTCGTGAAGCAGGGGGCTTGAGAACGGGCGTTCGGTCGCGCTTTGTCGAAGGATGGCGAACTGTTCGGGTGTCAAAAGTTTGCGCCACTCCACATCAGTGTGCACCACCTCGAACGTTTCTGCCGCCGGCGCGACGGAAGCCCAGCGCGTGCCGAGGGCCACCAAACCACCGCCGATCAACCAAAGTCGCCTCGTTGTCATCATGCGGATGTCTCGCTCCTAAGGCGCCAATTGTCGCTCGGCGCGAATCACGAAGTGTTACTATGGGAATAGCGTACCGCGGGTGAAAGTGAAAGACATGTCGCAACACCGGACCGATCTTGCCCTTGCTCGGTGGCCGCATTGACCGGCGAACGGAAATCGTCAAACGCTGTCCGAGAAGGCCGGCAAATGTCGGCTCGTCGGTGCCAAGGGAGAGTCTAGTGAAAACCTATGGCCATTTCATCAACGGAACATATGTCGAGCCGGATAATGGCAAATTCATTGACAGCTACAATCCGTACGGCGGCGAAGTCTGGGCTCGCACACCACAGGGTGGCGCGGAGGATGTTGACCAGGCGGTGACCGGCACGTCTCGAGCGATGAGCGAAGGTCTTTGGTCGCCGTTGACGGCTTCCGCTCGTGGCAGGCTGATGGTCCGCCTCGCCGATCTCGTTGCCGCGAACGCGGAGGGGTTAGCGGAGATCGAAGTGCGCGACAACGGCAAGCTCCTGGCCGAGATGCTGGGCCAACTCCGCTATCATCGGGAGCGGTGGCGTTACTTCGGTGGACTGGCCGATAAGGTCGAAGGCGCGGTCGTGCCCATTGACACACCGGGGATGTTCGCCTTCACGCCGAAACGAGCCGATAGGCGTGGTGGCGGCGCTGACGTCCTGGAACTCGCCGCTGATATTCGTTGCGTGGAAATGCGCGCCCGCGCTTGCGGCAGGTTGCTCGGTGGTGGTTAAGCCGTCCGAATTCGCTCCGGTCTCGACGCTGGAGTTCGCGGCGCTGACAAAGGAAGCAGGCCTTCCCGACGGCGTGCTCAACGTCGTCACCGGCTATGGGACGGGAGCGGGCGCAGCCCTGGTGGATCATCCGAGCCTTGCGAAGGTCACCTTCACCGGATCCGACACAACGGGCGCTCGGATTTACGCTCAGGCCGCAAAGAGCTTGAAGCGCGTATCGCTCGAACTTGGCGGCAAGTCACCCAATGTCGTATTCGACGATTGCGACCTGGATGCGGCCATTCGGGCGTGATTTCCGGCATCTTCGCTGCCACGGGCCAAACGTGCATCGCAGGATCCCGGGTGCTGGTGCAGAACTCGATCCGGGAGATTTTCACCCAGCGCCTCGTTGATCTCGCGCGCACGGCGCGCGAGGGCGACCCCATGCTGCCCGATACAGATATCGGACCAGTGACGACCGCGCCGCAATTTCGGAAGATCCTGGAATACATCGACATAACCAAGGCGGAGGGCGCCCGCTGTATCCTTGGCGGAGGACCGGCTACTTCAGCCGATCTTCCAGGCGGACAGTTCGTTGAGCCGACTATCTTCACCGACGTGAAACCCGAGATGCGCATCGCCCGCGAAGAGGTGTTCGGGCCGGTATTGTCCATCCTCGGCTTCGAAGACGAAGCCGAGGCGATACGGCTCGCCAACGATACGATATGCCAACATGGACTTTGCCCAGGCCCTCAAGGATCTGTCTGACACGCAGATCATCCTCGTTCAGGACAATCTCAACACTGACAAGCCGGCCTCATTCTACGAAGTCTCTCCCGCCGCTGAGGCGCGTCGACTGGTTGAGCGGTTCGAGCGGTTCTACACACCGGAGCACGGCAATTGGCTGGGCGGAATCCGAACTCTGTCTTGTTGGGTCCTCCCCGAGGATCACAGCCGTCGCCGCCGCCCGCACGGATCGCGGGAGAGCGTTGGCGATTTGCTGCAGGTGCTGACGTCTCATCCCAATGTGGAACCAATCGAGAAACGGCGCTGTGGTGACCCCCGGTGCCGGCGAGAAATGCGCCCGAACAACCATTGGTGAACGCGGTTAGAGCCATGTGCCCGGTGCGCCCGACAGCGACTTCTGGCCGCGCCTCGGCACTCTCACCGAGTGCCTCGCCGAAAGGCCTGAAGGGCCGACCCAAGATCAAGCCAAGTAAACCAAGTGGCATGGACAACGCGACTGAGTAAAAAAAATGGGAAGCGGCGGTTCCGGGGCGAGGTGACGCCGCGGGTCACGGTCGAGGACCAGGTGGTGAAGGTAGCGGTCCCGGAGGGATCGCACTTCAAGGGTCATGAGGCCTTCCTGTTGCAGGACCTGGTGACTGCTACCAACCACAGCCGGGGAGTTTGCGGCGGCGCGGCTACACCAGCCGCTTCATTGTGCCTGCCATAAGCTCGATCTGCCGAGCGATCCTGCTCAATGCATCGGTGGTCGATCCGGGGGGCCGGGGCAGGAGATCAGTCTTTCCCTCCGACAGTCGATGCATCGATTGTCCGACCCATTCGCGCCAGGTTCTCAGCGTCTCTCTTGACACCGCGGCCGCCAACCTCGGATCGTGTTGCGCGCTAGCTAAACGCCCGGCACAGCGGCGCAGGGCGGCGTCGATTACCATTGCCGCCTCCAGGGGATCCTGATTTTGTTTGCCCGGCTCGAGCAGCGCTCGGGTGATTAGGGCCTCCAGCGCATTGCTCGACACACCAGCCGCCCGCCGCGCCCGGCCGAGTTCGGCGTCCGTCGTCTCGCCCAGCAGCGTGGAAAAGTTTGCCTCGGCGTAGGCACCATGGGCCGCGACCGCCTTCTTCACCTCGGGCGCCAGCAGATCGGGCTCCCGGCTTGGCCATAGCAGGAAATTTGCGCCGACAGCGATGAGGCCGCCGATCATGGTGAGGGCTGCGCGCGCTGCCGCGATCGACCATTCGCCGGTATCCGGGGAGCCGGTTTCCACCAGCAATACGACCAGCGGCGTCAGGGCCATCATGAACAGGCCGAAACTCACTGCCCTGATCGCGAAAGCGGACGTTGACAGTAGGAACATCGCCGCCGCGATCGAGATCGGCGTGGTAGCGATCAAACCCACGGCAGCGGCAATGGCGCCGCCAAGGGCGGTGCCAGCGATCCGCTCGAGCGCGCGGGTGTAGGTCAGCGAGAAATAGGGCTGCATCGTCGCTACCACGCTGATGGTCAGCCAATGATCGTACGGCGTGAACCAGAACATGGTGAAAGCCAGGGGCAATGCGGCAGTCACCGCGGTGCGCAAAGCGTGGCGCAAGGCCGGCGACTGCCAGTTCAGGTTGGCGCGCAAGGGACGCATGAGCCGCGGCCACAGGGGAAGTCCCCGTCCCAGCGCATCGACGCCCGGTGTGAGATTCGCCGGCACTGCCAGCGTGTGAGCGATACGGAGCCGCTCGGTGATCAGGTCGATGACCGGTCGTAGCGGGGAATCGGCCGGGAGGCGTTCCTGGTCGGCGACGATCGCGTCGATGGCGCGGTCGATACGGCGATGGACATCGGGGTCATCGGTGACCACCACTCGGCCGAGAGCCAGGATGACGGGGCGCATGCGGCGGAGGAGGCGTTCGGCGATGCGGCGCTCGGCCGGTCGACTGTGTTCCAGCAGATCGCTCAGGGCGATCAGGCCGCCGAAAATCTGGTCCGCTGTTTCCAGCCGGATGATCGCCTGGGCGGCGCGGTTGCTGGCCGCGCCTCGGGCGCGAAGGGTGTCCATGACGGCGGTACGCGCTGCCTCGATCGCGTCGCGGGTGGCGCGGCGATGGATCCGGGCGTGCGCTTCCCAGGCGGCGTCGGTGATCGAAGGCGCCTGCACCAAGGTATGAAGGTCTCGGACGAGTTGCGAGGCTTGGCGGTAGGCTTCGGCGACGGCCCGCCGGGCCGGCAGGAACGGATAGATGCGCCAGATGACCATCGTCAGCAGGATCGCCCACAGGGAACCGCCGATGAACGCGGTTGCAAGGATGCCGGCTTCCGCCGTGCTGGTGATGGCGCGATCGAGCGACAGGATCTGCACGGTCGCCAGCAGTGCGCCCAATTGCTGCGGCGCCTGGCCGTAGATGCGCGCGAAGGAGGAGCAGAACAACCCAAACACGCCGAGCGGCAGGGCAACGGCCGGCCCAAATGCGCGGAGGAGGCCGTATCCAGTGGTCACGGCGGCGCCGGTCAGAGCGAAACCGAGCAGCACCGGGATGCGCCGGCGGATCGGGCCGCCGGGATCGCAGATACAGGTCAGGAGCGCGGCCAGCGCGGCCTCTCGGAGTGCCGGGAATTCTCGGTATTCGTTGAGGGCGATGATGACGGCGACCGAGAGGCCGGCTCGCATGCCCTCCGAGAGGCTGATGGCTCGGACGTTGACGACGATCGGCAGTCGCGCGAGGTCGGGTGCTCGGGACAGGAAGGCAGGCGGCATGCGGGGTTATTGCCGCTTCCCCTGGAAAAAGTCGCGCAACAATGTTTTCGATGCGGTTTCACGGATGCCGCCGATGATCTCGGGGCGGTGGTGGCAAGATGAGGCGTCGAATACGCGGGCGCCGTGATCGACGCCGCCACCCTTCGGGTCGTAAGCGCCGAAGATCAGGCGGCGGATGCGAAACAGGCTGATGGCGTGGGCGCACATCGGGCAGGGTTCGAGGGTGACGACCAGATTGCAGTTTGGCAGTCGGGGGCTGCCCCGGCGGGCGCTAGCGGCGCGGAGAGCGAGGATCTCGGCGTGAGCGGTGGGGTCCCTGAGTTGCTCTGTGCGGTTGCCAGCACGGGCGAGGATGGCCCCGTCGGGGCCGACCACGACGGCACCTACGGGGATTTCCCCAAGCGCAGCGGCGGCTCGGGCTTCGTCGAGGGCTTGCTGCATCGGTTCGGCGGTCATGGCGGGGTGTTATAGTCGATTGCCTGCGACGCGGGGGGATTGTATAGCGTGCCCCGCAGTAGTGGCCGGCGTAGCTCAGGGGTAGAGCAACTGATTCGTAATCAGTAGGTCCACAGTTCAATTCTGTGCGCCGGCACCAGTGCTTTCAATAAGTTGAATGGATACTGTTGCCTTGAAAACAGTTCCGGGTAACACCGGGGTAGCACCGGAGCAGTTTTCGACGAGGCCAGTGAGCTGCTGGGCTACCTCGAAGGGAATCACGGAGCGCTGCTGCATTACGCCGCTCGACGCCGGCGTGGTGAGGCGATCTCGACGGCGCCCGTGGAGCGCGCGGTCAACGAAATCATCGCATAGCGCATGAACAAGACAGCAGATGAGCTGGAACAGGGCGACGGTGCAGCCCTTCCTCGACGTGCGAACAGCGGGCGGAACGATAGGCTCGCGGACGCCTTCCGTCATCGCTGTACCGGCTTCCGCACTGCGAACGACGATGAGCCAATCGCATCGGCCGCGTGATGAATCCCACAGGATTGCATGCTCTCTTCGAGATGGGCGACCTCCGTCGTCTCCCCAGTCTCAAACTCCGCCACCAACTTCACCCGCCACACCAGCTCACCCTCGTCCCGTGAGCCCAAGGTCTACCGAAGGCGGAACAAACCCCACCAATTTGCATGGTCCCTACCCTACTCGGTTTTGAACCACGCCAAAATTGGCGCTCTCGCCCAGGCCCTCGAAGCTGTGATCGTTTGGCGCTAGACATTACCTCCCGGTAACCCGTAGTGTCTTGATGGTGGTTGTCTCGCCGTGATCGTCAGGGCGTGGTCACGTGGACCCGCTTCAACGATCTACTGGCCCGGCGCCCACTGCCTCCAGTCAGGATCTCCCATGGCTACGCCGCCGGGAGCAAATCTCTCTCGTGAAGAACCGGATGCGGGAAATCTGCACGTCCGGCTGACCCACAAGAGTCAAACCGTTTGCAGCCCAACGGCCAAAATCTTGGTATTCCAATTGTAACATTCGATTCGAGCTAAATCATCGTCACTGGAGATTAGCAACACCTGCGGGATTGATCCATGACCTTGGGGTAGGACTTTGATAGACGGAGGCAATACCCGTCAATTCAATTCTGATGTTGAGAAGCGGCATCGTCGCTTCCAGCTTTCCGATCCTCTTCTTAGTCCCACCGAGCAGGAGAGTTCGGAAACAGCAGAGGAGCCGCAGCGAGCGGTCGACTTCGACGCACCTTCCCGATCTGTGCGTCAAGTTGGCGAAAGTTGGAGAAACGAGGAGACCAGGTCTGCCAACAGCGCCAATGGCATGGCCATACTATCCCTGCCGTTAGCAATCGGCGCCGACCGCCCGCGGTTCATCCGATCCTTCGAGTTATCCACATTCTTGTGTCAGGCAACGGCGTCTTGGAGTTAGGATTGGACCCTAAGGCGCCTACAATAGCTCGCGAGCCCAATAAGGGGTCTCAACCCCGTTCATGTCGCGACAAGTCGAGCGTCTTCCGACGCTTAGGTGCTCGGGATGTGGGGCCGATCCTAATCGCGACAGGTCGCTCGTAGCGTTCGATAGATCGCTCCGACGCTCGTTCCACTATCGAGGAATCAGGGACTCTCCGCTCGCCGGCCAGAAATCACCGCTGCTCCAGGAGGGTTGTCAAATCTCTTGTCGGGCTCGAGCAGATCGATCCCCGTTCACTTTTCTGGGACGGTCCGATCTGCAGGCCACCTTGGTTGGCACCGGTTGACGATCTGGCCCATCTTCGGGCCGCCGCTCGGGGCGTCGGAACCGTCCCGTGGCATCTCGACTTCGACCAGATGGAAGAAGATCTGTTCCATCTGCTGGCCGCACCGCCGGCGCGCGGATCCTGGCTGGCCAATGGCGCGTCGCTGCTGCGCGCCGCCATGCTCTTGCCATCGCGCGGGTTGGTCACAGCGAGGCCTGTCCATTCAACCTGCACGCCCTTGTGCCGGTGCCAGACGCTATCCTCCGACGCGGCCCTGACGATCCCGACGCGCTGGACGGGTTTTGGACACACTGGGGGACCTCGCAGGCGCTGCGCCATGTGGTCGAGGACGAAGCGGCCGCCGACGTGATCGCGACGCGGTAACCTGGGGCGCCAGGGCAGGGGGTGTGGGCATTGACCTTCTGGTCTGCCGATTGGACGCCGTGGCGGGCGCTGGCGCAGGTCGCCGGGCGTTGGCCGACGCTGCGGTTTGAAACGCGCCCAATCTACTACATGCCGTGACCAACAGCGCGGAGAGTGTTCATACGACGCGGTCTGCCGATGCGCCGGTGACGGCATGGGAAGATCCGCCGTGCGTCGATCGGAGAGATGCGGCGCCTCACGGAGTTGCTGCGGGCCTGCCTGCCCGCGCTGCAGGTGAGGGAGGACCAAGTCGTCGCTCTCCGGCCACAGCCGCCGCCACTGTGGACCGTCAGCGACGCGCTGACCCGGGTCGCCCGGTTGCTTTCTGAGCTCCCCGACGGGAGCCCGTTGGCTGCATATTTGCCGCCGATCCCTCAGGGTGTGCCGGCCCGCGCGCTGCGGTTTCGGGTGGCGATGGCCAGCACTCTGATCGCCGGTCTGGAACGCGCGCGCGATGGCGCCCTGCTGCTGGATCAGGAGGCCGAGTGGATGCGCATCCGTGTCCGACGCGCCGCGCAACGGACGATCCTGTCGCGGATGCTTCTGACACCGGTTGACTGATGACGCCACCATGATCGGTCCCGCTGTAGGTCGCCGCAACTGCTCACAATCTGCGACGCTGCTACTATCAGAACCGCTGGACGAATACATCGGGCCAGAAACCCTGTCCGCTTTATCGAGGCCCTTGTTGAAGTGCTGGACCTCGCGGGCGCCGGTTTCACCCGGGTGATAAGATGATCGGCCGCCCGGGTTATGCACCCCAGGATCTGCTGAAGCTCTCCATTACCGCGTCCGGTCAGGCCGCCACCTTGAAGCCGAGACGCACCGCGAAATCGAGGTGATCTGGCTGCTGCGGCACCTGAAGCCGACTTCAGGGCCTGGGCGCTTCTCGATGGGCCGGGCCCCATTGTCGTCGCAAGCAGGTCCGCTTTTCGGCCTCACCGATGACCAGTTGACCATTCGAATAGCCGCAAAGCCATCCCTAGCGGTCCTCCCGATACCAGCGGCGTCGATATAGGCGTGCAGCTCCGCCCCGCACCGGGGCAGTCGCCCGTCGGTCTGACGGGCCCGACGGAGGTAAAGACGTTGAGGGCAGCGGTTGTAGCGAATCCGCGCTCCCTGGTAACCGGGCTAGCTCTGAAATCAACTCGATGAAAGGGCCTTGCCTTGCTTGATACCTCTCGCGTCCATGACCTCGCCCACCAGCTTTGGGAGAACCAGGGACGGCCAAAGGCCACGACTCGACCACTGGCTAGAAGCGGAGCGAAGGCTCAGGGGCAGAGCTGCGAGCCTCCGACGCCGCGGACAAGTCCAAGAAAGAGAAGCGGGCAGAGGACCGGAAGAAGAAAAAGAAGAAGGGCTGATTTAACCTGGGCCGCAGGACTGTCCAGAAATGTATGGCCGGCGATGTCGGACCTGGCGAATGATCGAATATAGGGTGGTTTTCGCCGGGGGAATTGGCCGATGTTTCAAGTCTGAGCCCAGGCCTCTCGTGAGCAAGCAAAAGGCTATTGACGGGAAGGACGCGATTAGAGAACGGTCCCCCTTGACTTGCCGTGTCCTTGATCCAACTCACAGGCCAGTCCAGAGACAGAATCGAGCCGGGTCAGCCGGGCCCCATGCCAACCTTCGGCGACACCTATGCTTCCCACGTCGGCCGCAACCCGCCCCGGAAACGGGTCAAGGGCTCCCAAGCCATCGTTCTCGCTGCTGGGTCGAGGGCAACGCGAGTATGAGACGTTGGGGGTTGGCGTGATCGCCAACCGTCTCGCCATGGGCCGCGTCGCGGTCGATCGGCTGGTCGGCAAGATGGCAGCGTAGGGTAGGAGGTGCCGATCCGCTCCGAATACCGGGCGCTTTATCCGCCGGACTGGGCGGCATTCAGTCGACGCGTCCGCTTTGAGCGCGCCGGGGGTCGCTGTCAGCGTTGCGCCCGTCCGCACCTGGCGCTAGTCCGCTGCCTGCCGGACGGCCGCTGGTTCGACGAGACTGTGCGAACATGGCGCGACCGGCGTGGTCGTCCCGCGCGCTGGCCTGATCTGATCGATGCCGTGCAGGTCCGTCTGACCCGCGTCGTGCTCGCCGCCGCGCATCTGGACAACGATCCTGCCAACAACCGGCTGGCCAACCTGAAGTGCCTCTGCCAGCGCTGCCATATGTTGCAGGACCGCCCGTTTCATCTGGCGCAGCGTTGGCTCACGTCCACCATCGTCGCTGGGCGATCGGTGATCTGTTTTTCGGACGTTACGGCATCCACCCGCCGCCGGCCGCGCTGTTCGCAACAGCAAGTCGGAAACCAGCGGAGGCCGCAAATCCTGGATCCGAACTGGTCCGTTCACGGCTGAGCGCTGGGCGCAGACGCTTGCGCGCCTCGTCTCCCGCCGACGTGGCCGTGAACGGCTGCCTAGACGCGCAGGCGGGATTTTGAAGAGTGGTTGGTTGCGAATTGGTTATCCCCGCCACGGGTGGCGTAAATTTTCCGTGGAACATGACAATTTAGACACTTTCATTCCCCTGAAGACGATCCTAACTTGGCTTGCCGTACTCCGCTTCCCGACGCGCCATCGTTGCCTCACAGCCTTCGCCGGTGCGTTCCGTCCGGCCCTTCAAGGACCTTCAGATGACATATTCGGCGGCA